>CALRPN020000052.1:0-76580 GCA_943370055.1 Archangium gephyra
GTCGGCATCACCGGCGCTCCGCCTTCCGCCGGCGGACGCGTGGTGTGGCTGCAGACGAGCTCGATTCTCGGAACGGGGCGGCTCTATCGCGTGACGGGCCCGAGCACGGCGTTCCCCGTGGCGCAGCTCGACACCGAGCTCGGTGAAGAGCACCTCTCTCCCTCCGAGAGCGCCGGCGTCGTCGTGGCCGAGGTCGACCGCGTGCGAAACGTGAACAACGTCTTCTACCGCCGCACGACGCCCGTGGAGCGAACCGAGGCGCTCGACCTTGGCATCGACTTCGGCGCCGTCACCTCGTTCAACGGAGAGCTCGCGCTGCTGGGGAAGAACGGAGAGCTCGCAGTGCAGCACGCCGCGAGTGACGTCTATGAGTTCCGTCGGCCGCCCACGAGCCCACAGTACAACCTCGAAGACGCCGAGGGCCGCAACGGCGCGCTCTCGATTCTCGTCGTCGGCCGCGATGGCTTGAACGCCGGGCTCATCGGTCGGGTGAACTTCCAGGGCTACACCCGGCTCTCCACCACAGCGCCGAGCACCACCTTCCGGGGCGTCTGCCGCGCGAGCGACACCGAAGCCTGGGCCGTCGGTACTGGCGGAGCCGTCTTCTCCATCGGCCCTGCCGCAGCCACCCGCGAGGCGGCCGTCACCACCGTGAACGACTTCAACGCCGTCGATTGCCCCGTCGTCGGTCAGGCCGTTGCGTGCGGCGCGAACTCGACCGTCTGGAGGCGATCGGGTGGCACGTGGGCCGCCGCTCCCGTCTTCCCCATGGCCGGCCGAACCTTCACGAGCTGCAAGCTGGTCAACGGAGCCATCTGGGTCGCGGGTGATCAAGTCTTCGCGAGGCTCGATCCCCAGGCCACCAGCTGGACCGTGCTGGCGGCGCGTACCGGCCTGAATCACCTCATCATTCGGGCTCCGAACGACGTCTTCGCCACGGCCGCTGCCAACACCTCGAATTTCGACGTGGTGCGTTACGACGGAACGGCCTGGACCACGGTTCTTTCAGGGACTTCCGGCGTCCCCGGGGGGGGTGTGCAGGTAGGAGCGAGGGTGGTATGGGGTGCGTCCGCTGGCGCGTTGGTCGAAGGGCGCTGACGGGCGGACCAAAAGGGGCAGTACGCCTCGGCTACTTCCGGGGGCCGGACATGAGTGAGTTGGATCCAAAGATCAAGATTCGCGCGCCGTTGCGTTGTGACGGTATCGGTCGTCTCGACTGCGCTGAGGACCTCGAGTCGGGCAACCGGCTGGCGGTTCGCTGGCTGCCGCTCGAAGCGAACGGCGACGCCGCGGTGAAGGCCTGCGAGAAGCTGCCTTCGCACCCCACGCTGCCCCGCATTCACCAGACCGGCTCGGTGGGCACGTCGGCCTTCGTGGCCATGGACTTCCCCGAGGGCCAGGTGTTGTCGGCGCTCGTCGAAGACCGCCTCGACATCGACATCGTCATTCGCGTCGCCTCGCAGCTGTCCGACGCGCTCGCCATGGTTCACGACCAGGGCGTGGTGCACGGCGAGCTGTCGACGGAGTCGGTGCTGCTGGTGCCGCCCGACCGCGCGTACCTGTGGGACATGCCGCTGGTCATCGCGAACCGCATGACCGATCGCCGCGGTGAGAATCGCCTGATGCAGAACCTGCCGCGCACGGCCGCGTACCTCTCGCCCGAGCGGGCGAAGGGCTCTGGCTCGTCGATGGCTGGCGACGTCTATTCGCTGGGCGCCGTGCTCTGCGCCATCGCCGGAGCGCCGCTGCCGACCGCGCAGACGACGCTGGGCGTGGTGCACCTGGTGGCCTCAGGCGAGTGGATGCCGCGCGTGCCGACCACGATCCCCGATCCGTGGCGCACGATGATCATCCGCATGGTGGCGACGAACCCCGAGCTGCGTCCGTCGGCGCGTGAAGTCGCGACGGCGTTCTCGCGCCCGCCCGCGCCCGCGATGCTGCCCACGGTTCCCGAGATGCCGGCCGTTCGTCTTCCGCCCGAGCTGATGGCGGCGGCCGAGGCGATGGCGCGCAAGCCGATGGTCATCGAGCCGCTGCCCATGGTGGTCGAGCCGGGCGCTGCCGCTGCTGCCGATGCCGCCGTCGTTGCCGAAGCCGCGAAGGCCGACACGGTCGTCGTCGCCGCGCACGTTCCGGCCGAGACGAAGACCGACACGTCGATTCCCGCCGTCACCACGGAGTCCGTCGCGGTGCCGGTGGAGGCTGCCCCGCGCGCTGACTCGCAGGAAGTGCCCGAGGTCTCTGCGACCGACGTTGTGAAGCTGCCGACCATCGAGATGCCGGCGGTGCAGATCGACGCGCTGTTGACCCAGACGCAGGTCTCGCAGTCGTCCAGCGCGAGCGCCGACCTCATGGTTCCACCGGCGCCCCGCATGACGCCGATCGCGACGTCGTCGGTGCAGCTGACCGACTCCATCATGGTCTCGCCCGAGCTGGTGCAGGCCGGAGCGGTGACGCTGACGCCCGAGCAGCTCGCGCAGCTGCAGAAGCCGGCGAAGTGGCTCTACGTCGTCGGCGGTGCCATGGCGGCGGCCATCATCGTGTTGATGGGCGTGGCCGTGCACCTCGCGGCGAAGCAGGGCGCGGCCGTGCAGCAGGCCGTCGAGTCGCAGCGCATCGTGGTGCCGACGCAGGTGCCTGTGACGCCGACGCCGGTGAACACGGTCGCCGATGATGATCTCTCGCCCATCAAGCCGGTTCGCGCGGTGAAGAAGTCGGCTCCCAAAGAGGAGCAGGGCTTCGACATGCCCGAGCGCAACAACCTGAGCGGCCGCACCGAGATGTGACGGTGCGGAGCGGCGACGCTCCCAGCCTCCAGGTCCTTCGAGGCCCGGTCTTCCACGGAAGGCTGGGCCTTTGTCGTTCTGGTGCCTCAGCGATCTCCGAGCTCCAGCGCGAAGCGCGGAACGCCGACTGCTCATGTCGGGGCGACCCGCTCACCCGCTCCGCTCAGCGCTCACGTTGGTGAAGGCGTCATGCGGCAAGCGATGTGGCGACTGAGATCAACCGTCTCGACAGGGCGCCCGGCGGTCCCCCCACCATCATCGAAGCTCGAGAGAGAGGACGGTCGCGCGGGCCACGTGACAGAACCAGCGAGCCGCGCCACCATGCGCCGCCATGGAGACCCGCCTCTTCCTCATCGTCTCGGTGTTGGCCCTCGCCATCGGCTGCTCGAGCTTTCGCGCCGTCGACCGCGGGGACTGGCGCCGCGTGTACACGAAGGACGCGTCGACGGTGAAGAGCCTCGACGCGCCGCAGGAGATCATCACCCGCGAGAAGTACGAAGAAGAGCTCGCCAACGACGTACGCCGCACCTGGAGCCCGACGCCTGGCTGGAGTCCGCCGTGGCTCCTCGACACCGACGAGATCGGGCTGTCGCTCAATGAGGTGATGGAGTTCCGCATCGACGAGCTCAAGCCGGTCGAGGTTCAGGTGAAGGGCGACGTGGCGACGCTCTTCTGGGGCCAGCGCATCAAGAAGGACGAGTGGAAGGACGGCAACGACGTGACGCGCCGGGAGTCGACGCTGTTCGTTCAGGGCAAGTCGAAGGGTAAGGCCTTCATCCGGCTCGTGACGGAAGACACCACCAAAGACATCCCGGTCACGGTGAAGTGAGTTCGTTCCTCGAAGACGCGAGAGCGGCGCTCGATGACGCTCCGAGGCTCGCGACCGTGCTCGCGCGGCCCCAGGTCACCAGCGAAGTCTTCTTCGATCTGCTGCCCGAGCTGAAGTCAGGCGAGCGCTGGCCACGGCTGGTGGCGGCCGCGGGACCCGACCTGAAACGAATGCTCGACCGATGGACGCCGCGGACGAGCCTTGGCCGCCCGCGAACGTGCGAGGCCTTCTGCGAAGCCGCCAACGCCTGGCTGCGCGAACGGTTCACCGACGTGCCCACCATCTCCTCCAAAGGCCTCACGCTGAAGACCCTCGGCTTCTGCGCGCAGGGTGGAAGCCTGTCGTTCACCGACGCCACCTGGCGCATCGAGCTGTCCGTCGAGATGGCCGAGGTCGGCCCCGCCGAGGTGATTCACGAAGAGACGTGGACGATTTATGCGAACCACCCCACGACGCGCTTCGTCTTCGTGTGTGACGCGAGCGACCCGCGACAGACGGCGGCGTGGGTGCAGGCGCAGCCAGCCGACGCGCACCCGCTCACGCTCCACGACTTGCGGCGGCGCTGAGCTCGAGACGCGCGCGCTCCATCGAAGCGTCGTGCACTTTCGAGAAGAAGAGCAACGCCACGCTCGCGCCAATGCCAGCCCACAGCATGTCGCTCTGCGCGTCCCACACGTAGCCCTGCGTGCCGAGGAACTTGTCGCCACCTTCGGGATCCATCGCGAGCGCGCCCCACCACTCGATGAACTCGTAGAACGCCGCGAAGCCGAGGATCATCGAGATGAGGATGAAGACGAACCAGCCTCCGCGCTCGAGCTTCGTCTTGCGCAGCAGCACCTCACGCAGCGTGAACACCGGGAAGAAGCCGAACGCGAAGTGACCAATCTTGTCGTAGTTGTTTCGCTGCCAGCCGAAGGCCTCCTTCGCCCACTCGCCCAGCGGCGCCTTCGCGTACGTGTAGTAGCCGCCGTACACGAGGATGAGGATGTGCACGAAGACGCAGACGTAGATGAGCTTCGACATGGGGAAGCGCTTGAACGTGAGCGCGAGCGCGACCATGCCGATGACGCCGGGCCCGATCTCGAGCCACCAGTTGAGCTTTCCCTCGGGTGAGGTGAGAAACGTCGGAACGAAGATGGCGACCAGCACGCCGCCCAGCACCAGCGGCAACGTCGCCCACGCTCGGGTTCCCGTGAGAGGAGTCACAGGCGAGAGCATCTCCCGCGTCAGCAGTTGATGCGAGCGCGTTCGAGAGACGACGTTCGTGAAGCCCGTCGCGAGCCGCGGCGTGATTCGGCTACTTCGGCGGAGCGGTCGCCGCCTGCACTTCGCGTGTCACGAGGTCCTTCAGGCGCTGGCGAACCTCGGTGAGCCGCGCTTCGTTCGGCTCGCGCCACAGCTCACCCAGCACGACCCCGATGATGGCGTCACAGAGCAGCTCACTCAGCCGATCGAGCGTCTGCCGTGGAACGTGCGGGTGCTCGACGTGCAGCTTCGCCGAGAGCACGTGCGCGAAACGGTCGCGCTCCATCACCACCTGCTTCATCCAGCCCAGGCGCGCGATGGCCATGATGACGCCGCGCGTGCGGGCAGGCGTGTCGAGGTACAGCGAGAGCGAGGCATCGACGAGCGCAGGCAGCCGCGCGGTGAACGTCGCGCCCGAGCTGGCGACCTGCTGCTCCAACGTCGTGAAGTTGCGCTCGGTGAGCCACGACAGAAACCCGCTCCAGACGCCGTCGCTGTTCGCGAAGTAGTCGTAGACCGAGCCGATGCCGACGCCTGCGCGCTCGGCGATCTTCTGAACGGGAATGGCGTTCGGGTCTTCGGCGCTCTTGCCGAGCAGGTCTCCAGCAGCCTCGAGAATCGAGTTCACCAGCGCCCGCGAGCGCGACTGTCTGGGCTGTTTTCGCAACGGCTCGGGCTTCATCGTGGAACTCCCTCTTCTCATTTCACCATGGGCCCACCGAGAAGCCATCGGCACAGAGCATGGTCACTCCTTCGCGTCGGGAGCCGAGAGCTGCTCCATGAAGTCGAGGGTGAGCGCGAGCAGCTCGGTCATCGGCACATCTTTGCGGCTGCGCGTGGTGCCCGCTTCAGCTTCGGCGAAGAGCGGTGGGTGAAAGTGAAAGCCCCGGTCGGGCGAGAGCGCCTTGACGTCCTTCTCCCAGCCGTCCCAGCGCAGGTCTGCGTAGAGACTGCCGAGGTCACCCTGCAGCAGGAATACGAGCAGCGCGGAGTAGCTGTCGGTGAGCTTCTCCCAGCTCAAGCTGTCGGGCGCGAGGTAGTACGCGTGCCCTTTGCCTTCCCCCAGCGCCCCGCCGTCGAGCGCGAAGAAGCCGCCGATGGCGTCGTGGCCCACCAGCATCGCGCCGTCGAAGGCGTCGGTGAGCGGCCGTGGGCCCAGGCCGTTCCACCTCGCGAGGTCGCCCTCGAAGCGTGAACAGCCTCCGCCGAAGAGCCGCACCCAGCCCGAGTCGATGAGCAGCCCGCCCGTCTGGAACGCGATCGCGCCCATCGGAGAGCGGGTCGTCACCTGCAGCGCCACCAGCACGTCCTTCGCGCGCGACGGGTTCGAGTCGAGCACTTCGACCGGGCGCGAGGCGCCTTTGACCCAGGCCTTCACCTGCGGCCAGGCCGGTTCCTTGTCGTTGATCAGGTCGCTCAGTTGACGTGCCATGAGGGAACACCAGCCTATCCTTCACGTGGGCTCGCAGTGCGCTAGAGAGAGCCGTCGTTCTGCGGGGGCTTCGTGAACAGTGGATTCGCCGCCATCGGCACGTACGCGCTCCTCACGGTGCTGTGGGGCCTGATTCTCGTGCTGTACCTGCGGCACCGTCGCCACGCGAAGAGCGACCCGCTCATCACGATGCTGCTCGGCGTGCTGGCCATCGACGCGTTCAAGAGCTTCGTCGAGAGCAGCTACTTCGGGCTCGTCTGGGGCGCGAACTACGGCCTGCTGCCCGAGGTGCTGAAGTCACTCGGCGAGCCTGGTCCGCTCACGGCCGTGAAGCTGCTCAACGTGGCGGTCGCCTGCATCGTGCTCATTCGGCTCGCGCGGTTCTGGGTGCCGACCGAGCTCGACCGCCGCGCGGCTCAGCGTGACGAAGAGGCGAAGCTGCGAGAGGAGCTTCAGAAGAACCTCGCCCTCGCGCGCGAAGCCGAGGAGCGGCTGTCGCTCGCCGTCAGCACCACCAGCGACTTCGTCTGGGACACCGACCTGCGCACGGGAAGAGTCTCTGGCTCACCGCAGGTCGCGGCCTGGCTGGGCTACGCGCCTGAGGAGTGGCCGCCGAAGCCCTGGCACGTCATCGTTCACCCCGACGACACGAAGCGGGTGCTCGACGGCGTCAAGGCCGTCATCAAGGGTCAGACGAGCCGCTACGACGTGAAGCATCGCGTGGTGCGAAAAGACGGCGCGGTGCTGCACGTGCACTCCACCGGCACCACCACTCGAGACTCGACCGGTCGAGCGCTGCGCTTCGTCGGAGCCGTGCGCGACATCACCCGCGACGTGCAGGCCGAAGCCGGCCGCGTGCAGGCGCAGAAGCTCGAGAGCCTCGGGTTGCTGGCCGGCGGCATCGCGCACGACTTCAACAACCTGCTCACGGTGCTCTCGTCGAGCCTCGACCTCGCCGACCGCAAGGCGCAGAAGGGCGAGAACGCGACCGAGGCGCTGACGATGGCCTCGCTCGCCGTCACACGCGCGACCGTACTCACGAGGCAACTGCTCGCCTACGCCGGCCGCGGGAAGTTGCTCCAGCGCCCTGTCGATCTGAACGACCTCGTCGGCTCGATGGGCCAGCTGCTCTCGGTCTCGATTCCGCGAAAGGTGAAGCTGGTGAAGCACCTGGCCGAGCAGCTCCCCGGAGTTCAGGGAGACGACGGCCAGCTGCAGCAGCTCGTGATGAACCTCATCACCAACGCGGCCGAGGCCATCGGCGATCGCGAGGGAACGGTGACCCTCACGACCGAGGCGTTGACCGTGACCGCGCCTCCGCCCGGCGTCGTGGGAGAGCCCGCGCTCGGCCCCGTGGTTCGGCTCACCGTGAGCGACGACGGCGCTGGCATGTCACCCGAGCTGCAGTCGCGCATCTTCGACCCGTTCTTCAGCACCAAGGGCTCGGGCCGTGGCCTCGGTCTCGCAGCCCTCGCCGGCATTCTGCGCGCGCACGGTGGAGCCATCGCCCTCGAGAGCACGCCAGGCAAAGGCACCACCTTCTCCATCGACCTGCCGGCGCTCGCGGCGCCCGTCCAGTCCAACCGCTGGTCTGCGAAGAGCGGTGCCTCGGCGCCGCTGTCGTGTCGCGTGCTGCTGGTGGACGACGAAGAGCTGCTGCGGCGCAGCGCCAGTCGACTGCTCAAGTCGCTCGGCTGTCAGGTCGACGAGGCCGAGACGGGCAAGGCGGCGGTCGAGAAGGTGCGCGCGGCGCCGGAGGGCTTCGACGTCGTCTTGATGGACCTCACGATGCCCGAGATGGACGGGGCCGAAGCGAGTCAGGTCATCGCGACGCTGGCTCCGAAGCTGCCCATCATTCTCTCGAGCGGCTACACGACGGCGAGCACCGACTTCACGGGCAAACACCTCTTCTCGCTCGCCAAGCCCTACAGCGTCACCGCGCTGGAATCGGTGCTGCGCGAGGCGATGCGTTCAACTGCTGGCTGAGACCCGGTGCGTCGCAGCAGTCGCTTCATTTCGCCGCGTGACTCGGGCACAACCCGCGCATGCGTCACCTGATTCCAGCCCGACAGAACCGCCCCGACAAAGACCTCATCTTCGCGCTCAACGGCGAGGCCACGCGCCGCAAGCAGGCTGGCGAGAAGATCGTCAACGCCACCATCGGCTCGTTGATGAACGACGACGGCACGCTCGCGGTGCTCGACACCGTGGCGAACCTGCTCAAGCAGGTGCCGCGCGACGAGTGGGCCGCCTACGCACCGATTCCGGGAACGCCGGGCTACCTCGAGGCCGTCATCGGCGACACGTTCGTCGGCCACGACGCGCTGAAGAAGAGCGCCACTGCCGTGGCGACGCCGGGCGGCACGGGAGCGCTGCGCCACGCGCTGATGAACTACCTCGAGGCGGGCCAGAAGATGCTCACGCCCAGCTTCTACTGGGGCCCGTACCAGACGCTCTGCGACGAGCACGAGCGTGGCCTCGAGACGTTCAACATGTTCGGCGCCGACGGCCTGCTCGACGTCACCGCGCTCGACGCGAAGCTCGACGCGCAGCTGAAGAGCCAGGGCCGCGTGCTGCTCTTCCTCAACGACCCCTGCAACAACCCGACGGGCTATTCGATGCGCGCCTCGGAGTGGAAGCAGGTCGTCGAGCGCCTCGTCGCGCACTCGGGCAAGGGCCCCATCACGCTGCTCGTCGACATGGCGTACTTCCTCTACGGCACCGCGAAAGACCCGCGCGCCTTCATGAACGAGCTCACGCCGCTGCTGGGCAAGGTCGGCCTGTTGTTCGCGTGGAGCGGCAGCAAGTCGTTCACGCACTACGGCCTGCGCATCGGTGCGCTCATCGCGTGCGAGGCCGACGAGAAGGAGCGCGCGGCCACCCAGGCAGCCCTCGCGTACGCGTGCCGTGGCACCTGGTCGAACTGCAACCGCGGCGGCTTGTGGACGGTGACGAAGCTGCTCACCGACGCGACGCTGAAGGCCCAGTGCGACGCCGAGCGCGAGAAGCTCAAAGCCCTGCTCACCGCGCGCGTCGACGCGTTCAACGCGCTCGCTCGTCCGAAGGGCCTCAACTACCCGCGCTACGAAGGTGGCTTCTTCGTCACCGTCTTCACCGACGACGCCGAAGGCCGCGCCGCGAAGATGAAGGAGCAGGGCGTGTACGTGGTGCCGCAGAAGGGCGCGGTGCGCGTGGCGTTGTGCAGCGTGTCTCAGACCGACGTGACGAAGCTGGTCGACGCGCTGGTGGCCTGACTTCAGCGACGGGTCGCGAGCACCAGCAGGCTCTGCCACGCGCCGGGCGTGCCCGTGAGGCGGCGCTCGTCGCCTTCCATCGAGCCGGGGCGGAGCAGGTCGATGACGAAGCCTGCCTGGTCGAGCCAGCGACGAACCTCGTCTTCGCCGTACGTCACCTTGCCCGAGCCGTAGTACCGCTCCACCGGCGAGGCGACCTCAGGGGTCGCGGTTCCACTCGGGTAGCAGTGCACCTGAAACAGAAAGCGGCCCCCAGGCCGGGTGACGCGGCCGGCTTCGGCGATGTAGCGCTCGCTGCCCTCGCGGGTGACGTGCTGGAAGACGAGGAACGTGGCGACCAGGTCGATGGACCCGTCGGCCAGTGGCCTGAGCGTTCCATCGGTGAGCAGGAGCGCCACGTTCGGGCGGTCGGCGAGGAAGAGCTTCGCGCGACCCAGCATCTCGTCCGAGATGTCGAAGGCCGCAATCTCGAGGACGCGCGGCGCGAGCGCCTTCTCGATGCGGCCCATGCCGCAGCCGATCGTCGCCACCCTCCACGTGGGCTCGAGCGCGACCAGCGCTTCGATGGCGCGCACCGCCTCGACGCCAGACTGCTCGAACGCCTCGATGGAGTCCGACTCGTTGTCGATGTGGAAGATGGCGCGCGAGACCGGCCCACGAGACAGGTAGTTCCACACGAGCTGCATCTCGCGGTCGCTCGAGCGGCCCACCTCGAGCAGCACCAGCTTCGCCTCGAGGTCAGAGACCATCACGCGCAGCGCCGCTCGCGTCGGCTCGTCAGGTGCCAGCTCCTCCACGGCGCGGGGCTGACGGAACGCCTCGATGAGTTGCCGCTGCAACGCGCTGACGGCGAAGTGGAGGTCGGCGCCGTTGGTCACCTCTGCTCCGCCATCGGGGCGGGGCGTGAAGGTCACCGCAGGCGCAAGCTGGTACTGGAGCATGGACCCGAGCATCGAACATGTGGCCGCGAATTCCACTCCGGGAACGCTGGCGTCAGCACCGCCCCCTGTGCTGCGACAGAGGCCCATGACTCCCAAACGCTGGCCCCGCCGTCTCTCGAACGTCATCGGCTTCGATGACGCGCCGCACGTTCGCGGCAGCGCGGGGCGCGTGGGGCTCATCGGCTGTGTCTGCTCGGGCCCGCGGCTCGACATCGTGCTGCGCGACACCATCGAGAAGGACGGCACCGACGCCACCGACGTGATGGCCGAGCTGTCACGCCACGAAGACCTCTCGCACGTGCGCGGCGTGCTGCTGCAGGGCATCACCTTCGCCGGCTTCAACGTCATCGACATTCACCGGCTCTCGAAGACGCTTGACCTGCCGGTGCTGGTGGTGACGCGCAAGAAGCCGCGGCTCGAGCTCGTGTTCAAGGCCGTGAAGGCCGTCGAGGGGTGGCAAGAGAAACAGGCGTTGATGGAGGCGGCGGGTGAGCCGGAGTCATGCGGGCCCGTCTTCGTGCAGCGCGCGGGGCTGTCGCACGCCGAGGCCGAGCGCATGCTCGAGGCGACGACGGCGCACGGCATCATTCCCGAGCCGCTTCGGCTGGCGCACCTCATCGCGGGCGGGACGACCACCGGGAAGTCGCGCGGCCGCACGTGAAGCCCACGAAGGCGCTGCCGCTCGGGAAGAAGACGTTCCCGAAGATTCCGCACCTGCCCGGGTCGCGCACCGGCAGCTCCGACCGCATGGCGCCGCCTGAGCTCGCGCGTCGCTGTCTCGAACGCTCGACGAAGGGCGATGTCGTCATCGTGCAGGAGAAGCTCGACGGCTCGTGCGTGGCGGTGGCGAAGCTGAACGGCACTATCGTCGCACTGGGCCGTGAAGGCTGGCGGGCGGCGGAGTCGAACAACCCCGGCCGGCAGATGTTCGCGCGCTGGGTGCTCACCAACGAGGCGCGCTTCTCCACGCTCTTGAACGACGGTGAGTGGCTCAGCGGAGAGTGGCTCGCGCTCGCGCACTCCACCCGCTACGAGCTTCGCCACGAGCCCTTCGTCGTCTTCGACCTCTTCTCGAACGACGGTGCGCTCTCGACCGAGCGCCTCGACGCACGGCTCTCGGGAGCCTTCGCGCGCCCTGCCCTGCTCCACCGAGGTGAGGCCATCTCCCTCTCCGTCATCGACGAGAAGCTGGGAGCGCACGGCCATCACGGCGCGCTCGACGCGGTGGAGGGAGCGGTGTGGCGCGTGGAGCGTCAGGGGCTCGTGCTCCACCGCGCGAAGTTCGTGCGCCCCGGAAAGGTCGACGGCGCGTACCTTCCCGAGAACTCGGGAAAGCCCGCCGTGTGGAACTGGAGCGACTGATGCGCCTCGTCTTCGTCACCCCGAACTCCTGGAACGCCGACGAGTCGCAGCGGCTGCTCGCGGGCCTCGACGTCGAGTTCTCGCGGCTCGCGTTGCCACGCCCGGAAGGTGCCTCGCTCGAAGACGTCGCGCGTTCACGGGTCGAAGCGGCCTGGCGTGCGCTGGGCCGGCCGTGCTTCGTCGAGAACGCCGAGCTCGCGCTCGAAGGAGAGCCCCCGTTCAGCGGCGCGCGGTTCAAGAAGCTCCTCCGTGAGCTCGGCGACGAAGGCTTCTGTCGGCGCTTCGCCAATCGTCCCGGCGTGTCTCGCGTGGTGGTGGCGCTCAAGACGAGCACCGACGACGTGCAGCTGTTCACCGGTCGCGCGGAAGGCCTCATCGTCCCCGCTCCCCGCGGCACCGGCGGCTACGGGTGGGACCGGCTCTGGCAACCCGACGGCTACGCCCGCACGCTCGCCGAGTTCGGCACCTCGAGCTTCCTCGTCAACATGCGGCAGCGCCCGTACCTCGAGCTCGCGGCGCACGTTCGAGGCGATGGCACGCCCGGCTACTTCGAGGCGCACCTCACCGTGAAGCCATGCGACATGGCTGCGTTCGCGGCGACGTGCGCGAAGCTCGAGGTGAAGTGTCTGCACATCGTGATGCCCGAGACGACGGCGCAGCACGAGCAGCCGATGACGGGCAGCTATCACCTCGGCACCTTGAGCCAGGCCCGTGAGCAGGTGTTGGAGCTCGCGCGTGCGCTCGTGCGTGACGGCTTCGAGGTGACGCGCATGAAGCTCGAGGCGACGGGCCGTGCCTTCGGAGCGCCCGACACCGACGCCGACGGCGCCTCACTGCCCAACGACGTGTACTTCGAGCACCACGCGACGGTGGTGCTGCCCGATGGCCTCGACGACGCGACGCTGCTCGCGGCCGTGCGGGCCCACGGAGGCTACGTCTCGCGAAACCTCCGCAAGTCAGGCAACGAGCGCTTCGTCACCGTTCGTTCGTACCAGGTGGGCCGCAACACCGCCGACGCGCGCTTCGAGCTCGTCATCGAGGCGCTGCGAACCTTGAACGTTCCCATCAAGAACCGCGCGAGAGAGTTCGCCGTCTTCGACTCCGCGCCCGCCATCGACGCAGGGTGGATGGGCTGAGCCGTCTCACCCGTTGAGGCGCCAGTCGCCACCGCCGCCGCAGTCATTCTCCGACGCCACACGCTCGGCACCGAAGGTGAGCGTCAGCGAAGCCTCGTCCTGACGGCTCACGACACAGCGCACCACAGGCACCTCGACCCGTGGACCACCCGAGAGAATGAGCTGGCGTGAACCGCCGCAGCCGTCGCTCTGCGGGTTGGGGACGAGCGCTGTCGCGTTGCGCACGGCGCTGATGGTTCGCGCGGTGCACGTCACCGAGACCGGCTTTCCCTTCGCGTCGACCCAGCCAGCGGCGGTGCGCTCGAACGAGGTGACTTCGCGCAGGTTCCAGGCCGCCGACGGCGCGGGCAGGCCGAAGGGACAGCCGACGGGAGGTTTGCCGCTGGACTTCGGCGGCTGCGCGCCGGTGTCGAGCGCTCCCGTGCGATGGTGCAGCCGCACGCGGCCATCGACGACCTCCCAGGTGAAGACGCTCAGCTGCACCACCGACGAGGAGCCGCACATCAGCAGGCGCGCCTCGGCGCCGACTGGCGGCTCCTCTGCACGCGCGAGCACGGCAAACATCATCGAGCAGAGGAAGCTCACGCGGCTGAACATGACCTCGTCATAGCGAGTCGCGAGACGTCACGCAGCGACGCGCGGAGCCACCACGTCCTCTGGCCACGGCAGCACCACCTCGAACGTCGACCTCTGGCTTCGGGTCGACGACGCGACGCGAACAGGGACGGCACAGCGCGAGCCCGTGCGTCATCGCCCACGTCGGAACCCGCCCGGTCTCGCCTCGGGCAGGGGCAGCGAACGTTCGCGGAGCAGCGTGAGCATCTCGAACCGTCAACCACGTCTTCAGAACAGCTCGACGGAGCCCGCCTCTTTCTGTTGGGCCCTGCCGTCCTGCTGTTTGCCGAGCCACCCCACCTGTTCGACGAGCGTCTGCTCCACCTTGCCTTCGTCGACGCCGAGCAGTCGCAAGAGCGAGTCGGCCTGCTGCCTGGCCTCTTCGAGCATCTGGTGCGTGCGGTCCTGGAACTGCAGCTTCTCGATGACCTGGTTCGCGCGGCCCTTGAGCTGCGAGGCGTTGTCGGTCGAGTTGACGAGGGAGTCATGCGCTTCGCGGCGCGTGACCTCGAGCTGCTGACGAACCCGCTCGAGGCTCTGGGTGAGCGCGCCGAGCTGGTCTCTCGCGTCGCCGGCCATGGCCTGCGCCTCGGACCCGAGCAGAGGCAGGGCGCGCGCGAGGTTACCGGCGAGCGCACCGACGGCGTCGTTCGTCTCACGAATCTGCGAAGCGAGGTCCTGAATCGACTGCGCGATGACCGAGAAGCCGCGGCCCGCGTCGCCGATGCGCGCCGACTCGATGCGCGCGTTGAAGGTGAGCATGCGCGCCGACGCCGCGATGGTGCCGATGGACTCGCCGAGCCGAACGATGTCGTTGGTCCACTGGTGCGCCTGCTCAAGCGACTTCGCCTGCTGGCCGACGCGCTCGACGAGCGATTGCGTCAGCGTGCCGACGGTGTTGCCGAGCGAGTCGATGGTGCTCGCGATGGTGTCCTGGCCGGTGGCCGCCGAGTACTGCGACACGAGGCCCTCGAGGCTGCCGGTCTGCGTGCGCGCGAGCTCGAAGATGCCGCGCACCTCGACGCCGATGTCGAGCACGGACGACTCGGCGAGTGACTGCGCGGCGGCGATGGAGCGCGCGATGTGCAAACGGCGAACGAGGCTGCCGTCACCTTCGCTCGCCTCGGCGCAGCACGAGACCCCACGCGTGACCGGTGAGAGCGAAACGCCGAGCGGAGCCCCGGAGGAGCGCATGGTCGAGACGACCCGCATCGGCCGCCCATCGGCGAAGCAGACCTCGGCGAAGTGCTGCGAGAAGCGCACGGCCGCCTCGGCGCTGAGCCCACCATCGACGAGCGCATGCACGGCGCCAGACGAGCCATCGATGGCCACGAAGGCCACCGAGACGAGCTCTGCTGCCTTTCCTGCGCCCGGTGTCAGTGACGCTGCCGCTCGCCGCGCGAGGTCTCCCCAGCTCGAGGCCATGACGTCACCCGACCAGCTTCTTCACCACGGACAAGAGGTGCTCGGGCTTGAAGGGCTTCACCATCCACCCCTTGGCGCCCGCCTTCTTCGCGCGCTCGATGAGCTCGGGCCGGCCTTCGGTGGTGAGCATCACGATGGGAATCGAGCCTCCGCCCATCTTCTCGACGAACTCGACGCCGTTCATGCGCGGCATGTTGACGTCGCAGATGCACATCGAGACGCCGGCCGTCCGGGTGAGGGCCTCGACCCCGTCCTGGGCTTCGACGACGTCGTACCCACCGCTCGTCAGGCACATCGACACCTGCTGGCGAATCGTGGGTGAATCGTCGACCACGAGGACTTTCTTGTTTGCCATGAACGACCTCCACCGAGCTCCAGCTGCAAAGTCTTCGCCGATCACGAAGTCACCGCGCATCACGAGGTTGCTGCAAAGCAAGCGCGGTTTGACCCGAAAGGCGGGGCCGTCGCGACCCTGGACGCGGGGCCACCGATGACCCTCTTCGACAAGACCCTGACGCACGTGCA
The DNA here is from genome assembly GCA_943370055.1 of Archangium gephyra. Taxonomy (GTDB): domain Bacteria; phylum Myxococcota; class Myxococcia; order Myxococcales; family Myxococcaceae; genus Xiheimicrobium; species Xiheimicrobium gephyra_A. The sequence continues at coordinate 15,551 of CALRPN020000052.1, forward strand.
CGCAGCGCTCGGCTCACGCGTGGTGCTGCGTGGAAGCCTGCTCACCTCGCTCTGGGTTCCAGGCCGCGGCGTCAACGACATCGACGTGCTGGTGGACGGAGCGTGGACGCCGCAGACCATCACGCCCGTCTTGCGAGAGGCGCTCGCGACCTTGCCGGCGCAGGTGGAGTTCACGGTCATCTGGGCCGAGACCGACTTTCCAGGCGTGCGCGCGACCGTGTGCGAGGGTGGCGAAGCGGTGCAGGTCGACTTCGGGTGGGGTGAACAGCTGGCCGTCGCTCCGGTGCCGACCGAGGTGCGTGGGCTGCGCTTTCGTGCGGTGACGGCCGAGGTGATGTTCGGGTGGAAGGTGCACAGCCTCGTCGAGCACGGGCCGCGCGGGCGGTGGCACGCGAAGACGATGGCCGACCTCTTCCTCTTCCTTCGACACGTACCGCTCGACCCGGTGCTGTCACGTCGCGCGGTGCAGTTCGCCTTCGACAGTCAACGCATGCCGCTGTCGGCGCTCGATGGCTTCTTCGACGACGAGACGTGGGGCCGAAGCCGCGGCAGCCGCAACAAGTGGAAGTCGTACGCGAAGAAGTCGCCGTGGGTGACGTTCACGCTCGACGAGGCGCTGCCGGTGGTTCGCGAGGCCGTGCGACGCCTCGTGCGCGAGTGACTCGAGCGTATCTTCCCGTCGCGCGAAGCCTGCGCCCATCACGCCGCTCCCGCCCGCCACGATGCCGAGCTCGACGAGTTGAAAGACGTCGGCGCCGAGCAGACCGCGACAAGACCGCACTGCATCACGACCGCATCGACGGCTTCGCGACGAGCCTGTGATTGCGTCGGTGCGGGGGCTCGGGCTCAACTCGCGCGCCATGCGCACCCTCCCCCTCGTCATCGCCATCGCGCTCTCGACGGGCTGCAACCTTCGCAGAGGCCTCACGGTCGATGTCTGCCAGCCATCCGAGCGGCTCGCCGCGCAGTTCGCTCCGCTCGTCGATGGCGTCGTCGTCTACCGCGCAGACGAAGAGGTCGGCCGCGCAGGAATGCTCTGCGCGAAGGCGCCCGACGCGAAGGCGTGTCTCGACGAGGTCGACCGCGCCAAACCAACCGAGAGCCGTCACGCGCGCGAACACGGGCCGGGGCAGCTCACCATCATCGTCACCCGCAACGGCGTCGTGCAGCGCCTCGGCCGCGGCACCACCTGGAAGGACCTCGCCGACCTGCCGCCACGACTGCGCGCGCAGGCCTTCATCGAGCTCACCCGCGGACCCACGCCGATGTGCGGTGGCAACAACCTCGCCGAGACGCCCGACGGGGTGCTCATGCTCGTCAGCGACCACGACGGCTGTTTCGGCGGAGAGGACACCTTGCTGCTGATCAAACCCGATGGGCGAACCGAGACGGTGAAAGAGAAGTCGTACCCGCGCACATGTATGGGTTGAAGCGTCTCATTCACGGTCGTCTTTCCCGAGCGGCGTCGCTGGGGAAAGCACGAGTCTTGTGACAGATTCGACGTTCGCAGCGGGGGAGCATCCGCGCCATCACGACGAGGTCGAACATGGGCACCGACAGCCGGAAGGCTTCACGCGTCATTTTGTGGGTTGCGGGGGTGCTGGGCGCCCTGCTCCTCGCCAACGCGTGCTTTCCCGTCCTCGTGGGCGCTCCGTGTGAGAGCGACGAGAACTGTCCGCGCACGCAGTTCTGCAGCGCCGCGAAGGTCTGTGAAAACGGTGAAAGAAGTACGCGCCCCGACGCTGGAGACGCCGATGCTGGCGTGAACCCCACCGACGCAGGCGTTCGTCCCGACGCTGGCGTTGCTGACGCAGGCCTCGATGGTGGCGTGGGCGAAGGCCCGATGAACGACAGCTGCTTCGACGGCGTCGACAACGACGGTGACCAGGCCATCGACTGTGCAGACTCCGACTGCGAGGCGGTGCTGTGTCGCGCGAACGCAGGTGGCTGTGACGTGCTCGAGGTCTGTGCCGCCGGCGTCTGCCCTGCCGACGTGCTGAGCGCGAGTGGCGTGACGTGTCGAGCGGCGGCCGGGACCTGCGATGTCGCCGAGACCTGCAACGGCACCAGCGCTGCCTGCCCCACCGACATGTTCGCCAGCACGACGACCGAGTGCCGCCCCGTGAATGGAACCTGCGACGTCGCCGACTTCTGCTCGGGCGGCAGCGCGATGTGCCCTGCCGATGCCGTCGTGGGCTCGGGGACCCGCTGCCGTGCGAGCGCGGGCGTCTGTGATGCGGAAGAGACGTGCGACGGCACCGCGCCTGCGTGCCCCGCCGACGGCTTCGCCCCCGCGACCCAGGAGTGCCGCGCGTCTCAAGGAACGTGCGACCTGGCCGAGACCTGCACGGGCTCGTCTGCGACCTGTCCGACCGATGCGCTCGCGCCTTCGACCCAGACGTGCCGCAACGCCGCCGGGCCGTGCGACCTCGCCGAGACCTGCTCGGGGAGCAGCACCCAATGCCCGTTCGATGCCTTCGCGGCTTCGACCGTCACCTGCCGCCCGCAGTCCGGGCTCTGCGACATCGCCGAGACCTGTACGGGCAACACGGCCGCCTGTCCGTCCGATGGCTTCGCCGGCTCGGGCACCGTGTGCCGCGCGCAGACCGGCCAGTGCGACCTCGCCGAGACGTGCTCCGGAACCAGCAACGCCTGCCCCACCGACGCGTTCTCGCCTGCCAGCCAGGTGTGCCGTCCTGCAGACTCCGGTGGTTGTGACGTCGCCGAGAACTGCAGCGGAACCGGCGGCCTGTGCCCCGCCGATGGTGTGCAGACCAACACCTTCGTCTGCCGCGCCAGCGTCGGGCAGTGCGACAGCACCGAGAGCTGTGACGGCGCGTCGAAGACCTGTCCCTCCGATGTCGGCAGCTGCCCCTCGAACCAGTTCTGCTCCGTGTCGTCGTGCGTGCCGAAGCTGGGCAACGGCACGGCGTGCACCTCAGACACGATGTGCACCTCGGGGAACTGTGTCGACGGCGTGTGCTGCAACAGCGGCTGCGGCGGAGCGTGCGACTCGTGCAACCTGGCCGGCTCGGTCGGCACCTGCTCCAACCTTCCGTCAACCACCGTGTGTCGTGGCGCCGCGGGCACGTGTGACGTGGCCGAGACCTGCACCGGCACCAGCCCCGCGTGCCCGGCCGATGCCCTGCAGAACGGCAACGTGTGTCGCGCGGCCGCCGGGTCGTGTGACGTCGCCGAGCTCTGCAACGGCTCATCTGCGGCGTGCCCGACCGACGTGCTCGTGAACAGCGGCGTCACCTGCGGCCCCTCGACGGGAGCCTGCGACGTTCCCGAGACCTGCAGTGGCTCTTCTGCCACCTGTCCTGCCAACACCTTCGCTCCGGCGAGCACCGTCTGCCGAGCCTCACAGGGCGTCTGTGACGTCGCCGAGAGCTGCACCGGTGGAAACCCCGACTGCCCGGCCGATGGCTTCTCGTCGAACATGACGGTGTGCCGTGCGGCGGTCAGCACCTGCGACCTCGCCGAGAGCTGCACCGGCGTCGGCCCCATCTGTCCCTCCGATGCGTTCGCCTCGCCCTCGACCGTGTGCCGCGCATCACAAGGCACGTGCGACCCGCAGGAGTTCTGCTCGGGTGGTGGAACCAGCTGCCCTGCCGACGTGCGCTCGGGTTCTGCCGTCGTCTGCCGCCCTGCGGCTGGCTCCTGCGACGTGGCCGAGTCGTGCGACGGCGTCGGGGCGTCGTGCCCGGCCAACGGCTTCCGCTTCCTCGGAGACCAGTGCCGCGCCTCGACTGGCCCGTGCGACCCCGCAGAGGAATGCACAGGCTCTTCGGCAAACTGTCCCTCCAACAGTTTCGCGAGCGCTGGCACCGTCTGCTTGCCCGCGAGCGGAGTCTGCGACGTCAACGACATCTGCGACGGGTTGACGGCCAACTGCCAGTCGCGCGTCGCTGACACGACGGTGGTGTGTCGTGCAGCCGCGGGGCTCTGCGACCAGGCCGAGGCGTGCAACGGCACCTCCAGCACGTGTCCGGTCGACGCGAAGCGCCCGATGGGTGCCGTCTGCCTCGCGACCAGCGGTCAGGCCTGCGATGTGGACGACACGTGCGATGGAGCAACCGATGGCTGTGCCTCGCGCTTCATCGTCGCTGGAACTTCCTGCCGCGCGGCCGCGGGTGCATGCGACGTCGCCGAGACCTGCCCCGGGAGTGGCCCCGCGTGCCCGGCCGACACCTTCAGCCCGAACACCACCGTCTGCCGCACCGCCGCTGGGCCGTGTGACGTCGCCGAGAGCTGCTCTGGCAGCTCGGCCGCGTGCCCCTCAGACTCGTTCAGCCCCAACAGCACGGCGTGCCGGCCCGCGACAGGGCTCTGCGACGTCGCAGAGAACTGCTCTGGGTTCGCGGCTTCGTGTCCCGCCGATTCGCTGCTCGGCGCTGGCGCAGTCTGCCGCGCCCAGACTGGCGCCTGCGACGTGGCAGAGACGTGCTCCGGCTCGAGCGACCAGTGCCCGAACGACACCCTCGTCGTGATGGGGGTGGTTTGCCGTGGCGGAGTCGACCTCTGCGACGCTCCCGAGACGTGCTCAGGCGCATCACCCAACTGTCCCGTCGACCAGTTGCGCCCCAACAGCTTCGTCTGCCGCATCGCCACGGGGTCGTGCGACACGGCCGAATCGTGCACTGGAGCAGCCTCATCGTGCCCAGCCGACGTCTCTGGCTGCATGCCGGGGGACTACTGCAGTGCTGGAGGCTGCACGGCGACGCTGGCGAATGGCACGGCGTGCACGTCGTCCTCCCAGTGCAGCTCGGGTAATTGCGTCGACGGCGTCTGCTGCAACACCGGCTGCGGCGGCGCGTGCGACTCGTGCAACCTCGCCGGAACGGTTGGTACCTGCACGAACAGTCCTGCCAGCACGGTCTGCCGTGCGAGCGCAGGCGGCTGTGACCCGGCTGAGCAGTGCACAGGCGCCAGCCCCGCCTGCCCATCTGACACCCTGGCGATGGCTGGCAGCACGTGCCGTGCGGCCGCTGGCCTCTGCGACGTGCCTGAGACGTGTGATGGCTCGACGGCGGCCTGCCCTGCCGACGTGCTCGCGGGTGGCGGCGTCACCTGTCGCGCGGCGACCGGCAGCTGCGACGTGGCAGAGGTGTGCTCAGGCACTGCCTCGAGCTGCCCCTCGGACGTCCTCGTCGGGAGCGGAACGACCTGCCGTGCGGCGGTCGACGTCTGTGACGTGGCCGAGACCTGCAGCGGAGCCTCTGGCGCCTGTCCCGCCAATGGGTTCGCTCCGCCCGCCACCGTCTGCCGTTTGCCGGCTGGCGGCTGTGACCTCGCAGAGAACTGCTCTGGCGTGGGCGCTGCCTGCCCCACTGATTCATTCTCTCCTGCCACGACGGTCTGCCGCGCGTCGGCTGGCGTCTGCGACCCCTCTGAGCAGTGTTTGGGAACGTCCGCCGCCTGCCCCTCCGACCTGCGATCTCCCAATGGAACAGAATGCCGCGCCTCTGCCGGCGACTGCGACCTCGCCGAGACCTGCGATGGTGCGGCTGCAAGCTGCCCCGGTGATGGCTTCAAGGCGTCTTCGGTGGAATGCAGAGGGTCTGCAGGCCCCTGTGACGTCGCGGAGAGCTGCACAGGCTCGGGCCCTGCCTGCCCCGTCAATGGGTTCCTCACCTCTGGCACCATTTGCCTCGCCGCCAGCGGCGCCTGCGACGTCAACGACACCTGCACGGGCGTGAGCTCCGATTGTCCCGTCACCTACGCCACGGCCTCGACCGAGTGCCGCGCGTCAGGCGGGCCTTGCGACGTCGCCGAGAACTGCACGGGGTTTGGCACCGCCTGCCCGACGGACTCCAAGCGCTCGTCAGGGTTCATCTGCCTCGCCTCGTCGGGTCAGGCGTGCGACCTCGACGACCTGTGTGACGGCGCGACCAATGTCTGTGCTGCCCGCTACGCGACGTCGTCGGTCGTCTGTCGTGCCTCGACTGGAACGTGTGACGTCGCCGAGACTTGTACAGGCAGCACCACCACTTGCCCGGGCGACGCATTTGCCGCGGCCTCGACCGTGTGCCGGGCTTCGGCTGGTGTGTGCGACGTTGCCGAGAACTGCAACGGCTCGACGGCAGTGTGCCCGGTCGACACGTTCGCCGGAGTCGCCACGACGTGCCGCGGCTCGGCTGGGCCCTGCGACGTCACCGAGAACTGCTCCGGTCTCGCTGCCAACTGCCCTTCCGACAGCTTCCTCGGAGCAGGGTCGACATGCCGTCCTTCGGCGGGGGTGTGCGATGTCGTGGAGACGTGCTCGGGCACGGGCGCGACCTGTCCTCCAGATGGCTTCGCCGCGGCTTCGCTTCAGTGTCGTGCGGTAGCTGGCGCTTGTGACGTGGCCGAGACCTGCACGGGCAGCAACGCGACCTGCCCCAACGATGGCTTCGCCGCCAACACGACGGTGTGCCGTGCCTCGACGGGCGGCTGCGACCCTGCAGAGAACTGCGCGGGCGCTGTCTCCTGCCCCGCAGACACCACGGGCTGTATGTCGAACCAGTACTGCGGCGGCACCATGTGCCTCGCGAAGCTCTCGAACGGAACGAACTGCTCGAGCGACACCCAGTGCACTTCGGGCAACTGCGTCGATGGAGTCTGCTGCACCACGGCGTGCAATGGCGCCTGTGACGCCTGCAACCTCACCGGCAACATCGGGACCTGCACACTCCAGTCCGCGGCGACGGTGTGCAGGGCCTCGGGTGGCCCCTGTGACGCAGCGGAACAGTGCACCGGTGCGAGCGCGACCTGCCCCGCCGACGGGTTCCTGGGGCCGGCCTCCACGTGCCGCGCGGCAGCAGGCATCTGCGATGCCGCCGAGGTGTGCCCGGGCAACTCAGCGAGCTGTCCGACCGACGTGCGTTTGAGCAGCAGCACCGTCTGCCGTGGCACTGCGGGGCTCTGCGACCTTTCGGAGTACTGTGACGGTTCGAACGTCACCTGCCCGGCCGATACACTGGTGACGTCGGGCACCGTGTGTCGCGCTGCAGCGGGGCCGTGCGACGCGACCGAGACGTGCACCGGCTCGAACGCGAACTGCCCCGCTGACGCCAAGGTGGCGCTGAACACCGTGTGCCTCACCGCTGGAAGCGGCGGCTGCGATGTGAACGACACGTGCGATGGCACGACCAACGTCTGCGCGGCGCGGTACTCGACGGCCGGCACGGTCTGCCGTGGCGCAGTCAGCGCATGTGACGTGTCCGAGGTGTGCTCGGGCAGCGGCCCAACCTGCCCTGGCGACAGCTATCAACCAGAGGGCACCAGCTGCGGAGCGACGACGTGCTCCAACGGCGTCTACACGCCAGGCCCACGCTGCAGTCCGACCCCGACGTGCTCGCCCCAGACACCAACCTCGTGCAACGGGTACGCGTGCAATGGAGCCTCCTGCTACAGCTCCTGCACCACGGACACCCAGTGCATGGGGACCCACTACTGCAACGGGACGGCCTGCGTTCTGAAGAAGACGGGCGGGCAGGTCTGCGGAACGGCCAATCAGTGCGCGAGCGGCTTCTGCACTGACGGCGTGTGTTGTGAATCGGCGTGCACGGGAGGGTGCCAGTACTGCAATGGCGCGTCGCCCGGGGTTTGTACCAACCGCGCGCAGGGGACTGACATCGAGGGAGCCTGCGGCACGTACACCTGCAACGGGACGGGCACCTGCTACGCGGGTTGCGCCAGTCAGCCGGCATGCACCAACTACTGCAAGAGCGGCAACTTCTGTACATCGTCAGGTACCTGCGCCGCGACGAAGGCGCTCGGCAACACCTGCTCGAGCACCTGCGAATGCAGCTCAGGCAATTGTGTCGACGGTGTGTGCTGCAACACCTCCTGCACGTCGGGTTGCCAGAGCTGTTCCTTGCCAGGATCGGTGGGTACCTGCACGAGTCACCCAGCGCAGACCGACCCGGAGAACGCCTGCGGCCAGTACCAGTGCAACGGAAGCGGGTCCTGCTTCCCGACCTGCTCCGGCGGAACCTGCTCGGCCTCGTGCAAGGCGACAGCCCACTGCAACGCAGGGGCGTGTGAGGCCGACTTCCTCAACACCCATACCTGCGCCAACCCGTGCGAGTGCTCATCAGGCACCTGCAACTCGTTCTACTTCGATACCGACGGTGACCTGTACGGTTCCGGAGCTCCGTCATCGTTCTGTGGAACCACCGGGCCGACCAACTGGCGCACCCTGGGCGGCGACTGCTGCGAGACCGATGTGAATGCCTACCCGGGTCAGACCGGCTGGTACTCGACCTCCCGTACTGGCTGCGGTGGTTATGACTACGACTGCAGCGGTGGAGAGACCAAACGGTACACGGCCGTCAATGCCTGCCAAACCGTCGGCACCTGCCTCGCCGGTGACCGTGATTGCAACGATGGCGTGCCGTCGGGGTACTCGGCGGCGACCTCGCCCGCCTGCGGCTCCAGCGCGACGTGGGTGACGTCCTGCGCCACCACCTCCTCGGGCTGCAGTCCCGTCACCTGTCCCTTCTGCCTCGCGTGTAATCCCTCCACCATCTCCCGGACTCAGCAATGTCACTGATGCGAAACACCTTCAGCCTCGTGTTCATCGGCCTCGCAGGTGCGGGTTGCCAGCAGTCCACCTCGACGCCCGCCGCCCCACTTGCACCGGCCGTGAAGCCCGTTGCACAGCCGCAACTCGCTGGACCCGAGCCACTTGCATCAACTCGGCGCCCTGAGCCCCCAAAGGTGACGAAGAACGCAGACGGGAGCATCCAGGTCGTGTTCGTCGATCAGTGGGGTCACGACTTTGACGCGACCTTCGAGAACGCCGACTTCTTCAAGCGCGCCATTCCCGTCGTGACTCGCGGCATGACGGCCGAACAGGTTGCCCAGTTCGACGAAGCCACGAAGCGTCTCGAGCCCTGACCTCGAGCGAGCGGCTCGCTACTGTGCCGAGGCAATCGACTTCGGCGCGTTCATCTTCGGCTCCAGGAAGAACAACACGACCGCCGTGACGAGGCCGGTCGCTCCGACCGCGTAGGCGATGTTCGAGCCCAGCCCCAGACTGTTCGCCTGGTCGAACAGGGCCTGCGCTTCGTTCATCGGGTGAACGCTGCTGCGCAGGTTCGTCGACGCCATGCCCGCAAAAATACCCATCGTGACACCCGCCGCGATGCCCGCGCCGCCCACGGCCGCTGCCACCCACGTGTACGTCCGCGTCGGCGCAGCAGGCGTGACCGGCTCGACGGGCTTCACGACATCGGCCCTCGGGGTCAGCACCGGCTGCGTCTTCACCGGCTCGACCACCGCGACGGCCTTCGCCTTCAGCGTGAGGTTCAGCTCCATCGACTTGTCCGCTGAGAGCACGACGTTCTTCTCGACCGCCTCGAAGCCCTCCTTCGTCAGGCCGATGAGGTGATTGCCCGGCTTGAGCTCCATCGTGAGCGGCGTGAGCCCGACATATTTCTCGTCGATGGTGACGCGCGCCGACGACGGCTCGGTCAACACGGCGAGCTGCTGCACTCCCGACTCCTTCAGCCGGCGCTCGAGGTTCGCGATGGCATCATTGACGAGCTCGCGATCTTTGGCTTCCGGCGCGATGCGAAGGTAATCGCGGTAGTTCTTCAGCGCGCGTGGCAGGTCGTTGAGCTGTTCATAACAACGGCCGATGTTGAAGAAGATGGTCGGGTGCGGCTTGAGCCGATACGCCTCTTCGAACTTCGCAATCGCTTCCGAATACCGCGCCTGCTTGTACAGACTTTGCGCCCACTGGAAGTACTTCTTGGCGGCGACGGTGTCGTCGTCGGTCTTCTCGGGAGGTTTGTCAGCTGATGCCGCAGGTGCAGGAGCCGCAGCCGCAGGAGGTGGTGCCTTCGCCGGCGCCTTCACGGGAGCTTTCGCCGGGCCCGCCTGAAGCAGCAACAGCACTGACAGTCCGATTGCGCTCATTCGTCACTCCGTCAGTACGGGTCTTCTTGAAGGTCCTTCACCGGCTCACCGTACGGGTTGGTGGCTGGCAGGTCGGGTCTGGCGGGAGGCTTGTCGCCAGGCTTCGCGGGAGGCGGCTTCGCTCCACCGAGCTTCTTCAGCGGCAGGTTCAGCGCGAGGTCGCCGATGGGCTCGAGCTTCACCTTCTCCTTCGCGTACCCCGTGAGGCTCAGCTCGAGCTCGAGCACCGAGCCCTTCTCGAGCTCGACCTCGAACGGCGTCACCCCGACGAGCGACTCGCCCTTGAAGATCTGCGCACCCTCGGGCGTGGAGGTGAGGTTCACCTTGAAGACCTTCGGCGCGGCGACCACCGGCACCTCGACCTTCTCGATCTTCTCGAGCGGCGGCGGCGTGACAGTGGGAGGCGTGACGACGATGGGGTCTGGCTTCGGCGGGTCGCTCGGCTTGAAGGCGATGTAGCCGCCACCCGCGAGCAGCACGAGCACGAGCGCGCCACCGAGCACCATCGGCAGCTTCGACGAGGGCGGAAGGGCGACCGCCTCCTGCGTTCCCGTCGAGACGGTTGCGGCAGCCTGAGCCGTGGCAGGCGCGGCGATGGCCGGCACCGCGCCACTGGGACGAGGCACCGTCGCGACGGGCAGACCCGACGAGGTCACACGAACGGGGCTGAGCGAGTGCGGTGTCGCCGTCGTGGGGAAGCGGCCTGACGCCGTCGCGGGAGCCAGCTTCGCGCCCACCCGAAGATGCGCCTGCAGGTTCTCGAGAACCTCGACGACCTTGTCCATCGTCTCGGGGCGGTTCTTCGGGTCCTTCTCGAGCATCTGGAAGATGAGGTCGTTGAGCGCGGCGGGCAGCGTCGCCGTGAGCGCCTCGGGAAAGGGCGGCGCGGGCTCTGTCACCTGCTTCACCATCAGAATGCTGGCGGTGTCGCCCATGTACGTCGGCGTGCCGCTGAGCATCTCGTAGAAGATGAGGCCGAGCGCGTAGGTGTCGGTGCGCGCATCGACGGCGACGCCCATCGCCTGCTCGGGTGACATGTACTGAGGCGTTCCGACGACCATGCCCAGCTGTGTCTGGCCGCCTTCGCCCGGGCCCTTCGAGACCTTGGCGACGCCGAAGTCGAGCACCTTCACGAAGTCGGGCTGGCCAGGGCGCTGCAGCACCATGACGTTCTCGGGCTTCATGTCACGGTGCACGATGCCCTGCGCGTGGGCCGCGGCGAGCGCGCGCGCAGTCTGCAGCGCGACGTTCACCATTCGGAGGATGGGCATCTTCCCTTCGCGATGGAGCAGGCTCGCGATGGTGACGCCATCGAGGAACTCCATGACGAAGTAGAAGCGGCCTTCGTCTTCGGTCTGCCCGAAGTCGGAGATGTCGATGATGTTGAGCTGACCGATTCGGCTCGCCGAGATGGCTTCGCGCTTGAAGCGGTTGACGAACTCCTGGTCTGACGAGAGCGCCGGCAGCATCACCTTCACGGCGAACTGCTTGTGCAGCTCGATGTGCTCGGCCTGGTACACCTCGCCCATGCCGCCCGCGGCGAGCTTGCGAATGATGCGGTAGCGGCCGGCGATGAGGGAGCCTTCGGGCAGAACCGTGCGGCCGTCTGCGGCCTGGGCTGCGGCGGGCTCAGGCTCCGTGGGAATCGCGGAGCGCCGGGTGGCTTCGTCACCGCTCTCCATCGGCGTGACGGGCGACGGCGTGAGCACGGGCTTCCAGTTGCCCCCGCTCGCCTTTCCCCCGACGGGCATCGACCGGAACGGCGTCGGACGTTTCGCGGTCGAGTCGAGCGAGACGGGAGGACTGGCGAACGGAGTGGGCCGCCTGGCGGTGGCGTCGATGGGAGGAGACGCGAACGGCGTCGGGCGCCGGGCCGTCGCGTCGAGCCTCACTTCACTCTGGCCGACCTGGCGCACGAGCAGCTCCAGGCGCCCGAGCCGAAGCTTCGAGCCGATGGCGAGCGCCGACTTGGCGACCTGCGCGTCGTTGACCCAGAGCAGGCTCTGGTTGGTGAGGTCGCGAATCCACGGAACGCCTTTGGCGTCGATGGCGACCTCGGCGTGAACAGGCTGCACCAGCGTGGGCTCGAACCGCAGACCTGCCTGCGGGCCGGAGCCGATGGTGAAGCGCTGAGACGGAAAGGCCCAGGCCGAAGCCTCGGGCGCACCAGCCAGAACGAATTCGAAAGCGCTCATCCCCGCGGCGGACGGTATCACGAAGAGAGATGCAGCACGTGGACGTGGTGGATCACCAGAGCGGGTCGCTCTGGGACATCGTCCCACACGTCAGTTCCGGCGGCGGCGGAACAGGACCGCGGCGAGAATCAGCGGGTACAAGCCTGCGGCGGTCGAGCAGCCACCGATGACCGTGTCGGCCTCACCGCCGTTCACGACGCCCTTCCAGGTGACGGTCAACTTGCCCGAGACCGACTCACCCGAGATGCCGCTCGCGATGGCTTCGATGACGTTCGCGCCGCGGGTCAGTGGAACCGTCGCCGAGAAACCACCAGCACCGACGAGCTCTGCCGTGACTCCGTTCACCTTCACGCCCGCCACGTCGAAGCCCGTCACCTGGCCGTACACCGTCACCGTGTCCGTCATCACCTCGGCGCCATCCATCGGCTCGATGAACTTGAGCCCGGCCTCGGTCGTCATCGACGAGCCAACCGTCAACGCCACGTCGACGGTGATGCGCCGATCATCGGGAATGCTCACCGTCTCGGTCGACGTGACGTGCCCGCTCGCGCGCGCGACCAGCGTGTAGTCAGCCGGCACCGTGCCAACCGCGAGCGCGTACTTGCCCTGCGCATCGGTCGTCGCCGTCGACACGACCGTGCCGCTCGACGCCTCGCGCAGCTCGACGGTCGCGCCCTCGATGGCCACCGCTCCGTCACCGGCCTTCGTCACCGTGCCCACGACTCCCGCGAGGAACGAGGCCATCACCGTCGCGGAGCCTTCGTTGTTCGCGGCATCGCGCGCCTTCACCACCAGCGTGTTCGTGCCGGGAGCGAGCTTCAGCTCGACGGTGAACCCACCCGCCGTCACCGGCACCACCTGCTCGGCGCCACCGTTCAACGCGACGCGCACCTGAGCCACCGCGCCGCGATCGTCACTCGCCGTGCCCTGCACCTGCACCACCGCGACGTCGAGCATGGAGCCAGCCGCCGGGTTGTTCACCATCACCTCGGGCGCGCGCGTGTCGGGCATCGAGGTCGACGTCATTCCCACGTTCGCGGTCGCGGTCTGTCCCGCCGTCACCGCACGCGACGCTTGCGCCTGCTGGTAGCCCGTCTTCGTCACCGTCACCGTGTACGTGCCGGCCGGCAGCGCGACGGAGTAGTCGCCCGTCGCGTTCGTCATCACCGTCTGGCCATTCACCGCCACCGACCCGCCGCTGATGGGCTGCGACATGTCGTTCGCGTTGGCCGCGTTGAAGACGAACACCTTGCCCGAGAGCGTGCCGTTCTGCGCCGTCATCGGGTTGATCTCCATCGAGCCCCACGCCTGTGCGCCCGTCGTCACCGCGCGGGTCACCGTGTTCGTGCCGTAGCCGGCCTTCGCGACGTTCGCCGTGTACGAGCCGGGCGCGAGCTGAAACTGGTACAGGCCATCGGCCGCGGTGGTGACGCTCTGACCGTTCACGGTGACGACGGCTCCCGCGACACGATTGGTCGAGCTGCCGCCCTGGAAGATGACGCCGATGAGCGTGCCGTTCGCCGGAGGCGTCGTGCCGCCGGTGATGAGGCCCATGTACTTCGTCCAGTTCCAGCCGCTGCCGGGGTCGGTGTGGCCACCCGTGTTGCAGTTCGGCGCGACCTCGGCGTGACCGATGATGCGGGTGCGCGTCTTCGGAATGCCGTGGCGGTCGGCGATGTAGCGGGTCAGCTTGGCCGACTCCGTGTACATCGCGTCGGTGTACCAGCGCGCCGGATCCTGCACGTACCCCTCGTGCTCGATGCCGATGCTGCGCGCGTTGTAACACTGCGCATGCCACGCGGTGTCCGCGTGCTCGACCATCTGAGTCACCTCTCCATCGCTCGAGCGCACGAGGTAGTGCGACGACACGTTCGAGCTGGTGTTGAGAAACCACGAGCGCGAACCGGAGTAGCTGCCCTGCATCGTGTGAATGACGACGAACTCGTAGGTCGAGCGGCCGTTCGAGTGGTTCGGCGACTGCACATACGTGGCGTTGCCGGGGTAATCGCCAAGCCCATCACGACGGGCCTGCACCGCCGGAGCATGGTGCTCCCACCCGGTCCACGTCGGAGCCTGCAGCACGACGCCATCGGCCTGCGGGGCGGTGAAGCCCTTCGCCACTGACCGGTACACGTCGGCGGCCCACTCGTGCGCGGCGTCGGCCGAAGCGAAGCCCATGTAGAGCGAGAGCGCGTGGTACCAGTCGCCGGCGTTGCGCGCATCGAGCGAAGGTTGATCAGCCTGCGTGCGATCGAACAGCTCGCGCAGCACCGCGGCCGCGCCACGAATGTTCGCAGTGGAATCGACGGCGAGCTTTCCGCGCGTCACCCCGGTGAGCGCCATCGCGCGTGACTGCAGCTTCCAGTCGTCGCGCTCGGTGAGCTGCATGAGACCGAGGCCACCCGACGCCGACTCGAGGTTCGCCGAGGAAGACACGCGCGTCTCGACCCAGGCGATGCCTTTGAGCAGCTCGACCGGCACCTGGTACTCGCGCGCGGCCGCATCGAACGAGGCCTCGAGCGACGAGCGGTTGGCGACGGGAGCCGGGGTGACTTCAGCGGCCTGACAGCCGGCCAACACGAACAGCGCACCCACGGCGAAACGCGAGACGTCCATGCAGAGCACCATCGGGGAACAAGGCGGGCTCTGTCCAGCAGGGGGCGGTGGCGTCACGCTCGGGCGACACAAACCGATCTTCACCAAATGGGATTGCCGCCAACTGGCTTCACCAGCGCAGGCGGGTGTTCCAGCCGTGAGGCGCGATGGGCACGAGCAACTCGTCACCGCGGCGCAGCACCTCGGCCTGCAGCGAGAGGCCCTTCTCTTCACGAACGTCGGCCAGCACCTCGTGCCACGCGTCGGTCGCCACCTTCGTCTCGCCGAGCAGCGTCTGCCGGAGCGCGTGCCGGGTGCGCTTGTGCGGCGCGTACACCGTCACCTTGAACCGGCGCTGGTTGTGAGTGGAGCGGCTCATGCGGCCGCAGACGGTGGGCGGCGGACTCCCTGACCGTCACTCCTTGAAGTGCGCCTCGACGGCCTCTCGCGAAACGGGGCCAAAGTGGCCGACGAAGAAGAGCGTGGCTTTGGGCGCGAGGTCCTTCAACACGCGGCGCACGTCGCGGCGGTTCTGCTCGACGTCACATTGGTAGAAGTGCGTCTCGGCGCCACTGCCGACGATGCCGCCGCGGAAGAGGTCGCCCACGAGCGCGACGTCTCCGATGGTGATGATGAGCGAGCCCATGGTGTGGCCGGGAACGTGGGTGACGGTCGCGTCCAGGCCCGTCAGCGGCTTCAGGTCGAGCGTGTCGGCCACCAGCGTGTCGGGTGTGGTCCCCGTGTACGTCGCCGATTCGTCGCCGCTCTTGCGCAGGTTGCCGATGAAGCCGGTCGGGCACAGCGGCTCGTTCTTTCCGCTCGTGTACATGCCCTGGTCGCCTTCTCCGACGATGACCGGCACCTTCCAGCGCTCGTGGAGCATGGCGGCGGCTCCGGCGTGGTCGGCGTGCGCGTGGCTGACGACGATGGCCTTGAGCTTTCCGCCAGCGACACCGGCGGCCTTCAAGTCGGCCTCGAGCTGCTCGACGTTGCGCGGGTAGCCGGTGTCGAACAGCACCGCCCCGCTCTCACCGACGACGAGATGCGCGTTCGTCGACTCGTGCGTGAACGTGTGCACCTCGAAGCCCGCGCGCGAGAACTTCGAGGGCGCGGCGCACGCGACCGACAGCAGCACTGGCACCACGAGCACGAGCTGCTTCACGAAGCCCTCACTGAGCAGCTGCCGGCAGGAGCGCGGGTTTGCGCACGGGCCGCTTCTGCTCGACGTTGAACAACCCGACGAACACGGAATAGCCGAGCAGCGCGCCGAAGCCGATCTGCTTCATCACGCCGAGCAGGTCGGTCGTCTGCCACTCGCGCATCACCTTCCCGTTCTTCACCTGGCGAATGAAGATGCCGTTCACCTCGAGGTTCCGCTTGTTGGCGGGCGCGCCCATGAGCTGCCCGTGTTCACCGCCGTCGAGACGAAGCGCACCGACACCTGGTCGCCGTCGACGAGCACATGGGGAAACTCCATCTGCAGGTTCGAAAACGCCGCCTTCATGTCCTGCATGAAGCCGATGTACTCGTCCTTCGTGAACGTGAAGCCGTCACCCGAGTAGGTGAAGTCGTCATCGAGCAGGCCGGCCAGCGTGTCCCATTGGCCGTTGAGAATGGCGCGAGAGACGGACAGCGCGGTGTTCTTCAGTTCTTCCTTCGTGGCGTCGGTCGACATGGCGGGGCTCCTGGGCTTCGAGTGATTCGAAGTGCAGGCACTGTGTGTTGCCCGAGGCGTTCGCAGTAGCCGCCGCGAGGGAGAAGAACCATCACACGCCGTGTGACAATGCCGCGATCCGCTCCACGGCGCGGGCGACGCCTGCCTCCGACCGGACGCGAACGCCAACCTCGGCACAACGGCCCCTCATCGCCTCGTTGGTCGTCGCCTCGACGAGCGCCGCGGCGAGCGCCTTCACGGTGAGCTGCTTCTTCGGAATCGGCGCCGGCCCTGTCCCGGCGACTTTCACACGCGAGGCCCAGAATGGCTGGTCTCCGTGAAATGGCACCACGAGCGCGGGAACACCGGCGCTGACCGCCGCGGCCGTCGTGCCTGCGCCACCGTGATGCACGACCGCGCTGCACCGTGGGTAGAGCCACGAGTGCGCGACGCTCTTCGTGAGGAAGACGGTAGGTGGCAGCGCTTCGGGAGCCAGCCCGGCCCAGCCCGACAACAACACGCACCGAACGCCGGCCTGCTTCACGGCCTCGAGCACGAGCGTGGTGGTCCTCTTCGGATCCTCAGACGTCATGCTGCCAAAGCCGATGCAGACGGGCGCAGGACCGGCCGCGAGAAACGTAGCGAGGTCGGGCGAAGGCGAAAAGCCGCTCGACTCCTCGACGAACCAGAAGCCCGTGACCTCGACGTCGTCCTTCCACTCCGGGCCGCGCGGCAGGAACGCCTCGCTGAAGCCGTACAGCACCGGGCCATCGCTGAGCCCCGAGGCGCGTGGTGGAAACAGCCCCATGGGCGGCGCGTCGAGCACCTCGCGCAACGCCTCGTTCACCGACGAGCGCATCGTCAGCCACAGCGCCTGGCGGGTGAGCCGATGCCCGAGCCGCCGTGAGAACGCGCCGAAGTCGAGGCCGGGCACCAGCGCTCCGGGGAACGCGGCCGTCGGTGTGAGCGGCACGTTGTAGGCCTGCACGAGGGGAACCTGGAGCTTCCGCGCGATGCCGTCGGCGATGGCCGCCGCGCTGAACCCCGTCACCACCGCATCGACCCCTCGAGAGGCCTCGAGCCCGAGCTCGGCCGTCGCGCGCGCTGCCTTCTTCGCGAGCTCGGCGAACGCGCGAAACGACGCGATGACGCCTCCACCTTCGACCGCCGCGCTCGTCGCGCGCGACTGCAGCGCGGCCTCGACGCTCACCGGAATCGCCGTCACCTCGAGCCCGTAGCCCTTCACCAACGCCTCGTGGTCGATGGTGGTCACCAGCCGAACGCCGTGCCCGGCCGCGACGAGCCCCTGCCCCAGCGCGATGTACGGCTGAATGTCGCCCCGGCTTCCCGGAGCGAGGAGCGAGACCTTCACCGAGCACCCATTGCAACCATGAGTTGCAGTGTGACGGCCGCGCCGGGACTTTGCAACTCAGCGTTGCGAAGCTGCGAATTCCCATCCAGAGTCGAGGGGTGACGAAGCAGCGACGTGGCGACGTGGTGGTGCAGCGGGTGCTCGAGGTGACGCTCTCGGAGCTGGGCCGCGTCGGGCTCGAGCGCCTGAGTGTTCCCGAGGTCGCCGAACGCGCAGGCGTGAACAAGACGAGCGTCTATCGGCGCTGGCCCACGAAGCAGGACCTCGTGAAGGCCGCGCTCGAGCACTCGATGGAAGAGACGGCGCAGCCGCCCGAGACCGGTGCGCTCGGCACCGACCTCGCCTCGCTCGCAGCTTCCCTCGCCACCTTCATCACCTCGCCGACGGGCCTCGGCCTCGTGCGCACCGTCTTCGCCGATGGAGACAGCGCCGAAGCGAAGGCCCTCACCGCGACGATGTGGAAGGGCCCTGCGCGCGATCTGCCCCGCGTCGCGCTCGAGCAGGCCATCGCACGGGGAGAGCTCAAGCCCGACACCGACGTCGAGCTGCTGCTGTTCACCGTCGCCGGCGCCGTCATGCACCGCGTCTTCATCGAGCGTGGCGCGGTCAACGATGCGTGGCTGAAGCGGCTGGTGAAGCTGCTCTCGGAGGGCGCCGCGGGGAAGAAGAAGACCCGCCGTCACCAGTCGCGCAGCATGTGAATGTGCGGAATGTCGTCTTCGAGGTACGGCTCACCCACGGGCACGAAGCCGAGCGAGCCGTAGAACTTCTCGAGGTAGCGCTGCGCGCCGATGCGAATGCCCTGCCCGGGGTACAGGCGCCGCGTCTCACGAATCGCCTCGAGCATCAGCGTTCGCCCGAAGCCGTGCCTGCGAAAGTCGGGGTTCGACACCACGCGGCCAATCGCCGGCTCCTCGTACGCGAGCCCTGGCGGAACGATGCGCGC
Source organism: Archangium gephyra (assembly GCA_943370055.1). Lineage (GTDB taxonomy): Bacteria > Myxococcota > Myxococcia > Myxococcales > Myxococcaceae > Xiheimicrobium > Xiheimicrobium gephyra_A. Next base: position 34,222 of record CALRPN020000052.1, read on the forward strand.
GGTCGCGACCGGCGTGCCATCAGCGAGGGAGCCGAGCCCATGCCAGCACTTCGGGTCGAGCCCATCAGCGTCGAGGTACGCACACTTCTGCTCGACGACGAAGACGCGCTGCCGCAGCTGCAGCACGTCGTGCACTTGGCGTGGCGTGAGCCTGTCGAAGGGCAGCCAGAGAAAACCGGCTTCGCTCATTTCTTCGGCACCACCGGGTCCCAGCCGTTCGCGCCCTTCTTGAAGTACTTCGTCACCGACGTGCCCTTCAGCCGCGCGACGGTGCCCGCGAGCTTCAGCTCTCCCGGACCGCCGAGCTTGGTGATGGCTGCTTTGTCCTCGTCGGCCGGCGTGTCGGTGCTCGCGTCGAGCCGCTTGTTGAGCAGCAGCAGCGCCTCGGCCTGAACGCGGGCCTGCTTCACCTTCTCCATCACCTCGACGAGCTCGTCGTTCGTCACTTCGCCGTTGAGCGAGGCGACCTTCAGCACGCCCGCGGCGCGCACCAGCGGCTCGTCACTCATGCGCAGCACGTCGAGCCAGCCGAGGTTCTTCGCGTCGACGACGGAGCCGGACAACCCGTTGAGCGACGTCCACTTCGCTTCGCTCTCGTGCAGCGACGAGCGGCTCTGGTTGATGAGCGCGAGGTCGCCGACGCGAATCGCGAAGATGTGCTGCTTCATCGCCGCGGTGAGCTTCTCGTTGGTGCCGGGTGGAACCAGCGTCGTCTCCTGCTCGCGCTGCAGCTTCGACGCGGCCACGTCGAACAACACCGGCGCCCACGGGCCGCCCACCGCTTCCTGCTTGAAGAAGCCGACCCAGACCGGCCGCTCGTGACGCGCGGAGATCGGCTCGGTGCCGCCCTTCGAGAGGAACCGCAGCACGATGCGCGCGACGTTGTCGGTGGTGCGAATCGTGTCGACCGCGATGCCCCAGCCCTTCGACTCCACGTGCGTGAACCACTCGGCCGGGCTCTTCGCGACCGTCACCTTCACCGTGCAGTCGGTGTTGCGGTAGCTGCGGTCGATGCGCTTGCCCATGGGGCGCACCGCGTACTTCTTCGAGAAGCCCGCCGTCGTGCGGCCGGGCAGCAGCAGCACCGGGTCGCGAATGAGCACGTCTCCGCGCGGGGCTTCGTCGCCTTCCCACATGTAGATTTCGGAGTTCGCCGCCATGTCGTCGAACACGCGCTTGAGCGTCTCGTCGACGAGCGAGTCGATGGAGTCGGGGTCGGTCAGCTCGTCGCCCTTCTCGCGCAGCTTCGCCTCGAGCGCCCAGATGGCCTGCTTGCGAAAGTCGCCGGCCTTCTCCTTCTCGACGACGGCCGCGAGGCCCTTCACCGTCGTGGGCAGGGTCTTGATCTCGATGAACGTCGACTTCGGGCGAGCCAGCGAGGTGCCAGCGACGCAGAGGACAGCGAGGATGATGGAGCGCATGCGGTGCGACTACTCCTCGGGTGTTTCACCCTTCTGAATGAACCCGTACTTCTCGAGCTTGTAATAGAGCGCGCTCGTCTTGATGCCGAGGAGCCGCGCGGTTTCGGTCTTCACGCCCTTCGCCTTCTCGTAGGCGCGCTGAATGAGCTGACGCTCGAGGTCTTCGAGAATGTCGGGCAGCGGCCGGTCGCCATGTGGAATCGGCAGGCCACCGGGCGTCTGCGCGACGCGCGTCGAGGCGCTCTGGAGGAAGGCGGGAAGCTCCTTCTCTTCGAGCATCGTGCCTTCGGCGAAGACGAGCGACTGCTCGATGGCGTTCTCGAGCTCGCGCACGTTGCCCGGCCACGCGTAGCGGTGGAGCGCCTGCATCGCGTCGGGCGACAGCGCCTTCACCTGCGGGTTGATGCGCGGGCCGTGCTTCGAGATGAAGTGGCGCGCGAGCAGCGGAATGTCTTCGGGGCGTTCGCGCAGCGGTGGCACCACGAGCGGCACCACGTGCAGGCGGTAGTAGAGGTCTTCGCGGAAGCGGCCGGCGGCGACTTCGGCTTTGAGATCGCGATGCGTCGCGCACACGACACGGACGTCGACCTTCACCGTGTCTTCACCGCCGACGCGCTGAATCTCGCGCTCCTGCAGCACGCGCAGCAGCTTCGTCTGCACCGAGGCGTTGATCTCACCGATCTCGTCGAGGAAGAGCGTGCCCCCATCGGCGAGCTCGAAGCGGCCCAGCTTGCGCTTCACGGCGCCGGTGAAGCTGCCTCGCTCGTGACCGAACAGCTCGCTCTCGAGCAACGTCTCGGCGAGCGCCGCGCAGTGCGTGGTGACGAAGGGCTTCGCTTTTCGCGGTGAGAGGTCGTGCAGCATGCGCGCGACCAGCTCTTTGCCGGTGCCCGACTCACCGTGGACGATGATGGTCGCGTCGGTCGCGGCCGAGCGCTTGATGGCGACGTTCAGCTTCTGCATCGGCTCGGAGTCGCCCAGCAGGTGCATACCGGAGCGCTCGGCGAGATCGCTCGACAGCGCCTCGGTCACCGCCTCGAGCCGCGTGACGCGTTGACGCGTGCGGGAGAGCTCGAGCGCTGAGTCGACCTTCGCGCGCAGCAGGTCTGGCGGGAACGGCTTCTGCACGAAGTCGTGGGCGCCGAACCGCATCGCCTCCACCGCGGTCTCGATGGTGCCGAACGCGGTGACGACGAGCACCACCACGCCGGGGTCGTGCGCCTTCACCTGCTTGACGACCTCGAGGCCGTCCATCGCCTCCATCTTCAAGTCGGTGACGACGACATCAGCGCCCTTCGCCTGGAACCCCGCGACGCCTTCGAGCCCGTTGCGAAAAGCGAGCACCTCGTGGCCGGCCTTCTTCAAGGTCACGGCCATGCCCTCACGCATGGTGTCGTTGTCGTCGATGACCAGCACTCGCGCCATGCGGGCACCATAGCGGAGCGTGCGCCGGGGTGGCTTTCGTTCCTTCGTCGAAGTTCCTAAGAACGTGGCGGTGCGTTTCGTCGCTCTCGTCGTGCTGGTCGCCTCCTGTACTCCGCCAGCCGCGCCGCGGTGCACGCTCACGACGCCAGGCGGCACTCCTCCCGCGTTGGCAGTGCTCCGTGGCGCGACGTCGGTCTCGTTTCAGGTGGCGGGGCCCGCGTGCGAGCTGACCGACGTGCTGACGGTGAACACGCTGCTCGACGAGCCCACGGGTAACGCCATCGCCGTGTCGTCGACCTTCACGCACGACGCGCGAGCCGAGACGATCGACGTCACCCTCACCTTTCCACCGCTGGAGCCGGGCCAACACGCGGCGCAGGTCTTCATCGAGCCGGCGATCGCCATTCACCAGTTCCCGCTGCTGGTGATGTACCGGGCCACGCCGCCCATTCTCGAGACCTTCGACGCGCCGTGCCTCGAGCCCGCCCGCACGCTCGCTGGCACCACGTTCTGCAAGAGCGAAGACGGCTTCACCGCCATCGCTGGCACGAAGCGCGTTCCATTTCCCCAGGCGACGCGGGCCATCACGACCGGCAACGTGGTGTGGCTGATTCAAGACGAGGTGGTGGTTCGGCTCGAAGACCGCGGGGGCGGGCAGCTCGTCACCACCGCCAGCCGCGCGGTGCCCGGCTCGAAGAACGCCACGCTGTTCGTGAGCGACAGCACCGCCATCGTCGGCACCCTTCGCCTCGACCTCTCGACCGATCTCTCGAACCAGCGACTTCTCCTCCCCGGTGTCAGTGGCTCGGCGAAGACGAAGCTGGTCGCCGACGGCCGCCGAACGCTCGAGTCACGCAGCCAGAACCTGTGCGACCTCGCGAATGGAGCGTGTCTCAACGGCGTAGGACGACTCTGGGCCGTGGAGGACGGGTGGCTCTCCTTTCTCAGCGGTGCTGCGCCGACCACCATTCGCCGCGTACGCCGGGGAGAGGCGATGCTCGAGCCTTCGCCCTCGCTTCCCATTCCAACCGGGTATCAGCCCATCGCTCGCCCGACGCGCTTCGATGTCGGAGGGGAAGCGCCGATGCTGCTCGTCCCGCTGCCGGACGCCGGGGTGCAGCAGGTGGTCGAGCTGCACCAGACCGCGGAAGGCCTCTCGCTCACCGCGTTCGACATCGACGTCGTGCTGGGAACTTCCCGCGGCTGGCTCTTCGCGCCGGGACCTCACGCCAACCAACTTCGCGCGTTTCTCCTGACTCCATGAACCGGCTGATCCTCACGCTTCTCGTGCTGCTCTCCGCCTGTCGGCCCCCACCCGAGTCGTGTCTGGTGCCGAGTGCGCCGCCTCCACGGCCGCCGCTGCTGATCGAAGGAGCCACCGTGCTTCGCCTCGGCGTCTCCGGCCCGGCCTGTCGACTCGGCGACGCGTTGTCGGTCTTGCCGACGCTGAAAGACCCACGTGGCGCAGTGGTGCCGGTGACGGTCTCGAAGCTGGCGCAGCAGGACTGGAGCATCGACATCGAGCTGACGACGCCGCCGCTCAGCGCTGGGACGTACGAGCTGCGAATGTTCGTCGAGCCCACCATCGCGTTCGTCGACCTGCAGGTGCTCGTGGCGCGAGACGGTGCCACTTCGGTGGTGAAGACGACATTCCCTCGGCCGTGCCTCGAGCCCGCCCGCACACTCGCAGGCACGACGTTCTGCAAAGAGGAGCAGGGCTTCTCCGCCTTCTCCGATGCGGGAGCGCAGACGTTTCCGCAGGCGACGAGCGTGGCCGTGACGCGTGACACCGTGTGGATGATGAACGGCTCGGCGCTCTCGCGACTGGAGGACCGCGGCGCGGGGCAGCTCGTCGTCACGGGCAGTCAGCCGCTCCAGAGCGCTGACCTGAAACTCACCACGAGCGACGAGCAGACGGCCTTCATCGGAGGTGCGCGCTTCGACGCGAGACCCGATGGCGGACTTCGACTGAGCCTTTCCCAGTTCGCCACGATGCTCCTGCTTGATGGGGCTCGCGTCGTGCAACTGCGCGAGCAGGGCTGGTGCGACGAGCAGACCTGTCAGCTCGGGAGCAACCCGCTCATCGCCGTCGATGACGACGCGCTCTGGTTTGCCACGCCGGTGAGGACCAGCACGCTCGTCTTCGAGAGACCTGGCGAGGTGGGCTCGCTCGAGCACTGGTCGCGACCGCTCAAGCCGGGCGACGGTGGCGTGATCAGCTCCATCCCTGTTCCGCCGGCGTACCAACCGCTCGTGCGCAGCGTTCCCTTTCGAATCACAGGAGCGGCGCCGCTGCTGCTCTTCTCGCTCCCCGATGCCGGCGTGATGAACCTCGCGGTCCTGCGCCATGGCCCCGAGGGAACCACCGCGACGGCGTTCCCCGAGCACGCCATCGTCGACGTCACCCGGGAGTGGCTCTTCGCGCCAGGTGACAATGCCAACGAGCTGAAGGCATACCCGCTGACGCCATGACGCTCACCGCGCTGCTCGCTTCGCATCAGCCCACCGACGAGAAGGAGCGCGCTGACCTCGCCACCATGCGCGACTTCGCGACGTCGCTTTCTCGGCCGTTCGCGCGAGACCAGTGGCCAGGCCACTTCACGGGCAGCGCTGTGGTGGTGACACCCGACGGAGCGCGCGTGCTGCTGGTGCTCCACGCGAAGCTGAACCGCTGGCTGCAACCGGGCGGGCACGCCGACCCTGCCGACGGTGGCTCGATGGAGGCGACGGCGCTGCGTGAAGCCCGTGAAGAGACCGCGCTCGACGTCGTGCTGCACCCCACCGCGCCGCGGCCGCTCGACGTCGACGTGCACGTGATTCCCGCGCGAAAGACCGAGCCCCAGCACCAGCACCTCGACGTGCGGTACCTCGTCGTCGCCCAGAATCCCGACGCGCTCGCGCACGACCCGAACGAGTCGCACGGCGCGCAGTGGCTGTCCTGGGAGAACGCGCTCGCTCGTGCTGACGAGGCTCCGCTGCGACGGCTGCTCGAGAAGGCGATGCGAACTGTCTTGCTGTGAACTCGAGGTGGCACCGGAGCACGGGCACACCCCAATTCCTCCCTCGGCAGGTTGCAGTCGACGCCGGCTGCGCACCGAACCACCCGGAATCGCGCGCTGGCCGGGCCCTTGCTCAGCGTCACGGGCATGAACGCTCGCAACCGCCTGCCGAACGTGACCCGTCACTCCCTCGAAGCGCTGCTCGTCGAAGGCCGCATGCCCCTCGACGCCGCGCTGCAGTTGGCGCACGCGCTGGTTCGAGCCGTGGAGGATCATCACGCGACCGGTCAGGCCATCGGCCCGTTCGACACGACGTCCATCTCGGTCGACGTGCTCGGTCACGCGTTGATCAAGCCGTCCCTTCGCGCTGAAGCCGCGGCTCCCGAGCTGGGCGTCGGTGGCGTGCCCGACCTGCTCTCTGACCTCTACAGCCTGGGCGCCGTGTTCTACCGGCTGTTCTCGGGGCTCACGCCGGCTGACGCAGTGAAGCGCGCGGGTGGGCACCTTGCGCCGCCGAGCCGCTTCAACCCGACCGTCGACGACGCGCTCGATGGCCTCGTGCTCACGCTGCTCGACGCCGACCCCATGGAGCGCCCGTACCGCCTCGCACAGGTCGACGGTCAGCTGCTCGCCATCTGCGGTGAGATGGGCCTCGAGCCGTCGACGCAGGCCGTGTCGACGTGGGTGGCAGCGCATCGCCCCGCGCCGTTCGTCGCGCCTGTCCCCGTGGTTCCCGTCGTCGCGAAGGTGGAAGTACCCGTGCGTCGCGCGGCGCCCGCGATTCAGTGGAAGCTGGAAGAAGACGAAGAAGAGGTCGCCGAGAGCGTCGACGCCGCGTGGGAAGGGCCGGTGCGGCTCGACGTGTGGGCAGCCGCGAGCGCCGGAGTCGTCGCGCTGGGCGTGATGCTCATCGCACTGATGTGAGCTGGACCGCTTCGGCCTGCCGAGCCCAGCCCAACTCCGGCCGCCTCTGTGGTCGTTGAACTCGTGCTCGCCGAGCGCAACATCCGCGCCGGTCGATGACCCTGGTGCTCGCCGAGTGCAACTCCGACCACCGCGCCGGTGGTTGAACTCGTTCTCGCGTGCGCAACTCCGCTCCGGGCGATGACCTGGTGCTCGCCGAGCGCAACTCCGACCACCACGCCGGTGGTTGAACTCGTTCTCGCGTGCGCAACTCCGACCACCTCTGCGGTGGTTGAACTCGTTCTCGCGTGCGCAACTCCGCTCCGGGCGATGACCTGGTGCTCGCCGAGCGCAACTCCGACCACCACGCCGGTGGTTGAACTCGTTCTCGCGTGCGCAGCCCGCCCCTCGTCACCCGAAGGCGCGAGGGAGGACTCCGTTCAGCGGAGCGTGAAGACCACCATGCGCGCGGCGGACGTGAAGAGCAGCACCACGTGCGTCTCCGTCGCGCCCGTCGCCGAATGGCCATCGAGGCGAAGTGCGCGGAAGCTGTTCTGGAACATCGCGCGCTGAGCGGCGGGCACCATCGAACGGGCAGCCCATCCATCAAGCAGCGTGTTCACCTGTCCCGGCGTCAGCGTCGCGCCAGGCGTCGCCGTCGTTCCGGTCTGATCGAGCCACGCGCGGGCCGCAAGCTCCGGCGTCACGTTGCGCGTGTCGTGAAGTCCGAACACCGAGTACGCGACCGTCTTGCCCGCAGGCACCTGCAGCGCCGAGAGCGCCTGGTTCAGCGGCGTGAGGTCGTCAGGCGACGGGAACAGTGACGGAATCTGATTCGGCAGCCCGCACGCGCGCACTTCGCGGTACGTGCCGCAGTCGCCGAAGTCGGTCGCTCCGATGGCGGTCGCGTTGAGGCACGCGCGCACGGCAGTCGGGCACGTCGCCGAAGGCCACACGTGGTACGGGTCGTCGACGGTGAGCGCGAGCGCCTTCACCGTGACGCCGAGCACCGAGCGCTTCGTGCGCACCTGACCCGTGGTCGACGCTCCGGTGAACTCGACCGTCTCGGCGTTCACGCCCGGCACGTCGAGCGCGATGGAGAGGTTGTCGTACGTGAAGTCGACGTCGTATTCGCCCAGACCGCTCGAGCGCAGCGCGACGTTGATGACGGCTCCATCGGTCGTCGTTGCCGTCGAGAGCGTTCCCGACGCCGCGCGTGCACGACCGCGGTAGGTGAGCCCGCCACGCGCGTAGACCGGGTTCACCTCGGGCAGCACGATGATGCGCGTCGAGCCCTTGATCGAGAGAAAGCGCGGCTGCAGATCGACTCCGGCCGTGACGGACTTCGTCGAGCCTGTCGGCGTCAGCTTCACGAGCAGCTTCAGGCCCGAGAGAACGGTGTTGAGCTCGGAGCCATCGGCGAGCGCCACCTCGAACGTCCGCGCTCCCGTGAGCCGCGCCTCACCAAAGGCATCGTCGGGAACGAACGAGAACGCCTCGGACAGGTCGCGGCTCGCCGTGCCCTCCATGATCCACTTCTTCTGGTTGTTCTCGACGCGCGACACGAGCACCGGCTTGAAGGTGACCGTCAGCCCACCACCCGTCGCCCGCACCAGCTTCGTCAGCTCAGCGTCGGTCTGCGCTTCGAAGTCGTCCGTGGCGACGTCGTCGACGACCGAGAGAGGACCACCGCAGGCGACAAGCAGGACGGAGAGGACGAACGCCGAAGTGCGAAGCATGGCCCGCCTCTATCGTGTCGGATAGAAGCACACAACCGCCGCCATCGAACTCAAGTGGCTGATTTACCTTCACTTGACCAACCTTGACCAGCCGAGCGACGGTTCGCGCCCTGTGCGTTCTTCTGCCCTGCTGCTGATCACAGCGCTGCTCGCGAGCGGCTGCGGCTGTGGTGGTGGCGGTGGGAGCACCAACCCGCTCTCGCCCGATGGCGGCACTCCGGTAACGGGGATTCCGAACGTGCCCTGGTATTGCTTCGTCGTTCCCTGTGTCGACGCGGGTGTGATGACGAGCCGGTGCAATGCGCGAACCTGCACTGGCTGTTGTGACGCTTCGGGAACCTGTCAGCCCGGCACCTCGAACCTCGCTTGCGGCCTCGGAGGGACGGCCTGCAACTCCTGTCCGGACTTCATGTGCGAGTTCGGGCGCTGCATCGCGAGGTGCGGGCCAGGCACGTGCCGGGGTTGCTGCCTTGGTGAGACGTGTGTCGTCGGAGGCAGCGCGACGAACTGCGGGCTCGACGGGACTGCGTGTCGAAGTTGCGCACCGGGCTCCAGCTGCGCGGCCGGGCTCTGCCAGAGCGGCTGCGGCCCCACCAACTGCTCGGGGTGCTGCGACGCGTTCGGGAGCTGCGTCTCGGGCACCACGAACTCGAACTGCGGCAGCAGCGGGAACCTCTGCGCGACCTGCGGAGGCACCTCGAGGTGCGACGGTCTTCGCTGTGTCACACCGCCGACGTGCGGGAACTGCGGGGTTGGTCAGTGCTGTCTCCCCGGTGTTCCTCAAGGAACCTGCGTCGACGTGAGCCCGACGCGTTGCGCCCGCAATGGAGGCCTCTCGAGCGAGGAGTGCCGCGTGTGCTCGGGCCCCGAGACGTGTGGTGGCGGCTCGGAGAAGGGCTTTTGTGTGCGCCCCGGGAGCCGGCCGCTCGGCTCGAGCTGCACCTGGGACGGTGACTGCGCTCCGGGAGCGTCGGGCCGCCCGACGTGCCTCACCGGACCCGCGTGGGGAACGGGCTACTGCAGCGACGACTGCACGAGCGCGACCTGCCCTGCACCCGGGGTCTGCAGCACGTACCAGTCACAGAGCGTCTGCCTGAAGGGCTGCTCCACGGCAGGCACGACGTGCACGAACCTGGACACCGTCTGCGACGTTCTCGACGGGGGCGCTCTGGGTTGCGTGCCGAAGTGCACCGCCTCGACCGCCAACGTTCAGTGCGCGAGCGCTCGCTGTCACGCCGATGGCAGGTGTTGCGGGCTCTCGGGCAACGCCTGCTGCGACACCGGTTCGCCGTGTAGCGGCGCTGGCCGTGATGGCGGGACCTCGGCGTGCAGTGTCGACGGCACGTGCTCGTGAGCCAGGAGACGTACGAGCGCTGCGGCGCGTTCGTGTCCCTGCACCCTTGTGGTGGGCGTCACCCGCTGCCCCTGCGTGCAGCATCGGCACCGAGTTCACCAGCAGCCCGATGAGCAGCAGTCGACGTGACGGGCTGAGCGGCATCGCCAACGCACGTTGGGCTTCGACCGTGAAGCGACCCGCACCCGCCTGCTCGCGGTCGCGCTGGCCGTGGGTCAGTTGCTGCCGATTCCGGTCTTCATCGTGCTGATCATCAACGCCGTCACGACGTTCGGAATGCTGAGCGGCTGGAACGCTCAGCTCGAGCACCACCAGCGAACCGGTGGTGCAGTGGCTCCGCTGGCTCGAGCGATCGCGCCGGTCGCGGTCTGGCTCGTGATTGGCTTCGGAGGCTCCATCACCGTCGGAGCCTTCCTGTCGAAGAGGTGAGGCTCTCGTCGCCTCTTGGCGATTCGACAGCAGCAACGCGAACGACCTGCTGCTGATTGAACTCCGAGACGCGGACGTCAGCGACGGCGTCGACGCAGCAGACCGACCGCGAGCAGCAGCAACGGTGACAGCTCAGCTGACGAGCACCCGAGGCAACTCGAGGTCGTGGGCTTCGCGACACAACTGCCAGCGCTGCAGGTCTGCGTGTTCGCGCACACCTTGCATTCGGTGCCGCTGACGCCGCAGCGCTCGCTCGAGGGGAACGAGACGCAGATGCCGCTCGCGCAGCAGCCCATGCAATTCGAGGGGCCGCAGGTGACGGCGACTCCGGCGCCCGAGCCACCGCCCGTGCCCGACGTGCCGCCGCCGGTCGCCGTTCCACCCGCGCTCGCTGTTCCACCCGCGCTCGCTGTTCCACCGCCGGTGCCTGACGTTCCACCGCCGGTGCCTGACGTTCCGCCGCCCGTGCCTGACGTTCCGCCGCCCGCGGCTCCACCACCTGCGCTCCCGCCACCAGTGCCGCCGGGCGTACAGACGTTCACGCCGCCCACGTTCGAGCAGGTGAAGCCCGTTCCACACGGCACCGGAGCCGTCGGCGTACACGGCGTGCGACAGGTCCCCGAGGTGCAGCGCAGGCCCGTGCGACAGATGCGAATCGGCACCGTGAAGGAGCAGGTCTGCCCTTCATCCGCCGTCTCCGACGGGCCGCAGGCGCAGACGCCACCGCCGCCCGAGACCGGCGCGCACGCCGCGCACGTACCCGGGTTCGCGGGATTGCACGGAGAGCGGCAGAGGCCCGCGATGCAGCTCAGGCCCGACTGGCACGTCACCGTCGCGCTGCACGCCTGACAGAGCGCCGCTCCCGACGAGGGCACACACAACCGCGCGTTCGATCCCGACAAGCCCACGCAGGTCTGGCCCGAAGCGCAGGTCGTCGCAGTGCAGCTGGAGCACTCCCCCAGGCCGTTGCAGCAACTGCGGCAGAACGCGACGTTCGGGTCGGTCGGGTCGGTGATGCAAAGACCGCACATGTTGCAGAACTCGGAGACTTCGCAGCGGTCGCCGACGTTGCCGGTCGGGTTGCAGCCACCGCCCACACACTCATAGCCAGGCGCGCAGTCGGCAGCCGCCGTCGCCACCGTGCACTGGTTCGTGCAGCTCACGGTTGGAACGCAGTACGACGACGTGCCGATCGCGGTGCAGTTGTAGCCAGCGCCACACGAGCCCGCGACCGATGGGTTGCAGGTCGTCGAGCACCAGTTGTTGCCCGAGCCGTTGGTGAGGCACTGCCCCGTGACGCAGTCAGCGCCCGTCGTGCAGAAGCGGCAGAGGTCAGACACGCCCACCTGCGGCAGACACGCGAAGCTCGCTGTGGAGGCCTGACACGAGAACCCGGCGGGACACGTCGCGCCCGCGGCCGTGCAGTCCTGCGTACAGATGAGGTTCGTCGAGCCCGTCGCGCCTTCACAGACCCGGCCGCCTGCGCACTGGGTGGCGCTCGTGCAGGTCGCGCCCTGGCCGCCCGAGGCGCCCGGGTACATCGTGCACAGATCGCTCACGTCGGGCGCGAGCAGCGCGCGCTTCACCACGCCGCTGCCGACCGTCGGGTTCATCACCGCGTTGCCCGAGTTCGTGTGGTCCATGCCGACGAAGTGGCCAGCCTCGTGGGTGACGACGCTCTCGTAGTCGATGGCGGTCTGACGGCCGTCGTTGGCCCAGATGGAGTTGTTGTTGAGCTCCATGTCGGCGTCGGTGATCTCGCCGGGAAAGAACGAGGTGGTGGTGACGCCGAGCGTGCCGCTGCCGTGCCGCCAGAAGTTGCCGCCCAGCCAGATGACGTTGTTGTTGTCGTCATTGCCGTCGATGGCGGTCGTGCCGGTGGGCGACGCGTAGGTGCCCTGGAACTCGAAGTTCATCGAGGTGCCGCAGGTCAGTGCGGTGTTCGACACCGACCACTTCTGAAACGCCGACTGCATGCCGGTGAGCACGACCGAGTACTGCACCGCCTGCGAGCCGTTGATGACCATCGCGCTGATCCCAGCCCCCGTGCCGCTGAGCCGATTCCACACCGCCGTCGCGAAGCGCACCTCGGGGTAGCAGCGGCCGGTGAGGCACGACATGTTGGTCGTCGTCTGGTTCGTCGCGCGCACGCGGCACGACGTGGTGCAGGGGTCGAGCGACCAGCGGTTCGAGCCGGGCGTCGCGAGCACAGGCAACGAGAGGGAGAGCAGCGCGACGGCGAGCAGGCGGTTCATCGCGCACCGCCCTTCACGGCCGCGCGAAGGCGCTGGAGGAAGACGTCAGCGCCCCCGAGGACCTCACGCTCGTCGACCGGGCGAATGACGCCCTTCTGTCCAGGAACCGCGAACGAGAGCCCCGAGAGGTCTCGCAGCGCCACCGTCTGACCACCCTTCTGTACGAGCGACACCTTCGAGGCGCTCATCGAGTACGGCACGAACGCGTCGGGCACGTCGACGGCCGGCTCGAGGAAGAGCACCACGTCTTCGCCGGGCGTGAAGGTCGCGACGCCCGAGACGCGCTGCGAGAACGTTCCGACGGTTCCACCCGGCTGCTTCACGAGCACGGTCGTACGCTGCGTACCCTTGAGCACCTCACGCACCACCACTTCCGACGTCGTCCAGATGCCGCGATGGGCTTCGTCCCACTGGGTGTCGACGCGGTGCACGGTGCCGCGGACGACGAGGGATGACTTCGTGGTCAGCTCCTCCATCGACAACGAGAGCACCACGGTCGCGAGCGCGGACAGCGGCGCGAACAGCGCCAACGCGAGCAGAAGACGACGTTGCATTGAAGACTCCATGCGTTCCCGGCGGGGAGACGGGCCCGCTCTTCGGCCAGAGAGGGAAGCTGCTGTGTAGCGAGTGCCGGGCACCTTGCCAACCCGCGCTGTCGGCGCCCATTGCTCCTCGGCCGGGTCGACGGCACAAGGGCTCCCATGGCACCGCGGTACTTCGTCACTGGCACCGACACGGGCGTGGGCAAGACGCAGGTGAGCGCGGCGTTGCTTCGGCTGATGGTGAAGCGTGGGCACCGGCCGTTCGCGTTCAAGCCGTTCGAGAGCGGCATGGCCTCGCTCGACGCGCCGGCCGATGGGCTCGCGCTGCAGCACGCGGGTGGAGGCTGGCAGCCGCTCGAGACCGTCAGTCTGTTTCGCTTCAAGGCGCCGCTGGCTCCGGCGATGGCGGCAAAGCGGGAGCGGCGCACCACGTCCTGGCGGGCGATGCAGTCGACGTTCGCGTCGTTCGGTGACGGTGCCGGTGTGACCGAAGGTGCTGGCGGGCTTCGCGTGCCGTTGGATTCGCGACACGACGTCATCGACGCCATCGAGGCCTTGAACCTGCCGGTGGTCGTGGTGGCGCGTTCCGCCCTGGGCACCATCAACCACACGACGTTGACGCTCGAGGCGCTGGCGTCGCGGGGGCTCCGTGTCGCGGCGGTCGTGCTGGTCTCGTCGCAGGGCAAGGCTGATCCCTCGGTGAACATGAACAAGGCCGCGCTCGAGCACCGCTTCCCCCGGGTTCGCTTTCTCGGGCCCGTCCCCTTCGTCGAACTGCCGTCGCGTCGTGCACGTGCGTTCGAGCGCGCACTCTCGACGCTCGTCTGACGAACGAATGCTCGCGAGAAGACTCGAGCCGAGCGCGTCAGGATCATGACGCCCGAGCCGGCGAGGTTCATGGTCGCTAGGTTTTTTCGATGCGTGTTCTCGTGGCCGACGATTCCGACACTCAGCGGACGCAACTGGCGGGACTGCTCAGGCGCGCGGGCCACGAGGTGGTCTCGGTGGGTGATGGCGCGCAGGCGTTGTCGTCGTTGCTCGACGTGAACGGGCCGCACCTGGCCTTGCTCGACTGGGAGATGCCGGGGCTCGATGGCATCGACGTCTGCAGACGGGTGCGCGAGGTGCCGTTGGGCATTCGCCCGCACCTCGTGTTGCTGACCGCACGAACCGAGAAGCAGGACGTGGTCGAGGGCCTCAAGGCCGGAGCGGACGACTTTCTGTCGAAGCCACCCATGCCTGCAGAGCTGATGGCGCGCCTGAAAGTCGGCCAGCGCAACGTCGAGATTCAGCTCGAGCTCGAGGTCCGAACGAAGGCGCTCGAGGCGGCGCTCGCGAGGCTCGACGCGGTGAACGTCGTGGCGTCGCGCATTGGCCTGCCAGCGGTGCCGGTCGTCGCGACCGCTGAGCAGTTGCTCGAGCAGGCGCTGAACGAAGTCACGAAGGCGGTGACGGTGAAGGTGAGCGGTGAGGTGACGCGCGCGCTGGGGTCGTTGGTCTTGCCCTCGGAGGGGCGGTGGATCGACGTCATGCTCGAGGTGACCGGCAGCATCGAGCGCACGGTCGCGAACGCCAGCGGCAGCCGGGAGCTCGTGGGAGATCTGCTGACGATGGTGCTGCAGCGCGCGCACGCGGCGTTCGATCAACGGGGCGAACGGTCGCTCGTTCCTTTTCCTGGACGCGTGGTGACAGGAGCGATGCCCGACGGAGCACAGCGAACTGCGACCTCGGGTCCGTGGGCGATGGCAGTGTTGAGTCAGTCGCTCGAGCGCGTGTCGACGACGTTCTCGCAGCTGGCGCCGAACGTCGTGCTGCTCTCGGCGTTGCGACCCGCGTCGATGACCGTCGAGCTGCTGCGCGCGGGCACGCTGCTCAAGTCGTCACACCTCGAGCGCACGAAGGGGTTCTTCAAGGGCTCCGATGCGGCGAGTGAAGTCGAGGTCGCGACGCCGTCTGCGCTGGCCCTGGCGACGCACGGCTGACTTGTTTCAGCTTGGAGAACGCTGAGAAGACGCTCGTTGGGCTGTCCGCTCGGAGGGCGCAAGCGCCGGGCCGCCATGCCCCGAGAACTCGAGGGGTTGCAGAAAGGTGAGCCTCGTGTCGATTTGACGGGGGCTCACTTGTCGTCAGTTCATGACCCCCATTTCTCCTCGCGCTGTGTGGGCCGGTCGCGTGTTGTCGGCGCTGCCGGTCTTGTTTCTGCTCTTCGACGTGAGCATCAAGTTGATGCGACTCCCGATGGTCGACGTCGCGTCTGACGAACTCGGTCTGCCGCGCAGCAGGTCCGTCGATCTCGCGCTCCTGCTCGCGGTATGCCTCGCGATCTACCTCGTGCCCCGCACTGCGCCTCTCGGCGCCGTCTTGCTCACCGGCTACCTCGGCGGAGCGGTGCTGGTGCACGTGCGCGTCGGCAATCCACTCTTCAGTCACGTGCTCTTCCCGACGTACGTTGGGGCGTTGCTGTGGAGCGGGCTTTTCCTCCGCGACCAACGCGTTCGTCGTCTCGTCACTTCACCCTGAAGTTCACCCTCACCTCAAGGAGCCCTGATGAAGTTCCTCATGACCTACGCAGGAAAGCCGAACGCAGCCCCGCCGACTCCGCAGCAGATGGCGGCGCTGGGCGCCTTCACCGAGAAGCACGTGAAGTCGGGCGTGGTGGTGCTCTCGGGAGGACTGGTCCGGCCGACCCGCGGCCTGCAGCTCTCGCAGGAAGGCGGCACCTTCACCGTGCTCGACGGGCCCTTCACCGAGACCAAAGAGCTCATCGACGGCTTCGCGCTCATCGACGTGACGTCGAAAGACGAAGCGGTGGCGATCGCGCGCGAGTTCATGAGCATCGCGGGCGACGGCACGGGCGAGATTCTGCAGATCTTCGATCCGGGTGCGCCTCCGAAGAAGTGAGCAGGGCGGCTATGGTCGGCTGCGATGCTGGCCGACGCCATTGCCCGCGTGTGGAAGGACGAGGCTGCGCGAATCGTCGGCGCGCTGACCCGGCTCACGCGCGACGTGGCGCTGGCTGAGGAACTGGTCCAGGACGTCCTCGTCGCCGCGCTCGAGCAGTGGCCGCGACAGGGCACGCCGGCGAACCCCGGCGCGTGGTTGATGACCACCGCGAAGAACCGCGCGCTCAATCACCTGCAGCGCGCGAAACTCGCTGGTCGCGTGTCGGAGTCGCTCGCCCACGAGCCGCAGTCGCACCACCCCGGTGACGAACTCGAGGCGCGCATGGACACGGAGGTGACCGATGACGTCCTCCGCCTCGTCTTCCTCTCGTGTCACCCGGTGCTCTCATCGGAAGCGCGGGTGGCGTTGACGTTGCGGTTGGTGTGCGGGTTGTCGACGGCCGACATCGCCCGCGCGTTTCTGTCGACCGAGCCGACCATCGCGCAGCGGCTGGTGCGCGCGAAGAGGACGCTCGGTGAGGCGCAGGTGCCGTTCGAGCTGCCACGCGGTGACGAGCTGAGCCCGCGGCTCTCGTCGGTGCTCGAGGTCGTGTACCTGGTGTTCAACGAGGGGTACTCGGCGAGCGCGGGTGAAGATCTGTTGCGGCCTGCGCTGATCGACGAGGCCCGCCGACTGGGGCGGCTCGTGGCGGGGCTCGCCCCCAATGAGCCCGAGGTGCACGCGCTCAACGCGCTCATGGCCTTTCAGGCGTCCCGGTTGGCGACGCGCGTCGATGCGGCCAACGAGCCGGTGCTGTTGGCCGATCAGCCCAGGGCGCAGTGGGATGCCGCTGCGATTGCGGAGGGCGTGAATGCGCTCGAGCGGGCGAGGGCGGTCGCGACCGCAGCGGGGCCGTATCAACTGCAGGCTGAGATTGCGTCGTGTCATGCCCGCGCCCAGACCACCGAGGCGACCGACTGGGAGCGCATCGCTGCGTTGTACGCGTCGCTCGCGGCGCTGAGGCCGTCGCCGGTGATCGAACTCAATCGCGCGCTCGCGGTGTCTCGCGCTGAAGGGGCTGCGGCCGGGTTGGTGCTGCTCGATGCGTTGCGCACCGAGCCCGCGTTGGCGCGCTACCCGTTCTTGCCGGCTGCTCGTGCCGAACTGCTCGAGCAAGTCGGTCGCCGCGACGAAGCGCGAGAGGAGTTCGAACGCGCATCGATGCTGACGGAGAACGTGAAACAGCGCGACAGGCTCAAACGCCGAGCCGCCGCGCTGGAGGGACTCTCGAACATGCAGCGTCGCTGAGCCGGAGTACGCCGGCAGACCATCGACGAGGCCCTCGGAAGCACCGACTGACGTGCTCGCCTGACCTCAGGGACAACCAACGTACGCGAAGTACAGCTCGGTGTTCGTCGCGCCGTTGCGGTCGTCACGCCAGCAGAACGCGAACGTGGTGCCGTTCCACAGCGCCGTGGTGAACGTCGCCGAGCCATTGCCGCTCGACAGCTTCAGGTCGTTGCCGTTCTTCACGCCGGTACCGGACAGCTGCATGAAATAGATGGCCGGCTTGCCTGCGGTGACGCGCTCGTCCTGCCACGACACGCCGTACTCGAAGCCGTTCCAGTCGATGCTCGGGTAGCCCGAGAAACCGGCCGCGCTGGTGAGCCGCACTTCGCCACCGAGCTTCGCGCCCATCGCGTCGAGCCGCTGGAAGTACACCTCGGCGTTTCCGTCGCGCGTGTCGTGCCACACGATGGCCCACTCGCGCCGGTCGGGATTCCACGCGAGGTCCGACCACGCGGAGTCGGCGGCGTTACTCGTGATGCGCACCTCATTGCCTGCCGGCCGGCCATCGACCTCGAGGCGGCGGAAGTAGATCTCGCGGTTGCCGTCACGCCAGTCGGTCCACGCGAGGCCGAAGCCCTGCCCGCTCCACTTGAGAATCGGGTAGCTCTGCCGCGCGGCGTCCGTGGTGACGCGCACCTCTCCACCGAGCCGCGTGCCGTTGGTGTCGAAGCGCATGAAGTAGAGGTCTTGCTTGTTGTTTCCGGCGCGCTCGTCTTCCCACGCCATCGCGTACTCCTGGCCAGTCCACACGACGTCGGGCCAGTCGGAGTCGAGCGGCGCGTTGGTGATGCGCACCGGCGAACCCAGTGGCTGCCCCGTCGTCGAGATGGAGCGGAAGTACAGCTCGAGGTTGTCGGTCGAGTCGTCGGAGTAGACGAGGCCCCAGCGCTGCCCGTTGAACGCCATCGCAGGGTGCGACGAGATGCCAGGCGTGTTGCTCACGCGAACGTCGCCGCCCTGCCGCCGGCCCTGCTTGTCGAGCGCCGCGAAGTAGATGTCGCCCTTCATCGCGCTGCCGTCGCGCGCGTCCTGCCAGACGAGGCCGAAGCCGTTCGTCGACGACGCGATGTAGACGAAGTCGCTCGTCGCCGGGTCGTTGGTGAGCCGCAGATCGCCCGACGCGTTGGTGAGCAGCCCTTCGTCCGCTGAGCCGTCGCAGTCGTCGTCCTTGCCGTTGCAGACCTCGGCGACCGGAGCGCCCGGCATGCAGGCCTGCTGCTGACCCGCCATGCACGTCGACGCGACCACCGCGCACTCGCCGACGCCGCACATCGCCGGCATCAGGTTCTCGTCGGTCGCGCCGTTGCAGTCGTCGTCTTTGCCGTTGCAGGTCTCGGCCGTCGGAGCGCCAGCGGTACAGGTCTGCGGCGTGCCTTCGAGGCAGCTGCCTACGCTGCGCTTGCACGCGCCGATGCCACACTCGACCATCGGCTGCTCTTCGTCGATGGCACCATCGCAGTCGTCGTCGCGCCCGTTGCAGATCTCGACGGAGACAACGCACTCGGCGGGAAGGCCCGCGTCGTCTTCACGCACGACCTGAATCTTCGGGCCCGCGCAGGTGCAACCGATGAGCGACGACAGGAGCAGGAAACCGGCTACTCGCATGCCGCGTGCTGTCGCACAGATCGCGAGGTGAAGTCACTCCACGGTCCCGTCACATTTCTCGCGTGGTGAGAACTCGTGTGAACAGTCTTGTGACTCGCGCTGAGAACGTTGCCGCGCCAGCGGAACTTGAGGTCTGCTCACCCCATGTCCCTCTTCGAGGCCATCGAGACCGAGAACCTGTCAGCCATCGAGCGCGCGCTGGCCGAGACGAAAGACGTGAACGAACTCGGGCCAGGCAAGACGACGCCGCTCATCGAGGCCTCGCGCCGTGGGCTCACGCACGCGGTGAAGCTGTTGCTCGCGAAGGGCGCCGAGCCGACGTGGCGCGACGATGAGCAGGAGACGGCGATTCTCAAAGCCGGCGCGAACGGGCACCCCGAGGTCGTGGCGCTGCTCGCTCCCGGCTCGAGTGAAGACGATCGTGAGCTCGCGAGCAGCTTCCTGCAGGCGTTCGGAGCGTCCCACGCGCCCGAGTACCAGTACGACCCGTCACGCCTTCACAAGAAGGCTGTCGAGGTCGCCGCGCGCGCCGCGAACTTCATCGGTCACGACGACCCGCTCAAGCGCATGGAACGCAACGACCGCGCGCAGGATCTCAAGAAGAAGAAGTGAGCAGAGGCAGGGTGAGCGTGAGCTGACGTGACGGCGCGCTCACCACCTCGAGCGCCCCGCCCAGCTCTTCCACGCGAGCGCGCATGTTCTTCACGCCGCGGCCCGTGTCGACACCACCGCCACTCCCACCGCCCGCGCCGTCGTCTCGGAGCAGGAACTCGACCTGGCTCTTCGTCACGACCACCTTCACGTCCACCCGCGTGGCCTGGGCGTGTTTGACGACGTTGGTGAGGGCCTCTCGAAACACGCGGAGCAGCGCGAGGGTGACGACGCCGCCTGGCGCGGGGGCGAGCTCGTCGACGCTGGCCTCGAGCACGAAGGACTTGTCGTGCGCCTCGATGAGCTGTCCACCGAACCGCCGCAGCTCGGCGATGAGCACCGGCCAGGTGACCTGCGCGTCATCGAGGGTCTGGGTGAACGCCCGAAGCTCGGCGAGCCCTTCGGCAGAGAGCTCGGCGATGGTGGTGAGCGCGCGCGCTCCACGCGCCGCGTCCTTCTTCCCCAGCTCGGCGAGCAGGCGAATGTTGGTGGTGACGCTGCCGATGCCGTCGTGCAGGTCGCGCAGCATGGCCTCCTTCTCCTTCGCGCGGTGGAGCAGCTCGAGCTCTGACCTGAGGACCCGCTGACGTGCATCGCTCCACGCCCGTTGCACCAGGACCGCGAGCGCGACGGTGACGGCGAACAACCCCAGGGGAACACCCGAGCCCTGCGACTGCGGCGCGACGCCGAGCGCGGCGAGCACGTTGACCCACGTCGCCAGCAGGAGAAACCCGACCCCGCTGAGCAGAATGCGAGCGCGCGGCCGGTCGGCTGCAGCGCCACGCCCCAGGGCCAGACGCACGAGCACCACGATCGACAGCGTGCTCGACGCGGCGATCAGCACCCGCAACGCCATGCCGACGACGAAGAACACGAGCACGACCACGCGATCCCCGAAGGGCCAGACCTCGAGCAGCGCCCAGGCCACCAGCCCGACCCCCATGTAGACCGAGCCCAGCACCTCGTGCGCCCGCCTGGCCCGCAACAACCACGGCGAGGGCGTATCGAGCGCCTGCGACAAGAACCGGAGCCACGCCGCAGGCAGCACCGAGACGCTGAGCACCCACAGGAAGAACCAGAAGGGCGCGGTCAGCGGGACCACGAGCTGTTTGAGCTGCGTGTAGAAGAGAATGTACGCGCCGCCAGCCAGGGCAAACGGGATGAGCCCCAGCATGAGCGCTCGCGAGTCTCCTCGAATCAGGAAGAGGCCGAGCAGACCGATGAGCACGAGCAACGTCCCCACGACGAACTTGCCCAGGTCGCGACGGACGATCTCCAGCACCAACTCTTCCCGCGCCCCGATGATCGGCGTGCCCTGGAACCCGGCCAGCGGGTAGGCCGAGCGCACCCGCATGAAGAGCCACTGATCACCCGCGTGCGCGGGGAGCGCGACGTGATGCCACGGCAGGCCGTCGAGCCCGTGGCCCTCGACGCCGAGGGGAGACGGGAACAGCGCGACCCGGGAGGAACCGATGAAGAGCTCGAAGCGCCCGACGACGGCGTCGAGCTGAAGGCTCTGTCCTCCCGCGTCTGCAGGCAACCGGCGGCGCAGCCACACCGTGTCTCGTCCCGCTCGTTGCGCACGCGGAGCCCAACCGGGAACGGCGAAGTCCTCCCAGCCGTCGTCGGGGAGCGCCTGCACCACGCCCTCAGCCGACACCTCGAGGTCGCCCCACCGCGCCTGCCACCCGGTGTCGAGCGGCGTGACGGACGTCAGCGCAGCAGCGAGGAGCGAGAGCACGTCGGCATTCTCCCACGTCACCTGAAAATCACCCATCCGCGCGCTCACCTCGTGCGTTCAACCCACCGATGATTCGGCCAGCGCAGCGAGCCGGGGGAGCCAAATGACGAGGTTCAGAATCGTGGTGCTGGCGTGTGTCGCGCTCTGCGCGTGCAACGACGGCGGACAATCGCCCGACGCAGGTGGTGGGGGACGCGGCGGTGGCGGAGCGACCGCCGGAGGGAGCGGTGGCGGCGCTGCTGCAGGTGGCTCGACAACCGCGGGCGGATCAACGGCGGGCGGATCCACGGCGGGCGGATCAACGGCGGGCGGATCAACGGCGGGCGGATCGACGGCGGGCGGATCAGCAGCGGGCGGATCAACGGCGGGCGGATCTACGGCGGGCGGATCAGCAGCGGGCGGATCGACAGCGGGTGGATCGACAGCTGGCGGATCCACGGCTGGCGGGTCGACGGCTGGCGGGTCGACGGCTGGAGGCTCAGCGGCCAACACCGTTCTCCCGGTCTACGGAACGACCTCGCAGTGGAACGAGTGGGTCAGCAACGATGGAGCCGACGCGTTCTCGTCGACCGGCGTCGCCTGCAACTTCACTTCGCAGCAATCGATGCGCGCCGGTGCCTGCATTCACGCTGGCGAGCTGCGCGTCTTCCGTGCACCGACCCTCTCGAGCTGCACCGGCGTCACCATCTCCGACGCGCTCGGCGCGTTCGACTGGGTCTGTGACCTCGACGCAGGTGCGGTCCGTGTTCGCTCGACTTCCCTGAAGGCCGGCAAGCGGCTCACCGACCTCATCGACTTCACGCCAACCACTCCCGGGTTCCGGCCGAACAGCGTGAGCATCTCGAGCGGCGCGACCACCGTCACGAGCGCGTCCACGGTCTGGTGGCTGAACCCCTTCGTCGTGCCGACGACCTCGGGCTTCCTTCGCAACGCGAGCGGAGCCACCCGCACCATCTTCGCGATCCGCCAGAGCCAGCAGAACCTCTTCAACATGGACCAGGCGATGACGTCGTTCGTGACCGCTCCGACTGCGGTGCTGTCGACCAACTCGCCCCAAACCCTCGCCACCGTGTTGCGCATCGATCAGACCTCGGGCCCGGTCTGGGTCGAAGGCACCTTCGATGCGACGGGCGTTGCGCGCGGGCTCTCGGTGTCGCTCGCGCCGTTCAGCAGAATTCGTGGCGTCGAGGTTCGCGGCGCGACCACCAACTCCATTCCCCCTGCGATGGCCATCGCCCCCTGCCACAACTGCGACGTGCGTGACATCCGCGTGCTGAACAACGTGAACGGTGGCTTCGGTGCGGGCGGCGACTTCATTCGCGTCCGAAACGTCTTCGCCCAGGGCAACGGGAGCGGCGCCTCGGCCGTCAACATCGGCATGAGCGGTTCAGTGGACCAGCGAATCAGCGACGTCGTCGCCATCGGCAACCACGATGGCTTCTTCATCAACTCGAGCGACGTCGACGTGCGCCATGTCGTGACCGCCAACAACGCCTCCGCCGGCTTCATCACCACCGAGGTCATGTACGTCGAGCGCGTTCGGGTTCACGACGTGCGCTCGTTGCACAACGCCGGTGCTGGAGTGCTGGTGCGCGGGCTCAACAGCGTGTGGAGCGACATCACCGCCATCGGCAACGGCGGCGGCATCGCGTTGAGTGGCACGCCGAACGGCATCGTGCTCGTCGGGGCTGTCTCTGCGGCGAACACGGGCCCGGGCCTCTCCGCCGCGAACTTCATCACGCAGGTGGTGCACCTCGTGAAGGACATGACGGTGGCCGACAACACGGCCAACGGCGTCGAGCTCTCGTACAACTCGCACCTGCTGAACAACGTGGCGATCGCCAACAACGGCACCACGTTCAGCCACTCTGGCTACTCGCTGCAGGGTGGCGCGGTTCGCTCGCATCACGTGGCGTTGCACGACAACGGCATCAGCTATCTGCGCGACCTCGTCATCACCAACAACAACCCCTCCATTCCGCACGTCTTCACCGGCCTTCTTCAGGTCACCGACGCCATTGCGAGCTGCAGCGCGTGGACGGCGCCGTTTGGGCCGAAGGGGCTGACGAACCTCTGCGCGAACGCGCCCACCACCCTCCCCGACGGCGGCCTCTTCGGCAGCAACGCCACGCTGCTGCAGACGTCACTGCCCTACTGGACGTTCTCGAGCCGCATTCGAACGGGCACCGTGGGTGACTCGGCGAACCAATCGGACGACCAGGGCGCGGCGGCGCTGTCGGCCATCACCGACTGGCACCGCTTCGACAACCGCTTTCGTGGCTGGGGCAAGGCCGGCCCCATCGGCCCCGACACGCCGAACCCGTACGACGGAGGCATCGCCTTCTACGGCTGGCCGAGCGTGCAGCATCGCGGCCCGTGCTTCGGCACCAACGCCGTGTGCGAGGTGTTCGACTACTCGCTGCGCGGCATCGAACCACCAGACGCAGGGCCAGGCGCGGGTGGCTCCACCGACATCTACCTGCGCAACAAGCTGCCTGCACCGACCTCGGGCAACCAGGTGCTCACGCACGTCTTCGGCGGCTTCCTCATCACGTCTTCGAACTGTGCAGACATTCCCGGCGCGAGCTGGAACGCGCAGACGATGCAGTGCTCCATCACCTTCCTCGAGAACGCGCAGGAGCTCTTCGAAGACGGCGTCGGGAACGACAACGGGCTGTGTGAGTCGAACGAACACTGCCTCGTGACCCGGAACTTCGGCGCCTATCAGGGGCACGGGCCGCTGCTGCCTGCGGGCGTCATCGGCACCGGCGGCGTCGTGCAGAACGTCACGCTGTTCCGCCCCGAGTTCAACGGACGCTGATCAGATGAGGCCGCGGCCGCGCGCCTTCGCGAGCGCGTCGGCGCGGCTCCGGGCGTGCAGCGCCTCGTAGATGTTCTTGATGTGGCTGTGCACGGTGTGGGTGCTGACGTGGAGCGCGTCGCTGATCTGCTTGTAGGTGAGCCCCTCGTCGACGAGCTTGAGCAGTTGCCGCTCACGCGGGCTGAGCAGGTCTGGCTCGGGAGCGTCGGGCGAGCTGCGCAGCTCGAGCATCACGGCGCGCGCGATGCGGGGACTCATCGGGGCGCCACCCGCGTGCAGTGACTTCAACGCGCTGACGAGGTCTTCCGGCGTGCAGCCCTTGAGCACGTAGCCCGACGCGCCCGCCTTGATGGCCTCGAGCACGTTGGCGCGATCATCGAAGACCGTGTGCGCCATCATCTGGGCGCGCGTGCCCATGGTTGAGAGTTCACGAATCAGCGCCTGGCCGCTCATGTCGGGCAGGCCGAGGTCGACCAGCGCGAGGTCAGGCTTCGCAGCGACGAAGGTCTCGAGCGCCTCTGCACCCGAACCCGCCACGCCGGCGACCTCGAACGCGCCGCAGGTCGAGAGCAGCTCGACGAGGTGCTCACGCAAGAGCGCGTCGTCTTCCACCACGAACACCCGGAGCATCTCGGCCACGCCGGAAAGCTACCAACAGTGCAGGCGCAGGGACCGGGTGGTTTTCGGGTCAGGTGGGCGCCAACACCACCGCGCAAGCACTTCGGATAAGGCAACGCCCGATGAGCGCGGAGCGGCCTCAGACATCCTCCCCGTTGGTGAGCTGGTGGAAGCCGACGCCCGAGGTAGCGACGACGGCCGACGTCTTCGCTGATCACCCGCTCGCGCGTGAGGCGGCCGAGCGGTTGATGGCGCGGTTGCGCAGCGGGTTCATCACGGACGGCTACGGCGTCGAGCTGCTGCACAAGCCCTCGGGCGGAAAGATGTTCGGCGTGCTCGTCGTCCGGGCTCCCGATGGAGCGGTCGGCGTGCTGCACGGCTTCTCGGGCCAGCTCGGCTGGGACTGGGAAGTGCCTGGCTTCGTACCGCCGCTCTTCGACGTGCCTGCGCGACTGCGTGCGGAAGCTGCGTCGGATGCGGCGGTTCACGCGCTCACGGCCGAGCTCGAAGCACTGGGGAACTCCACTGCCTGGGCCGAGGCGCGCCGTGCGCTCGAGGCGTTCGACGCGCGCGTTGGCGGCAAGAAGCGCGCGCTCCAACTCGAGCTGAAAGAACGTCAGGCGCGCCGCAACACCGCACGCACCGAGGGAGCCGACGCCCGCGCCCTCGACCTCGAGAGCCGCGCCGACACGACGCTCGGCCGAGAACGAAACGCCGCGTGGAAACAGGAACGTGTCTCCCTGGTCGCGCAGGTCGACGACTTCGAGCGCCAACACGCCACGCTCACGGCCACGCGCGCCCAGGCCTCACGAGACGCGATGGCGGCCATCTTCGACACCTACCGTCTGCGCAACAGAGCCGGCGTCGAACTCCCACTGCGTGCGCTCTTCGGTGGCGCCGCGCCTCCATGGGGAACCGCCGACTGTGCCGGTCCCAGACTCATCGGCTGCGCGCTCTCACTCGGCCTCGAGCCCGTCGCCCTCGCCGAGTTCTGGTGGGGCCCACCTCCGCCTGCTGGTGGCCGCGTGGAGGGCGCTTTCTACCCGCCCTGTGTCGAGCGCTGCGGCGTGGTGCTGCCGTTTCTCCTTGCGACGAAGTGACTCAGGCCGCGACGCGAAGGTGCGCGTGCTTCTTCTCTCCGCCGAGCTTCTTCTTCACGTCCCACGCTTCTTTGAGCCCGTCCCACGCGCGGCCGAGCAACGACTTCTGCTTCGACGCGGGCGCCGACTCATCCGACGGCCCGCGCGCCGAGTACTCGTACAGCTTGCGCGTGCCCATCACGTGGTCGAACCAGGGGTGCGTCACGCACCAGTTCGCGTTCTGGTCCTTCCCCATGTGGTGGTCGTAGTGCCACGGCAGGTTCTCGCGTGCCCAGCTCTTGTCGAGGTGCGAGCGTTTGTGAATCACGTAGTACCGGTACATGCGGTACCAGATGGTGCCCGTGAAGAACGGCACCACGGGGAACATCGGAACCATCACCATCGCACCGAGCGCCAGCGCCAACGCCTCTTTGCCCTGCGGCGACCACGTCAGCACGCTGCGCACGTACTGCGAGTCGACCATGTCGTTCTTCCGCGACTCGCGGTGGTGCTCGTGCCAGTGAAAGGACCAGAAGCTCTTCTTGTTCTTCCCGAGCCCATGCAGCCAGTACTTGTGAATGAACCACTCGCCCGCGTTCGACGCTGCCAACCCGATGGGAATGCCGAGCATGTTGAGCTCCTCGAGAACTGTTCCGGCCTGATGGAGATGGAATAATGACCAAACGGTCACGACAAAACAAGCCCGTGCTGAAGAAAAAGGCCACGCCTCGTCCAGGCCCCGAGGGAGGGGTGCGCGACACGAACCGGAAGGAGAAGGCGGCGGCGATCAAAGAGGCCGCACTCCATCTCTTCCTCGAGCGCGGCATCGACGCCGTCAGCGTCGACGACATCATGAAGCGCGCCGGCATGGCGAAGGGCGGCTTCTATCGGTACTTCGAGACGCAGACGGCGCTCGTGTCAGAGGTCATCGACCCCGCGCGCGCACTCATGACGAAGGCACTCGAGGACTGCAGCATCGACCTGCAGACCGCGGCCACGCGTGACGCGCAGTTCGCCGCGTACCGAAAGGTCGGAGACGTCGTCGCCACGCTGCTCATGGTGCACCCCGGTGAGGTGCGGCTGTACCTGCAGGAGTGCCGCGCTCCCGCGAACGGTCCGCGCGTGCCCATCGTCGAGCTCTCGAAGACCGTCTCGAAGTGGGCCATCAGCATCACCGCGCAGGCGCAGGCCCACCGCATTCTGAAACCGATTCCGGTGCCGGTCAGCGCGCTCACCGTCGTCGGCGCTTCGGAGCGGCTGCTGCTCGCGGTGCTGCAGGAAGAGGACATCGGCAACCCGCTCGAGGTGCCCGAGGCCCTGGCCACGCTCATCCTCGATGGGCTCAAGGCCTGACGAAGCGCTCCGCCATTCGAGCAGGGTTCGGGCGGGGGGCTCGCTGCGGCGGTAGTGTTGACGCACGAACGTGAAGGGACGCAACGACACGCTGACGCTGGCAGGGTTCGTCATCAGCCTCGGGCTGCATGCCGCCGCGTTCGTCGCTGTCTCGCGCATGCCAGAGCGCCAGGTTCGTGATTCGTCGACCCGCATCACCATGGTCGAGGTCGAGTTTCCGCCGACTCCACCGCCCGTCGTCGAAGAGCCGCCGAAACCGCCCGAGCCGCAGAAGCCGGTCGACAAGCCGGTGAAGAAGAACGCCCCCGTCGTGAAGCAGCCCGCTCCGACGCCTGAGACGCCGGTGGAGCCGCTCCAGAGCGACCGGCCGCAGCAGGACGCGCCGACAGAACCGCTCCGCCCTCCGACCATCGAGCGCCCGTCGCTGATTCCAGGAGGCACCTTCGCGCTCGCGCTCGACGCTGGCGTCTTCGAAGAGAGCGACGAACCGAAGGGCCTTCGCGCTCCCGAGATCTCGAAAGACCTCGTTGGAGACCTGACTCGCGAGACCATCGGCCGCGGCAAGGTCGATCGCGGCCTCGTGCACCCGTATTACGTGCAGCTCGGCAAGGCGCTCATCAAGAACTGGGACGCCGACCGTGCGGTCTCGAAGAAGGGCCTCGCGGGCTACGGCGAACAGTTCGTGCAGAACACGAAGGTCTTCAACGAAATCTGGCTCGACAAGGCCGCGCAGTTCGGAGCCACCGGCGCGCCCATCGATGCGCCCGTCTCGAATGACAACGCCAGCCGCCGCACCGCGACCGTCACCAACAACATTCAAGGCATCGGCGGCGTCGACCTCGAGGCCCGCAAAGAGGTGTCACGCCAGATGCGCGAGCAGTTCAAGGCCACGCGCCGCGCCACGATTCGGGTGACGCAGAACCTCGAGGGCAAGCTGCTGAAGGTCGAGCTCGTCGGGCCCTCGAATGACGCCTCGGTCGATCGTGAGGCGATCGCCGACGTCAAAGCCGCCGCCGAGAAGCTGCCGCCTCCACCCGATGAAGTGCTGCACGGGAAGAAGGAGCTGATCAGCCTGTGGGCCTTCGAGCTGGTCGTCTCCATCAGTCCCCCGATTCCCACCTTCACCTTCGAGTTCGACGAAGCGCTCGGCTTCATCGACGCGCGCTTGCCGCTCGACCGCCGCATCTACAAGAAGGTGCGCCTCATCTCCGTCGACTGAGACACCCTCGCCATGGCCGACAAACGCCGCTTCGATCTGCTCGCCGATCTGCTCGTCTCGCGCTTCCCCGAGACGAAGCGCGTGTTCGACGTCGCCGGAGGCATGGGCAAACTGAACGAAGCGCTCGTCGCGCGGGGCCGCAGCTGCCTCACCTTCGATCGCCGCCACAAACACCTGCCCGTCGAGTACGCCCAGCGCGACTTCACGCTCGACGAGCCGTGCACCGCCGACCTCGTCGTGGGTCTGCATGCCGACGGCGCCACCCGTGTCATCATCGAGTACGCCGCGAAACACTCGCTGCCCTTCGCCGTCGTTCCGTGCTGCTCGGACAACTCGATGCCGTACAAGCCGTGGATGCGGCACCTCGCTGAGCTGGGCACCTCGCTCGGGCTCACGGTCGAAGAAGTCGAGCTGCCGATGGAAGGGCGCGCTCGCGTGCTGCTCGGCCGTCGAGGCGCTTGACCCCAATCAAAGCCGTGCGAGGTTCCGCGGCCATCATGACCAAGCTCCTCGCGACAGTTGCTCTGACGGTCGTCTTCGCTGCCTGCGGCTCGATGGACATGGGAACACCTGACGCTGGCAAAGCCGGCGGCGCTGCGGGTGGTGGACTCAGCGGAACGGGCGGCGGTTCGGCGTCTGCGGGCGGCTCAGCGTCTGCGGGCGGCTCAGCGTCTGCGGGCGGCTCGGCTGCAGGCGGCTCGGCAGGTGGTTCAGCGGCCGTCAGCTTCACGACCCAGGTCGGCCCCATCTTCGTCGCGCGCTGTGGAAGCTGCCACGTGCTCGCCGACGTCGCGGCGGCGAACACCTTCGTTCGCGGAAACGCCGAGCGCCCCTCGTGCGTGTCACAGGGCGCGCGCATCACGGCGGGCAACGCGGCCACCAGCCTCATCATCAAGAAGATCACCGGCACCCAGAACTGCGGCGTGCAGATGCCGTTCGGCTGCACGCCCGGCTTCGACTGCGTGCCCCAGAACCAGATCGACCTGATCCGCGACTGGATCAACGCCGGCGCGCCGGCCAACTGACCTCGCCTGGCTCATCGAGAAACCCGAAGACACCCCACAGTCGGCCTGCGTCACAGCGGGGTTCCTCGGCGGGAAACCATGGCGATCACCCCTGCCTTTGACGATAGGGTCAGGGCTTCGATGCGCCCGGTCGTCGCCTTCGTCGCCTGTCTCTTCGTACCGGCCCTCGCGTTCGGAGCCATCTACGAGTCCGTCGTCGACGCCGATGACGAAGAAGAGATCTTCGCGATGTACCAGCGCGGAGACATCTCGCTCGACACCGCCGACATTCTGCTCGAGCTGCTGCGTGAAGGCGTCGACCTCAACTCGGCGCCGCGCGAGAAGCTCTACGACCTGCCGGGCCTGACGTACTCCGACTGCGACAAGATCATCGCCTTCCGGACCCAGAAGGGCCGCATCGAGGACCCGACCGAGCTCGTCGGCGCCGAGGCCATCACGGCCGAGCAGCTCATCGGTATCGCGCCGTACATTCGCCTCGAGGAGGCGAAGTCGAAGCTGCCGGTGAGCGGGAAGATCCGCGCGATCTCGCAGTACACGCTGCAAGACTCCGTCGCGCCGCCGGCCCTGCTTGGCGCGCGGCTCAAGGGCCCGTTCGACCTCTCCGCTGGCTTCATGATGACGGGCAGCCGGCTCGACCCGACGACGCCGAAGTACGACTCCTTCGGCCAGCGCCTCGTGAGCGAAGGCCTCAAGTACCGGCTCGACGCGCCGCGCTTCTTCGCGCAGTGGCAGAACGCCAACCGCCGCGTCATCGTCGGCACCTACGCCATCGGTTTTGGTGAGCGGCTCACCCTCGACAACAGCCGGCGCACCACCCCGCGCGGGCTGTACCTGACCGACGACTTCCGCCGCTCGCAGGACCTGTCCACCCTGTGTCGCACCACGCTCGACTCCGGAGCGCCGCCACCACCCGAGTGCAAGACAGTGGGCCAGCGGGTGACGGCCGACTACTCGACGCGCGACGTGTTCCGTGGCGTGGCGGGCAGCATCGAGAACCTCGACCTCGGCGGGCAGCGGTCACTCTCGCTGTACGGGTTCCTCTCCTACCAGTCGCGCTCCATCTACCAGTACGACCTCTACGACCGCGCCAGCTGCCCCAACCCGGCCGACGCGTCGTGTGTCTCGCCGCGCATCTCGGTCGTGCAGGGCCAGAACGACCCGGGCTGGCGGCTGCGCTACTCGACGCTGCCCGGGTTCTTCGACGAGCTCGCGGGTGGTGGGCACGTCGACTTCAAGCCGAGCTTTCCCTTGCGCTTCGGGCTCACGGGGTACGGCGCGGTTCCCTTCTTCAACACCGTGCCCAGCGGCGCTGCCGTGCAGCCCGACTTCCAGGACTCGGCGCGCTACCCCAACGGTGGCGCCTTCGGAGCCATCGGCCTCGACGCGCAGGCCGTCGTCGGCGACATCAACCTGCACCTCGAGGTGTCACGCAGCTTCGACCGCTCGGTCGGCAATCAGGGTGGTGGCTGGGCGGCGCTGCAGCGCTCGACCTATTCACCGAAGGGCCACGAGCTCGAGCTGGTGCTGCGCTACTACGACAACCACTTCCTGAACCCGTACGCGCGCCCCTTCTCTGGGCCCGACGAAGACGCCGGCCAGCGCGCCCGCAACGAGGCCGGCATTCGCCTGCGCTACTTCGGCAAGTTCTCGCGAGACTGGCAGTTCCGCACCACCGCCGACTTCTGGGTGCTGCCGTACACGAGCCGCAGCGGCCAGGCCGGCACGGCCAACCTCACCATCCTCACCCGCGTCGACTTCACCGGGTGGAAGGAGTTCAAGCCGGCGCTCTGGTTCCGCCTCGCCGACCGGAACCTCGCCATCAGCCAGCGCGGCGTCTGTACGCAGGTCGACATGAACTCCATCATCGTCGACCTGCCCGACACGCTCGATTTCGACGCCGAGGTCACCTACTACACGTGCGACGGCTACCGCCTCGCGCAGCGCATCGACGTGCGCCCGATGGCGAAGCTGCTCTCGTTCAGCGAGCAGGCCTCGGTCACCTGGCGCGACGACCTCTCGAGCGCGTACAACGACAAGTTCCGCGTCGACCTGCAGGTGTGGTTCGAGGCGCGCTCGCAGCCCGTCGACTGGCTCTCGCTGCGCCTGCGCACCCGCTACCTGAACCAGGGCATCGACAACCCCGCCTCGTACGAAGAGAACCTGTGGACTTATCTCGAGGCGGCGTGGCTGCCCATTCGTGGGACCCGCGTGGCGTTGCGGTACGACCTGTTTGTGTGGCTCGATCAGCGCGCGTCAACGGCCGCGCGAATTCCTTCGCCTGAACATCGCTTCCTCGTCGATCTCCGGACCTCGTTCTGACCGCCGCCATGCTGACTTTCCAGTTCGCACCCACCTCCTCGCGTCGCGCTCCGATGGCCGTGCTGCTCTGCGCCTTCGCGCTCGTCTCCTGCGCGACCGAGCAGACGAAGCGGTACTCGCAAGACGAAGCGCGCTCGATGCTCAAGCGCCTCGAGACCGTCAGCCTCGAGCTCGGCGAGTACCCCATCGACGGCGCCAGCTCGGTGCTCGACGGCGACACCATTCGCGTCAAGGGCCTGCCCGCGTCGCTGCGTCTGCTCGGCATCGACACCGAAGAGACCTTCAAGAAGGACAAAGAGCGCGCCGCCTTCGCCGCCGGCTGGGAGGACTACAAGAAGAAGATGCGCGGCAGCTCTCCCCGCCCCGTGAAGTACGCCACGCCGCTCGGAGAAGACGCCAAACACTTCGCCCAGGCCTTCTTCGAAGACGTGCGCGAGGTTCGCCTCGAGCGCGACCACCCCGGAGAGATTCGCGACTTCTACAACCGCTACCTCGCCTACGTGTTCGCGAAGAAGAACGGCAACTGGGTCAACTACAACGTCGAGTGCGTGCGCGCGGGCTTCACGCCCTACTTCGTCAAGTACGGCCGCAGCCGCCGCTTCCACAAGGAGTTCGTCGACGCCGAGCAGGAGGCGCGTGAAGCCCAGCGCGGCATCTGGAAAGCCGGCGCCATGGCGTACCCCGACTACGACGAGCGCCTGAAGTGGTGGAGCGAGCGCGAAGCCGTCATCACCCGCTTCGAGAAGGCCTCGGTCGAAGCGCCCGAGAACTACATCGCCCTCACCCGCTGGGACGCGATGCTGAAGCTCGAAGGCAAGGTCGGCACCGAGGTCACGATTCTCGGGTCGGTGAGCGACGTGAAGTACAGTCAGGGCAACGGGCCGTCGGTGGTGAAGCTCGCGCGCTCACGCACCAGCGACTTCGACATCGTCTTCTTCGACCGCGATGTCCTGCTCTCCACTGGCATTCAATTCAAGAAGAGCGAGTACGTGCAGGTTCGTGGCACCGTGCAGAAGTACAAGAACGAGAAGGGCTGGGAGAAGCTGCAGGTGGTCGTCTCCACGCCCGGACAGGTGCTGGCGCCTTCGAGCGAACTCGAGAAGCTGTTGACCGATGATCAGAAGCGGGCCGAGCGTGAAAGTGAAGAGGATGACTGAATGACTTCGACTTCGTATTCCATCGATGCCCGCCTGCTCCGCCAGCTGCCCGCTGCGGTGGTGCTGTTCGCCCTCTCGTGTACCCCGCCAGTCGAGATGCCCACCGATGCGTGCAAGGGCCGTGTGCTCGGCGACCTCGTCATCACCGAGCTGATGATCGACCCCGACGGCACCGACACCGGCGCCGAGTGGTTCGAGGTGTTCAACACCCTCGGCACGCCCATCGACCTGCGGGGCTACACCATCACCTATCGCCAGGGCACCTCGACCGCGAAGTCGCACACCGTGCGCGCGTCGGTCTCTGCTCCCGCGCGTGGCTACGTGGCGCTGGGTGACGTTCGCTCGGGCCCGAACCCGGCGTGGCTCGGCTACAGCTACGGCGACGACCTCGGCAGCTTCAGCCAGTCGACCGGCACCTTGAACGTGCGCTGTGGCACCACCGTCATCGCCGAGTACTCGTACACGCGCTCGGCCCGTTCTGGCCGCTCGCGCATGCTCGCTGGTGGCAACGACCCCACCTCGTCGCTCTCGGCCACCGAGACGAACTGGTGCGACACGCCTCCCGCGACCGAGTTCACCCCGCGCAACTACGGCACGCCCGGCGGCCCGAACCCGATGTGCCTGCCCGAGGCCATGTTGGGCACCTGCCTGCAGAACGGCGTGCCCCGCGCCATCGTCGCCGCCGAAGCTGGCGACCTGCTCATCACCGAGGTCATGGCGAGCCCGAAGTCCGTCACCGACACGCTGGGCGAGTGGATCGAGGTCTACGCCACCACCGACGTCGACCTGAACGGGCTCTCGCTCGCGACCAGCACCAGCCGCGCCACGCTGTCGTCGACCGACTGCCTCACGGTGCACGCCCAGACGTACAACCTGCTCTCACGCTCGAAGGACTCGTTCGTCAACGGCGGCCTCCCTCCCGCCCTCGCCACCTTCTCGGTCAGCCTCTCTTCGGCCAACGAGCGCCTTCGGTTGGTTCGCGGCGACGCGGGCATCGACGAGGCCATCTTCTTCGGCTCGCAGGACGGCGTCTCGTGGCAGGTGCGGCCTGACCTGCTGGCCAACCCGGACGACATTCGGCCCACGCTCAACGACACGGCCGACGCCTTCTGCAAGGCCTCGGCGCCGTGGCCCGATGGCGGCGGTGACTTCGGAACGCCTGGCGCTCCCAACGGCGTCTGCTCGGCCGACTCCGGCGTCATCATCGTTCCCGACGGAGGGCAGGCGACCTTCGACTGCGCCACCATCAACCCCGGCGACCTCGTGGTGACCGAGATGATGATCGACCCCGCGAGCACCGACACCGGCCTCGAGTGGTTCGAGGTCTACAACACGACCGCGGCGCCCATCGACCTCGCGGGCCTGTTGCTCACCTACCGGCAGGGAGCCACTGCCCCGAGAACGCACCTCGTGCGCAGCTCGGTCATCGTGCCGGCGGGTCAGGCCGTGGCTGTCGGTGATGTGCGCTCAGGCCCCAACCCGGCGTGGATTGCGTACGCCTACGGTGCCGACCTCGGCGCCTTCAACAACTCTGCGGCGACGGTCGGAGTTCGCTGCGACGCCAAGGTCATCACCGAGTACACGTGGGTTCGCACGGCGCGCTCGGGCCGGAGCCGAATGTTGAGCGGCGTCATGACGCCGTCGGCCGCGCGGGTCGCCGTCGAAGCCAACTGGTGCGACACGCCAGCGACGACCCAGTACTTCCCGGGCGCAGCAGGAACGCCCGGAGCGGCCAACCCCGAGTGCGCGGCAGAGGCGATGGCCGGCACCTGTCTCGACAACGGTGTGCCCCGCCCCATCGTCTTCGCCGAGCCAGGAGACCTCGTCATCACCGAGGTGATGCCCAGCCCTTCGGGCAACGATGCCGACGCCGAGTGGTTCGAGGTCTACGCCACCACCGACGTCGACTTGAATGGCATGTCGCTGGCGAGCGGTTCGAGCACGACCAGCCTCCCCGCCACCAACACCTCGAGCTGCTTCCGGCTGGCGGCCAACACCTTCGGCATTCTGGCGCGAAACTCCGACCCCTTCCTCAACGGCGGCCTGCCGACTCCGGTCGCGACCTACGGCACCGTCGGGCTCAACGGGACGAGCAACGCGATTCTGCGCCTCTTCCGTGGTGACGCCGGCATCGACCAGATCAACTTCCTCCCGTCGACCAACGACAAGGCGTGGCAGGTGTCGGGCGACCTGCTGAAGGACCCGATGCTGATCAACCCGACCATCAACGACTCGCCTCAAGGCCTCTGCCTCGCGCCGAACCGCTTCCTCACCGACGCTGGCCAGGGCGACTTCGGCAGCCCCACGGTCCTCAACCCGCTCTGCGATGGCGGCGTGCCCTGACGTGACGCGCCCTGCGCTGCTCAGCGTGCTGGTGATGACGGGCTCGTGCGGCATGCCTCAGCCGACGAGCACGTGTGGCCCTGCGAGCGCCACCGTCGCGCGCGCGATCGATGGAGACACCCTCGAGCTCGCCGACGGCAAGAAGGTGCGCATGCTGCTCGTCGACACGCCCGAGTCGACCAACGGCAAGACCGACTGCTACGGCCAGGACGCGGCGCAGTTCACCTCGGACAAGGTGTTGGGCAAGACGGTGCAGCTCACCTACGACGACGCCTCGTGTACCGACCGCTTCGGGCGGCTGCTGGCGTACGTGAAGGTCGACGGCGTCGAGATGAACAAGCTGCTCGCCGAGCAGGGTTACGCGTGCATTCTGTACGTCGCGCCTGCAGGGACGAGCCGCCGCGACGAGTTCGAGACCTACGAGTCTCAGGCCAAGACGGCACGCCTGGGCATGTGGGGGAAGTGCTCGGTCGTCACCTGCGAGTGACGGCGTCACTGGGCATCAGCCGCCTGGCGGCACAACACGTCGGCGCAGCTCGCGTTCGCACCATTCACGAGCTGGTGGCGTGGCTGCTCGCGGTGCAGGCGCAGGATCCGCTCGCGGCGCGCTGGGCTGTCGGCGCAAGACTCGACGGAGTGACGGAGGCTGACGTCATCGCGGCGCTCGATGAGGGCCGCATTCTGAGAACCCACGTGATGCGCGGCACGTGGCAGTACGTGGTGCCCGGAGATCTGCGCTGGCTGCTCTCGATCTTCGGCCCGAAGGTGCGCGCGTCGGCGGCGAGGCGGCACGAACAGCTTGGCCTCGACGCGAAGACGCTGGCGCGAAGTGAAGCGCTGCTCGGGAAGGCACTGACGAAGCAGGCAGCGCTCACGCGTGAAGCCGCGCGCGACGTGCTCGAGGCAGGCGGTGTGTCGACGAAGGAGCAGCGCCTCTCGCACCTGCTCATCGACGCCGAGCTCTCTGGGTTGCTCTGCAGCGGACCGCACGAAGAGGGCAAAGCAACGTGGACGCTGGTGGAGAAGCGCGTGGGCGCTCCGAAGAAGTTGCCGCCGAGAGAGGAGCTGCTCGCCCGGCTCGCGACGCGCTTCTTCGAGAGCCGCGGCCCGGCGACACTCGGGGACTTCCGCTGGTGGACCGGGTTGACCGCAGGCGACGCGAAGGCCGGGCTCGAGGTGGCGAAGGCTGGGCTGCAGTCGAAGCGAGTCGAAGACCGGACGCTGTGGTGGCGGGAAGAGCACGAGCCAGCCGTCACGCACGGGTTGCTCCCCGCGTTCGACGAGTTCCTCATCGGGTATCAGCACCGCGACGACGTGCTTGAGCCTGCGCACGTCAAACGCATCAACGCCGGTGGTGGGCTGCTCGCGCCCCTGCTCGTTCACGAAGGAAGGGTCGTCGGCATCTGGCGACGAACGCTCGCGACGAAATCGGTGACGGTCGGGTTCGACTGGTTCACGAAGCCGACGACGCCGCAGCTGAGGGCGATGCAACGCGAAGCCGAACGCTATGCGACGTTCCTCGGCCTCGAGCTGGAAGCCCCGTGAAGGCATGGCCGCTCGCAACGCTGTTCGAGCGGGTCGAGAGCGCCAGCGTTCCGTCGACGAGCTCGCTCGTGTTCGTCCTCCCCGCACGGCAGCGGGTGGAGTCAGCAGATCTGGTCGCTCCCGGCCGTGCGGCGCTCCAGCTCAGGGTCGACCTGCAGTCCCTGCGTTCACACCTCTCGGGAACTCCGCAGCTGCGCTGGAGTCGTGGCTGGCCCGGCACCGACGGCCCGCACGGGCTGTTGGTCGAGGCGAGACTCCTTGGTCCGCTGGAGCAGCTCACCGCCGCGGCGCCAGGACGACTCGGCGTCATCGACGTGCAGGTCTTCGACTCGTCGGGCTTGTTCGCCTTCACCATCAGCGAGCTTGGTGAGGTGTACCGGCGCCGGCGCGGGGTCAACGCACCTTCACGAAACGGAGCTCCGCTCGCAGGCGACGTGGCTGCCTGGCTGCTTGCTCAGCCGACCGGGTAGTACGGCCGCAGCATCAGGAACACGACCACGCCCGTCACCGAGACGTAGAGCCAGATCGGGTGCAGCACGCGCGTCACCTTCGTGTGCTTCGCGAAGTCCTTCTTCCAGGCGAAGTAGAACGCCGCGAGCGCCATCGGCACGATGCCCATCGACAGCAGCACGTGGCTCGCGAGCACCACGAGGTAGACGACCTTCAGCGCGCCTTCGCCCCCGAACTTCGTGTCGCCGTGCACCGCGTGGTACGCGAGGTAGCCCACGAGAAAGAGCGCCGACGCCGCGAACGCCGCCACCATCGTGAACCGATGCAGGTCGACGCGCTTCTTCGCGATGGCCACGCGCCCCGCCACGAGCAGCAGCGCTGCCGTCGCGTTGAAGACCGCGTTCACCGCGGGCATGAAGCGCAGGTTCACGCTGGGGCTCTGCATGCCTCCGTGAATCAGCAGCAGCCACGCGAGCAGTGACAGCGCAGCGACCGAGACCAGGGCGTTGAAGATGAAGAAGGGCTTGTCGTTGCGGGGCTGAAGTTCGGCGGTCTGCATGGCGCGCGCTCTCTGCCTGACCTCTGGGAAGTACGCCAGCGACCGGACCAGCACGACTTCACGCCTTGATGATCCAGACTGGATCCGGGCCCTGGAACCACCGCCTACATCAGTCCCTCACTCGCACATTGCCCATTGATAGCGATCAACGCACAATCGCCACCTTCCCGCATTGCAGTGCCAGCGCATCGAGAGGTGACCCATGCGTCTTCTGACCCGACTCGCGAGCTGCTGTCTGGCTGTGCTCGCTCTGCCAGCACTCGCCCAGACGGCCCAGCCCGTCTGCGAGACTTCCGCGTCGAACGTGCCGCTCGAGCGTCACGTCCGGCAGGTCTACCTCGACATGCTCGGCCGCCCGCCGACCATCGCCGAGTACCGTTTCTACAAAGCGAAGGGCGCCATTCTTCCAGAAGACCTCCAGAGCCTCATGGAGAAGGAAGAGTTCTACGGCCGCCTCCGCACGTACCACCGTGCGCTGCTCCGCTCGAACATCAGCAACTCCATCTTCGTGAACGGCGACATGCGCCTCGGCGATGTGCCCGTGGGCTTCCGCCCGCTCGGCATTCGCGGCAACCCGTCGACGACGCTGCGCGGACAGAACGGCGCGGGCTGCGACGCGTTCATCATGCAGGACGACTGCAACGCGACCCGCCAGGACCCGCACCTCGAGCCCGCGACGAAGCGCTGCCGCGACTCGTACAACGTGCCG
Source organism: Archangium gephyra (assembly GCA_943370055.1). Lineage (GTDB taxonomy): Bacteria > Myxococcota > Myxococcia > Myxococcales > Myxococcaceae > Xiheimicrobium > Xiheimicrobium gephyra_A. The sequence goes on from CALRPN020000052.1 coordinate 72,716, forward strand.
CTACCGGTGAGCGTCGACTACAGCCCTGACCAGTACCGCTGCGAGCCCTTCACCGGCCTCGCCGACTGCACCGCGGCCATCGGCCAGACGGACGCGGCCGGTCGCGTGATGCCCGAGAAGCACCTGCTCTTCTGCGACATGCGCCGTGTTGGTGCTGCGCTGCAGCCGCACTACTGCCTGCCCAACTCGGGCGCTCCGCAGACGGCTGGCCTCACCAGCGAAGTGATGGACGGCGACAACCGCTACGTCGTGGCCTTCACCAACCCCGCGCCAGTCAACGGTCAGCTCACCCGCCTCAACCGCTGCACGCTCGACCTCAACCTGAGCGGCGGCATTCGTGGCCGCTACGCGGTGCCGCAGGGCTGCGTCCAGCGTGAAGGCGTGGTGATGACGGCCACTCCGTACTGGGACGTGACGACCCAGGGCCAGGTGCCCATGTGCGCCATCGAAGCGCAGACCCGCGAGACCAACCCGTGGACGATGGAGTCGTGCACCACCGGCCGCTTCACTGGCGACCGCTCGTGTGGCTGTGGCGTGAAGTCGAACCGCTGCGAGTCGGGCAACACCACCCTGCACAACGCCCGCATCACCGCGTTCAACGACGAGCCGGTGATGATCGCCGACTCGGTCGTCCGCCGCGACGAGGACTACTTCAACATTCTCACCACGCGCCGCAGCTTCGTGAACGGCACGCTCTCGCAGATGTACCGGCAGAACCAGTCGCCGCAGACGTGGCTGGTGACGCCGCCCACCGAGCGCGACGCGATCCCCGACGTGCCGCTCAACGACGTCAACACCTGGGCCGAGTACACGCGCGACATGAACGCGTCGGGCGTGCTCACCACGCCCTCGTGGCTCTACCGCTTCCCGACCCAGCGCTCGCGCGTGAACCAGTTCTACGACGCGTTCCTCTGCAAACACTTCTCTCCGGAAGCAGGCGCCATCGCGCCGTCGCCCGAAGACAGCTGCAACCGCGAGAACAACCTCGCCAAGCGCTGCGGCTGCTCGTACTGCCACGCCACCGTCGAGCCCATGGGCGCGCACTGGGGCCGCTTCGGTGAGCGCAACGCGCAGTACCTCAACCCCGAGACCTTCCCCCGCCTCGACGCCCGCTGCCGCGACTGCGCGCTCTCGGGCGACACCACGTGCAACAACGAGTGCGGCAACTACGTGATGCAGGCCTTCGACGGCGACGGCGCCAACTCGCTCGGCCTGCTCCGCACCTATCTCTACCGCACGCCTGAAGAGGAGCCGAACATCGTCGGTGGCCCGCGCCTCATGGTGCAGCGCTTCATGCAGACGGGCGAGCTCGAGAAGTGCGCGGTGCGCAACATCTGGAACCACCTGCTCGGCCGCTCCATGTCGAGCCAGGAAGAGTCGCTCTATCTCACGCAGCTCGCGCAGGGCTTCGCGAACGACGGCCACAACCTCAAGGCGCTCATGCAGCGCATCGTGGCCACCGATTCGTACCGGAGGATCGACTGATGAAGACCACCACCTCGACGCTCGTGCTGTTCGCGGCCGTCTTCGCCCTCGTCTCCTGCTCCTCGAAGACCGTCGAGAAGCCCGCCATGGAGGGCACGCTCGAGACCGTCGACATGGGCCACCACCCTCCGACGGTGAAGCTCGCCGACCCCGAGCAGAACCAGGGCCACATCGGCCGCAAACCCCGCCGCATCAGCGTCGCCCAGCTGCGTGAGTCGATTCTCACCACGACGGGCCGGCAGTGGTCGCAGATCAACGCCCTCGCTGCCACGCTCGGGCAGGCCGACTACGCGCTGACGGTGAGCGAGTCGACCGAGGTCAACCTGGTGTTCGCCAAGTTCCTCGAAGACGGCGCGCGTGAGGTCTGTCTCGCCACCGCGAGCGCCGACCTGAACAAGCCCGCGCCCGACCGCGTGCTGTTCCCCGACGTCACGATCACGAACCGCGACTTCACGATGATGAGCGACGACGCCATCAAGGCGAACCTGTCGTACCTGGCGATTCGGTTCTGGGGCCAGGCCTTCTCCGACGCCGAGCGCGACTCGTGGGCGGGCACCTTCAAGACGGTGGCCGCGCGCGCGAAGACCATCAACCGACCCGAACAGGCGTGGGGCGCGATGTGCATCGCCTTCATGACCGACCCGCGGTTCGCCACCTACTGAACGGAGCCACCCACCATGTCCAACAACTCCGGGAAGTCCTCACTCCAGCGCCGCACGTTCCTCAAGGCCGCCTCGGCCTTCGCGGGCACCAGCATCTTCGGCGGTGTCTCGTTCAAGGCGTTCGCGCAGCAGGCCCAGGCGCTCGCGCCGGCCGACCACTGCTTCGTGTTCGCGTACTTCAGCGGCGGCTGGGACCAGCTGCTGAACCTCGACCCGCGCGACCCGACCGAGTTCACGCCCGAGCGCATCAGCGAGACGCGCATTCTGCCGGGCTACTCCCTGCTGTCGCAGGACCCGTCGTACCCGACGATGCCGATTCGGCCCCAGGGCTCGAACATCGCCTTCGGCCCCGCGGTCGGGCGCTTCGCGAACCACTTCGACGTGATGTCGGTGGTGCGCGGCATCAACATGAACACGGTCGCGCACGAGGTCGGCTTCCGCTACTTCCTCACGGGCAAGGAGCCCAACGGCTCGGCGGCGCGCGCGTCGTCGACCGCGACCGAGGTGGTGGGCCAGCTCTACCCGCGCATGGCCAACAAGCCGCCCGTGCCGAACCTCGCGTTCAACATCGAGTCGTACAACGACCGCTACGGCGGCTACGCGAACGCGCTGCGCGTCTCGTCGGCGAACGACCTGCTGCTCACCCTCGCTCCGGGGCCCACGGCGCTCGACAGTGAGATCGAGAAGCAGCTCCTCGACATGCGCGGCCAGCCGGTCTCGTGCGAAGCGCAGCTCTACGACTCCCGCGGCCTCGTCACCCAGTACCAGGACGCGCGCAAGCAGGTGCGCACGGTGCTCGACGCGACGCTCGACCGGTACTTCCGCTTCGACTCCACCACTGGCGACCCGATGGCGGTGGCGATGGAGAAGTCGGCCACGGTGGCGCGCTACGGCCTGCGCGTGGGCAGCAACGGTCTGCCGAACGACCCGCGTTCGTCCTCGGCGGCGCGTGCGGCGCTCGTGGCCACCGCCCTCAAGAAGGGCGTCAGCCAATGCGTCAGCATCAACATGGCGAGCGGCCTCGACACGCACTTCGGCACGCAGCTGACGCAGGCGAACAACCAGCGGCAGGGCTGGAACGCGCTCGGCGACCTCATCAGCGACTTCAAGGAGTCGGACCACCCGTCAGGCGGCAAGTGGATCGACCACGTGACGATTCTGGTGTTCTCGGAGTTCAGCCGCACACCGCTCATCAACGCCGCGGGCGGGCGCGACCACCACATCACGAACTCCTGCGCCGTCGTGGGCAAGGGCGTGAAGCACAACCACGTGTTCGGAGCGTCGGGCAACGTCGGCATGTCGGCAGGCGTCGTGAACTACGACACTGGTCTTCCGGATGCGAAGGGCTTGCCCTACCTGCCCGACCACGTCGTCGCGACCATCATGGCGTCGGCTGGCCTCGACTACAGCATCATGCGCGTCGAGCCGCTGAAGGGGCTGCAGGGCTGACACGGGGTCAGCGCAGGCGGAGTCGAACTGAGAAGCCGTGAGACGAAGCCGAAGCTGAGCCTGATGAGCCGAGTCGCGACAGTCTTCTGCGCCCATCCGGTCGTCTCGGCGAGTGTGGCTCAGCGCAGGCGGAGTCGAACTGAGAACCCGTGAGACGAAGCCGAAGCTGAGCCTGATGAGCCGAGTCGCGACAGTCTTCTGCGCCCATCCGGTCGTCTCGGCGAGTGTGGCTCAGCGCAGGCGGAGTCGAACTGAGAGACACGTGAGAC
>CALRPN020000053.1:0-75405 GCA_943370055.1 Archangium gephyra
GCTGCCGTTCACCTTGAGCGTCGTGTCGTAGAAGCTGACGATCTCTTCGTCATCGACGAGGTGGGCCTTCTTCTGCACGAGCGCCTTCGTCTTCGAGTCGAGCTGGTTGCCGGCGCGCACGCCAGACTCGGGCAGAGACGCGCTCCAGGCCACGAAGCCGAGCGGCAGGCCACAGAAGCAGAACAGCACCACGCCGACGATGGCGAGAATCCACGGCAGCCGGTTCGGCTTCGGCGCCTGCGGGGGAGGCACGGGGGCGGCGTACGGGTTCGGCGTCATCGGCGGCGGTACACCACGATCTGCGGCGTCTCGTCCACGTACAGCCCCGTCACCGGCTGCGTCGTGCCGAACGACTGCCAGACCTGGAACTCGGTCTCACGGAACTCCTGGTGGTACTGGTACGCGACGAGGTCGGCGTCGAACGGGCCGCCCACGAAGCGCAGATCGTTTCGGAGCATGCCGTTGCGCTGGTAGTCGCGAATCTGCCCGCCGTGACACTCGTGCAGGTACACGCGCTCACCGGGCCGCGCGTTCTGGTTGATCCACTCGAGCACGCCAGTGACGTTGTTCGCCCAGAACTGCCGCTGCATGCCCATCGCAGCCGCGCCGGGGAGTCCGCCAGCGAGCTCCGAATACGCGCTCGTGCCGTACGGGTACACGCGCACCGACTGAATGAACGCGGGAATGAAGAGCAGCGCGCTGACGCCGATGAACGCTGACTGGAGCTCGAGCTTCGGCAGCTTCGGCTTGAGCCACTCGACGAGCCCTTCGACCCCACGCACCACCGAGCCCGCCGCCAGCAACGCGAGGAACGGCATCGACGGGAACCAGTGCTTCACACCGCCGAAGTGCGGAACGCTGGGCTGGCTCAAGATGATGATCGACGTCGCCGCGTTCGCGAGCACGATGAGCTCGAACATGGTGACGGTCTTCTTGAACGTGCGCACGACGACCCACGCCACGCCGAACACCATGGGGAGGAACAGCGACGTCGGCACCGTCATCGCCGTCTTCACCAGCACGTAGCCGAGCGGGAAGGGCGGCTGGCGGAGCAGCTCACCCAGATAGAACCAGGTGTAGTGCTCGTGGTTCAGGTGGAAGCTCAGGTACCAGGCGAACCGATCGACCGGGTGGTGCCAGAGATACGGCCAGTGCAGGTAGAAGATGATCGGCCCGAGGGCGACCATCGCCACCAGCGGAGCCACCGTTCTGAACGTCGGTGCGTGTGCCTTGCCGAGCAGGAAGAGCAGCCACCCTCCGACGGCGCAGGCGAGCACCCAGAGGCCCAGCTGCGGGCTGATGGCGAAGAACGAGCGCTGGAACGACTCCACGCCGCCAAGCGCCAGCACCATGAACGCGTACAGGCCGGCCATGGCGACGAACACGCCGTTGATCGCGAGGAACAGCTGCCGCGCCTGCGGAACATCCTTCGAGCGCTTCCAGCCTTCCCACAGCGCGAAGGGAATGAGGACGACGGGAATGAAGTACGCGTTGTGCTTGGTGCCCATCGCCGCGGCGAACGCGAGGCCGGTGTAGAGCCACCAGCGCGGCCGCTCGAGCGCCTCGATGAAGCAGTACACGACGAGCAACCAGGTCGTCGCCATCGGCACGTCGAAGCACGACAGGTGCGCCTCGAAGAACTGCCGCGGCACGAGCAGAAACGAGAGCGCCGCCATCACGCCCGCCGCCCGCCCGAAGGTGCGCCTCGTCAGTGAGAAGAGCAGGGGGAGAATGAGCGCCGCCGCGAGGAACGCGGGAAAGCGGAACGCGGCTGCCGGCCGCATCAGCCCGAGCTTCTCGTGGAAAACCAGAAACGAGAGCCCGTACAGGTTCTTCATCAGCGCCGGGTGCTCGTGGTTGAACTCGAACGACTGGCTGATGGCCTGGTCTTCGAACGCCTGGCTCGGAGACGAGAGCAGCAGCTGAAACCACCGCGCGTGCTGCTCGGCCGCGGCGAAGTACACGCTCTCGTCACGCACGAAGCCCGAGGGCTTCTCGGTGGCCAGCAACAGCACCGTGCCGAAGATGAACAGCGCCCAGCCGATGCGCCGGTCGAGCGTCACGTCCTTCGCGGTTCGCGTCTCGGTGCTCGCCGGAGCGGCCGCCACTTCCGGCAGCGGTCCCGTCTCGGCGGCTTCGCGCTTCTGCTTGCTCATGCGCCCTCCGGACCGAAGCCGAACAGCTCGAAGCAGACTTCACGGTTTCGCGGGTTGTCGGCCTGCACCCACGCGCGCACGGTTCCAGCCGCGGTGTTGGCGCGATCGACGCGGTAGACCTTCTCGATGCCGGGCAACAGCCGGGTCACCTGCGCGTCGCCGTTCACCTCGACACCGAAGTCGGTGGGGCCTTCGTTGCGGTAGTAGCCGCGCTCCCACGCGTAGCCGGTGATGAGCTGCAGGGTATTCGTCGCCGGCACACCCGCGAACTCCGCGACGAGTTTCGTGGGTCCGCCCGGTGGATAGAATCGCAGGCAGCGGTGCGGCTCGAAGTGCAGCTCACGCCACTCCTCGACGATCTCTCCACCGTTCGGGCACCGCCACGACCGCCCCGCGAACTGACATGGCTGCTGGCCCTGCGGCCCCTCGAGGTACACGCGCGCCTGACCCAGTGACTGCGCGGCAGAGAACAGCACCGGCCGGGAGCGACCGTTGGTGAAGCGCTTCAAGCTCAATGGGCCGAACGATCGCTCCGCGCCATCTTCGGTGCGACGTGGGCCGAACGACTCCATGAAGCCGCTCCACGAGAAGCGCGGGAGCGAGGGATTCGCGAGCACCCAGATGCGCCGGTGCAGCCGCAGATCGTCACCATCACTGCCGTAATAGCCGACGACCGGCACCTTCTCGGGCACGAAGAGGCGGGCGCGCTCGATGAACCACGGCGCGAGCAGCACCACGTCACCGGGCTGGAACTCCTGATCGATGATCGCGGCGGCGGCCTTGTAGTCGGCTTCGCTCGGGGTGGCCGACGGCAGCTTGAGCTGAAAGCCGATGCAGGCGAGCGCGACGACGACCAGCGCCAGCCCTTCCCATCGTTTGAGCCGCGCGGCCGTCTCGGCCCAGAGATTCACGACTTCGTCATCCGAATCGCGGCCTCGCTCGTCTCGCGGCAGAACACGCAGAAGCTGGCTTCGCCCTGCGGGTACGACGGCGTCCACGAGGGGTACATCGCGCAGCGTGGGTCGAGGCAGTGGTGCAGCCCGAACGCGTGCCCGATCTCCTGCATCGCGTAGCGCGCGAGCGTCTTCACCGAGTCGGCGTTGAGCGTCTTGATGACCGAGCTGGTGACGATGGCCTTCTGGCCCTTGTAGCGGGACAGGCCGGCGGTCGGCGCTTCACCCGAGGCGAGCTTTCGGGGCGAGAGCTTGCGCGTGGTGAGGAAGAGCACCTTGTCGTCGGCGAAGGCCTGCACCTTCGGCAGGGTGTCGAGCAGCTTGTTCGCGTCGTACGGCTCGACCTGCCCGTGCGGCACGGTGACGCTGCCAGAGTGCTCGGCGCCGACGGCGAACGCCGTGTACAGCGTCTTGGCGAGCGCCTTGAGAATGGGCGGCTCGTATTCGTCCAGGGTGACGATGCGGATCATGGGTGTGCTTTCCGTTCAGTCGATCACTTCGGCTTCGGCGGGCGGCCGCGCTTCTTGGGCGGCTCCGGCACGGCGGGCTCTGGCGGCTTCGGCTTCGGCGGGCGGCCACGCTTCTTCGGCGGCTCGGGAATCGCGGGCTCGGGCGGCTTCGGCTTCGGCGGGCGGCCACGCTTCTTCGGAGCGGGCGCTTCGAGCGCGGCGCCCTGCGCCATCGTGACCTCGGCGTCGATGTCGAGCTTCTTCTTCGGAGCGGCCTTCGCAGCGGCGGCAGCAGGCTTGCCCGGCTTCTTCTTGGGGGCCTCTTCCTCGTCGCCCTCGGCGGCTTCTTCGCCTTCGCCCTCTTCGCCCTTCTCCTTCTCTTCGGGCTCTTCGTCGCTCGCCGCGTCGCCGTCGATGCCGAGCAGATCGTCGCCCAGGCCCAGCTCGTCGTCGCCGACGAGGCCCTGGAACTCTTCGATGCTGCGCTTGGGGCGCTCCTTGCCGGGCGGGAAGAGAATGACGTCGAGCGCGTCTTCGGCGTCGGCTTCGCTGCACGTCATGGCGGCGGCGAGCTCGGTGACGAAGAGGTGGCGCGCGTCGTTGTACTGCTCGCGCTCCTTGGGCGGCAGCGGGCGCAGCTCGGAGAGCACCTGCAGGCCCTTCACCACCTCAGCCAGCCCGATGAGCCCACCGACCGAGAGGCGCTCGGTGTTGTCGCGGGCGCGCTTCTTCCAGTCGAGGGACGCGCGCTCGGAGTCCGACTTGAGGAAGTCGAAGACCTCCTTCACGTCTTCGGGCGAGGCGACGCGGCGCACGCCGTTCTTGGCGAGCTTGTCTTTGGGCACCTTCACCTTGGCGCCCGTCTCGAGGAACGTGAGGCTGACGAAGACGAGCTTCTGGCCTGCGATCTCCTCGGTCTTGATGTCGGTGACGGCGCAGAGGCCCTGGTTCGGGTAGACGACCCGATCACCGACGTTCAAGTTGAGGACGGGCAGGGGAGCAGCAGCAACGGGGGCCGGCGTGGCGTCTGGCATGGGCTCCTCGGCGAAGAAACGGCAGCCTGCGTAGCACAGGCCCTCCGCCGAGGAAGCAAAGACGCTGACTTACTGGACGTTCACCGTCACCGAGTAGGTGCCCGTCGGCGAGCTGCCGAAGTTCGAGACGCCGACGAAGACCGTCACAGGCACCGTGTTGGGGTTGGTGATCGCGACCGCCTCGGTGCCATTGCTGAAGGTCGAGTCGGAGCCCGCCAGACAGACCGCCGTGGTTGCGGTGCAGGTGTTCTCGAAGTTGTAGACGTTCAGCACGGGGTCGTTGCCGCCCGAGCCCGTGGCCGAGAAGTCCATTCGGCCGGGAATGCCACCGTCGGCGCCGCCGCGGGGCGGAATGGTGACGGCGTAGACGCGATCAGGGCCGTTGTAGGTGCGGCACGGCGAGGCGCCACCGTTGATGTCCTTGCGGTAGCCGGAGAAGGACTCGGCCGAGATGGTGCGCGGGTAGGGGCCCGTGACGACGCTGGCCGACGGGCAGTGGTCGCCGGTGCGGTAGGCGACGTTGAGCGAGAAGGTGCCGGTCGAGGAGCCCGCCTGGTAGCTGCTGACGACGACGAACACGTTCTGCGGTGACATCGAGGCGTTGTCCCAGATGCCGACCTCGGTGCCGCCGGTGCCGGTGTTGTCAGCGCTGGCGCTGCACACGCGAGGCATGGCCGCGCACACCGACGCGGTGCCATTGAGCAGGTTGATGACGGGGTCGAGGCCGGAGCCTCCGGTGACGGTGGCGAGCAGCCGCTGCCGCGCGGGCACGGTGACGGCGTACACGCGATCGGGGCCCGAGGAGTCTTCACACGCGTTCGCGGCGGTGGGCTGGCTGTAGTCGACCGCGTAGCCCGCCAGGCTCTGGGCCGTCAGCGTCGTCGGCGTGGTGATGGGGGAGGGCGTGTTGGTGCAGACCTCACCCGGCAGGAGGCCCGTCGTGACGCCGATGGAGAAGGTGCCGGTCGCGCCCGTCGGGCTCTCGACGACCAGCAACATCGTGCGCGCGGTGGTGCCCGTGTTCACCCAGAGCAGCGAGTCAGCGACGCCCGCGGCGCCGGTGTTCGACGAGGTGACGCAGGTGCGGCCCGAGCAGGAGCCGACGTCGCCGTGCAGGTTGATGGCCGTGTCGAGGCCAGCGCTCGGCGTGACGTTGACGGTGAGCGCCTCGCCCGCGCCGACGAGCACGCTGTAGGCCCGATCGACGCCCGCGCTGACGACGGAGTTCGCGCAGGTGGTCCCTGTTCCCGTGCGCTCGAAGTAGTCGTTCGCGAAGCCGGTGAGCGTGTCTCCGGTGCGGGGTGTGCCGCTCATGAGCACGATGGGGTCTTCGCAGGCGTCGCCCTGGGTCGGGTTGTCGACGCTGACCTCGAGGCGATAGGTGCCGCCCGTGTCGACCGAGTCGTACGAGTCAGCCAGCAGGAAGACGGGCTGCGTGCTCGCGGTGGTGTTGACGTAGCGCACCCTGTTCACGGCGGCCTGGGTGCCCTGGTCGTCGGCTGCCACGCACACACGGGGGCTGGCGCTGCACTGGGTGTCGGGGCCGACGATGACGTTGATCGACGGGTCGTAGGACGAGACCGACGCCTGGCGAATGCTGGCGAGCACGCGTGCGTTGGGAGCGAGCGAGACGGAGTAGACGCGATCACGGCCGGCCGTGCCGGCGCAGCCCGTCTGGTTGAGGGAGCTGTAGTTGTTCGTGTAGCCGACGGTGGTGCCGTTCACGACGAGCGGCGACGAGACGCTGCCGCCGGTGAGGGCCTCGGCCGTCGTGCAGTCGTCACCAGCGGGGGCCATGCCGCCACCAGCCGCGCCGCCTGCCGTGGTGCCGCCGCCAGTGGCCGTTCCGCCCGCCGACGCAGTGCCACCCGCGCTCGCCGTGCCGCCCGCGCTCGCCGTTCCGCCAGCGCTCGCCGTTCCACCAGCGCTCGCCGTTCCACCGGCGCTCGCCGTTCCACCAGCGCTCGCCGTTCCACCAGCGCTCGCCGTTCCACCAGCGTTCGCGGTTCCACCAGCGCTCGCCGTTCCACCCGCCGATGCGGTGCCGCCAGCGGAGGCCGTGCCACCAGCCGAAGCCGTGCCGCCGCCCATGTTCGCGACGCAGGAGCCCGCTGCGCAGACGTCACCGCCGAAGCAGCCGATGCAGACGCGGCCGCCGGTGCCGCAGGCCTGCGTCGAGGTTCCAGCGACGCAGAGACCAGTCGTGTCGCAGCAGCCGCCCGCGCACGTCGTGGGGCTGCACGCGGGAGTTCCGCCGCCCGTTCCGCCACCCGCCGAGCCGCCACCCATCGGGCTCGCGCAGACGCCGCCGGTGCAGACGCGACCGGTGCCGCAGGTGACGCACATCGTTCCGCCGATGCCGCACGCGCCGCGCGTCGTTCCGCCCTGGCAGACGCCGTTCATGTCGCAGCACCCCGCCGCGCAGTTCTGCGGGTTGCAGCCGCTCGCCGCTCCGCCGCCGCCAGTCGCGTTGCCGCCGCCGGTCGCCGAGCCACCACCTGAGCCGCCGTCGAGGAAGAAGAAGCCTCCGCCCGAGCCGCCCGTGTTGCTGCCGCCGTCGACGAGCGGCGTCTGGCAGGTGCCGGCGCTGCACACCTGACCGGCTGCACAGTCGGTGCTCGTCATGCAGCGGGTGGGCTGCTTGCCACCACACGCGCCTGCGAAGGAGAGGACAGCAACGGCACTGCACGCGGCGACAATGTGGGGAAGACGCATCGGTCGCGGGTTCTGCTGCAAAAGGAGTCTCGGGATCAACTGCCGTGGGAGGCTCGTGGCGACGTTCTCACCGAGTGAGAAAACGCCCGGTCGTCAGCGGAGCTTCGTGAGACGAGAGCCGAAGCTCGTCAAGGCTTGAACTCCTCGTAGGCGAGCATGGTCGGGTTCGTCGCGAGGACCGCGTCGAGCACCGTTTGCGAGACAACCAACGATCCGTCCGCTGCCAGGCCCATGTGGTCTCGGCCGGCCGTGCCCACGATCTGAAGCCAGCGAAATCTCGGTTGCTTCCGTGTTGGGGAGACCTCGGCCCACTCCAGGAAGTCCTCCGACAACGAGATCTCCGCCGGTTTGCTGACAACGCCCGCGACCGCCTCGAGTGTTGCGGCCAGCGTGTCCGACGCAAGGAAGACCGGGTGGGCGGTGATGAGCTCATCACCCTGCCAGACGACGAACACCAGATGTACACAGGTCGAGGTGAACCGCTCCCCACGGTCACCGGGCACTTCGGGCTCGAGTCGATAGTATTTCAATTGGTCACCAGCATTGACTCAATGGCAAGAGACACACGATCAGTTCAACAGTCAGGGGCGCCTCCACGCATTCAGGAAATAGAGTTGGCTGCCGCTGCGAACGTAGAGACCATTCTTGTTCTCGGCTGAGACGGCGTCAGGTTGAAAGTCCAGCAGTTGATGATCAAGGACGAACGACTCGGTCTGGCTGCTCCAGTAGCTGATTCGGCCAGTGCCGCCGTCTTTCTCAGCGAACACGAAACCACAGGAATCTGTAGGCGGAACGAATCCTGGTTTGGTTATTGGCGAACTCAGCCGTAGTTGAGTTCTGTCTTGAATTCGGACGGCAAAAACACCGTCATCATTTTGATGAATGACGTGACGATTGCTTGCGCGTATGTTGTAGTATTGATTGGCGTTGTCCGGGCCCTGGAGAACCACAGTGTCGTTGCAGCGTATCTGGTTGACTCCTGTTCCCCCATCGCGGGACCTGAGATACTCCTGCACGCAGTAGCCCGCTCCAGATGGGTAGAGCACCGGCGGGCTGAGCATGACATTGGTCTCGAGCGTCTTCGTCTGAAGGTCGGGAGAGATCAGCTCAATTCGACTGAATGGACTGACGCTGTCGTTCTCAACGACGTACAGACCTCTCGCGCCGAAGGTTATTCCTGCCGTCGGGGTCGTCAGCTGCAAGATCTTCTTGGTCTCTTGCGGCGTTGCGAGCAGGACTCCGAAAGGCTCCTCCAGCACCACGCCCTTCGCGGCTTCCCAATAGCCAACAAGTCTCTGCCCTGGTGAGAGGGGCAGGATCCACTGTTTGCTCGGAACTTCGACCGCCTTACCGCCATCAGTTGCAATCAGAACGGTCAGTTCGTCGTGGGCGATCACTGCGAGTGCGGGCCCGCTCAGTTCCACTCGGGCGGCAGTGAGGTCCGGGTTTGGGTCACGATCGCAGTCCTCAACGACGGCCGATGGACAGCCGCTCAGGACCCAACCGAGCAGAATGGGTGCGATGACATGTTTCACGTGCTCCCCCTGTGAATGCCGGAGGCAGTATCAGGTCATCGCGATCGGCCCCATCGGAATCGAGCCCGCAGTTGCGGTCGCCTTCTCGTGGTCAGAAGGGGCTGGCGTGACGAGAAGCCCGGACCGCCGCGCCCCTTCTAGGCCGCAGCCAACTGCTCCTGCTGTTCGGTGATCGGCCAACGGAGTCGCGTTCGAGCCTAGACGTCGCGCGATTCTCCGGTCGGGTATGGGCCGAGAATCATTGCCACCGTCGCGCAGCAAAAGGCGCTGGCCACGCGCCTGTGCTTCGACATGCGATTCTCGATACGCGGCGGTGAAGTCTGCGGACGGAGTGCGTTGAACTTTGCCAAGCGAGCGCAGTTCAGTCTTGTACGTTTCCAGGTCAGCCACTTCCCGCGTGGTCTCGAGCACGTCGAGAATGCCGTTGAGCCCGTCGGGAAATCAGCTTCGGGGCTCGACCGATCCAGTCTGAGCAGTGCTCCACCTGAGGGTCAACCAGTCTTGTTCAGTGCTTTGCCGTGTTCAGCTTCACCAGCATCTGGTGAAGGCGCGCGTCGATCACCCGCTCGACCTCTTCGTTCGTCACGCGCTTCGACTGACCCGCGAACACCACGCCAGCGACCGCGACCACCGAGACCGTCATCACCGCGAAGAGCTTCTTCATGTGCGTTCACCTCGTGAAGGGAAGATGCACACAAGGTACGCCCGCTCTCGGACTGATCAATTTTTCGGCTACAGGTCGCCACGTCGCACAACGTCATTCGTGAGAGATCGCGCGCATGAACTCGGATGATCAGGCACTTGAACGGCTGCGTGAGTTCACCGCGACGCAGGCTGATCAGGTCTTCGTCGCCTGCGGAGTGGTGGAAGGCGCGCTCTGGCTCAACACCCAGGGTGGCGCCGACGCGCTCGTGAAGAAGAACACCCGGTGGAATCCCGAGGCGTGGGTGCTGCAACGCGCGCTCGCTGACTGGGTTCCTCTCGATGATCAGCACGAAGCCCGGGCGCGGCGCGTGCTGCTCGCGGTGGATGATCAGAAGCAGCGCCTGTTCCCCGCGTACGCAGAGGTCTTCAAGATCGTCTTTCGTCGAGGAGACCTTCGGCTCGTCGGTCGCGAGAAGATCGATCGACACCTCTCTCCCGACGGGCTCGCAGGTGCCGCGTTCGTGAAAGCCGTGGAGTCGGGCGAACTGGACGCCGCGCTCGCGTGCCTCGAACGAATCGAGAACCCGAACCTCGAGGTGACGAGCACGCACTGGGAATTCCCGTTGCTCCGCGTCGCCATCGCGCATCCTTCGCTCGTCGAAGCGCTGATCAGCAAGGGCGCCTCGCTCGCCGAAGCGACGACGTGGACTCGCGCGGTGCCAATGCTGCGTCGGCTCGTCGAGCTGGCCGCTCCGCTCGATGTCGGAAGCGAGGCGCTCGTCGCAGCGGCGAGTGAAGAGTCCGGTCTGGCGTTGGTCGAGTTCCTGGTCGAGCGTGGCGCTGACGCGGCCGCGAAGAACGCTGCGCTCGCTCGTGCCGTCGGAAACGGGAATCGCCGGGTCGCCGCGTTTCTCCGCGCTGCAGGAGCGACGTGAGCTACCGCTTGCCCGACTTCTTCACCTGCTTCGCTTCGATGATCAGCCGGCCTTCCTGATCATCACTCGCGTCGTCGAGCAGGGTGAAGAACAGCTGCGTGATGCCCGAGACGATCATCGGTTTGCCGACCTCGGCGACGACGAGTCCTTGCGTCGGGTGACCCACCACACAGCGCGTGACGATCGCTCCCGAGGCGCGCACCTTCGCCGGCGTCGTCACCGACTGCCGCACCGTCACCTCGTACGTCTGCTTCGGGTCGAGCTTCGTCAGCGTCACCCGATTCTCGGCAGGCACCGACAACGCGAGCGGCGGCTTGTACGTCTTCGCCTTGCCTCTCACGTCGACGGACAACGTTCGCGGCTTCGTCTCTTCCGCCTTCGTCACGCCGGTGAGGGTCGAGGTTGGAATGCGAAACACGAAGAGCCGATTCGCACCCTTGATCTGCTGCGGTGCGGTCGGCAGCGGTCCCGGAGCCGCGCCCGCTGCGTTCACCACGTAGTAGCCCCAGCCGAGCGACGGTCCTTTGCTCAGCGTTACCCGGTACGTGAGCTTCTCGTCGAGCGGCAGCTTGAGCGCTCCGGCCTTCGAGAGATCGACGCGGTGTCGCGTGGCCTCGAGCTCGAACGTGTTCACCGGCCAGGTCACGAGATCCGGCGCAGGCACGGCAACAGGAGCTGGCGGTGGCTCGACGATCTTCGGCGCTGGAGGCGGCTCCACGATCTTCGGCGCGGGCGGCGGTTCGGGTTTCTCCAACACCGCGTCGACGACGAGATGCTGACCGCGCTTGAGCGGCACTTCGTTCGACCACGTCTTGAAGCCGTCGCTGAACACCTCGACGCGATACGTGCGGCCACCCGAGAGCGAACGGATCTGCAGGGGCGTCTTCTCGTCGATGGTGCGGCCGTTCACGCGCACGGTCGCGCCCGGAGGTTGCGAGACGACCTCGAGCGTTCCGCGAGACAGCCGCACCGCGAGGAACACCCCCGCGAAGCCAACGAGCGCCGCCGCGAGCCCGAGCGCCAGCGCGCGAACCCACGGCACCTGTGTCACCGTCGACTTCGACTCGTTGCTCGCGCGCATCGACGCCGGCACGTGCAACGGCTTCGTCGGAGCGTCTTCTTCGACCGGCAGTTGCGGCACCGCTTCGAGCCCCGACTTGACGCGCTCGACCTCCACCATCTCGGTGGGGATCTCTTCTTCGGGATCTTCTCCCGGCGGCGGAGGCGCTTCGGGTGCTGGCTCGGGAACTGGAGCTCCACGACGCCACCGCTGCGCCTTCTCGATGAAGTCACGCGGCAGCTGCACCGGCCGGCCGCCCTTCACCAGCTCGGGCTCGAACAAGAGCCCGAGGAAGTTCGAGAGATCGGTCGGCGTGAAGTCGGGGTGATGCACCGCGAGGTAGCGCGTCAGATCCTGCTGGAACGCCTCGGCCGTCTGGTACCGCTCCGACGCCTCCAGGGCCATCGCCTTGAGCACGATCGTCTCGAGCGCCTTCGGAATGGCAGGGTTCAGCTCCGACGGCCGCGCGAACTGGCCTCGCACGATCTTCGTCAGCACCTCCATCATGCGGCCCTGAAACGGCAGCTGCCCGGTGAGCAATTCGTACAGGACGATGCCTGAGGCGAAGACATCCGTCCGTGCATCGAGATCTTTGCCGCGCGCCTGCTCCGGCGCGAAGTAGGCGTACTTGCCCTTCACCGCGTTCGACGTCGTGTCTTCACGGCCGGCGTTGCGAGCGCGCGCGATGCCGAAGTCGACGAGCTTGATCTGCCCCTCGTAGCTGACGAGCACGTTTTGCGGAGACACGTCGCGATGAACGATCTGCAGCGGCCGGCCCTGCTCGTCGAGGCGCGTGTGCGCATAGTGCAGCCCGCGCAGCATCTCGGCCGTCACGTAGGAGGCGATCTCGGAAGGGAAGGTGAGCAGGCCCGTCGCCCGCATTCGTTTGACGACCTTCGACAGCGGCTGGCCGTCGACCAGCTCCATCGCGAGGTACCAGTCGCCCTCGACCTCTCCGAAGTCGAAGACCTGGGCGATGTTGCCGTGCGAGAGCCCCATCACGATGCGCGCTTCGTTCGTGAACATCGCGATGAAGGCGCGGTTCGCGGCGTAGTGCGGGAGGATCTTCTTGATGACGACCGGCTTCACCACGCCCGGCGCCGGCGAGTAACGCGCGCGGAAGATCTCGGCCATGCCGCCGGCGGCGATACGTTCGATCAGCTCGTACTTGCCGAACTGAGTGTCTGACGACGAGGGCACGGAAATGGCGGGGCGGGACCGTATTCCTGCGCGTCGTGGGAGTCGATCGATTCGAAGGCCGCGACACCCATGGCAGGCCGACGCTGCTGACTGGCGCGGGCTCCTCAGAGTTCCGTGTCCAACGAAATGGAACTTCTCGGAATCGTTCGAGCAGCGCGCTGGCCTCCAGGTTGCTCAGGGCCACCGCCATGCACGCCTTCGTCTTGCTGATGCTCACGCTCGCCGACCCGCCGCTCGGTCTGGAGCGTTCGCTCGACGCGCCGCTGATCGTTCGCTCTGCAGGCATGGAGAGCAGTAGCGCCATCGCTCCGATTCCGGGCGCCGCCATCGTCGTGTTCTTCAGTGATCGCCGCGGCCAGAGCGACCTCTGGGCGACGCGGGTCGACGAGACCGGAGCCGTTCGGGCTCCAGCGTTTCGCGTCAGTGACCGAGATGACCTGAACCCATTGGTGCCACCATCGGTCGCCTGCCTGGCCGATCGCTGTGTCGCGGCGTGGCAGTCAAAGGACTCCCCCAAAGGCGATCTGTACTTCCGCCGCTTCACCATCGACGGCGTGCTGCTGGATGAACACGACCGCGTGTTGTCGGCCGAGCAGCACCACGAAGGAGAACCGCGGCTCATCGCCACTGCGACCGATTTCATCGCGCTCTTCATCGTCGCCCGAGGCGCAGGACCCGAGCTGTTGACGACCCGAATCTCGCTCGAGGGCGACTTGTCGAATCAGAAGGCCATGGGCCTGGGTGACCAGGGAAAGCTGCGTCAGAGCAGGAGCGGCTTCGAGCTGCTGTCCGTCGATCAGCTCGGGCGCCTCGTGCTTCGCCAGTTCTCGGCGACGCTCGATGAGCTCAGTCAGCAGGTGCTCGCGACGCCTCGAGACCCGTTGGAGTCGTTCACCTCGATCGACCTCGCGGTCTCAGGTGATCGGCTGCTCGCTTCGTGGACACGGGCGGTCGCGCGGCCGGGGCTGGGGTCCGAGTTCGAGGTATTCGGTTGGCTCGATGGCTCGGCGGCTCCGTTTGCGATCGCCGCGATGCCAGAGGTGGCGTTCGCGCCTTCCCTGGTCGTCGACGGCCAGCAGTTTCGCGTGACCATGATGTCGCGAGGCGCTGCGACGATCGTGAGTCGCCTCGTCGATCCGATGACGGGCTCCCTCGGGCCGGTGATGGCGATCTCGTCGCGGCGACTGCCACAGCCCGCGGTGCTCTCGAGCGCAGTGGTGGGCACCTCGGTGCTGATCGCCTTCGACGTCTTCGAGCATGGAGCGACCACCATCGACGCGACGCTGCTGTCCTCGAGCGGAGCCCGGCCTGTGCCGCTGGTTCGCGCAGGCCACTCGCAACGGCAGCTCGCGATGACCGCGTTCGGGGCCGGCTTTCTGGCCGTGTGGCAGGACACGCGAAACCTCGAGACCAACGCAGACGACCTCTACGCTGCGCGGCTCGATAGCCAGGGCGCCTTGCTGGGCGAGACGTTTCCCGTGGTGGTCGACCCGGCGTTTCAGGGCTTCGTGAGCGTGGCTGCAACGCCGACGGTCGCGTTGCTGGCCTGGTACGACGAGCGCGCGGGGTCGTCGATTCGTGCCGCCCGCGTCCACACGACGGGCAAGGTGCTCGACACGACGCCGCTGGTGATCGTCGAAGACGCTGCTGCGCCGGTGAACTCCTTCTCGTTCCCCGTGGTCGCCTCCGATGGCTCGGGCTTTCTCGTGCTCTATTCCGACCAGCGCGACGACACGCTGCGTGTCTCGCGGGTGAGCGCTGAGGGCGTCGTCTCGCAGTCGAAGATCGTGCGCGAGGGCGGTGGCACGGCAGACCTGGCCTTCGGTGGGACCCGCTATCTCGTCGTCTCGACTGATGAGGACCCGGACACGTCGAAGTTCGAGGTGTGGGTCACGGTGCTCGACCTCGATGGAACCGTGCTCACGCCGGCGCGGCGGGTCGTCACGGGTGACGGGTTGCGCTCCTTCCCTCGTGTGGCCTTCGGCACCTCGGAGTTCCTCGCGGTGTGGACCGATGGGCGCCGCACGACTCGCGCGGGCGTGCAGAGCGATCTTCGCGCGCTCGCTCTCAGCTCGACGGG
This sequence comes from Archangium gephyra, assembly GCA_943370055.1. Lineage (GTDB taxonomy): Bacteria > Myxococcota > Myxococcia > Myxococcales > Myxococcaceae > Xiheimicrobium > Xiheimicrobium gephyra_A. Next base: position 14,763 of record CALRPN020000053.1, read on the forward strand.
ACAGCCGATCGGCGTGCCCTTCGACATCTCGAGCAGCGGCATCGATCAGGAGCCGTCGATCGCGTTCGATGGAGAGTCCTTTCAGGTCACGTGGTTCATGTTCGCGTCGCCGTTGACGACTTCTGTTCAGCGCGCAGTCGTGAGCCGAAGCGGCGTCTTGTCGACGCAGGTCGTCTCCGCCGTGCCGCGCGTGAGGCAGGTGCTGCCACGCATCGCGTTCACCGCGGAAGGGAAGGGGTTGATCGGGTTCGAGCGGTTCGAGGCAGGCCCGGAGGCGCAGCGGCTCGTCCTTCGAACCAGTGCCACTTCGAAGGAGCCCGAGACGGTGATGACGCCCACGAATCCTCCGGCGCTGCCGGTCGCCAACCCGTTTCTCTTTGCGCGCTGCGGCTGTGACTCGTCTCCAGCGTCGGCGTTGCTCGGGGTGCTCGCGCTCATTCTCGGAACACGAAAGAGGTCACGATGAAGAAGCTGATCGGTGTGGTGGTTGCTGCGCTGTCGTTGGTGTCATGCACGGAGGAGTGCACCACCAATCGTGACTGCGGTGCGTCGATGATGTGCGCGCAGTCGCGTTGCGCGGTGCTGGATGGTGGCTCTGCGGGTGGTGCTGGTGGTGGCTCGGCGAGCGCAGGTGGATCGGCGAGCGCGGGTGGATCCGCGAGCGCGGGTGGATCGGCGAGCGCCGGTGGCTCAGCGAGCGCAGGTGGTTCAGCGAGCGCCGGTGGTTCCGCGAGCGCCGGTGGTTCAGCGAGCGCCGGTGGTTCAGCGAGCGCAGGCGGGCAGGGCGGAGGAACCTTCAACCCAGCGGGCGTCTACGAGGCTCGGCTCACGGGAGCGCAGGCCATTCCCGCGACTGATGCCGGCTCGGTGGGCCGAATCGACTTCACCATCGGCTCCGTCGACGGAGGCGCGTCGGTCGTCTCGTGGGCCGGCACGCACAGCGCAGGCACGGAGCTCACCCTTCGTTTCGGTGCGCCGGGCGGGCTCGCGCTTCAGCAGGGCTTCACACCAGACATCGTGCTGGGAACCGACGGTGGCGCGACGAACGGCTCCACCGCCGCGCCCGTGGCCGTGACGGGAGGCCTCGCGAGCCACCTCGCCTTCGTCGAAGTGCGAACGGGCGCTACGACGATCGCGCGCGGCCAGGTGTTGCCGCGTCCGTCGGGCTACGCGACGGTGCAGCTCCCGCTCCCCGATGGTGGCGTCGCAGGCGGCGGCCACTTCGTCATTCCGATCGACGGCGGAGTTCCGATCGCGGGGCGCAGCTCGTACCTGATCGACTTCCCCGGACTCGACGCAGTCGACTCGGCGGTCGTTCGGCAGGGTGGCGCGGGTGGGACGGGTCCGCTCATTCTGACGCTGCAGCTCGCTCAAGGCGTCGGTCAGGCCACGCGCGCCGTCGGGTTCTTCGATGCTGCCTCACTCGCCGTCGCGAACACCGATGGTGGCGTGTACGTCGAGGCGCGTGACGACGCGAACGACGCCGGCTTCCGCGGGCAGGTGGTGATTCACCAGTAGCGGTCACTGCCAGCCGATATGCTGGCGCGGTGAGAACTCTGCTGCTGCTCAGTTGCTGCGTCTCGGTGACCGCCGTGGCGCAGCCCGTGGTGCTCCTCTTCCCCGCAGTGGGAACCACGTCGCAGGTCACGCTGTCGGGTCGGGTCTTGAAGAACGGCCCGTCAGGCGGCAGCTCGGTCATCTCGAAGAACCTGCGGCGCCTCACCACGAGCAATTGGGAGGGCGCCGAGGTCGACGTTCGTTTTCAGAACCTGCAGACGGTCGTGAAGAGCGGCCACGACGGAAACTTCGAAGCGACGTTCGCCTCGGGCAAGACGCCGTTCCCGACCGGCTTGTGGACGGCTGAAGCCGGCGTGAAGGGCGCAGAGCCGGGCAGGGCCACCGTCGACGTGATGGCGGCCGACGCTCCGTTCTTCGTCATCAGCGACTTCGACGACACCATCGCCATCACCAACGTGCTCGAGCGGCGCAAGTTCGTCGAGAACGTGTTCGCGAAGGACGAGCTCACCCAGCCTGTCGTGCCGGGCATGTCGGCGTTCTACGCGTGCCTGCGCGCGAAGCCCTCGAAGCCGGTGTTCGCGCTCGTGAGCGGGTCGCCGGTTCAATACGTGACGCGCGTCTCGCGCTTCCTGCAGATGCACGACTTCCCCGTGTTCGGGCTCTACCTGCGCGATCTCGGCCCCAACACGTTGTCTGACTACAAACAGCCGATCATTCGGTCGCTGCTCAAGTCGGTTCCCGGGCCCGTCGTGCTGATCGGTGACTCGGGAGAGCACGACCCCGAGGTGTACGCGCAGATCCGCTCCGAGTTCCCCGATCGCGTGAAGGCGATCTTCATTCGAGACGCCGGCCGCGCAGAAGACGCGAAGCGCTTCGAGAACATGACGCTGTTCGAGACGCCGAGAGACGCTGCCCTGGTGGCGGCAACGCAAGGGCTGCTCGAGAAGAAGTGCGCTGAGGCCATCTCGCTCGGCGATGGAGGTGTTCCGTGAGACTCGCAATCGTCGCGTTGGTCGTGGTCGCAGGGTGCCGGTCGTCGTCGACAGTCGATGCAGGGCCGAAGAAGCCGATCGAGAAGCTCGAGCCGCTCGAGGCCGTGAAGGGACCGCCGGTCGTGACCGACGCGTCCGTCGCCGATGAGCGCGAGGCCATCTTTCAGATCGTGCCGCTGCAGATCGTGGGGCCTTCGGCGCCAGAGAAGGCCGTGCGCCTCGAGCTCGATGGAGAGTCGGTGAAGTCGAACGGCGCGCCCTTCGACCTGAAGACCGTGAAGCAGGACGACGACGTGATCCTCGTGCCGGTCGGTGAGACGTACCTCGTGCAGACCGCAGCCGTGCTCGCCGCGCTCGATGACGTCGGCGCCGACGCGTTCCTCCAGCACCCTGACTTGCCCATCGCGTGGCCGATCGATCTGCGAGACGAAGGCGCCTTCCAGTCGTGGATCGACGATCCCGAGCCGGGGAAGGTGCGCGTGATTCACCGCGCCGACGGCTTCGAGGTGCAGACCAACCTCGGCAAGCTGCCCGGGCAGGATCCGAACGGCCCGACGGTTCCGGTGCGTGGTGGCCAGATGGATCTGAAAACGCTCTCGCGTGGGCTCGAGAAGGTGTCGGTGCGGTTCAAGACGAAGGACGTCTGCTTCGTGCCCTCGTTCGGCATGGAGCTGCAGCAGGTGAGCCGCGCCATCGCCGCGAACTGGAAGTCAGCCGAGGTCGCGTGGTTTCCGACCGCGTGCCTCGTCTATCCTCGGCCTCGCGCGAAATGAGCGAACCGCTTCAGAAGAAGAACGACGTCGGTCAGATCCTCATGGGGGTCTTGATCGGCGCGTGCTGTGCGCTCGCGCTGAAGGCGCTGATCTGGATCGCGCCGTTGATGATGTTCGTGGGTGACTGATGAACGTCGAGGCGATCGTCGCTGCGTCGCGTGCCCTTCAGGGCGCGCTTGGTTTGTTCTACGGAGATCTCGCCGTCGTGATCGCTGGCGAACGCGTCGAGGTGCTGCACCCGATCCCGAGTCTCGATTCCATGAAGCACGGCGATCAGAACCCACGTGCGGGCCAGGCGCTCTCGCTGCTGAGCGCTCAAGTGACTCCCGAGCAGCTCGTCGCTGCTGGTGATCTGCTCCACGGGCTGTCGTCGAAGGGCACGTTGATCGGGTCGCCGATCGCTGGTGCGCTCGAGACGCTACGGCAGCACCTCGCTTCCACGCAGCGCAGCGCCTTGCCCTTCTCGGCCGTGGTCGCGAGCCTTCCCGTCGAAGCGGCGTGCTTCCTGGTGACTGGTGGGCACCCGGCGCGCACGACCATCGTCATCGTCGAAGGCGGGAACTCGGTGATGTTCGACTACGCCGGAGACGGGCCGTGAGCCTCAGGGACAGCCAGTCGGGAGCCTGAGGCTGGGGTTGCCCGATTGGTACTGGTCATACTGCCACCGCGGCCATGGCGAGAGCGGGTCGAGCGTTCGACCGGGCACGAGCACCGTCGTGAGCGCCATGTTCGAAGAGATGTAGAGGACGACCGTCGTCGCGATGAAGCCGTCCCGACGGCAGTCCACAGCGATCGGCACCGAGATGTCGTCGGTCACAGGCAGTGGCAGCATCTCTGACCCGTTGACCGCTGGAGGATCTGGACGGACCTGGAGAAGCGATCGTGATCTCGTTGCGTAGACCGCGCTGAAGATGCCTGGTGGTTGCCCTGTTCCGATCATCACCGCATAGCTGACCTGCTCTGGCACCGTGGTGATGCCGCCGTCAGGAGCATGCACGCCCAGCCCGCCCGATCCAGAGGCCCAGATTCGGCGCGTTCGATCGACCGTGGCTGCGTTGATTGCGTTCCCGGCGATGGATGGCGAAGGCGTCACGTAAAGCGAGTTCGTGACCACTGCAAACGCTCCAGCGCCACCGTCATAGAAATCGATCGGCGCCAGGCTTCCCTGTGAGCCGCCAGGGAAGACCTGCGAAGAGATCGGGCTGAAGGTGTTCTGGCTGGAAAGACCCAGCTCCACCAGGTTCACGTTCATGGTGGAGTTGCGGGTGAGCAGGAAGACGGACGTCGGCCCTGACCCGTTGCCCATGACGACGAGGTTCGAGCTCAGCGAGGTCGGCGATGGCGGCACCCGCTGCACCGTGTCGTCAGCGAGAACGTACGGCGCGCCACTGAAGCCGGGCGTGTAGTGGAGCAGCGAGCCGGTCCCACCGTCCGCCGACGTGATGTGGACCAGCGCTCCGATTGGGCCACCGTCGGTCGCTGCCAGCGCGAGTGCAGTCCGAACGGTGCCGTCGAGCGGCCTGCTGGTGTACCCGCCGTCGGAGGTGAAGGCGTAGATGGTGCTGTGGTCGATCTGATTGGCCGCGACGTAGAGGATCTCGTCTGCGCCGAAGGGATCAGCGCCTGGCACCAGCGCAAGCCCGACGATTTGACCGGTCGGTGGGAACGTTCGGGGTACGGGCTCTCCATTCGCCGTCCACTGGGTCAATGGGGCCGAGCCCCCGCCCCGCCCAACCGTCACGACGCCCTTTCGGTTGATGACGGGTGGAGTGAGGGCGAACGTGTCGAACTCGCGTTGCCAGCCCAGGCGGGTGATCGTCCAGGTTGGCGCGCCACCATCGCTCGTGATGCCACCCACGGTTCTGCCGAGGCCTGCGTCGACCGACACCTCGAGCGGGAAGCTGGCGGTGAGGCCGGGAAAGGCGATCGCGCTCGTCACCGCCACATAGCAGCGGCAGTTGGGGCAGGGGTCGCACGAACCGGGGACTGCCTCGTTGCCTGCATCGGTCGTCTTGATCACGACGTGGTACGCGCCATCGCCGGTGACACGGATCTCCACCACGTCGTCCACTCGCGGGGTGTCCTGGGTGACGCCGCCGAACGTCCACGCCGCACCTCGCATCGAACGGTTCATCGACCCCAACACTTCGACGAGGTGGGGGGTCTGCGTCTGGAACAGCTCGGTCTTGGTGAACATGCCACCGTCGAGCTGGATGCTGAGCGTCACGGCTCGTGGGAACAGCTGACCCCTGCGGGCGGACACGTCGAACACGAAGTCGCCGTTGCTCGCCACTGAAGCCGTCGTCGGGACATTCAGGTCTGCGCTGGCGATGGAGATCGCGCCCGGAAGCCGTTCGTTCGCCGACCGGGTCACCAACCCTTGAATCCTGACCGGCGAGAGCCCGAGCGGGGCGGACGGGGGGCTGATGGTGATTCCCAGCGTGCCCGTGGAACAGACGCCTGCGTCGTCACACTGCTCCCCGATTGAGCAGCCGCCGCACATTGCCGCCCCGCCAGCCGCTGCACCGCCAGCCGCTGCACCGCCAGCCGCCGCACCGCCAGCCGCCGCACCGCCAGCCGCCGCACCGCCAGCTGCTGCACCGCCAGCCGCTGCACCGCCAGCCTCCGCACCGCCAGCCACCGCACCGCCAGCCACCGCACCGCCAGCCACCGCACCGCCAGCCACCGCACCGCCAGCGGTCCCACCGCCAGCTGCGGGCGGCAGAACGCACAAGCCGTCGACACATCGGTTGCCGGGCCCACAGGCCTCAGCTGCGGTCGCTTCGGTGCAGGTCTTCACGTCGAAGGTACAGCTCGCCGAGAGCGCAACGACGGTCGCCACGAGAACCCGATTCACAGCCGCCCTCCGAACGTCACCAGTAGGTGCTGGCCCAGCGGAGCGACCGAGACGGTTGGCTCGTTGCCGATGCCGAGCAGGATCGTCCCGATGAGCGCTCCGATCACGCCGACGCCGATCGCTCCCAGACCGGCAGTGGCCATGATGCTCCCTTGCCGAAACGACGCAGCGTCGTCGGGGTTGTGGAGCACGCCCTCCGTTCTCGGGATTGCGGCCTGCGTGAAGTAGCCGACCAGCCCGACGATGCTCCCAGCAACCGCAACACCGGCTCCAGTCCCGATGAGAACCCAGGGGGCGGTTGGCTTGGGCCTGACAGGAACGACTGGCTCTGCCGCGACCACCATCGGCGGCGGTGGAGGGAGCTCAGCGACCTTCTCGGGCACCGTAAGCACTGGAGCCGCCACCGTTGGTCGTGAAGGCGCGACAGGGCGTTGCGGAGGGAGCGTCGCGAGCGACAGGCCGTTGACCAACTCGACCAACACCGGCACCGCCTCATCGACGAAGCGCGCCTGGCCGCGAGCTCTGGAGACCGAGACGAGGGGTCGAACGACCTCGCCATCATCGCGAACCACCCGAGCGGTCGCGACGATCTGTCCTTCGACGGTGACGTCGATCGACGCGAAGAGCCCGTAGAGCACCGAAGCCCGTTTCGCGAGCGCGGCCAGGCAGGCGTCGTCGCGCGAGCAATCCTGCCCTTTCACGCCCCGCAGCGCCGACTCCGTGACCTCGAACGAGGGAAGCACGGCACCCGCGAGCTTCAGCTGTCGAGTGAACTCGCGTTGCAGGCGCTCCTTGTCGCTGGTGGTCACGCCTGCGGGGACGCGGCGCAGACTCAAGGGCGCGGCCATCACCTCGGGTTTGAGTGGCTGTGCTGCGACGTTGGTCGCCGCCAGGAGCAGCATGGCAAACACGAACTCGAATCGAGGCAGGGCTGTCATTGAAATCTCAGTTGACGACGGAGCCTGTCGTAGGCGCTCTGCACTTCAGCGCATTGAGCGCGGGTTTTGGCGGCGGCGATCGCCTTCGAGAGCGGCCCCTGCTGTTGGTCCCACAACTCGTACAGCCTGGCGTCCTCGACCACCCGCTTGATGCTCCCCATCTCGGTGAGGTCGAGCCTGAGCCGCTGCTTCCACTCATCGTCGGGAGAACACCCGCCACGGTCCTCGGTGCTTTTGGGCGCGGGCGGCTTGGGCGCGACGGGAGGCGAGACACGGGGCTCCGGTGAGGGCTCGGGCACTTGAGCGGGGATCACTGGTGGTGGCTCGGGCACCGGAGCGAGCGCGACCAGCGCCGGCGGTGGTGGTGGCAGCGTCTCGGCCTCGACCGCGGGTTCCGGTCCATCGTCGAGCATGAGCACGATTCCCGCGACCAGCACCGCAGCCCCCAGGACGAGCAGCGCTGGCAGCCCGAGCTTGCGCCGGGGCGCGAGCTGAACCGTCGGTGCGGCGGTCGGGCGCTCGACAGGGAGCCGCCGCACCGACGTGACCTCGGCGCTCAGCCGTTTGAGAATTCGCTGAATCTCGAGCCGCACCACGTCCGCTGAGGCGGGTCGATCGTGAGGGTTCTTCGCCAGCAGCGAATCGACCAGCTTCTCGAGACCCTCGGGCAACGAGTCGATGAGCGAGGACAGGCGAGGCGGCGGGGTCTGGATGTGATCGATCACCAGCTGCGTGACGTTCTTCGACTCGAATGGCAGCCGCCCCGTCAGCATCTCGAAGAGCATGATGCCGAGCGGGTAGAGATCGGCAGCGGCCTCGACCGCCTTGCCCTGGGCCTGCTCTGGCGCGATGTACTCGGGGGTTCCCGCCATGAGCGACGAGGCCTCCTGGCGAGGCGCTTCGCCGTGCGCCGCCCCCAGCATCGAGACCGGAGCCTGTCTGGCGAGGCCGAAGTCGAGCACCTTCACCAGGGTCTCTCCGCTGTGCTCGCGCAGAAGGTGAACGTTGCTCGGCTTCAGATCGCGATGAACGATGCCCTTCTTGTGCGCCTCCGAGAGGCCGTTCGCGATCTGCTCCGCGATCCCGAGGGCCACCGAGGCTGGAAGCGGGCCGTGGGCGAGGGTGACGTCGAGCGGTTCGCCGTCGAGGAACTCCATCATCAAGAACGCGCGCCCATCGGGCGTCTGGCCGAAGTTCAGGACTTCGATCAGGTTTCGGTGCTTGAGCGCTCCCATCGCGCGGGCTTCCACGAGGAAGCGCCGAGACCACTCTTCGTCGCGCGCCATCTCGGGCTTGAGGACTTTGACGGCCGCGCGTCGTCCAAGCGCCTCATGGAATGCCTCGTAGACGATGCCCATGCCGCCTTCGGCCAGCTTTCGTCGCACGCGGAAACCGCCGAGCTCGACACCCAGGAGGGGATCGCGTTCCACGGCTTCACCGTTCCTGCGTCACGCGTCGACGTTGCATTCCTCACGCGACGATATCGCGCTCCTTGGAGGGCGCCACGCTGATTGGTGTGCTGACGGCTGTCGGTCTGTCCAACGGCTCGTCAGATGCCTTCAGGCGAGGCACAGTCGCCCCGCGCGACAAGGGCCGTGGGCTCAGTCCCACTTGCAGCGGTAGGTCGTGCCTTCGGCGTCGCGGAGCTTCACCTCGACCGAGCAGTTCTTCGCGCCAATCGCCTCGAGCGCCGCCTGCATCACGCCCTGATTCACGAAGGGCACGTGCAGCTCGTTGAGCCACAGCTCGTATTCGGTCTCGGAGATCGGCGTGACGCGATCTTCGGTGAAGTTGTTCGCCGTGCGGAACGAGCGGCTGATGCGCCCGAACGCGCGGCGCGGGCCGACCACTCTGAGCGTCGTCATCAGCGCGCGGCCGATGAGCGTCTTCTCGTACTCCTGGATGATCACCTGCCCCAGCTTGTACTCGGCGACCGGAACCGAGAGCCCCGGTAAGAGCGCCTGCGCCACGCAGCTGGTCGCGGCCTTCCACACGTCGGCGGGGTAGGCGGCCTGCAGCTTCGAGACGTCGACGCCGAGCTTGCGAAGCGGCTCACCCAGCTCAGGCTTGCGCGCGTTCACGATGCGCACGAGCGCCTCGAAGACACTCGAGAACACCACGCGCTCGGTCGCGGGCACCGCCATGATCAGATGCCTTCAGGCCCGACACAGACTGGCGTGGGCGAGTTTCGCTCGGTCTTGCACACGTAGCCCGAGCGGCAGTCCATCGAGGTTCGGCACGAGCGCAGACAGCCGGACACGTCACGGCCCACGGCGTTGTCGACGCAGACGCTGCCCGCGGGGCACGCCGCTCCGCCGACGGTGCAGCCAAGCGAGCAATACCCACCCGGCGTGAAGTCACGGTTGAGGCACAGCCCCGAGCCACAGTCCCTCTCGGTCGTGCAGGCGTCGCCGATGGTGGCACCGCAGCCGGTGAGGGTGACGAGCAACGTGGCGATCAGAAGGAGCGGACGCACCGCCACACCATGCTTCCGTGCAGGCTTCCCATCAACTTTCTGCCGGGCATCTTTCCGTGTGGGCAGGGTTTGAGGGAAAACATGCCCATGCTGCTGCCGCTCCTGCTCGCCGCGACTCCGTTTCCTGCGCCGTCTGCCGTCACGCTCGAGAACTGCGCGCGCGCCGCCTGCACCTCGGCCTCCGACGTTCGCGTCTGCAAGTGCCTCGCGCCCAACGTCGAGTCGGTCGATTTGATGGTCGTCGATCGCCCCACCGAGCGCCGCGTGCTCTGGGCCACCTCGAGTCACCTCGGTGAAGTGACCGACTTCTCGGTGCAGCAGGCCGATCTCGACGGAGACGGCTCGAACGAGCTCATCGTCGCGAGCCTGATGAGCGAGTCGAACGGCATGGCGATTCGTTCGTGGGACGTGTCGATCGTCGACGGGAAGGAAGACGTCGCGCTGCACGTGGTGGCGCACGATCTCGGCGCCGAGCTGCTCAAGGGCCAGACCATGCTCGTCACCGAGTGGAGCTGGGTCGGGCTCGAGAAGGAGAACGCGCTGTTCTTCATCGGCCGCGAGTACACGTACCGCTCGGGCAACCTCATTCCCACGAAGAGCCCCGTGCTGCGCCGCCGCTACACGAGCGAGTTCGAGAAGGAGCGAGTCGCCGCGTTCGAGAAGAGCACCGACCGATTGCTGCCGGCCCGCACGTTCCTCTCGCACGCCTCGACGACGAAGAGCGCCGACGACCCGCCGAAGTCGTTCAAGCTGGGCACCATCAAGGCCGTGACGCGTGACGAGCCCGAGTACGAGGTGCACGCCGAAGACGAGAAGGGTCAGCTCGTCGCGTTCTCGTCAGATGGAGAAGGGGGGCCCGTGGTTCGCCTCGGCGACTTCAAGAGCAAGCGGCTGTTCCCGCTGCGCTACTGGCCGAAGGATCTCGAAGGCGCGCTGCTCGGTCACTTCGTGTCGATGGGGCTGTCGAGCGATGGCCAGCCGACGGGCGTGCTGTTCGTGCAGGAGAAGTGACGCTTCACTTCATCAACGCCATCGCGTCGTTGCCGAACGCGAGGCGCGCAATCCACGGCGGCTGGGGCAGCGCCTTCAGCGTCAGCAAGTCGTCGAGCATCGTCGCGGTCGCCGGAGCCAGCCGCCCGAAGTGAACGCCGACGCGCGCGGGCATCGACTTCTCTTTGTCGGGCTGCACGATCCAGATGATCTCGCCGTGCGCAGCCAGCTGGCCCGTCGTGAGCTTCATCTGCACCATCGCCGGAGCGCCGATCGCCAGGTGCGGCGGCAGCACTGCGCACTCGACGTCGAGGCCCATGCCTCCACGCGAGAGATCTCGAATGCGGTACACGGGAGAGTCGGGCTTGTTCTCGGTCGCGCGCACGTGCAGCGGGACTCGTGGCGTGCGGCGGCGCTTGTCGGCTTCGGTCGCCTCGAAGATGCGCTTCAACACGGCGTCGAGGCCCTGCCGGTTCTTCGGCGGCTCGTAACGAATGTGCAACACGTAGCGGCCGGGCGCGGTCTCGGTGACGGTCTGCACGACGCCGTTCACCTCGATGCTTTCTTTGACGCCGACGCTCTTGAGCTCGAAAACGAACTTCGTGCCCACAGGGACAGTTCGTTTTGCCTCGATGCGCACTCCGCCGCGGCCGACACTCTTGGTCAGCTCGCCGAGCAGCGTCTCGGGCGTCTTGTACCCAACCTTGAGGCGGATCGGCCCGCCAGCCTGCGGCGACACGGGGCGCTCCCTAACTCATGTCGGCCCTGCGCACACCTCGACATTTCAGTGGGATCGTATGATCCACCGCCGTTTGCATTGGCCGTTGACCAAGCCCGCCCCTGACTCGTCGCGTCAGCCCTCGCCAAGCTACAGGCTGGATCATGGTTTCTTGACCCTCCGTGCAACCGCCCATAATTTCGCCGGCGAAGTGGCAAGAAGTGGTATTCGGCGGATCAGATTCCCATCCCGAGTGTGGATGGTGGCAAGGCGGGCCGCAGCGTGTTCCGGGGCGTCTACGAGCATCAGATCGACGCGAAGGGGCGAACGAGCTTCCCGGCGAAGCTCCGCGAAGTTCTCGTCGGCCAGTACGACGAGCGGCTGATCGTCACGACGTCGCTTGATGCGTGTCTGCACTGCTACCCGGTGAAGGAGTGGGAGCAGCTCGAGACGGCGCTCGCGCGACGCAACCCGATGGAGCCCGGCGTGAAGTCGCTGCTGCGGCTCTACGTGGCGCCCGCGCAAGAGGTGAGCGTCGACAAGCTGGGGCGCGTGCTGCTGCCGCCTTCGCTGCGAAGCCACGCGCACCTCGAGAAGGACGTGATCTGGGCGGGCATGGTGAAGGTGATCGAGCTCTGGTCGAAGCCGGGCTGGGACGCTGCGCAGGCTGAAGCGCGCACGGCCGCCGACTCCGCCGACGTGATGCGGGTGCTGACCGAGCTGCGGCAGGGCTGAGTTTTTCTTCGGCGTTTTCCGAGGGGCGAGAGGACCAATGAGCGAGCTGGCGACGATGGACGTGATGCAGAGCGTGGTGACGTCGACCACGACGAAGAAGGCGAGCAACGCGAAGCCGGTGGCGCGCCCGAAGGCCATGACGATGGTGATCGACGGCGAGATCGGCCGCGATGAGATGTCCGAGATCGGCGAGATGCTGATCACGCTCTCGATGGACGGTGTGACCGACCTGGTCATCGACCTGAAGGGCGTCACGCACCTCGACTACCGCGCGGTGCCGGCGCTCGTTCGCCGCGCCGAGGTGTTCCGTGAGATCGGCGGCGACATCAAGCTCGCGAACCTGTCGGCGTACCTCTTCACGATCTTCCAGGCGGCCGGCGCGCACGACGAGTTCGACTACTTCGCCGACGTGTCCGACGCGCAGCGGGCCTTCCGCGACGCCGTGATGGTGCAGGGCTGATTTGTCATTCACGCACCAGACCGTCCTCAAGGACGAGGTGGTGCGGTTGTTCTCGCCGGGAGTAGCGCGAGTGATCGTCGACGGCACGCTCGGAGGTGGTGGTCACAGCGAGGCGCTCCTCGAGGCGGGGTTCCGCGTCGTGGGCGTCGATCGTGATCCCATCGCGCTCGCTGCGGCGACCGAGCGGCTCTCGCGGTTCGGCGAGAAGTTTCGCGCGGTGAAGGGCGAGTTCGGCGACGTGGCGACGCTGGTCGAGGCGCCGATCGACGGGCTCGTGCTCGATCTCGGCGTGAGCTCACCCCAGATCGACACGCCCTCGCGCGGCTTCAGCTTTCAGCACGACGGCCCGCTCGACATGCGCATGAGCGATTCGGGCGAGACTGCGGCCGAGCTGATCGTGCGCCTGCCCGAGAACGAGCTGGCCGACGTCATCTATCAGTATGGAGAAGAGCGCTTCTCGCGGCCCATCGCCCGCTCGCTGAAGAACGCGCAGCCGAAGACGACCTTCGAGGCCGTCGAAGCGGTGAAGCGTGGGGTGCCGCGCAAGGCGTGGCCGAAAGAGATCAACGTCGCCACCCGCACCTTCCAGGCGCTGCGCATCGCGGTGAACCGTGAGCTCGAGCAGCTCGAGGCTGCGCTCGCGGCGATTCCCACGCTGCTCGCACCCGGCGGCATCGCGGCCATCATCAGCTTCCACTCGCTCGAAGATCGGCTCGTGAAGCAGACGTTCAAGCGCCTCTGCGGCGACATCGACGAGACCCCGAAGGACTTTCCGCTGCTCCGTCAGAGCGTCGCGACCTTCGAGTCACTTTCCCGCAAGGCCATTGTCGCGACCGACGCAGAGGTCGAGGGCAACGCCCGTTCCCGCAGCGCGAAGCTGCGCGCCATTCGCAAACTCGCCGGAGTCGTCTCATGAGCGTCGTCATCGAAGCCCGCAACCGTGGTGGCCTGCCGTTCTCGGTCATTCTCGGAGAGATCCTGCCCGCCGCGCTGGCGGTGATGCTGCTCGCGACCGTCGGCATCATTCACGTCACCTCGCGCGTGCTCGTCGTGTCGCAGGGCTACGCGCTGTCGCGGCTCGACGCGCAGTCGACCGACCTGATGCGCGAGAACGATCAGCTCAAGCTCGAGCTCGCCACGCTGAAGGGGCCTCAGAAGCTCGAGGCCGTCGCGCGCACGAAGCTGGGCATGGTGCCGCCGTCTCCGGCGCTCGTCTTCCACGTCAAGAAGTGACCCCGTCACCATGCGCGACCTGAAGAACCACCAGCCCTCCGTCGAAGCGCCCGGCAAGTGGATGCGGGTGCGTGTGTCGCTCGTGGGCTTCGTCTTCGTGGCCCTGCTCGGCGGCATGTTCGCGCGCGCGGTGAACCTGCAGATCCACCAGGGCAACCGGCTGCAGGGCATGGCGCAGGATCAGTACCTGCGTGAGCTCGAGATTCCCGCGCGCCGTGGCGACATCTTCGATCGCCGTGGAACGCCGCTCGCGCAGAGCGTCGACGTCGACTCCATCTGGGTCGATCCCTCGATGATCGGCGACGCGCGCGACACCGCGAAGAAGCTCTCGAAGATCCTGAACGTCGAGACGAAGGAGCTGCTCGAGCGCATGCAGAAGGGCCGTCGCTTCGTCTGGGTGAAGCGTCAGGTGTCGCAGACCGAGGTCGAGAAGGTGAAGGCTCTGAACCTGCCGGGCTTCGGCTTCACCAAGGAGCCGCGCCGTTTCTACCCGCAGCGTGAGCTCGCCGCGCACGTCATCGGCCTCGTGGGCACCGACTCGCACGGCCTCGACGGGCTCGAGCTCTCGTTCGAAGACGAGCTCTCTGGCGACAAGGCCAAGCGCGCCTCGGTGCGTGACGCCAAGGGCCGCAAGGTGCTCACCAACGGCGTCGAGAATCCCCTCTCGCGTCAGGGCGCCGCGGTGACGCTCACCATCGATCGCCAGCTGCAGTACGTGACCGAGAAGGCGCTCGTGAAGGCCGTCGACGACGCGAAGGCCGTGGCCGGTATGGCCGTGGTGCTCGACCCGAAGACGGGCGAGATCCTCGCGGTCGCCAACGCCCCGCGCTTCAACCCGAACGCGCCGCAGGGCGTGACCGCAGACGTGTTCCGCAACCGCGCGGTGACTGACGCGTTCGAACCCGGCTCGACCTTCAAGGCGTTCGTGATCGCGCGCGCGCTGGAAGATGGAGTGATCACTCCGGCGTCGACCTTCGACTGCGAGAAGGGCCATATGGCCGTCGGCCGTCACGTCATTCACGACACGCACCCCAGCGGCGTGCTCGACGTGAGGGGCATTCTGCAGGTGTCGTCGAACATCTGCGCCGCGAAGGTCGGCCAGAAGCTCGGCCGCGAGCGCCTCGTCGAGAACTACCAGGCGTTCGGCTTCGCCGAGCGTTCGGGCCTCGGCCTGCCTGGTGAAGCGAAGGGCGTCATTCCGTTTCCGCGCGCCGAGATCTCGCTGGCGACGCAGAGCTTCGGGCAGGGGCTGACCGCATCTCCGCTGCAGGCCGCCGCCGCGTTCGGGGCGCTCGCCAACCGTGGCGTGCTGATGAAGCCGTACCTCGTCTCGAAGGTCGTCGACTCCGATGGCCTCGTGCTGCTCGACAACAAGCCGACCGAAGTTCGACGCGTGGTGAGCGAGAAGACCGCGCGCACCGTCGTCGAGATGCTCGAGAGCGTGGTGGAGAAGGGCGGCACCGCTCCGAAGGCGCGCATGGACGCGTACCGCGTGGCGGGCAAGACGGGCACGGCGCAGAAGGCCGACCCGGTCGCGCGCGGCTACTCCGACAAGCACTTCGCCAGCTTCATCGGCATGGTGCCCGCCGAAGATCCACGCGTCGTCATCGCCATCTTCATCGACGAGCCCAAGACCGACATCTACGGCGGCCTCGTCGCAGCGCCCGCGTTCAAGGAGATCGCCGAGGTCGCGATGCCCCACCTCGCGGTGCCTCCGTCGCGTGTCGTCGCCGTGCAGGAAGTCGCAGCGAAACCAGAACCGGCGTCGAAGCCCGAAAAGTCCGCGGTCGTCGCGGCCATCGAGCGGCTCGACACCATCACCGAAGTACCGGCCGAGGGCGCCGTGCGCGTGCCCGATCTCACCGGACAGCCTGGACGGTCGGCCGTCTCCCAGGCCCTCACCGCGGCTCTCGAGCCGCGTCTCATTGGAAGCGGACGCGTCGTCGCCCAGACGCCCCCCGCTGGAAGCCTCGTCGAGAAGGGCGCCCGCATCACGCTGGAGCTGGCAGGCAACTTGCCCTCCGTCACACGTTGAAGGCCGAGAAGCCGCGGCCAGAAGGACACGCGATGAAGCTCACCGAAGTGCTGGCAGGAGTCGGAACGGAGCCGGTCGCCTCTGCGAAGGCGAAGATCGACGTGGCCGGCGTTTGCTCCGATTCGCGGCAGGTGAAGACGGGAGACTTGTTCATCGCCGTTCCAGGAACGACGGCCGATGGCGCTCAGTTCGCGCGCACGGCTGCCGAGAAGGGCGCTGTGGCGGTCGTCGCCGAGAAGCCGATTCCCGGGCTGTCGGTGCCGCTCTTCATCACGCCGTCGGCGCGCAAGGCCGTGGCCCTCATCGCCGGCAACTTCTACGGAAACCCCGCGCGCGAGATGTCGCTGCTCGGCATCACCGGCACCAACGGCAAGACGACGACCGCGTGGCTGCTCGAGAGCATCATGACGGCGGGCGGCTCGGTGTGCGGCCTCTTCGGCACCATCGAGGTTCGCTTCCAGGGCAACAAGCGCGTGCCGACTCACACGACGCCCGACCCGATTCAGCTGCACCAGACCTTTCGCGAGATGCTCGACGCGGGCTGCGACACGGTGGTGATGGAGGTCTCGAGCCACGCGCTCTCACAAGATCGCGTGCACGGCCTCACCTTCCGCGCGGCGGGCTTCACGAACCTCTCGCGTGATCACCTCGACTTCCACAAGGACATGGAGTCGTACTTCCAGGCGAAGCGGAAGCTCTTCACCGAGAACCTCTCGCCCGGCGGCGTGGCGGTGGTGAACGGCGACGACACCAACACCAACCGCATCTACAGCGAGCTGCGCGGCCAGAAGCGCATGGCGTGGAAGTTCTCGCGCCTCGGCGCAGGCGAAGTCAGCTGCGGCTCGGCCGAGCTCACCACCAGCGGCATCAAGGCGACGCTCAAGACGCCCGCCGGTGACATTCCCATCAAGAGCCAGCTCGTCGGCGCGCACAACCTCGACAACATTCTCACCGCCGCGGGCATCGCGCTGGCGGCGGGCGCTTCACGTCGCGACGTGCAGGACGGGGTCGAGCGCGTGACTCGCGTGCCCGGCCGTATGGAGCGCCTGAGCGGCAAGGGCATCACCGTGCTCGTCGACTACGCGCACACCGACGACGCGCTCACCCGAGCCATCGACTCGGCCCGCAACGTCACCAAGGGCAAGCTGATCGTCGTCTTCGGCTGTGGCGGCGATCGCGACACCGGCAAGCGTCCGCTCATGGGTGAAGCCGCCTCGCAGGCCGATCTGCCCATCGTCACCTCCGACAACCCGCGCAGCGAAGATCCCGACGACATCATCTCGGAGATCCTCCCCGGCCTCGAGAAGGGCGGGCTGCGGCGCATGAGCCCCGCGAAGGCGCGCACGGGAGAGAAGGGCTACCTCGTTGACGCCGATCGCAAGGCCGCCATCGCCACCGCCATCTCGCTCGCGAAGGAGAACGACACGGTGCTGATCGCCGGCAAAGGACACGAGGCGTACCAGGAACAGAACGGCACCAAGACGCCGTTCGACGATCTCGAGGAGGCTCGCAAGGCCCTGGGCTGAGCGAGAAGACACGATGGCCGTTCGGTTCTCCGACTCTCAGGTGTGCCAGGCGACGGGCGCGAAGAAGACGCGCTCGGGCGGCCGTGCGTCGTTCGACGCGGTGTGCACCGACAGCCGGCAGATCACGAAGGGCTGTCTCTTCGTCGCGCTCAAGGGCGAGACGTTCGACGCGCATGACTTTCTCCCGCAGGCAGTCGCAGCGGGCGCGGGTGGCGTCATCGTCGAGCAGGGCAGGGCGGGCGCGCTCGAGGGCAAAGACGTCACGGTGTTCGAAGTGACCGACACGCTGCACGCGCTTGGGCGGCTCGGCCGGGCGCACCGCGATCGCTTCACGTTCCCCATCGGTGCGGTCACCGGCTCGAACGGAAAGACGACGACGAAGGAGCTGATCGCGTCGATCCTCCAGACGCGCGGCCCTGCGCTGAAGACGCAAGGAAATCTGAACAACGAGATCGGCGTGCCGCTCACGCTCTTCAACCTCGAGCCGCGTCATGTCGCAGCCATCGTCGAGATGGGCATGAACCACGCGGGCGAGATCTCGCGCCTCGCCGACATCGCGCGGCCTGACGCAGGGCTCATCACCGTCGTGCAGCCGGCGCACCTCGAAGGCCTCGGGTCCATCGAGGGCGTGGCGATGGCGAAGGGCGAGCTGTTCGGCGGGCTCTCGGACAAAGCGACTGCCGTGGTGAACCTCGATGACTTTCGCGTGGCCGGTCAGGCGTCGCGCGCGAAGGGCCCGCTGCTCACGTACGGCCGTGACGAGAAGGCCGAGGTTCGCCTCGTCTCGGTCACTGCCCAGGGTCGTGATGGGCTCTCGCTCACGATTCGCGCGAAGGGCGTCGACTTCTCCGTCGCGCTGCGCCTCGTCGGCGATCACAACGCGATGAACGCGACCGGTGCCTTCGCCATGGGCCTCGCGCTCGGCTACTCCGGTGAAGAATGCGTTCGCGGCCTCGAGTCGGCGCAGGCGCATGCGCGTCGGCTGCAGATCCTCGATGCTCCGAACCACATCACCGTCGTCGACGATTGCTACAACGCCAACCCCGCTTCGATGACGGCGGCGCTCGAGACGTTGTCGTCGCTGGCGACCTCGGGCCGGCCGGTTGCAGTGCTCGGTGACATGCTCGAGCTCGGCTCAGACGAAGCGAAGGCCCACGCGCAGATGGGCGTGGTGGCGAGTGACAGGGCCCGCGTGATCGCGTTCTTCGGGCCACGCATGAAGGCCGCGTACGAGAACGCGAAGAAGAAGCTCGGCCAGGCCGCCCAGCACTTCGAAGACGTGGCGAAGCTGAACGAGTGGCTCTCGCTCGAGCTGCGCGCCGGTGACGTGGTGCTGGTGAAGGCCAGCCGCGGCATGAAGCTCGAGCGCGTCGTCGAAGCCCTCACTGGCCACCGCGCGGCGGGAGGTCACTGACCCATGCTCTATCTCTTCTACGAGTGGCTGAAGGACGGGGAGGCCGCGCGCTACCTCAACTTCCTCCGTTACCCGACGTTCCGCATCGTCGCGGGCTTCGGCTCGTCGCTGGTCATCGGCATGATGATCGGCCCGAAGCTGATCCAGCGCCTGCGCGTCGCGCAGTACGGCATCTCGAACGTTCGTGAAGACACGCCCGAGTCGCACCAGAAGAAGGTGGGCACGCCGACGCTCGGTGGCTCGCTCATTCTGCTCGGCATCTTCATCGGCACGCTGCTGTTCGCCGATCTGCGCAGCCGCGTGGTGCTCGTCGCGCTGTTGATGACCGCGGGCTACGGCTTCACGGGCTTCCTCGACGACTGGCTCAAGCTGTCGAAGAAGAACTCGAAGGGCCTCGCCGGTCGCTACAAGATCGTGCTGCAGACGGGCTTCTTCCTGATCAGCGTGTTCGGGCTCCTCACCGACTGGAGCGGCGGCGTTCCTCACCTGCTCATCGACACGAAGCTCACCGTGCCGTTCATTCCGACGCGCTACGCGAACCCCGATCTTGGCTGGGTCTACGTGTTCTTCGCGTGGATCGTCGTCGTCGGAACGTCGAACGCGGTGAACATGACGGACGGACTCGACGGCCTCGCCATCGCGCCCACCATCGTCGCGGCGCTCGTGTTCGCGGTGCTCTGTTACGTCGCGGGTACGTCGGTGGAGATCGCCGACTACGCCACGGTGAACGGCACACGGCAGCTCGTCGGAGTGCCCGTCCACCAATACCTCGGCATCGCGAAGGTCGATGGAGGCGCCGAGCTCGCCGTCTTCTGCGCGGCCATCGTCGGCGCGGGCATCAGCTTCCTCTGGTTCAACGCCTACCCGGCGAGCGTGTTCATGGGTGACGTCGGCTCGCTCGCGCTCGGTGGAGCCCTCGGCACCGTCGCGATGCTCAGCAAGAACGAGCTCGTCAGCGCCATCGTCCACGGCGTGTTCCTGGCCGAGATCCTCTCGGTGATGATCCAGGTGACCAGCTTCAAGACGACGGGAAAGCGCGTCTTCAAGATGGCTCCGCTGCACCACCACTACGAGAAGAGCGGCATGTCGGAGACGAAGATCGTCGTCCGCTTCTGGATCATCTCGCTGCTGCTCGGCGGCGTGGCGCTCGCGTCACTGAAACTGAGGTAACCGATGGCGTCGCTCGAGGAAAAACACTTCGTCGTCATCGGCCTCGGCAAGAGCGGCATCGGCGCTGCGTCGTTGCTGCTCAACCGCGGCGCGCGCGTGACGGCCCTCGACGAGAACGAGCAGGCGACTGCGCCGTTCACCTCCGATCGCTTCACGCTGAAGAAGGGCCCGTTCCCCGCGAAGTTCTGGGAAGGCGCCGAGGCCGTCGTCGTCAGCCCCGGCGTGCCGCTCTCGAAGCCCGAGCTGGTCGCCGCGAAGCAGGCCGGCGCCGTCGTGTACGGAGAGATCGAGCTCGCGTGGAGGTTCCGTCCCGAAGGCGCGGGCCCGATGTTCGGCATCACCGGCACGAACGGAAAGAGCACAACGACGGCGTTGCTCGGCGAGTTGATGAAGCGCCACGAGCCGAACACGTTCGTCGGCGGCAACCTCGGCACCGCGCTCACGCGTGCGTACGAAGACCCGGCGCAGAAGCCGTACGCCATGCACGTCGTCGAGCTCTCGTCGTTTCAGCTCGAGGGCATCATCGATGCGTCGTTTCAGGGCACCGCGATTCTGAACCTCACGCCCGATCACCTCGATCGCTACGCCTCGCAAGACGAGTACGGACTCGCGAAGGCGCGCATCTTCGCGACGCAGCCGCCGAAGGGCTTCGCGATCGTGAACGCCGACGATGCGCACGTCGTTCGGCTCGGGCGCGCGGCGAAGGTTCCGCTCTACAGCTTCACCAGCGACGCCATGCGCACGAACGCGGGCTTCTCGGGCGTCGCGGTCGGTGGCGGCTCGAAGTTCATTCTCGCGTTCGGCGACAAGCCCGTCTTCCACGTGCGCAACCGTTCGCTGCGCGGCAAGCACAACCTCGAGAACGCGATGGCCGCCGCAATGATGGCGCACCTCGCTGGAGTTCCCGCCGCCACGATTCAAGAAGGCCTCGACGCGTTCCCCGGCCTGCCGCACCGCATGGAGTTCGTGCGCGAACTGGACGGCGTCGAGTGGCTCAACGACTCGAAGGCCACGAACGTCGACTCCTCGCTCGTCGCGCTCAACGCGCTGCCCGGCCGCATCTGGTTGATCGCCGGCGGCAAGGGCAAGGGCGCGCCGTACACGCCCATGGTCGACGCCGCGAAGGACAAGGTGCTCGGCGTCCTGACGATCGGGAAAGACGCTCCGGCCGTTGCAGACGCGTTCAAGGCGTTCCCCGTGCACGGCTGCGAGACCATCGACGTCGCGGTGACGAAGGCACGCGAGCTCGCGAAGTCGGGCGACATCGTTCTGCTCTCACCCGCCTGCGCCTCGTACGACCAGTTCAACCACTTCGAGCACCGCGGCGACACGTTCAAGTCGCTGGTGAAGGGCCTCTGACATGAACGACTCCCGCAAGGCGACCATCGCGTACGACCCGGTGCTGCTCGCGGCCATCTTCGGCCTCGTCGGCTTCGGGCTCGTGATGGTCTATTCGTCGAGCGCCATCACCGCGCAGGACAAGCTGGGAGACGGGTTCTTCTTCCTGAAGCGTCAGGCGTTCGCGGCGGCCCTCGGCCTCGTCGCCATGGCCGTGTCGATGAAGCTCGGCTACCGGCGCATGGCCCGGCTCGCGTACCCGCTGCTCGTCATCGCAGTGATTCTGCTGATCGCGGTGCTCATCCCCGGCATCGGCACGAAGGTCGGCGGCGCCAAGCGGTGGATTCGTTTTCCTGGCGTGTCGATTCAGCCCGCAGAGATCGCGAAGGTCGCGTGGGTCATCTACCTCTCGTACTCGCTCGCGAAGAAGCGCGAGAAGGTGCAGCACTTCTCGATCGGCTTCCTCCCACACCTCGGCATCGCCGGCTTCCTCGTCATTCTCTGCATGCTCGAGCCCGACTTCGGCAGCTCGGTCGCGTTGTTGTTCCTCATGTTCGTGATGCTGTTCGCGGCAGGCGCGAAGCTGTCGTGGCTCGTCGGCTCGGTGCTGCTCGCGATTCCGTTCGCGTACACGGCGATCGCCACCAGCGAGTACCGCATGAAGCGCATCACCGCGTTCCTCGACCCGTGGGCCAATCGTCAGGGCTCGGGCTACCAGGTCGCGGAGTCGCTGATGTCGATCGGCTCCGGCGGCGTGTCGGGGCTCGGCCTCGGCGACGGGCGGCAGAAGCTGTTCTTCCTGCCGGAAGCGCACACCGACTTCATCTTCGCGATCATCGGTGAAGAGCTCGGCCTGCTCGGCGTGGCGGCGCTCATTTCGCTTTACGGCCTCGTCATCTGGCGCGGCATTCGCGCGTCGCTCAACGCGACGGAGCCGTTCGGCACGTACCTCGGCCTCGGCATCACGGCGCTCATCGGGTTTCAGGCGGTGGTGAACATGTCGGTGGCGATGGGGCTCGTGCCGACGAAGGGCCTCACGCTGCCGTTCATCTCGTACGGCGGCAGCTCGCTCATCATGCTCATGGGCGCTGCAGGCTTGCTGCTCTCGATCAGCGGCGCAGCGGACGGTGGAAAGAACCGCGCGAAGGCCGTGAAGGTCACGAAGGCCGATCTGCCCATGGGCGGAGCGGAGGTCACTGCGTGAGGGTGTTGATCGCCGGCGGCGGAACGGGCGGGCATCTCTTCCCCGGCATCGCGCTGGCGGAGGAGGTCGTCACCCGTCACCCGAAGAACGACGTCGTCTTCGTGGGAACGACCCGTGGCCTCGAGGCGCGCGTGGTTCCGCAGAACGGCTTCGTCTTCGAGTCGATCACGTCGCGCGGGTTGAAAGGCATGGGCGTGCTCAAGCTGCTGCTCGGCCTGCTCACGCTGCCGTGGAGCTTCTTCGAGTCGCTGTCGCTGGTGCGCAAGTACAAGCCAGACATCGTCATCGGCGTCGGCGGGTATTCGTCTGGCCCGGTCGTGATGGCGGCGTGGCTGCTCGGCGTGCCGACCGCGGTGCAGGAGCAGAACGCGCTGCCCGGGCTCACCAACAAGATCCTCGGCAAGTTCGTGAAGTCGGTGTTCCTCTCGTTCGACGAGACGCAGCGCTTCTTCCCGCAGGGCAAGGCGCACGTGCTCGGCAACCCGATTCGCCGCGCGCTGCTCGACAACTTCCTCAAGCCCTCCATCGCGCACGAGAAGTTCGCCGTGCTGATCTTCGGCGGATCCCTCGGCGCGCGTGGGCTCAACACCCGCGTCGTCGATGCGTTGACGGGGCTCGCCAACGAGAAGGAATCGCTGCGCATCGTGCACCAGACGGGCAAGGCCGATCTCGAGACCGTGAAGCAGGGCTACGAGGGCAAGGGCTTCGACGTCGACGTGCGCGAGTTCATCGACGACATGAGCGCGGCCTACCTCGCGTGCGATCTCGTCGTCTGTCGCGCGGGCGCAACCACGATTGCGGAGCTCACCACCTGCAAACGCGCCTCGATTCTCGTGCCGTTTCCGTTTGCGACCGACGACCACCAGGCCGTGAACGCGAAGGCGCTCGTCGACGCGGGTGCCGCGCTCATGTTCCGTGAAGGCGAGCTCACCGGCGAGACGCTGGCGAAGGCGATTCTCGAGCTGAAGGCCGACAAGCCGCGGCTGCAGAAGATGGAGAAGGCCGCCGGAAACCTCGGCCGCCCGGAAGCTGCGCGGGAGATCGCCGACGTGCTCCAGCAGATGTGCCTGGCGAAGTGGGGCGCGCTCACCGGCCAGAAACGCGAAGGCGAGCCCATGCGCCCGAAGACGGAGAAGAAGTCATGACGGTGCAATCGCCTCTCGGCAGCCGCTTCAAGTCACGCCACGCCGCGCACGTTCACTTCGTCGGCATCGGCGGCATCGGCATGTCGGGCATCGCCGAGGTGCTCATCAACCTCGGCTACCAGGTGTCGGGCAGCGACCTGAAGGAGTCCGACGTCACCAAGCGCCTCGTCTCGATGGGCGCGCGCATCGGCTACGGGCATCGCGAAGACAACCTGCAGCACTCCGACGTGGTCGTCATCTCGTCGGCGGTGAAGAAGGACAACCCCGAGGTCGTGGCGGCGAAGCGTCGCAAGATTCCCGTCATCCCTCGCGCCGAGATGCTCGCTGAGCTCATGCGGCTCAAGTACTCGGTCGCGATCGCCGGCTCGCACGGCAAGACGACGACGACCTCCATGGTCGCCACCGTGCTCAACGCGGCCGGGCTCGATCCCACCGCGGTCGTCGGCGGCAAGGTGAACGTGCTCGGCTCGAACGCGAAGCTCGGCAAGAGCGAGCTGATGGTCGTCGAGGCCGACGAATCCGACGGCAGCTTCCTGAAGCTCCACCCGTCGATCGCGGTCGTGACGAACATCGACCCCGAGCACATGGATCACTACAAGTCGCTCGACGCGCTGAAGGCCGCGTTCGTCGAGTTCTGCAACCGCGTGCCGTTCTACGGCCTCTCGGTGCTGTGCCTCGATCACCCCAACGTGCAGGCGCTGCTGCCGCACCTCGACAAGCGCTACGTCACGTACGGCTCGAGCCACGCGGCCGACTACCGCCTCGAAGGCATCACGCTCGATGGCTTCTCGACGCGCTTCCATGCGTACCGGCGCGACCACGATCTCGGTGAGTTCTCGGTGCGCATGGTCGGCGCGCACAACGCGATGAACGCGCTCGCGGTGATCGCCGTCGCCGAAGAGCTCGACATTCCGCACGACGTCGTTCGCCAGGCGCTCGCCGACTTCGGAGGGGTGCAGCGCCGCTTCACGGTGAAGGGGGAAGCGAAGGGCATCACCGTCGTCGACGACTACGGCCACCACCCCGCCGAGGTGAAGGCCACGCTCGCTGGAGCCCGCCGCGCGTTCGGCCGTCGCACCGTCGTCGCCTTCCAGCCGCACCGCTACACGCGCACGCATGATCTCTTCGAAGACTTCTGCAGCGCCTTCAACGACGCCGACGTGGTGTTCCTCACTTCCGTCTACGCGGCCGGAGAAGAGCCGATCGTCGGCGCCACATCTGACCGGCTCGTCGAGGCGATTCGTTCGCACGGCCACCCTGACGTCACCTTCGTCGAGAAGCGCGCCGATCTCGTCAGCGCCATCAAGCCGCGCCTCTTGCCGGGCGACATCGTCATCACTCTCGGCGCCGGAGACATCACGAACACCGGCCCTGAGCTGCTCTCGGCGTTGAACACCGAAGAGGGCAGGTGAACGCCGTGGCCGTCCTTCGCCCCTCGAGCTTCGCGGAGTGGCTCGAGCGCGTCGCTCCCGCTGAGGTGAAGCGGAACGAACCGCTCGCGCCGTGGTGCTCCGTGCGCGCGGGTGGGGCGGCTGACGTGCTGTTTCGTCCGAAGACGCCTGACTCGCTCGTGACCGCGCTCGCGATGGCGAAGGACTCGGGCACGCCAGTCTCGATTCTCGGCCTCGGGGCGAACACGCTCGTCGGCGATCTCGGCGTACGCGGCCTCACGCTCAAGCTGCCGAACTCGACGTTTCAGGAAGAGGTCTCGCTCGATCCCGAAGGCGGCACGTTCGTGTTGAGCGCTGGCGCGTCGATCGCCCGCCTCGTCACGCTGATGAAGCAGCACCACCTCGTGGGCGCGGAGTTCCTCGCAGGCGTGCCGGGCACCATCGGCGGCGCTGTCACCATGAACGCAGGCACGAAGAACGGCGAGTGCATGTCTCGCGTCGTCGCCATCGAGGTCGCGACCGCCGACGGCCTCGGGTGGATTCCGCCGCCCACCTTCCGATACCGCCACACCGACGTTCCCGCTGAAGCCGTCATCACCCGCGCGAAGTTCCGTCTGCCCATCGGTAACGTCGCCGCCAGCCAGGCCGCGATGGACGTCGACCTCGGCTATCGCAAGCGCACGCAGCCGCTCTCGCAGCCCAACTTCGGCAGCGTCTTCACCAACCCGCCCGGTCACGCGGCAGGCGCGCTCATCGAGAAGACCGGTCTCAAGGGCCACACCATCGGCGGCGCGCAGATCTCGACGCTGCACGCGAACTGGATCGTGAACCTCGGCGACGCGAAGGCCCAGGACGTCACCTCGCTCATGGCGCTCGCGCAGACACGCGTCCGCGAGACGTCCGGCGTCGAGCTCACCCCCGAGGTGAAGCGCATCGGGGAGTTCCTCCCGTGAGCGCTCTCACCATGTGTGACAGCCGCTACAGCCACATCGCTGTGGCCAGAAATTTGCGGGGGCGTGAAACCGGCCTGACGATGCCGCCGTCGATGTTCCGCTCCCGCCGCAACCGCCGCAAAGTCGATCTCGCCAAGAAGACGAGCGAGGTGAAGGCCTCCGTCAAGCACCACGCTCCGTCGGTGCTCAAGGCGCTTGGCGCGACGGCGCTCTCGGTCGGCCTCGTCTACGGCGGCTGGAAGGGCTGGGCCTGGGCGAACACGACCGAGACCTTCGCGATGAAGCAGGTGCAGGTGCTCGGCAACGCGCGCGTGACCGACGCGCAGGTGACGAAGCTTGGTGGCCTCGTGCTCGGGTCGAACCTGATCGCGATGGACGTCGGCAGCGTCGAGCGCGCGTTGTCGTCGCACCCGTGGGTGAAGTCGGTCGTCGTTCGCCGCCACCTGCCGGCCACGCTCACCGTTCAGATCACCGAGAACCAGCCGGTCGCGCTGCTCGCCCTCGACGAGCTCTATCTCGTCGACGGCGACGGAGAGCCCTTCAAGCGCGCGCAAGCGACCGAGGCGATGGACCTGCCGCTCGTCACCGGCATCGCGCGTGACGCGCTCGTGTCGCGCCGCGACGAAACCCGTCTGGTGATTCGCCGCGCGCTCATCGCCCTCGACGCGTACGGCCGCTCGGCCGCCTCGAAGGGCCACGCCATCTCGGAAGTGAACGTGTCGGACTCGGGGCTCACGCTCGTCACCACCAGCGGGCAGGAGATCGTCCTCGGTGAAGCCGACGTCGAGCCTGCCCTCGCGCGGCTCGCACGCATTCGCAAAGAACTCTCGGCGCGGCAGCTGACCGCCGAGGTCATTCGTCTCGACAACCGCACCCGCCCCGACTGGGTCGCCGTGCAGACGTCGAAATCAAAGAGCCGGACTCCCTGAGAGGGGAACTCCGGTCTTGCAGCAAACGGCTCCTCCGAGAGGCGGAGCAGGGGAGAACACCATGGCCAAGCAGCGGGGAGGAGAGATCATCGTCGGCCTCGACATCGGCACGACGAAGATCTGCGCCATCGTCGGAGAGCTGACCGACGAAGGTATCGACATCATCGGCATCGGCACCAACCCGTCGCGCGGGCTGCGAAAGGGCGTCGTCGTCAACATCGAGTCGACCGTTCAGTCGATTCAGCGCGCCATCGACGAAGCCGAAGCGATGGCCGGCACCGAGATCACCCACGTCTACACGGGCATCGCGGGTGGCCACATCAAGAGCTTCGGCGGCCGTGGCGTCGTCGCGCTCAAGGACCGTGAGGTTCGTGAGGCCGACATCGCGCGCGTCATCGAGCAGGCGAAGACGGTCAACATCCCCGTCGACCGTGAAGTCATTCACGTGTTGCCGCAGGAGTTCATCGTCGACGAGCAGAGCGGCATCAAGGAACCGCTCGGCATGACGGGCGCCCGCCTCGAGGCCCGCGTGCACATCGTCACCGGCGCCGTCACCAGCGCGCAGAACATCGTGAAGTGCGCGAACCGGGCCGGCCTGAACGTCGCCGACATCGTGCTGCAGCCGCTCGCGTCGAGCGAGGCCGTGCTCACCGACGAAGAGAAGGAGCTCGGCGTCTGCCTCGTCGACATCGGCGGCGGCACCACCGACATCGCCGTGTTCCAGAACGGCTCCATCGTGCACACGGCCGTCATCGCGCTCGGCGGCAACAACCTCACCAACGACATCGCCATGGGCCTGCGCACGCCGATGGAGCAGGCCGAGCGCATCAAGCAGAAGCACGGCTGCGCGCTGACCTCGATGGTCGACAAGCAGGAGATGATCGAGGTGCCGTCCGTCGGTGGCCGCGAGCCCCGCGTGATGGGCCGGCAGATCCTCTCCGAGATCCTCGAGCCTCGCGTCGAAGAGATCTTCCAGCTCGTGCACCACGAGATCGAGCGCAACGGCTTCTCCGAGCTGCTCGCGTCGGGCGTCGTCATCACCGGCGGCTCCACGCTGCTGCCGGGCATGGCCGAGCTCGCCGAAGAGATCATGGGCGTGCCCGTTCGCCGTGGCGTTCCCCGCGGCATCGGCGGCCTCGTCGACGTCGTGAAGAGCCCCGTCTACGCGACGGGCGTCGGCCTGGTCGTCTACGGCGCCAGGAATCTCGATCGCCGCATGTTCCGCATTCGTGAGAGCGAGAACGTGTTCAAGAAGGTGAAGCGCCGCATGGGGGAGTGGCTGCAGGAGGTCTTCTGACCGCTGCAGTTCCCCACATCCCGCTACAGCCACGTGGCTGAAAACTTGCGGGGCTCTTCGGCCGGGCAAAAGTCGCTTCCGCCCGGCCATTCCCAACACGATTTCCGAGGACCTCCATGAACGAGTTCGAGCAGAGCAAGCAGGCAGCGAAGATCCGGGTGGTCGGCGTCGGCGGCGCGGGCAGCAACGCCGTGAACACGATGATTCAGTCAGGCCTCGAGCGGGTCGACTTCATCGCGCTGAACACCGACGTGCAGGCGCTCGCCAACAACAAGGCGCCGACGCGGTTGCAGATCGGCAAGGAGCTGACGCGCGGTCTCGGCGCCGGCGCCAACCCTGAGATGGGCCGTCAGGCCGCCACCGAGTCGCGCGAAGAGATCGCCGCGCTGCTCCAGGGCGCCGACATGGTGTTCGTCACCGCAGGCATGGGCGGCGGCACGGGCACGGGCGCGGCACCAGTCGTCGCCGACATCGCGCGTGAGCTCGGCTGCCTCACCGTCGGCGTCGTCACCAAGCCGTTCCTCTTCGAAGGCAACCGTCGCCGCAAGGCGGCCGAGCAGGGCCTGCAGGAGCTCAAGGCCGCGGTCGACACGCTCATCACGATTCCGAACCAGCGCCTGCTCACGCTGCAGACCGAGCCGCTGCCGTTGCTCGACTCGTTCCGCAAGGCCGACGAGGTGCTGCTGCACGCCGTGCAGGGCATCTCGGATCTCATTCAGTACCACGGGTACATCAACGTCGACTTCGCCGACGTGAAGACGATCATGAGCGAGCAGGGTCTGGCGCTCATGGGTACCGGCCGCGCGTCGGGTGAGAAGCGGGCGCTGCGCGCGATGGAGCAGGCGATCGCGTCTCCGCTGCTCGAAGACGTGACGATCGACGGCGCGCGCGGGCTGCTCATCAACATCACCGCGGGCCGCGACATCACGCTGCAGGAGATCCACGAGGCGATCTCGATCGCGCAGGAGTCGGCTGACTCCGAGGCGAACATCATCTTCGGCTCGCTCGTCGACGAGAACGTGAAGGACGAGGTGAAGATCACCGTCATCGCGACCGGCTTCGTGGGCCGCGACGTGAAGGTGACCTCGCGTGGCTCGGGTGAGTTCCGCCCGGCGACGCAGGGCTCGCTGATTCCCGGCCGCACGACGTCGGTTCCGTCGATGCCCGCCGTGATGGCGCCTGTCACCGTGAGCGCGCAGTCGTCGATGTCGATGAGCCCGGCGATGTCGCGTCCCCAGGCGCAGGAGCCGGTGGAGCAGGTCGCGACGCTCGTTCCGAACAAGGTGGGCTCGCGTCAGCTCGGCTCGAACGAGCGCCCGCAGTCGCCGCGCATCGTGACCCGTGATGCGTCGCTGCCGCTCGACGAAGACCAGTACGACATTCCGACGTTCCTGCGCCGCCAGGGCGGCCACAGCAACGATCCGGCGTAATCAGACTTGGCGGTTGATGGACACGAGCCGAGGGGCGCTTGGCGGCCTCCCTCGGCTCGTGGTGTTTTCAGAGGTCGACGGGCTCGGGAGGCGGGTCGGGAATGTTGTCGTCGAGGCGGTCCGAGAGGGGAAGCGACTCGAGCCCTTGAAGAACCTCGCGCAGAGAAATGCGGGTCGGCCCGGGAGCAGTGGGCTTCCGCGCTGAAGGACTTCTGGGTTTCTTAGTGCGCTCGTTGGCCACGATTCATCATCTGATCTGCAGCGATGCGAGAGAAGGCTTTGGAGAGAAGGATGAGAAAAGGGAATTTGTCTTCATCATTGAGGACGATCTCCGTCTCGGGTGTCAGCCACAATCGACGGGTGTCGGTCTCGGAGAACGGGCTGCCCAGGCGGGTTCGGTAGAGCGCACTCGCGGCGTCGAACGTCATCTCCTCGAGATGCACGCTCATCATCGCCAGCCGATCCGAAGCGAAGGTGCACTGCACCGTCACTGTCCGGCCTTCACTGGTGGTCCGAAACGCAAGCTGCATCAGGGGCGTGGTTGGCACGAAGGTGACGTCACCAAGCGCCCGCGTTGCCTCCGCCTTCGTCATGCCCCATCGCAGCGACTCGAAGCCTTCCTTCCCTCGGTAGCTCGCGTTGGCGAGGTGAATCCACTCCTTGCGGAGCTTGATGGGCTTCGACTTGGGCTCGGCGATGAGCGTCGACCTGTCGAGTGCGGTGAAGTCGTCAGGATCGCGCCACGTTCCGTCCTCAGCGCGCGTCGCGAGCACGATTCCCCGCTCGAGCAGCGCCGGCGCACGAACGGCCTTCCCGTCGATGAGGAGCGGACGAGGTTGGGCTGGTTGGGCGAATCCAGTCGCAGCCGCGAAGAGGAGGATGACCGCCGCTCGCATCAGCGCAGTATGCCGACGCCAGTTTCAGCCGGTCAACTCAGAGCGGCGTGATGGCCAGGTTGTCGAAGTACAGCTGCGCTTCCCAGCTCGAGAACGCGAACCGATCGTGGCCCTTGCCCTTGAGCGGCATCGGGTCATCGAACCGCATGAACTCGCGGCCATCGATCGACCAGATGATCAGCGAGCCACGACGCTCGATGTGCCAGTGCTCGTTGCGGCCGACCGGGACCGGCCACGGGTTCGCCTCGACACGCATGCGGGTGTTCTCGCGGAACACGCCCGTCTTCACGAGATCGGCATCGGGCAGGTTCTTCTCACGCTGTAGCCGGCCAGCCTCTGCCTGCAGTGCCGCCAGCGAGGCGCCGTGCTCGTCGAGCCGCGCGATGATGCTGATGGTGTTGTTCCACCCACCGTGGATCAGCACGTAGCCAGACGCGTGGTCGCTGCCGTCGCCGAAGATCTCGCACTTGATGTCGCCCTCGGGAGACATGGAGCGAACGTCGAAGTCGATCGCCACGTTCTCGGGCAGCTTCGCCTTGAGCCAGAGCGGGTTGTTCTTCACGCCGGGCGACAAGAGCTCGCCGCCGACCGTGCGCCACATGCCGCCCGTCGACCAGAAGTCGGTCTCGACCACCGCCGGAGCATCGAAGCTCTGCGGGCCGTACGGCACCGTCGTGGTGACGGCCGACTCCCCGCGAAGCAGGAAGTAGTGAATGAGCGGCAGGTTGAAGATCGCGACCGCCGCGACGATGGCGATGATCGACGATCGGGGCAGGGCGCCAGGCTTCCGCCATGACGAGTCGGCGGCTGCTTCGGTGCTGCTGACCGCTGGGGTCGCTGACTCCACCGACTCCTCCTTGTCCTTCCGCTTCGGCTGTCCCATGGCGACGGCGGCCCTAGCACGAGCCTCGGCGCGATGTCATCGCGAAGCCCTCATCGGCGTCGCAGCCAGATTCTCGTCATCGCGTTGGAGGTCCGCCCCACGTCCACTGCGGGGCGCCCGAGTCGACGAGCGAACTCCATTCGACGCCGAACACGCTGCCACTTGGAACACGATCACGAAGTCGGGAGTCTGAAGCCGGCCTGAGAACTCCGACACGCGCTGCAAGCTCGCCGGCAGCCCTCAGCAGCTGGGTGGCCAGCGCAGCGACCTTCCCACCTTCGAAAGCCTCAGTCGCCCTTGCCACTGTCTTTCGTGTAGTTGGCCCAGCGCTTCTCGACCTGCTTCTTCTCGGCTGCGGCCTTCTTGGCCATCACCTTGTCGCGCTTCGCCTGCGCCGCCTTCTCGGGTGGAGGCAGCACGAACATCTGGTATCCGAACCCGGCGACCGCAAAGCACGACGCCACCGACACAGCCGCAGGCCACAACCCGGCGAGCTTCTCGACGAGCCCGGGAATCGCGGGGCTGAGCGCGGCCATCAGCCCAATCAGCGTGAGCCACCCACCGGTGAGCGTCGCGAGCAGCACGCTGATGGGCCGCTCCATGACGACGCCGAGTGCGCCACCGATGATGAACGCGGGCACGAAGCCGAGCAGCCACTCGCTCTGCCCCGCGAGGTTCGCCGCCATCAGCCCGATCGGAATGCCGAAGCCAAAGAAGACGCTCGAGGCCGGCACCACGAAGCCGAGCACACAGAGCAGCGCCGAGGCGCCGAGCGCGATCTGCTGTTGCTGCGACCCAAACCCCAGGCGCGCCGCGAGCGGGCCGATCCAGATCTGCCCGATGATGAGCCCGAGCGGCCCGGCCACCGCGCGAAACAACATGCCGCCGCCGCGCAGCAACATCGCCACGCCGACCGCCGACATCACGAGCCCCGCCCACACCGGAAGAAACCGGAACAGCGCGACCCACCCTGCAGGGTCGAAGTGTTTGTACGGCTCGAGGGCTCGCTGCAACGTCTCCACGAACGGCTCCGTCAGTGCGAAGAGACCACGCCGCCATCAGCGGCGCTCGACGTACCCTCGGCTGGCGTGCCGGAGTACCGAGAGGTGGCGAGGGTGACGAGCACGAGAAACACCGCCAGGCAGATACCAGCGTACAGGTACGGCTTCGGCGGAACGATCGATCGATTCACGATCGCCTGCGCGACCTGTTCGGGCAGCTCTCCGATGTTCTCGTCCGCGGCCGAGTATTCCTTCGCCAGGCGCTTCGCGACCTCGTCGTCGTCCGGGCCCTTCTTGCCCTCGATGACGGCTTTCGCGAGCGCACGCGCGGTGACGACATCGCCAGACTCGAGCGCAGCCGCAGCGACGGCCAGCACCGACTTCTTCTCGTTCTTCTCGGCCCGTGCGTCTGGGGAGGCCTTCTTCGAAGCCTTCGACATGCGCGGGCGTATAGCGTGATTCCGGGATAAGGGAACGCCCCGGAGGTTGCGTGCGTTCGAGGTCGGTGACACGTCGGGCACTCCTGCTGTCGTCTCTGGCGCCCGCCATCGCGCGCGCGTTCGGTGATGCCTCGCGGTTCATTCCGGCCGTCGCCCAGCACTCCGGCACCTGGGACGTGCGCGCCTCGGGCCTTCGCCGCCTCGCCTGGGAGCTGCAACGCCGCACCTCGGTCGAGTCGATCCTCGAAGCGCGCGCCACCCCGCTCGACAGCCCGAGGTTGTTCGAGCTGCCGTTCCTCTATCTCTCGAGCGACCGCGAGCTGCCTGCCTTCACGCCCGCGCAGACCGAGAACCTGCGGCGCTACCTCACCTTCGGCGGGTTCGTGTTCGCCGACGCCAACGATGCGTCGGCCGGCACCGGCTTCGACGCGAGCTTCCGCCGCGAGATGGCGAAGGTGCTGCCGCAGGTACAGGCCCGACCGCTGCCCGCGACGCACGTGGTGTTCAAGTCGTTCTTCCTGCTCGATACGGCTCCGGGCCGCGCGCTCACGTCTGCGCAGCTCGACGCCTGGAGCATCGGCAAACGCGCCGCCGTCATCTATTCGCAGAACGACCTCATGGGCGCGCTCGCTCGCGACGAGTCAGGCACCTTCGAGTTCGACGTGATGCCGGGTGGAGAGCGCCAGCGCGAGTACGCCACGCGGCTCGCCATCAACATCGCGATGTACGCGCTCTGCCTCGACTACAAAGACGACGGCGTGCACATCCTCGAGATCATGCGGCGGAGGCGCTGACGGCTTCGTGGACTCTTCGGCCGTCGACACCTGGAAGCTGGTCAG
Source organism: Archangium gephyra (assembly GCA_943370055.1). GTDB lineage: Bacteria > Myxococcota > Myxococcia > Myxococcales > Myxococcaceae > Xiheimicrobium > Xiheimicrobium gephyra_A. Next base: position 48,344 of record CALRPN020000053.1, read on the forward strand.
TCTCTCGGGGCTCCCGGTGTGGGCGCTGTGGACGCTCACCGTCGCGGTCCTCGTCGCCGCCGTGCTCGCGTGCCTCGGCGTTGCGAAGGAGTCGATCGCCGCCCGCAAGTGGTCGCTGTGGATTCTGCGAATTCTCGCGGCCGTCGCGGCGATCTTCTTCCTGCTCGAGCCCGGCCTTCGCAAGGTGCAGGTCGCGCGTGTGAAGAACCGCGTGGCGGTGCTGGTCGATCGCTCCGCCTCGATGACGTTCCCCGTCGCGGTCGGCGAGAAGAGCCGCAGCGCTGCCGTCGCCGAGTCGTTGAACGCGCTCACGCCACAGATGGAGGCGATGAAAGACCGCTTCGCCTTCGAGCTCATCGGCTTCGACCCCGAGCTGGCTCCGACGAGCCTCAAGTCGATCGAGAGCGAACCCGCGCGCGGTGGAAAGACCGATCTCCTCTCGACGCTGCGTTCGCTGAAGGCCTCTGAAGGAACGAGCTCCCGCAAGCTGTCTGGCGTCATCGTCTTCTCTGACGGCGCCGACAACGGCGAGCTCGCCCAGGGCCTCAACGGGCGCGCGAAGCAGGTGCTGCAGGACTTCGGCGTGCCGGTCTCGACGGTGGCAATGGGGCAGGGCGGCCTGAAGGATCTCGCCATCGACGGCATCAAGGTCGACGACTTCGCGTTCGTGCGAAACAGCATCACGGCCGAGGTCGAAGTTCGCGCCCGTGGGTTCTCGGGGCAGGCGACGCAGGCGGTGCTGCGGCGAGAAGGTCGGGTGGTGGCCAGCGCTCCGATTCGTTTCGCCTCGGACGACGACGTGCAGGTGGCGAAGTTCACCTTCGCGCCCGATCAGACCGGCCGCTTCGTCTACACGGTCTCGGTGCCCGTCTTTCAGGACGAGGCCGTCACCGAGAACAACTCACGCGCCTTCACGCTCAAGGTGATTCGAGATCGCGTGCGCGTGCTGCTCGTCGCCGGCCGCCCTTCGTGGGACGAGCGCTTTCTGCGCGGCATGCTCAAGCAGGACGCGAACGTCGAGCTCATCAGCTTCTACATCTTGAGGAACTCGCCCGACGACCCGATGGTCGGCCAGGACGAGCTGTCGCTCATTCCCTTCCCTCGTGACGAGATCTTCAGCGAGAAGGTGCACACGTTCGATCTGCTCGCGATCCTCAACTTCAACAACGACGACCCGAGCATCTCGCTCGGCCAGTACGAAGACTCGATCAAGCAGTACCTGCTCAATGGCGGTGCGCTCGCGTACGTCGGCGGCGATCGAACGTTCGGAGACGCGCGCTTCACCTCGTTTGGCGACGTTCTTCCCGTGACGAGCGCAGGCACGTCCGACCCCACGCCGTTCAAGGTGCGGCTCACGCCCGAAGGCGCGCGTCACCCCATCACCGCGCTCGGGACCGGCTCTCAGTCGACCGAAGCTGCGTGGGAAGCGCTGCCGCCGATTCCGGGCATGAACACCGTGCGTGCGCGGCAGGGAGCGACCGTGCTGCTCGACAACCCCTTCTCGCTCGTCGACGGCAAGAACGCTCCGGTGCTGAGCATCTGGGACTACGGCCGCGGGCGCGTGATGGCGCTGACGACCGACGGTGCCTGGGCGTGGGCCTTCACCTCGCACTCGGCGGGAGCGCAGACGCGCGTGTTCGAGCGCTTCTGGAGCAACGCCGTTCGCTGGCTCGTGCGCGACCCCGAGCTCACCGCGATGTCCGTCACCGCTGATTCGCCGACCGTCGAGCCCGGAAAGCCCGTCGGCATCTCGGCGGTCGCGCGGTCGAGCGACTTCCAGCCCGCCGCCGGTGCCCAGGTCACCATCGAGCTCATCTCGGCCGACGATGGCCAGGTCGTCGCGCACCAGACAGTCGTGGCCGGCGCTGACGGAACGGCGCACGTCGAGTTTCCCTCGCCTCCCGCCGGCCCGTACAAGATCGTCGGCAAAGCCACCGCTGGCGAGAAGGTGCTCGGAGAGATGTCCGACGCCGTGGCCGTTCGTGCGTCTGGCCCCGAGCTCGCCGATGCGCGCGTGAACGCCGGTCTGCTCGAAGAGATCGCGAAGGCCACGAAAGGAACCTTCTTCGACAGCCCCTCGTTCTCGCTGAGCGACGTTCGGTTCAAGGAGCCGCCGCTGGTCGAGGTCGGCCGCTCCCGCGATCAGCCGCTGTGGGACCGCTGGTATTGGCTCACGCTGATGGTGCTGATCATGGGCGCCGAGTGGGCCCTGCGCCGTCGCTTCGGGTACATCTGAGCCAGCACCTCGTGCTATCTGCGCCCGACCTGTGGCGCTGAAAACCGTTCACCTCCGCATCGAAGGCCTCGTGCAGGGCGTCTCGTACCGGGCCTCTGCTCGCGACGAAGCCACGCGCCTTGGACTGAAGGGCTGGGTTCGCAATCTGCCCAACGGTGATGTCGAAGCGCTCGCGGCCGGCCCCACCAACGCGGTCGTGCAGTTCGTCACCTGGTGCAAACGCGGCCCTGATGAAGCGCGTGTCTCGAACGTGACGATGACCGAAGCGGCGCTGGAGCCCGGCCTCGCCGGCTTCGAGGTGCGCCGATGACGTACGGTCCTCCCGAACTGCTCGTCTCGTTGCTCGGCATTCGGCCGGGCATGAACGTCTCGGTTCGCAACGCGCCGCCCGGGTTCATGGATGCGTTGGGTGCGCTCCCCGACGGAGCGTGTCTCGTCGAGACCTCGCGCACCGGCATCGATCTCACCGTGCTCTTCGCGCAGCAGAAGCTCGCGCTCGTCGACCACCTCACCCGCGCCGTCGGCCTGATGAGCGTCACCGGCTTCGTCTGGGTCGTCTTTCCGACCCAGCCCAGCCCCATCGCTCCGAGCGAAGACTTCGTGCGCCTTGCCGGGTTCGAATTGGGTCTCGAAGACTCCCGCCGCCTGCTGCTGGGAAGCGACTGGACCGCCCTTCGCCTGCAGCGCCGCAAGGGAGCCCCGCGGCTCGAGAAGCCCCAGGCACAGGCCTGATGCACCGCGGCACGGGCGTTTTCGGCAGCTGACGGTTTCCTTCGGCTACCGATTCGTGTCAGAATTCACGCGTTTCCCACTTTTCGACGGGCCCCGCTCAACGGCAAGAAGTCTTCGCTCACGACCGGGTCCACACGGGTTTCCGCCCCCCACTTTCCCGGGCGGTTGAGTTCACCGGCGGGAGGTCCAGCGTTTGGTCGACCTTCGCGGCATGACACCATCAGGTGTACATCGAGCGAGGGCGGCCTTGCTGGCCAGCCTCCAGCCTTTCGCAGTCGAGTTGGCGCCGTCTCACTTCGTCTCCCGTCCGGAGCGGCACGTCGCGCCATCGACACAGGCAGGTTCATCACATGAGCAGCATTCTCGTCATCAACGCGGCCGGCCGCGAGACGCGTGTCGCGCTGGTCGAAAACGGTGGAATCGCTGAGTTCTATCTCGAGCGAAAGAAGGACAAGGGAATCGTCGGCAATGTCTACAAGGGCCGCGTCACGCGCGTGCTCCCCGGCATGCAGGCTGCCTTCGTCGACATCGGAGAAGAGAAGGCCGCGTTTCTCTACGTCGGCGACGTGCTCTTCGACCCCGATGTGACCCGTCACCAGTTCGACCTCACCGAGGGCGAGCACGACGAAGACGTCAACGAGGTGCCGGAAGAGCACGATCACGACGTTCCCCAACCGTCGCCGTCATCACCGAACCCCGAGGGCAGCGTCGCTGCATCGCCTCCGACCGAGACCGCGGCTGCGCCTGAAGGCAGCGCTCCCGTCGAAGCCGCGCCTGTCGCCGGTGGCGAGGTCGTTCAGGCAGCCGTCGCTGATGCGCAAACTCCGACGGGCGCCGAGGTCGTCGAAGCCGCGAAGGATCTCGCCGCCACCCCGTCGGGCGCCGAGGTCGTTCAGGTTGCTGTGGCTGATGCGGCTCCCGTTGCCGACGCTGCTCCTGCTGCTGAGGTTGCTGCTCCCGTCGAGGGCGCTCCCCCTGCCGAGGCTGCGCCCATCGTGGAAGGCACGGTCGAAGTGCCGCGCTCGCAGGCTCCCCGCGATCTCAAGCTCAAGGAGCAGAAGCCGCAGCACCAGCACCAGAAGAAGGAGCGCAAGCCCGAGCACGCCCCCCGCAAGGAGGCGAAGATCGAGAACCTGCTCAAGGTCGGCCAGGAAGTGATGGTGCAGGTCTCGAAGGATCCCATCGGCACCAAAGGCGCGCGCGTCACCTCGCACATCTCGATTCCCGGCCGTCACCTCGTGTTCATGCCGACCGTCGATCACGTCGGCATCAGCCGCCGCATCGGCAACGAGAAGGAGCGCCGCCGTCTGCGCGAGATCGTCGACCGCCTGCGCCCGCCTGGAACCGGCTTCATCGTGCGCACGGTCGCCGAGAACGTGCCGAGCGAGAAGCTCGAGGCCGACATCCGCTTCCTCATCGAGGTGTGGAACGAGACCGTTCGCAAGAGCGAGAAGACCCACCGCGCTGGCCTCGTTCACCCCGACCTCGATCTCATTCTCCGCGCGACGCGCGACCTCTTCGCGCAAGACGTCGAGCAGCTCATCATCGACGACCGTGACGAGTACGAGCGCGTGCTCGGCTTCGTGATGGCGCAGGACCCGGCGCTGAAGGAGCGCGTGAAGCTGCACGAAGGCGAAGAGCCGATCTTCGACGCCTTCGGCATCGAGGAGGAGATCAAGCGCGCCTCGGCCCGCAAGGTGTGGCTCAAGTCGGGCGGCTACCTGATCATCGATCAGGCCGAAGCGCTCACTGCCATCGACGTGAACTCCGGCCGCTACGTCGGCAAGAAGAACCTCGAAGACACGATCCTCAAGATCAACACCGAGGCGTCGAAGGAGATCGTCTACCAGCTCCGGCTGCGCAACATCGGCGGCATCATCATCTGCGACTTCATCGACATGGAGAAGCAGCAGAACCGCGACAAGGTCTTCAAGTCGCTCCAGGAAGCGCTGGGCCGCGACAAGGCGAAGACGAACGTGTTGCGCATCAGCGAGCTCGGCCTCGTCGAGATGACCCGCAAGCGCGTGCGCGAGTCGCTCGGCCGCGTGCTCCACGAAGACTGCGGCTACTGCAACGGCCAGGGCAGCGTGAAGTCGGCCACCACGGTCGCGTACGAGATCTTCCGCGAGCTGCGCCGCTCGGGCCCCGCGTACAAGGACCCGACGCTCGTCGTGCAGTGCCAGACCGAGGTCTCGAACGTGCTGCAGGGAGAAGAGCGCGACGAGCTTCGCCACCTGATGGATCGCTACAACAAGACGATTCAGGTGCGCGCGCAGCAGCAGTACCACCGCGAGCAGTACGACATCTACGCGCGGCCGGTCAGCGGCGTCGAGCTCAAGGTCGCGACCAGCGTCGTCGAGTTCGAGGCGAGCGGTGGCCCGGCGCGCAAACCCCAGAACCAGGAGTCGAACCGCTTCGAGCAGCGCGGTGGTGGCGGCGGCGGCGGTGGCGGTGGAGAGCGCGGTCCCGGTGGCGGCGGCGGTGGTGGCGACCGCGGCAATCGACGCAATCGCAACGGTCGTGGCGGCGGGGGTGGTGGCGGCGGCGGTGGTGGGAAAGGCAATCAGAACCAGCCCAGACCGTCGGCCCCTCAGCAGGGCGGCGGCAGTGGCGGGCGCGACGACGGCCTCGCTTCAGGGGAGTGATCGATGGCCAAGACGGTGGAGCGGCGGATCTCGGTTCGCAAGACGATCAACCACGAGTTCGCCTCGGTCGACGAATTCATCAACGAGTACGTCACCAACATCAGCCGCTCTGGCGTCTTCATTCGCTCCGATGAGCCGTTGCCCATCGGTACGCGCGTGAACCTTCGCTTCACCGTCATCAACGACGAGCTCGAGACCATCGAAGGGCTCGGCGAAGTCGTGCGCGTCGTCGAGAAGGGTCGTCAGAAGGGCATGGGCGTCGTGTTCGTCGAGCTCTCGCAGGTCTCGCGGGAGCTGATCGAGCGCATCCTCGTGCGCCGGTGAGTCCATCGTGGAGACGACGCCCGACACGCCGACCGAACCAGTCACCACACCGGTCGCGGCGCAGGCATCGCCCTCCTCGAAGACGCTGACGGTGAAGGGCCTGTGGCGGCTGGTCGTCGCGGTCGTCAGCGGCTACCGCGGCGAGAAGCTCGCGCTCCGCGCTGGCAATCTCACCTTCATCACGCTGACGTCGTTGGTGCCTCTCGCGGCCGTGATTCTCGCGCTGCTCCACGCGTTCGGGTCGACGCAGGTCGAAGCGCTCGTCATCAAGTTCTTCGAGGATCTGCTGAACCCCGGGGGTCGTGCGCAGGCCGAGCGCGCGCTGCGGGAGTTCAAGGCAGCAGCGAACTCTCCAACAGGCTCCAGCCTCTCGTTCCTCGTGCTGCTGGTCTCGTCGGGCGTGATGCTGCGGCACCTCGACGCGTCGCTCAACGACGTGTGGGCGGTGAGGCGATCGCGGCCGATCCTGGGAACGCTGGGGCTCTATGTGGGCGTGTTGGTCGTCGGCCCCATCGCGATGGCGCTGTCGTTGCTCGGCAGCGACGGCATGAAGCGCTTGCTGTTGCTCGTGAACTTCCCGCTCTCGGGGGCCGCCTTCACGCTCGGCGCGATCATCTCGGCGATGATTGTCTTCACGCTGCTCTTCAAGATCGCTCCGCACGCGCACGTGCCATGGCGCTCAGCGCTCATCGGTGGAGCGACCGCCGGCGTCGCGTGGGAGATCGCGCGTCACCTCTACGGCACCATCGCGAGCATCTTCTTCTCGGCGAACGCGGTGTACGGCTCGCTCGGCATCGCGCCGCTGTTCCTCACCTGGGTGTACGTCAGCTGGTACGTCATCCTCAGCGGCGCGCGCCTCGCGTACGCCGTGGAGCACGCCGACTTTCACGACGAGTTCCGCGATCTCTCGGCGCACCCACGCAGTGACGAGCTCATCGCGACGCGCATCGCGCAGCTCATCGCACGCGCTCGGGTCGCTCAGGTGCCAGGCCCTGCATCGCTTGGTCTCGCGATTCAGCTGCGACTGCCCACGCAGCGCATCGAAGAGTCCGTCGATCGACTGCTCAAGGCGGGGCTGGTGAAGGTCGAGGCGGGCGCGCTCATTCCTGCGAAAGACCTGGTCGATCTCACCGTCGCCGACATCTCACTCGCAGTGGGTGGAGCAGCTCGAACGCTTCACCGGGAGCGCCTCTCTCGCACGGGCCAGTTCGATGCGGCGGCTGCCCTCTTCGAGGCTGCCGATGAGGTAAGTGTCGAGAAACTCAAGAGAATCACGTGGGCTGACCTTGCCCTGCTGCCCGAGCATGAGCCAAAAGCGTAGGTTTCTTGCGAGGTTGGGTGTTCCGTGGGTAGCATTCCGGAAAGCCCAGTGGTTCCGGGCCTCTCGACCCGATCTCTAGGGGGTACTCGGTGCTGAAATCCGACCTCGTCAACATCCTGGTGCAGAAGAAGGGCGTCACGCAGAAGCAGGCTGAGGCCACCGTCGACGTCATCTTCAACGCGATGAAGGATGCTCTCGTCGCGGGAGAGAACATCGAGATTCGTGGCCTCGGTGCTTTTCACGTGAAGCACTACGGCGCGTATCAAGGCCGCAACCCGAAGACGGGTGAGCCGATTCCGGTGAAGGCCAAGCGCGGCATTCGTTTCCGCGCGGGCAAGGAACTGAAGGATCGCGTGAATCGCCCGGGTCCTGACGGCAAGGTGCCGCCGCTCCCGTCGTCGAACACGCCCTGAGGTTCGGTTCGTTCTCGACAGCACGATGCCCCGGCAACCGACCTTGGTGACCGGGGCATTGGTGTTTCTGGAGTGAGCAGATTCAGTGCAGGACAGGCGCGAGCCGACCAACGGGCCGAACCTGCAGCTCGGGGTCGAGCTCGGCGAACGTGAGCACCGCGACCTCGGGGAACGCGCCTTCGACGAGCTTCTTGAGCAGGCGGCGAACATCGGGTGACGCCAGCAGCACTGCGCGGCCCTGACGCGCGACCGACTTCATGCCCTCGAGAATCGCGCCGGCTTCCCGGGGATCGATCGCCTGACCCGCCGTGCGGAGCGTCTCTTCGATGCCGGGATCGACGAGGTACGCGAAGAGCGAGCCCGATGGCGCGTACTGGTGCGAGATCTGCCGCGCGAGCGCCTGGCGGCAACGATCGGCCAGCTGCATCGCGTCGCCTGCCGTGCTCGGAGAAACGAGCGCGTCGAGGATCGCCTTCAGGTTGCGAATGCTCACCTGCTCGCCGAGCAGCTTCTTCATCACGTCGGTCATCAGTGGCAGCGGCACCTTCACGAGCGCTTCTTTCACGAGCGCGCCATGCGTGGCTTCGATGGCCGACAGCGCCGATTGCACCTCCTGCACGCCGAGGAACTGGTGCGCGCGTTTGCGCAGCTGGAGCACGAGGTGTTCGCAGACGTACTCACGAGCCGAGAGCAGCGGCACCTGGCCGGCCCGGGCCTTCGCCTCGTCCCCGGCCTGAACGACCGTGAGCGCGCGGCCCAGTCCCGAATCGGGGAGCGCCGTTCCGACGATGCCCATCACCTGGAGATCGCCGACCGACATCGGCGTCACGAAGCGCAGCTCGCCGACGTTGCCTCGTCCTGCGGGAATCTCGTCGATCGACAGCGCCCAGCTGCCGGAAGGGAGCGGGGCTCCGGTGCGAACGCGGAAGCCGGGCAGCTTCACGCCGAGGTCCTGGTGCACGCGCTCACGAACCGTGTCGAGGTCGGTCTTCACGAACTGTCCGTCGAGCTCTTCGACCAGCCAGGTGAGATCGGCCGAGAGGTCGAGCGTCAACGGAGACACGCCAGGGTTCAGTTCGGGGCCCTTCTTCTCTCCAGCAGGCGCCGAGGCGTTGGCCGATTTCGTCACGCTGTTGGTCGAGGCTTTCGGCTGGTCCTGCATACGCTTGAGCCCGAAGCCGACCGCGATGAGCGCTCCGGCGATGAGCACGAAGGTGATGTGTGGCATGCCCGGCATCAGGGCGAGCGCCAGACACAGCCCCGCCACCACGAAGAGCGCCTTCCACTGGCCGAAGAACTGCGAGCCGATGTCACTGCCGAGCGAGGCCTCTTCGGTCTCCGAGGCGACGCGCGTGACGACGAGGCCCGCGGCGACGGCGATGCACAGCGACGGAATCTGCGAGACGAGCCCGTCGCCGATGGAGATGAGTGCGTAGGTGCCAGCCGCCTCGGCAGCCGTCATTCCGTTCTGCAGCGTGCCGATGATGATGCCTCCGATGAGGTTGACCGCGGTGATGACGAGGCCCGCGATGACGTCGCCCTTCACGAACTTCATGGCACCGTCCATCGACCCGAAGAGCTGCGACTCACGCTCGAGATCGCGGCGACGTGCGCGGGCCTGGTCCTGCGTGATGGCTCCGGCGCGAAGATCGGCGTCGATCGACATCTGCTTCCCAGGCATCGCGTCGAGGGTGAAGCGCGCGCTCACTTCGGCGACACGCTCGGCGCCCTTCGCGACGACGAGGAACTGCACGAGCGTGAGGATCAGGAAGATGACGGCGCCGACGACGTAGTCACCGCGCACCACGAATTCGCCGAACGCCTGAATGATCTCGCCCGCGTGACCTTCACTGAGCGCGAGGCGTGTCGAGGACACGTTCATCGAGAGCCGGAAGAGCGTCGTGATGAGGAGCAGGGTGGGAAAGCTCGCGACCTTCAGCGCGTCCTTCGCGTACAGCGCCGCGACCAGCAGCGCGGCTGCGGCGGCGAGGTTGATGGCGATGCCGACGTCGAGAATCCAGGGCGGCAGCGGCACGATCATCGAGCCGACGATCGCGGCCATCACGATGGCGAGAATGACGTCCGATTGCGTACGCGCGCGGGCCAGCGCCTGGTCGATGAACGAGTTCACGGAGTCTCCTTGCGGTCGGCGTCAGCCTTGGTCTTCGTCTCGAGGGCGACCTGGAGCAGGGCGGCCACGGCCTTGAGCAGCTCGTCTGGAAGTTCAGGAAGCTGCGGGTCTTTGGAGGGAATCGGGGCGTTCATGAAGGGCAGGTTCTGCACCTCGCATGCCCTGCAAACCCTCAGGATTCCTGAGACTGACCCAGCACGGCGGACGCGTCCTCGGCCTTCGTCTCCATCGCGACACGGAGCACGGCGGCGGCGGCCTGGTACAGCTCCTCGGGCACCTCTTCGCCAACGTCGTAGTGGATGAGCGACCGAGCGAGCGGCACGTCACGAACGATGGTGATGCCGAGCGACGTGGCCTCGCGGCGAATCGCCAGCGCGTCTTCTTCACGGCCGCGCGCCACGATGTACGGAGCAGCGCACTCCGACTCGTCGTATCGAATGGCGACGGCGATGTGCGTCGGGTTCACGACGACGGCGGTGGCCTTCTTCACGCCGCGCGCAGGCCCACCCATGGCGAGCTGCTTCATCAGCTGCTTCCGTTTGCCCTTCGTGTGCGGGTCGCCGTCGGAGTTCTTGTGCTCCTGCTTCACCTCGTCGTGCGACATCATCAGATCCTTCGTGTGGCGCATGCGCGCGAGCGCGTAGTCGGCGACGCCCAGGACGAGCAGCACGGCGGCGGCCTTCGTCACTGCAGGAAAGAAGGCACCCAGCAAGACGCGGAAGCTGGTGACGGCATCGTGAGACAGCGCCCGGAACGTCTGCGGCGCGGCGTCTTCGACCGCGTTCCACAGAATCACCGAGATGACTGCTGCGACCGCGATGCCCTTCAGCAGGTCGATGGCCTGCCGCGGACTGAAGAGCTTCTTGAATCCGGCAGCGGGGTCGAGGTTCTCGAACTTGGGCTGCACGAGCTTCAGGTTCAGCTGAATGCCAGCCATCGGAAGCCCGCTCGCGAGCGCCCCAAAAAGTGCGCCAATCAGCGTCGGAGCCAGACACAGCGCGAGCACCTTCACCGCCTCGAGCATCTCGAACTCCGGCGCTCCGCCATTCAGCGAGAACAGCCGGGTCGACCAGCCCATCATCCGCGCCGCGGAGTCCTGCGCGAACATCACCGTCGCGACGAAGCCACCCAGCGTCACTGCCGCCGCCGAGAGCATCTTGCTCTTCGGAATGTTGCCGTCTTCGCGGGCCTGGCGGAGCTTCTGATCCGTCGGCTGCTGGGTCTTCTCACTCATCGGCCGAGCTCCAGCACGGTGTGAAGCGACTCAGGCGAAGCCGAGACGATGGCGAGCAGGCGCTCCGTCAGCACGCCAATGGTGAGCCACAGCACCGCGCCACCACCCAGAATGCGCAGGGGCGAACCGGTCTCCTGCAGGTTCATGTTCGGAGCGGCGCGCGAGGCAAGACCCATCACCGCGTCGACCGCGAGCGAGACACCGGCGATGGGCGCTCCGAGTGCGAGGCCCGTGGCGAAGGCGGTGCCGACGAGCCCGACGACGTGCATCACAACGGCTTCCGAGTGAACGAAGCTGCCGAGCGGCGCGAGCGAGTAGCTGCGGAAGAGCCCGGACACGACAAGCGGCATTGCGACGCCTGAGGCCGCAAGGGCGAGCACCGCCTGGTAGAGGCCATCGCCCGTCGCCGACTCCTTGCTGCCAGTGACTGGAAGCGCAGCCTCGGCCGAGGACCCGCGAAACAGGTCGATGAAGCGGCCACCCATGCGCGCGATGTCGAAGGGCAGTGACGCGACGAGACCCATGGTGGTGCCCAGCGTGAACTCCTTGAAGACGATTGCGACGAGACTGAGCGTCGAGTCGACCTTCGGGGCGTCGATGCCGCAGGCCGCGTGAAGAAAGAGCGCGAACGAGAGCACGAGACCCAGCTTCACCGTCGTGGGCGCGAGCTGACCGCCCAGCAACGGGCAGAGGAACGCGACCGGCAACAGGCGCGCAGCGATGACCGCCACCGAGACGAAGTGCGTCTGCAGGGCGTTCGTCGCCACGAGCTGGGCCCAGTCGTTCACGACACGACCTCGGGCAGGACGAGGAAGAGCTGCGTCGCGAAGCGGGTGAGCTGCTGCCCAATCCACGGGCCCGCGATGACGAGCGCGAGCACCGCCGCACACAGCTTCGGAACCACCGACAGCGTGCTGTCCTGAATCGACGTCGTCGCCTGCATGAGGCTCATGAGGAAGCCGATGACGAGGCTGGCGACGATGGGCGGCGCCGAGGCGAGGACCATCAGGAGCAGCGCTTCACGGGCGAGGGCGAGGATTTGAGCGGTGTCCATGGCGTTCACCGGTACCCGAGGATGAGACCGCGGCTCAGCAGCGCCCAACCATCGACCGCGACGAAGAGCAGGATCTTGAACGGCAGGCTCACCTGGCTGGGGCTGAGCGTCTGCATGCCGAGCGCGAGCAGCACGTTCGCGAGCAGCATGTCGAGCACAAGGAAGGGCAAGAAAATCAGGAAGGCGATGATGAAGGCCTCTTTGAGTTCGGTGATGACGAAGGCGGGAATCACGATCGAAAGGTCGTCTTCCGTCACGGCCTGAACCGCGCCGTCGTCACCAGCACGAAGCTCGCGAGCCATGTCGACGAAGCGGGCGCGCTCCTCGGCGCTGCCGTGCTTCACCAGAAACTCTCGCAGCGGTGCGATGATCTCTCCGGCGCGGCCCATCATCTCGCGGCCCATGCCGACCTCGGTCTCGACCTGACGACCCGTCGTCCACATGCGCTCCATGGTCGGCGACATGACGTGAGCGGTGAGCACCGCGGCGAGGCCGGTCAACACCATCGTCGGCGGAGCCTGCTGCGTGCCGAGCGCCGAGCGCACCATCGACAGCACCACGACGATCTTCGAGAAGCTCGTCAACATCACGATGGCGAAGGGCACCAGCGCGAGTGCCGCCATCAGACCCATCATCTGCACCTGGTTGCTGGCGATGGAGCCGCTCTCGACTTGCAGCGCACCGGGCTCACGGGCCAGGGCCACTGTGGGAAGGACGAGGGCCAGTGAGAGCAGTCGGTTCATGACTGGGCCTCTTTCAGGCTCTGCGCCATCACAGCTGCGCGAGATGACACGCGGCGAATGCGGGTGCCTCCCTCTCCGTGGACGATGAGAAAGGACCGGCCGTCGACCTCGATGAGCGCCACGCCCGAACGCGGCGAGAGCCCAACCTTTTGAACAACTTGCAGACGCGGCGTGCTGGCGAAGCGGCCGGGCAGGGCGAGGCCACGCTGCTTCAACATCCAGGTGGCGAGACCCGCGAGGGCGAGGGCTCCGACGATGATGCGCGCGCCAGTCGTCATCGAGCCACTCGTGACGGCCGCGGCCAGGGCCAGGAGCGCACTCAACGCTCCAGCCGCGATGAGCTTGTGTCGGGGAGACAGGGCGTTCACGGCGCGTTCTCCAGCATCGCGGTGATGCGCGCGCCGATCTCACCTTCGACCTCCACGAGCTCAGCGAGCGCGACGGCCTTGCCGTCGATGCGCAACGTCACGGTCTGCGCGGCGTTGATGTGCAGCGGCAGCACCGCGCCCGGCGCGATGGCTCCCAGCTGACGAACCGGCAGCTGAATGGTGGTGAGCTCGATTTCGACGTCGACGTTGATGCTGGCGGACATGGGCTGCTCCTTCGTGAGGGGGACGGCTCGGGACACGACGAGGCCATCGGCGCCGAGCTCGCCGGACAGCTCGAATGAACGGGTGAGGAAGCGCGCGGGGCCGAAGAGCCGGCCGTCGACGAGGTGCGTTCCTGCGAAGACGATGACGTCACCCGAGGCGAGGTCGCCGCTGTCGGCCCGCAGCAGCTCGGCGTGACCGAAGCGCGTGTTGGCGGTGACCATCGTGTCGAGCACGACGTCATGTGCAGGCGGAGGCTCGGACAGCGGTGCGGTCTGCACTGCGAGCTGAAGCATCTTCGCCGGCACCATCACGCGAGCGGTTCCAATCGGGTGCTCACCCGCCAGCTGCAGCTCGATGACGAGGTGCCGAACGGCTGCGTCGATGCCACGCAGCGCGTCGCCGCGATCCATCGTCACGTTCACGAGCCTCGGCGAGAACCGCTGCTCGAATGCGCTCACCGACCGAAGGCCGCCGATGACGCTCAGCGCGAGCCAGCCGAGGGCCGCCGATTCGATGCGGGTCAACGCGGTCACGGCGACGGTGCGCGCGTCGCTCCCGGCGGCCAGACGAAGCAGGTAGCTGACGACGGGCCCTTCCAGCTCGACGATCGCCATCGCGGACGCGGGCGAGAGCTCGGCGACGACGAAGACCGATTCACGGCCCAGGTGCTGAAGCGGCTGCAGCGTTCCATCGAGCAGGCGTGGCGTCGCCATCACGTTCTGACCGAGCTGTGTGCTGAGCGCTTGCGTAGCGGCCGTCATCGCGGCGATCGCTTCGGTCCGAACGGCCTCACGCCTGGCGAGCTCGAGGTGCGCGCGGGTGAAGCGCTTGAGGGGCGTGAGGTTGACGCGACGTGCCCGCGGCTTCGGCCTCAGCAGCTCTTCCGGAGTTGGTCCAACGACCGTCGTGGCGTCGCGCATGGCAGGGCGTTGTTCACGGTCGATGCCAGTGCAACCTGTTGAAAACGCGAAGGAGTCGGCCCGTCTCGCGCTGCGGACAAGCGTCTCGTCACCGCGTGGCTTCGCGGATCAGGCGCGCCGCAAGCGACAGCATGACCGGAGCGTTCTGCCCAACTGGGGGCATGTTCGCGGGTCGCCATGACTGCGGGAGCAGACTCACGATCGCTGCGCGCATCGCTGGAGCGACCTCGGTCAGCAGCGTGTTCACCCGCTCACGGCTGCCCTCGCGAACACCGAACTCGAGCGCTACCCGCGCCTGCCGTGTCGGAGAGTCGAGGTCGGACAGTTGCTGAGCGAAGACGCGCGCCCGCGCTCGAGGCTCGTTTGCGAAGCCGTCGATCAGCTCGAGCGCCTGCTCCTTCTTCATCGCCACCAGGAACAAGGTCGTCTGCTCGGCGAATCCTCCCTCCCGGTTCGGGTCCTTCTTCGAGACGCGTCCTTTGATGAGGGGAGATGCGCGGCCCAGTCTCGTGCCCTCCATGACTCACGCCACCTTCCGCTGAACGTTGGCCGAGATGACAGGCTTCGGCACGGCGACGGGAGCGGGCGGTTGCGCGTTCGACTCCTTCTTGCGCAGCCGGAAGAAGATGATGATCAGCGCTGACGCGAGCACTGCGAGCACCAGGCCGAGCACGACGACCATCGCGCGCATGCCGTTCTCCGAGGGCGCTGGTGCGTCGATCGCGATGGGAATGACGGGTGTCTGCACGGTGACAGGGTCGAGAACGAGCACGACGTCATCGGTGTGCAGACCATCGACCGAGGCGGCGACCAGGGCGCGAAGCTCGGCGCGCTGTTGCTGAAGCCGCTCCTGCGCTTCGGGCTGAACTCTCAGCAGCACGGAGGCCTTCGACGGCGTCGGTGGTGTGCCAGGGCGGGGGGCGACCGGAACGACGAGCTCGACCGAGGCCGATTTCACTCCGTCCATCGTCTCGAGCGCCTCTTCGATGTCGCCCTCCTGCGCCTCGAGCGCGCGCAGCTTCTCGGCCTGCGGCGTCTCGATGAGGTTGGCGGTCTCGACGAGCGACTGCGTCGTCTTGCGTGCCTTGCGCGGCAGCTTCAGCTCGGTGAGCACGCGCAGCGCATCGGTCGCCTTGTCGTCGTCGAGCTCGATGGCCCACGTCGGCTTCTTGCCCTTCTCGGGCACCTTCTTGACGTCGAAGCCGCGCGTCGTGAGCTCGGTGACGAGCTCGTTGGCGTCGCGTTCCTCGAGGCCGTGCTGAATCTGGCTGCGACAACCGGTGAAGAACACGACGAGCGAGAGGAGAAGCGTTCGGGGGAACATGGCGGTGCCTTTAGACCTGCGTTTGGAGGACCTGCTTCACGCCGCCGGTCGCCTTCTCGACGACCTTGCCGGCGAGATCGAGCTCCTGACTGGCTCGGTAGACGTGCGCCTGGAGCGACAGCAGCTCGGCCGGGCTGAACGACTTCCCCGACTCTGCGAGCTGAAGGATCTGATCCATGCGCGACTGCGCCTGCTGCACCTGATCGATCATCTGGCCGGCGACCTGCTTCGTCTCTGCCGCGGTGCCGACCTTCGCCTTCGAGACTGCTTCGGCCTTGCAGGGCGCCGACTTCTCGATGGCGTGGGCGTGGGTCTGGGGCTGCGCCTGAAGGGGAGCGGTCTCGAGGCGCTGTGGCTGCGGGCCCTGCGACTGGCCCTTCATCACCTTCGAGAACTGATCTGCGGGCTTGTTGACGCCTCCGGCACCAGAGATGCCGGAAGGGCCAACACCGCCAAGTGGGTTGATGGCCATGGCGTGCCTCAGCGGATGTTGTTGATGGCGGCCTTGGCCGAGTCGTGCCGGACCTTCAGCACGTTGGAGATGGTGTTGTAGTCGCGGCTCTCTTGCTGCATCGCCATCTGCATGGCCATGGAGCGGTTCGCCTCAGCGCGCATCTCGCTCATCATGCCGTTCATGTCGCCCGACACGGCCGAGTTCACCGCGCCACCGACCGAGCCGGTTCCACCAGCGACGCCGCCTCCGTTCACGTTGATGACGCCGGTCGACGCGGCCGATGCGGTACGAGGGCCCTGGTTCGCGAAGTTCGTGACGGCCGAGACCGCCGCGCTCACCACGCCCGCACCGGGCACGCTGCCAAGCACCGCGCCGCTCACCACGCCCAGCGCCTGCGCACCCTGCTGAAGCGAGTTCTTGAGCACCTCGCCGAACTCCTGCTTCTGGCTCTGGCGGGCGGTCGTGGTGGTGATGGAAAGCTGTTCGATGCGGTTCATGGAGTCCTCCGGCGAGTGTGTGGAGGGCGTTGAGCAGCAACCGTGCCCGCTCCAACTCGCCGGAATGACCCGGGAATCGCGAATCCGACCGAGAAGACGATCAGTCCGGCGCGAAGAACTCGAGCAGCTGTTCGCGGCGTGCGTGGGCGTCGTCCATGCCCAGCTGGATCAGATCTCTCGCGTACGGTGCGTCGAAGAGCAGATAGCTGCCGAGCTCGGCCTGGCTGAGCAGCTGACTGCCAGCGAGGCGATGGAGCAGCCGTGTCGGCAGGGCATCGTCGGTCTCCTTCTTCGCGCGCGCCTCGAGGTGCGGGCGGGCGAGCTCGGCGAGATCGCGTGACGGCCGAACGACGAGCTCACGCACGAAGCGGTACGGCTGGCCGCGCGTGTCCGAAAGTGTCGCGTTGAGCTGTTCGACGAAGGCGTCACCACCGAGCTGGCGGCCGCGCTCCACCAACGCGTTCACGCGGCGAAGGCGTGCGAGATCGTGATCGAGGCGATCGAGCATCAGCGCATTGAGCACCTTGCCGATCACCTGCGGCGTGGTGGGCAGGCTGGTGAACTTCGGCGGCTCCATCGAGGCCTTCGGCTTGTGTCCGAGCGAGAGGATCAGCAGCCGATCGGCCCCGAGCCGCAACGCCGGAGCGACGGGCGTGTTCTGCCGCACGAAGCCATCGCAGTAATACTCGTCGCCGATCTTCACCGAGCGGAAGAGCAGGGGAATCGCGGCCGACGCGAGCGCGTGCTCGGGGCTCAGCACGACTTCGGTGGCGACGGTCCACGGGTCGCGGCTCCACTCGGGAAGCCCGGGCTCGCGGCGCTGCACGAAGACCTGCGTGCGGCCATCACGAATGCGCGTGGTGCTGACCGAGATCGCGTCGAAGGTGCCCTTGGCGAGGTTGGCGGCGATGCGAGGCCACGCGATGCGCTGGTTCACCATGTTCTCGAGCGGCTCGGGGTGGAGCAGATCGTAGAGGCGCCACCCGTCGGGGTGCTCGTTGTTGCGCGTGGCCTTCCACATCTTGCGACCGACGCTCCACGCAGATTCGCCCGCGACCTTGAAGACCTGTTCGAGCGACAGGCTCGTCCACAACGAGGCGAGGCCGCGGCCCTGCTCGTCGGGGTTGTCCATGGTGGCGGCGAGGTAGCAGCAGGTCATCGCGCCGACCGACGTGCCCGCGAGAATGTCGAATCGAACATGCCGCCGAACGTCGGGCGGCAGCTCTTCACGCACGTAGCGAACGATGCCGGCTTCCCACGCGCCGCGTGCGCCACCGCCGCTGCAGACGAGGCCGATTTTTGGGCGGGTGGCTGTCACGAACGCTCCAACAGGTGATCAGCGGCGAGACGATGATCAGCCGAAAAATTGCGCGAGCCACAGGGCGATCCATCCTTGGTCGTCCCTGTTGCACCCACCGCCGCGAGGAAAACCATGATCAGCATCACCGCCCAGCCGCCCTCTCCCACGCGCAGTCACCCCCGCGTCGATGCGGGCTTCATGGTCAAGCTCTTCACGCAGGGCAAGGCCGTGTTGGCGAAGGCCGACAATCTCTCGATGCAGGGGCTGCACGTGCTGGGTGACTTCTTCACGGCCGAGGAGCGCCTCACGCTCGCCATTCCGCTGCCCGACGATCGTGAAGTGGTGACGAAGGCGACGGTGCGTCGTCGTGACGAGGAGTCGATCTCGGTCGAGTTCGATCAGCTCGATTGGGACGACATGTTCGCGCTCGCGCGGTTTCTGCACCCGCGCCTGCCCTGAGCTGTTCAGCCCTTCTTCGCGCGCAGGGTCGAGACGAGATCCATCAGCTCGGCGCCGCGGAAGGGCTTGTGAATGTAGCCGTCAGCTCCGGCCTTCATCGCCACCTCGACATCGCTCTTCTTCGCTTTCGCGGTGAGCATGTGGAGCGGCACCTTCGCGGTGGTCGCGTCGGCCTTGAGCATTCGGCACACGGTGATGCCGTCGAGCTGCGGCAACACCACGTCGAGCAGGATCAGATCGAACGACTGCGTGCGGGCCAGCTTGAGGCCTTCGGTGCCCGTCGCAGCGCACTCCACCTCGACCTCGTTCTCGCTGAGCATGCTGCGCACCAGCTCGCGAATGACGGGCTCGTCTTCCACGACCAGGATGCGGAACGGCGTGCCCATGGCGCGGCGGAGCTTACCTGTTTCCGATTCGCGGCGAAGGAGCCGAACACTTCTTCATTCGTAGGCGAGCGCTTCGACGACATCGAGACGGGACGCCCGTCGCGCTGGGTAGAGACCGGCGAGCGTCGACGCCACGATGGCGATGAACAGCATCTGCGCCGCGGTGACCCACGGAAACTGGAAGGGGAAGCTCCAGCCGGTCGCCTGCACCCCCACCACCTTCGTCAACACGTAGCCGACGACTGCACCGACACCGACGCCCATCAACCCACCTGTGAGCCCGATGAAGCTCGCCTCGGCCGCGAAGAGCTTGAGCACGTGGCGACGATCGGCGCCGATGGCGCGCAGGAGTCCGATCTCTCTCGTGCGATCGAGCACGGCCGCAAGCAGCGTGTTGATGATGCCGAGCAGGGCGAGGAGCACCGAGACGACCTCCATCGCCCAGGTGACCTTGAACGCGCTGCCGACGAGGTTCATCGCTTCGTCGCGCAGCTCGGCGTTCGAGAGCACGTAGAGATCGAATGACTTGCCGAAACGCTCGGTGACGCGCTGGCGCACGGTCTCGATCTTCGACGGGTCGTCGACGTACAGGTGGTAGCTGTCGACCTGATCGTCGTTGAACTGCCGGCTGAAGTGGCTGCGCTCGATGATGATCGACCCCTGATCCGACGTGTAGTCGATGATCACTGCGCCGACCTTCCAGGGGTGCACGCCGGTGGGCGTCTTCACGTCGAAGACGTCTCCGACCTTCAGGCTGCGGCGGCGCGCGAAGTTCTCGCTGATGGTGACGATGTCTCTCGCGCGCTCCTCCGGCGTCGGGAGTGTTCCCGAGAGCACCGTGGGCTTGCCGCGCCGTTCGTAGATCTCGGGGATGAGCGAGATGATGAACACGCGAAGCCCGAGCACATCGGCCGGGTAGATCCGCACGCGATCGAGCGCGTCGACGAACTCGAACTTCGCCAGCTCGTCGCCGACCGACGCGGCCATCGGCTGGTTCTGCACGCCGGCCACCTTCGCTGAGGAGGTGACGAAGAGATCGGCCGGAATCGCCTGTCGAATCCACGTCTCGGCGCTGGTCTGAAAGCTGCCGATGAACGAGGCGACGGTGATGCTCATGGCGACCCCGACCGAGAGCGCCGAGACGGGCACGGCCGTTCGCACCGGAGCACGCGCGAAGTTGTCGGCCGCGAGGCGCCCCGAGAACCCCCAGATGGCCTGGCCAGGCCCCGCGAGCGGGGTGTTGAGGTAACGGAGAAGCAACGGTGAGAGCAGGGTCGCTCCCATCAGAATGAAGAAGATCGAGATGTAGCCGCCGACCGGCAGGTTCTCGACGGGCGGAGGAATGAGCGTCGCAGGGCCAGCGAGGACAAAGAGGGCGACCCCGAGGTAGGTCGGCCACGAGCGCACGTTGACGGCACCGGCTCCAACCGCGACGTCACGACGCAACGCTTCGACTGGCTGCACTCCCGAGGCGACGACGGCTGGGCGAAGGGCCGCGAAGATGCTCCCGAGAATTCCGAGGGCTGCGCCCAGAGCCATCTCCGAAGTGCCGAGCTGAACGTCTTGCGCGTTCACTTGAACGTAGAGCTGAGAAACCGTGTCGCTCACCCACGAGATGGCGCCGCGCCCGACGATGAGCCCGAACGGAATTCCGATCGCGCTGCCGATGATGCCGAGCAGCATCGCCTCGATGGCGAAGAGCGCCCGAATGTCGCGCTTGGTCGTGCCGAGCGCGCGCAGCGTTCCGATCTCGCGCCGACGTTGGAGCACGCTGATCGACACCGTGTTGTAGACGAGGAAGACGCCAACCAGCAGAGCGACCGCGCTGCCGAGGTTGAGGCCGAGCTGGAAGCTGCGCACCATCGTCTCGACGCTCGCGCCGCGGCTGTCGGGCCGATCGATCTCGTACGTCGGGCCGAAGCCCGCGCGCAGCTCGTTCACCACGGGCTCCCAGCCGACGGTGGGGTCGACCTTCACGTCGATGCGATCGAAGACACGGCCGCGGCCGAATGCCTCCTGCGCCGAGGCGAAGAACATCACGCCAACCGAGCCGCCGAACGCCGTCACCGGCCCGGTCTCCTTCAGCAGCCCGTGCACGACGAAGTCCTTCGCGCCGTCTTTGGTGATCAGCTGGAAGGTCGAGCCGGTCTTGAGCCCCTTCGACTTCGCGAAGCGCTCGCCGACGAGGATGCGATCGGTCGAGTTGAGGAACTCGAGATCGTCGTTGAGCTTTCCGACGTCGCGATCGACGCCTTCGTAGGAGCGGAAGAAGCCGTCATCGAGCAGGTCGATGCCCATCACGTAAAGCGACTCGCCCGGGCTGTCCTTCACTGGCGCCACGACGGTCAGCGTTCCCGCGGCGTGCTGCACGCCCTTCACGGCGCGCGCCTTTTCGAGCAGCTCCTCGGGAAAACCTGCAGTCGTTCCCGCGATCGAGACGTCGGCTTTTCCTGCGACCGTGTCGATGGTCGAGCGGAACGCGTTGGTGACCGACCGATTGATGGACGAGATGCCGACGAGCGTGGCGACTCCGACGGCCACGCCCATGACGGTGAGCGCCGTGCGGAGCGGGCTGTCGAACAGATGACGAAGCGAGACGAAGCGCAGCAGGGCGAGCATCGGAGCGCGTGCACCCTAACGCCCGCCTTCCCGATTGCGCAGGAAGAAGGGCATGGTTCGGTGATGGAGATCGTCCGGCTGAGCAGAGAGAACACGACCGTCCTCTCGAACGTCGCGGCTGACGTGTTCGACGAGCCCGTGCAGCAGCGATTCCTCGAGGCGTTCGTGAGCGACGCGCGGCACGTGATGTTCGTCGCCGTGGAATCAGGTCAGGTCGTCGGCATGGGCTCGGCCGTCGAGTACTTCCACCCGGACAAGCCACCGCAGCTGTGGATCAACGAGGTCGGTGTGTCGCCCGCGTTCCAGCGCCGAGGAATCGGCCGGGCGATCGTCGATGCGCTGGTGAACGAGGCGAAGGCGCGTGGCTGCGTGTTCGCGTGGCTGGGGACGGCGCACGACAACGTGTCCGGTCAGGCGTGCTTCGCGTCGGTGAAGGACGTCTCGGCACCGCAGCCGTTCCTGCTCTACGAGTGGGATCTCGAAGACGCTCAGCGCTGAGCGAGCAGGGCTTCGGCTTCTTCGCGAGAGAACGCGAGATGGGCCGAGTGGCCGAGCGAGCGGGCGATGCGCTCCATCTGAATCGCGGCGGTGCTCGACTTGCCGACGACTCTCACCACACGACGAACCTTCGCCTGCGCCAGCAGCTCGCCGAGGCGCTTCGCGTCTGCAACTGGCAGATCATCGAGCGACTCGAGCCCACGAACGTCGGACAACACGTCGAACGGCGAACGCAGGCGCTTGATGGCCTCTCTGACCTGGGCCTCTGCTGGAGCCAAGTCAGCCGAGACCGGGCGACCGGAGATCTCCATCAGGAGGAAGTTGCGACCAACGTCTGGTGTGATGCGGACCACGTGCGGGTTCCCTTGCTTCCGGAGAACCCCCCCACTGACCACAGGTATAGCGACCCCACTCGGATCTGCCAAGCAACTGGCCGGAAACCCACCGTTTCCGACAGGTCAGGCGGCGCTGCGGGTCGTCTCGTCGCCGATGATGTTGCCGTCGGCGAGGCGAACGAGGCGGTCACCGACCTCGGCGGCCTTCGGGTCGTGGGTCACCATGACCACGGTCAAATGACGCTCGCGCGTCGCCTCACGAATCAACCGGAGCACTTCGGCGCCGGTCTTCGAGTCGAGGTTTCCCGTGGGCTCGTCGGCGAGCAGCACCGACGGCTCACTCAAGAGCGCCCTGGCGATGGCCACGCGCTGCATCTCTCCGCCTGAGAGCTCGTCAGGCCGATGGTGCCAGCGGCCCTTGAGACCGACCTGCTCGAGCAGCGCCTTCGCCTTGGGCTCCTCGGCCTCGCGAACCTTGCCCGAGAGCAGCGACGGCAACAGCACGTTCTCGATCGCGGTCAGCGTCGGCAGCAGGTTGAAGAACTGAAAGATGAACCCGAGGTGATCGCGGCGGAAGCGGCTCAAGTCGTCATCTGGCAGCTTGCTGATCTCCTTCCCGTCGATGCGAATCAGCCCGCTCGAAGGCACGTCGAGCGCGCCGAGCAGGTTGAGCATCGTCGACTTGCCCGAGCCCGAGCTGCCCATCACCGAGAGGAACTGGCCTTTGGGAACGGACAGCGACACGCCGTTGAGCGCGCGCACCTCGCTCTGGCCGCGCCGGTACACCTTCACTGCGTCGACGACTTCGATCATCCGCGCCTCACAGGGGTGTCACGTTCGTCTTCTCGACCCACCCCTCGAGGGCGTTCGGTAACCGGATGCGAAGGTAGCGGCCAGTGTCTTCCATCACGCGCACCAGCAGGCCCGCGTGCACTTCGAAGGCGATCTTCGCGTTCTCTCCGGGGAACTGGCGGGCGGGTGCGGTCGGCACCATCACCACCGCTTCCTGAACGGACGTCGTCACCCACGCGTGAACGCCGACGACGCCGCCGAGCGCGATGGCGATGACGAAGACGATCAACGTCGCGAGCCCCAATACCGTGCGGCGCCCCGACGGAGACCGGAAGAACACGACGAGCAGCACGAACGCGAGCCACCACGAGACGAGAAAGCCGATGGTGACGAGGCGATCATCGACCGCGCGCGCGAGGCGTTGAAGGAAGGGCTCGGTCTCCTGCGCGCCGATGACCTGATCGAGCTGGCGTTGTTGCGCGACGGCGAGCTGCGCGGCGATGTCGTCGTCGTGCGAGAGGCGAGACGCGCGCGTCAGATAGAGCACGGCAGGTCCCAGCTCGTTCGCGGCGAGGTGCGCCGAGCCGAGATTGAACAGCACGTCGGGGCCACCCTGGCCTGCGGCGACGAGGCGTTGGTACTTCTCGATCGCGGCAGGGTATTCCTGCCGGTAGTACGCGTCGTTCGCTTCGGTGAAGAGCGAGCGCGCTTCTTGATCGGTGTACGCGAGCACGAGCGACAAGGTGAGGGCGATCACGGCCACACCTCCATCGCGTGCACGGCGTCTTCGAGCGCTCGCTGCCGAGCCGAAGCGTCGCCCATTCCGGGCGCGTAGCGGCCCAGATCGCACGTCTCGAACACACCCAGCACACGGCCACGCACGGCCTCTGACACGTTCGCGCTCTTCATGACTTCGTCGAGCTGCGGGCGGGTGAGTCCCGTCACGTTCTGTGAGAGCCGGGCCTCGAGGAAGCTGCGCAGGGCCTTGTCGACCTCGGCGTAGAACTCCACGGTGCTCCCGCCGCCCGCCAGCTTCTCGGCCTGCGCGAGCCGTTTGCGTGCCGCCTTCGCCTGCTTGTTCTTCTTCGACTGCTCGTCTTCCTGACCTGCGCGCGCACGAACGAACGAGACGACCGCGAGAACGAGGCTCAAGGCGAGCGGGGCGATGGCGAGCGGAAGAAAGGCAGCCACGCTCCAGAAGGACTTTCGTGGCTCCGAGAAGGTGGCGGTGTGGCGCAAGGACTTGAGGCCGCCTCCGACGAGTTGATTGCGCGCGGCGGGCTCGGTCTGCGTTCCATTGTTCGCGGGAGCGGCCATCGCGTTCGCGCCAGTGTTCGACGGGCGCACCACGACGGTGATGGGATCAGTCGCCGTGCGTTCGATCTGCTGCGACTCGGGGTCGAAGTACTCGAGCGTGAGACCTGGCACCTCGAAGCGGCCGGTCTGCTGGGGCACGAGCACGTACTCGGTCGTGCGCTGACCACCGACCTGGTTCTTGGTGATCTGGCTCTTTTCGGTCTGCTGTGGGTCGAAGACGCGGAACGACGCAGGCGCCTCGAGCTTCGGCAGCGTGACGGCCTTCAGGTTGCCGCGCCCTTCGAGAATCACCTTGAGCTGCACGGGCTCGCCGAGCGCGATGTCGGTGCTGTTGGTGGTCGACGACAGCCGCCACTTTCCGACGTTGGTCGCGCCCGCGGGCAGCGGCTTCACCTTCAGGCTCAGCGCGTTGCTCTTGCGGTGCATCTTGCGCTGGCTGAACGGGTACACGCCTGACGCGATGTCGGCCTCGGCGGCCTCGATGTCGATGTCTCCGGGCTTGAGCGGGAAGAGCGCCTTGGAACGCAGCAGGTACGCGCGGTAGCGAACGCCCCCGACGCTGCGCTCTTCAGGCTGAAGGTTCGTTGGCGACGCGATGTCCTGCGCGAGAAAGCCTTCGAGCTTCGGCATCGTCACGGAGTCGACGCCCATCAGATCCATGCGCGAGTAGATGAGCAGCGAGAGCGTGACCTGCTCGCCGACGAACACCTCGGGACGATCGAGCGAGCTGCGCAGGAAGAGATCCGAGTCGCTCTTCGGGATTCCGGGCTCGTCATCGAACGGGTTCGAGCCGGGCTGGGCTCCTGGAAAGTCGTCGTCATCGGCGAAGGGAAAGCCTGGCGGCAGCCCGAACGGGTTCGGAGGCGGTTTCGGCTGTGAGCGAGGGTCGGGCGCGAGCCGGCCGGGCACGACCTCGAGCTTGATCGCGTCCGACTTGTAGGTGCGCGCCGCGGTCTGCAGGCCTGCGGCAGGAATCGTCAGGTGGCCAGCACGATTCGCCCGCATCACGAGCGTGAACTTTCGAATCTGGCGAATCTGGGCCATGCCACCCGAGCCCATCGAGTAGCTCATCTGCGTCGATTCGCTGCGCGAGAGCACCTCGAAGTCCTGCGGCGTCGGAAACTGCACCACCGCGCCTTCCGGAGCGTTGCTCACCACGATCTCGCACTTGAACGTGTCTTCGGTGCCGACCTTGTCGCGGTCGACCGTCATGTAGAACTCGAGCTCGGCCCCCAGCACGGGGCCTGCCGCGAGCAGCAACACGGTGATGGCGAGCGCGCTACCAGTCCTTGCCATTGGGATCGTTCTTTTGCGTCTTCTGGCGGAAGCGCCAGAGCTGGAGATTCTTCTCGTTGCGCTTGAGCGGTTCCAACAGTTTCTCGGCTTCAGCGGGCGTCATGCCTCCATCGGCGAGGCCCATGGGCTCGAGCGCAGCACCGCCGTCGGAGGGCATTTCTTTGCCGCCATCGCTGCCGCCGTCGGACTTCTGGTTCGGGTCGCCCTGCTCACCGGCATCACCCTGGCCGCCATCGGAGCCCGCGTCGCCCTTCTTGTCCTTGTCGCCCTGGCCGCCATCACCTGAGCCACCATCGCCGGTGCCTCCATCTTTCGGCGTGCCACCGTCAGCGCCACCGTCGGAAGCCGAGCCACCGTCTCCTTCTCCACCGTCACGGCCGCCACCAGCGTCACTGCCTCCGTCCGAGATGCCACCATCGAAGCCGGCGTCGGGCTTTCCACCATCGGCCTTGCCACCATCGGGCGTGCCGCCGTCGTTTCCGTTCTGACTCTTCGGTGGCAGGTCTCGGAGGATCACCTCGAGGTTGTGACGAGCGAGCGCGTCGTTCGGGTCCTTCTTGAGCGCCCGGCGCAGCTCACGAATCGCTTCGTCCTTCTGGCCATTCACGGCGGCCATCGTTCCGAGGTTGTAGTGAATCTTCGAGGCGTACTCGCCGCCGCGGTCCAGCTCGAGCGCGCGGTTGAAGGCCGCCTTCGCGTCGTCGGTGCGGTTGAGTTTGTGGAGCGCCAGCCCGCGGTTGTAGTGCACGCGAGGGTCCGCGCTCTTGACCTTCTCGGCGCGCTCGAACGCCTGGAGCGCGCGCTCGTAGTCACCCTGCTCGTAGGCAGACATGCCCTCGTCGACGTCGTCCTGGTTCTTCTCGAGCGGACCCATCGCCGAGCCGAACGTGAAGACGAGCGTGAAGAGCAGCAGCCGCTTCATGACTTCGCCCACCTCCACGAGGGGACGATGAGCATCGACAGCACGAGGAAGAGCAGGCCGAGCGCCACGAACGGCTGGAAGATCTCGCCGTACTTCATGGTCAACTTGCTCTCGAGCTCGGCCTTCTGAAGGGTGTCGATCACCTTCACGACCTCGGGGATCGCGACGGTGCGGGCCTGGTAGAAGAACTCTCCCCCCGTGTCCTTCGCGACGCGCATGAGGCCGGCGCGATCGAGGCGGGTGATCACCGTCGTTCCGTTCTCGTCCTTCTTGTAGCCGACGACGTCGCCGCGCTCCGAGATGACGGGAATCGGCTCTCCCTGATCGCTGCCGATGCCGACGGCGAGCACCTTCGCGTTGATCTCCTTCAGCGATTCGATGCCCTCGTCGATCGCGCCGGTGAGATCCTCTCCGTCACTCAAGAGGACGATGACCTTGTCCTTCGAGCCGCGGTCGGCGTTGTCGAAGACCTGTCTCGCGAGCAGGAGCGCCGAGCCGATGTTCGTCCCGCCCTGGG
>CALRPN020000054.1:0-74596 GCA_943370055.1 Archangium gephyra
AGACGAAGGACAACGCCTTTCAGCGGCGCGTGACGGTCGGCCGCACGTCGAACAACGACATCGTGCTCGACGACAACTCGGTCTCGCGCTTCCACGCGTGGCTGCAGCTCGACGACGCAGGCTGGACGATCGTCGATGCCGGTTCGCGCAACGGCACGTGGGTCGGCGGCAAGAAGCTGGTCGTGAAGGCGCCGGCGACGCTGGCGAGTGGCGTTCGCGTGAAGGTCGGCGCGATCGAGCTGACGTACTTCACGACCGAGGGCTTCCTGAAGATGCTCAAGAGCCGCGCGACCGGTTGATCGCGCGGGCTCGATGCGACGGAGCTACTCGAACGCCAGCGCGCGCTCGAAGTCGGCGCGGTTCGACGCAGCTTCCAGCGCGGTCTCTCGCGTGATCTGACCGCTCTTGAGCAGCGCCGCGAGGTGCATGTCGAAGCTCTGCGTGCCGAGCAGGTCCTGGTTGCGCTCGAGGAAGTCGGTGATCTCGTGGGTGCGGTTCGGGTCCTTGATGAACTCCACCACCGAGAGCGTCGAGACCATGATCTCGGCGGCCACCGCACGACCACGGCCCGACGCATGCGGGAGCAGCCGCTGTGACACGGTGCCGCGCAGGTTCTCGGCGAGCCGGTTGCGCACGCCCGTCTGACCTTCGGGTGGGAACACGCCGATGATGCGGCCGATCGTTCGGTAGCAGTCCTGCGTGTGAACGGTCGAGAGCACGAGGTGGCCCGTCTCGGCGGCCTTGAGGGCGATCTCGATGGTCTCGCTGTCGCGCATTTCGCCGACGAGGATCACGTCGGGGTCCTGGCGGAGGGCGGCGCGGAGGGCGGCGGCGAAGCTCGGCGTGTCGGGGCCGATCTCACGCTGGGTGACGCGGCTGAAGTTGTCGCCGTGCACGAACTCGATCGGGTCTTCGATCGTGACGATGTGCTTCCGGTAGTGCTGGTTGATGTAGTTGACCATCGCCGCGAGCGTCGACGACTTGCCCGAGCCGGTGATGCCGGTGACGAGAATGAGCCCACGCTCTTCCTGCGAGAGCTTCTCGAGCACTTTCGGCAGCCCCAGCTTCGCGAAGTCGGGAACGTTGAGCGGAATCGAGCGCATCACCGCGCCGAGGTGGCCCTTGTTGCGGAAGATGTTCGCGCGGAAGCGGCCGACGCCCTCGAGCGCGTAGCTCGTGTCGAAGTCCTGCAGATCGTCGACCGCGCCCTTGTAGCGGCTGTGCTTCACGAGGTGCCCCGTGATGCGCGCGGTGTCTTCGGGCTGCAGCGCCGGCACCTTCACCGGCAGCAGCTGGCCATTCACGCGGAGCGCGGGCGCCGAGCCCACCTTGAAGTGCACGTCGCTGGCGCCGTTCTTCACGGCGGCGGTCAGAAATTGATTGAAGGTCGCGAGTTCCATGGTGGTTCTTTCCTCAGCGCATCGAGACCTGCATCGCCTGCGTCTTCGCCAGCATGCCCGTGGTGCGGCGCAGACGGTCCGACAGGGTGCGGCAGAACGAACGGAAGACCTTCACGGCCAGCTTGTCGTCGCCGCCGAGCAGCGCCTCGAACCGATCGCGCGGCATCTTCAGCAGCCGGCACGAGGTCGCCGTCGTCACCCGTGCGCTCGTGAGCAGATCGTCGATGAGTGACATCTCACCGAAGAGATCGCCTTCTTTCAGGCGGCCGATCTCCTCGGCTTTGGAGTGCGCCCCATCGCCGTCGGCGTCGCGGGTCACCAGCACCTCACCCTTCGCGATCACGTACAGCGCGTCACCGAGCGCGTTCTGTTCGATGACGATCTGATCGGCGGGGAGATCGACGTACTGAATGATCGACCCCAGGCGTGTCGTCTCGTCGAAGGTGAGCTTCTGGAAGAGGTGGAGCTTCTGCAGCAGCTCCACACCTTCGAACTCGCCAAACCCCGTCAGCTCGAGCTCCATGCGACCCCTCCTCCTCGAATTCCGGGGGCGGAGCGTCGCACCTGACGCGCCGTTGCGGTATCATTTCTGGTGTAAAGGCCGGCCGGACGCACTGAGGCCATCTGTGTTGCATCGCCACCGAACGACGCTCCTCTTCATCTCTCTCGCCGTCACACTGCTGGCCTGCGGCAGGCCCACCACGCGTGTGCGCTGTGAGTCGTGCCCCGACGGCCAGCTGTGCGACGTCGCCACCGGCGTCTGCGTCGAGCCTCCCTCGATCGATGGCGGTTGCGGCGTCTCAGGGTGTGCGACCCCGACGCCGTTCTGTGCTGCCGACGGCCGCTGCGTCGGCTGCCTCGGCAACGCCGATTGCCCTCAAGGGTCGTGTGACATGCGCGCGGGCCGGTGCGTGGCTGCGGCGACCGAGAGCTGTGGGGCGCTGTCGAGCTTCATCGACGTGACGGGCGCGCCGTTGCAGCTTCGAGGCAGCACCGGCAAGTCGACCAACGACACGCAGGCCGGGTGCGCGGTCATCGGCTCGTCTGGTCCTGACGTGTTGTTCGGGCTTCGCCTGGCCGAGCGTCGGCGCCTCACCGCGACGGTTCGCCCCATCGATCCCGCGTCGGGTTTCCAGCCGGTCATCAGCCTCCGCACCGACTGCAGCGCCGCTCGCAGCGAGATCGGCTGTGGCTTCACCATGCCCGGTGGCGATCGCGCCACGCTGGTCACCGAGGTGGGGCAGGGCACGTTCTTTCTCTGGGTCGACAGCGAGACCGACCTTGGCGGCGACTTCGAGCTCGAGCTCACCTTCGATGAGGCGCCGCGCGTCGACAGCTGCACGACTCCGGGCGTGCTTCGCGGCACCGAGCTGATTGACCTCTCAGGCGAGACGATCGGTCTCTCTGACGACGTCGCGGCGAGCTGCGGCGGTATGGGTACGCCCGACGCCGTCTATTCGTTGACGCTCGATCAGGCGCGCCGCGTGCGCATCGAGGCGGTCGGGTTGTCTGGCTTCCGCCCCACGCTGGCGCTGCGCAAGACCTGCACCGACGTGGCGACCGAGCTGGGCTGTGCTCCCGCGCTCGCCAGTACGAGCACCGCAACCATCGACCTGCCTTCTCTCGAGCCCGGTGCCTACTCGGTGCTGATCGATGGCCCGCCGAGCGGCACGATCTCAGGCCGGTTCCGGCTGCGGGTCACGTTGAGCGAGCCAGTGCCCGCGCCCACGAATGACACCTGCGCGACGGCGCTCGAGCTGCTCCCGATGAGCGGCTCGGGGACGGTGACGGTGCAGGGTGACACGACGCGCGCCAAGAACGATGCGGTGGGCTGCGACGGAACGGGCCCCGAGCTCGTGTACGCACTTCAGCTGCCCGCCGCCCAGCGGCTGCGCGCCCTCGTGACGCCGCTCGCCGGAGGCCGACTTCTGCCCACGCTCTACCTCCGCCGTGAGACCCAGTGCTCGTCAGAGCTGTCCCGCGAGCAGCTGTTCTGCGTCGCCGCTGGTCAGGCAGGGTTTCCTGCCCAGCTCGAGGTGCCACGGCTCGAGGCGGGCCGCTGGTACCTGTTCGTCGACGGCAAGGCAGGAACCTCGGGGGCGTTCGATCTGTCCCTCGAGCTCAGTCCCCCGCCGGCGCCCCCGATCAATGACCTGTGCTCCCGGCCCACCGTGTTGCCCGTCGCGAGCGGCCCTGTCTTTCTGCCCAACGAGACCACCGTCGGCGCGACCGCGAACGCGCTGACCTGCATCGACTCACCGAGCCCTGACGTCGTCTACACGTTCGATCTCACCACGCGGCAGTCCGTCGCCATCGATGCGCGCGCGCTGCCCGGCTCACGCCTGTTGCCCGCAGTGACCCTGAAGCCGACTGGAATCTGTTCGCTCACGGCGCCGCTGCCGCTGGGGAAGTGCGGGCTGTCGGATCTGCAGGTGCCCGATCGCGCGGTGACGATCGCCCCAGTGCTCGACCCCGGCAGCTACACGCTCTGGGTGTCGGGCGATCTGGCCACGCAGGGCGCGTTCTCGCTGCGGGTGGTGACTGGGCCTGTCTTTGCGGCCCCCTCGAACGACACCTGCACCGCGGCCAATGCCCAGCAGTTCACGCTCAACATCGGCAGCTCGCTCAACGGTGACACGCGCGGAGCCGGCAACACGACCGAAGGGCGCTGCGGGCTTCCAGCCGGGGCCAACGGCGAAGTCGGCGCCGACGTGGCGTACACGTTTCAGGTCACGAGCCCCACGCCGAGCCTCACCGTCAGCGTTCAGCCTGACTCGGTGGGCGGCGCGTTGCTTCGGCCAGTCATCTACGTGCGTGGTGGCGCAGCTGCGAACAACGTCTGCACGCCCTACGGCCCCAACCTGGGCTGTCAGGCAGCTCCAGACTTCGGCGCGGGTGCCACCGTGGCGCTCACCAACGTGATGCCCGGCCTGTACACGGTGTGGGTCGACGGAGCGGGCTTCTCAGCCGGCAGCTTCACGCTCTCGATTCGCTGAAGCGGGCTACTTCAGGCGGAAGACGCCGACCTGGGCAGGCTCGAAGCCCGTCGCCTTGAAGAAGGTCTCGAGCTCGGGCGTGACGCCCTGGAAAGTCTGCACCTCGAGCCGCTTCACGCCCAGCACGCGCGCACGCTCGACGGCCCGCTTCACCAGCTCGCGGCCGACGCCACGGCGGTGCCACGCGCGAGAGACACCCAGCTCGTCGATGGTGGCAGCGCGGCCTCCCACCTTGAGCAACGGGCGATGCGAGAGGCTCACCACGCCGATCACCTTGTCGAGCGCGTCGGCGGCCACCAGCACCTCCATCTCGGGGTGACTGATGATCCACGTGAAGGTCTGCGTGTCAGCCGTTGCGCCCGCCTCGTTCAAAATCGCGACGATGCCCTGCGCGTCACCTCGGCGGGCTGGGCGCACCTTGAAGGAGGGAGTCTTGGGGTCGGAGGCCACGGGCACCCATCAGTGTAGGCACGACTGGGGACATTTCCAGAAACCGCCCTTGTCAGACGTCCACGAGGAAGACCTGCACGGCCTGGTCGATGAGCTCTCTCGAGAGGGAAGGCGCCACGGCACGGTACCTGGCCGCATCCCGTACCAGCTGAACGAGATCGCGCGGGTGGCACGACCGCAGCTCGAGGCTCCGCGGCTTGTAGACGTGATCGAACAGGTACGTGACGGCCTGCTCGACGAAGGGCACGCCCGAGGCCTCGCAGACGCGCTTGAAGATCGCGCGGTACTGCAGCTCGTCGGGGTTGCCGACCTCGATCTTGTATTTGATGCGCCGCAGGAAGGCCTCGTCGACGAGCTCCTTCGGGTCGAGGTTCGTGGAGAACACCACGAGCTGATCGAACGGAATCTCGAACTTCTTGCCCGTGTGGAGCGTGAGGAAGTCGACGCGCTTCTCGAGCGGCACGATCCACCGGTTGAGCAGATCGGTCGGGTGCACCTTCTGCCGGCCGAAGTCGTCGATGAGCAACATGCCGCCGTTGGCCTTCACCTGAAACGGCGCTTCGTAGAACCGGGCGGTCTCGGAGTAGATGAGATCGAGCGTCTCGAGGGTGAGCTCTCCGCCGACGATGACCGAGGGGCGGCGGCAGACCTGCCAGCGGTGATCCATCTCGAACTTCTGGCGGCGGCCGTCCTTGTCGCGGCCCAGCTCGAGCGCGACCGGGTGATGCACCAGGCGATCGAACACCTTCACGATCTGCCCATCGATCTCGAGGCACGCGGGAATGAAGGCCTCTCCGCCGAACATCGCGCTGACGGCCTCGGCGAGTGACGTCTTGCCGTTGCCGGGCGGCCCGTAGAGGAAGAGCGACCGGCCGGAGTTCACCGCCGGCCCGAGCTTGTCGACGATGCCAGCCGGAACGACGAGGTGGGCGAGGGCGAGCTCGAGCTGCTTCTTCGTGACGACAGGCAGCTCACGCGTCTGCTGCTGAATGAGGTGGTTGTACTGCTCGATGGGGACGGGGGCAGGCCCGATGTACGTGGTGCGCTCGAGCGCGTCGCGGGCGTACTCGCGGCCCTTCTCGGTGAGCAGGAAGTCGACCGAGACACGGCCGAAGCCCTTGCCGCCGCGCAGATCGACGAGCTTCTCCTGCGCGAGGAAGTCGATGACGTGCTCGACGACGCCGGTCCACGGCAGGCGCAGCTCTTCGGCCACCGCGCCGCCCGTGACGGTGCCCTGGTAGTAGAGAAACCGCAGCGCGATGTCCGACAGCAGGCCGATCTTCAGGCCCGTGTCTTCGAGTGTCTTCGGCTCAGGCGGCGCGATGTCGAGCAGCCGCGGGTTCTCGAGGTTGAACGGGTTGGGGCGGCGATCGGCTTGCGGGCTCTCGAGCGGGTACTCGCCCGTCGGAGCGGCCTGTCGATCGACGAGGATGTCGCTGGTGAGGATGGGCTCGGGCTGGTTCCGCGTGCGTCGAACGGTCATGGGCAGCGCAGAGTGTAGCTCAGGGGCCTTCGCCCAACTCCCGCAACCGGTCGGCGCTCTGCCTCAGCAGCAGCTCGGCCTCGGCGAAGTTGCCCTGCTCGTTGAGCACCGCGCCGCGAAGCCCCAGCAGCCGGGCCGCCACCCTGGGATCTCGCACCTCGGTCGCCGTGAGCGCGCGCGCTTCTTCGAGCCGCTTCAGCTTCAACAGCGCGATCACCTGCGTGACGATGGCGCGCTCGACGGTCGGATCCCACAGGCGGGCCTGGGTCGCGAGCGAGAAGGCACGCTCGTGGTTCCCCTTCTCGAGCGCGAACGCAGCGGCAGACGCGGCGGCCTTCGCACGATCGGGCCCGAACGCGATCTCCTCGAGCACCACGACGGAGGAGGCATCTCTGCGGGCGATGATGCGGGCAGCCGCAGCCCAGCGCTGTGAAGGCGGCAGGCGGCACAGCTCGCCCAGCTCGGTGACGGCGAAGATCGGGTCGAGCTTCTCTTTGCCGGCGCGCGCCATCGCGATGAAGCAGTCGAGGCTGGGGTAGGCCGGGTCGAGGGTGCGAACGGTGAGCAGCTCTTTCATCGCTTCGTCGAAGCGCCCCGCACCACCCAGCGCGCCGGCCAGGTTGACGCGCGCAAAGACGCTCCCGGGCGCCAGCTCGACGTTGCTCGTCCACAACGAGAGCGCGTCTTTCCACCCCCGTTGCCGCAGCACGTTCGGCACGGCCAGGGCAACGGTGAGCGCCAGCACGACCCCGACGCCAATTCGGCCCAGCATCAGCACCAGCAACGCGGCGATTCCGACGGCCAGCACGAGTGAAGGAAACAGCGTGTACCGCTCGGCCACGACGTGGACCTGCGGCACGAGGCCGGTGAAGGGGAGCAGCGGGACCAGGAACAACACCGTGCCGCCCGAGAGCGCGCGAAGCAGCGGAGCCGCCGTCTTGCGCGAGCCCAGCACGACGATGGCAGCGACCAGCACCCACCCGAGAATGAGGAAGGCGATGGCGGCGCCGGTCGGTGGCGTCCACTCGTAGACCGCGCGCGAGCCCGCGGGGAGCAACGTGCGCTGCAGGTACCAGAACGGCGTCATCAGCGGCGTGGCCCACTCGATGGTGGCGTGGCGGGCGGGCAGGAAGGCGCGGTGCACGAGGACAGCTCCGGCGCCTGCGGCGAACGACGGTACGAGCCAGCGAAGCGACGAGACGATCGCTGGTGTGCCCTTCGCGCGACGCCACTCCAGCAACAGGAACAACGGCGCCAGCGGAGCCAGTGACGCCTTCGACAACAACCCCGCGACGAAGAGCAACGCCGACAGCCAGCGCCGCTCCCCGGCATACGCAGCGAACGACGCGACGACGAAGAACAACGACAGCGTGTCTTTGAGGTTCGCGACCCACGACACCGACTCCACCCGGAAGGGATGCGCAATCCACAGCGCGGTCGCGGCGAGGGCGATCGTCCGGTCGACTCCGAACGCTGACAACGCCTTCGGCATCAGCAGCACCGCGAGCGCGAACATCAGCCACTGCACCAGGTGGTACGGCAGCGGGTTCGAGGGGTCGGCCGCACCCGTCAGCGCCAGCACCGCGTGCGACAGCGGAATGTAGGCGCCGTGGTACGGAACGGTGAACGCGTCGAGGGCTCCGGCGGCGCCCTTCACGACGAAGGGACTGCCGGTGGTGTAGTCGGGGTCGTCCCAGGTCGTCAGCCCGTTGGCGAGCGTCGGCGCGTAGAGCGCGAGCGCGAAGACAGCGAGCCACCAATGACCGCGTTTCTGCAGCACGAACGCAGTGAGTCACCACTTGCGCCGCGTGTGGTCAAGCCGCTCGCGATGCCTTGACCCTGTGTCGCTTCAGTGCAACGAGGCCGCGCTTTCCTCAGTCATCCCGCCGACATGAAGAGGTCACGATGAGCGACGCCGCGGTTGCCGAGACGCCCAAGGGTCACCCCAAAGGCCTCTACGTGCTGTTCGTCACCGAGATGTGGGAGCGCTTCAGCTACTACGGCATGCGCGCCATCTTCACGTTGTTCATGACGAAGGCGCTGCTCTTCGACAAGGGCCGCGGGTCTGAGATCTACGGCAGCTACACCGGCCTCGTGTACCTGACGCCGCTCATCGGCGGGTACGTGGCCGATCGCTTCTGGGGCAACCGCAAGTCGATCATCTTCGGCGGCGCGCTCATGGCAGCGGGCCAGTTCATGATGTTCCTGTCGGGCACGTTCTACAAAGAGGTCGGGCTCGCCACGACGCTCATGTACGGCGGCCTCGGCTTGCTGATCTTCGGCAACGGCTTCTTCAAGCCGAACATCTCGACGATGGTCGGTCAGTTGTACCCGGTCGGCGACAAGCGCGTCGATTCGGCCTTCACCATCTTCTACATGGGCATCAACCTGGGCGCGTTCTTCGCGCCGCTGGTGTGCGGCTTCTTCGGTGACACGGGCTCGCCGGCCGACTTCCGCTGGGGCTTCCTCGCGGCGTGCATCGGCATGATCCTCTCGCTGATTCTCTTCATCCTCCTGAAGGACAAGTACATCGTCACGCCCGAGGGCGTTCAGATCGGCGACAAGCCGAACACCGCGCGTGAGGTGAAGGTCGAGGGCGCTCCGGCGGCGAAGAGCAGCATGATGCCGGCGCTCATCTGGAGCGGCATCGGGCTCGTGCTCGCGGGCATCTTCTATTTCGCGGCCGGTATGGATGTGATCGGCACGTTCATCTTCACCCTGACGATCGTCGCGCCCGGCTACATCATCTCGGATCCGTCGCTCACCACCACCGAGCGCCAGCGCATTCTCGTCATCTACATCGTCGCCTTCTTCGTCATCTTCTTCTGGGCGGCGTTCGAGCAGGCCGGCGCGTCGCTCACGTACTTCGCGGAAGAGCAGACGAACCGTGAGCTGTTCGGCAAGACGATTCCCGCGTCGTTCTTCCAGGCGATCAACGCCGTCGCGATCGTGCTGCTGGCGCCCGCGTTCGTCGGTCTGTGGAGCGCGCTCGGCAAGAAGAACCTCGAGCCCGCGTCGCCGTACAAGCAGGCGCTCGGCCTGTTCCTGCTCGCGCTCGGCTACGTGGTGATCGCGATGGGCGTGAAGGGCCTCGCTCCCGGAGTGCGCGTCTCGATGATGTGGCTCATCAGCCTCTACACGATTCACACCCTCGGAGAGCTCTGCCTCTCGCCCATCGGCCTCTCGATGGTGAACAAGCTCGCGCCGGTGCGCTTCGCGTCGCTGCTGATGGGGGTGTGGTTCCTCTCGACGTCGGCCGCCAACAAGTTCGCCGGCACGCTGTCGGGCCTGTACCCCGAGCCCGTCGTCGCCGTGGCGACCGTCGAGAAGCTCGAGACCGAGAAGGCCGTCGCGCTCTTCCCGAAGGAGTACGACAAGCAGAAGCGCAAGGTGAACGACGTGCCCGTCATCGCCATGGAGCTCGTGCAGCTCGGCGAGATCAAGGACGAGGCCGTGAAGGGCCAGATCAAGACGGTGATGGAGACGAACCTCGTCGACAACGCGAAGTCGTTCCTCGGCTTCAAGATCTCGACGCTGTACGACTTCTTCATGGTCTTCGTCGTGATGGCCGGCGCCTCGTCGGTGGTGCTCTTCCTCTTGTCGAAGAAGCTGCTGGAGTGGATGCACGGCGTCCGTTGACGTCCCGTTGAGAATCGGGGGTTTGGGACCTTGCGCTGCGCTTGTCGCGTGGCCTAAGGCGCTCAGCCCGGGGAAGGCTGATTCGTGAGTCAAACGCTCAAATCACTGCCAGTCGATCTTGCCGAGCTGTGCATCGCGCTGGCGGCGGAGAGCGAGACGTCTGACCTCAAGTGGTTCCTCGACCTCGACTCCGGGAAGGTCATTCTCGTCAACCGCGAGTACGACGCGGCCGAGTGGGGCGGGCTCAAGCCTGAAGAGATCGAGGGCAACCCGGTGCGTTTCAAGCCGGTGCCTGCCGCCGAACCCCACCATCAGCTCATCGACATGCAGGCCTTCGTGAGCGCGCTGACCGACGTGCGGCTGAAGGAGTCGCTGGAGCTCGCGCTCTCGGCTCCACGGCCCGAGCGGCGGTTTCGTGCGGTGCTGGGCTGGCTGCCTGACGAGCTCGAGAAGTGGCACAGCTTTCGGCAGCAGCGGTTCGAGACCCGGGCGTATTCGTGGCTGTCGACCCTGGGCGTCTCGGTCGCCAAGAGCTGATCGTGGCCGAGCCTGAGACGTGCCCTCGCTGTGGCACCTTCGCGGTGCTCGAGAGCAATGGGTTTCGTCGGGTGTGCGGTCCGTGCCTTCCCCTCGTGCGTCATCCCGCCGAGCTCGCCAATGGAGACCCCGTCAAGCTGCTGGCGGCGCTCTGGCAGGTGCTGCGCGAGGTGGGTGGCTTCACGGTCGGCATCTCGGTGCTCTTCACCATTCCGCTGATGGTCCTGCAGGTGCTCGAGCTCGGTCCCGTCTGGCTGCCCAGTCTGCTGGTGCTGGGCGTGATGACCCTCGTCGAGTCAGTCGCCGCGTTCGTCTTTCGTGACCGTGTGTTGGCGGCCAACCCTCGCGCGCCGGTGGCCTGGCGAGCCGCGCTGCTCCGCTCGGGCGCAATCTTCGGCGTCAACCTCGTCGGCTCCATCGGGATGACGGTGTGTCTGCCGTTGTCCCTCGTGTACGGGCCGCTCCTGAGCGCCGTCGTGATCGCAGCGCTGGAAGGGCGCGGGCCGATTGACTCATTCGTGCTCGCCTGGAAGCGCAGCGAAGGGCAACGCATCGGGCTGGCTGTCGCAGCCATCGCGCCGATGGTGCCGGCCTTCGTGATCTATCTGCTGTCCGCCTTCGGATCCGGCGCCGCGGCCGCGTCAGGTGCCTGGCGTGCGTTCAGCCTCTTGTCGGCGCTGACGCTGCTGGTCTTCGTGGTGGTTTTCGTTCCGGCGAATCTGTTCCAGGTGGTGGTCTGGCTCGCGACGAGACCGCAGCCTCAGCGCGTCGACGCGGCTTCGTCGTAGATCGCCATCAGCTTCTTCGCTTCGGTCTCGACGCTGAACCGCTTCAGCGCCTCTTCACGAGCGGCGGCTCCAACGCGCGCGACCAATTCGGGGTCCTTCATCAGCTTCTCGAGGATCCGCCGCAGCCCTTCGACATCTCCTGGATCGAAGAGGAAGCCCGTGCGCCCGTCGTCGATCACCTCGGGCACCGCCGCGATGCGAGTCGCCACCACGCAGC
The DNA here is from genome assembly GCA_943370055.1 of Archangium gephyra. GTDB lineage: Bacteria > Myxococcota > Myxococcia > Myxococcales > Myxococcaceae > Xiheimicrobium > Xiheimicrobium gephyra_A. Next base: position 11,511 of record CALRPN020000054.1, read on the forward strand.
ACCCCGTCGCCATCGCCTCGATCAGCACCATCGAGAACGCCTCGGCGTACGACGGGTGCACGAGAATCGAGAACCCCTGGTACCAGGGCACCACGTTGCGGTGCTCCCCGGCGAGGACCAGACGGCCCTTCGTCTTCGCCTTCAGCCCGTCGGCCCACTCGGCATCGGGCCCCTTCGCGAGCCCGACGAGCACGGGGGTCCACTGTGGCGCCTCATCGAGCAGCGGAGCGACCGCCTCGACGAAGTCTCCCTGGCCCTTGTTCTGCCGCACGCGACCCACGACGCCGACCCCACGTTCACCCGGCAGCCCCAGCGCCTTGAACGCCGCGCTGCGATCGCCCGGCGGCGTGAACCGGTTCAGCTCGAGCCCGTGCTGCACGATCGTCGACGGTGTCTCGACCCACGCAGCCGCGAGCTTGTTGAGCGTGACGACCTTGCGCGCAAACCGGAGCAGCAGCTTCGTGAAGCGCCCCACCGGCCGCGGGCTGTGACTGGTGGCGACGACCGTCACCTTCCGGCCGAGCAACTTGAGCAGGTAGCCCCAGAGCACCTCGTTGTTCCGGTGCGCGTGCCAGACGACCTGCTCGGAGCCGCTCCGCCGCCACAGCTCGCCCCAGGTCAGGTGCGGAAGCTCGGCCGGCATCTGCTCGCCGATCACCTTCACCTCACCAAGCGCGCCCTGGGCCTTCGCGACCAGCTCGACGTGCGCGGTGACTCCGGTGCGCCTGGGGTGGAAGTGAGGGTGGACGATCAGCATTCGACGGCCGCCCCATACCCCAACAAGTGCCCGAGAAGGCGTGCCTCGCGAGGCCGGAAACGCTATCTCTCGACGCCCGGATGAAGTCGGACACGGCAGAATCCCTCGAACCGATCGCCGCGCGCATTTTGCTCGTGGACGATGACCTCACCTCGCGGACCGAGCTTGGAAACAAGCTGGTCGCGGCGGGGTTCGAGGTGCGTTCCCTGCCCGACGTCGCGACGCTGCAGCGCACGCTCACCGACTGGCGCCCGCATCTGCTCATCCTCGACGAGTGGCTGCCGGCGACGACTGGCCGCGAGGTGGCGCTCAAGCTGCGGGCGCAGGGCCCGTTCTTCGACATTCCCGTCGTCGGGCTGCTGTCGGAGGTGTCGGTTCCGCAGGCGCTCAACTGGCTGCGAAGCGGCGCGGTCGATCTCTGGGCTCGCACCGTCGAGTTCGATGCCGGAGAGCGCGCTCGTGCCCTGCTCGACGAGCTGAACGAGACCCGCGTTCACACCGGGTCGATCAAGGCGCGGCTGTTGGCCTGGGCCCAGCGCCGACAGCTGTCGGGCACCGTGCTCTTCTACCCAGACACGCCGTTCGAGGGACGCGCGCGCTTCGAGCGTGGAGAGCTCTCGGCGGTTCGGCTCGGCAGCGCGGAAGGCGACGCGGCCTTCGAAGAGCTGCTCAGCCTCGACGACGCCCCGTCACGGTGGATTCCAGGCGACGAGCTCACCAATCGGCACCGCGTTCCTGGTGGCTCCTACAAGGCGCGCGTGCTCGTGGTGGAGGACGACGACGCGTTGCGCGGCCTGTTGCTCAAGCAGCTCGCCTCGTTCGCAGAGATCGAAGGCGCGGCCGACGGCATCGAAGGGCTGCTGAAAGCGACGAGCAACTCCTACGACGTGGTGGTGGCCGACCTGAACCTGCCCGGCCTCGATGGCTGGGGTCTGATGCGGCAGCTGCGCCAGCACGTCACCGCGCGCGAGTCGGCGATTCTGGTGCTCTCGGCCCACGACGAGCTGCGCGAGACGCTGAAGGTCGCCAGAGCCGGAGCCCGCGCCTATTTGAAGAAGACCGGTCGCGCGAAGCCGGTGCTCGACACGCTCGAGCTGCTGCTCTCGCCCCGCAAAGACGCGTGGGAGTCGCTCGCCCGCAAGGACAAGACAGCGATCGATCTGCGCCTGCTGGGCCCGATGTGGACGTTGCGTGCCATCGCCGAGCTCGATCTCGTCGGCACGCTCACCATCGAAGAGCCCATCGGCAAGTTCGTGGTCGAGGTCGCGCACGGTCAGCTGCTCAAGGCGTCTGCGCAGACGGGCAGCATGCGCATCGATGGCGCGATGGCGCTCGAGTCGTTGCTCTCGTCGGCGGGCGAGGGCTTCTTCGTGCCGGGCGAGATCGAGAAGGTTCCCGCGCACGCGCCGTGGCTGTTCGAGACGGCCGATGGCGCTGGCAAGGCGATGGCCTCGTGGTTGTCGGCGCGCATGCGTGACGCGGTCTCTCAACCCAACCGCCTGCACCTGCACCCCGAGCTCTCGCTGCTCTTCACGCGCGTCGCGAGCGAGAAGGAGCTCAAGGTGCTGACGGCCCTTCGCCAGGCGCCGAAGAGCGTCGCGGATCTCTCCGATGCCGTGAGCCTGCCGTACGAAGAGGTCGAGCTCGCGCTGGGAGAGCTGCTGCGCCGCGGGGTGTTGTTGACCGACGCTCCGGTCGATTCGTCGTCTTCGATCTCGGGCGTTCACGACCCGTCGCAGCCCGCCTCGACGCCGGAGTCCTGACGTGATCGCGCAGTCGGAGTTGCTCGACGATCTCAACCCTCCGCAGCGGGACGCGGTGCTGCACGACAGGGGCCCGTTGCTGGTGCTCGCGGGCGCAGGCTCGGGCAAGACGCGCGTCATCACCCGGCGCATCGGATTCCTCGTCACGCAGCGCAAGGTACCGGCCTGGAAGATCCTCGCGGTCACGTTCACGAACAAAGCCGCACGCGAGATGAAGGATCGGCTCCAGTCGTTGCTGGGCGCGCAGGCCCAGGGCTTGTTCGTCAGCACCTTCCACTCGGCCGCGGCGATGCTGCTGCGCCGCGAAGCAGAGTCCATCGGCCTGACGAAGAGCTTCGTCATCTACGACGACAGCGATCAGCTCACGCTGGTGAAGCGCGCGATTCGGGAAGAGGGCATCGAGCTGTCGAGCATGACGCCGCGTGAGGTGCTCTCGCGCATCGACGCCGAGAAGAACCAGGGCCGCCTCGCCGACGCGATGAAGCCCGGCGGTGACCCAAAGGCGCAGACGGTTCAGCGCATCTATCGTCGCTATCAACGGCTCCTCCGCGCGGCCGACGCCGTCGACTTCGGTGATCTGCTGCTGTTGCTCGTCGAGCTGCTGACGACGAACGAAGAGACGCGCCGCCGCTATCAAGATCGGTTCGCGCACGTGCTGGTCGACGAGTTCCAGGACACGAACCCGGTGCAGTACGCCCTGCTGCGGTTGCTCGCGCCGCCGCCCGGTTCGCCCGACGCGATTCGTCACGGCGTGCCGCGCGACTCGAACCTCGTGGTGGTCGGCGACGACGATCAGAGCATCTACCGGTGGCGTGGCGCCGAGGTGGACAACATCCTCTCGTTCCCGAACGTGTACCCGGGCGCGCTGGTGGTGAAGCTCGAGCAGAACTACCGCAGCGATCAGACGATCCTCGAAGCGGCGCACGCGGTCATCGAGCGCAACCGCAAGCGCATGCCGAAGAAGCTGTGGTCGGCGCGCGCGAAGGGCGAGACGCTGGAGCTGATCGCCGCGAGAGACGAACGCGGAGAGGCGCAGTCGGTCGCGCTCAAGCTGCACGATCTTCGCAACCAGGGCGTCGCCGACTTCGAGCAGATGGCGGTGTTCTTCCGCACCAACGCCCAGAGCCGCGTGCTCGAAGAGGTGTTCCGTCTCTCCCGCGTGCCGTACGTGCTCGTCTCGGGCCGCAGCTTCTACGAGCGCACCGAAATCAAAGACGCCGCCAGCTACCTGCGGCTCATGGTGAACCCGAAGAGCGACGCCGATCTCGATCGGGTCATCAACGTGCCTCCGCGCGGCATCGGAGAGACGACCGTCGATCGGCTCAAGTCGTACGCCGCCGACGCGGGTATCAGCTTGTACGAGGCGCTCGCCGAGGTCGGCCGCATCGAGACGCTCAATCGTGGGCAGCAGGGGCGGCTTGCTCCGGTGAAGTTGTTGATCGACGAGCTGGTCGCGTTCGCGAAGCAGGCTCCAGAGGTCACGCGCGCCGTCGAGGTGATGCTCGAGAAGACGGGCATGCTCGCGGGCTATCTCGCCGAAGGCAGCGACGACGCGTTGACCCGCGCCGAGAACCTTCGCGAATTGCTCACGGCCACGCAGGAGTTCGATCAGCAGCGCGCGGAGTCGCTCGGCATCACCACGGCGCAGGGGGAAGTGAAGGCCCTCGCACCTGTCATCGAAGCCCCGCCGCCACCTCCGCCGCCCATCGTCGCGCCGGCTCCTGTTCCTGCGCCTCCTCCCGCACCGAAGAAGCGCTCGGCACCGGCTCCGATTCCAGGGCAGGGCGATCTCTTCTCGATGTTCGGTGCTCCGCCCGAGCCAGTCGTCACGCCTGAGCCGGAGGCCGCGCCTGAACCCGTCGGAACGGTGGCGCCTGAACCCGCGCAGAACGCAGCGCCCCCGTCCGTCGAAGCAGCTCCTCGCGCGGTCGATGCCTCGGTGGAGCCGATCTCGCTCGAGGTCGAAGTGCCTCCGCTGCAGGCGTTTCTCGAGCGCATCAGCCTCGTCGGTGACGCCGATGGTGAGTCGGGCGTGGGTCAGGGCCGCGTGTCGCTGATGACGCTGCACGCGGCGAAAGGGCTCGAGTTCGACGTCGTCGCCCTCACCGGCATGGAGGAGGAGATCTTCCCCCACCGTCGCGCGACCGGCCCCGAGGCGTCCGAGGAGGACATGGCCGAGGAGCGGCGCCTTTGTTACGTCGGTTTCACGCGCGCGCGCCGCCGGCTGATCTGCTCACTCGCCCAGCAGCGTGCGCTCTTCGGTGATCTCCGCTTCAACCCGCCGTCACGGTTCCTGTCCGAGGTGCCTCCCGAGCTGTTCGGCATCGACGTGAACGGTGGCGGCCTGCTCGCGGTCCAGACCGTTCCCCAATCAGCACGTGGACCCATCATTCGCCGCCGCGAACAGGACGAAGGCCCGGTGGTCGATCGCACGTACGATCAGTCGACCGACTTCCATCAGGACTCGGAGCACGACGTGCGTGGTCAGCGCGTGCAGCACTCGCAGTTCGGCAAGGGCGTGATCCTCGATGTGTCGGGCAAGGGCCCGAACGCGAAGCTGACGGTGCGCTTCGAGGCCGGCGTGAAGGTCGTGATCGCGCGGTTTCTCACCCCGTTGTGAGCGGAGCTCTCATGAAGCCGACATTCCTCACCGTCGCGACGGACACCACGAAGGCGCTCGGTCGCACGATGACCGACTCGACGACGAACCTCGGCCGAAAGCTGATGCTCGTCGGTGGCTTCACCGCGTCGGGCTTTCGTTTCGCGCGTGGCACCGTCATCGATCCGCTCGGACCGAGACCAGAGAAGCTGCTGAGGCTGTGGGACTTCGAGCGCTGCCCGCACTCGCGCATCGTGCGTGAGGCGCTGAGCTGCCTCGATCTCGACGCCGAGGTGCGGCCGTGCCCGAAGGGTGGAACGCGCTTTCGTCCCGAGCTGTCGGGTGCCGCCGTTCCGAGACTCGAAGATCCCAACACGGGCGAGACGCTGATCGGCTCGTCGCGAATCGTGGAGCACCTGTACGCGAAGTACGGCACCGGCAAGCCGCCCATGCTCGTGAACGCGGCACCCGTGCGAATCATGACGGGGCTCGCTGCGAGAGTCGTCACCGCAGGCCGTGGTGCGGTCGCGCGTCCGTCCCGTGCTCCAGAGAAGCCGCTCGAGCTGTATTCGTTCGAGTCGTCGCCGCCGTGCCGCATGGTGCGCTTTCTGCTGTGCGAGCTCGAGCTGCCGTACACGCTGCGCAACATCGCGAAGGGCAGTCCGCGTCGCCCGGCCTTCATCGAGAAGACTGGAAAGATGCAGGTGCCGTGGCTGCACGATCCCAACACGGGCTGGCAGGGCTTCGAGAGCCTCGACATCGAGCGCTACCTCGAGGCCACCTACGCGACGCGGTGATTGCGTCGTGTGCCTGCAGGTGGTGAACGGCGGGCATGTCGCAGCGCGCGTTCCCGTGGAAGGCGATCGTCTTTGGCGGACTCACGCTGGCCGTCGTCGGCCTCATCGGCGGCTACCTCTGGGTGATGCGCTCCGTGGTGCAGGCCTACTACCTGGCTGAGTACGCGCCGCAGGCATTGGCGGAGTCCGAGCTGGGCCAGCCACCGCCGACGCATCGCCTCACCGACGTGGTCTGGTCGAGCGAGCAGCAGCCGCTGGCGTTCTCCCACGCGCTGCTCATGCAGGCCGCGCAGCAGGGCAGGGTGGAGCAACGTTCGTCCATCGACTTCTTCGGCGGCTTCACCTGGGGCGCGACCGCGATTCCCCGGCGCACCGGGTTCTTTCCAGGGCAGGACGCCGAGGTCGCCACTCAGCGCGCGGCCGCGATGCTCGGCTTCGAGCGCCGCTACCTCACCACCGACAGCGGCGACGACTTCGTGCGGGCGCTCAAGACGTTCCTGTCGAAGGGGCGCGCGGTGCGGGTGGCAGTTGATCGCGCGATCCTGCTCGATCAGCGCGGCTCGGTGCCTCACGCGATCGTGCTCGTCGGCTACGACGACAGCTCCTTCGAGTACTACGAGCCCACCTGCGAAGACGAGAAGCGGTGCAAGGCGGGCACGGCTCCGGCAGGGAGCCCGGGACTCAAGGCGACGAACTCGCAGCTGCTGATCGCGGCGGAGTCGCTCTCGCTCGTCTACCAGTACCCGTGGAAGTACCAGCTCGTGGTGCTCGAGCCATCGGCAGCTGCGAAACCCGATCTCACGGCGTTGCTCACGAAGAACGGTCGCGCGCTCGTCGGTCTGAAGACGCAGGGCCCGTCGCTTGGCTCGGTGCTGGTCGAAGACACGGCGAGGGCCATCGAGCGGCACGGGAACGACGTGGTGACGCCGGAGTTGCTGCGCGGCGTGAAGGTGGCTGGTCAGGTTCGCGCCGAGAACGCGCTGGCGTTGACGACCCTGTTCGCGAGCCGGCCCGAGCTGGCGCCTGCCGCCGAAGCGCTGGATGCGGCCTCGAAGCGCTACGCGAGCGCCGCGACGCTGCTCGAGATCAAGCACCTGGAGCAGGGTGTGCCGGAGTTGCTCGAAGCCGCGAAGCTCGATCGTGCCGCGGGAGACGTGCTCGTCGCGGTGGGTGACGCCGGCGTTCGTTGATGCTCACCGCTTCTTCTTCGAAGGCGGACCCAACGCGCCGATGGCTTCGACTCCCTTGCTTGAGATTCGCCAGACCTCGGTCGTGACGGGGTAGCCCGAGTTGGCGTACTCACGAAGCACCACGCCCGCCGACCGGCCGACGAGCTCGAAGTCGGTGTTTGGAAACAGGTAGATGAAGTCTCTGCACGGCGTGACGGCGAGCACTGGCCAGCCGAGAGCGCGCTCGACGAAGGCCCTCAGCTTCGGCGCGAAGATCACCGACGCCTTGAAGACGGAGTCGATCGGCACCATTCCAAGGCGCATCCCGCCAATCGACTCGACCGTCAGCCGCTTGCCTCGAAGCAGTCGGTCGAGGTCTTCGCCTGCGGCCTTCTCGGCCTCGCGACGCGAGACCTTCCACGCCTTCAGCATCGCCGGAGTCACCCAGCGAACCCGGGTTTCGTCGCGATCGGTGACCGTGAGCACCCGTTCGACCTGGCGGCTGACCGAAGTCCGAATGGTGTCCTGGAAATCGAAGTCGTTGGGCTCGGCCGAGAAGCGCACGAACCGGCGAGCCTGCGCCCAGGTGCGCGAGTCGTCTCTTTCGAGAACCCGATCGACGAAGACCGGAATCGCCGTGGGCTTCTGATCGCGCGTCACATCGCGCTGCAGGTTGTCCAGACTGACGACGACCGAAGCGACTTCGTACTGGCCATCAGCGGTGCGGGTGAAGGCCACGCCGCGCTTGCGCAGCTCCGCCTCGAAACGTCTGGGTACGTCGATCCGCTTCCGCATGATCTCGTCTCCGCGCTTTACCGGCTCAGTCGCGCGAGCACGGCCTTCACCGTCGAGCTCTGTCCAGCGCGATCGGCCGAACGCTCGAGCGCGCGCTGCTTCATCGTCTCGTCGAACGCCGCCACTCGTCCCGTCGCGTCGAGATCGTGCCAGGCCGGGTGACTCTTGATGACGCCATCGACGGTGCGCTCGCGATGCGCCGAAACCACCTGCTCGAGCAGCAGAAGCTCTTCGGGCGTCATGGCGACAGCTCCAGATCGAGATCGACGCCGGCCTTCTTCAGGCACTCGGCGAGGAACTTCCGCGCGCGGGTGACGTTCTGCAGAAACGTGTTCAACGTCATACGCACCGATGCGGCGAGCGCGTGATCATCGTCTGAGCGCTCGATGCGGGCCGTCAGCGCGAGCCCCGGCTGCGCCGGCAACTTCTCACGGCACTTCTGCAGCGCGGCGCGCAAGTGCGGGTCGGGCGTCCTCGGCGAGACATCGCCCTGGGTCTCGAGCGTGCGGTGGAGCACGTCGAGTTCGGTCGGCGTCGCGGCCACCTTGCGCATCTCGGTGAAGGCCACGTTGCGCGCGGTGATGACGGCGAAGCGGAGCAGCGCGTTCGCTTTGCCATCGTGCTTGAAGCGCGGCGCTACCTGCCAGACACGCAGCAGCGCCTCTTGAAGCACCGCCTCGCAGTCACACAGCGCCGCGAACGGCCTCAGCGTGCCCCGCAACGACGACTCGACCGACGACGCCCACTGCCCGAAGGCAGCGGCATCGCCGGCCGAGATACGTGCGAGCTGTGCGACCTCAGCTTGCATGCCGACTCCGTATCAGGCGCTCAGCTCGATCTCGACGTTCTCGCCAGCCGTCACCAGGTGCACGAGCGTGGGCTTCTCCATCTCTCCCGGCGTCGTCAGCGTCAGCGTGAGCACCAGTCCTGGCCCGTACACGCCGTTCGAGGTGGTGAACGAGAAGTTCACCTGCACCTTCACCGTGCGCCCGTCGGCGAGCTCGATCACCGCGTCCTTCGCGGGCGTCCAGTCGAGCTGACGATCGAGCACGATCTCGATGTCGAGCCGGTTGCCGTGCTGGCGCAGCACCCGGCCGGCGATGCGCTTGCCTGCACCCGTGACCGTCTTCACGAGGCGATCGACCAGCCCACCGAGCCCGAAGCCACCACGCTTCTTCTGCTTCGGGGCTTCGTCGGCCTTCGCGTCCTTCGACTGCATCGGCTCGGCGGGGGTCGGCGGAGCACCCTTCGGTGCTCCTGCAGCACGTGACGCTGGCTTCGGCGCTTCCTCGAGCTTGTCGGCGAAGTCATCGCCACCGGCTTCTTCCGAGTCCATATCGGGCTCTTCCTCGGAGAGGTGCCGTGCGTCGAGTGACGAGAGATCGAGCGCGCGGCGACGAGTCTCCGTGCTGGCGGACTTTTCGGCCTCCTCTTTGCGAGGAGCGGCACCCGTCGGAGCGGGAGACGGCCGCGCTTGCGACATGCGGAGCATGCTCGGAGCAGCTGCCATCGGCGCGGCGCTCGCACCACGCAGCCCAAGGCCCTCGGCCGACATGCCGTACGCGAGTTCTTGCGGTTGGGTGACGTTGCGGCGCGGCAGCCTGGGGTCGACCGTCATCTGCTCACTGATGGCCACCCACGAGGTGAGCCGAGTGGAGATCTGGAAGTCGAGGCCGAGCGCCTGCACCGCGGCATCGACCTGTCGGCCGGGCTCGACGATGCGCTGGGTCTCGAGATCCTCCACCAGCTCACGGGCGAAGAGCGTCGCGACCGCGCGGCTGCCCTCGGCGCGATCGATCGCCTTCACCTGCACCGTCTCTTCGAAGTCTCCCGCGGCCGTGCGCCCACGGACGATCAGCGTTCCGCCCGAGGCCTTCAGCTTCATCGAGAGCAACGCAGGCGAGCCCGAGTACACGTCGGGCAGCCGCTGCGGCGCGGACATGACGAGAGCGTCACCCGTCAGCTCGACGTCGGTGATGAGCGGCGCGGTGGTGCGGGCGAGCAGGCGGCGAATCGCGACCTCGACGTCTTCACCCAGGCCCATGACGAGCTCGACGCCACGCCCTGCGCGCGCGGCCGGCTGCGTGAGGCTGCGGTTGACGCCCGAGCCGACGCCGATGGTGTGCACGCGCGAACCCGACGGCAGCTTCTGCGAGATCGCGGTCAGCACCTCGTGCTCACTGCCGATCAGGCCGTCGGTGATCAGAACCACCTGGCGCATGGCCTCCTGCCGCAGCGGCGAGAGCGCTTCGATGATGCCGCTCGCCATCTCGGTGCCGCCCGACGCGCGCAGCTTCGACAACCAGCTCTGCGCATCCTTGCGATTCGAGGCGGTCGCCGACACCGGCTGGCTCTTCCACCGCCGCGGCGACGACGAGAACTCGATCAGCTCGAGCGAATCCTGATCCTGCAGCGTGTCGATGAGCGCCGCGGTGAAGCGCCGCGCCTGATCGAGCGGCAACCCCGACATCGAGCCCGAGGTGTCGAGCAGCACGATGAGATCGCGCGAGACGGCGTTCATCTTCGCTTCGATGGCGGGCGGCACCAGCGTGAGCAGGCCGAAGCTGTTCTCGGCGGACGGACCCTTGCCAGGCCGCGCCACGTCGAGCTCGACGCCGATCTTCAGCTGCGCCGCCTTCCAGCGAACCACCACGTCACGATCGAGGCTGACGCCGTCGTCGGCGAAGGTGACGTCGGTCGACGCCAGCCCCCGCACCGTGTGCATCGGGTGACTGGGAGACTCCGGACGGAAGCCGTCGGCCAGGCGATCACGAATCGTCATGCCCAGCGAGAGCTTCACCGGCATCGCCTGATCGGCCACGTCGACGGTCACCTTCGCGTGATCAGCCACGCGCCCGGGCTGGCCGAGGTAGCGCGGCGCGACGACCGTGGGGAAGCGCCACTCCCAGAAGCCATCGGCGAGCCACGCGAGCTTCTGATCGATCGTCACTTCGCACACCACCGACAGCCGCGGCGGCACGTTGCCGACCTCCTGCGTGAAGAGACTGGTGCGCTCCTGATCGAGGATCGCGGCGGTGCGGCCCTCGAGCACGGCGTCTTCGAAGCGCTGGCGCGCCTGCTTCTTCGTGTCGACTTCACCCACGATGCGCTGATCGCCGATGGTGAACGAGAACCCGCTCACGGCTCCGTCTGCAGGCAGCGGCAGCGAGTAGGTGACGCGCAGCGGCTCGGCGTGCGGGTTGTGAAACGTCTGCGACAGCTTCACCTGCACCACGCCAGCCTTCGCGTCGGCGACGAGCGAGGCGCCCGTCAGCGGCAGCGTGCGACCGTCGATGGAGACGAGGCGGCCACCGGAGGACTCGTACGGCGTGGAGTTGGCGTTGGAGGAGAGCGACATGGGTGTGAGGTCCTTTCGTCGAGGGGTTCATGACCCTCAACGCGACCACCACCCAAGCTTGTGACAGGGTTTCTTTTCGGTCGAGCAAACCCTCGTGAAACCTAGCGAATTCTCAGAATCGAGACGCCAGGCGGGCCAACCACCAGCACCGAGATGCCGCCGAGCTGCACGATCGCGTTGCCACCCGCGGGCGCTTCGAGATCCTCCCACGCTCCGCCGACCTGTTGCCGAAACACGCTGCTCTCGGTGACGACCCAGCGATCGGCCGAGCCCGCGCCCCACGACATCGCCTGAACACCGCCCGTGGGCAGCGAGGTGCTCTTCCAATCAGGTCCAGGACCTCGAATGAGAATGGGCTCTGCGCCGGTCGAGACTCGTCGCCCGAGCGCCCAGAGCCCGTCGGCGTCGCTATGCACCTCGAGCCATCGCGCGAGCACTGGCGTCGTCATGCTGCTCCAGGTGTTGCCATCGGCCGACGTGAAGAGGCCGTCGTCACCCGCAGCCACCAGCGACTCCTGCCGCGTCGTGAGCGCGTTGATCGGCAGCTGCGAGAGCTGGCTCGTGACGAACTCGGAGCCGTCGTAGCGACCGACGCCTCCCGCTTTGCTGGCGACGTAGAGCTGTTGCTGGTGCCAGATCACCGCCGAGAGATCGTCGGTCATCGAGTGCTGCACTCTTCGCAGTGACTGTGCCGTTCCCGTGAGGACGACGCCTCGATCACCCGCGATCGTCATCACGCCAGCCGAGTCGATGACGATCGAGCGCAGGGTGGTCGTCACGCCTGTTGCCACCGGGGCGCTCCACGACATTCCGAAGAAGGAGAGCAGGGTGCCTTTCTCTCCCACGGCCCAGACCTTTCCGTCAGGCCCGACGGCCGCAGCGAAGAGGGCGACGGGCTGCAGGGTCGGCACCACGCGCCACAGCGGCCGCTCGTTCGGGTCCGACGGCGTCACACGCACGGTGAAGGAGCGGCTCTCGCCCCGCCAGCTCGCGCCGAGGCGAACGTCGCCTGCGCAGGCAGCGTCTTCACCGGGGTGACATCGGAAGGTGGCCGAGCCCGCGCCCGACACGAGGGCGATCTGGGAGCCCTCGACGAAGGAGCCCACCCCGGTCGTGAGCTGAACGATGCCAGTGCCGGGATTCCCCCGCTCGTCGACCGCCACGACGCTGACGATCGCGCGCTGGGAGCGGCCGTCGAAAGTGTGACGATCGGTCGAGAAGGTGAAGTCGACGGTCGCCGCGGGCCCGCAGCCCAGCAGCGACACGATCGAGAGAACACACGCGGAGACGGGACGCATGGAGAGACCTCCATGCTCGTCTTCGACACGGGTGGGGGCGCCCTTAACCCCCGTGCCTCACTTCGTGCCGACCTCGATGGTGAAGCGGAAGGCCGGCTGCACGTCGCTGCCCCACACCGAGATCGCGTAGGTGTCGCCGGTGGTCGCCGCCTGCGGAACCTCGAAGCGGTAGGTGAAGGTCTCGTCGCCGCGCTTGATGCCCGCGCGCAGCCCAGGCCCGTAGGCAATGCGACCGAGCCCGTCGCCGCCACGCGCCTCGGAGACGACGTCGATCATGCCGCCCTGGGTGAGGCGCACGCGTTGGTTGTTGAGCACCTGGCCCGGGTTCGACGGGTTGCCGTGAATGCGCACGTACTCCACCGCGCCACCCGCCTCGGTGTTCTCGACACCGGGGCCCGGCTTCTGAATGAAGAACTGACGACGAAAGAGCGGAGCCTGCTTCATGACGGTTGCCTCGCGGGGTGAAGTGACGACGACAAGAGACATTCTCGTCGGCGCGCGATCGTTTGTCGCCGAGTCAGGTGCGCCCCGGGTTGCGTCAACGCCGTGACGCAAGCGCGCGTCGTCGTGGCGCAACGTTGTGGCTCGGGGTGGCCGACGACCCTGCCGCGCGCGGGGTCAGCGAGACCCGTTCGACGGCGTTTGACCCACGGCCGAGACGCGTTTTTCGAGAGCTGCCAGGCGCGACAACGTCTGCTCCGCGAGCGCGTCGATCTTCACGTGCAGCTGCGTCACCTCGAGCCCTGCGCGAATGTTCGCGTCGTACTCGGCATCGGAGCGGATGCGCTCCTTGGCGGCCTGCCGGTTCTGGCTGATGAGCACCATGCACGAGAGGAAGATCGCCTCGAGCGAGACGACCATCGTGAGCAGCCCGAAAGGAAACGGATCGAACTGCGCGATGCTGGGCACGAAGCCGAGGTTCACCGCGATCCAGCAGGCGAACCACACCATGTGCACGGCGAGAAAGCTGATGCTGCCCGAGAAGGCCGCGGCGAGATCGGCGATGCGCTGCACCGTGGTGAGCTTCTCTTCGACGGCCTGATTCGGGCTGTACGTCGGGCGCGTGCCGATCACCTTGTCGGCTTCACGCAGGCGCTTGCCGATGACGGCCAGCACGTCCATCGCGGCGGTGGGGTGCCGCTTGAAGAGCAGCTCGAGATCGTTTCGATCGAGCCGCACCGCCCGCGTCGCTTCGAGCGCCACCGACGACGCACTTCGGGGATCACCGTCGAGCAGCGAGAGCTCGCCGAAGAAGTCGCCCGACTTCGCGGTCTCGAACACCACCCGCTGGCCGACGGTGTCTTCGACGAAGATCTCCACCGCGCCCGAGACGACGATGAAGATCGAGCCGCCCGGGTCTCCTCGCCTGAACACGACCTGCCCGGCGTCGAAGCTCACGTCGTCGAGCTGCGCGGCCAACAACGAGCGCTCTTCTTCGTCGAGCCGCTCGAACAGGGGAACGCTGGCGAGCAGTGCAGTGTCGGCAGGCATGCGACAGCAGCCCTAGCTGGGAGGCGCTCCACCAGCAACCCGGAACCCGGCGAGCCGCTTGCAGTACGATGGTGTGGTGTTGGAGCGCGGTTGGTGGCCGAGCGGGTTCAGGCGTGCAGGGGAGTCTGCTGAGACCCGTCAAGGAGCTGGCACATGGATGTGATCGATTGGAACTCGCTCAAAGACAACTGTGCTGGAGACGATGGCCTCGTGAACGAGATCCTCGAGCTCTTCCGCAAGGAAGGGCCCACGTTGCTCGTCGACGTTCAGCGCGCCGTCGATGCCCGTGACGGTCAGGGCATCAAACGGACCGCTCACCGGCTCAAGGGCGCCCTGGTCAGCCTCGCTGCTCACCCTGCGACCGCCATCGCGAAGGAGCTCGAGCACGCGGGCGCGCAGAACGAGCTGTCTCGCGTCGCCGAGCTGCAAATTCAGCTCGAGTCCGAGATGGCGCGGTTGCTGGGAGCCCTGTCGGCCCGCGCGGCCTGAGGCCTCAGGCTGCGAACTGGCGCTCGATCAATCGTCGGTAGAGGCCGTCCTGCTCCACGAGGCCGGCGTGCGTGCCTGATTGAACGATCTTGCCTGACTCGATCACCACCACGCGGTTCGCGTCTTTCACCGTCGAGAGCCGGTGCGCGATGATCAACGTCGTGCGGCCCTGCATCAACCGCTCGAGGGCCTCTCTCACGAGGTGCTCACTCTCGGCGTCGAGCGCGCTCGTCGCTTCGTCGAGGATGAGGATCTTCGGGTTCTTCAGCACGGCGCGGGCGATGGCGACGCGCTGCTTCTGCCCGCCCGACAGCTGAATGCCGCGCTCCCCGACGAGGGTGGCGTAGCCATCGGGAAAGCCCGCGACGAAGTGGTGGGCGTTGGCGAGCTTCGCCGCCTGTTCGACCTCGGCGTCTGTCGCCTCCGGGCGGCCATAGCGAATGTTCTCGGCGATGCTGGTCGAGAAGAGCAGTGGCTCCTGCGCGACGACGCCGACCTGACGACGCAGCCACTCGGGGTCGAGCGTCGCGTACGGCCTGCCGTCGAGCTCGAGCTGACCCGAGAGGGGATCGTAGAGACGGTAGAGCAACGACGCGATGGTCGACTTGCCCGCACCCGAAGGCCCGACGAGCGCGACGATCTCGCCCGGCTTGAGCTCGAGTGAGAAGTCGTCGAGCACCTTCACGTCGGGCCGGGCGGGGTAGCTGAAGGTGACGTGCGAGAAGTTCACCGCGCCCTGGAGCGAGGGCAGGGTGTCTCCGCCGTTGAGCGGAATGGATGGTTTGCGGTGGAGCAGCTCGAAGACGCGCTCGGCCGCACCCGACGCCCGCTGCACGTCCGTCCACAGCTCGGCCAGGGCCGACATGCCGAAGGCGAGCTGCATCGTGTACATGAGGAAGGTGAGCAACGAGCCGGCCGAGAGGTCGCTGCTCGCCACCATTCGCGCGCCGTACCAGAAGACGAAGGCGCCCGACGAGAACGCCAGGAACGACGCCGCGCCGAAGAAGCTCGACGACAGCTTGATGCGGCGAAACGCGAGCTCGAGCGAACTCTCGATGGCCGCGCCGTAGCGAAGCCCTTCCTTCTTCTCGGCCGCGAACGAGCGCACCGTGCGAATGCCCGCCAGCGACTCGACGGCGACTTCGCTCGCCCGTGCCAGGGCGTCCTGGCTCTCCCTCGCGAGCTTGCGAACACGGCGGCCGTACCAGACCGCGCCGAGCGCCACCGGCGGCACCACCGCCAGCATCATCAAGGTGAGCTTCGACGAGGTCAGCATCAGCATCGTCACCGAGCCGATCGCCTGCACCGTGTTCCGCAGCACCATGCTGATGTTCGCCGTCACGGTCGTCTGCAGCACCGTCGCGTCCGACGAGAGCCGCGACGAGAGCTCGCCCGTCTTCTGGCCATCGAAGAAGGCCGTCTCCTGGCGCAGCAACGAGTCGTAGAGATCGCGCCGCAGCTTGCTGACGATGCGCTCACCCGCGCGGCTGAAGATGTAGAAGCGCAGCGCCGACGCGATCGCCGTGACGAGGAAGATGCCCACCAGCGCAAGAGCCAGCGTGTCGACCCGCTTCAGATCGACCTGACCCGTCTTCACGTTGAGCGCGCCATCGAGCAGCGACCCTGCCGCCGAGGGGAACGCGAGGGAGCCGCTCGAGCTGACGATCAAGAAGAGGCTCGCCAGACCCAACGACCAGCGCTCGGGCCACGCCAGTGAATAGAGGCGGCGCAACGTCACCTGCGGCTTCGGCTTCGGCGTCTTCTTGTCCCTGTCCTCGCGACTCACCGCGCCAACCTAACCAGCAAAGCTTCGCCGCACACACGTCTTCACCTTTCTTCACCTCGAAACGCTCGGCGCGCGCAAAAGAAAGGGGAGCCGCGAACTGCTGCGGTAGGCTGCGCCCCGGCATGCAGAGTCAAGAAGACGCGCTGCTCGGACGAATCGCTCTCCACTACAAGCTCATCAGTCAGGAGCAGCTGACCGCGGCGGCGCAACGCCAGGGCAGCGATCCACGGCCCCTGAGCGCCGTGCTGATGGACCTCAAGTTCATCAGCGCCGAGCAGGCGAAGTGGCTCGCGCAGGCGCAGGCCCAGTACATCGCGAAACAGGGCGGTCAGCCGGCTGCTGCTGCCGCTCCTGCTGCGTCCGCACCGGCCACCAGACCGTCTGCCCCTGCTCCTGTGGCAGCGGCTCCCGTGGCAGCTGCGGCTCCTGCTCCGACTGCGCAATCGGCCTCGTCGCTCAACCCCGTCGGCGCTCGACCAGGCGCGGTTCGGCTTCCCACGTTGCAGCAGATTCTCACCAAGGCCGTCGAGTCGAAGGCCAGTGACGTGCACATTCACGGCGGGGCGCCCCTGCAGATGCGCGTCAACGGCGTGCTGAAGGAGCTGAAGACCGGCATCCTCGACGCGCAGATGGTGGAGTCGATCTTGAAGGACGCGCTCGAGCCCGAGCAGCGCCAGACGCTCGATGAGGTGTGGGATCTCGACCTGGCGATCGCGCTTCCGGGCGTGGGCCGCTTCCGCGCGAGCTTCTACAAACAGCAGCGCGGGTGGGACGGGGTCTTTCGCGCCATTCCTCCGCAGCCGCCGACGCTCGAGAGCCTCGGGCTGCCAGCCAGCCTCGCCAAGCTGACCGACTTTCATCAGGGCATGGTGCTGGTGACGGGCCCGGCGGGCTGCGGCAAGTCGTCCACGCTCGCCGCGCTGGTGAGCATGCTGAACGCGTCTCGCCAGGATCACATCATCACGGTCGAAGACCCCATCGAGTACGTGCACACGCCGCAGGGCTGCGTGGTGAACCAGCGCCAGGCCAACAAGCACACCAAGAGCTTCCCCAACGCGCTCCGCGCGGCGCTTCGTGAAGACCCCGACATCATCATGATCGGCGAGCTGCGCGACCTCGAGACGATTCAGCTCGCGATCTCTGCGGCCGAGACGGGCCACCTCGTGATGGCGACGCTGCACACCAACAACGCGATTCGCACCATCAACCGAATTCTCGACGTGTTCCCCCCGAAGCAGCAGTCGCAGATTCGCGCGATGGTGAGCGAGTCGCTGCGCGCGATCGTCTCGCAGCGGCTCGTGCTCTCGGCCGACGGCACGCGTCGTATTCCCGTGCTCGAGGTGCTCTTCGTGAAGCCCTCGGTCTCGAACCTCATTCGCGAAGAGAAGACGTTTCAGATTCGCAGCATCATGCAGACGGGCCGCGCCGACGGCATGTGCCTGCTCGACGACTCCCTGCAGGAGCTGGTCAAGAGCGGGCAGGTCACGAAGGCCGAAGCCCGCCGTCACGCAGAAGATCCCAAGCGCTTCGCCTGAAGCCCCCAACGCCATGGCCCGACTCGATCAGCTCTTCAGACACCTCAAGGACCAGGGCGGCAGCGACCTGCACCTCGCTGCCGGCATGCAGCCGCACATGCGCCAGCACGGCTCGGTCAAGCCCATTGGTGGTTGGCCCACGTTCACCGACGAGTCTTTGCGCGAGCACCTCAAGGAGCTCGCGAGCGAGAAGCAGTGGAGCCACTACGTCGGCAACCTCGACCTCGACTTCGCGTACGCCCTCGCGGGAGTCGCCCGCTTCCGCGCCAACTACTTCAACCAGGAGCGTGGCGCCGCGGCGGTCTTCCGCATCATTCCCGAGAAGATCCGCACGCTGGAGGATCTGAAGGCTCCTGCTGCGCTCTCGGCGCTCGCCGATCTCGAGCAGGGGCTCGTGCTCGTCACGGGCCCCACCGGCTCGGGCAAGTCGACGACGTTGGCCGCGATCATCGATCTCATCAACACCAAGCACTCCAAGCACATCGTCACCATCGAAGACCCGGTCGAGTTCGTGCACCAGAACAAGAAGTGCACCCTCAGCCAGCGCGAAGTCGGCAACGACACGAAGAGCTTCGCCAACGCCCTGCGCAGCGCCATTCGCCAGGACCCGGGCGTGATCCTCGTCGGCGAAATGCGCGACATGGAGACCATCGCGCTCGCCATCACCGCGGCCGAGATGGGCGTGCTGGTCTTCGGAACCCTGCACACGAACAGCGCGCCGAAGACGATCGATCGCGTCATCGACGCCTTCCCGACCGATCAACAGCAGCAGGTGCGCACGATGTTGTCGGAGTCGCTCGCCGGCGTCGTCTCACAGTTGCTGCTGCGCACGCCCGATGGCCGTGGCCGCCTCGCCGTTCACGAGATTCTGCTCAAGACGCCGGGCCTGCCGAACATCATCCGCGAGGGCAACACGCCGATGATCAACTCCATCATCCAGTCCGGCAAGCAGCAGGGCATGCAGGCGATGGACGACGTGCTCTTCAAGCTCGCCGAAGACGGAAAGATCTCGGGCGAAGACGCCTTCCACAAGGCGACGGCCAAGGCCCGCTTCGAACCCTTCGTGAAGAGCCTCGGCTGAGTCGAGTCGGGTTCAGCCGCCCGGGTTGATGCCCGTGACGATGGTCGTCAGGTCGAGGCCGCCCGTGTAGCCGTAGCTCACGTATTCGTCGAAGCCGTAGACCGTGACGCCTGCGCCAGGCAGCGTCATCTGGCCGGGAATGGGCACGACGAGAATCGTGTGCGTTCCGACCGGGACGGCGACGTTGGCGACCTTGAAGGGCGTCGTGCCGACGGTGGTGAAGGTCGACATGGGCACGGCCGTTCCGTTGACCCGCACTTCCTGAACGCGGCTCGAGTCGATGACGAGGCCCAGGTAGTTGTCGCGCGTTCCCGGGGCCGTCAGCACCGTGTACTGCGAGCGCCACTGCTCGATGGGCGGCAGCAGCACGAGCGAGGGATCTCCCTGCGCCGGCGCGCTCTGGCCAGTGCCCGTGGTGGCGCTCTGGCTCGAGAAGATCTGGGCCACCTGAACGGGTTGATCGGCCGTGATGGTGAAGCTCGTCTTCGATCGGAACTCGACGAAGGTGCCGCCCGCGAGACGGCAGGTGTTGGCGGCGAGCGAGCCCGAGAGACACCGGTTCGGAAGCAGCACGTCTCCTGCGGCGGGCGCAGGGGTGAGCGTCAGCAGCGTACCCATGGGGCACTGGCTCGCAGGGCAGCCAGCGACGATCTTGTAGTAGTCGGGCGCGGCATTGGCGGGCGTGGCGAAGGCGTTGCTCACCAGTCGCAGCGGCGCCGTGCGGGTGGCGACGTAGTTCT
This sequence comes from Archangium gephyra, assembly GCA_943370055.1. Taxonomy (GTDB): domain Bacteria; phylum Myxococcota; class Myxococcia; order Myxococcales; family Myxococcaceae; genus Xiheimicrobium; species Xiheimicrobium gephyra_A. Next base: position 31,169 of record CALRPN020000054.1, read on the forward strand.
TTCCCCAGGTGACGAAGGGAAGCAGCTGCTCCTCGACGTGATCGCAGGCGACGTCGGTGAAGCCGCGCGTGGTGCAGATCGAGCCTCCGAAGACCGCGATGGGCTTGTCCGAGGTGACGATGGTTCCGGTGAGATCGTTGTCGATGCGGCAGATCTGGGTGGTGCAGCAGCAGTTGCCCGTCAGCCCGCAGAGGGCCGAGTTGCTGCAGTTCGACGCGTTGCTGCAGCCGCTCGAGCCGACCTCGAACCGATTGGGGCCGCACTCGAGGTTGATGGAGGCAGGCGTCGCGGCGGGAATGGCGCTGGCGATCTGCAGCACGTCGTAGTCGTTGAGCGTGAAGGTCTGCGTCTGGCCGGGGTTCAGCGCAGCAACGCCCGTCCCTGCGGCGGTGCGAGCGGTCGATCGCACGGTGACCTGGGTGTTGGGCTCCTTCGCGACGATGGTGAGCTGACCGTCACCGAAGGGCCTCGCCATCGCCGCCGGGTCGGTGCGGCTCGTGCGGAGCACCACGTGCTCGGGCGTGAGCCCCACGTAGCTGATGCCGAAGATGTGCGCCGGCAGCAGCAACGACGCGTCGTTCGAATAGGCGAAGTAGCGGCAGGTGCCGTTGACGCACTCGGGTCCCTGGTTCTGGGGAACGAGGGTGCAGCTCGTCGCGGTCGTGCACGTGCCGACGTCGCGGTACGCGGCCAGCGGGTTGAACTGGTAGACCGAGATGGGCCGGTTCGAGACGAGCTTGTACGCAAAGCGTCGCAGGCCGCTGGTCGAGTCGGAGTCGGCGTCAGCCCCGATGGACTGCCAGGGCACGCGGATGATGGCGAGCCCCCGCGTCATCGGATCCAACCGGCCTGCCACCGTCACGGTCTTCACCGTCTGCACCGCGTTGTTGAACCAGCGCGTCACGGTGACGGTCGCCGAGAGCGAGGAGCGGTTGGTGACGACGAAGGCGAACTCCGAGTCGAGGCTTCCCTGGCCCGCGAGGGTGTTGGCCTTGAACACCGGCGCGCTGACGCCGTTGTCCATCACCGCAGTCCAGTACTCGCAGCCGAAGTAGCTCTTCTGGCGCGCGGCATCGGCGCACTCGTCGACGCAGGCGCCGTTCTGACACTCGGCCGTCGGCCCCAGCCCTGGCGCCATGGTGCAGGTCGTGTTGTCCCAGCTGCCCGTGGCGTTGCACGTCTGCTGCACTGCCGAGCTCATGCACTGTGACGAGCCGGGAATGCACTGAGGCGGCCGGCAGGCCGACATCGCGCCCGTACCCGTGCACTGCTGCGTGATGCAGGTGCCGTCGAAGTTGTCGCCGACGTTCACCCAGGTCGTCGAGAGGTTCAGCTGGGTGCGGCGCTGGCACTCCTGCACGGCCTTGCCGTCGGGGCTGCAGCGGCGCTCACCGGCCGTGCACTCACGACACTCGCCCATGGTGCACGTCGCCGAGCCCGCGCACATCACGGAGCGGAAGCCCGAGCCGTTGCTCTCGCACACCTCGAGATCGGTGGGCACGGTGCCGCACTTGGTCGAGTTGGGCCGGCACGCCAGGCAGCGCTCGTTCGAGCAGAAACCGTCAGGCGCGGGGCACGCCATCTCGACGGCGAAGCGGCCATCGGCCCCACACAGCTCGACCGCAGAACCGTCGACGCTGCAGCGGCGCGCACCCTCGGTGCAGGGGACGAAGACCGAGGCATCGGGCTCGGGTGGCTTGGGCTCGCAGGTCGCAGAGAGCAGGTTGCAGCGCTCGCCGATCGCACAGTCGCCGTCGCGGTGGCAGACGAAGCGGCACTGCCCGTTGACCAGCTTCTCTCGCTCGGCGCAGGCCGGCCCCGCGTCTTCGGGCGGGCGTTTGATCACCTGCTCCTTGCAGCCAGCGAGGAGGAGCAGCAGCGAGAAGACGGCAGAGATGGAACGGCGCATGCGGTGGCGCTCCAGAAGGCAGTCGGCCCAGGTGGCCTCCGGTCGTTCAGACCCGGCCCTGAGCGGCTCGCCCTCCTACCTCACCTCACAGGAAAAGGGCTACTCGCCGAGCTTGTCGATGATGCTCGTGAAGTCGGCGTCGTCGTCCTTCGGAAGCTGCCCAACCACGGTGCGTTCCTCGGGTGGCGGAGCCTTCCTGACGGGAGCCGCCGTGATCGCAACCGCAGGGCGCGCAGGCTGGGTCGCGGGCCTGGCGGCAGGGGGCGGGGCAGGCCTGGCGACGGCCGCGGCAGGGCGGGTCGCCTGTTCGGGAATCGTGTTGACCTTCGTCTGCTCCTCGAACTCCTCGCCCAGCTGCGACAGCGAAGCGGCGGCAGAGGGCCGGGAGGCGTTGGGCACCGTCGTCTGCGGAATGCCGGCGGCCGGCGGGGGAGGACGGGGTGGTGCTGCCGAGCTCGCAGCTCCACCTGCTGGCTTGTTCTTGTAGCGGGCCAGCTCGAGCTCGACGACCTTGAGCTGCTTCGACTTCTCCTGCACCGCCTCCTGCAGGCGCTTCACTTCCTGCGCCTTCACCTGCTCGCGGCGTTCGATCTCGGCCTTGTGCTTGACGTTCGCGTCATCGAGCGACTTCTGGTGCGAACCCTCGATCGTCTTCTTCTCGGCGATCGCAGCCTGCAGCTTCGCGGCGGCGTCGTTGGCCTTCTGCTCGGCGGCGGTGATCTTCGCCTGCAGCTCCTTGTCGGCGCGGGTGCGGGCGGCGTTGGCGCCTTCCATGGCCTGCTCGAGCTCGGCGACGCGACGCTGGCGGGTGGCCAGCTGGCTCTGGGCCTCCTTGAGCCGCGTCTCCATCTCGCCGCCCTTGGTCTGCGACTCCTGCTGCACCTGCGCGATGCGAGCCTCGGCGCGCTGGAGCTTCTGCGCCATGTCGTCGTGGGCCTTCTTGGCGGCAGCCTTCTCCTGGTTGAGCGCGTTGCCGGCCTCCTGGAGGCGGGCGTTGGCCTGCTGCAGCTGCTGGGCACCGTGCGCCTTCACCTGATCGCGCTCGGCGACCGCGTGCGTGTGGGCCTCGGTGGCCTTCTCGAGTGAAGCGCTGCGTTCGGCGAGCTCCTTCTTCGTCCCATCGAGCTCGGCGGCGAGGGCAGCCCTGGCCTGCGAGAGCTCGTCGGTCTTCTTCTTCGACTCGTCGAAGAGCGACTTGAGCTTGAGCTCGAGCTGCTTCGAGAGCTCGGTCTTGGCGGTGACCTCGCGGGTGAGCGCGTCGACCTGCCGCACCTTCTCCTGCTGCTGGGTCGAGAGCTTGCGAAGCGTGTCGGCGAGCTCCTTCGACTTCGCGGCGACGTCGTTCTGCAGCAGCTCTTCGCGGCGCTGCGACTCCTCGGTGAGGGTCGCGATGCGATCTTCGAGGTTCGCGCGGGTGTCTTCGGCGTGGGCCAGCTTGCCGTTGAGCTGCGTGAGATCGGAGACGCGGGCGCCGAGCTCCTGCTTCGTCGCGGCGAGCTGCTCGGTGAGATCCTGTGCCTGCTCCCTCGTCTGCGAGAGCTCGGCCTCGAGGGTTCCGACGCGCTCTTCGTAGTGCTTCTGCGTGTCGGCGAGGGCGCGCTTCTCGATGTCGAGCGACTTGGCGGTGTCGTCGAGGTTCGCGCGGGTGGCGGCGAGATCGACCTGGGTGCGCTCGAGCGTTCCGGCGAGGGTGTCGCGCTCGCCTGTGAGCTTCTCGATCTCGGCGGTGGTCTCGCGATCGAGCTGCTGGTGGGCCGAGGCTTCGGCTTCGTAGTTGCCCTGCGCTTCCGAGAGGGCGGTCTTGAGCTGGCCGATCTCACCAGACAGCGTCTCTTCGAGCTGGGCCTTGGCGGTCTCGGTCTGACGGAACAGGCCGGTGACGCGCTGAATCTCGTTGCGAGCCGAGACGACCTCGCCCTGGCGCTCGTCGCGCTCCTTGCGGGTCTGCTCGAGATCGAGCTGCGTGCGCTCGAGGGTTCCGGCCGTCTCTTCCTGCTCGCCGGTCTTCGCCTCGAGTGAGGCCTGGGTCTGGTTGAGGGTGTCCTGCGTCTGCAGGAGCGCCTTCTGCGTCTCTTCCAGCGAGGTGGTGAGGCCGGTGATCTGCTCGTCGCGCTCGGCGAGGGTGCTCTGCAGCCCGTCGATCTCCTGACCGCGAGACTCGAGCGTCTGCTTGAGCGCACCGATCTCACCATCACGATCCGCAACCGTCTGCTGCGAGGCCGAGAAGCGCCCTTCGAGATCGGCGATGCGCGTGTCGCGATCGGAGACGTCGGCGTTGAGGCCGTCGATCGTTTTCTGGCGCGCGTCGAGGGTCTGGTTCAGCTCGGCGATGTTCGCGGTGTTGGCCTCGATGATGCCCTGGGCCTCCTGCAGCTGACCGCCGACGTCACCGAGCTCACCCTGCAGCTCGGCTTCGCGATCGGCGAGCGCCTGCTTGGCGGCTTCGACCTCGCCCTCGAGCTCGCCGATCTTCTCCAGCTTCTCCTGAATCTGCGACTGCAGCTCGGCTTCCTGGCGATCCTTGCGCTCGACGGTGTCGGCGAGCTCCTGCTCGAGCTGCCCGATGCGCCCGTCGCGCTCGGTGATCTTCTCGTTGAGGTTCTGCTCGGACTCGGCCTTCTCGGCACTGAGCGCCTCGAGGTTGCTCTTGAGGCCGGCGATCTCACCCTCGAGCTCACCGATCTTCTCGGCAGAGCGGGCGCGCGCGTCGGCGAGCTCACCTTCGAGGCGGGCGACTTCGGCTTCACCGCGATCGCCGCGCTCGGTGGCGAGGCGCAGGTTGCTCTCGAGCTGGGCGACGGTGCCGTCACGCTCGACCTGGTTCTTCTCGATGGTCTCCTGCAGCGCCTTGCCGATGCCTTCGTACTCGGCGTACTTCGTGTCGCGCTCGGCGACGGTGTCGGTCTGCAGCTTCGTCAGCGCTTCGAACTCGGCCTTGAGGTTGGTGAGCTCTTCGTTGCGGGCTGCGAGGGAGCCCTGCAGCTCCTTCTCCTTGACCTCGAACTCCAGGGTGGCGAGCTGGTAGTCCTTCTCGAGGCCCTCGTACTCCTTGCGCTGCGACTCGAGCTCGGAGTTCTTCCGGTTGATCTCCTCTTCCCGGTTGTTGAGCTCCTTGCGAAGGCCATTGATGTCCTTCTCCTTGGCGGAGACGACCTCGATGACCTCTTTCTCGCCGATGAACTTCTGCAGCAGCAGATCTTCGACCTGCCGGCCGTGCTCGCGCTCTTTCTCGACGAGCGTGTTCTGGGACTCGTTGAGGCGACGGGTGAAGTCGTCGACCTGCATCTTCAGGCCCTGAATCTCGACGTCCTTCTCCGAGATGCGGTCTTCGACCGAGAGCAGCTCGCGCTCGCGAACGGTCCAGATCTCGGAGAGCCGGGCGATCTGGGCTTCGCGCGTCTTCAGCTCGTCGCGGAGGATCTGGATCTTCGCCTCGGGCGTGCCGAGCATGTCGCGGCGGGGCGCGCTGCGGCGAAGCTCCCGTGACTCGGCGAGCAGCTCGGCCTTGCGATCGGCGATGGACTGAAACGCGCGATCGAGGAACGCGCGATCTTCGTCGGTGAGCTGGCTGCGGCGCTCGCGGCGGGGAAGCTTGGGAGGACCTCCAGCAGTCGTCTTGAGCGGCGGCGGGCCACCCTGCGCGGGGATCTCCATCGTCGGGCCGGCGCCCGTGAGCGCGTTGTCGAGCGCCGCATCTTCTTCTTCGCTGGTCGACGAGGGGCCGCCGCTGGCCGTCGAGGGCGCGGTGGGCGGCGCGATGGTGGTGGTGAGCCGGGTGAGCTCACTCATCTCGAAGGGAATCGCGAGGTAGCCGTGCGCGGCGTTGGGCGACGCAGCGTGCTGCTGCAGCGCCTCGATGCGCGACTCGCTCGACAGCAGAATCACCGGCAGGTTTTGCCCGAACTTGCCCTTGCGAATGCTGCCGCAGAGCACGAAGCCGCTTTGATCGGGCAGCTCGGCGCGCAACACGACGATGTCGGGCCGACGCTTCTCGAGCTCACGGGTCGCCTCCGAGGCGCTGGTGGCGAGGCTGGTCTGGTACCCGGCGTCTTTCAGAACCGACGCCATGGTGAGAGCGAAGTCGTTCTGACTTTCGACGATGAGAACTCGGCGCTCCATGAGGCTCTTTTCTAGTCAGGGGAAGACGAAAGCGGCGCGCCAGTCTGCTACGCCGTTTGGAGGCGGTAAACCGACTTCTGGCGTCTCGACGGCACGCCAGAAATCAAGTGTCGCGACCAGGCATCGTGGTGGGCGGTACGTGCCGGGTGAAGAGCTGCGATTCGGGTGGGCAGTAGCCGTGAACGAGCTGGGCGAACCAGGGGTCGAGCCGCGAGGGCGGAGGCGCCGCAGAGGTCTCGAGCGCGTGCAGCTCGCCAGCGTCGATCTCCTTCTCGGGGTCGTGCGCTTCGTCGTCGCCGTCGTGCAGTGACTGAATGGACTCGTCGTTGAGCAGCTCGAGCTCGTCGTCGCGAAGCTCCACGACGTCTTCCGACGAGGTCGTGCGGTTGATGACGGCGCCAGTCCCCGTTGGGTTCGGCAGCAGCCGGGTGAGGGGCGGAAGCGGGGCGGACACCTCTTGCACCGCCTGTGGGCTCGGAAACGCAGCCGCAGCAGTCGGCAGCGGTGGAGGCCCGCGGACCCCACTGGGACTCGCAGCGGCCGGCTCCGGTGGGCGCACGCCGCTCGCGCTCACGACGATGGGCTCGACGGGCGGCAGCGGTCGAACGCCGCTTGGCGACACCGGGGCGCCGAGAATGGGCACAGGCCTCGGAAGCGGAGGCGGCGCTCCGGGCGGAGGCGGCGGAACGGAGACGGGCACTCGCGCCGGAACGGTGGAGACCTGGACGCCGATTGGCACCGGAACGAACGTCGCCCCCGGAGGCGGGTTGCTTGGCCTTGGCGTCGGCATCGAGAACGACGTCGGCACCTGAATGGGCACGGGGGCAGGCGCTCGCACCTGCGGCGGCTGTGGAATGGGCGCGGTGATGTCCGGCGTGGGGAGCGCGACGGTTGGCATGCGCACCGGCGCGCTGGGCTTGAGCAGGTTCGCGAAGTCCAACGGCTCGTCGTCGGTCGAGAGCAGCGGGTTCGGCCGTGGTGCCGCGATGGGAGGCGGCGCAGGCGGAAGAGGCTTCGGTTCGGGGGCTGGCGGGCTCTTCGGTGCGGCAGGTGAGGCGAGGGGGGAAGGCGCCACCCCGATCGTTGGCGGCTCCTCGTCGGGAACAGGAGGGGCTTCTCGCGGCGCAGGGGCTTCGACCGCGTCGACGTCGGGCAGTCGATCGTTGACCGGCAGCCCCATGATCGTGGGGAGCTGGCCTGAAGGCGTTGCGACTGCCGGGTCGGTCGCTTCGGGCGACACGGGCGGGGCGTCGTTGCGCAACAGCACCCCCATCACAGGGGGCCGCTCGCGACCCACGGCCTGATCGGTGCCCGTGTCAGCGTCGGGAGCGGGAACGACGACGGCGGGATCGGTCTTCACCTTGTTCGTGCCGACGTCGTGTTTCGCCGAGTCACTGTCGACGACCACCCGCGCGCTCGCCTGCGTCACGTCACCCAGCTCGTCGGGCGGCCGGCCACCCAGCTGTGTCGCGTCGGAGGGGTCGATGGCGTCGACGTGATCGGCTGGTGCACGCGCTCCCGGAGCCACGCGCTCGTACAGCGCGATCAACTTCTCGCGGATGATCGCGGCATCGGTGGCCTCCGTCGCCGCGCGGGCCGCCGCCCCCATCGCCTTGCGGAGCGCGCCATCGGCTGCCAGCGCGTCGATGGCGTCGGCGAGCGATTGCACGTCACCCGGGGTGTAGAAGCGGGTGGCGCCCGCTGGCACCAGCTCGCGGGTGAGCGGAAGATCTGCCGCGATGATCGGCCGTCCCGCCGCGAGGAACTCTCCGATGCGTGCGAGCGCAGTCGTGGTGCGGTTTCTCGGTTCGTCCGCGAGCGTCAACACGCCGATGTCGGCGGCGGCGATCACCTTGTGAATGTCGTCGTGACCGACGGGCTCCTGGAACTCGACCCGCTCGCCCAACCCCAGCTCGGCAGCGCGCTCCTTGAGCGGCGGCGTCAGCTCGGACGAGGAGGGGCCGACGAGAGCCAGCCTCACCGGGGTCTTCGTCTTCGAGAGCGCCTCGAGCAGCAGCGGCAGATCCTGATGGCGCCCGTGACTGCCGAGGTGAATCAGCCGCGCAGGGGTCTGGTCTGGCGGCCCCATCAGCTCTGGCGAGTACGGGGCGAGATCGACGGGCGCACGCACCACCGAGACGTTCTGCGCGGGCACGCCCAGCGAAACACAGTGCGTCTTCGCGGCTTCACTGCCGACGATCACCGCGTCGGCGTTCATGAGACAGAACAGCTCCTGCCGGCGAGATCTCGCGAGGAGGCGCTTGTTCGAGCCTTCCTGCGGCACGAGCGACGGCAGATCTCCCGAAGGAAACCGGGACGCGTCGTAGACGAGCTTGTAGCCGAAGTCCCCGCGGCGCTCGCAGAGGGGGTACCCACTGACGGGGTCGAAGAAGTGCACCAGCAGGTACTCTTCGCTCTCGAGCTGGCGGCGCACCGCGCGGTCGAACGCCTCCATGCGCGAACGGAGATCGCCGCTCCCGACCGGCACTCGCAGCAGCCGCGCGCCCTGATACCGCTCGATGTGCGAGTGATCGGGCGTCTTCACCGTCAACACGACGACCTGGTACCGCTCGGAGAGGCCCTTGAGGTACTCGCTCAATCGACGTGAGGTCGCGTGCGGCGCCGGGACCACGTCGAAGCAGCAAAAGAGCAGTCGCGGCAACTCGCTCAAGCGGCGGTGATGATGCCACGTTGACCGCCACGACCCCGAGTGAGAAACGCACCCACGTGGCCGGCCCTGCATGGACGATGCGAGAGCTCTTGACGAAAGCGCGAGAACGCTTCGGTCCTGACGCTGCGCGCTACAAGACGCGACAGGAGCTGCTGGGCGCGCTTGGCCTGATTCCTGTCGAATTGGAGCCCGTCACACCACCGCCCGCTCCGTTGGAGAAGAAGCCTGTCGATCCGCTCGTGGTGCGGGACTTCTTCCTGCCTCCGTCGAAACGCTGACGTACAGTCCGCCCGTGTCGGCTCGGCTCAACAAGCGCAAGGCGGGAGCGCTCCTCGATCAAGCCCGTCTGTTGATCGCCAACGGCTCCTCGCTGCGCGCGGTCGAGGTGCTTGGCCCGGTGCTCGAGGCGAACGTGTTGCCGGGGGCCGAGGTCGCCGCGGTGTACGCCGAGGCCCTCGAGCTCGCTGGGAAGCGCGACGAGGCGCGCGAGTTCCTCGAGAAGGCGGTGTTGCGCCACAAGCAGGACACGACCCTGATGGTGCGGCTCGGCGTGCTGCTCATGCACGCGAACCAGTCTGCGCGTGGTGTCGAGCTGATGGCGCGCGCACGCAATGAGCTTCGGCGCGACCCGACCTTCCTCACCAACTACGCGGCGGGCCTGCTCAAGGTCGGTCGGCTGGCCGATGCGGAGTCGGCGCTCGCGGCTGCGATGCTCACCGGTGGTGGGGAAGACACCCGCCTCGTGCTCGCGCTCGCAAAGGCGCAGCGAGGTGATGCCCAGGGCGCTGAAGCGCTCGCCGTTCAGGTGGGTACTCAATCGAAGGACGCGAACCTTCGCTCGGCCGCACGCGCGATCGAGGCTGACTGCCGGCTCATGCAGGGTGACCCTCGCGGGGCGTTGCAGCGGTTTCGCGCGTTGGACGCCGAGGGCAACCTCGACCCAGAACACCTGCCGCACGCCGCCCTCGCTGCCCAGCTCGCTGGCGACGAGACGCAGTCCAGCGCCTTCATGCAGCGGCGCGTGTCGACGGCGTCTGCAGAAGATCGACTCCTCTTCGCCCAGGTCGCGCTGAGTCGCGGCAAACCTGGCGAAGCGATGGCTGATCTCGAGCGGGCCGAGCAGTCGGTGGGAGAGCGGTTGCCCGGCTTCGACTACGAGCTGCTGGTGGCGAAGGCCCGCGCGCAGCGCCTCATGGGCAAACTCTCGGAGGCGCGCGAGCTCGTCGACCGCGCGAAGGTGATGCCCGAGGCCGAGCTGCTGCTGCTGGGCGCCCGCGTCTGGCTCGAGCAGGGCCATCTGGCGGCCGAGACCGCTGACTTCGAGCTGGCCAACGTCGCCTTCACCCGCGCGCTCGACCTCGATCCCAACGAAGCGGAAGCGCGGCTCGCGCGGGAGTCGTCGTCGCGCAAGGTGCCATGGAAGACCGAGCTGAAGGCGTCTCCCGATGCGCGGCTCGAGGCAGCGAAGTCGGAGGCCGAGGCGATGAAGCGGCGCTTCCTCGCGCGTGAGGGCGAGCTCGAGCTGATGCGTCGAGAGCTCCAACGGCTCAAGTCTGCGTCGGCCGACGCCGAGCAGCGCGCGAAAGATCTCGAGCGTGACGCCCGCCGCGTGAAGGACGAGCAGGCCCAGCGCGTGCGCGAAGAGCTCGAAGCGCAGGACCGTGACACCGACACCAAGGCGCGTGACGTCGTCGACGAGGGCCTCGGCACCGTGCGTGAGAAGTGCCCCGAGACGCTGCTGCGCATGGTGATGGTGGCCGAGCGCACGTACCAGAAGGGCCTGTACTCGGAGCTGCCGGCTGCGGCGGTGGCGGTGCTGTTCTCCGGCGCGCTCGAGCGCAGCCTCTTCATGCTCCTCGTCCAGCGCTTCGATGAGTGGCTCGAGCACTCCGGCCGGCGCGCGTCGTTCCTCAAGGGCGCGGTGCGCGAGAAGCGGGGCAAACGCGTCGAGTACTTCGATCGCTTCGTCGAGGCGTTCGATCGATCGATGGAGGCCAAGGCGCCGTCGCTCGGTGAAGTGGGGCGCGCGTTGACCCGACGAAATGAGGCGCCGCTGGCCGACTTCAAGACGTTCCTCGACTCCATTGGGTTGGCCGACGCGTTCGTCGATTCGCTCGCGCGCTTCGTGCAGTCGGCCAAGGAACGTCTGCGGGATCCCGTCGCGCACGGCCTGGCGATCGATCTGAGCTGGGACGAGCTGAAGGCGTTTCGCGAGTCGTTCCTGCTGAAGTTCGAAGGCGGGCCGAGCGTGTTGGCGAGGTTGCTGGGCGCGTGAAACAGCTCGTGCTGCTTCCCGGCTTCAACGGCGCCGCGCGACAGCCGATCCTCGTGAAGGTCGCCGAGGCCCTCGACGGGTGGAGCGCTTCTTTTCCCGGCATGGCGAAGGGCCGGCCGTCTGCCGGGTTCGAGCGCGAGCTGCAGTTTCTCTCGAAGGCGATTCCACCGAAGGCGAAGCCGGTGCTGGTCGGTCGATCGTTCGGCGGGCGGGTGGCGCTGCGGTACGCGCTGGAGCATTCGGTCGCGGCCGTCGTGTTGCTGGGTTTCCCCGTTCGTCCGCCCGGCACGCCACGGCCGGAGGATGAAGCGGCGCTGTGCTCAGTGAAGGTGCCGACGTTGATCGTCCAGGGCGACGCCGACGACAAAGGACCGCTCGCGGTGCTCCGCCCGATCGTGAACCAGAACCGCGCGCTCACGCTCGAGGTGATCGCCGGCGCAGGGCACTCGTTCGGTCGTCACGAGGCGCGCGCGATCGAGGTGGCGGCCCAGTTCATTCGGAGCCTGCGGCGGTAGACCAGACGGGCGCTCCCACGGCATAAGCGCGCGCATGGTGTCGCTCCTCGCCGTCTCCGTCATCGCTGCGCTTCCGACCCTCAAGCCGCTGCAGCCTCCGCTCGCGCTGTTCACCGTCGAGGTGTTGCAGGACGCGAACTCGGCGAGCCCTCAGAACGGCGACGAGTTTCTTCGCTACCAGTCCGAGCAGTGTCCCGGCCGCGCCGTCTCGTTGGTGCGCGCCATGGGCGCTGGGCTGACGACGCTCGAGCGCATGCAGTCCTGGCTCAAGGAGAACCCGGGGGTCGAGGCGGTGCTCTTCAAGAAGGACACGCTTGGCAAGGTGGCGAAGCACTCGAGCACCGGAGTCGCAGGGAGCGCGTATGCCTGCGCGGCGTGGAGCGGCGAGCCCTCGTGGCAATACCCCCCGACGTCCCCCGGAAAGCTCTGCTTCAGCAAGAAGCCACCCGCGACGAACGAGCGATGGCTGACCCAGAAACAGAAGGCCGCTGCCGCGGTGAAGGTCGAGCCGGCCACTGATCCCTGCCAGCCTCGCGTGTCGATTGCGCTGTTCGACCCGAACGGGAAGACGCGGCTCGTGCTCAACGCCGACTTTGGTGGCGTGATGTCAGCGACCCTCGTCGGCGACGCGTGCCGGGTCGAGTTCACGTGGGATCCCACGATCGAGGCGTTCAAGCCCGAGTGGAAGTCCTGCAAAGGCTGACGGTTTCGGCTACAGCGAACGCGTCATGGCATCAGCACCGATTCTCGAGGTCGACCCGCAGTTCCCTCAGCCCCGCATCGTCGAAAAGGCGGCGAAGGTGCTCGAGGACGGCGGCCTCATCGCGTACCCGACCGACACCTATTACGGCATCGGCTGCGATCTGCTCTCCCGCAAGGCGATCGATCGCATCTACGGCGTGAAGGGCCGCGATCGAAAGAAGCCGCTCGCCTTCCTCTGCCCCGATCTCTCCGACGTCTCGAAGTACGCGATCGTCAGCAAGTTCGCGTACCGCACGATGAAGCAGCTGACTCCGGGCCCGTTCACGTTCGTGCTCAACGCGACGAAGCTCGTGCCCGACATGATGCAGACGAAGCAGCGCCAGGTGGGCATTCGTGTTCCGCAGGCGCCGCTGATGCTGGCCATCGCCTCGAAGCTGGGCCGGCCGATCGTCACGACGTCTGCGACCGATCAGGACGGGCTGGTGCTCATCGACGCGAAGGACATCAAGGAGCAGCTCGGCACCCGGCTCGATTTGATCCTCGATGGTGGCGTGCAGCCGAATGAGCCGTCGACCGTCGTCTCGCTGATCGACGATCAGATCGAAGTGCTCCGGCAGGGCAAGGGCATCATCGTCGTCTAAAGCTGGGGTATCGTGGTCTGCATGTCGCGAGTGCTCCTGTTGGTCGTCGCCGGGCTGGTCGTCGGGTGCAGCCCCACCGTGAGTCCGCAGCCCGTCCAGGGCCGCACCACGGTCTCCCCGAACGCCACGTACTTCTGGAAGGTGGCGACCTCGACGGTGGAGTGGGGCACCTGCGCCGATGCGTCGGACTTCCGCGCGAACGTCGCGCCGCTGCCGTTCTCGATGAACAGCTTCCTCATCTACAAGACCGACGCGGAGTCGAAGAAGGCGACGGCGCAGTCGTGCACGTCGCTCGACCCGACCACCTGCATGGCGTCGTCGAGCAACGTGATCTTCGACGTCGCGGGCACCGAGCTGACCTTCACGAGAGCCGAGACGGAAGAGGCGCTTCGCGTTCGCGATACCAACGGCGTCGAGCGCGACTCGACCTGCAAGCTGACGCAGCTCGAGACGTGGACGATGCGCGATCAGGGCCAGAAGTTCGAGCTCGAGGTCACCAACACGCTCGGCCTGAAGGAGACCGACATGATGGCGAACGAGTGCAAGCTGATCGAAGACAACCTGATCGCCCGCAGCCCGAACATGGCCGGCGTGCGGGGGTGCGTGCTGACGTTCAAGCTGACCGGAGACCTGCGCTGATCAGGCGCTGGTGAGCACGAGCTTCACGACCTCTGGCGGAGCTCCAATTCGCATCGGCGGGCCGACGAAGCCGCAGCCGCGCGAGGTGTAGAGCCAGCTGTGGCCCTGCTTCGAGAGGCCCGTGTTCCGCTCCTGCCACATGAGCGCGCCGATGAGGGTACCCGGGAAGAGCTGGCCGCCGTGCGTGTGCCCCGAGAGCTGCAGGCCGATGTTCTTGGCAGAGACGGCTTCGAGGTTCGACGGCTGATGCGCGAGGAGGACGGACGCGCGCGCGGGATCGCGGTTGGCTGTGGCGGCTTCGAGATCGTAGTCGCCCGCGCCGAAGCGGCCCCAGTCGTCGACGCCGAGCAGATCGAATGACGCACCGGCGTCGCCGATGGTGACGGCGCGGTTGCGGAGCACGGTGAAGCCGAAGTCGGGCAGCACCGGGGCCCAGCGCTCCCAGCCCGAGTAGTAGTCGTGGTTGCCCGAGCAGAAATACGTGCCGTGCTTCGAGCTCAGGTTGCGCAGCCTGGCGACGTAGCGGCCGAGCGAGGCCGGTGAGCCGTCGACGAGATCGCCCGTGATGGCCACGAGATCGGGCTTCGCGCGGTTCGCTTCGTTCACCAGCATCTCGAGGAACTTCTCCTGAATGACGGCGCCGACGTGAATGTCGGAGAGCTGCACGATGGTGAAGCCCTCGAGCGCCTTCGGCAGACCGGGCAGCTTGATCGGCACTTCGGTGATCTCGGGCGGCGTCATCGCCTTGTAGACGCCGAAGGTGGTGAGGCCTCCGCCCACGCCGAGGGCCGTGGCCGCGCCGACCCGCGAGAGGAAGCGACGTCGCTCGGGATCGTCGAGGGTCGGGGAGGGGACCGGCGCCATGCTGTCGAGTGATGGGACGCCGCTGGCGACCGAAGGAGCTGATTTCGCGACGCGGCGGTTGAGCCACCAGCGCACACCTTCGAACGCGACGAGCACGAGCAACACGTTGAGGAGCAGGCCCCAGAAGACGAGCACGACGAGCGAGGCGGTCGCTGGCGGCTGGCCTGAGGCTCCCCAGGCGCGGAGCAGCGGCACGGCGCCGTAGGTGAGCAGCAGGATGAAGGCGAGCCCCCGCTTCACCCACGGGTTGGACGTGACGTCGAGGATGAGGCGCTTGAAGAGAAACCAGTTCAGCGCGCCGAAGAGCACGAGCGCGACGAGGGCGAAGACGATGCGGAACCACTCCATGCGGCGACCCTAACCGGCCAGCGGGCCGTTCGCTTCCCGGCCGAATTCACTTCACGAAGCTTCACACGGAAGGTTCCGGCCGCGCGCTCGGGGAACAGGCCGTTCTGGTGGCCAGTGCGAAACGCCTGAGGGACGTCACGTCGCCTGGGTCGTGCGTGGCTTGCCTCGGGCGGCGAGGGTTGCTGCGACGGCGAGCCCAACGAGACCACCGAAGAGGATCGCTCCGATGAGATCGAGCGAGTCGGCGAGCTTCGCCGGCGTGACGGTGGAGATGATCGCGGCGACGAGATCGAACTGCTTCGTCTCGCGCCAGGTCTTCAGTGCAGTCAGACTCGCTGCGCCCACGATGCCGAGCATGATCGCGAAGAGGGCTGAGGCTCCACCACGAGCCCAGAGCGTCTTCGCCTCCCACGGTTCACCGCGCTCGACCGGCTTCGCGTCATCGCCAGAAAGTTCGATCAACGTCGGGCTCGAGAACGGCGCGAAGCGGCGGAGCATGATCAGCCCGGGAATCGCGGCGGGAATCGAGAGGAGGAAGAACGCGCTCCAGCCAAGGGCATCGGCGAGTGCTCCCGACGGCGGGCCGGTCAGCGTTCGCCCCAGCCCGAAGAGACTCGAGAGCAGCGCGTACTGCGTGGCCGAGAAGCGCTTCTCGGTGAGCCGAATCATGAGGAAGGAGAACGCTGCAGTGCCGAGGCCTCCTGTGAAGTTCTCGAGACTGACCGCGGCGTAGAGCAGCGTGCGATCGACCGGCATTGCCGCGACCAGCGCGTAGCCGACGTTCGAGAGGCCCTGAATGACGCCGAAGATCCACAGCGCTTTGGTGACGGTGATGCGCTCGGTGAGCACGCCACCGATGAACGTTCCGAGCGCGATCGAGATGAGCGTCGCGGTTCCACTTCCCACGCCCACGTCCCACGCGTCGTAGCCGTGCTGTTGGAGGAACGGTCGAATGAGCGCGCCCGCAAGGTTGTCGGCGAGCTTGTAGAGAAAGAGGAACGCCGCGATCTCGAGCGCACGAGGGCGGGAGAGGAAGCCGATGAACGGCTCCCAGACAGCGGCACGGAGTGAAGTCGGTGGAGCGGGCTGCGTGTCGGGCTCGGGCGCGAGCAGCGTGACGGGAATGAGGACGATGAAGAGCCCGGCGAGGGCCCAGATGGTGACGTCCCACCCCCAGATCGGGCCGACCGAGATGGCGGCGTTGCCCGAGATCCACATGGCGACGCGGTACATGGCGGTGCGCGTGCCGGCGGCGGCTCCCTGCTCACCGTCGCGGAGCACCTCGACCGTGTACGCGTCGACCGCG
Organism: Archangium gephyra; assembly: GCA_943370055.1. Lineage (GTDB taxonomy): Bacteria > Myxococcota > Myxococcia > Myxococcales > Myxococcaceae > Xiheimicrobium > Xiheimicrobium gephyra_A. The sequence continues at coordinate 47,158 of CALRPN020000054.1, forward strand.
ATGTCCTGGGTCGACGAGGCGAACGAGATCGCGAGCAGCAGCGCCGAGATCACGCCGACGGTCGGAGTGGTCGCGACCGTGGCGAGGGCTCCGAAGAGCGCGGCGAGGGCGAGCTGCGTGACGAGAATCCACCCGCGCTTCCGGCCGAGAAACGGTGGCCACAGGCGGTCCATCAGCGGAGCCCAGACGAACTTGAAGGAGTAGGGCGCCTGCGCGAGCGTGATGAGCCCGACGGTCTTGATGTCGACTCCGACCGCCGCCATCCACGTCGGCACCGAGAGCCAGACGAGCCCGAGCGGAAGACCGGAGGAAATCGAGAGCAGTGACACCGCACCCACGCGCCAGCTGGTGAAGGCGATGAGCCACGACTTGCGGTGCTGCGGTACCGTCACGCACGGGAGTGTTGCACGCCGTCAGTCGATCGTCGGGAAAACGCCATCAAGGTGGCGCTGCTGCGAGTGCTGCGTCGACGAGATCGCGCGTGTGAAGAAACAGGCCCGAGCCGCCAATGCCTCCATGGCCCGGCACCACCATCAGGGGCCGGTACGGCCGCGTGTCGTAGGCGCAGAAGGGAAGGTCGTCTCCGAAACCCGTCGTCTCGAGCCCGCGCTTCCAGCTCCTCAGGTCGGCGTCGGCCACGTTTCCGAGAGTCGTCGACGCTGCCGACTTCACCCAGCACCCGCCGAACACGATCTGGTGCTGGCGTGGCAGACGGACGATCAGGTTGTCCGGCGCGTGCCCGTGCCCCGGAAACACCGTGTCGAATCGAACGCCGGCCAGCGTGAGGCGTGCCTCCGCGGTCGTGATGGGCTCGGCATCGAGCACGATTCCCTCGGCCTTCGCGCGATCGATCGTGAGCTGCAGGGCGTGCACGCGTGTGGTTGGCGGAAGTTCGCCGACACCGCCGATGCGATCGTCGTGCGAGTGGGTCGCGATCAAATCCGTCACCGGCAGGTGCAGCCGCGTCTCGATCCACTCCATCAGCGTTTTCGTCGCCTTCGGAGTCCACGGCGTGTCGATCAACACGACTCCGCCATCGCCCGCGATCAGCAACCCGTTCGACGGAAACAGCCCAACGTTCGGCAGCTCCTTGTACGACGTGTGAATCCACACATCGTCGGCCACCTTCGCCAGCTCGAGCTCGGGCGAGAGCACGATGCGATCGATGCGCACCTCAGCCCGAGTGGGAACCTTCACTTGAACTGGCCGTGAACACGCCGCCACTGCGACGGCGAACACCAGCCAGCCCCGCATCACTTGATGAACTTCGTCACGGCGACGGGCTTCGAGGTGTCGACCTCGATCGTGTTGTGCGGAAGCTTGAGCGCCACGAGCCCTTCACCAATGCGCATGTGCTTCTCCATGTGCTGGTGATCGGGAGCCTCCGACGAGCCGCGCTTGAACCAGGGATCGCTCGGGTGCGTGACGGCCGGGCCGGCGAGCAGCTTGGGAATGTCGTAGACGAAGCTCTGGCGCGTGTACTCGCTCGGCGTGTGCGTGTACGTGTCCATGCGAATCGCGTCTTTCGGGCACGCGTCGACGCAGAAGCCGCACACGATGCAGCGCAGCTCGTCGATCACGAACTGCTTCGGGAACTTCTCGATGACGCGCGACTCGGTGACCTCATCGGCCGGGTCGTACTCCTCGGCCTCGATGTAGATGCACTGTGCCGGGCAGATCGTCGCGCACATGTAACAGGCGACGCAGCGGGGCTTGCCGTCTTCGCGCGGCACCAGGCGGTGCAGGCCGCGGTAACCGGGAGGATACGGAACCTTCTCTTCTGGGTACTGAACGGTGCTGATCGTCGACAGGCCCGTGCGGTCGACGACCTCGGGGTTGGTGTCGCGCTCCCCGAAGAGGTTCCGCAGGAAGTGCTTCGTGGTGATCACGACGCCCTTGATCAACTCGGGCAGGTACGCGCGCTCACGAATGTCCTTCTCGATGAGCTCGCGCTTCTCCTGAACGCCGTGCCCGTGTCCGTGGGTGAGGTTGGCCATGGTGTTCGGTTTCCTTAGTGGCCCGCGGTGCCAGCCGGGAGCGCCGCAGCCGGCGCGTGGCCGTGGGCATCGTGTGCGTCGTGACCGTGAGGGTCGTGACCATGGCCGCCACCGTGGCTCGCTTCTTCCTGCTCTCGGCGAACCTGGCGGGGCGGCGTCAGCGTGAGCATCGCAACGGCAACGATCTCGAGGATGCCAACGATGGCGAGCGACTTGAGCGACGGGTCACGGAGGATCAGCGCGCCCGAGACGAAGAGGTTCACGAGGCCGAGCGGCAGCAGGATCTTCCAGCCCAGGGTCTGAATCTGATCGTAGCGGAAGCGGGGGAACGTCCACCGGATGACGAGCTGCAGGTAGCAGAGCAGCACGACCTTCACCCAGAAGATGGTGCCGAACACCGCACCCGTGAGAATCGGGGAGACGGCCGAGAGCTTCAGCGTCAGCCACTCGTTGCCGAACGGGAGCGACCAGCCTCCGAAGAAGATCGCCGCGAGCACGCCCGAGAGCACCACGACCTCGACGAACTCCGAGATCATGAAGAGGCCGAACTGCATGCCCGAGTACTCGAGGAAGTAGCCGACGATCTCGGACTCGCCTTCGGGAGAGTCGAACGGCGCACGCTTCGTCTCGGCGAAGGCCGCGGCGAAGAAGAGAATGAAGCCCGCGGGCTGAAGGAAGATGCCCCACGCCGGAAGCCCGATGTCGAAGCCGCCCGCGTTGAACGACCACAGGTAGCGGGCCTGCATCGCCGCCATGCCGTCGTCACCCGCGAGGCGCACCGTCGAGAACGCCGCCATCATGCCGACGAGCGAGAGGCCGAGCGCGACTTCGTAGCTGACCATCTGCGACGAGGCGCGAACGCCGCCGAGCAGCGCGAACTTGTTGTTCGACGACCAGCCGGCGAGCGAGGTGCCGTAGACGGCGAGCGACGCGACCGCGAACATGAGCAGCAGGCCCGCGTCGGGGTTCGTCGGCGACATCACGACCTTTGCCGTATACGCGAAGCTCTTGAACGCTGCGGGAAGGGCGATGTCGAGGGTCGGGCCCGTGGGCACGATCGCGAACAACGCGAAGGCCGGAGCGAACGCCAACATCGGAGCGAGGTTGAACAAGAACTTGTTCGCCGTCGCCGGCCGGAAGGCCTCCTTCGTGAGCATCTTGATCACGTCGGTCGCGATGTGCGGCAGGCCGGCGAGCGGGCTGTCCTTGATTCCGGGCAGCGCGATGCGGGCGCGGTTGGGGCCGGTGCGATCCTGCATGAAGGCCGACCACTTGCGCTCGGCGAGCGTGAGCAGCGTGGCGATGACCATCACGCAGACCAGCATCGACAGCAGGATCTGAACGATGTGCCCGCCACCCGAGATGCCGAACTTCTCGAGCATCAGGCCTTCGAGCAGCGCGCCGCCCACGTAGCCGACGGCCGAGACGGTGAAGAACGCACCGATGATGAGGAAGACACCAGTGAAGACGACGCCGAGACGCATGGGTCAGGTCCCCGAGGGAAGAGTGAGACCGCGAAGGTTGGGAACGCCCTGCTCACGCCAGCCGGGCGGGCGGCCATCGGCTCCCGACGCCATCGTCGAGATGCCAGGGCGGGTCTGATTCATGGGCGCGTTCTTGTCCCACGCGTAGTCCTTCAGCTCGGCGACCGAGGCCGAGAACGTCTTGAAGACTTCGCGAGAGGACGCGACCTTGAGCTCGAGGCCGAGCGACTTCGCCAGCTCGACCGCGCACTTCCACATCGGGTGCGAGTCGCCCTTGGGCGGGTAGGCGCGGCGAACGCGCTGCACGAGGCCGCCTTCGTTGGTGAAGGTGCCTTCGTCTTCCACGTGGCTCGACGCGCCGATGACGGTGTTGGCCGCCGCGGTGACCCCGTTCTCGTTGGTCGCGATGACGGCGAAGTGATCGACGCTCGAGAGGCGCTTCACGAACACCGCTTCGTCCTCGGGCACGTCAGCGCCGAAGGCGAGCAGGTTCTTCACCGAGCCCTTGTCGAGCAGCGCCGTGAGGTCCGAGAACGGCTTCGCCTCGAGGCCCAGGCCCTTCGCGATCCACTCCAGGCCCTTGCGGTTCGGGTTCTTGTCGGCCGTGATGAGGAAGTCGTCGGCCTTTCCGCCCGGGCGACCCGACACGTAGATCGTCTTCACCGACAGGCCGTCGCGCGCGAAGGCGAGGGCGGCCATGAGATCTTCGTTCGAGAAGGTGGGCGAGACGACGACCGACACGCTCGCGCCCTTCAGCTTCGCGCCGAGCTCACGAACGGCATCGGCGAAGTGCGTCTCTTTCGCGTCAGTGCCCTTGCCGACGAGCGACTGCAGCACGCGCTTCTGGTTGATGGCCTTGTACGAGAGTCGGCCGCCATCGCAGAGCCACGACTTGTTCACGGCGTCGTTCTCGCGCGGGCGGTAGCGGTACGTGTCCTGGCCCATGAAGTCGGCGAACGTGTTGCAGCCGCGCGAGCAGCCCGTGCAGATGCTGGGCGCCGCCGAGAGGAACCACGCACGCGCGCGGAAGCGGAAGTCACGGTTGAGCAGCGCGCCGACCGGGCAGATGTCGACGATGTTCGCCGAGTAGTTCGACTCGAGCTTGCCGTAGTGCGGAGCGACGTCGACGACCTCGTGCGAGCCGCGGCCGAACACGCCGAGCTGCGGTGCCTTCGCCACTTCCTCCATGAAGCGCACGCAGCGGGTGCAGACGACGCAGCGCTCCTGATCGATGACGACGTGCTCGTTGAGCACCTTGCGCTTGTTGCGGAGGATCTTCGGGCCTTCGAGCCGCGAGGGCTTGAAGTCGTACCGCATGTAGTAGTCCTGCAGCTTGCACTCACCGGCCTGGTCGCAGATCGAGCAGTCGACCGGGTGGTTGAGGAGCAGGAACTCCATCACCGACTTCTGCTGCGACTTCACCTTGTCGGTGTTCGTCTTGACGACGAGGCCTTCGGAGATCGAGTGCTGGCACGAAGGCACCAGCTTCGGCGCGTTCGACACCTCGACGAGGCACATGCGGCAGTTGGCCGCGATGGTGAGGCGAGGGTGGTAGCAGTAGTACGGAATTTCGCTGCCGACCGACTTGGCGGCCTCGATGAGGTTGGTGCCGGGCTTCACGATGGCTTCCTTGCCATCGATCGTCATCGTCACCATGCCGGGGTTCTTCGGAGGCGGCGGGCCCGGAGGCGGCGCAGGCTTCGGGGCTTCGACCTTCTTGTCTTCGCTCACTGCTCGACCTCCCCGCCAATCATGTTGATGGTGTCGAAGGTGGGAATGAGGTCGGGCAGCATGCGCCCCACGCACATCTTCGCGAGCCCACTGAGAATCTGGAAGCCGGGCGCGCGCACGTGGCACTTGTACGGGCGGCCCGAGCCATCGCTCTTGAGGTACCAGCCGAGCTCGCCGTTGGGCGATTCGGTCGCGTGGTAAATCTCACCGACCGGCACCGGCACGCCTTCCATGACGAGCTTGAAGTGCGCGATCACGCCTTCGATCGAGTTGTAGACGTTCTCTTTCGGCGGCATCGCGATGCGCCAGTCGTCGATCATCACCGGGCCGACGGGCATCTGCTTGAAGCACTGGCGAATGATCTTCAGCGACTGGTGCGTCTCGAGCACGCGCAGGTAGAAGCGATCGAAGTTGTCGCCGTTGTTTCCGAGCGGCACCGAGAAGTCGAGCTGATCGTACGCCCAGTACGGCTTCGCCTTGCGCACGTCGTAGTTCACGCCGTTGGCGCGAATGCAGGGGCCGGTGAAGCCGAAGTCGAGCGCGTCTTCCGTGGTGATGACGCCCGTGCCACGCATGCGATCGGTGAAGATGCGGTTGCGCGTGAGCAGCTTGTCGGTCTCGTCGAGCAGCTCTTCGAGCTTGATGAGGCTCTTGAGCACCTTCTCTTCCCAGCCCGCGGGCAGATCGCGGTTCATGCCGCCGATGCGGCCGTAGCTGGTGGTGAGGCGGGCGCCGGTCAGCTCGGTCACGCGATCGGTGAGCAGCTCGCGCGCTTCGATGGCGTAGAGGAAGGCCGAGAAGCCGCCGAGCTCGAGGCCCGACGCGCCGATGGTGGTGAGGTGGCTGGCGATGCGGTGCAGCTCGGCGCCGATCACGCGGATGTACTTGGCGCGCTCGGGAATCTCGATGCCCATCAACGACTCGACGGCCGAGAGGTAGCCGAAGTTGTTCGCGAGCGAGGCGACGTAGTCGAGGCGGTCCGTGTACGGGAGCACCTGGGTCCACGTGACGTTCTCGCAGCTCTTCTGGAAGCCGCGGTGCAGGAACCCGATCTCGGGATCCATCGAGACGATCGTCTCGCCGTCGAGCTCGATGCGAAGGCGAACGGTGCCGTGGGTCGCGGGGTGCGAGGGCCCGAGGTTGACCACCATGTTTCGCGTCTGCAGGTGGGCTTCGAGCTCGTCGTCGCTGGGAGTCGGATCGTACTGGTCGTCAGCAGAGGCCATGGAGGTTCTCGATGAAGGTCGAAGAGGGCTTACTCAGCGACGCCGTTGGTGCCGGGGCCGCGGAAGATGTCCTTGATGGGGCGCTCGGCGATGAGGCCCTGGCGGCCGCGCAGCGGGTAGTCCTTGCGCAGCGCGTGCCCCTTGAACTCTTCGTACGTGAGCATGCGGCGCAGATCGCCGTGGCCCTTGAAGGGCACGCCGTAGAAGTCCCACACGAAACGCTCGGCCCAGTTCGCGCCCTGGAACACCGAGCGAATCGAGTGCACCTCGACGCCCTCGTTCACGCGAACCTTCAGGCGCGCGAGCTCGTTTCGCTCGACGTTGCGCAGGAAGTAGACGACCTCGAAGCGCGGGTCCTGCTCCTCGGGGGGCAGGTGCAGGCGATCGACGCCGTCCATCGAGATGAACATGCGAAACCCGAGTCGCTCTTTGAGCAGCTTCGCGACGTGCGGAATCTGATCGGGTTTGATGACGCCCCAGGCATCGCCGGCGCGATCGACATATCGCTCGACGAGGGCGTCAGGCAGCTGGTTCTGAATCTGGTCCAGCGCGAAGGTGCTCACGTGGTGGAAGCTCCGGGCGGGGGGCTACGTAGAACGCGCCGTTGTATAGGGACGCGTCACCCGTCGGTCAACGTGAATTCCTTCGGTGAAATCGACGCTTAGCGAACGTGATGGAGCACGTCAGCCGCGTTACCAGCCCTGGTGCCCCGGCAGCGCGAGGCCGCCAGCCGCCTTGGCCATCTGCATTCCGGCGTAGGTGCCCGTCAGCTCGACGCCCATGCCGACGCCGACCGCCGCGTAGGCCTTCGCCTTGAACTTGCCGTGACCGGCTTCGAACTCGGCGCCAGCCATCGCGCCTGCGGCCGCCGTCAGCTTCAGCTCGCCGCCCAGCACCTTCTTGTCGTTCACCTTGAGCTCGAGCGAACCCGACAACGAACCGCGCGCGCCGGCGAAGCCTTCGGCGCCAGCCTGCATCGAGACGCCATCTTTGCCGACGTGGAGGCGGAGCTTGATCTCGCCGTTGATGCCCACCTGCGCATCGGCGCCGAGCTTCACCTTCACCGAGACGTCTTCGCCGTTCACCTTCACCTTGAACTCGCGCTCGATGGAGGCGCCGGCCTTGAGGAGGTTCGCGTCGACCTTGAGGTTGACGTCGACGTCCATGCCCCAGCCGTTCTTGCGAGCCGACATACCGCCGGTCATCTCGAAGGAGGGTCCGTTGGCGTAGGTCTCGGCGGTGACGCCGTTGCCGAGATCGTGCTTCGTCGGAGCAGAGAGATCGCCAGCGCCGGCGATGCGCGTCTTGCCATCAGCGCCGACGGTGCCGAACTCCTTGTTGTAGATCGGCTCGGAGCGGAGCTCTTTGTACATGCCGGGCTTCTGGGTCTGTTCGGTGCCCGAGCCCTGGTGCAGGTCCTGCTCCTTGCCCTTCGAGTACTGCTTCGACTTCTTCGTCACCGTCTCGCTGTCGGTCGTGGTCGTGCGAGTGATGTCGGTGCGGTTGGGGTTCTTCTTGTTGGCGCTGAACTCCCAGCCCTTCTCCTTCTGCACCGAGACCGAGCCGACCGAGGCGTTCTGCTTGCCGATTGGCGTGGGCGCGCCCATCGACTTCGTTCCAGCGTTGAAGCGGGAGGCAGTGTTCGCGACGCGGCGGGAGATGGGGTCGGTCATGGTCGGGTTTCCGGAAGGGTGAAGATGGTGGATTCTCTCAGGAATTGAGTGAGAAGTTGTTCGGTCGCTGCTGGAACTCGTAACTCACTGTGATCACTGAACTCCGGTGACTTCTCCAGCCTCGGTCAGATCGAGGTTGTAGGCCGCGGGAACTTTGGGGAGCCCCGGCATGGTGAGGATCTCGCCGGTGAGGGCGAGCAGGAATCCCGCTCCGGCCGAGACCCGCACGTTGCGAACCGTGACGGTGAAGCCCTCCGGAGCCCCCTGTTTCGTCGGGTCGTCCGAGAACGAGAGGTGCGTCTTGGCCATGCAGACGGGAAGCCCGCCAAAGCCCCAGCTCGTCAGGCGTGCGAGGTCTTTCTTTGCGTCAGCCGACAGCTCGATGTCCTTCGCGCCGTAGATCGTGCGGGCGATCGCGCGCACCTTCTCTTCGAACGGAGCGTCATCGGGGTACGTGAACTGCGGCTTCGGCGCGGGGCCCTCGAGTGCTTCCATCACGAGGCTCGCGATGCCTTCCGAGCCCGAGCCACCCTTGAGGTAGCCCTCGTTGCGCGACACCTTCACGCCCTCGGCACGCACCAGCTTCTCGACGAGCCCGAGCTCTTCATCGGTGTCCTGCGCGAAGACGTTGAGCGAGATGATCGGCGTGAGACCGAAGCTCTTGATCGAGCGAATGTGCCTGACGACGTTCGCGAAGCCCTTCTCGATGGCGCCGAGGCCGGGCTGATCGCCGCCGTGAAACCGCAGCGCCCGCGCCGTGACGACGAGCACCACCGCGTGCGGGAACAGCCCTGACATGCGGCACTTGAGATCGAGGAACTTCTCGCCGCCGAGATCGAAGGCGAAGCCCGCCTCGGTGACAACGATGTCTGCGAGGGACAGGGCGGCGCGGGTCGCCATCACGGAGTTGCAGCCGTGCGCGATGTTGGCGAACGGGCCGCCGTGCACGAGGGCGGGAACCCCTTCGGTCGTCTGCGCCAGGTTGGGCAGCAGCGCGTCTCCGAGCAGCGCCGCCATCGAGCCGTGCGCGTTGAGATCGCCGGCGGTGATCGGCTTCCCATCCATTCCGATGCCGACGACGAGGCGGGCGAGCCGCTTTTTGAGATCAGCGACGCCATCGGCCAGACACAGCGTCGCCATGATCTCGGAGGCCGCGGTGATGTCGAAGCCGTCTTCGCGGGGAACGCCGTGGGCAGTGCCTCCGAGCCCGATGACCGTGTTCCGCAGGAAGCGATCATTCATGTCGATGCAGCGCTTCCACGTCACCTGCTTGAAGCGCTTCTGATCGAAGTTGATCGCGTTGTCGACGAGGGCCGCGAGCAGGTTGTTGGCGGCGGTGATCGCGTGGAGATCTCCCGTGCAGTGCAGGTTGATGCGCGCGCTCGGCTCGAGCGTGGCCTGGCCTCCGCCGGTGCCTCCGCCCTTCGCCCCGAAGACAGGCCCGAGCGACGGCTCACGCAACGCCGCCATCGCCTTCGCGCCTTTGCGAACGAGCCCCTGCACGAGGCCGATGGTGGTGGTCGTCTTGCCCTCTCCGTACTTGGTGGGCGTCATCGCCGAGACGAGCACGAGCTTCCCGCGGCTCTGCTTCTCTTTGAGCTTCGCCATCGTCTTCCACGACAGCTTCGCGAGGTGCGGGCCGTGAAAGAGGAGGTCGTCGGAGGTGAGATCGAGACGGCGGGCGACGTCGGCGATGGGGAGCATGGGTGGCTTCAGAGAGCAGCCCCGCACAGGCGTCAAGCGATGGAGACAGTCGCGTTCCCACGTTTCAAGAAGAACAATCCGGAAAACAGGTTTCTCCGATGACTCTGCATGATGCGCGCAGGCTGGGTGGCTGTGATCTCGATCAGTGCCGGGTGCATGGGCATCGCTGAGAGCTCGATCGATGACCGGGCGGGTCTGGTGGTCGACGACGCGGGCCCAGGTGGAGGCGGAAGCGCGAGCGCGGGTGGCCAGGCGGGTGGTGCTTCGAATGCCGCAGGCGGGTCAGGAGGCGGCTTCCTCGTGAGCGGCGGTGGGAGTTCTGGTGGGTTCGCCACGATCGACGCAGGGCCGATGCCGAGAGATGGAGGGCCGATCGATGCTGGTGTCAGCGACCCATGCGCGGGGTTGCGGTGCGGACCGAACGCGATGTGCACGCCGAACCCTGCGCGGTGCCTGTGCAACCCGGGGTTCGTGAGTGACGGCGGAGCGTGTTTGCCCGGCGATCCCGGAGTGCCAGCCCTTCGTTCTCAAGCGCAGGTCTGTGCGGCCTACGCCGAGGGCTACCGCAGCCGCGTGACGGGAATGGACTTCGTGCCGGGCGCGGGAATGTGTGACGTCGGCACGCTGACGAGACCGGCGATCGACGACGCGCTTGGGCGCCTCAACTTTCATCGGTGGCTGGCAGGGCTCGGTCCCGTCCACGACGAAGCGGGTCAGAACGCTTCGGCGCAGGCGTGCAGCGTGATCTCAGCCTGGAACCCGGCCGGTGCGTCGGCGCATTTTCCGCCAGCGACCGCCACCTGCTACTCGCCGACCGGTGCCGGTGGAGCGGGCTCGAGCAACATCGCGTGGGGCAGCGCGAACGCCGCCGACGCGATCGATCAGTGGATGATCGACTGGGGCAACGACACGACCTTCGGGCATCGGCGCTGGTTTCTCTATCCCTTCCTCGATGACGTCGGCATTGGCTTCTACCGGGGCGGGAACAACTACGGCTCAGCCTCATGCTCCGCGGTGTTCGGTGGCGGAAACCCGGGCCCGAACCCCGCGTGGTTCGCGTTTCCGCCCGCTGGCTTCTCTCCCGAGTCGGTCGCGCGCTGGACCTGGTCGGTGCACGGCGACATTCCGCAGTCGATGCCGACGGCGACCGTGACGCGGCTGTCGGACAACACGGCGCTGCCGCTCCGTGTGGACGTGATGCAGGGCGGCTACGGACGGCTCGCTGCGGTCACCCTGGTTCGCATGGGGTGGGAGCCCGTGGCCGGGCAGACGTACCACGTGGTGCTCGAGGGCTCGTCGGGGCCGCGCCGCGAATGGGACGTGAAGCCCATCTCGTGCCCGTGACGTTCGTTCTCGCGATAGCGTGAGGCTCTTCCCCGGAGCTCTTCATGAATCGTCTGCTCGTCGGCTGCGCCGTCGTGTCCTTTTCCTTCGCGTGTCAGTGCGATCCCCCCTTGCCTGGTGGCTCTGACGGTGGGGCGGGCGGCAGCGCGAGCGCTGGAGGCGGCGTCTCAGGCACGGGCGGTGGAGTGGCGACTGCGGGTGGCTCGTCGAGCGCAGGTGGCACTGGCTCCTCGGGCGGTATGGCCACTGGCGGCGGCAACACGCTGATGGACGGTGGCGTCTGTACGCCTGCGGGGCAGCCGTGCGGAGCGGGAACCAGCTGTTGCTCGAACGGAACGTGCGTGGCGGGTCTCTGTCGCGCGCAGCTGTTCTGCTCGCAGGCGGGGGTGGGCTGCACGTCGCCCAGTGAGTGCTGCTCGAACCGATGTTCAGCAGGGCAGTGTGGCTCGCAGCAGTGCCTCGCGACCGCAGCTGCGTGCACCAACGCCGCCGACTGTTGCAGCGGGCTCTGCAACGGGACCTGCCAGCCCGTGCCCGGCGGAACGTGCAAGGTCGTCGGCGATTCGTGCGTTGGCAACGGCGACTGCTGCTCCACGCTTTGCCAGGGCGGCGTCTGCCGTCGTGCGTATTCGTGTCAGCCCAACGGAGATGTGTGCCGCTCGAACGCCGAGTGCTGCGGCCAGCGCTGCGGCGCGAACGGTGATGGTGGCGTCAGCAGGTGCCTCTTCATCACAGGCGGCGGCGCAGGCAGCTGCGTGCAGGAAGGCAACCCGTGCAACGACGGCTCGACGTGCTGCTCACGCACCTGCTTCGACCCGGGCACCGGCGCCAAGGTGTGTCTGCCGGCAGGCGGCTGTCGCCTCACGGGAACGTGGTGCACCAACGACAACGAGTGCTGTGGCGGCGGCGTGAACCCGAATGGCTCGGTGAGCTGCGACAACGGGCGTTGCGACAACGGCCGCGCATGCAACGGGGTCGGCAACATCTGCGGTCGCGCGAACCTGCCTGACGGCGGGTCGGTGATGATCAACGCGTCGATGAACTGCTGCGGCGGAGACGATGCGTGCAAGCTCGATCGCTCGGGCATTCCGCGCTGCTTCGGCGGGCCTCCGGGCAACACGTGCCCCTCTGGCTACACGGGCCAGGCGCCGTGCTGCATCAACACCGGCGACGTCTGCCAGTTCCGTGATCAGTGCTGCAACGGTCAGCTCTGTCTGCCTGGTGATGGCGGCGTGCTGCGATGCCAGGGGCTCTCCTGCACCCAGGCGGGCGGCACGTGCGCCACCGACGCCACCTGCTGCGCCGGAACCGCCTGCGTCCTCAACGTCTGTCGCCCTCCCGTCACGATGATGGACGCGGGCGTTCCTTCCTCCGATGGCGGCACCGTGGGTGATGGTGGAATGGGCAGTGTCGACGCCGGCTCGCTCTGCCGCGCCAACGGAACGACGTGCCAGTTCTCGATCGACTGCTGCTCGCAGGTCTGCACCAACGGAACGTGCGGGCCAGGCGTGGTGTGCCAGCCCGTGGGCGGTGCGTGCGGCGCGAACGCCGATTGCTGCTCGGGCACGACGTGCTCCATTCCGGCCGGGCAGCAGACGGGCTCGTGCAGCGCCTCGACGTGTGTGGCGCAGGGCCAGACGTGCACGGCCGGTGGCCAGTCGTGCTGCTCGGGGCTGGGCTGCTACGACCCCAACTTCTTCCCGTGCTCGGGCTCGGGCAGCTGCTCGTGCCGCACCGGCATTCAGTGACTTCGTGACGCCGGCGGCGTTAGAGGGCGCCTCACGATGGCCGAGTCGCTCACGCCGCTGATTCAGACGCTGCACGACAGCGTCATGGTGCTTGCTCCCGGTGGGTGGACCGCCGTCGAGCTGAAGTTCGTGCGCAGCGGAAACGGGCTCAAGCTGACCGAGCTCGAGACGCGGGGCGAAGGCTCGAAGTCGCCCAGACCGAAGCCCGAGCTCAACATCGACCCGAGGGCCGAGGCGCAGCGCCTGTCAGAAGGGGTGGCCGAGCTCGCCGAACACCTCCAGGGTCGCTGGGAGCCGGGCAGCATCGTGGTGCAGCGCACCGCCGACTTCGCCGACTGGCGGCTGCTCCAGGCCGATCGCCAGCAGGCGTGGTTCACGCGGCTTCAGAAGGAGCACCTCGACTCGTTGCTGATGACTGACGCGCTGTTCGAGCTGATTCATGGCTCGCAGCGGGCCTTTCACGATCTGCAGCTGGGGCTCGAGGCGAAGCTGCGGCGCACGGTGGGCTTCTCGTTCGATCCCTCGGCGGGCGTGTTGACGCTGCAGCAGGCCGAAGGGCCGACGTTGAGCGCGCCCGTGCAGGTGATCGCGCAGTACTTCCCCGATGCGTTCACCTGGGCGTGGGGCTGGGCCTACGAGCAGCGGCAGCCACAGACGGTCGAGCGGGTGAAGCGCATCTGCGCGCCAGAGGTGACGCAGCCCGGGTTGTCGGCGCTGTGGCGCTCGGAGTTCCACTGCGACGAGGGTTTCGCGTGGGCCATCGCGGGGTCGATCGTCGTGCAGCTGGGCGCGCGCGGCGTGTTCCGGGCCGAGCTGGCCGATGGCGCTGGCGTCGTGTTCTTCGCGTTGATGACCGAGCCTTCGCCCGTCAGCTGAAAGTGCAGGCAGCATTGCCTGCAGGCAGAACTGCCTGCAACTGACGACAGCGGTCAGGACTTCGCCGAGAGCCACGCGAGCACGTTGGTCAGCTCGGCCTTCTGATCGAGCGTCACCTGTTTGCCCGAGCGCGCACGGTTCGGGTCGAGGAACACGAGCTCGTTCTTCGGCCCCACCTGCGCGACGCACCAGCGCCAGCCGAAGCGCTCGGCGTCGGCCTCCATGCGCTGCCACGCGGCCTTCGACCACCGCAGGGGCAGGGGAGAGCGCTTCACCTGCACCCCCAGCAGCGTGGCGCCTCTCGCGGCGAACAGGTCGAACGCGCCCCGTGAAGCACGCGATTGGTAGACGAGCTCGAAGCCCATCTCGGCCAGGCGCTCGGCGACCGCGAGCTCGGCCTCGTCACCGATCACCGACATCGGCACCACCGAGCCACCCGGCCTGCGCCACCTCAGCCACAGCGCGAACGTCGGGTCAGGCAGCTCGTACAGGCCGTCGTCGCGGCGCACGGCGAGATCGCCCACACGCTCGAGGTAGCGCGCCACCGAGCCCGTCGACGCGCCGATGTGGTGCGCGACGTCGGTCGGCCGCTTCGGCCCGTCGGCGAGCGCATCGAGCGTCGCAGCGAGCGTCGACGCCTGACCCACCACCCGCTGGAACTCCCGCTCGAAGAAGAGCGAGAGCCGCCCCGTGCGACTGAACAGCACGTCGGCCAGCACCGCGCGCACCGTCGCCTCGTCGAAGGGCGGCTGGGCCTGCATCAGCTCTTCCCCGACGACCTGCAGATAGAAGGGCTGGCCCCCGAGCAGCTCGGCGAGGCGGCGGGCGAGGGCGACGCCGAACCCACGCGCCGGCTTCGCGTTGCGCAGCAGCAGCGCCACGGCGTCGTCCATGCCCATGGGCCCAAGCTCCATCAAGCTGAAGTGCTGGAAGAAGGGCGAGGCTCGTTCCTCGACCAGCCGGCGGAGCAGGGCGCGCTCGGAGCCCGAGACGAAGTACGTGGTGCGTTTGTGGCGCTGCCAGATCGCCCGGGCGAGCGGCAGCACGCCAGTGGAGCGGCTCGAGTCGAGGCGGCCGATCTCCTGAAACTCGTCCCACGCGACGACGCAGTGCACCTTCATGGCCGTCGCGAGGCGATCGGCGAGGCCCAGCGCGAGCTCGGCCAGCTTCTCGTCGGCTTTGCGCTCGGCGACGTCGAGGATCTCGGTGCGCAGCCCCCGATCGAGCGCCTGCCACGCCTTCGAGTCGGTCCACACGGCGCGGTAGGCCGAGGGCGTGCGGCTCAGGGCGAGCACCGAGACGCCCAGCTCGTCGGCGAAGAAGGCGTCGAGGGTGCGCAGCGCGAGCCGGCGAAACACCTCGAAGCTCAGGGGGTGCTCTTCGAACGAGTCGAGCACCACGAAGCGCAGGCGCGGCGAGGCGACCCGGCGCTGCAGCTCGAGCATCAGGCTGGTCTTGCCCACCTTGCGGCTGCCGAGAATGGCGACCCACTGCGGCGCGCCGCGCATCAGCCGCTTCACCGCGCCCTCGAGCTGCGTCAGCTGCTGCTGGCGATCGAAGAAGGCGTCGGCGGTGGCGGGCGTGCTCGAGAAGAACATGAAGTGCAGGCAAGTTTGCCTGCAGGCAGAGTTGCCTGCAACGCCGGGCCGCAGCGCTGGGCTCGGGCGGCGCCGAGACCTTTGAGGTTGCGTCGGCCTACGGTGCGGTGTACCCGGCGCGCGCAACCCTCACGTTTTCCGGAGTCCTCCATGGCCATCGAACGCACCCTGTCCATCCTCAAGCCTGACGCCCTCGAGAAGGGCGTGATCGGCAAGATCATCACCCGTTTCGAAGACGCGGGCCTGACCCCCATCGCGATTCGCCTGCAGCAGCTCGCCCGTCACGAGGCCGAGGGCTTCTACGCGGTTCACAAGGAGCGCCCCTTCTTCAAGGACCTCGTCGGCTTCATGACGTCGGGCCCCGTCGTCATCATGTGCCTCGAGGGCGAGAACGCGGTGCTGAAGAACCGCGACCTCATGGGCGCCACGGACCCCAAGAAGGCGAACCCGGGCACGATCCGCGCTGACTTCGCGAAGTCGATCGACGCGAACACGGTGCACGGCTCGGACAGCCTCGAGAACGCGAAGAACGAGGTCTCGTACTTCTTCCGCTCGACCGAGCTCGCGCCGTACGCCCACAAGAAGTAATCGGCGTCGCTTCGAACGCGCCGCGCTGTCAGCGCTCGAGCGACCAGTGAAGAAGGGCTCGGGACGAACTCCCGGGCCCTTTTTTCATGCCCACATCACTCGGGCTCGGTGAAGCGGAACGTCACCTTCTCGTTGCCGAACTGCACCACGTCGCCGTCGTTCACCACGTGGCGCATCACGCGCTCGCCGTTGAAGAAGGTGCCGTTCGACGAGTTGAGATCGGTGACGAGCACCGTGTCGGCGTCGACGAGAATGGCGGCGTGCTCACGCGAGACGCGCGGTGACGCGATCGCGATCTCGCAGCGAGGGTCGCGGCCGACCGTGAAGCGAAGGCCGACGAGCTCGATGGTGTCGTGGTTCTCGCGCAGCACCCAGATCTTGCGGCCTGACGGTCGAACGATGGCCGTGCGCTCGGCGGGCTCGGAGGGACCGTCTTCGCCGTCGCCCGTGACTTCGACCGCGGGCTGCAGGGCGGTGCCGGCAGACGGTGCAGTGGCGACAGGCTCGGGGACTTCACTGTCTTCAGCAGCTGCGGCAGCTGGCTGCTCCGCTTCCGGGCGCTCGCCCTCGGGGTCGTCCTCGCCGCCCTCCGCGTCTGCGCCGTCTTCAGCCGCCTCACCGCCCTCCTCGTCGCCCTCGTCGTCACCTTCGTCCCCATCACCTTCTTCCTCATCACCTTCGTCTTCGTCGTCATCGCCCGCTGCGTCCGCGAAGGGAGAGGGTGACTCGGCGTTGGTGGCCCACTCGACCGCGGCCAGCGCGGCCTCGACCTCGGGAATCGCGAGCTCGGTCGCGTTGGCGCCATCGATCTCGGCCGGCGTGGTGTCGCACCAGGCGATCGTCGACACTTTCCGAGCGTCTTCCTGATCCGCGGCTTCCTCGAAGCCGTCTTCGATCGAGGTCTCTGCGTCCTTGAGGCGGAAGAGGTGCAGGCGAAGGCCGAGCGCGCGGTGGACGATGGAAGGCGATCTCGGCTTGCTCGTCGCGGTCGGAACACCCACCGCCTCGAGGCCGGCCAACCAGCACAGCCACGTCAGGCGCGACCACTCGTTGCGCATGAACCGCATCAGCTGGGGAATGCTCTTGAGCTGCCAGTCTTCGAGGCCGACCTGCTCTTCGTCGGTGAGCGTCACCTTGCCGCGGGCCAGCAGCGCGTCGACCGGCGGCGGCAGCCAGGGCGTCTCGGCCGGCACGAGGGCGAGCAGGTGATCACGAATCGACTTCACGCGCAGGGCCGCTTTGAGAATCGCGTTGCGGAAGTCGGCCAGCTTGCGCGCCGGAGCCGCGGCTTCCACCTCGAGCTCGAGGCTGGTGATGCCGTCTTCACCTGCCCAGAACCCGAACTTCGGGAAGAGCCCGTGCAGATAGGTGGTGAGGAAGTCGGCCTGCTCCTCGGAGCGCTCGCGCAGCTCGTCTGCGCAGACCCGCGAGGCGTCGGGGTTGCCCAGGCTCATCTCGATGAGGGCCTGCGTGTAGGCGTAGTAGGGCTTGTCGTCGGGGTTGAGCGCCTTGGCTGCGCGAATGAGATCTCCAGCAGCGCGTGAGCTCGCGTACTGATCCTGATCGATCGCCAGCTCGCGAAGGATCGACGCGGGGAAGGCGCCCTGCAGCAGCTCTTCGACGAGGTACGACGCCTTGCGGGCCGGCGGCGCTCCGAAGCGGTTCATGTTCGAGAGCACGTACCCGGCCTTCTGGGCGCGCTCGAGGGCGGCGCGCTCGGAGCGGACGATGGTGTGCTCGGTGAGCCACGCGTTCAGCGTCTGCAGCACCTCTCCGGCGCCGACGGCCCGAATGAGGGCGAGCGTCGACTCACCGATGTGGTTCTCCTTCGCCAGCTGCTGCGAGAGCTGCTTCCACGCCTTCGGTTCACGCACCTCGTGCACCAGCACCGACTCGACGCGCTCGTCTTCGACCGAACCGCCGAGCTCGAGCGTGCGCAGCAGCGCGCCCTTCTTGTCGAACGCCTGCACCGAGCCTTGAAAGTCGTGGCCCTTCACGGTGCCCTTCACGAGCGCGACCGCTTTGTCGGCCAGGATGAACGGAGGCACCTTCCACTCGATGGCGCCGTTCTCGGGCAGCTCGTCGAGCCCATCGTCGAGGCTCTCGTCTTCGGGCGGCTCGACGGGCTCCTCTTCTTCGTTCGCGCCCGTCTGCGCAGCGGGCTGGGCAGGCTGCTGCATCGTCGGGTTCGAGCCGGTCTGCGCAACGGCTTGTGGGTCGGTGGTGGGCGCGGGGCTGAGCTCTGGCGCCGGCGACCCGGTCATCACGGGAGGTGGAGAGGGCGGAGTGCTCGCGGGAGGCGGCGCCGACGAGACGGCGGCCATCGAGCCGGTCGCCATTCGTCCACCAGGCGGCAGCTCTTCCGACGGAGCAGGCGCAGGCGGCTCCTCCTGCACGCGGCGAACGGCGTTCGGAGGCGAGGCGAGCGGCTGGGCGACGGCAGGCGCGGCTGTCGCAGAAGGCCCTGGCGCAGCGGCCTGCGCGTGGGGCGCGACCGAGCCCGGCGTCACGTAGCCGTTGAAGCGGGCGAACGTGAAGAGCGCCTGGTTCACCAGCGAGTCGCGATCGACACTCATCTCGCGGCTCATCAACTCCAGCGCCTCCCAGAGGGCGTCGGAGATCTCCACCGTTCGTCGGGTACGGGTCATGGCGGGCGGAATGAACGCATGGGTCGCTTGAAAGTAAAGGCAACAGTCACGTATTCGAGCCCTGTGGAGTCCCCCGCCGTCGACCTCGCCAGCCTGACCCTCGAAGGGCTGACCGCCTTCTTCACCTCGATCGGCGAGAAGTCCTTTCGCGCGAAGCAGCTCTACACGTGGGTGCACCAGCGGGGCGCGACCTCGTTCGACGAGATGACCGACCTCTCGAAGGCGCTGCGCGAGACGCTCAAGGCGAAGGCCGTGCTGCGGGTGGTGACGAAGGATCTCGAGCAGCGCAGCGTCGACGGCACCATCAAGTACCGCTGGCTCACCCACGACGGGAAGTTGATCGAGTCGGTCTACATGCCGTCACCCGACCGGCGAACGCTGTGTGTCTCGACGCAGGTGGGCTGCGCCATGGGCTGCCGGTTCTGCGCGACCGCGACGCTCGGCCTCGTGCGCCACCTGACGCCCTCGGAGATCGTCGCCCAGGTGCACGCGGTCAACCGCGAGGTGCGCAAGAACGAAGGGCTCGAGATGCTGCGCCCGCTGACGAACCTCGTCTTCATGGGCATGGGCGAGCCGCTGCACAACTTCGAGAACGTGAAGACGGCGCTCGAGCTGCTGCAGAGCGAGGCTGGCCCGAACTTCTCGGCACGACACATCACGGTGTCGACGGTCGGCCTCGTTCCCATGATCGAGCGCTTCGCCACCGAGACCGACGTGAAGCTGGCCATCTCGCTCAACGCCTCGAACGACGACACGCGCGATCGGATCATGCCCGTGAACAAGCGGTGGAAGATCGCCGACCTCATGGAGGCGGTGAAGAAGTTCCCCGTCAAGCAGGGCCGCCGGGTGACGTTCGAGTACGTGCTGATGAACGGCGTGAACGACACGGACGAGGACGCGCACCGGCTCGCGAAGCTGCTCGAGGGCGTGCCGGCGAAGGTGAACCTCATTCAGTACAACGAGAACCCGGGGCTCGGCTTCAACTCCACGGGCGACAACAGGGCCGAGCGGTTCCGGCAGATCCTCGAAGGCGCAGCGGTCGCGGCGTTCATTCGCGCCAACCGCGGCCGAGACATCGCCGCAGCGTGTGGCCAGCTCGCGAACGTCGACAAGCGCACCGCAGTGCCCGCCCCAGCGCTCTAAGCCGGGAACTCGATCACGACCTCGGCGCCCGAAGATGTCGGCGCGACGAAGGCCCGGCCGCCGTGCCGCCTGGCGACCTCACGAACGATGGCGAGCCCCAGCCCGGTTCCCGGTGGCCCACCACGCACGCGGTGAAACGGCTCGAAGATCGCCTCGCGCTCCGCCTCGGGAACACCAGAGCCTTCGTCGGTCACGGCGATGCGAACGAGCTCACCCGCGCGCTCCAGCTTCACCGCGACGCGCGTTCCATCGGGTGCGAACTTGAGGGCGTTCGAGAGCAGGTTGTCGACGGCCTGCCGAATCGAGACCGCGTGCGCCGAGACGACGAACGCGGGCGGGCCCTCGAGCACGACCGTGACCTGTCGCTGGGCGGCAAGCGGTTTGGTGCTGGTGACGGACTCCTCGAGGAGCGAGTGCAGATCGGTCGGCTCACGCACGATCGGCCCACGCGTCGCCGCGGCGGTGTCGAGCAGCCGGCCTGCGAGCTCAGCCAGACGAACGACCTCTTCGCGCGTCTCAGACAACGCGGTCTTCAGCTCGTCGGTCGAGCGCTCGCGTCGCAACGCGAGGTCGAGCCGGGTGCGCATCAAGGAGAGCGGGGTACGCAGCTCGTGCGCAGCATCTGCGAGAAGCCGTTCTCGTGAGTCACGCACGGCCTGCAGCCGCTCGGTCGCCTGACCCAGCACCTCGTGAACGGCCGACACCTCGTCGTCTTCGCGATCGGGCTCGAGGCGCTTTTCGAGTTCACCCGCGTGCACGGCCTCGAGGTGACTGCGCAGCGCCGTGAGCCGCCGGCGAAGGCCACGACCCTGAAGGCCCTGCGCGAGCAGCAGCAGCAACGCGGTCGCGAGCGTCGAGACGAGGGCGATGGTGTGGAACGTGTTCGTCGAAGCGTCGGTCTGCGCGAGGGAGGCCTCGAGCTTGAGCGCGTAGGGCTGTCCGCCGGGGCTCTTCACCGCCACGACGAGCTGACGATGCCGATGGCCCGAGTGTTCGACGGTCGTGAGCTCAGGCGTGTCGCGATGGTGCGAGGGGTGAACGATCTCCTTCGCGGTGCCTTCGACCGGCGGCGGGTAGCGCATCACCTCATGACCATCGGGACCGAAGAGCGCGCCCTCTGGCGCGAACGGCCGAACGCTGTCGACGAGGGGAGACGTCGACATGTGCAGGTGCGGCTCGTTGTTGGGCCCGTCGAAGAGGCTGACGCTCTCGATGGCGGCCTGGGCGAGCAGGGCCTGGTCGAGCGAGCGCTCGAGCGCGGTGTGGAAGATGCGGTCGGCGCCGAAGAGCACGACGGCGAGCAGACACGCGGGCAGCACGGCGCCCCAGAGCCACAGGCGCGCCGACAACGTCATGGCGTCACCTTCTTGAGGCGGTAGCCGATGCCTCGCACCGCGGAGATCTCGACGTCGGTCGCGCCCAGCTCGGACAGCTTGGTGCGCAGGTAGCCCACGTAGACGTCGACGACGTTGGGCAGGCCATCGAAGTCAGTGCCCCAGACCGAGGAGAGCAGCCGGGAGCGCGAGAGCACGTCGCCGCCGTGGCTCCACAGTTCGTTGGCCAGGGCGAACTCACGCGCGGTGAGCGTCACCTCCTGGCTGGCACGAACGAGCGAGCGCTTCTTCGTGTCGAGCACCACGGAGCCGACCTGCGACGTCGGCGCCGAGCCAGCGCCACGCCGTGAGAGCGCCTCGAGCCTCGCGAGCAGTTCGTCGAAGTCGAACGGCTTCACCAGATAGTCGTCGGCGCCCGCGCGAAGGCCGGTGACCTTTTCTCCCGTCGAGCCGCGCGCGGTCAGCATCAGCACCGGCGTCGACAGGCCGTCTTCGCGCCACTGGCGCAGCACGGACACGCCATCGAGATCGGGGAGCGACCAGTCGAGCAGAATGACGTCGTACGAGACGTCGGCCGCCTGGTTCAGGGCGTCTTCCCCACGCGCGCAGACGTCGACCTGATGGCCTTCTTCCGACAGGCCCCGCTGGAGCAGCCGAGCCATCTGCGCTTCGTCTTCGACCAGCAGCAGCTTCACGCCGGGCACCTTACGCCGCTCGGCGAGTTCGTCGAACGCCCACCAGCACGGGGAACAGGGCCGGGAGGACGAGCAGGGTGAGCAAGGTGGAGGATGCCAGCCCGCCGACGACGACGGTGGCGAGCGGTCGTTGGACCTCCGCGCCCACACCCGTCGCCAGCATCATGGGAAGAAACCCGAACGCCGCGACCAACGCCGTCATCAACACCGGACGGGCTCGTTCGTGCGCGGCGCGCTTCGCGGCATCAGGTGGTGCGAGTCCATCGTCTTGCAGTTCGAGCGCTCGAGAGACCCACACGACACCGTTCATCACCGCGATGCCAGAGAGCGCGATGAAGCCGATCGCCGCAGGGAGTGACACGGGCATGCTGCGGGCCCAGAGCGCGAGCGCGCCACCGACCCCTGCAAAGGGCACGAGCGAGAACACGAAGAGGGCCGGGCGAAGGCGAGAGAACGTCCACGCGAGCACGGCGAGAATTCCCAGGAGCACGACTGGAACGACGATGGCGAGCCGGCGGGAGGCTTCGGTGAGCGACTCGTACTGACCACCCCACTCGAGCCGGAAGCCCGAGGGCAGCGTCAGTTCCTTCACTGCCACTTGCGCTCCCGCGACAGCCGTCCCGAGATCGGCGCCACGAACGTTGAAGCCGACGACGAGGCGCCGTTCTCCATTGCGTCGAGAGATCAGGGCCGGCCCTTCGGTGCGAATGATGTCAGCCACGCGCGAGAGCGGAACGACGCCACCCGAGGCGACGGGGAGCGGAAGACTGTCGAGGCTCCACGCATTCGGAGCACCCGCCGTCTTGAGCCGAAGCGGAATCGGCACCGGGCCATCGAAGGTGAGCCCGACGTCGAGGCCCACGCGCGCGGCCTGCACGGCGTCGAGAACGTCTCTCGCGGTGAAGCCTGCCGTCGCTGCATCGAGCGCGCGGGGACGAACTGTCACGAGCGGAACGAAGGGTGGGGCGAGCACCCGAACGTCGGCCGCGCCTGGCACCTTCTCGACCCGAGCCGCGACCGCTTCGGCTGTCCTTCGCAGTTCGTTGAGGTCCTCTCCGTAGATCGACACGGCGACGTCGGTCACCGCTCCGCCGAGCAGCTCGTTGAAGCGCATCTGAATGGGCTGGGTGAACGACGGCTCGGCCTCGGGGACTTCCCGATGAAGCAGCTCCTCCATCTGCGCGACGAGCTGTTGCTTCGTGACTCCTGGCCGCCACGTCTCCTTCGGCGTCAGCTGCACGAAGATGTCCGCCTGGTCGAAGCCCATGATGTCGGTGGCGACCGCGGGGCTGCCGACGCGTGAGACGATCTGCGCGACCTCAGGGAAGTTCTTTCGAATCAACGCCTCGTAGCGGTTGCTCGCCTTCACGGCTTCTTCGAGCGAGATGTCGGGCGCGCGCACGGTCTGAATGACGAGGTCACCTTCGTCGAGCTGGGGCGTGAACTCGACCCCGAGCGTGCGGCCGAGCAGCACGCCGACGGCCAGCATCGCGAGCGTTCCACCCGCCACGGCGCCGCGCCGGTTGAGGCCGGGCGAGAGCACCTTCGGGTAGATCCACTCGACGAAGCGCACGAGCGGCGGGTGGTGTTTGGGGACGTCTTTCTGACGCAGCACCAGCGCGGCGACGGCCGGCACCCAGGTCAGCGAGAGCAGCAGCGCGGCGCCGAGCGCGAACACCACCGTCAGCGCCATCGGCCGAAAGAGCGTGCCATCGACGCCGGTGAGCGAGAGCACCGGGACGTAGACGAGCAGGATCACCAGCACCGAGAAGAAGACGGGCCGCGCGTTTCTCGCCGAGATGGAGCGGATGCGATCGTGCAGCTCTCCCTTCGTGAGCGTCTGGTTCGAGATGCCCTGGAAGAGCCCCTCGACGAGCACGACCGCGCCGTCGACGAGCAGACCGAAGTCGAGCGCGCCGAGGCTCATGAGGTTTCCGGGAATGTCGAACACCGCCATCGCGGCCGTGGCGAATGCCATCGCGAGGGGAATGACGCTGGCGACGATGAGGCCGGCGCGGAAGCTGCCGAGGAAGAGCAGCAGCACCACGACGACGAGCAGACCGCCTTCGAGCAGGTTCGACGCGACCGTCTTGAGCGTGGCCCGAACGAGCGTGGCGCGGTCGTAGACGATGTCGATGCGCACGTCGGCAGGGAGCACCGCCTGCACCTGCGGCATGCGGGCGTGCAGCCTGTCCATCACCTCGAGCGCGTTCGCGTCGCGGAGCATCTGGGCCATCAGGTACAGCGTCTCGCCCTGGCCGTTCGCCGTCGCCGCGCCGAGACGCAGCTTCGCGCCTTCACGCACCTCACTGACGTCGCCGACACGAATCGAGTTTCCCGTGACGATCGCCGCGCCAAGTTCTCCCGGTCGACTCGGGCGCGCCTGACCGCGGAGCAACACCTGCGCGGTTCCGGAAGGCAGCGCTCCGCCGGTCGCGACACCAGAAGAGCCTTCGAGCGCGGTCTTCAGCTGCGACAGGGTGAGCCCACGAGCAGACAGCCGCGCGTCATCGGCGATCACGTCCCACGTGCGCTCTGCGCCGCCCCACGAGTTCACTTCGACGACGCCCGACACCGACTTGAGCAGCGGCGCCACGCGGTAGGTCGCGAGTTCGAGCAGCTCGGCCGGGGTGCGTGAGGAAGACGAGAGCGTGAGGTGAAAGATCTCTCCGAGGCCTCCGGTGAGCGGCGCGAGCTCGGGCTTTGCGGCAGTCGGAAGATCGAGGCTCGTCAGCCGCTCGGCGATCATCTGCCGCGCGAGCCACGGCGAGACGTGTTTCTCGAACACCACGGTCACGGACGAGATGCCGGAGAGCGACAGGCTGCGCTGCTCGACGAGATCGGGGACACCACCGAGCGCGACTTCGATGGGGCGCGTGATGAGGCGCTCCACTTCTTCTGGCGAGAGACCGGCCGAACGCGTCAGCACGATCACCTGGTTGTTCGTGAGGTCGGGCAGGGCGTCGAGGCGCAGCTGAACGCCGAGCACGAGGGCGCCGGTCGCCAGCAGCAGCGTGATGCCGACGACCCAGCCGCGGGCGTCGACCGACAGCTCGACCAGCTTGCGGATCATGGCGACTCCGACCCGTCGGCCGCGACGACCGCGTTCGCAGCGAGGCCGACCACCACCGCTTCGGCGCCACTGCGGGCGATGACCTTCACCTCGATCAGCTCCGAGCCCGTTGCCGTGCGCTGACGAATCCGCACGGCTCCACCCTGTTCGAGCAGTGAGCGTGACGGCACGACCCGCCACGCGGGATCAGCCGAGACGCGCACCCGGCCCGTCGCGCCGATCGGCAGCAGCCCCGCGTCAGCCGAGAACCACGCGAGGCGAGAGCCATCGGACGGCTCGAAGCGGGGAGAGATGGAGATGAGATCGACCGGCGTCGTGATCGAGCCCGCAAGGAAGACGAAGCGCGCCCCGTCACCAGGTGTCGAGGGAAATCGGGCCTCGACCCGTCCATCTCCGGCACCGACGAGCTGGGCGAGCGGGCGCCCGGCGGGATCCCGAACTTCTCCCGGCACTGCCTCCACTGAGGTCACGAGCCCCGCGATCGGCGCGCGCAGCGACAGCACGCCATCACCCGAGACGAGCGCTTCGGCCTGCTTGTCCGAGACGCCCGAGGCCCGCAGCGTCGCGCGGGCGGCCTGTGCATCGGCCCGTGCGGTCGCGAGCTGTGCATCGACCTCGGCCAGCTCGGCGAGACGCGCGAGGCCTTCACTCTTCAGCAGATCGAGCTGGGCCTTCCGCCGCGTGAAGGCGTCGACCTTCAGCTGTTCACCCGCGAGATCGCCCGCGGCGTGGAGCAGCTCGGGCATCAACACGTCGATGAGCGGCTCCTGCGCTGCCACCCGTTGACCTGGCCGAACACGCACTCGAACGACGCGCGCCTGGAGCGGTGGCGCGATCGACGCGATGCCATCAGGGCTCGGCAGCACGCGCGCCGGCGCTTCCAGCAACGCCGTGTCTTCGGCGCTTCGGCTCTCGACCCAGCGCGTGGTGGCGCTCGTCGCCGTCAGTGGGGGAGGGGGACTCAGCACCATCGTCGCTGGCGGCTTGTCGCAGCCCACCATCACCATCGTCGCCAGCACCACGCGCTTCATCGGGAGACCTCCGTGATCAACGTCGACAATCTGAACCGTGCCCATGCGACGTCTGCTCTCGCTCTCGCGAGGCGGGCCTTTGCGGCCACCAACGCACGGCGGGCCAGGACCAGCTCCTGCGCCGTCGTCTCACCTGCGTCGAAGCGCCGCTGCAGGCCGTCGAGGGCGATCTGCGCAGCGGGGACCAGCTCGACTTCGGTCACGTGCAGCACCTCGGACGTGTGTTCGACCTCGTGCAGGGCATCGAGGCGCTCGGCGCGCTCTTCGGCGAGGCTCGAGGCGACGCGTCCTTCTGCGCGGGCGATGGCGGCGGCGTTGGCGGAGCGCTCCCGTTGGGCTCGTTCGAACGCGGGCAGGGTGAGCTGCAGCGTGGCGACCGCCGCGAGATCGCCCGTGCCTTCACGCCAGCCGAGCGCTCCGACCTGAAGCGAGGTGCCGCGAGCCGCTTCGAGCTCGATTCCGCGCGCCCGCTCTGCCTCGACATGGGCCGCCGCCGTCCTCACCGGGGCCGCTTCGTGCGACGTCGCGAGCACCTTCGCGTCGTCGTGCCTGGGAATCTCGAGCGGAGGCAGGGCAGCGGTGACGACCGCAGGCTCAATCGCGTCACGAGCGAGCGCCCGGTTCAGCGCGACGCCACGAACGAAGACCTCTCCTTCGAGGCTCAGCGTCGCGAGGTGGGCCTCTGCGTGGTAGGCGCTCGCGACGGCGACATCGACGCGCGTGAAGCCACTGGCCTCTGCGCCCTTGATCACCTTGTTCTGCCAGTCCGTCGCGAGCGCGAGCTCTTCACGCACCGCCTGCAACGAGTCCTGCGCGGCCCATAGCGAGAGCCAGGCCTGCGCGGTGTTGAGGCGGACGAGGCGGGCGAGGGTGTGACGCTCCAGCCGATCGACGTCGACCTCTGCGAGGGCCGCGGCCTTTCGGCTGACTCCGGCGCCAGCGAGGCTCACGTCCTGCGTCAGACCGACGTAGAGCTCGGGACCGATTCCTCCCTGCGCCGTGCGACGCCCACCGGGCTGCAGAATGATCGACGGATTTCCGGTGAGCCACGGCACCTGCTCCGCCAACGCCCGCCGCTGTTCGATCGCCGTCGAGGCCGCCGTCAACGCAGGTGATGCATCAGCGAGCCGCAGGGCCTCTTCGAAGGACAACGCCTGCGCTTGAACCGACACCAGCAGAAGCCACGCAACCATGCGGCGCGTCGTAGCGGGTCGTCTCAGACCTTCCCTGAACCGACGATGAGAGAATTCTCAGGAAGTCACTTCTCGTCGAGGCCGTGCCGTTTGATCAGGCGGTGCAGGTAGGCCCGATCGAGGCCGGCTTCGCGCGAGGCCTTCGAGACGTTTCCGTCGAAGGTGCGCAGCAGGTGGGCGACGTACTCGCGCTCGAATGAGGTCAGCGCTTCTTCGCGTGCCTGTTTGTAGTCGAGGGTTGTGGGCGCGGGCTCATCGAGGTCTTCGTCGCCGAGCGTCGCAGCAGGGCTCGAGAGGTCTCCGAGCGCGAGCGCCTTCTCGATGAAGTCATGCAGCTCGCGCACGTTGCCGGG
>CALRPN020000055.1:0-74335 GCA_943370055.1 Archangium gephyra
TGTCTCGCGAAGTCGTGTCTCGCGGAGTCGTGTCTCGCGAAGTCCTGTCTCGCGCAGTCGTGTCGCGCGCAGTCGTGTCTCGCGAAGTCGTGTCTCGCGAAGTCGTGTCGCGCGCAGTCGTGTCTCGCGAAGTCGTGTCGCGCGCAGTCGTGTCTCGCGACGTCGGCCGAGTTTTCGTCGTCGCGCCTTTCGCCGTCGCATCCTTCGCCGTCGCGTCCTTCGCCGTCGCGTCTTTCGCCGTCGCGTCTTTCGCCGTCGCGTCCTTCGCCGTCCCGTCCTTCGCCGTCGCGTCCTTCGTCGTCGCGTCCTTCGTCGTCGCGTCTTTCGCCGTCGCGCTCGGAGGCAACCGCACCACGATGTCTCTCAGCGCGCGATCGATGATCAACGCCGCCGCAACGCCGGCCTCCTGACACGAGGCCGTTGGCAACGAGCGCTCGATGACCGTGGCACCACTCGCATCGCGCACGAACAACCGATGCTCGGCACCCTCGGGTGCCAGCCGCACGGTCAACGCCGCTCCACCCTCGACGAACAACACCGGTGCCCGACGAAGTTCCCGCTCGAGAACCGCCCGTGGTGCGCAGGTCGTCGACCCATCGACCGCGATCGTCGTCGGAGCCGCCGCAAGCATGGCCACCACCATCCAGCTCACGATGTCGCTTCCCCGGTCACGCGGCCGCGTACCGAATCACACCTCTGCTCCCGCCGTCAGTTCCCGAAGTGAGGCTCGGCCACCTGAAACCCATCGTGCACCGGGCCGAAGAACGACGGCATCGTGGAGCTGGCTTCGAGAAAGAGGGTCCGCCCCGCGAGCGCAGTCACGTCGAAGCTCACCTCCGTCCACGCACTGCAGAAGGTGAAGCCGTCGACCTTGCACCCGACCGATGGCTGAATGTTCGCGAGCACCGTCGCCGCGCCAGGTTCCGTCGAGACCGAGACGCGTGCCGTCGAGCCGTGCACCAGCTGGCTTCCGCTGGTCGACAGCGACTGGACCCACAACGTCAGGCGCCGCGCTCCCGCAGGCACCACTTCCCGACGCCAGATCGCCGCACCGTTCGAGACCTGCATCACCGGCTCAGCCACTGGAGGCCGGCCATCGCCCACGAGCATTCTCGCGTCTCCGCGCGCTTCGAACGAGGTCGACTGCCAACCGCCGACGACGTCCTCGACCTTCACTTGAGGCTCCGACGGAATCACCATCGCGACGCCTCCGTGACCGGCCGACCCACCGAGCGAGAGCCGTGCGCCAGACGCCATCAGCTCCGTCGCGCGAAGGCGAAACACGTTCGTGAACGGCCGCGAGCCCGTGAGCATCGCGAAGGTGATGGGCGCTCCATTCTGCAGCACCTTCAGTTGCGCGAGGTCGGACACCGACAACGGCTGCTCCGCGCGAACTTCGAGCTCATCGAACGGTCGCAGCGCGCCGCTCGGCCGCACCGATCGCAGCTGCACCTTCGCGCCACCCGCTTCCTTGGTCAGAGCGAACGTTCCCGTGAACGGCGTCTGATCGACCACGTCACCCGCGAAGGTGCTGACGGTTCCAGAAACGGCCACCGAGGCGCCTCCGATCGTCGCCACGACCTTGTCGATGGCGATGGAGACTCCCGGCTGTGTAAGGTTCAGGCGCTCGAGCGAGGTCGCGCCCAACGCCATCGGCGTCAGCGTCACTTCGTCGGTCATCGCGTCGAAGCGGCGCAACGAGGTGAAGCCCGTCTGCGGAACGCTCGCCGGTTCTGATCCCACGATCGTGAACTCGACCCGAGTCGGAATCTCGATGTTGAGCAGGCCCTTCTTCTGCGGGCTCAAACTCAGCGTTCCACGCAGGTGAAGTGGTGCTTCCTCGAAAGTCTGAGGGTCGATGAGCCCGTCGCGCCCACAACCAGCTGCAACCACGAGGAAAATCATCAGAACCGTTCGCATGACCACGGGCTCAGCAATCGCCAAGCCGTCATTGGCCTACATGCTCCGACAGCAACACCAATTACAGATCAACAGGTGCGCCTTTCGCCGCGCGGCTGCGACAACAGAGCATGAGCACTCTCTCCGTTGGTTCGCGTGGTGATTCGGTTCGTCGGCTGCAGGACACGCTTCGTCAGGCCGGTTTCAACCCCGGTTCGACCGATGGTTCGTTCGGTCCGAAGACGAAGTCTGCGGTGGAGAAGTACCAGCAGGCCCGCCGCCTCGAGGTCGACGGCGTCGTCGGCACGAAGACGATGCAGGCGCTTCGGCGTGACGGCTTCGATCGCCGCACGACGAACCCGGTCGACATCAACGGTGGCAACCGCAGCGCCACCAACGGCTCCGCGCGCATCGACGCGCCCCGCAACGGCCGCGGCATGGTGACGGGCTCGGTGACGGTGAACGGCCACACGTACCAGTTCCGCTCGGGCAACAGCCGCAGCTTCTCGACGCCCCAGGGTGAGTTCCGGGTGCGCGCGCACATGAACAGCCGCTCCGATGCGGGCTTCACGCGCGACGGCGTCGGCTTCAGCTTCGTGATGGAAGACCCGCGTCGTCCCGGCTCTGACCGCTTCTACGACTCTCGCGCTGGCCGCGATCGTCAGTACCTGCGCATTCACCCTGACGGCGCTGGCCCCGGCACCGCAGGCTGCCTCGGCATCGTAGGAGACGCCGCGACCCTTCGTCAGTTCCGCGCCGACATGAACGCCGAGCTCGCGCGCAACAACGGCACGTACACGCTGCGCGTTCAGTAACTTCGAACTTCATTTCGCCGAGTCGAGGGTGGGGGCTGGCGCCTTCCACCCTCCTCGTGCTTGAGGAACACCCATGGTCGCCCGGCTCTCCCGCAACGAGTTCACGCAGTCGCTGAAGGACAAGAAGATCGACGTCGCCGAGGCTGGGCGCGATCCAAAGCTCGCTGGCGTCGACGTGGCGAAGGCCGACCTGAACCGCGACGGGAAGATCGCCGGAGCCGATGAAGCCGCTGCGCTCTTCAAGACCGTCGACGCATTCGATCGCAACGGAGACGCGGGCTCCATCAACCTGACCTCCGACACCGGCGCGGCGACGAAAGCTGCAACCGTTGCCGCTGCCCTCCAGGCGCGCGCGGTGTTCGACGTCGCCGACGCGGGACCGTTCGTTCCGAAAGACGCGGCGCTGAAGAACGCGTTCTCCGCAGCAGGCAGCCTTCCGCTCGCGCGTGCTCAAAACGGAGACCGCGCCGTCGCAGTGCAGTACGCGCTCGCGCGCCTCGGCGTGAACGTCGGCACCGTCGACGGCAAGTTCGGCCCCGGCACCGAGCGCGCGGTGAAGACCTTTCAGACCAGCGCGGGCCTGCCTGCGACCGGCATCGTCGACGCTTCCACCCTCAAGGCCCTCGACACGAAGCTCGCGAGCACGGACCTGCGCACGCCGGCCGAGAAGAGCGGCAACCCGCTCCAGTACCTCACGACCGCGGCCATCAACGGCCCGCGCCTGCCCGCCATCACCGATCGCTCGAAGCCCGTCGACTGGAGCCACCCCGAGATTCAGAAGGCGTACGGCACCTTCGTCGCTTCGTACTGGGAGCAGCTCAAGGGCAACCGCGTCGAGGCCGACTGCAAGACGCTCTCGCTCTTCATGATGGATGGCTTCCGCGCGAAGGTGAAAGCCGACCTCGGTGTGCAGCTGCCGCCGCCGAAGGGCCTGCCCGCGAAAGACTGGGTGGCCTCGACCGCCGCGAACCCGCAGGGCTTCTTCAGCCGCTTCGAGACGCTCGCGAAGGTGCGGCCCGGCTACGAGAACGCGCAGGCGATTCAGCGGCTCGACCCGAAGGCCTCGATGCTCTCTGGCGTGAACGTGCGCTACCCCGGCGTCGACGCGAACATGGCCTCTCGTTCGGTGAAGGTGACCGCGCCGTGGAGCGCCGCGCGTGACAACGCTGGTGACCAGACGCGGCCTGAGGTTCCCGTGAGCCAGATGACTCCGGGCGACGTCATCTTCATCGACCACACTGGTGACGGCCGGGTCGATCACATGGCGAACGTGATTCGCGTCGAGCGTGATGCTGCTGGCACGGTGACGTCGATGGTGCTCGCGACCGGCAGCTTCGACGACATGAAGGACGCCGATGGCTCGACGGCTCCGAACTCGCTCGGCGAGGTGAACAACTACGCCGAAGAGGTGACGGTGAAGTTCGACGCGACGGGCAAGGTGACGAGCTCGAACGTGACGTGGAGCTCGGAGCCCTCGTGGCTGACCGAGTCGCGCTACTCGGCGCGCACGCTGCTGATGGAGATGCGGCCGGGAGGCACCATCTCGGTCGGTCGCTGGGCGCAGCCGGCCTGACGAAGTTCGTTGGAGCCTCGCGCGCTGCGATCTACGAGCGCGCGCATGAAGAAGCTCCTCTTCCTTGCGGCTGCGGTCTCTGTTGGTTCCTCATGCGCGGTGACGTCGAGCGCGCGCAATCACCTCGACTCCGCCGCCTCGATGCGTCCCGAGGCGCACTCGATGTGGGCGCGGCCGCAAGAGGTCACGTACCAGATCGGCGACAAGCTCGAAGGCGAGGCGTCGCGGCAGTGCGTGCTCTTCATCTTCTGCTGGGGTGACGAAGGCGGCGCGGGCGGGCTCTCGAGCTTCATCGGCAGCATCAACGGAGACCTCTTCGGTCTGCGCCTCGACCAGGTCATCGCGGGCCTCGGTGCGGCGTATGCGGATCCCCTCGTGCGCGC
This sequence comes from Archangium gephyra, assembly GCA_943370055.1. Taxonomy (GTDB): domain Bacteria; phylum Myxococcota; class Myxococcia; order Myxococcales; family Myxococcaceae; genus Xiheimicrobium; species Xiheimicrobium gephyra_A. The sequence goes on from CALRPN020000055.1 coordinate 4,671, forward strand.
GGCCTCGGCTCACGCGGTCGCGGGCTCACAGTCAGACGGCCTGTATCTGCTCTCGCAGGAGGCGACCGAGCTGAACTTCGTCATCTTCTCGCGGCGCGCCGTGCGAGTGACCGGTCGTGCCGTCACCTTCCGCGTCATCGGTGAAGTCTCGGCCGAGCGCGCCGACAAAGAGCGCTTCCCCCAGCAGTGGATTCTGCCTACCGGCAACGTGCACGTGGCGCCGGGTGACGTGCGCCTGCCGATGCCGTGATGCTCGCAGCGGGGCCGACGTTCTCGGTCTCGGCGACGGGTGGGGGCTCGACGACGAACGGCCGTACGCCTCGCGCCACTCTTCGCGTTCAGCGTGGCCGCGACCCCCTGAAGATCTCGGTTCGTTCGTCGAGTTCGAGCGCCCGTTCATCCCGTTCGCGCCCAACCAACGGGCGGTTCTGATCAGGGAAACGGTTCGCCGCTGATCAGGAACGCGAGCATTCGAACCATTCCGAAGCCGAAGAACGCGACGATCAACACGCGCACGATTCTCGACGGCCACGGCTCCCACCGCGCGATGAGCGCGTCGAAGCGGTCCATCGATGGCGCTGGCACGATGATGCTGAGCGCAAGCAGCACCAGCGCGGGCCACAAGACGACGACCCACGGGTTCGCGCCGAGCGCCTCCGCGAGCTGACCGTGCGAGACGTACATGAGGGCGCGCGTCACGCCGCAGCCGGGGCAGGGCAGGCCAGTCGCGCGATGCACGGGGCACAGGTCAGGACCGAGGGGACCCGCCGGCAACACAACGGAGCCGATCAACACCGCCAACGCGATGAACCGCATCGCCGGCTGCAGCAACGGCTGCACGACGATTCGCCACGTGATGGTGCGATCGATCAGGTGCATCACTTTGAGGGCATGCCCCCTCGGCTCTTCGGGTACCGTGCCGCCGCCTCAATCAACGCAGACCAATCGGGAGGGAAAACCATGGAAGAAAGTGGTGGAGGAAGCGCCGCAGGCGCCATCGTCGGGTTGCTGATGCTCGTCGTCGAGCTGGCCGTCTTTGCCGTCATCATCGCGGGCATGTGGAAGCTGTTCGTGAAGGCCGGCCAGCCGGGCTGGGCGGCGATCGTTCCCATCTACAACACCTACGTCATGACCCAGATCGTCGGCCGCCCGATTCTCTGGTTCATTCTCACCTTCGTCCCCTGCGTGAACTTCGTCGCGATGATTCTCATCATGATCGATCTCGCGAAGTCGTTCGGGAAGAGCACGGGCTACGCCATCGGCATGGTGTTCCTGCCGTTCATCTTCATTCCCATGCTCGGCTTCGGCGACGCGCAGTACTCGGGCCCGTCGTTCAAGGGCTGAGCGCTCCATCATTCTGAGCGCGCATTTTGAATGAGAAAGGCCCCGGCACTGAATGGTGTCGGGGCCTTCGTTCTTCAAGAGCCGTGAGGCTGATTACATGCGGGCCATCGCCTGGCCGGCGATGTTCAGCACGATGTTGCCGAGGATCGCGCCGGTCCACAGCATGATCCACTGCTTGTACTTCAGCACCATTGGCGGGTTCGCCGCGTCGAGGGCGTCGGCGTTCTGCCAGCCCCAGATGAGGGTGTAGAGGCCGCAGCAGAACCCTGCGACCGCGTGGCCGGCTCCCTTGGCCTTGAAGAGTTGAATCAAGAAGACGATCAGGCACGCCAGGTTGACGATGCTGAGCAGGCCCGAGAGAGCCAGAAGAATCATTGCCATATGTGTTACCCCTCCGATGACTGGTTGAGAATGATGCAGAAGCGAGGCTAGTGCTGCCGGGGTGAATCCCGGAAGCGCAAACTGGGTGGAAGAACCCGCTGGCAGGAGTCAGGTGCAAGAAACCATTGTGCCGCTCGAGAAACGGCCACGTGCCTGGCTCAAGGGCCTCATCAGCCCCTGGTCGCGCAGGGTCGTGCTCGCCGCCTTCGTCGCCAGCTTCTTCATGCCGATGCTTGGGCTGGGACCGGACCTCTGCCCGCTCCATGCAACGACCGGCCTGCCCTGCCCGGGGTGTGGCGTCACCCGCGGGCTCGCGATGCTCTCGCAGGGGGAGTTTCAGCTGGCCCTGGGCGCGAACCCCTTCGTCGTCTTCCTCTGGCCGTTCTTCCTCGTGCTTGGCGTGACGGCGCTGGTTCCACAGTCCCGCGTGAACGAACTGGAGCGCCGCCTCGACCTGCTCGAGCCCTGGTTTTCGCGCGTCTTTCGCGTGCTCTTCACCGCGTTCTTCGGCTTCGGTTTTCTGCGGCTGGGCTACTTCGCCATCTCGCGCGACTGGTTTCCCTGACGAGGGCCAGTTGCAACCGACGTGCGTTTTCGTTGACTTTGCGCACCCTGCCAACGATTGATCCCCCCGCCCTGCACCCCCGGGCGGAAACCTGACAAATCCATGACTTCGCTGCTGATCGTCGGACAGATGATGGCCCCCGAAAAGGGCGGCTGGCTCACCAAGAAGCTGCTCGCCACCTTCACGGGTGACGCCGAGTGGGTGTTGTGGCTGCTCGCGATTCTCTCGGTGCTCTCGGTGGCCGTGATGCTCGAGCGCACGCTCTATTTCTTCACCCATCGCCTCTCGAACACCGACCTCGTGATGCAGAAGCTCGCGAAGGGCGACCTCGACGGCGTGAAGGCGGCCATCGGCACGCAGAAGGGCATGGAGGCGTCGGTGCTGCTCGAAGGCATCGAGTGGTCGCCCAAGGGCCCCGACTCGGTCGAAGAGCTCATCAACTCGACGCTGGCCCGGGAGCGCCCACGCTACGAGCGGTTCCTCTCGTTCCTCGGCACGCTGGGCTCGAACACGCCCTTCATCGGCCTGTTCGGCACGGTGCTCGGCATCATCAAGGCGTTCAACGATCTCGGCTCCACCGGCGCGAAGGGCGCCGAGGTGCAGTCGACGGTCATGAGCGGCATCTCTGAGGCGCTCGTCGCCACCGCCGTCGGCCTCTTCGTCGCGATTCCTGCCGTCGTTGGGTACAACGTGCTGCAGCGCTCGCTGAAGACGACCGTGTCCCGCTCGTCGGCCCTCGGTCACGCACTCGTCGGCCACCTGCGCTCGACGACGCTGGCGGGGAAGTAACCGATGGCTGGCGGCGCTCAACAGGACGACGACGGCGAAATCACCGGCATCAACGTCACGCCGCTCGTCGACATCGTGCTCGTGCTGCTCATCATCTTCATGGTGACGGCGAACTTCATCGTGCGCGAGACCGTCGAGGTCGACCTGCCGCGCGCAGCCAACACCAACGACAAGACCCTGCAGGGTCCGGTGATGATCACCCTCGACAAGGACGCCAACCTCTTCCTCGACGGAGCGCCCAGCGACACCGCGAACCTGCTCGTGAAGATGAAGGACGCCGTCGCGAAGGACAAAGACGTTCGGGCCATCATCAGCGCCGACCAGTCACTCAACTACGGCAAGGTGATGAACATCATCGACCTCGTGAAAGAGGCCGGCATCGCCAAGTTCGCCCTCAACATCGTCAAGGACGGAAAGGCTCCGGCGCCTTAGCGCGCCCGAGACGCTGGTGGGCTTGTGACCGCGCCGGAACCCGTGCGAGACGGAACCAGCAAGGCCGCGCCGGACGTCGCAGCTTCGAGCACCATGAGCACCGCCGTGATGAGTCAGTCGTCTCCAGCCTCTTCGTCCAGCGACGACCTGGTGAGCTGGATCATCCTCGCGGTGATGGTGACGCTCTCGGTCGGCACGCACGCGGTGACGGTCGTGTTCCTGCCCGACAAGGTCGACCACGCGAGCCGCAACAAGCACGTCGAGATGGAGTTCTACGAACCTCCACCACCGCCGAAGGTCGAGGAGCCGAAGCCCGAGCCGCCCAAGCCCGATCCTCCGAAGGTGAAGCTGCCGCCGCCGCCGGTGAAGGTCGCTGTGGTGAAGCCTCCGCCCGACGCGCCGCCGCCGCCGAACGAAGAGCCGCCGCCGGAAGCGTCGACCAAGCCCGTGCCGCTCGTGGTGGGCATCTCGATGTCGTCGACGACCGCGGGCGGAACGTTCGCCGTGGGCGTGGGCAACACGACGTACGGAAAAGCCGACAAGCCGGTCGACCCGTCGACGGTGCAGGCGTACCGCGCGCCGAAGTACGTGCCGCCCGGTGGCGCTGACACCCAGCCCGAGGTCGCCTCGGAGTTCAAGCCGCCGTACCCGGAAGAGGCGAAGAAGAACGAGATCGAAGGCACCGTGGTGCTGAAGGTGACCATCGACGAGAACGGCGTCGTCACCGACGTGAAGGTGCTCAAGGGCCTGGGGTTTGGCCTCGACGAAGCGGCCCTCGCGGCGATGCGGAAGTTCAAGTTCAAGCCGGCCACCAAGGGCGGCGAGATGGTCGGCACCACCATCACGTACAACTACAGCTGGTACCTGGAGTGACCGATGGAGCGCACGGTTCTCATGGCGCTCCTCAGTTCCGTCGCCGTTCACGTGCTCATCGGAGCGCGGCTGCCGACGTGGAAGCCCTCGCCGTCGGTCACGCGGGTGCTCGAGTTCGATGCGACCCTGCCTGTTCCTCCTCGGGTCGAGCCTCAGGTCGTGAAGCAGGTCGCTCCTTCGCCTCATGCCGCGGTCACGAGAACGCGCGCTCCGGTACGCCGCGCACCACCTTCAGGACCGACGCTGCCTGCCTCGCCAGTTGGGAGCATCACGGTTCCCGAAGGTCCGCCTGCGCCGCCCGGTGTTCCATTCGTCGAGCTGGGTGGTGGCGGCACGCTTCCTCCGAGTGGTGGAGAGCCGCGCGTCGCGACGCTTCCCGATCGTGAACCGCGCCTGCGTGAAGAGGTTCGCCTGGAGTACCCGGCGGAGGCGCGAGACGCCGAGGTCGATGGAGAGGTCGAGCTGCTCGTCACCATCGACGTGAACGGGCGTGTCGTCGCGGTGAAGGTGCTGCGTGGTCCCGGCTACGGCCTCGACGAGGCGGCGGAGCAGGCGATTCGGCAGAGCCGCTGGGAGCCGGGCGTTCGCAGCGGTGGGCCCGCGACGCTCACGGTCCGGTACGTGTATCGCTTCGTGCTGCAGTGAGCTGACTGCTTCGCTCTGGCGAAGACGTGAGCCGGAGCTCGCTGACGTGCTCGTGACTGGATGCGCTCTGGCGAAGTCTGTGCGGCCCCGGATTCGAACTGAAAACCCGTGAGATGGAGCCGAAAGCGAAGACGTGAGCCGGAGCGCGCTGATGTGCGCTCGCGACTGGATGCGATCTGGCGAAGTCTGTGCGGCGGCGGATTCGAACTGAAAGCCCGTGAGATGGAGCCGAAAGCGAAGACGTGAGGCGGAGCGCGCTGATGTGCCCTCTGGCGTGAGCCTGAGTGCATTCGAGACGTGTCGCTGCCAGCAGTCTTGCCTGGTCACTGAGCGCTGCGGCGACGTCTGCGCGAAGGCGAAATCGAACCGGGGAAACGGGTTTCACCCCACCGTGGCTGTGAGGCGCTCGCCGGTGTAGGTCCTACGTTCGTCGCGTGGCCGCCAACCGTCTCGTGCTGGGAGGACGCTTCAAGCTCATCCGCCACCTCGGAGGTGGCGGCATGGCCGAGGTCTTCCTCGCCGAGCAGGTCTCCCTCGGACGGCTCGTCGCGCTCAAGGTGCTCAAGCGCGACCTCTCGAGCCAGCCCGCGATGGCCGACCGCTTTCAACGTGAAGCGCGGCTGCTGTCGACGGTCGAGCACCCCTCCGTCGTTCGCGTCATCGACTTCGAGTCGGGCAAGGACGGCACCGTGCTGGTGCTCGAGCTCGCGGAAGGCGAGACGCTCGAGGCGGCGCTCAAGCAGGGGCCGTTCGAGCCGCGTCGCGCGATGCGAGTCATGCTGCAGCTCGCCGAGGGCCTCGCAGCCATTCACGAGCGCGGCATCATTCACCGCGACATCAAGCCGCAGAACGTCGTCATCGGCCCCGGACTTCGTGGCGAGCAGGCGCGACTGCTCGACTTCGGCATCGCGCGCCTCATGGAGATTCCCGACGAGGAAATGAAGGGCGGGCCACCGCCGCTGCCTCCGCCGGGCTCGAACCCGTTCGTCTCTCACCCCGGCCAGGCTGTCGGCACCCCTGCGTACGTCGCGCCCGAGCAGGCCACCGCGTCACCTGTCGACTCCCGCACCGACGTCTACAGCTTCGGCGTGCTCGCCTACCGCATGCTCGCGGGCCGGCTTCCATTCCTCGGGCCCGACACGCGCGACTACCTCGAGCAGCACGTGCGCGAGAAACCACCGGCCATCGACGACGTCGCGCCGCAGCTGCGCACGTACCCGGGCCTCGTGAAGCTGGTGATGCAGTGCCTCGAGAAGAAGCCATCGAATCGCCCGAAAGATGGCGCTGCCCTGGTCGACGCGCTCCGGCTTCAGGCGCCGACGGATCTCGACCTCGGCACCCAGACCCGCCGCGCGCTGCAGGCCGTCACCACGCAGACGTGGGCGAACCTCACCATCACTGCTGGCCGCGTGCAGACGAACGTGGGGCAGGGCGCGCGCACGGTCGCGAAGCTGACGCGCCAGCTCGACTCGCAGTGGAAGAAGAGCCTCGTCGTCACCGCGCTCGTCATCGCCACGATTCCCACGGCGTATGCGTTCTGGCCTCCGCCAGTGACGGAGCGTGTGGCGCGCCATCTCTCGCTCGACCAGACGACCGAAGCGCTCGAGCTGATCGACACGAACCTCCCTGGTGCGAAGGGCGAGACGCCGATGCTGCTCGCGTTGAAGGCGGCGGCGCTGCACAAAGCCGGTCGTCGTGACGCCGAGCGCGGGCTGTTGTCGGCGCAGCCGTATCAGGCGCTCCACGCCGCGCACCCGATGCTGCTCGAGTCGCTCGCTGAGGACTTCGCCGAAGCCGAGACCGACGCCGAGCTCAAGGAGCTCATCGCCATCGTGCCTCCCAAACGGCTCACGCCCGCGTTCATCGGCTACGCGAAGGAGCCGCTGTCGGCGAAGCAATGGGGCGCGCTCCGCTGGCTCGACGCGACGTCCAGCGCAGAAGGGCTCGACCTCGTCGCCCGCTACGGCGCCTCGCTGCAATCGAAGTCGTGCCGGGTTCGTCAGCTCGCTGCCAATCGCCTCGCCACCCTCGGCGACGTCGACGCGGTGTCGGCGCTGCGCGGGCTGTCGGAGCTGCCCAAAGACGAAGGTGCCAGCGGACCCATCAACTGCGGGCAGGACGAAGCAGGCGACGCGATTCGCCAGTTGAAGAAGAAGAAGTAGCCGCCGTCACAGACCCCAACCATGCGGAATTTCTGCGCAAATCAGGCATCGCGCGATGGATCGTCGCGGTTGCGCGCGGCAACAGATGTTTGCCATGACGGCGCTCGTCCTCACCCTCCCACGTATGGCGACTGACTCCATCGCAGTGGCAGACCCACTGCGCTCGCTGGCCATCGCCGCGCGTGACGGTGAAGGTGTCGCGTTCACCCAGCTCTACGAGCGCACCCGGGAGCTGGCGTTTCGCGTGCTCTACCGCGTCGTCGGCAACTCGCCCGACCTCGAAGACCTCGTGCAGGAGAGCTACCTGCAGTTGATGCGGGCTTTGAAGGGCTACCGCGGCGACTCGAAGGTGACGACGTTTCTGCACCGCGTCTGCGTGAACGTCGGGCTGATGCACCTGCGCAGCAAGCGTCGCAAGCCCGAGGCCCCGCACGACTCCGACGAGCTGCCCGAAGAGTCTGCTCCCGAGACCGACGACCCCGAGCGCGCCGCACAGGTGAAGCAGGCCGCGATGCTGGTACAGAAGGCGCTCTCGACGATGAGCGAAGAGAAGGCCTCGGTGTTCGTGTACCACGACCTGCTCGGCATGAAGCCCGAGGAGATCGGTGAGCTCTGTGCTTGCCCCGTGAACACCGTGCGCAGCCGGCTGAACCGCGCACGCGTCGACTTCACCGAGGCCGTGAAGCAGCTGAAGGCCGGTGCGCCATGACGACGCCTTCGACCGACACGCTGTGGGCGTACGCGAAGGGCGAGCTCTCTTCGGCCGAGATGGCGCAGGTGAAGGCGCAGCTCGAGGCCTCTCCGGAAGCGCGTGCGGCGCTCACCGACGTGGAGTCGTCACTCTCGGTGCTCTCGTTGCTGCCCGAACCGCCGCCGATGCCTGACTCGATGGCGCGACGGGTTGGAGCAGTGCTGGCCGACAAGGTCGATGAAGAGGCCGCGCGGTCCTTGAGTGGCTGGTGGCGCTCGTTGTTCACGCCGCGCTTCGTGCTCGCGGCTGCAGCGGCGTGTGCACTCGCGTTCGTCGCGTTCCGCATCGTGTCGTCGCAGCCCGTCGATGGCGCCGGTGGTGGCACGTCGCCGGTCGCGAACGTGACGCAGCCGATTCCCCTCACGCCCGTGGAGCTTCCTCAGGCGGCTGGAAAGCCCGTGAAGGCCGTCGTCGCGAGCGCGCGCAAGGCGAAGAGCGGCACGGGAGCCCTGGGCACCGCGCAGGTGCTCGAGACCGGCGCACGGCTGTCGACCGAGAAGGATGGCTCGCTGTGGCTGAAGCTGCCCGACGGCACGAAGGCGGGCCTCACCGGTTCGACCGACGTGCAGCTCGCGAAGCTGGAAGAGAAGACGCTCACGCTCGACATCTCGCGCGGCAGCCTGGCGATGGTGGTGCCGCACCGCGAAGACCGTGTGCTCACCATTCGAGCCGGTGACGTCGAGGTGAAGGACCTGGGCACGCGCTTCCTCGTGTCGCGCGAGGTGGCGAAGGTCATCGTCGCGGTCGAAGAGGGCAGCGTCGAGGTGAGGACGCCGAAGTCGACGCACGTGGTGACGGCCGGCCATGCCGTCGCCTGGCACGAGGGCGAGCTCGATGACTACCGCTGGCCGTCTGGCGCGCCGAGCACGCCGCCGCTGCCGACCGTGAAGCCCGAGGTCGTTGCGCCGACGCCTGCCATCGAGCCCGTCGTGGCGGCTGATGAGACCGATGTCGAGCCGCCGTCCGTGAACCCCGAAGAGGAGTGGGCAGCGCCGCCTCCCGGTATCGCCGAAGCGCCGGTGAACGTGCCGCCGCCAGCGCCGCCAGTCGATGCACCGCCTGACACGGTCGTCACCGTGCAGCCAGGGTCTGTCGCTGTCGCTCCGGCGCCGATCCGCCGGCGTCGCGGTACGGGGTTCAACTTGAGGTCCATCGAAGAGAACCTGCGTGAGCTCGAGCGGCAGGCGCATGTGCCGTTCGTGCCCATCAACTCGACCACGCGGGAGACGCAGGCGCGCGCGGTGGCGAAGCTGGCGGATGTTGGGAATTGCGAGCTCGCGCTGGAGGAGGCGGAGAAGTGGCTGCGCGCTCCTGCGGGTGACAGCGTCGAAGAGGCGCCGCTGAGGAGAATGGTGCTGCAGCAGAAGGTGCGGTGTCTGAATCATCTGGGCCGGTCGGCAGAGGCGCTCGAGGTTCAGAAGCTGCTCGTGCCCTGACCGCACGGTCGTTCACTTGTATGCGCCGTTCTGATGCTCGACCTGGTCTCGCGTCGATGCTCGGCGCATGCCGTGCTCCGTCTTGTCTTCTGCGCGTGGTCGCATCGACGCTCGGGTGCTTTGTCGGCGCAGGCCGTGGTTCGACCGCGAGGAAAGGCGGCGCAACCTCGGTCCGGAACACGCGGTCCTGAGTTGGCTCCGTGGCGATGGGTACGGGCCATGCTCGTCAGCAGCACGACGTACGCGAGCTGCCACTGGCCGAGCCAACTACTGCCGCTGGGCGAGCCTCACGCCAATGAGCACCAGCACACCGCCGGCGAGCAACTCCCAGCCGAGCTTCTCGTCGAGCAGCGCCCAGGCGGCGACGGCGGTGGCGATGGGCTGCAGGTTCGCGAAGACGGCGACGCGCGAGGCCTCGGTGCGCGAGAGCGCGTAGTTCCACAGCGCGTACGAGCCCATGCTCGTCAGCAGCACCAGGTACGCGAGGCACCAGTGTGCGATGGCGGGGGCTGCGAGAAAGGCGTCGAGCTTCACCACGAAGGGCGCGGCGGGAAGACACCAGAGCGCCCCGGCGATGAGGCTCCAGCCTGCGGTGCGAAGGCCGCCGAAGGTCTGCGCCTTCTCCCGTGACTCCGCGGTCCAGAAGACCCACGCGACGACGGCGCCGAGAATGAAGAGGTCTCCCACGAGCGGCCCGAGCGCTTCTCCGAGCCCACGGCCGAGCAGCAACACGAGCACGCCAGCGAAGGCCACGACGATGCCCAGCAGCCTCGCGCGGGTTGGCTGCTCGCGGCCCCGGGCAACGCTCAGCAGGTACACGCCCACCGGCGTCAGGCCGTACAGCAGCCCGGCGTGCGAGGCCTTCGACTGCGAGAGCCCGTAGACGAAGAAGCCCTGATTCACCGGCCCTGCGAGAAAGCCGAAGAGCAACCACCAACCCCACGTCTTCCGGGGTGGAAGCAACGGCCCTCTCAACGCCGCCAACACGCCGACGTAGCCCGCCGCCGACAGCAGAATGCGCATCGTCACCAGCGAAATGGCGTCGACGTCTTGCGTGGCCCGGCGCGCCGCGAGGTGCGTGCCGGCTGAGATGGCGGTCTGCCCGAGCAGCGCGAGCAACACAGGCAGCGGCAACCCGCGCGACGTCGGCAGCGGAGTCGTCACGCGGGCTCTCTCTCTCATTCTCCGTTGAAGGTCACGTGTCCTGGGTCACCATCAGGGGCACGACATGCGTTCCTTCTGGCTCAGCAGCCCGAAGCTCGTTCGCAGCCGCATCGACTCCACCATCCTCGCGGCCACGGGATGCCCGCGGTTCGAGGCGGCACGACACGCGCTTTCCTTTCCTGCCTCAGCAGCCCGAAGTCTCGTTGCCGCCCGCGCATCGACTCACCATCCTCACGGACAGCGAGGCGACGGGGGAAGACGATGGTTCGAGTCGACTCCATCAGCACTGGGGAAGGCACCGACCCGACTCCACCATCCTCGCGAGCACGCGGCCCTGGAGTCGCAGACTCAGCTGGCAGTCGCGGCGGTCGGTCCAATTCGGCACTGGTCGTTGCCTGGCCGTCACGGCGCCGCCGTGGTGCTTGAGTTCTTCCGCAGCAGGAAGCGCTCGAGTCCTCGAGGAGACACGCGGGACACCAGCTGGTTACCCAAGCTGGTGCATCAGCACGCACGGGTGGCGTGCCGAGGTTTTCCCCAGGCCACGATTGTGGGTGATGACGAGCAGCCATCACCTTGCTCAGCGACTGCTCGCGAGCGCGTTCAGAACACCAGCTCGCCACCCTGTGCCCGCACGGCCGTGACCGCCGCGAGGTTGACGATGTCCTGCACGCTGGCGTTCACCTGCAGCACGTTCACCGGCTTGTTCATGCCGAGGAGCAGCGGCCCGATGACCTCGGCTCCGCCGAAGTGCCACAGCAGCTTGTACGCAATGTTCGCTGCGTCGAGGCTGGGGAAGATGAGCACGTTCGCGTCGCCCGTCAGCGCCGAGAACGGGTAGCGCTGCTCGCGGTCGTCCTGCAGCAGCGCGGGGTCGACCTGCATCTCACCATCCATCTCGAGGGTGGGGCGGGCGGCGCGAGCCAGCTCCATCGCCTTTCGCATGCGCTCGGGAGACGAGCCCGCAGCGCTGCCGAACGTGGAATACGAGAGAAACGCGAGCCGCGGCGTGACGTCGAAGGAGCGCGCGAGGTCGGCTGTCGCGATGGCGATGTCGGCGAGATACTCGGGCGTCGGCTCGGGGTTCATCGTGCAGTCGGCGAAGAACTTGAAGTCGTTGCGCTGCACCACGAGGTACACGCCGCCCGCGCGCCGGCCCTGATGCGTGCCGATGACCTCGAGCGGAGGCCGCACCGCTTCGGGGTACGTCTGCGTGAGGCCCGTGACGAGTCCATCAACGGCGCCCTCGCGCACCAGCATCGCGCCGAAGTATCCACGGAAGCGCATGCGCGTCGCGGCGAGTTCGTGCGTGACGCCTCGTCGCTGGCGCAGCTTCCAGTAGGCGTCGGTGTACCGCTCGACCAGCGGGCTGGTGGACGGGTCGACGATGGAGACTCCGCCCAGCTCGTCTTCGAGCTTGTGCTCGACGATGGCGCGCTCGATGGCGTCCTTCTTTCCGAGCAGCACCGGCTCGCAGACGCCGTCTTCTTTCAGAATGCGTGCGGCCTGCAGCACGCGCGGGTGCTCTCCGTCGTCGAGAGCGATGCGCTTCGTGACGGTGCGCGCCCGCGTGACGATGCTCGCCATCACCTGGTTCGAGCGCGACTGCAGCTTGTGCAGCCGGTCACGGTAGGCGTTCAGGTCGACGGGCAGCCTCGCGACGCCTGTGTCCATCGCGGCCTTCGCCACCGCCGGAGCCACCCACAACAGCACGCGCGGGTCGAACGGCTTGGGGATGATGTAGTCGGGGCCGAAGGTGAAGCGCTCTCCGCCGTAGGCACGCGACACGGCGTCGGGCACGTCTTCTCGCGCGAGGGCCGCCAGCGCCTTCGCGGCCGCCAACTTCATCGGCTCGTTGATCTGCCGCGCGCGAACGTCGAGCGCTCCGCGGAAGATGAAGGGGAACCCGAGCACGTTGTTCACCTGGTTCGGGTAGTCCGAGCGGCCGGTCGCCACGATGCCGTCGGGCCGCGCTTCACGCGCTTCGGGGTAGCTGATCTCGGGGTCGGGGTTCGCGAGCGCGAAGATGATGGGCTTCTTCGCCATGCGCTTGAGCATCGGTCCGTCGACGACACCCTTCACGGACGCGCCGAGGAAGACGTCTGCGCCTTCGAGCGCCTCGGCCAGCGTGCGCGCCTTCGTGTCCTGCACGTAGGGCGCCTTCCACTGGTTGATGTTGTCGGTGCGGCCCTTGTGGAGCACGCCCTTGGTGTCGACCATCAACACGTTCTCGCGCTTCACGCCGAGAGTGACCCAGAAGTTGGTGCAGGCGATGGCCGAGGCGCCGGCGCCCGACACGACGACGCGCAGGTTCTCGAGCTTCTTGCCCGCGAGCTCGGCGGCGTTCAGCAGCGCCGCGCCCGAGATGATGGCAGTGCCGTGCTGGTCGTCGTGGAAGACGGGAATGTTCATCTCCCGCTTGAGGCGCTCCTCGATGATGAAGCACTCGGGAGCCTTCACGTCTTCGAGGTTGATGCCGCCGAACGTCGGCTCGAGCGACTTCACGATGGAGCAGAAGAGGTCGACCTCTTTCGCGTCGACGTTCAGGTCGAACACGTCGATGTCGGCGAACTTCTTGAAGAGCACCCCTTTGCCCTCCATCACCGGCTTGCCTGCCCAGGGGCCGATGTCGCCGAGGCCGAGCACCGCGGTGCCGTTCGAGATGACGGCGACGAGGTTTCCGCGCGCGGTGTACTGGTACGAGAGGTCAGGGTCGCGAGCGATCTCGAGACAGGGCTCGGCGACTCCCGGCGTGTACGCGAGCGAGAGGTCTCTCGCCGTCGCCGTGGGCTTCGTGGGGACGACCTCGATTTTTCCGGGGCGACCCTTCGAGTGGTACTCGAGCGCGTCGTCCTTGCGGATCTTCTTCGACATCGGCGTGAAGCTGGTGGCCATGGTGGGCGGACGGTGCCCCACGGCGTCGGAGATCGACACCGAAAAGAATGCGCGATGAAGGGGCGCTGCGTCGGCCCATCAGCTGAGGCGCTAGGCCGCGCGACGGGTCTGTGACGCAAGCACGCGTGCGAGCTCTTCCACCAGCTGGTGCGGGTGTTGCTCGAGGGCCCGCCAGGTCCATTGCAAGAGGACGAAGCCCTTCGCCACGAGGGCATTGGCTCTCGTGCGGTCACGCTCGAACTCGGCGAGGCCGGCGTGAAAGGCGTAGCCGTCGGCTTCGAGCACGACGCGTGTGCCGGGGAAGCGGAAGTCGAGCCTGCGAACGCGGTGACCCGCCCTGATGACCTGCTGCTTCACGGGGCGGGGCAGGTCGTACTCCTCGAGCACGTCGAGCACGCGCTGCTCGAGCTCGCTCTCGGTCGGCCCGTCACCGCCCTGGTATTCGTGCACGAGGGCCTTGAGCGTTGCGATGCCGCGCGCTCCCGCGTGACGGGTCAGGTGCTGGGAGAACTTCTCGAGCGTCGTCCACCGTCGGCGCAGGGCTTCATCGAGACAGGCTCTGACCGTCGCGTTGTCTTCAGCCGCCGCCAGGTCGAGGATCGTGCGTTCGATGCTCGTGACGCGGAAGCCCGCGACCACGGTGACCTCGCGTGAGGGCAGGTCGTTCGTGCGGTGCGCGGTCACTCCAACGGCCTCGCGAACGCGGCGGTGAACGGTGATGTCCCTCGCGCGACAGCCCTCGAAGCGTGAGAACCCGTGGAGTTCGGCGGCGGAGCGATGGGAGAGCACGCACCCGGGCTCGAGCCACAGACACAGGGCCTTCAGCTCGGAGTGCCACACGTTCGGAGCGCCCGCGATTCGGTAGACGCCAGGGTGCACGACCTGCCACCGCCCTGAACGAACGCGCGTCTGAATCTGGCGAAGTGACAGGCCCGCCAGCTGGGCCTGCCGCCGCTGCAGCACGCCCTGCTGGCGCGCCGCGACCCGTGTGCATTGCCCGTCTGCCGTTCGAGTTCCGTTCACACCCGGCTTCTCGCACATGGGTCTGACATTCGACCCTGGTCGAGCGGCACGAGTGCGACCGAAACCGTCGTGGGTGTGCCACTCGAGCGAGCAGAAAGCGGAACGAGGTCGCAGTGTTCGGAGCGGACTCGACTCAGGGCAGCTGGGTGAGCGCCCACGCGGCGGCTTCCCGCACGCGCGCATCGCCGTCGGCTGTGAGGCGCTCGAGCACCGGCCGCGCTTCGACCGCCTTCATCGCGCCCAGCGCGTACGCCGCATTTCGGCGAAGCCCATCGAAGCCCGCGCGCACGAGCGCCATGCCAGGCGCCCACGTATCCCACTGCTCTTTCGTCATGGCGGCGAACTCGAGCACTGACGCCTGTGCGACGGCTCTGGGCTGAAACCGTGCCTGCGCCCGAATCGGCGTCGCGTTCAGCGGGCACACGTCCTGGCAGACGTCACACCCGAAGACGAGGTTGGGCATCGCGCCGCGGAGGTGCTCTGGCACCGAACGATCGTTCTCGATGGTCTGGTACGAGAGGCACGCCCCCGCGTCGACGACCCGATCGCTCACGATGGCGCCCGTCGGGCATGAGGTCAGGCAGAGCGAGCACCGGCCGCAAACATCGTTCGTCGGGCCTGCTGCGTACTCGTCGACCTCGGCGTCGATGATCATCGTCGCGAGCACCACCCAGGAGCCGAACTCGGGCGTGATGAAGCACGCGTTCTTGCCCACGAACCCCAGGCCCGCGCGCGCCGCGTGCACCTTTTCCATCACCGGGTTCGCGTCGACGGAGCCGTAGTCGGCGACTCCGCTGAACTGTTCGCGCAGCCCGCGCCGGAGCACCCGCAGCCGATCTCTCAGGGTGGCGTGGTAGTCGCGGCCACGCGCATACCGCGCGATGGGCCCCACGTCGTCCGACTGCCAGTAGTTGCACGCGAGCGCGATGACCGTCTTCGCTCCGGGAAGCAGCGCCTTGACGTCGAGCCGCTCGGCCACACGCTCTGCCATCCAGTCGAGGTCGGCGTGAAACCCCTGGGCGAGCCAGTCACCCAGCACCTGCGCATCGATGGGCTCGGCGCGCGCGAAGCCCACGAGGTCGAAGCCAGCGTTCACCGCGAGCGTTCGCAGCCGCCCGGAGGGAATCATCACGCCTTCGGTGCAACCCAGGGCACGTCCTTGACGCCGCCGCGTGCGTTCGCGACACGAGCCAACGTGAACAGCAAATCGGAGAGGCGGTTGAGATAGACGATGACCTCCTGCTCGACGTCGCCCGCGCGCATGAGCGGCACGATGCGACGTTCGGCGCGACGGCACACACAGCGCGCGTGATGCAACGCCGCCGCGGTCTTCGTTCCTCCAGGCAGCACGAACGAGGTGAGGGGCGGGAGCTCCTTGTCGAACTCGTCCATGGCGAGCTCCATCGCGGTGATCCACTCCTGGCGCAGCTGCGGAATGTGCGATGCGGCCTTGCTGCCCGCAGGCGTCGCGAGAATGGAGCCAATGGTGAAGAGCTGGTCCTGCAGCGTCTGCATGAGGGAGTTGAGCTGGCCCATGCCCTCGGCTCGCGCCATGCCCAGCACCGAGTTCAGCTCGTCGATCTGCCCATACGACTCGACCCGGTCACTCTCTTTCCCGACGCGACCGCCGCCAAAGAGTGAGGTGTCTCCGCCGTCGCCGGTCTTCGTGTAGATCTTCATGGGCCGGTCGTAATGCCCGGACCCGTCCGCGTCCACGTGTCCTCATTCGTTGCAGCGGCATATCGATGCACATGATGCGCTGGTCGCTGCTGATGCTGTGTGGGTGTCTGGGGGTTCCCGAGCGTTTCGAGACCAGCGGATTGCCAATCGAGCCAATCGCGCAGGACGCCGGAGCCGCTCGACCGGCGACTTTCGGCCGAATATCGCTTCGCGACACCGTCTCTCACGGAGGGCACCTGAACGACCTTGGCGCAGACTTCGGCCTTCGCGACGGCTGCACCCGTGAGCCGGTGGGGAACTGCGTCATCACCCGCTGTGACGACTCGGCCGGCTTCGAAGAGCAGGACATGGATATCGGTCCTTTGACGGTCTCAGGCGTGACGTTCGTCGGCTCTCCCGTTCCTTTGAGCGTTCAGCAGCCCCCGTACTGGCAGTCGTCCGCGCGCCCCCGCCAACTATGGGATGGAGGAGAGCCGATCTCGGTGACGAGTGGCTCCTTTCGGCTCGAAGCGCGCGCGCCCTCGCCGATGTCTCTCGAGGCGCCGTCGTGCACCAGCAGCTCGTGCCTCGCCACCTTCTCGCGGAGCCGGCCCCTCTCGGTCGATTGGAGCCCGGGTTCCATCGGCACCGCAGTGGTGAGGGTCTCGCTCGACCGCTACGTCACGCCCGCCTTTCGGCTCAAACACGTTGGTGCCTTCGAGTGCGAGTTTCCGGGCGAGGCGGTACGCGGGACGATTCCAGTCGAGGTGCTGAGCCGGTTGCCGGCTCTGTCCGACGCGGGCGTCGACGAGTCGCGCATCGCGGTTCTGCGGCGGAGCTCGGCTTCAGCGCTCGTCGACGCGGGAACCGTCACGTTCGACCTCGAGTGGGTGGCGCTCTCGGACTCGTGCGCGTGGGACTGAGGTCAGTCGGGAATCACCGGCGTCACGGAGGTGACCTTGCCGTCGACGTGGTTCACCATCAGGTGCCAGCTGCCGACGGGTGGCCCGTGCTGCTTCACGAGATCGACCGTCGCGACACCGCCATCCTCTGCAGGCACGTCGCCCATCGGCCACGGCTCGAACCCAGCGTCGATCGCAGCGCCCACGACGGTGCTCAGCGCCGTTCCTGGCGGGGTGTACTCGAAGCGCTTGAACTCGAGCAGCGCCCGGGTGGTGCGAACACTCCAGAGCCCGCAGACTGTCATCAGCAACAGCACGACGACGCCGCAGCCCATGAACCGGTTCGAGGGACCCTTCCGCGCGGCAGGCGTCACGGTCGCTCCAGGTTCACGAAGAAGACGTCAGGCGTCTGCGCCGGAGTGCGGCTGACCTCACGCCACGCCTCTCGCTGCCACTCTGGAAAGAACGTGTCGGCCTCGACGTCGCGTTGCACCTCGGTGAGAAACAGGTGGGTCACCAGCGGCAGCGCCTCGGCGTACAGCTTCGCGCCACCGATGATCATCGGCATCGAGTCGCTCGTGCGTGCGAGCTCGACGGCTGCGGTGAGCGACGGCGCCGTCTCACACCCCGGTACCTCTGCGCGTGTCTTCGTCACCACGATGTTGCGTCGCTCGACGAGTGGCTTGCCGATGGACTCGTGTGTCGCGCGCCCCATGATGACCGCGTGCCCGAGCGTGACGGCCTTGAAGCGCTTGAGGTCCTCCGGAATGCGCCAGGGCAGGGCGTTGCGCAGGCCGATGCCGCCGTTGCGCGCGACCGCGACGACGAGGCCGAGCGGCTGCCTCACACCGCCACCGGAGCCTTGATGGCCGGGTGCGGATCGTACCCTTCGAGCGTGAAGTCCTCGTACCGGAACTCGAACAGGTTCTTCCGCTCGGGGTTCAGTGTCATGCGCGGCAGCGGGCGGGGCTCACGCGAGAGCTGTTCGCGAGCCTGGTCGACGTGGTTGTTGTACAGATGCACGTCTCCGAAGCTGTGCACGAAGTCACCGGCCTTCAGCCCAGTCGACTGCGCGACCATCAGCGTCAGCAGCGCGTAGCTCGCGATGTTGAAGGGCACTCCGAGAAAGACGTCGCCTGAGCGCTGGTACAGGTGGCACGACAGCTCGCCGTCCTGCACGTGGAACTGGAAGAGCGTGTGACACGGCGGCAGCGCGACCTGGTCGGCTTCTTTCGGGTTCCACCCCGAGACCAGCAGGCGGCGGCTCATGGGGTTCTCGCGAATGTCGCGCACGACGCGCGAGAGCTGATCGAAGCCGTCGCGCTCGTACGTGCCATCGGCCTTCTTCGTCGCGCCGAAGTTGCGCCATTGGTGGCCGTACACGGGCCCGAGCTCTCCAGCTTCGCGGCCGAAGCGCGCGGTCTGCTCTGCCGTCGACCACTCGTCCCAGATGGAGACGCCCACGTCTTTGAGCGGCTGCACGCTCGTCGAGCCGCTCACGAACCACAGCAGCTCGTGAAGGATGGACTTGAGGTGCACCTTCTTCGTCGTCAGCAGGGGAAAGCTGGAGCGCAGGTCGAAGCGCATCTGGCCGCCGAACTGCGCGCGGGTGCCGGTGCCGGTGCGGTCTGCACGCGGCTTTCCGTGGTCGAGCACCGACTTCAAGAGATCGAGATACGCACGTTCCGACATGCAGCCCTCCGAGCAGCGCCTCTTACGCCAGCTCGATCGTGTACGACCGATCGTCGATCGTGAAGTGGTCTTTCGGTTTCAATGGCACCACCCATGGGCCCTGAGCGCCGGCGATGCGCGCCCTGCTGGAGCCATTGAGCGTGAAGGTCTGACGCGCAACGGTGAGCTCGGGCGTCGCGTGACGAAGACGCACGAACGACATGGGGCTGCCGTCTCCGACCTGCATGAAGCCGCGCTCGGGAAGGTCGTCGGTGCGTGCGGGCGTGACGAGTCGCAGCTTCGTCGGCTTCGGTGTCTCCAGCTGGCAGTCACGATTCACGCGCGCGCTCCAGCGGCCCGTTCTCCACGCGCGCTGAAGTGAGTCGCCCACGGCCGGCTTCAGGCCATGCACCCTCAACGTGCCGAGCCAGGGCAGGCGATGAAGGAGCAGTGCATCGAGCGTCGACGAGATGAACTCGAGCCCGGGCGCTTCATCACTCCACGCGAGCAGCTCGACGGACTGCACGAGGTGCGTCGAGACATGCGCGCTGAGCCGGTCGAGACCTCTCAGGCTGCGCACGACCAACGACGTGGCGACGCCGCGTGACCAGCCGAAGTCGAAGCGGGCCTCACGCTCGAGCAACGGAAGCTCGCCACTCCAATCAGCGTCGGTCCACCGGTGCGTCAGCCCCCGCAGTCGTTCGCCCAACGGGTGGCTTCGCTCGAGCAACGCGTCGGCGAGCACGTCGAGCCCTGCGACTCCAGGCGCGACTGCCGTGATGACATCATCGAGCTCGGTCGGCCACGCGAGCGCGGGCAACTCGTCCGGCACGACGCGGAAGAGGACGACCGCTTCACCCATCTCGACGCGGAAGATGGTCGAGTCGCCCGCTTCGTCGAGGCTGCGAAGCCGCGCATTCATCTCGCCGATGAAGCGCGGCGTGTCGTTCTCGAGCACCAGCTGCCACCCGGAGTTCGGCGCCTGCGCGGGAATTCGCAACGTGCCGGTCGGTGAAGCGACGAAGGCTCCGACGGCAAACCGCTGATAGCGGCGCGCAGGACCGTGCTCGGTGAGCGTTCCCTCGGGGAAGTCGATCAGCTCGACGACCCTCACGGCGTCACCGTCACGTCGCGCACCAGCCGTTGCTGGGTCAGGTCGAAGCAGACGACGTGGCCGTTGCCGCAGCAGATGATGAGTCGACGGCCCCGCGCCGGACCGTGCTCGGTGCTCACTCCTTCTGGAAGGTCGATCAGCTCGACGACCCTCACGGGTTCACCGTCACGTCGCGCACGACCCGTCGCTGGGTCAGGTCGAAGCAGACGACGGGGCAACTGATGAGTTGATAGCGGCGCGCAGGACTCGGGAAAGTCGATCAGCTCGACGAGCTTCACGGCTTCACCGTGACGTCGCGCACCACGCGTTGCTGGTTCAGGTCGAAGCAGACGACGTGGCAGCTGATGAGTTGATAGCGGCGCGCAGGATTCGGGAAACTCGATCAGCTCGACGACCCTCACGGCTTCACCGTGACGTCGCGCACGACCCGTTGCTGGGTCAGGTCGAAGCAGACGACGTGGCCGTTGTCGCAACAGATGATGAGCGTGTCGTTGAGGAATCGTGTGCGCGCGGTCGTCGCGTTGCCGAAGCCGAAGCTGTGTTGGCCGGGGCGCAGCAGCACGTCGAGCTGATCAGGCGTCTCCTGCCTCCACTTCGTCGGGAGCGCCTGCCACGTCACCTGACTCGCGGCCGTTCCCGCGAGCTTGCCCGGAAGCGGCTGGGTGACGAGCGGCTGATTCGCGCCCACCGCTGGTGACCACGTTCGCAGCTCCCCGTTCGCTCCCGCTCCGACGAGCACGAAGCCGCCCTCGGGCGAGACGGCCATCGCCTCGATGACCTGCGCCTGGTGCAGCCCGTTCGCGAAGTCGACGTCGAACGAGGGCAGCCTCCAGCCTCGCCGGCCGATCTCGAAGCCCGCGGTGAGCACGGTGACGCGTGCTGAGCTGCTGGCGATGACTCGAACCGGCGCGTGGTCGGGTCCTGGAGGAAGTTCCCACAGCGGGGCGGGGCGCTCGCCGAGCACGTCGAGCCCCAGCACCCGCGGCCCGGCGCCGATGAACCAGATGCCATCGCGGAACGTCGGGCTGAAGCAGCTCAGCTGCACCTCGGCCCACCGCTGCGCGCTCTTCGTCGCGACCGAGATGCGGGAGACGCTCGTCACGTCTTCGCGCGGAGCGAGCGCCAGCACCGTCGGGCCTTCGTCACTCGCGACGAGGGAGAAGGCCGGCACCTCGGCACGCCACGTCACCCGGCCATGGTGGTTCACCAGCGCCACGCCGTTCTCTCCCAGCGCGACGAGCAGCGCCCCGCCTGGCATCAGCACCGCGTCGAAAGGCGTCAGCGCCGTCGAGTCACGCTCGAACCGCGTCGTCTGGGCGGAGAGCGGGCGGACACCCGGTGCGTAGGAGGGAACGTCGGCCCGCAGCGCGCCGTCGTCGAACGCGATGAGCCGGCCCACGACGCCGGGCTTCGTGACACCGAGCGAGGCTTCATCTCTCACCATCGCTCGCAAGGCCGCGCGCGCGAGGGGCTTTCGCTGCTCGAGGCTCTCGGCGTCGAGCGAGCTCACCAGCGCTTCGCCCAGCGCCGCGCGCTCTGACGCCGTCACTTCACTGCGATCACCCAGCACCTCGAAGGCGCGCTGGACGACGTTCGCCGAGTCCTTCGGCTCCAGCTCGAGCCGCTTCACCAGCAAGGGCGCACGCTGCGGCCCGCCGGCTTCGATGCCGAGATCGACCCACTGCAGCATGAGCGCGCGCGCTTCTTTCAGCGGAGCGACCGCCTGAACGGCGCCACCAAAGTCCCCCGACGACGCGAGCCACTCACCCCAGTGCAACCGCAGCACGCGCGCTTCGGGAAGGTTGCCGCGCTCGAGCCGGGTCACTGCAGCGCCGAACACCCGATGCCGTCGCGCGAGCAGCGTGGCGCGCTCGAGATCCTTCGCGAGCACCCAGAGCCGCACCGCGACTTCAGGCGACAGCGTTCGACCCTCGGCAAGGCGCGCCGCCTTTTCGAACTTCTTGTGGCGCTCGAGCAGGTCGACGGCTTCCTGCGGCGCGTCGAGCAGATCGGCCAGCACGAACGCCGCCTCGTCGATGCGACCTGCCTTCTCGAGTTTCTGGGCGGCCGCCCGGTAGCGGGCTCGCAACGTCTCGTAGACGCCCGGTTGCATGACGCCAGCAGTTCCCCGATCAACCCCGCGGCCGCCGAGGTTCAGCTCGAGGTTCGGTCGCGTGCCGAACGGCAGATGCGACGGCTGGGCTCCAGGCTCGGCGGTCTTCCGACTCAGCGGCACCGCGTGCTTCAGCGCGTCTTCCAGTGCCTCTTCGTCGAACATCTTGAGCAGCCGGTCGACGTACTTGCGGTTGAAGTCGTCCATCCACCGGCCGACGGGCGTGCGGTCGAGCTGTCGATTCACCCACTGCTCGGCGCGCTCGGCGAGGCCTGGTCGAGGAGCCTCGGCTCCCGACGGAAGCGCAGGTGGTTGCCGTCGCCCGCGCCACCAGCGCAGCACCGAGGTCATCGTTCGTCGCCAGAACGTCTGCCGTGGCGCCGAACGTTCAGTCTGCAGGGCTTCGACGAGCGCGCGTGACGCCTCGGGTGGAAGCAGCTTTGGATCCGGGCGGAGCTCGAGCGGGCGAGGCGCGAGGGCGAGCGGTGCTGGCGCGACGGGCAGCGCCGGCCGCGGCACCTGCACGATGGTCGCGGGCACCACGTCGATCCACTCCGACGGGTCGAGTTCTTCTGGCGTGGGCCTGACAGCGAAGACCCGCCCGGCGCGCGCGATGACGACGCTGCCCTTTGGTGGCGCGAGCTTGTCGAACTCGGCGGCACGCAGCGGAACGGCGACGAGGACACCACCACGCTCGACGAGCGGCTCGCCGCTCATCGCATCGCAATCGAGCTCCATCGGCTTCGCGAACCGAACGAGCAACGCGCCTGCGCACCGCTGCACGACCGCTCCCGGGCGCCAGGCCTCGAGCACCACCGCGCGAGACGAGGACACCTCGGGCAACAGCAGCCCCGCGACGAGCTGTCTTCCTTCGAACACCAGGCGGCGACGCTCGATGCTCATCGCCGGTACTCCGTGAAGTGCACCATGCGGCGGCCGTTGCCGTCGGGCAGCCCGATGATGAGCCGCTGCGGATTCGACGCGTCGAACAGCCCCATGCCGCCGCCCGCGTCGAGCCACGCCGCGCGGGGAAACTCGAAGTCGGTCGCGACCTCGATGATGGGGCTCTCGGTCTCGACGATGGTCTGCGTGCCCTGCGCGCTCACGTGGAGCAGGCGCTTCTTGTCCTCCGTCCGCACGAGCAGACCTGCCACCCACGTCGACGGCGTGGTGATGCCCATCACCGTTCCACCTGCTGGCACTTCCAGCCCGAACGAGAGGCGGGAGTGGTCGACCATCGTCCACGTCGGGCTGGTCACCAGCTCACCGAGGCCAATCATCGGCAGCGGGTAGCGCATGCCTCCTGCGAAGTAGACACGCGCGCTGCCGAGCCCCTCCACGTGCGTCGCGGTCTGCGTCGTATTCGAGAAGAGGGTGCGAACGGTGCGCCGGCCCTGCTCGTCGACGGTGAACAGCAGCAGCCGCTCGCTGCGCTGGGTGTGCGCGACGATGCGCTCGGGCGAGACGACGACCTTGCCGTCTTCGAGCGAGAACAGCCGGCCCGCCATCACGAAGAGCAGGCGCTTCTTCCCGTTGAACGAGAACACCGTGATGTCCGTGAGGGCGCTCTCTGGTGGCAGCACGGTCGCGGGGTCGTCGACCTCGAACGTCATCGCGTCGACGCGCTTCTCTCCGCGCTTGGTGAGCGAGTGCAGGACGAAGCGGATGATGCGGCCGCTCGTGTCGTAGCGCGCGGTGATGCAGATGAGGCCTTTGTGCCAGCCGCCGCCGATGACCCGCTCGAGGGCCGGAGGTTGAAAGACGACCTGCTTCACGCTCGCGCCGGTGCCATGCGGGAGCACGACCGAGATGAGCTCGCCGTTTCCTCCGAGCGTGAAGAGGCGGTTGCCGCTCGCTCCGAAGACGAGCCCCTGCGTTGGGCGGCTCGCGTGCGGCGTGGGCTTCGGTTTCTCGATGGCGAACGGCGCGCGCAGGAGCGAGGTGCAGACCGCCGCGGGCGGCAGCTCGAGGTGAACGCTCTGACGTGCGCGACCGCCGCGGCGAACGGTGACTTCCAGTCGGCGAACGCCGGGCTCCATCGACTCCGAGACGACGACTTGCTGCACCTTCGACGCGGCCGCGCCTGACAACAACAGCCCGTTGCCGACGACCCAGACGTCGTCGGCGCTGCCCATCGAGCCCAGCCACGTTGCGAGGTCGGCCTGCGTCGCCTCTCTCGTCGTGCGCGACTTGAGGAGCGCTTCGGCCTCGGTCTTGTCGAACCCGTCGCGGCGATGACTCGACAGATGTTGCAGCACGCCCCACGACAGCTGTGCGTGAGCGGCTTCACACCGTGACGCGAAGGCGATGAAGGCCGCGAGGTGCGCGATGCGGGGAGCGCCGAGCTGCGACGGCCCCGAGTCGAAGAGGACGAGGCACCGGCGGGCCTGGTGGGGCTCGCGGACGGCCAGCTTCGAGAAGAGGTGCTCACCCTGCGCCGCGCGGCGGAGGAACTCGTCAGGCACCTCGTCGGCGTACAGCCACTCGGTGGTGAGCAGGCGCTCGTACGAGCCCTTTCGCGCGACGCCGTCGTAGCCGTCGGGAGCTCCGGTTGGCCGGGCCTGCGCGTCGGAGAGCGGGCCGATGCTCGCAGAGAGCCGCTGAATCCACGGGGCGAGAGACAGCGCGAGGTCTCGCTGCAGCAACGACAGCTGCGCAGCCCACGGCTTGAGCGGAGCGGGCAGGGCGCTCACGGCGACACCGCCAGCGCACTCGGTCGAACGGCTGCGGCTCTCGCTGCGCGATGGCTTCTCTTCGGAGGAGAAGCAGGCCGGGGCGAAGGCGGCGCAGGCACTTCCCAAGAACGCCGTCGAACGGCTGGGGAACGAACGTTTCGGGTGAGGGCGTGGCCTCTGACGAGCCCAGCACCACGGTGGGCGCAAAGGCGCTCACCAGATGAACCTGGTTGACGCGTTCCAGGGGCGGAATCAGCGGGGGCCAATTCTCCGGCTCCGAGCCGCCGAGCGGAACGGTCCGCGCGAGCGCATGCTGCAGCGTCTTTGTGGAGGTCAACACCGCGGCCGGCGCTGGGCGCGAGCTGAGGGCGCGGAGGCGCTGTGCAAGGGACGGGCGTGGAAAAGGCGATGCTCACGAGGTCGCCTCCAACAACGCGGCCAGCGCATGAGCACTCACCGGCACCGACCGGCCGAGGGGAACGATTCGTTCGAGTGACAGCAGCGCGAACGGCCCGACGGGGAGCTGATGCGTTCGTCGCAGCGCGCGCTCGACCAGCACGCTCGAGGGTGTCGTCTCACGCGTCGTGGGCACCAGCATCGCGAGCGACTCTGGCTCGGCACCGAAGTAGCGAACGCCATCGACCCACGGGAGAACGTCAGCAGGCCCGAGCGCCACGAGCAGGTCCTGGGTCACGACCAGGCGCAGTTGCCGGCGCGATGCTTCGTCGAGCGTGAGCAGACGACTCGCCAGACGTCGCGCGACGTCATGTTCGGCAACGACGGCTCGGGCCGGTAGTGGCTCCGCGCGCGCTCGCAGAGCAGGCGTCATCGAGGCGAAAGCAGGTCGGTGATGCGCTGGCGAACGGGCGCGAGCTGGGCAGGGAGCGCGTTCGTGTCGAACGACGCGTCGATCTCCCTCGCGACGCCTTCGAGCTTCAGCTTCCACCGCTCGACAGCGTTGGCGTCGTCCTGCGCGGGGAGTTGCTCGAACAGCCCGCTCGCCGTCTCGACGATGCGCGCGGCGCGGACGCCCGGTGCATTGGAGGCTGCTTCAGCGGCGGCGACGAGCGTCGAACTCTGCGAGTGCTTGAGCACGTCCTTCAGCACGTCCTGGGCGAGGCGCTGCCCGTCGAGCGTGGGCACCGCGTAGAGAATCGGCCAGAGGTCGGCGTCGGTCGGCTCCGGTCGGCCCGCGAGCACGGCCGCGGCGCACGCGAGCCGCTGCACCTTCACGACCCGCCGGTCCGAGAGCTCGACGCCAGCCTTTCGCAGCAGGCGAACCGCGTGGGCGAGTGGGTCTCTCAAGCGCGAGGTGTTCGCGTTTCGTGCAGCGGTGGACAACACGTCGACGTGCTCGAGCGAGGCCTTCTGTTCGAGCGAGCTGCGCGCGAGGGCTGAGCCACCATCGAGCAGCGCCTCGAGCTTCGCATCGGCGATCGGCTCGACGAAGACACGCACGAGAAAGCGGTCGGCGAAGGCCGCCAGCGACGGCTCTTCGGGAATCGCGTTCGAGGCGCCGATGCACACCCGCAGCGGGCACTTCACCAGGGTGTGCCCGCGCCGAAAGACCCGCTCATTCAAGAGCCCGAGCAGCGTGTTCAGAATCGCGGTCGACCCGAGGAACACCTCGTCGAGGAACGCGATGTCGGCCTCGGGCAACATTCCCGCCGTCTGCGTCTCGACGACCCCTTCCTTCAGCTTGCGCAGGTCGATGGGCCCGAACACTTCGGACGGCTCGGTGAAGCGGCCGAGCAGGTACTCGAAGTAGCGCCCGCCCAGCGTCTTCGCGACGCGGCGCACGGCTTCACTCTTCGCGGTGCCGGGCGGCCCGATGACGAGCAGGTGCTCTCCAGCGATGGCGGTGAGCGCGATGAGATCGACGAGCTGTTCGCGGTCGACCAGTCCAGTGCCTGCCAGCGTGAGCGCGTCGCGAACGGCCAGAGAGGCTTCGGGAAGGGTGGGGGCCATGAGCGAGCGGGAGACTAGTCGAGCGTTGGCCAACAGAGACGCGCTACACCCTGCCCACATGACCGCGCCGCCGACGACCGCTCCCGTCATTCGCACCATCGCGATGCCCACCGACACGAACCCCGCCGGGGACATCTTCGGTGGGTGGCTGCTGAGTCAGATGGACATGGCAGCCGGCAGCGCGGCGACGAGACGGGCGCGAGGTCGCTGCGCCACCATCGCCATCGACGCCATGGAGTTCTTGAAGCCGGTCTTCGTCGGCGACGAGGTGAGCCTGTACGCGACGCTCGAGCGTGTTGGCCGAACGTCGATGCGCATCAAGGTCGAGGCGTGGCGGCGCAACCGCTCCGAGGAGCAGACCGAGCTCGTCACCTCGGGGACCTTCACCTTCGTCGCCATCGACGACACTCGTCGCCCGAGGCCGATTCCCGCGGAGTGAGCCTTCAATCAGGTGGGCTTCTTTGTTGATTTTGACTTTCACTCGCAAAATGGCGAGTCTTCGTGATGAAACGAGGCGACCATGAAGCGAGTGATGGTGATGACGTTGTTGGCGGTCTCAGCGCTCGCTCAGGGCTCTGAGTGGCATCGCGTCGTGGGGCTGCTGCAGTACCTGGAAGGAGACTACGCAGCCGCGATTGCGGAACAGAACGCCGACGAGCTGGCCGAGCAGAAGGGCCTGGCCGACGAGGCGGTCGCGGCGCTCACCGAGCTCGGACCCGCAGGCGCTCCGTTTCTCGAGCGCGCGAGGCAACTGCAGGCCGACATCGCCGCAGCACGTCCGGCCGAAGGCGTGATCGCCGCCTGCCGTGCGCTCGTGCAGGACATCGTCACTGCGCAGGGCTTGTCGCGTTCTCCGCGGGCGACGCCAGACCTCGTCGCCGGCAAGGCGCTCTTCACGGCCCAGTGCTCGTCGTGTCACGGGCTCGAAGGCAAAGCCGATGGACCGGCCGCGAAAGGGCTCACCCCGGTGCCCGCCAACTTCCACGACACGGCGCGGATGCAAACTCTCACGCCGTACAAGGTGTTCAACACCACGACGTTCGGCATCAAGGGCACGCCGATGCCGGGGTTTCCGTCGCTCAGTGATGCCGACCGATGGAACGTCGCCTTCTTCATCTTCTCTCTTCGGCAACCGGAGTGTGTGTCGCCTGGGAAGTCGGGGCAGAAGCTCGACGCGCTCGCGACGTCAACGGATGCGCAGCTCGCAGAACAGTTCGGTGACGAAGGCCTCGCGTGTGCTCGACGGGAGCTGCCAAAAGCCGATGAGTCGTCTTCGATGGAGGTCGCGCGCGCAGGGCTCGAGCAGGCGCGCGGTCTCGCGAAAGCCGGCCAGTGGGACGAGGCGCGCAAGGCGGTCGTCGATGCCTATCTGCTCGGCCTGGAGCCCATCGAACCCATGCTCCGCGCGAGAGACCCGAAGCTTGTCGACGCGCTCGAGCAGGGGTTCACGCGAACACGCCTCGCGGCGCAGAATCACGACGGCTTCGACGTCCAGGTCGATGCATTGCTCGCGTTGCTCTCCGAGAAGAACGCTCCGACGAAAGGTGACTTCTGGTCGGTCTTCTTCGCGTCGCTCATCATTCTCCTGCGTGAGGGCTTCGAGGCCACCATCGTGGTCGGAGCCCTGCTCGCGGTGATGAAGAAGATGGGCGCCACCGCGCAGGTGCGCATCGTTCACGCAGGGTGGATCTCAGCGCTCGTCTTCGGTGTCGTCGCGTTCCTCTTCGGTCAGTCGTTGCTCGCGGGAGCGAACCGGGAGTGGCTCGAGACGGTGGTCGCGCTCTTCGCGGTCGGTTTGTTGCTGTACGCAGCGCTGTGGCTCAACGCGCGGGTGAACATCAGCGCCTTCATGGGTGAGCTGCGCGGAAAGATGAAGGGCGCGCTCGGCAGCGGCAGCGCCATCGGGCTCTTCACCATCTCGTTCACCTCGGTGGGTCGCGAGACGGTCGAGACCGCGCTGTTCCTTCAGGGCCTCGCGGGCGATTCACGTGAAGGCGTCCTGTGGGGTTCGCTCGCGGGCGGCATTGCGCTCGTGGTGCTGGTGCTCTTCGTCCGGACGGTTGGCTTCAAGCTGCCGATGAAGGCGCTCTTCAACGCTTCGACGGTCTTGCTGGTCGCGACTGCGGTGATGCTGCTCGGAAAGGGGCTTCACGGCCTGCAGGAACTCGGGGTGTTGCCGCTCTCACCAATGCGGTTCTTCACCGTCGACGCGCTCGGCATCTACCCCGACGCCATCACGCTGGTGCCGCAGGTGGTCCTCGCCGTGGTACCGCTTCTCTGGTGGGCGCTCACTCGTCAGCGTCCGGCGTCACCGATTCCTCCTGCGGCCGAGTCGGCGCGCTGATACCGCAGCTGCACCATGCCGTTCGGGTACGCCTGAATGCCGAGCAGCGTGAGTCGGAGTTCGGGCAGGCCCTGCGTGAAGAGCGGCCGCCCACTGCCCAGCAGGTGCGGCACCATCGACAGCGTCAGCAGGTCGACCACGTTCTCCTTCAGCGCCTGCTGAACGAGTTGGCCACCGTCGAGATAGACGTGCTCTGAGCCGCGCGCGGCGAGGGAACTCAAGACAGGCGCAAGCGCTCCAGCCGCCACCTCGACCCGCTCGTCCTTCAGCTCGCGATGCGAGAACACGACGACCCGCTTCCCGTCGTACGGCCACTGGTCGAAGCCCAGCACCGTGTCGAACGTCGAACGCCCGAGCACGATGGTGTCGATGGTCGAGAAGAACTTCGCGTAGCCGTAGTCGCCGGCCGATGGGTCGTTGAAGCGCTCGAGCCAGTCGAGGCTGCCGTCGGGTCTGGCGATCTGCTGGTCGATGCTCATGCCGAGGTAGATGGACACGCGTGGGCGGTTCATATGTCTACACCGTAGACTTCTGCGGGCCGGTCCAGCAATGTCTTCTCGGTGTCGACGAGACTCGGGCGGCCTCCTGCGGGAGCACGACAGCTGACGCAGGAGCGCATCGTCGACGCGGCCGAGGCCGTGCTGCGTCGCGGAGACCTGTCGATGCGCGCCGTCGCGAAGCGCCTTCGAGTCGACCCCATGGCGCTCTATCGGCACGTCGACTCGAAAGAGGCGCTCGTTCGGGCCATCGCACGTCGGCGCTTCGCGGGCCTCCAGTCGCTCCCCGTCGCCGATGGACCGTGGCGCGTGCAGCTCTTCGAACTCTGCTCCCGCTACCTCTCGGTCTGCGAGGCTTCACCGCAGTTGGTCCAGGTGCTCATTGCGTCGTCCGACGCGGCTGAAGAGACGCGCCAGGACTTCGAGCGCCTCGTGCGCGAAGCCACTGAGCCCCTTCGGCTCACCCCTGCCAACGTTCGCCTGCTGAGCGAGGTGCTTGCCGATTTCCTGCACGGCTTCGCGCTCGCACCGGGCGCTGGAATCAAAGGCCTGCGCGTGGAACTCGACCTCATCTTCGACGGCGTCGAGACCCGCGCTCGTCGCTGAATCGTCACGACCCCCAACCGCCTTGATGGCACAGTCGCATGCATGAGCCTGTGGAACGACGACTCCTTCCTCTCGCTGTTTCCCGAGGCGCCCCCTTCGAAGGTGCGCATCGACCCCGCCCAGCATTCGCCGCGTTGGCTCGTCGATGGCGAGCTGCGGACCTTCACTGGCCCCGCGCGCGAAGTCCGCTCCCGCGTCGCCACCCGCACGGGCACGACGCTCAACACCACGATGCTCGGGCACGAAGCGCAGCTCACGGCCGACGACGCGAAGCAGGCGGTCGTCGCGGCCCAACGCGCGTGGAACAACGGTGAAGGCGAGTGGCCGTCAGGACACGTCGAGACCCGCATCGCGGCCGTCGAGCGCTTCGCCGCTGCCGTCGAGGCGAAGACCGATGAGATCGCCACGCTGCTCATGTGGGAGATCGGCAAGCCCTGGGCCTCGTCGCGCGACGAGGTGACCCGCAGCGTCGACTACATTCGCAACACCATCGTCGAGCTGAAGAAGCTGCGCGACTCCGACCTCTCGGTTCAGCTCGGCACGGCAGGCGGCAAGAAGCACTTCGCACGCACCCACCGCCGCGCGCTCGGCGTGGTGCTCTGCGTCGCTCCGTTCAACTACCCCGTGAACGAGTTCCTCACGACCGTCATCCCCGCGCTGCTGATGGGCAACGTCGTCATCGCGAAGACGCCGCGCTTCGGGGTGCTCGCGAACCTCGTGTTGCTCGAGGCGTTCCGGGACTGCTTCCCGAAGGGCGTCGTGAGCCTGCTGCCGGGAGACGGCCGCGTCGTCATTCCCGCAGTGATGTCGTCGACCGAGCAGGACGTGGCCGGCAACCCGACCGGCGTCGTGCACGTGCTCGCCTTCATCGGCAGCGAAGGCGCGGCGAACGCCATCATGCGCGCGCACCCGACGCCCATCACGCTGCACAAGATTCTCGGGCTGGGCGCGAAGAACCCGGCCGTGGTGTTGGCAGACGCCGACCTCGACGCAGCAGCGACGGCCATCGTGAAGGGCGGCCTGGGCTTCAACGGCCAACGCTGCACGGCAGAGAAGATCGTCTTCGTGCACCGCTCGGTCGCAGAGGCGTTCACGGCGAAGGTCGCGGCGCGCGTCGATGCACTGAAGGCCGGCATGCCGTGGGATGAAGGCGTCGGCATCACGCCGCTCCCTGAAGACACCAAGCTCGAGACCATGCGCGCGCTCATCGACGACGCGGTCTCGAAGGGCGCGAGGGTCGTGAACACGAACGGTGGGCGAGGCGCGTTCTCCATCATGCGGCCGGCCGTCGTCGCCGACGTGAAGCCCGGCATGAAGTTGCTCCACGAGGAGCAGTTCGGCCCCATCATTCCCATCTCGACGTTCGATGATGCTGAGACAGTGCTCGAC
This sequence comes from Archangium gephyra, assembly GCA_943370055.1. Classification (GTDB taxonomy): domain Bacteria; phylum Myxococcota; class Myxococcia; order Myxococcales; family Myxococcaceae; genus Xiheimicrobium; species Xiheimicrobium gephyra_A. Next base: position 36,066 of record CALRPN020000055.1, read on the forward strand.
TGGCAGCGCCACTCGCCCTTCGGCCAGCAGTCGGCGGTCTGGGGCAAGGCCGAGACCGCGCGCGCCTTCGTGCGCAAGTTCACCCGCTTCGTCGCGCGCGTGAACCTGAACGACGTCTGCCAGCGCGGCCCCGACTCGTTCGGCTTCAGCGCGGCAGACAAGTCGGGCTTCGGCACGCTCTCGCTGAAAGAGGCGCTGCTCTCGTTCAGCCGCCCGGTGCTGGTGCAGGCGCAGGATCAGTCGGTGCTCGACGCCTTCCTTTCGCGGCCCGGTTGAGTCAGGAGCGACACGCCCCGCCGTCGTCGCTCCGCCATGCCTCCTCATTCCTCCCTCACCGATGAGCTGAAGTCGCTGTGGCGGCTGGCGTTGCCGTTGGCGCTTGCGCAGGCCGGACAGGCCTTGATGGGCATGGTCGACACGGCAGTCGTCGGTCGCCTCTCGTCGACCGCGCAGGCCGCGGCTGGGCTCGGCAACTCACTCACCTTCACCATCATGTTCTTCGGCATGGGCGTGATGATGGCGCTCGACCCGCTCGTCTCGCAGGCCATCGGCGCGAAGAAGCCACTCGAGGCGCGCACGCACTACTGGACCGGCGTGTGGCTCGCGCTCGCGACGTCGCTGGTGTTGCTGGTTCCGCTGCTGCTGATGCCCGCGCTCCTGAGGGTCGTCGGTGTCGAGGAGCAGGTCGCAGCCGGCGCCATCGAGTACATCGACTACCGCCTGCCGGGTGTCGCCGCCCAACTGCTCTTCGTCGGAGCGCGCTCGTACCTGCAGGGCCTGGGGCGTACGCGCGCCATCGTCATCGCGATGGTGGGCGCGAACGTGTTGAACCTGGGGCTCGACATCGCGCTCGTCTTCGGAGCCGGTCCGATTCCCGCAATGGGCATCACGGGCGCCTCCATCGCGACGACGGTGTGCACGTGGTTTCAGTTCGCGTTGCTGGTGCCGGCGCTCGGGCCTTCGCTGCCTGGTGTTCGCCGCGCGCTCGACGTGAAGGCGCTCATGGGCGCTGCGCGGCTGGGGCTTCCCGTCGGTGCGCATCTGCTCGCGGAAGGCGGCGTCTTCGGGCTCGCCGGTCTGCTCGCCGCGCGACTCGGAGCAGCCAGCAGCGCCGCACATCAGGTGGCGTTGACGTGGGCGAGCCTCACGTTCTGCGTCGCGGTCGGCATCGGCAGTGCCGGCAGTGTTCGCGTGGGCTGGGGCGTGGGTGCGCGCGATCTTCCCGCAGCGAGACGTTCTGGCCTCGTCGCCTTCGGCAGCGGAGCGCTCTTCATGTCGGCGACGGCGCTCATGTTCATCGTGATGCCCGGGCCGCTCGCGAGGTTGTTGTCACCGAACGACGGCGTGGTCGCCGTGGCCTCGTCGCTCTTCGTGGTGACGGCGGTGTTCCAGGTCTCGGACGGCGTGCAGGGCGTCGGCGCGGGCGTGCTGCGTGGCTATGCCGACACGCGCTTCACCTTCATCGCGAACGTCATCGGTCACTGGTTCATCGGCCTGCCGCTCTCGTGGTGGCTCGGCGTGCGCGGAGACCTCGGCGTCGTGGGCCTCTGGTGGGGACTCTCCGCTGGCCTCTCGGTCGTCGCCGTCGCCGTGTTCATTCGCTTCGAGCGCTTTAGCCGAAGCGACGTTCGCACCGTGCGGCTTCCGTCAGAAGGTGCGCCGGCCGAAGAAGTGCCGGCCGATGAAGCGCTGCAACGGCCTGGGCCGTGAGGTCTGCGCTGCGAGGCTCTTGATAGACCCGGCACTCCTCCTCTGATTGCCGAGTTTGAAGGACCTGGACGCGACGGGCATCGGCGCTCGAGCGCGGGTCGTCAGGTCGCGCGGCGGGCGATGAAGCGCTGCAGCGGCCTGGGGAGTGACGTCGCGAGCCACACCACGAACGCCGTCGGCCATGGGTAACTGAAGAACGAGCGCTTCCCCTCGATGGCGCGGCCCATCAGCGCCGCCGCGTCGTCCGTCTCGAGAAGGAACGGCATCGAGAACCGGTTCTTCTCCGTCATCTCGCTCTTCACGAAGCCCGGGTGAATCGCGGTGACGTTCACGCCGTGCTGCTCGACGTCGAGGCGCAGGTTCTCGAGCCACGCGGTCAGGTACGTCTTCGAGGCGTTGTACGCACCGAACCGAGGCAGGGCGAGGAAGGCCGCGAGCGAGCTGATGCCGACGACGTGCCCCTTCTTCCGCTTCACCATGCCGGGAAGGGCGCCGACGAGCGTTGCGGTCGCTCCCAGCACGTTCACGTCGAGCACCTTGCGAACGCGCTTCCACTCGATCTGCTCGGCCTTCATCTCGTCACCGACACCGGCGTTCGCGACGACGAGGTCGAGCCCGCCGCACGTCTCGTCGAGCTGCTTCACCGCGTCGTGCGCCGCATCGGCATCAGCCACGTCGAGCACGAAGGGAATGATCTTGTCTGGCGCGAGCGCTTTGAGCGACTCGAGCTGATCGGCCCTGCGCGCAGCCGCATAGACGGTGGTGCCACGCTTCGCGAACCACAGCGCCAGCGCGCGGCCAAGGCCACTCGACGCACCAGTGATGAGCGCCCGCTCGTAGGAAGCCATCAGTGAACCTGCCCGCACGTGATGTAGAGCGAGAAGTCGCGAACGTCGTGCGCGTTGATGGCGAACGTGCCCTTCAGCATCGCATCGAGGCCCAGGTCGATCTCGGTGGTCGAGGTGAAGCGGTCTGGCCTCTTCGCATCGGGAGCGAGGTTCGCGAGCCCCGCCTTGATGGTGCCGATCTCTCCGCAGCGGCCCTCGTGCACGTGTGCGGGCTGGGGCCGCGAGTCGTTGCTGGCAGCGACGTCGATCTCCACGCGCGTCTTCGAGGCACTCAACGCAGTCAGCACCGCGAAGCCGCTCTGGCCCGAGTTGTTCTCGGCGTTCATGACCACACGAAACGGCTGGGGACCACACGCACTCGCGACGAGCACGAGCAGGGCAGGGAGGCCTCGAATCATCGGGGCGTCATAGCAGGCGGACGGCTGATCATGCCCAGTCGATGAAAGCCGGCCGCAGTCGCGAGGTCGGCAGCACGAACGGCCGCGGCAAGGTCGAGGGTCGGGTCGACGCGAAGGAGCAGCGAATCCGCTCCAGCGGCACGCGCCTTCGTGAGCACGTCGAGCGTGTCTCCTTCGATGACGACTCCATCGAGGCGCCAACCCTCTCGCCCGATGTCGAGCACCAGCACGCTGCCCTCTCCTCCACCACGCGGTGCCTCGAAGGCCAGGGCGTGATGACTGACGACACCGACTCCGGTGAGCGCTGCGATGAGCAGCACGAGCACGATGTCGACCAACGGCGTGATGTTGATGGAAGAGAACTCGGCGTCATCCATCGAGCCACTGTGCCGCGCGAACGCTGCGCCCGTGTCATCGGCACGTCGTCACACCGTCAGCGCTTCGTCAGCGAACGCCGTGCGCGACCCACGCTCGATAGTGCAGCGACGCCGATGGATTCGACATCACGCCACGCAGCTCGGCGGTCGCGCGCTCGATGAGCGGCTGCGCCTCGGCGCCCAGCGACTCGTCGAGGCCCTCGAAGATCTCTGCGAACTCATCGACGAAGCCCTGCAGGAAGACGACGTCGGCGTGTGAGCCGTGAAGCACCACGGGCTCGAGCGTGAAGCGGCGAAACCCCGCGCCCAGGAAGATGCGATGCAGCCGCTGGCCAATCGCCGGGTCTCCACCGGCCTTCACCTGCGCCGCGTTGAGGCGCCTCAGCAGGTCGTGCACGTCTCGCAGCAACGGCCGCGTCATGAACGACCAGTTGTCGACCTCGAGGAAGTGACACAGCCCTCCCGGCCGCAGCACGCGCCGGACCTCACGCACGATGGTCTCGGGTGATGGCACGTGCTCCAGCATCCACGAGCAGTGCACGCGATCGAACGTCTCGTCGGCGAACGGCATGCGGCCACCATCGGCTCGCGCCACCGGAAGCCCGGGGTGGTTCTTGCGGCATGCGCGCAGCTGCGGCGCCGAGAGATCGAGGCCCACGAGGTCGATGCCGGGAAATCGTCGCGCGACCTGCGCCGCCATCGCGCCGACGCCGCACGCGAGATCGAGCACGCGCTGACCGGGCCGCGCCTCGAACAGCGGCAACGAGAACTGCGAGGTCCACGCCGCCTGCTTCTCGAGCCGGGCGATCTCCCGCTCGTCGGTGCTGCCGTGCACGTAGCTCGTGCTCATCGAACGTTCACCAGGCGATGTTGAGCTCGATGCGCTGGGCGCTCGGCTTCTCCCACCGCGCCTCGATGGGCAGCTTGTAGAAGGCCTGCACGAGCGAACGCAGCAGCCCGATGTACAGCTGAATGGGCAGCACCTCTTCCTTGAAGACGAGCACCGCCTTTCCGCTCTCGACGCTCGAGACCAGCCGCTGTCCGGGCGCGATCATCGGGTTCAGCGTCGCCATCAGCGGCTTCATGATGGCCTCGGGGTAACGCTCCTTCTGGCCTTCGAGCGCGCGGCCGAACGGAGAGCGCACGAGCGCGTCCATCATCGACGCACCGAGCAGCTCGAACGCCTCGTCGACGTTGCGCGCGCGCGGCAGCACCTGCTCGACGGCCTTCCACAGCATGCGCAGGAACTCGCTGGTCGGGTACGAGAGCTGATCGACCCACGGCTTCGGCTCGACCGCGGCTTTCCGCACCTTCTGATCGGCCACGGGGCCGGCCAGCTTCATCACGGCAGCGCTGAGCGCGTTGAAGAACAGGCCGCGCATCGCCGACGAGCCACCCGCCGATTCGATGCGCTGCTCGAGCTCGGCGATGTCGAGGACACGTGAGCGAGGCAGCTTCGGGTTCTCGAGCGCGGGCTTGAGCACGGGCGACGAACGCTCTCCAGGGCTCGACGGCTCGGGGTGCGAAGGGAGCGGCGTGCGTGCCTCTTCGGGGAAGAGCTTCTGCATCCACCCGGCGAGGTGCGCGCGCGTCGCGGGCAGGCGCTGCTTGGTGAGGAACGCCTCGATGGCCTTCTTGAACTCGGCGCCCGTCTGGTACCGCGCGTCGACGCCCCGCTCGAGCGACTTGAGCACCACCGCGTCGAGCGCTTTGGGAACGGTGGGCTCCTTGCGTGAGGGCGGCTCGACCTCGGCGCCGACCACCGCGCGCAAGGTCGCCGTGTCGTTCTCACGCTTGAAGAGCCGCTCGAGCGCCAGCACTTCCCACAACACGATGCCCAGCCCGTAGAGGTCGCTGCGCCCGTCGAGGTCTTTGCCCCACGCCTGCTCGGGCGACATGTACGCGTACTTGCCCTTGATGATGCCGGTGGCGGTGCGGGTCAGCTTGTTCGCGGCGCGCGCCACGCCGAAGTCGATGAGCTTCACCGAGCCGTCGAAGGCCACCATGATGTTCTGCGGCGAGACGTCGCGGTGAATGAGCTCGAGCGGAACGCCCGCCTCGGTCGTCGCCTTGTGCGCGAAGTCGAGCGCCGCTGCCGCCTCGGCCACCACGCGGCACTTCAGCGCCACCGGCATGTCGGTGCCCGCCTCGAGCGCGGCGTTCACCACGTCGCCGAAGCTCATGCCGTGCACGAACTCCATCGCGATGTAGTAGTCGCCGGCGACTTCGCCGAGGTCTTCGATGCGCGCGATGTTCGGGTGATCGAGGGCCGCCGCGATGCGGGCCTCGTCGAAGAACATGTTCACGAACTCCTGGTCTTCTTTCAGGTGCGCCAACAGCCGCTTCACGACGATGGGCGGCTGCTCGTCGGAGTCACCTTCGACGCGCGCCAGCCAGACCTCGCCCATGCCTCCGACGGCGAGCTTCTTGAGCAGAAAGTAGCGGCCGAACCTGATGGGCTTGTCGAGTGCCACGCCCAGCGAGCATGCCTGTTTGTCGAAGTGAGGGCCGCAAGAAGTGCAGCCTCGCTGCCTGAGCCCGGTTCAGGCGCCATCGGCCCTCTTGCCCGTTGACGCGCGTCGTTCCCGTGCTCATCGACGCGCGTCGAAGGGACGGACCGAGAACCGCACAGTAAGGGTCCCAACTTCCCGTGACGGCCACCAACTTCACCACCCGCGACAAGCAGCGCGAAGAGTCGAAGGAGCGGTTGTTCCACGCGGCCATCGAGATTTTCCGGCGAGACGGCTTTCGCTCAGCGCGCGTCGACGACATCACCTTCGTCGCGGGCCTCTCGCGCACGTCGTTCTATTTCCACTTCCCCACGAAGGACGACGTGCTCATCGAGCTCAACCGTCGCCTCGAGGAGCCTGTGGTGCGACGCCTCGAAGCGCTGCAGCACTCGTTGCCGATCGCGCAGGTGCTGGCCGAGGTCGCCGAGGAGCTGGCCGCGCAGTGGCGGGAACACCGAACGCTCGTCATCGACGCGATGACGACGGGCCTGCGCGTCGAAGCAGAGCGCTTTCGCGAGGCGCGCCACGGCTCGCTGCGTGAAGCGCTGGGCCAGATCTTCGAACGAAGCGTGACGAAGGGCGAAGTGCAGACGACGCGCGCGCCGGCGATGCTGGGCGAGGCCTATCTGCTCAACTGCCTCGCGGCGCTGACGATGTGGGGCTCAGGCGCGGGTGAAGAGGACGCGCTCAAGACGAGCCTTCAAAGCGCTGGAGAGCTGTTTCTGCGCGGCGCCCTCAACGCTGGCAGCTGACCTCACGCGCGAGTGCGGCCCGTTGGCGGGTACGCGCGCAAGAAGCCGTCGAGGTGCGCTTCGAAGAAGGCGTCGAGATCGAGCGGCCGGCAGGTGGCTCCCGACAAACTGTCCTGATGGAGCAGCGCGAGCACGACCGGTGAGAGGAACTGCAGGGCTGCGAAGCGCTCGTTGAGCGGTGGCAGGTCCTTGAGCTCGACGTGCCGCTTGAGCCTCGCCTCGGCAGTCCCCAGCAGCGGCTCGAGCACGTGGTTCACATACGCGGGGCCGACGCCCGCTTCCGACAGCCCGCCGGCGAGCGCCGAAGACTGAATGACGCCCACGCCGTACTTGAACCACGCCTGCTTGAGCCGCTTCAGGTAGTCGAGCAGCGACGCGCGAACGTCTGCACCTTCGAGCGGCGTCGAGGCCATCGCGAGGTAGGGCGCCGCATCGATGTGGTGGCTCTCCATGACGGCGCGCAAGACGCCTTCACGGTCGCCGAAGTAGTGCTTGAGCGTCGCGACCGAGCTGTCCGCCGCTGCCGCAAGTTCGCGCAACGAGGCGCGCAGACCATCGGCCGCAACCACGCGGTCACGCACCTTCCGCGCGAGCGCCAACCGCTGCTCGTCGTAGTCCGCGTTTCTGGCGCCCCGGGGTCGAGCCACGGTGAAACTATTAATTCACCCACTGGTACTACGCAATCGAGGCTGCTTCCGGAGGAATGGGTTGCGCAATTTGGTCGTGAGGTTATTGATGCACTCAATCGTGAGAAGATACATTCAGGCGCTCCTCCTCCTCGCAGCTCCATCCGCGGCCTTCGGTCAGCCGCTGTCGGCGTTTCTTCAGTCAGCTCAGACCCGAAATGTCGACGGCCGAATCGCCCATGAAGCGGCCGGCTCGGCGAGGGCCTCGTTCGACCAGCAGTGGGGCGTGCTCTTGCCCTCGCTCTCGGCGAACGGCGGCTACACGCGCAATCAATATGCGGCGACGGTCGACATTCCCAACGGCGCGACGACGACGCAGACCATCACCATCATTCCGCAGGACCAGCTCGAGGCCACGTTCAAGGCCGAGGTGCCGCTGATCGACGTGTCGAAGTGGCTGAAGGTGAGCGCAGCGTCGGAGAGCTCGAGCGCGGCCGAGTCGAAGGAGCTGCTCACGCAGGACCAGGTTCGGCGGCAGGTGGTGACGGCGTACTTCTCGTGGGCGGGCGCGCAGGGCGTGCTCGACTCGGCGCGAAAGTCGCTGGCCGTCGCGAAGGCGCAGGTGGAGCAACAGACCGCACGCAAAGAAGCGGGCGTGGCGACCGAGCTCGAGCTGGTGCGCGCGTCGGCGGAGGTGGAGCGGAACACGCAGGTCGTGGCCGACGCCGAGGCGCTGCTCGCGAACAGCCGGCGCTCGTTGCGAACGTTGTCGGGCCTCGAGCCTGGTGAAGACACGGCGCTCCCCGTCGACGACTTGCACCCGGAGTCGCCACTGGCCGAGCTCGAGGGCCGCGCCGATGGCCTTCCTTCCATCACCTCGGCTGAGCACGACGCGACCGCGGCTTCCCGCTCGTGGACGGCAGCTGCAGCGACGCTCGCTCCGACGGTGAACGCGCAGTTCACGCAGCGCTTCACCAACGCGACGGGCTTTCAGAACCAGGGCGCGGTGTGGAACGCGGGCGTCACCTTCTCGTGGCGCGCCGACCTCGGCAGCGTTCAGGGCCTGCGCATCGCCAGCGCCTCGGAGCAGACCGCGCGGCTCAACGCCGAGAAGACGCGGCTCGCGGCGGTCGACCAGATTCACTCCGACTGGCAGCGGGTTCGCGCGGCCATCACCAAGGTGAAGGCGTCACGAGCGCAGGTCGAGAGCACGCGGCGCGCGCAGTCGCTCGCGAAGGAGCGCAACGCCGCCGGCGTCGCCACTCAGCTCGACGTCATTCAGGCCGACCGCGACTTGTTCTCGGCCGAGATGAACGACATCTCTGCGCGGCTCGATCTCGCCACCGCCCGCGCGTCGCTGCGTCTGTCGGCGGGCCTTCCTCTCGAGGTGACGCCATGACGGTGACGGGTTCACTCGCTGCTCCCATTCGAACGCGGGCGTCGATCTTCGCGCGCGTGCGAACGATGGCGGGCATCGGGGTGCAGATGATGTTCCACGACTACCTGAAGCTCGCGGGCACGCTCTTCGGCGTCGTCTTCGCGGTGCTGCTCGGCAACTTCCAGATGGGCACCTTCCTGGCGCTGCTGGGCAAGAACCGCATGTTCGTCGAGAACGCGCAGGTCGACATCTGGGTCACCCCGCCGGGCACGCGGCAGTTCCAGGGCGGCAAGCCGCTCAGCGACGCGCAGCTCAATCGGGCGCGCGCGACGCCGGGCGTGGCCTGGGCTGAGCCGCTCGTGCTGCAGACCGCGAACCTCGTGCTGCCCAACGGCGGCAGTGAGCCGGTCTCGCTCGTCGGTGCGCGCGCGCCGCGCTTCGCCGGTGGTCCGTGGAATCTGCTCAAGGGTGACACGACGTCGCTGCTGACGCCGAACGCCATCATCGTGGAGGACGCCGAGCGCGAGAAGTTCGGCGGCTTGAACCTGGGGAGCGTTCGCGAGCTCGCTGGCCACAAGGTGCAGGTCGTCGGCTTCACCTGGGGCCTGCTGCCGTTCGCGCCCGCCTACGCGTTCGCCGAGCAGACGCTGGCGCGGGAGATTCTCAAGGTGCCCGCCGACAAACACACCTTCATCATGGTGGGCGTCGAACCCGGCGTGGACCCGACGGTGGTGCGCGCGAGCCTGCAGGAGGCGCTCACCGACACGCGGGTGATGACGCGCGGCGAGTACATGAAGGAGATCCTCACGTACATCGTGACCGGCACGCAGATCGGCCTCTCGTTCGGCACCTCGACGTTCATGGGCCTGCTCGTCGGCCTCATCACGGTGGCGCTCTCGATGTTCTCGTCGGTCATCGACAACATGCGCCAGTTCGGAACGCTCAAGGCCATCGGCTCGACGACGTTCGACCTCGCGCTGCTGCTCTTCACGCAGGCCATCGTCTACGCGCTCGTCGGCAGCCTCATCGGCCTGGGCGCAGTCTCGGGAATGGTGCAGGGCATGCGAAACCCGCAGCTCACACCGGTGCTGTACCCCGAGATGTTCGGCATCACCGTGGCGCTGATGGTCGTCGTCTGTCTGCTGGCGTCGTTGCTCGCGCTGTTCCGCCTCTACCGCCTCGAGCCCGCGATGGTGTTCCGATGAGCGCTCCTGCACTGGCCGCCGATGGCAAGCAGCTCGCCATCGACATCAAGGGCCTCACCAAGACGTACGGCACGGGCGCGCTCGCCTTTCAGGCGCTCAAGGGCATCGACATGGAGGTCACGCAAGGCGAGTTCATGATGCTCGTCGGCCCCTCGGGCAGCGGGAAGACGACGTTGCTCTCGATTCTCGGCTGCGTGCTGTCTCCGACCGAGGGCGAGGCGTGGCTGTTCGGCGAAGCACTGCACGGCCGCAAGGAGTCGGCGCTGCCTCGCCTTCGCCTCGAGTACATCGGCTTCATCTTCCAGGGCCACAACCTGATGGGCGCGCTCACCGCAGAACAGAACATCGCGGTGCCGCTCGAGCTGCGCGGCTACGGCCACACGGCCGCCATCAAGGAGGCGCGCGAGATCCTCACCGCCGTCGGCCTCAAGGACAAGTTCGCCAAGCGGCCCGATGAGCTCTCGGGTGGTCAACGTCAGCGCGTGGCCGTCGCGCGCGCCATCGCCGGCAGACCGCCGCTCATTCTCGCCGACGAGCCCACCGCCAGCCTCGACGCAGAGTCGGGCATGCAGGTGACGCAGCTCTTGAAGGACCTCTGCTCGCAGCGCGGTCACACCGTCGTCTGCGTCACCCACGACAACCGCATTTTCCACCTGGCCGATCGCACCGTGTACATCGAAGACGGGCTCATCGTGCCGGCTCCCAGTCACTGACCGTCACAAGGAACGCTCGCATGCTCCGCAAGATTGGAATCGTCGTCTTCGTCCTCACGCTTGGCACCTGCGGCTTCCAGATGGTGCGCACTGCACAGGCCGGCCCGCTCACCGTGCCGATTCAGAAAGACGTGCTCAAGGCCGACCGTGAGGCAGCCAGCCGGGTCGGTGGCGCCGACGAGAAGCAGCCGCTGCCCGAGAAGGGCGCGCTCATCGGCGGCAACGGCATCGTCGAGCCCGCGCAACGCGAGACGAAGGTGGCCGCGCAGGTGACGGCGCTCGTGAAGCAGGTGCTCGTGAAGGAGGGCCAGCAGGTGAAGCAGGGCGACCTGCTCGTGCAGCTGGAGAACGGTGTCGAACTCGCGCAACTGCAATCGGCCGAAGCCGAGGCCGTCGCCGAGCGCGCGAACCTGGCCCGCACGCTCAAGGGCCTTCGGGTCGAAGACCGTGACGCCGTGAACGCCGATGCGCAGGCCGCCCGCGCTCGCGCCGAGCTGTCGGCCAGCGTCGCCTCGCGCACCGAGCAGCTCGCGAAGTCAGGAGCCGCGACGCCCGACGAACTCGATCGCGCCCGGCGTCAGGCGCAACAGGACGGCGCTGCCCTCAAGGCGAACGAGGCCCGTCTGCGCGCGGCGGAAGCCGGGAGCCGTGGTGAAGACATCGCGTTTCAGCGGGCCCGGGTGTTGGGCGCCGAGGCGCGGGTCGCGCAGGCGAAGGCCCAGGTCGACCGCCTCTCGATTCGCGCGCCGCTCGACGGCGAAGTGCTTCAGGTGAAGGTGCGTGAAGGCGAGCTCTACAGCTTCCAGGGCAGCGACCCCCTCGTCGTCATGGGCGACACGCGAACGCTGCGGGTGCGCATGGACGTCGACGAACGTGACGTCTCGCGCGTGCAGCTCAACGCCGCCGCCTGGGTGACGGCCGATGCCTTCGGCGCGCAGAAGTTCAACGGCAAGGTCGTCGAGGTCGGCCGCCGCTTCGGCCGCAAGAACGTGCGCACCGACGACCCGGTGGAGCGCAACGACACCAAGATTCTCGAGGTCGTCATTCAGCTCGACTCGAACGAGCGCCTCGTGCCGGGCCAGCGCGTCAACAGCTTCATCGTCGCGCCCGTGCCAAAGACCTGAGACCGTGCTGAACGTCGTCGTGAGGGGTCGACCATGAACGAGTTCCAGCGCATCGACGCGTTTCTCGAAGCCTTCGCGCGCAAGCCGTCTCCGCTCGGGCCAGGCGATGACGCCGCGGTGCTGCCACCGACGAAGCGCCAGCAGGTCGTCACCACCGACGCGCTCGTCGAGGGCGTTCACTTCTCGCGGCGCACGTTCAGCTTCGGGCAGGTGGGTCACAAGGCGCTCGCGGTGAACCTGTCTGACGTGGCGGCGATGGGCGCGAAGCCGACGTGGGCGTTGTGCGCCCTGCAGCTTCCCGACGACGTCTCGGACAAGGACCTGCGCGAGCTCTCGGCAGGCATGGCGGGGCTCGCGGCAGCGCACGGGGTCTCGCTCATCGGCGGCAACGTGACGCGCGGGCTTCAGCTCTCGGTGACGATGACGGTGGCGGGAGAGATTCCGCAGGGCCGTCGTCCGATGACGCGCAGCGGGGCGAGGCCCGGTCATCGCGTCTACGTCTCGGGTCCTCTCGGCGGCGCGTCGGCGGGGCTCGAGGTGCTCTCGCGCGCGAAGCGTGACCCAAAGGGCAAGCTGCACGTCGAGAAGGAGTGGGAGGCGCTCGTGCTCGCGCAGCGCTCTCCGGCTCCACACGTTCGCTGGGGGCTCGAGGCGTCACGCTTTGCGTCGTCGGCCATCGACGTGAGCGACGGCCTCGTGCAGGACCTGGGGCACGTCTGCGAAGCGTCGCGCGTGGGAATGACGCTCGACTCAGGCTCGCTGCCGGTGCTCGAGGCGCTGCTGCTCTGGGCCGAGACCGAGAAGCACGTTCACCAGCACGCGCTCACGGGTGGCGAAGACTACGTGCTCGCGGTGACCGTGCCTCCGTCACGCGTGAAGGCCTTCGAGCAGCACCTGCAGAAGCTGGGGCACGGCGCGTTTCCCATCGGAGCCGTCACGCGAACGCGCGGCGTCGTCGTCGATGGTGAGCCCTTCTCGGGCCCGGGCGGGTTTCAGCACTTCGGTCGCTGATCAGTGCAGCTGCTGCGGCTTGGGCGCGAGCACCAGCGCCAGCGCGCGGGCCTGCTGCTCGGTGGCGCAGCGGTATTCCTGCACCTTTCCGTTCTCCCGTTCGAGGCGAACGACCCAGATTCCGTTGAGCTGCTCCAGCGTGGGCAAGGTCGAAGTCTCCATGACGGAGACCCTTCCAGAGCACGACCCATGCCGCCCTGGCGGCAAGGCGTTTCGAAGGGTTGGAGCGCTCCCTGTTTGCGCGTGCACGACGTGCACATGCGCACTCACACATTTCTGCGGAGCAGGCTGATCAGTGTTTGCACCACTGGGTAGGCATCATGGGCACGGTGCCGGTCATTCCGCCCTGCGTCGTGGCGTTGTCGATGAATCGCCGGCTGGTGAAGCTGAACTGGTTGGGGGCGGGCGTCTGGTTCATCAACGAGTCCACGCACGCGCCATTTCCTGCGCCTGGCACAGCCACGGGCCCGTCACGCGTCGGGTCGGCGTGCCGTGAAGGAATCGGCGTGACGTCACACGAGGTGAGGTTGCCCGCAGTGACGTTGGCCTTCACGAGCGCCGCGGTCCAGAAGTCGCCGTTGTTGTCAGCGCCCGGCGTGCGGAGCAGCGGCCACTGCTGCATCGTCGCCGGGTTGTAGCCAACTGACAGCACGCGACGGCCGTTGCAGTACACGTTCACGTGCGGCTTCGACTCGGGCCCGCCTCCGCGATTGGCGTAGTGGGTGACGCCGATGACGAAGGTGTCTGCGTTGTTCGGGTTGTCGAGGTTGATGTTCTCGGGGCCGCAGAAGCTGCTCGACGTCGGGTCGGCGACGGTGCGATCGCACGTGACGTTGTCGCGATCGAGGCGTGGGTTGGTGCAGTTCGCCGGAGCGCGGCGGCTCGACCAGCCGTGGCAGGCGGTGGGCGCAGAGTCGGGGTAACCCCAGCGAGGGTCTCCCGAAGGACAACCGCTCGAGCCGTCGTAGTAGCAGTCCTGGTACGGCCCGCCGGCGCCGTTCGAGCACGTGAGGTTCCAGCCCTGGTTGTTGCCGCACGAGGCGCCCTGCAGCCGCGCGAAGTGCAGGTCGATGTCGTTGCCTGAGGTCGACACTCCGCCGACCGAGTCCCAGCACAGCTCGGCCCGAATGCCGGGGGCGCGCACTTCGACGCGCTGGGTGCAGACGTAGCGGGTGCCGTTGAGCATGAACTCGCCCTGCACGAGGTAGTCACCCGAGAGCCCGAAGGCCGGGTAGACGGTGCCGGCGCCGGGCATCACGCCGCGCGAAGCCTGAATCGCGATGAGCGGTTGGCCGGCCGTCGCGACGTAGCGGTTCGGCATGGTCGTCATGTCGAACCTCACAGGGGTGCGAGTGCCGATGCGGCCGGAGCCGGAGTTGGCCTGCGAGTAGAGCGCGAACGTCGGGAAGGGCAGCACGTTGTCGCAGTCGCCACCGAGCACGGTCCACGTCCAGTCGCGAGCCATGCCGCGCATCGCGACGTCCTTGATCCACATGGTGCCGTCGACCTGCGGCAGCGAGCTGGGGTTCGGGTACGGCGCGAGAATGAGCGGCGCCGTCGGGCACTCGACCTGCGTCGGGCAGTTGCAACCGGCCGTCTGGTTGTTGCCAGAGAGGCCGTCGCAGTCGAAGTCGCCGGGCGCGCAGGAGTCGAAGACCTGCGGGCGCTGGGCTCCGCGGCAGACGCCAGACCAGGTGGTGATCTCGACGCCCGCACAATCGACCGAGCCCTTCGCGTTGCTGGTGCACCAGCCGACGGGCTGCGAGGTGTTCGGGTCGACCTGCGTCGCGGGCACGAGGTAGCAGTCCTTCGTGGTGCCACCCTGCAGACAGAGACACCCTTCGTCGACGAGCCCATCGCAGTCGTCGTCGAAGCCGTTGCCGGTGTTGCCGTTCAAGCGGCCCGCGGCCACGCCACGAGAGGTGAGGAAGGTGTCGGTCGAGCCGCCGCACTCGTTCGTCGTTCCTGCCGAGCACTGACGGGGGAACGGCGGGTTCCGCATGTCGATGGGGCCGCAGCCTCCGTCGTAGTCGATGACGCCGGCGTCGATCTGTCCTGCGTCTTCTTCGAACGGGTCTCCACCGGCGGAGCCGAAGCCGCCCCCTGCGTTGCCGCCTGCCGTGCCGATGCCGCCACCGGTGCCGCTCGAGCCGCCGCCCGTGCCGCTGATGCCGCCGCCGGTGCCGCCGATGCCACCGCCAGTCGAGCCCGCGCGGCATTGGCCGCCGACACAGACCTGACCCTGGCCACACTCAGAGGTCGACGCGCAGGGACGAGAGGTGGGGCCACAGGTGCAGCCCGAGACGGCGGCGAGCACGAACACGACGGCAGAGGAGGAGAGGCGCATGCGGGCGCGCACCCTACACAATCAGCCCACTCGTGAAACCCCACGGCGCTTCATTGATTGTCGGAGGTCAGAACACCGTCACGTTGCAGCTCGACTTGAGCAGCGCCGAGCGGTCCTGCGAGGACTTGTTGCAGAAGCCCGAGTCCTGGAAGGTGGCGCCGTTCGCCCCATCGGTGGAGCAGGTGCACATGCCCGCGTTGCAGGTGATGGCGTACGTCTTTCCATCGGTGCACTCGCTGCGCGTGTAGCTGCAGACCGTGTTCGAGGCGCTGCTGCTGTTGCGGGTGCAGCGAATGGTGCCGGGGCGCAGCTTGCAGATTCCGGGGTCGCGACAGGCCGCCGTGGCCTCTGCTGCCGACTCTGCGCTCATCGCGGTGCAGGGGAACTGGTCGACAGCCGAGAGACACGCGTTCGCCTTCGAGGCATCGAGGTCGCACGGGTAGTCGGTGAAGAGCTCGCACTTCGTCTTCATTTGCATGTCGGCCGTGCAGGCTGCTTCGTCGGCGTACACCGAGCTCGCTGAGGCGCCCCCACACTGGAAGAGGCGCTTGCACGTTCGCGCCGCGCTCTCTTTGCAGAAGTCGACCATCGTGGTGGGCCCACAGCCAGCGCCCACCACCATCACCATCACTCCGAAGATGCGCTTCACGACGGTTCTCCCGAGGCCCACTCCCACGCCGAGCGGTAGCCCTGCTGAGTCTGCGCCTCTTCGATGAAGCGCGCGTAGAAGGCGTGGCCGGTCAGCGTCGCGCTGTCTCCGACGGCGAAGAGGTGACGCTTCGCGCGGGTGATGGCGACGTTCATGCGGCGAAGGTCTTCGAGGAAGCCGACCTGCTGCTCGCCGTTGCTGCGCACGAGCGAGAGGAGCACGGCCTCTTTCTCACGGCCCTGAAACGCGTCGATGGTATCGACCTCGAGCGTCGGCAGGTCGGTGAGCTGCTCGCGAATGAGCGACGCCTGCGCCGAGTAGGGCGTGATGACGGCGAGCTCTTCTGGACGGAGGCCCGCGGCGATGAGCTCACGCGCACGCGCGACGACGAGGCCGGCTTCACCTTCGTTGCGCAGCGACTCGGTGCCGGGCTCACGCGACTCGTCGAAGCCCTTGCCCGCGGTGTCGAGGAAGAGGAGCGGCGGCGCGTCGACGACGGCACCAGGGGTCAACACGGCCGAGAGCACGCGGCCTTCGACGGAAGGGTGGGCACGCAATTCACCCGCGTACATTTCCCGCGAGGGGAAGCGCATGAGCTTCTCGTTCATGCGGTGCTGCTCCTTCAGCATGCGTTTGACGTCTTCGCCGAAGTCCTTCAGCACCCGCTCGAACAAGGAAGTGCCCAGGCCCTGCTTCTTCGCCTCCATCGAGATGACGGTCGCGGCGAGCTGCTTCGGATCGCCCGCGAGGATGACGGTGGGCGCTTTGAGGAAGGCGCCGAGGGCGAGCGGCTCGAGGGCCTGGGTCGCTTCATCGAGCAGCGCGACGTCGAACGAACGATTCGACAAGACGTGTCCATCGAGCATGGACAACGTCGCACAGACCACCTGCGCGCGGCCCATGACGGACTCGACGGCCTTTCGCTCGAGCACGCGGGCGTCATCCATCAGCGCGTACGCGTCACTCTTCGCGGCGCGGGCGTTCGAGAAGCGTGTGCGGCTGCGGCCTTGCGTCTGTTGCTTCCTCGCGTAGCCGAGCAGCTCGAAGGCCTCGTCGAACATCTCTCGCGCGGTGATGCGGTCGTCGTGGTCCTCCACGAGCAGATCGAGCGTGTGCTGCTGCAGGTGGGGCAACACGCGCGCGGGGTGCCCGACCCGAATCGCTTCGAGGCCGGCGTCGAGACACAGCTCGAGCAGGTGGTCGACGGCGGCGTTGCTGGCAGCGGTGCAGAGCAGTCGCTGGCCGCGCTTCACGCACTGCACGGCGATCTCCGCCAGCACCGTCGACTTCCCCGTCCCCGGAGGCCCATGCACGAGCGCGACGTCGCGAGCCGAGAGGGCGAGAGAGACGGCGTCGAGCTGCTCGGGGTTGAGCGAGCGTGAGGGCGTGAAGGTCGGCCGCTTCTCGAAGCGCGGCGCCATCGCTCCCAGCACGAGCTGCTGCCGGTCTCGCGCCAGCCCGTGCGTCATCTCGGTCAGCTTCTTCAACACGCCGCGCGCGCGATCGAAGGTGACGTCGTTGGCGACGAGGTCGATGCGCAGGCGTCCTTCGCCGACGAACGGGGGCGGGTGGCGATCGAACGCGATCTCGAGCTGCTGCCGCGTCGCGCGGGTGACGATGCCGGTGGGAGGCGAATCGACGGGCGCCTTGCGCGGGCTCACCGTCACCACGTCGCCGGTGTGCAGCTTCGAGCGCAGCCAGCGTTTGTCTTCACGCGCGAAGGTGACGAGCGTGCGTCCGCCGAGGCCGATGCTCTCTTCGACGGACTCGACGTCGAGCACCACGATGCCTCGCGCTTCGAGCTCAGCCAGCGGGAGCGCGGCCTTCTCGGTGGCGAGGCGTTCTCGTTCAGCGCGCCGCTCGAGCTCCAGCAGACGACCGAGGGCTTCGAAGTGCTGCACGTCGCGCGACATGCCGGCCATCTCGCCACAGCGGCCGCCGAAATGAGCGTGGAAATTCGGAGCGGATCGTCAGACCTGTTTGCAGCGTCGCTGGAGGATGAGAACGCACCTCGCCCGACAATGAGAGGTCTTCAGCAAGGAGCCCTTCATGTTGACGGTCGGAACGCGCGGGTCGGATGTCAGCCGGTTGCAGAAGCAGCTCAAGGCCGCGGGCTTCAACCCGGGCGGGGTCGATGGCGTGTTCGGCCGCAAGACGAAGGCC
Source organism: Archangium gephyra (assembly GCA_943370055.1). Lineage (GTDB taxonomy): Bacteria > Myxococcota > Myxococcia > Myxococcales > Myxococcaceae > Xiheimicrobium > Xiheimicrobium gephyra_A. The sequence goes on from CALRPN020000055.1 coordinate 53,877, forward strand.
GCGGTGCTGAGGTTCCAGCACGCGAAGCACCTGAGCGCCGATGGCGTCGTCGGAGCGCACACCAGCAAGAAGCTCTTCGGGTCGAGCAGCTCGAAGTACTTCGACGGCAAGAGCGACTTTGCGCCCACGGGCTCTGGGGCGGTCACGCCGGGCAACGGCTCGACGCCTGCGAAGGTGCAGCGCTTCATCAACAGCGCCGTCGCGCAGACAGGCAAGCCGTACGTCTTCGGCGCCGAGGGACCGCGCGCGTTCGACTGCTCGGGCCTCATTCACTACGCGCTCAAGCAGGCGGGCGTGGCTGACAGCCGCACGACCGCCGCTGGATACCAGGCGCGGTTCGCGGGCTCGCGCGTGTCACGCTCGCAGCTCAAGCCGGGCGACCTGCTCTTCATTCACTACCCGAACACCCGCGGCATCGGGCCGGGCAAGGCCTCGCACATCGAGATCTACCTGGGCAACGGCCGCTCGATGGGCACCGACAACCCGCGTGAAGGCGCGCGCGCCGAGCCGGTGGACTGGGCGCACGTCGTCAACGCCTCGCGCGTTCCGCAGCTGTATCGCTGAGGCGCGTCGGGCTCGTCGTGGTTAACAGGGCGCATGTCCAACCGGCTCGCGTCCGAGACGTCACCGTACCTGCGGCAGCACGCTGAGAATCCGGTCGACTGGTACCCGTGGGGCGCCGAGGCGCTCGAGAAGGCGAAGCGCGAGCAGAAGCCGATTCTGCTCTCGGTCGGCTACTCCGCCTGTCACTGGTGTCACGTGATGGCGCACGAGTCGTTCGAGAACCCGGCGACCGCGGCGGTGATGAACGCGCACTTCGTGAACATCAAGGTCGACCGCGAGGAGCGGCCCGATCTCGATCATCTCTATCAAGGTGTCGTGCAGCTGATGGGGCGCGGCGGTGGCTGGCCGCTGACGGTGTTCCTCACGCCCGAGAAGAAGCCGTTCTACGGCGGCACGTACTTTCCGCCCGGCCCGCGTCATGGGCTGCCCGGGTTCGAGCCGTTGTTGTCCGGCATCGCCGAGGCGTGGACGAAGGAGCGCGGAGAGCTGCTCCAGCAGGCAGAGCAGTTCGAGCAGGGCCTGACCGAGTACGCCGCGTGGGGGCTCGACGGCGTGACACCCGCGAGTCTCACACCGCAAGACGTGGTGACGGCCGCGCGAACGCTCGCATCACGCATCGACCCCGAGTTCGGCGGCTTCGGTACGCGCGGCCCCAAGTTCCCCAACCCGATGAACCTGGCGTTGATGCTGCGTGGCTTCGCGCGCAGTCGTGACGAGTCGATCCTGAAGCCGGCGCTCCTGTCCCTCGAGCGCATGGCGAGGGGCGGCGTGTTCGATCAGCTCGGTGGCGGTTTTCATCGCTACAGCGTCGACGAGCGCTGGCTGGTGCCGCACTTCGAGAAGATGCTCTACGACAACGCGCAGCTGATTCATCTGTACGCCGAGGCGTGGCAGGTGGCTCCGCGGCCGCTGTGGAAGAAGACGGTCGAAGAGACGGTCGCGTGGCTCGCGCGCGAGATGACGTCTCCCGAGGGCGCGTTCTTCGCTGCGCAAGACGCCGACAGCGAAGGTGAAGAAGGGAAGTTCTTCGTCTGGCGCGCGGACGAGCTCGACGCGGTGCTGACGGCGGAAGAGGCGCAGGCCGTGAAGGCGCACTTCGGTGTGAAGCCGGGCGGCAACTTCGAACACGGTGCGTCGGTGCTCGAGGTCGTTGGCTCCGATGACGTGAACGAGCCGCTCGCGCGCGCGAAGCAGAAGCTGCTCGAGGTGCGCTCGAAGCGCGTGCGGCCGGGAACCGATGACAAGGTGCTCGCGGGGTGGAACGGGCTGACGATTCGTGGGCTCGCGTACGCGTCGCGCGTGTTCGACCGGCCTGACTGGCTCGCGATGGCGCGGCGTGCGGCCGACTTCGTGTTGAGTCGAATGCGCAGGCCCGATGGCGGGCTGTGGCGCTCGTTCCACTCCGGCGTCGCGCGCATCGACGGCATGCTCGAGGACTTCGGCGACGTCGCGTCAGGGCTGGTCGCGCTGTACCAGGCGACGTTCGAGCCCAGGTATCTCGAGGCGGCCGAGCAGCTCGTCGACCTCTCGGTGAGCGCGTTCTGGGACGAGTCGAAGCGCGCGTGGCTCGCGGCGCCGAAGGGGCAGGGCGAGTTGTTGGTGCCGACCTACGTGCTGCACGACAACGCGTTTCCTTCGGGAGCCTCGACGTTGACGGAAGCGCTCGTGACGCTCGGGGCGCTGACAGGACGAACGCGTCACCTCGAGCAGGCGCGGCTGTACCTCGAGCAGGTTCACGCCGAGCTGACGAAGCAGCCGATGGCGGTCGGGCATCTGTGGCTCGCGGCCGATTCGCTCGTCGATGGAGCGCCCGAGGTGACCGTCGTCGGTTCACAGCCGTCGCTCGCGCCGTTCGTGAACTTCTTCGCGAAGACGTACCTGCCGACGGTCGCGGTGCAGGTGCACGTGGCGGGAGCTCCGATACCAGCCATCACGCGTGAAGTGCTCGAAGGCCGCCCGACGCGCGGTGACGTCGCTGCGTATCTCTGCCGCTCCTTTGCCTGTCAGACGCCGGTGTCGACGGTGGCGGAGCTCGAGGTGCTGCTCAAACGACCCTCGTGAGTTCGTGCCATGGTCGCGGTTCATGCGCGCGTTCGTGCTGACGAGCTTGATCGCTGGAGTTGCTGCCGCTGCGAGCCCGAAGATTCCCTCGGGCGTGAAGTACGTCACCGCGCCGCCTGAAGTGAACGCGACGGCCAGAGCGACGCTTGCCGCGATGTTCACCGGCGCTCCCCCGACGTTGAACGTGAAGGTGCCCGAGAAGGGCGTCGTGATGCTCGGGCCGTTCCTGGGTCAACGACTCGCGCCGCTCGACATGAGCGGCTTCCTGAAGGTCACCGCGAAGATTCCCTTCGGCAACACGATGGCCGACATGCAGAGCTACGGCTCGCGAACGCCGGACGAGTCGCGTGCGTTGTTGGCGCTGCTCCGTGACTTCGCGCCCACGCCGCCCGTGAAGATTCGCCCGATGACGCCGCAGGAGATGAAGCTCATCTGGCCCTTCATCGCGTGGGACATCACCGAGCCCGTGTTCATCGTCGAGTCGAAGGACCGGAAGTGGGTCGTCAGCCTCGACCCGACTGGCACGACGCCGGCGTGGCTCGAAGACCTGACGAGCCCGTGTTTCACCGCGGCGGAGCTGGCCGGCAAGTGTCTGTGCGCGACCGTCGAGCCGGCAGGGCGCGACTGGAGGGTCGTCTACGCGGAGAAGAAGGCGTGCGCCGATGCGACTGCGCCGCAACCGAAGCCAGTCGATGCGGATCTCGCTGAACTCCGATTGGTTCAGCTGCTCCAGCCCGAAGACGTCATCGGAGCTCGCATCACGGTGGAAGGGCTCGCGGGCTACTCGAAGCGACTGCTCGCCGCCGTCATCGGTGCGTTGCCCTCGAAGACAGGAACGGCGGCGGGCGTGACGTTGACGGTGGGCGTGAAGGAGGACGGCAGCCGCGTGTGGGTGACGCCGGCGAAGAAGACGCCGCTTCCTGCCGCGACGATGAGCGCGCTCGTTCAGGCCGTTCGTGCGGTCGAGGCGCCCGCAGCAACCGGGCTCGTCGTGTTCCAGCTGCATCTGCAGCTCTGGGGCGGGCCGCCGTTCGAGCGAGAGCAGTTCGAGGAATCTCCCTTCGAGTGGCGCGCGGTGATGAAGGATCAGAAGGACCCCGTCGATGTCGAGACGGTGGTGCTCAAGGCGTGGAAGCAGCCGTGAGCACGAGCACGCGTTCGCACACGTTCACCACCGAAGCGTCGTCGGACGAGCGCGCGCTCGGCCAGTGAACGTGTCCGCAGATGGTGAGTGTTGCGCCCGTTCTCGCGGTGATGTCCTCATTTCCTGGAAAGCCCTCGGGTCCTGACGGGCCTTCGTGCAGCACGAGCACGTCGGGCTTCTCGGCGATGACGAGCTCGAGGCCTTCGAGTTGTTCTTGTTCGCTGCGGCGGCCCGGCTTGTTCGGGTTTCCGGCGATGAAGCCCACGCCTCCGATTCGCAGCCCATCACGCTCGACGACGTTCACATCGAGCACGTCGGTGTTCGGCAGGTTCTTCACGCGCGTCACGTCGTCGTGATTGCCCGCGACTCCAGCGACCCAGCGGAAGCGCGAGGCGAAGGCGCTCCACACCGGCTTGACGTCACCGAAGCCACCGCGCCGATTCGCTTCGGGCACCGAGAAGAGGTCGCCCGCGAGCAACGCACCGCAGGTCTCGAGCGGCGGAACGTCGAGCTGGGAAAGCGCCTCGACGACGGCGACCCCGAGCAGCACCGATTCCCTCGTGAGGGGATCCGGCACGACACCCTGCAGGTCGGCGGCCAGCACGAGCGCCGCGAGCGGTGAGGGCAACACGTCGACCGTGCCGCGGTGAAACGGCAGCAGATGGCTCTCGGTGCCACCGCCGCGTGCAGCGTTCAGGTACCGGAGTCGAAAGAAGGGCTGTGGATCGACCGAGACGATTCGCATGCGCGGCTGACGAACGAGCGTGCGCTACCCGACGCTGAAGGTCCCGTCGTCGTGGCGGAGCACCAGTCCTCGCTCCACCAGCGTCTGCGCGGCATCGAGGCCGATCTCGGCCTCCATTGCTTCCAACGTCATGGGTTGTGACAGGCGCGCAAGTGTCTGCAGCACCGCGCGGTCGGCGTCGGTCGGCTCAGCAGCCACCTGCGGAACCATCGCCGGAGCCACCTTCGACACGCGCCGCTTCACGTTCACCAACTGGCCGAGCTCGGAGCGAACGTTCACCGCGCGCTGTTCCAACAGCCAGCGCTCGAGCACGGCCGCCACGTCGGCGCACCGCGCGAAACGCCGCGCCGGGTCCTTCTCGAGCATGCGCATCACCACGTCATCGAACGCCGTGCCCGAAGGGACCACCTGGCACTCGACGACCTGATCGATCGTCGCCACGTCGGAGTCGGCGCCGAACAAGCGACGCCCTGTCAGCAGCTCCCAGAACACGACGCCGAGTGAGAACTGATCGGTTCGCGAGTCGGTGAGGCCTTCGAGCGCCTGCTCGGGCGCCATGTACTCGTACGTTCCACCGAGCGAGTCCTCGTCACGGTGTTCCTTCAGCTTCGACAGCCCGAAGTCGATGAGCCGCGTGGAGCCATCGGCGCCGACGATGAGGTTGCGAGGCGTGACATCACCGTGAACGACCCCGAGCGGCCGGCCTGCCGAATCCGTCGCACCGTGCGCTGCTTCGAGCGCGGCTGCTGCGTCGGCGATGACCCGAACTGCCTGCGCGAGCGGAAGTGGACCCAACGCGTTCAACGAGCGCCCTTCGATGAACTCCATCGTGAAGAAGAACGTACCCGCCGCTTCACCGAGCTCGAGCACGCGGGCGATGTGGGGGTAAACGAGCCGCGCCGAGATGCCCGCTTCACGGAGAAACTGCCGGCCCAGCTCGCGGTCATGCGCGAGGTGCGGCAGCAGCCGTTTCAGGACGACGAGCGAAGACGCTCCATCAGCGCGAGCGAGAAAGACCTCACCCATGCCGCCATGGCCGAGCCGCTCGAGGAGTTCGTATCGCCCGACCCGCGCGTTCACCGCACGTCGTGAACGACGAGGCTGCCGATGAGGGGCGTGATCTCGGCGCTGCCTTCTTCGCCGACCTTGAAGTGCGTGGCATCGGCGACGTCCTGGCCGAAGGTCGGGTCGAGCTGCGTCCACTCTCCGACGTAGGCCTCGACCCACTCGTGCCAGTAGAGCGCGGGCACCTGGTCTTCGTTCATCAGGTACACGACGCCGTCGACGCGCCGCGCGGGAATGCCGGCCGCGCGAAGCAACGCCACCGTCAGCAGCGAGTGCTCGGTGCAGTCACCCTTCATCGTCTTGAGCACGTCGGTCGCGCGATCGCTCGACGAGCCGTAGTCCTTCACGAGGTGCTCGTTCACCCACTTGCCGATCTTCTTCGCGGCCGTGTAGGCGTCCTTCTCGTTGCCGACGATGAGCTTCGCCTGCTTCATGATCTCGGGCGCAGCCGCCTCGACCACGATGTCGCTCTCGAGGTTCTTGCCGCCGTTCGGATCCGCCAGCGGACGAATGAGCTTCGTCTTCGGCAGCGCGGCCGACAGCTTCACGGCCACGCGCTTGTCGTCGAGCTTCTCGTAGCTCTGCCGGTAGGTCTGCACCTGGAAACGGTCAGGCAGGCCACTCATCACCATCGTCATCGAGCCGGGAATCGTGCGCACCTCGGGCGGAGGCGGCTTCGGCAGCTTCACGCGGGTGAGCGCGAACACCTCGACGAGATCGAACCGCTTGGCCTGATCTTCCGCCTCGCGCATCGCCATCATCGTCGGCCCGAAGCGCACCTCGACCATGCGGCCCTGCTCGTCGACGAAGGCCTCGGTCGGCACCTTCTCCTTCTCGGAGATGGTGATGGCGCGCTTCAGCTTCACCTTCACGCCGCGAATGGTGCGGGTCTCGTTCTCGCCAACCGTCGTGCGCACCGGGTACTGCTTCAAGTCGGTGGTGTCGGTGATGATGCCCTCGAACGGCGCGTTGCGTTTGAGCGACACGCGCGCCTGGTCGGCGTCTTCGACGACCTCCTTCGGCAGCGGGAGCATCAGGGTGTCGTCCTTTTGACCCGGGCGCGTGCGAATGATCTTCAGGCCCTCTTTCACCACGAGGCCGTCGAGCGTCTGATCGCCACCGTCTCCCGATTGCTCGAGGCGCAGCGAGAGCAGCTTCCCGCCCGGCTTCGCCTCGAACACCTTCGTCTCGCGCATCACGCGCTCGCTGATTCGGGTGCCGACCTTCGCGCGGAAGTGCAGCTCGTTGAGGCTGATGGCCTGGTCGCCGGCCGAGTTCAGCTTCACCGACACGTACATCCACCCGACCTTCTGGTTCTGCAGGTAGACGCCGAAGTACTCGCCCTCTTTCGGGCGCGAGACGGTGAGCGCGTCAGACAGCGGAGCGGCCTTCTGGGCGAAGGCGAGGGTGCTGCACAGGACGAGGGCAAGCGTGGCGATGCGGCGCATGAGGCTGCGCACGCTACCACGGGCTTTCGGGCTGGCTGGTTCGACGGGGGCCACGCTGGCCTGACGGTCAGCGCCTGGTCGAATTCACGTGCGCTTGGCGAGAATGATCAGGTCTTCGCCCGGCTTGTAGAAGTCGCGAAAGCGCGACTCTTCTTTGTACTGCATGGCGGCGTAGAAGCCGCGCGTCGGGCCGTACGCTTCGAGGGCGCTCGTCTCGACTCGAATGATGCGGCCCTTGCGGCGGCGAATGTCGCCTTCCATCGCGCTCACCAGGGCCGCGCCGACACCCTGGCCACGCACGTTCGGGTCCGACGCGATCCAGTACAGGTCGAAGGTGCCGTCGGTCATCGGCGTGGGGCCGTAGCAGACGTACCCGACGATCTTCCCGTCGCGCGCGGCGACGAACACCTGGTAGTCCTTGTTATTCGGCTGGCTGGCGCCGTCGATCAGCTCGAGCGCGCAGTCCACCTCGTCGGCCGTGAACGTCTCGATGCGGCGCAGCAGCCCTTCGAGCTGCGTCCGGTCCTGCGAGACGACGGGTCGGATGTCCATGATGGCGTTCCTGAGCGAGCTCGACGAGGTGCAGCGCGAGATCGCCGTATGAGAGACCCGCCGCGAGCGCGGAGCGGGCGAAGCCGGCCTGCGGGTGCAGGTCGCAGTTGGGGTTGATGTCGATGACCCACGGCTCGTTCTTCGAGTCGAGGCGAAGATCGACGCGGCCGTAGTCACGGCACTCGAGCGCATCGAACGCCGCGAGCGCGACGTCGACGCAACGGGCCCGAAGCTTCTCGGGCAGCTCGACGAGCCGTGAAGGGCTGTCGATGCAGATGGGAGATTCGGTGTTCCACTTCGCCTCGTACGAGACGATGCGCGGCTTGTCGGCGAACGCGGCGCCGAACTGAATCTCGGTCAGCGGCAGCGCGCGGCGGCCTTCGTTGCCCAGCAGCGGCACGTAGATCTCGCGACCATCGATGTACTGCTCGACGAGCACGGGCTGACGGAAGGTGCGCAGCACGCGGTTGACGGCTTTGCCCAGGCTCGCGCGGTCGTGCACGACGGAGTCGAAGTCGATGCCCACCGAGGCGTCTTCACGCGACGGCTTCACGATGAGCGGGAAGGTGAAGTCGACGCCGACGAGCTCTTCGATGCGCTGAATGACGACGGCGCCGGGCGTCGGCACTCCGCGCGCGCGCAGAATCTCTTTCGCCTTGTTCTTGTGCAGCGACAACGCGAGCGAGAGCGACGACGAGCCGGTGAAGCAGACGCCCGACAGCTCGAGCATCGCGGGCACCAGTGACTCACCGCGGCTGTCGGCGCCGAGCGACTCGCAGAGGTTCAGCACGACGTCAGGCTTCGAGGTGAGCACGTCGGCCAGCGACACCACGTCGTCGACCGGCTTCACCTCGACGCGCCGTTTGCCACCTGCGAGCGCGTCGGCCATGGCGGCGGCGACGTTCACCACGTCGGCGCGCGCTTCACGACCCGGGTCGTCTTCGAGCAGCGCGTGGTCCTGATTGTGGAGAATCGTGACGAACATCGAGTGGGCGGGGTCCGTACCACACGCCATCGACGCGTCGGAAGTGAAACGCAGAACGTCTTTCAGGGCTCGAGGGTGCGCTCGAGCAGATCGAGGCAGAGCGCCGCGAGCGTTTTCGACGAAGCTCCGACCGGCGCCAGGGCGACGACGCCGACTCCGCGGTCGGAGCTCCACATCAGCATCGACGAGTACCCAGCTTGTTCTCCGCTCTTCGCTGCGAGCTCGAGCCCGTGCAGCGAGAGCCGATCGATCGCCCAGCCGATTCTGGCGTTGGGCCACGCAGGCGCCGTCGCGAGCCGAACGCCGGGTGCCAGCTCCGGCGGTGGGCGCAGCAGCGCGTCGAGGAAGAGAAGCATGTCGTCGGCCGTCGACACGAGCGCTCCACTCGGCGCGAGCACGCCCATGGTCGCGGGCTTCACGACGGCACCCTCTGGCGTGAGCCCATCGACCCAGCGCGTCGAAGCGCTCGTGTTCGAGAGGCCCGTGTCGCGCATGCCGAGCGGTCTGGTGATGCGCGAAGAGACGAGCGCTTCGAACGAGGTCTGGTGGTGATCGGCCAGCGCGATGCCGAGCAGCCCGACGCTGGTGTTCGAGTACAGGTACTGGCCGCGCGAGGCGGGGCCCAGCGAGCAGCCTGCTGCGGCGAGACAAGTGGCGAGTTGTTCGCGTGAGTAACCAGCAGCGGGGCTCGCAGGATTGGTCGCGAAGGCCAGGTTGCGCGGGTTCGCCGAATAGCCAGCGCTGTGCGTGACGGCCTCGAGCACGGTGCGGTCGCCGGCGAGCGGCCCAAGGTCCGAGGCGAGGAGCGTCGAGAGGGGAGTGCTCGCCGAGAACCGTCCTTCGGCCACGTCCTGCGCAGCCAGCAGTCCCGTGAAGATCTTCGTGATGCTGCTCAGCGGCAGCACGGTGGACCCGTCGAGGGGCGCGCGACCGGGAGCAGAGGCTGCCATCACGCCGCGAAAGCGGGGACTGACGACACCCACCACGACTGATGGCAGCTGAGGCGCCGACTCAGGGCCCGCGGTGAGGGTGAAGGAGATGCTCCCGGCTCCGACCCAGCCGTCGAGTTCACGACGAAGCTCGAGCCCTGGACCCACAGGCGCAGTGTCGTCCTGCAGCACCTGCCCCGGTGCGAGGCACGCACACAAGGCCATCGAGAACGACGCGAGGACACGCACGGTGGAGACACACTCGGCGGAAGAGAAGGTCAAAGGCTCACGACTGCTTCTTGAGCTCGGAGCGCAGCTCCAGGTTCGCCGGGTTGGTGCGCACCACGTCGAGAAGTCCACGGCTCGTCGATGTGGCTCGGCGCGCGGGCGGCCGACGGGAGGACACGCGGCCCACGGCGCTGGGGCCGAAGCTCGTCAAGACGAGGTGACTCACCTGTGCGAGCCAACGGCGATGCTGCTATCGCTTCGTCCGTGCGAATTCGCGACCCGATTCACGGCTCCATCACGGTCACCGACGACGAGAAGCCCATCATCGACAGCCGCTTCTTCCAGCGGCTGCGCAGCGTGCGGCAGCTCGGCTTCGGTGACCTCGCGTTCCCCGGCGCGACGCATACCCGGCACGCGCACTCCCTCGGAGCGATGCACGTCGCCTCGCGCCTCTTCGACGCGGTGGCGAGCCGCTCGACGCTGACCGAGGCCTCGAAGGAGCGCTTCCGCGCCGCCGTGCGCCTCGCGGTGCTCTGCCACGACCTCGGCCACATGCCGCTGTCTCACGCGTCGGAGTCCATCGCGCCCCAGCGCTCGGTGCTGAAGCTGCCCGCGTGGACTGGCGACGACTCCGGGCAGGCCTCACACGAGGACTTCACCGCCAAGCTGCTGCTCGACAGCTCGCTCACGCCAATCCTCACCAGGGTCTACGCGCGCCACGGCATCACGCCCGAGCTCATCGCCGGCCTCGTGACGGGTCGGTTGCCCGCAGGCGTCGAAGGGTTTCGTGACGGTGGCCTCGACTGGACGCCGCTGTTGCGGGCGCTGGTGTCGGGTGAGCTCGACGCCGACCGCATGGACTACCTGCAGCGTGACTCGTTCTACACGGGCGTGAACTACGGCCGGTACGACATCGAGTGGATTCTGCAGAACCTGCGCTGCGCCGAGCGTGACGGGCGTGCGGTGCTCGCGCTCTCGAAGGCGGCGGTCTTCGCGTTCGAAGACTTCCTGCTGAGCCGGTACCACATGTTCCTCTCGGTCTATTACCACCACACCTCGGTGAGCTTCGATTGGATGCTCAAGCGCTACTACGAGGAGGCGCCAGGCGAGTTCGAGGTGCCCGCCGACCCCGACGAGTTCCTCTGGTGTGACGACGTCTCGTTGTGGACGACGCTGCGCAAGTCGAAGAACCGGTGGGCCGAGCGCATCGTTTCGCGCAAGGGCTTCCGCCGCGTGGCGCAGTTCACCGAGCGCGACACCGACTACGACATGTCCGAGATCTCGAAGGCGCTCGATGTGGCCGGGGTCGAGCATTTCACGCTGGAGTCGCGCGGCGTGTTGTCTCGCTACACCGACGAAGGCGAGACGCCCTCACTCTTCGTCCACGACTCGGCGAGCGGGCGCCTCACCGAGGTCTCGGCGTACACACCGCTCTACCAGCGCTTCGCCGGAGCCGTGTTGCTCTCGCGCATCTTCGTGCGGCCCGACCAGGTCGACATCGCGAAGCCGCTCGTGGCGAAGCTGACCGGAGCGCACGCCGATGAGTGAAGCCATCGCGGGCCTTCCGCCTCCGCCGCCCGGCAAACCACCGCGTGACGCGTCGGCCGTCATCACGTTTCGTCGCAGCGCCACGGGCGTCGAGGTGTTCTGGCTCGAGCGTGAGCAGCGGCTGTCGTTCGCGGGCGGCTTCTACGCGTTCCCCGGCGGCAAGGTCGATGCGGCCGACGCGAAGGTGCCGGTGCAGGGCGCGAGCGGTGAAGACGCGAAGCTCATCGTCACTGCGGCGCGGGAGTTGTTCGAAGAGACGGGCCTGCTGGTCGCGCGTGGACCCGAGGTGGCCGAGCCGGATGTCTTTCGCAAAGCGCTGCTCGCGGGCTCGGACTTCGGTGCCGGCCTGGCGGAGCGTGGGCTGCAGCTCTTCGCGAGCGACTTTCGCGCGGCGGGCCGCTGGGTGACGCCGCCGTATTTGCCGGTTCGGTTCGACGCGCGCTTCTTTCTCGTCGAGGCGCCCGAAGGGCAGGTGGCTTCGGTGTGGCCAGGTGAGCTGGCGCACGGTGAGTGGATTCGACCGAGCGAAGCGCTCCAGCGGTGGGAAGCGGGCACGGCGTTGCTCCACCCGCCCAACCTGCATGCGCTGCGCGTGATGGCTGGGTTCACGAGCTCCGACGACGCGGTCGCGCGCCTGACGAATCCACCGTGGTGTGAGAACCACCTCGCGCGGCACATCGAGTTTCAGCGCGGCGTGCACATCATGCCGTTGCTGACGCCGACGCTCCCGCCCGCGACGCACACGAACGCGTACCTGCTCGGCACGAAGGAGTTGCTCATCGTCGACCCCGGCTCTCCCGACGACGACGAGTGCCAGAAGCTGGTGACGGTGGTGCAGGAGTTGATGGCCGACGGGTACCAACCCAAAGCCATCGTGCTCAGTCATCACCACGGCGATCATGTCGGTGGCGTGAAGTTCGTCTCGGACGCGCTGAAGCTGCCGGTGTGGGCGCACGCGCGCACGGCCGATCGCGCTCCCGTGAAGGTCGATCGCCTGCTCGTCGATGGGGAGCGCCTCACGCTCGACGGTCCGTTCCCCATGACGTGGAAGGTGCTGCACACGCCGGGGCATGCGGCCGGGCACGTGTGTCTCATCGACGAGCGCTCTCGCGCTGGCATCGTGGGCGACATGGTGTCGACGGTGAGCACCATCGTCATCGACCCGCCCGAGGGCGACATGGCGGTGTACCTCAAGCAGCTCGAGCGGCTGCGCGAACTCCCGCTGGGTGCGCTTTACCCGTCGCACGGGCCCGCCATCGCCGACGGCGTCGCGAAGCTCGAGGAGTACCTGCTGCATCGCGCGTGGCGTGAAACGAAGGTGCTCGAGGCCGTGCGCTCGTTCAGTCTGCCGGTCGGGCTCGAAGCGATCGTTCCGCGCGCGTACGACGACGTCGGCGCGTTCATCTGGCCGCTGGCCGAGCGCAACACCGTCGCGATTCTCCAGAAGCTCGTCGCCGAGGCGCGCGTGCTGGTGGCTGACGGAACGTACAGAGCTGCGTAGTCGCGCGAGGACGACTCGTGCAGACTCGACGCCGTGACGCAGGCGCAGGTCGAAGCCCAGCAGCCGCTCGAGGTCGGCGACGCCGTCGATGAAGAGCTCTCGCGGCTGCGTCTGCTGCTCGCGCGTCTCGAGGCCGCTCCGCGCGACCAGCTCGTGGCCACCCAGCTGAACCACGCCATCGTCGCGCTCGCGAAGCGGCCGAGTCGAGCGGTGCTCGAGCTTCTTCGCGAGCTCGCTGGCCTGCCACTCTTGCGCAGCGCGAAGGACGCGCGTGACTGGCCGTGCCGGGCCGCGGTCATCGCCACCTGGCTCGAGCTCGGGTACCCGTGGGCGCTCGAGGTCACTCCAGAAGACCTCGAGTACGTGCGAAGCCACCTGCCCGGAAACGTGACGGGCTGGCTCAACCTCACCTTCATGCTCGGGGTCGTCGCAGCGTTTCAGAACTTCGGCGTCGCGATGCTGGCCGTCGTCGCGGTGCTGCTCAATCCGATTCCAGCTGCCTGGCTCGTCGTGACCGTGCCGCCAGTGCTCGCTGGGCTGCATGCGTGGGCGCTCGTCAGGAGCAGTCGATTGGGGCTTTCAGGCGCCCCGGTCGCGGACCACCTGCGACGCCTCACGCGCATCGAGTGGTCGTTTCCGCTGGTGCTGGCCCTGGTCGCGAGCCCCGACTGGTCCACGCGTCTGGTGGTGCTGATCTGGTGCGCGCCTCAACTGCTCTCATGGAGCGCGGGGCGGTTGGCTGCCCGTTCGGACAAGCCCACTGCCTGACGTGGTTGCGGCGCAGCGGCTCGTGCAGACTCGCTGGCGTGACGCAGGAGCAGCAGCCGGTTCAGCGAGTGGTCCCGATGGAGGCAGTCTCCGACTCCGTCGACGAAGAGCTCTCGCGCGTGAAGGCGCTGCTCGGCCGTCTCGAGGAGGCTCCACGCAGCGTCGAGGTTGCGACGTCACTCAATCGCTCCATCACCGGGCTCGCGAGGCATCGCACGCGTGCGGTGTTCGAGTTCCTTCACGAATTGGCTGACCTGCCGGTGCTCGGGCGCGTGAGAGATCAGAATGGCTGGCCCTGCCGCGCCGCTGTGCTCTCGACGTGGCTCGAGCTGGGCTACCCGTACGCGCTCGAGCTGACGCCGGAAGACCTGCAGTACGTGCGTGATCACGCGCCCGGTCGAGGCACGGGCTGGCTGAACGTGACCTCGGCGCTCGCCATCACCTCGGCGGTCGTCAACGTGCCCGCGACGTTGCTCATGCTCGTCTTCCTGGCAGCACAGCCCCTGACTGAGCTGCGCTTCATGCTGCCCACGGGCCTCATGGCGCTTCACGCGATCGCGATGCTGGGGACGTTGGAGCCGAAGCGCCCACAGGCCACCAACGCCTCGTGGCTGCAGGGGCTCGGCGCCGTCGGTCTGCTCGCGCTCCTCGTCGCCGCGCTGTCGATCGTCTCGCTGGGCGAGCTGGGCGCCTGTCTGCTCGTGAGCTGTCTGCCGATGGGGCTCGCGTCGGCCGCTGCGCTCGTCGCGGCGCATCGCCTGAAGAAGAACGACGCCTGACGTCATGCTGCTTTCTTCTGGAACTGCCCCGACAGCGTCTCGAGCACACGCTTGGTGTCCTGCACGAACTGCTCGTAGTGCCGCATGGTCAGGTTCAACGCGTTCAGCGCGCGGTCACGTTCGTCGTCGTTGATCGACGTGATGCCCGAGACGAGCGGCATGTCGTCGTCCGAGCGGAACACGGTCGGCGTCACGCCCCAGCTCGCGCCGTACGCGATGTGCTCGGCGAGGATGTGGATCGCGACGGAGGGGTGCGGGTAGCCGCCAATCATCAGGTGATGGTGGTTGCGCACGACGAGCACGAGCGAGGGCGGCAGCTTCCACGACTCGAGCAGCTGCGCGCCGATGTCTTCGTGCAGCCGCTCCACCGCCAGCCAGTGCTCGGGCCGCAGCCGCTGCGGCTTCTTGTTCGCTTTCAGCCACTCCGCCAGCGCGATGAGCCCGACCGACAGTCCGAGATCGTGCAGCAGCCCGATGAGAAACGCGTTCTCGGCGTCCATCGCGGTGTTGCGGGCGATGAAGCGACTGAGCCACGCGACCGCCGTCGAGTGCCGGCGCACGGTGTCGAGCGTGTCGTTGAACCCCTCGGCGCGAATCACCGTCATCTGAAACGCCGCCTCCATCACGACGTCACGCACCAGCGCGAGGCCCATGCGAATGAGGGCCTGCTTGAGCGTCGCGACCTGCGAAGTGGCTCCGTAGAGGGCGGAGTTCGCCAGCTTCAGCACCTTCGCGGCGAGCAGCGGCTCACGCTCGAGCAGCGAGGCGATGTCTTCGATGCGCGTGTTCGGCTTGCGCGAGAGCTCGAGAATCTCGGTGGCCACCGTGGGCAGGCGCGGCAGCTCGACGGTGGGCTTGGCGAGGAAGCTGGCGAGCCACTGTTTGACGTGCGCCTCCTCCTCTTCGATGTCCGGCCCATCGTTGCCGATGGTGTGGGTGCCCTTCCCATACTTCGGGTTCGTGAAGCGTTCCGGGAGCATGAGGGCCGACGTCTGCAAGTGACATGCATCGAAACGGGCGAAGCCGCCCTCGTGCTTTCGGGCACACGCACGTTCAGGTCGTGGGTCGTCACGACCCCGTGGGTCTCACCTGAGCGCGTCAGAAAGCAGACGGTCACTCGATGAAGCGCTGCTCGTACGCGAGGAAGCGTCGCTCGAGGGTGAAGCCACCGGGCTCGACCGTGAGCGCCACGTGCAGCAGCCAGTTCTCATCGGCCCCGCCCCACAGCATGCCGCGCACCGCTGGTCCGCTCACCACGAGCGGCTCGAACTTCGACGGCGCTCCGACCCAGCGCGCGGCTCCGGCTGGTTTGCCACTCAGCAACCCCTGCACGGCCTTCGAAGGAATCTCGGACGGTGCGCCGAGCGCCTTCGGTGCCGCGGTCTTCTCGAGCAGCGCCATCAGCAACCCTGTGAGCGCGAGCAGCTTCTCTTTCGACGGCTTCTCGCCAACCTTCGCGACGAGCTCGGTTCGCCATGAGCGCAGCTGTGCGTCGAAGGTGGCCAGCGCCTTCGTGAAGTCATCGGGCTGCTCGCGCGACTTCATGAACGTGAGGAAGGGCTCGAGGCCCGAGAGGGAGACGTCCTTCACGAGCTGGTGCTCTCCGTCGTCAGACTTCGGCTCTGGCACGAGCCACACGACGTCGAGGTTCCCGGCGAGCTCGCGGAGCACGAGGCGTTCGAGGCGGCGATGGCCACCGTCGCTCCAGCCGCTGGCGAGCAACACGCGCCCCGGCACGAGCTCCTGCTTCAGCACCTGAATGGTGAGGCTGTCGGGTTTCTTGTCGCGCGTTGCGATGGCGAGGAAGCGTGAGTACGCGTCGAGCAACGGGGCGCAGGCCGGTGAGCCAGTGGTCTTGCCGAAGCCCTTCTCGCAGAGCGTCGAGACCTCGAGCATGGGGCTGCCTCCGAGCACGACGGCGACGAGAGCGGTGAGCACGGGCTCGAGCGTATGTCAGGGCGTCATCATGAACTGCTCGGTGCCGACGGCGCCGGCTTCGGGCTCGGAGTCTTCGGGCTCGGTGCCGCGCTTGAACCACAAGTCGACGGTGCCTTTGCCCTGCGCGAGCTTGCCGGTCTGCTTGTCGACGCGCCGGCGAACGATGTCGAGGTTGCCAGGCTCGAACTCGGGCTGCGCACGACCCTGCAGCGCGCGCGTCATGTACGCGAGCCAGATGGGAAGCGCGGCGCGGCCACCCGTCTCGTACCGGCCCAGCGGGTGTTTGTTCAGGTCGTAGCCAACCCACGCAGTCGTCACGAGGTCGCGGGTGAACGCGGTGAACCACGCATCGAAGGAGTCGTTGGTCGTCCCCGTCTTGCCGGCCGCCGGCTTGCCGAGTCTGGAGGCCGCCGCGCCCGTGCCTTCACGCACGACGCCGCGCATGAGGTCGGTGACGAGGAAGGCGGTCTCGGGCGAGAGCACCTGCTCACCGGGCTCGTGGAGGCGCGCGTAGCCGGCCGCCACGCGGTCTTGCAGCGAGGCCCACGGGTCGTCCCACGCGGTGTGGTCTTCGATGGTGCGGCCGAAGCGGTCTTCGATCTTCCGCACGAAGTGGGTCGGCTTCTTCACGCCGAGGCGGTTGATGGTCGAGTACACGTTCACGAGCTCGAGCGGGAACAGGCACGTCGAGCCCAGCGCGGTGGAGTAGTTGTGGTTCACCGGCGAGTCGGGCACGCCGTCTTCGTTCGTGTCGGCGTGGTTCGAGATGCCCAGCGTTCGAATGAAGTCGGCGAAGGCCTCGATGCCGACCTTCTCGTTCTTGGCGCCGAGCTTTCGGGCAATCTCGATGAACGTCTTGATGGCCGGCAGGTTCATCGAGTTCACCAGCGCCGTGCGAACGAGCACCTCACCCTTGAAGTCTTCGTCGTAGTTCGCGGGCTTCCACCGGTTCTGGTTCTCGGGGTCGTCGTAGACGATGGGGCTGTCGACGAGCACGGTGCCCTGCGTCCACCCCAGCTTCTCGAACGCGGTCGCGTAGACGATGGGCTTGAACGACGAGCCCGGCTGCCGGCAGGCCTGGAACGCGCGGTTGAACTCGTTCGCGTCGAAGTCGTAGCCGCCCACCATCGCCACCAGGTACTGCCGTTGCGGGTCGATGCTCACGAGGGCCGACTGGAGTTCGGGCTCCTGCTCGAGGCGCACCAGCGGCAGGTCGGTCGGCAGGTCCTTCGCCATCGCGTCGTTGCGGGTCTCGCTGTCGTCGGTGAGGCCCTTCGCTTCGGCCACCGCGCGCACGATGACGAGGTCGTTCTCCTTGAGCGCGGCCTTCACCGAGTTGATGAGCGCGCTCGTGTAGTACTGCTCGGCGTTGAGGGCGCGGGCCCACCGCATGCCGAGCGCTGGCAGCCGCGCCTTCTGCTTGCCGATGAGCACCTCGGCCGACGAGCCGTTGCTCTCGATCTTCGTCACGAGGCCCACGTACGAGCGGCCTGGCGTCAGCACTTCGTCGCCCATGGCCTTCTCGGCTTTCGCGAGGAAGGTGGTGCGCTCCTTCTCGGTGGCGAGGTTGCCGAGCGCGCCGCGGAAGCCCTGGCGCTTGTCGACCGCGAGCAGACCCCAGAGCACCGAGTCCTGCGCGGCGCGCTGCTTCTCCGAGTCCATCGTGGTGAAGACCTTGAGGCCGTCGTTCAGCAGCGCCGGGTTGCCGTAGCGGTTCACCACGTCACGGCGCACCTCTTCGGTGAAGTACGGCGCGAACTCGTGGAACACGTCTTCCACGTCGAACACGCTCACCTCGGCCTTCGACGCTTCGTCGAACTCGACCTGGGTGATCATGCCCTTTTGAATCATCTGGCCGAGCACGTACTGGCGGCGCTTGCGGGCCTTCTCGGGCTGCGTGAAGGGAGAGAACGCCGACGGCGCCTGCGGCAGACCGGCGAGCAGCGCCATCTCGGCGAGCGACAGGTCCTTCACGTCTTTGCGGAAGTAGTTCTCGGCGGCCGACTGCACGCCGTAGCTGTGGTGCCCGAGGTAGACGTTGTTCAGGTAGAGGTAGAGGATCTGCTCCTTCGTCAGCTCGCTCTCGAGCCTGCGGGCGAGCAGCGCCTCGCGGATCTTTCGTTTGATCGTCTTCTCGGTCGAGACCTTGTAGCCCTCGGTCGAGATGAGCACGGCCTTGGCCGTCTGCTGCGTGAGCGTCGAGCCGCCCTGCACCTTGCCCGAGCCCGTCAGCTTCTTCGTCACCGTCTTGAAGACGGCGCGCGTGGTGCCGAACACGTCGATGCCGAAGTGGTCGAAGAAGTCAGCATCTTCGGCGGCGATGAAGGCCTGCACGAGGCGCTTGGGAATTCGCTCGTACGGCACCACCTTGCGGCGCTCGTTGTAGAACTCACCCGCGAGCACCGCGTCTTGCGTGTAGACCTCGCTGAGAATCGGCGGCCGGTACTCCTCGGGCTTGGGGAACGTCGGCAGCCCGTCGGAGTACTTCCACACCACGAAGCCGTAGCCCATCACCGCGGCCGTCGCGCCCGTCAGCAGGGCCCAGCCGAGGAACTTGAACGGCAACTTCCACCACCGCGCCTTCGGAACGTCGACCAGCACCAGCTTTCCTTTCGCGCTCGGCATCGGGGGAGGCGTCTTTCTTGCGGTCTTCGCCATCAGCCCTCCGTTTCGTCCGAGTCGTCGTCTGCGTCGTGTTCCGGCTCAACGGGCACACGTGGCGCCTTCGCCGCGTGGCCAACAGCACTCGCTCCAGCCACGTCGACCGAGGCTGGAATCACCACACCTGCTCGCTTCAACACCTCAGCGAGCGCTTGTGGGAGCGGCGCTGCAACCAGCGTGCGCTCCTTCGTCTCGGGGTGGGGGAACTCGAGCTTCGTCGAGTGCAGGAACAGCCGATCGAGGCCCCACCTCGCTTTTGCGTCCCGATTGAACGGGAAGTCGCCATGTTTCGAGTCGCCCACCACCGGGTGGCCGATGGCTGCGAAATGTCGCCGAATCTGGTGGGTGCGGCCAGTTTCAATCGTGCAGCTGACGAAGGCGACCTGCCCCGACTGGGCGAGCAGCTGATAGCGGGTGCGGGCTTCCTGCATGTTGACGCCGCGGCGCGCGCGCGACTCGGCCGTCTGCTGGTGCTCCGCGAGCGGCACGTCGATGAGCCCCGAGGGCTTCGGCAGCTTGCCCTTCACCAGCACGAGGTACTGCTTCTTCGCCGTGTGGTTGGTGAAGACGTCGGTGAAGTGCACCATCGACGGGCGGCGCTTGGCGACGATGAGCACGCCCGAGGTCTCGCGATCGATGCGGTGCGCGGGGCTGGCAGTGAATCCGTTCCTCGTCGCCTTCGGGCCCAGGTACGCGCGCACGAGGTCGACCACCGTGCCGCCCGTGATGCCGCTGCCCGTGTGCACGGCCATGCCCGAGGGTTTGTCGATGACGATGATCCACTCGTCTTCGAGCAGGATCTTGAGGTCGTTCAGGTCGACTTTTGGGGGCGGCGGCGCGGTGTGTTCGCGCTCGACCCGCAGCTGCTGTTCGTCACCCCGAATCGAGATGACGTCGTCTTTGACGAGGTGCTGCTCGGGCTTGCACCGCTTGCCGTTCACGCGAACCTTCTTCACGCGAATCATCTTGAAGAGGTGCGAGGTCGGTACGTTCGAGAGCGTTCGTTTCAAGAACTTGTCGAGGCGCAGGCCGTCGTCGTCCTGGCTGATGCGGAACTCGAGCATGGAGGGAGCGGGGTCTATTGCGCCTGTGGGCGCCTTGTCGACCGATTCGCCCATCAAAAACCATTCGTCGCCTGCGCGAGGCCATGTAGAAGCCCCTCGCTATGGCCAAGCAGCCCACGATCGAAGAGCTCCTCAAGAATGGCAGCAAGCAGTGGAACCAGCTGCGCCGCGACGGCAAGGTCGGCCTCGACCACACCGGCGCGACGTTTCCGCAGCTCTTCTCGGCGAACGCCGATCTCTCTGGCCTGACGCTCATCGGCTCCGAGTGGGAGAAGTGCGACCTCTCGAAGGTCACCTTCAAGGAGGCCGACCTCTCGAACAGCTACTTCCACGGCGGCCGCCTGCAGGACTGCGACTTTCGCGGCGCGAACCTCGAGGGCGCGACCTTCGAGAAGCTGAAGCTGCTGCGCTGCGACTTCACAGGCGCCAAGGGCCTCGAAGAGCTCGAGTTCGACGACTGCGACATGGACCGCGTGGTG
>CALRPN020000056.1:0-73252 GCA_943370055.1 Archangium gephyra
GAGACGAGAGGCGCCGTCGTAGGCGTACTCCCATCGATTCGGAGCTCCCTGCACAGCAACGTCCTTCGCGGTGATGCGGCCAATGCCATCCCACGTGAGCGCCTCGCGAAAGACAACCGTCGAGCCGACTCGAGTCTCGATGGAGGCCGCGGCGCCGTAGACGTCGTAGGTGTACGAGGTGGTGATGTTGCCCGTGGTGGCTGTCTGAAGTTGGCCTGTGGTGGCGCTGCGCGCCATGACGACTGGGCCCGCCGCGGTGAGGAGTCCGTCATCGTCGTAGGCGTACGCGACGCCCGCGTCATTGACTGCCAACTCGACGACCCTGAAGTCCTCGTCGTAGCGACGACTGACCCTGCCAGAGACGAGGCCGGAGGACGACTCCCTCACAGGCAGTATGCCGTCGTAGCGCCAATCGAGGCGCTGGCCGTCGCGGCTGGACGAAACCAACTGGCCCGTCATCGCCGAGTAGTCGAACGTTGAAGTCGCCCACGGAGCGACGACACGTGTCGCCCGGCCAGCTGTGTCTCGAGTCAGCGTGGTGCTGGTGCCGTCGGGCTGGACGATGGACGACACCTGCGAGTCCTTCGTCCAAGAGTACGACTCGTTGCCGACGCCAGCCACCATGGGAGGAGTGTAGCTCGTCACCTCATTCACCTTCGAATACCCGAAGGCATGGGCCGGCTTCTCCGGCGGTGTGAGCGAGGTCAGGTTGCCGTTGCCATCCCAGCCGAAGGCGTAGGCCGCCATGTCAGGGCGGGTGGCCGAGTCGAGCTGCCCAGTGGCGTCGGTGCTGAAGCGCGTCGTCCGCGTCAGAGCGTCTGTGAGAGAGTCCGTGAAGCCGTTGCTGCCATAGGTGACATCGACGCGGCGCATGCCCTGGGCGACTCGAGTCGTGCGGCCACGGCTGTCGTACGTCACCTGCGTTGCTACCACTCCAGGCGAAGTCCATGAGGCAGGCCGGCCCTTCTCATCCAGCGTCACCGTCGAAGTGCGCCCCATTGGCGACGTCAGTCTCAGAGTTTTGTCATTGGCGGTATAGACAGACAGCCAACGCTTGCCATTGACGGTGGACTCCTCTTCCAGTCGGCTGATTGTCGACACGTCGCCGGGAGTGGCGAGCGTCACGGTCCTCTTCGCCGTCGATAGTCGCGTCAGGCCAGACGGCAGCACCACCGATGTCGAGCCGGGGTAGGTCGACTGGCTGCCGAAGCGCGAGTCCGAAGCCAGGCGCGTGGTCACCACGACTCCATTCGACGTGGCCGTCGAGGTCACACCGCCCGAGGCCAGCGTCGCGGTGACGGTGCCGTCGGCTGCGGTGTTGATGTAGCGACGGAGTTGCCCGTCTTCGAGGTACTCGTAGCGCGTCGTCTTGCCCTCCGGCGTCACGGTGGAGACGGCGTAGCCTCCGCGCAACGACTCCCGTACCAACCGCTTCTCATTGCCGAGCGCGTTGGCGTCACCAACCAACCGGCCATCTGGGTCGTAGCTGAAGCGCGCTGCGTTCCCGTTGGCGTCCTCCCATGACTCGGGCAGGCCAGCCGCGTTCCATCCAACTTTCACCGTACGCATACGCGCATCGACGAGCGATTTGACTCGGCCCGTCTCATCGACGGTTGCCGTGAGAACGTGGCCATCTTTCGCCCGGAAGCCCGCGAAGCGTCCCTGTCCATCTCGAAGCACTTGAGTCTCGTCGCCATTCCTGTCGAAGAGCGCCTGCAGTTGTCCCTGGCCATTCCACACGAAGCGCCAGGTGACGACGCCGGTCAGCGTCTCGACCGTGCGAAGGTGTCGGCCCGACGCATCAAAGACATACAGCTCACTGCCATCTCCACTGCCGACGGCGCGCTCCCCAAGAGAGAGTCCGCGCTGCGGCTGGAGCACCTGCACCGTCCCGAACCACGCCTCTGCGAAGAGGACACGGCCGTCAGGTAGGGCGACGACTTCTCGCGTCTGGCCGAGTCGCGCTGCGGGCCCGGGCATGTCGATGTCGGGCGTGCGCCCAAGTGGAAGCGTGCCGTCGCCGGCAACCGTGCTGATGCGTCCATCAACGCCGATGACGCGCACCCGCCCGCCGGGCCGCATTCCGCTGCCTCCTCTGTCAGCGACGTAGACTCGTCCCTCTGCGTCGGTTGCGACGCCCATGACGTCGGCAAATCGCACCGCGCTGCCACTGACTCCGTCTTCGACGGACGTGCCACCACCAGCCACGAGCGTCACCCGGCCGTCGGGCGTAATTCGTCGGAGCGTTGCGCGGTTGTCGGTGATGTAGAGGCTGCCATCCGGCCCTTCAGCCATGCGCTTGCCGAAGGTGGAGAAGCTGACGCCGAAGGGAGATGCCGCCTCCAGAGGCGTGCTGCCGCCAGATGAAGCGCCGCCCGCAGCCTTCTCGAGCCGTCCGTCGGTGGTGAGTTTGTAGAGAATGTCGCCAACCGCGCCGCCGCCGAAGCTGAAGAAGTAGAGGCTGCCGTCGCGGGTGACGAGCAGTGTCTTGGGTGCGTCGAGCTTTGTGGCGGTGGGTGAGTCACCAGGCGCGGGAATGCCACGCATGCCGGAGCCGATGACGGTGGTGACGACTCCAGACTTGCCATCCACCCGCCGAATGCGTTGGTTGTCGGTGTCGGCGATGTACAAGTCTCCAGTTGGAGTGACAGCCAACCCATCGATGCCGCTGAACAGGGCGGCCTTGGCGTCGGCGCCATCGCCTCCGAAGCCTCTGGAGGCGAGGTTTCCTGCCACTGACGAGAGGGTGGCTCCGTCAGCAGACAGCTTGCGAACGACGCGACTGTTGTCGACGAAGTACAGGCTTCCATCGGCGCCAGCGACGAGGTGGGACGGTTGGTTGAGGCCAGCGCCCTTCGCGGGGCCCGTCTCGAGCCGGGTGTTTCCGCCGCCGGCGAACAGTTGCACCGTCGCTCCGAGGTCTGACGTGCGCACCGTGTCGCCAGTACCCGTGTACAGCGTGCCAGTCGAAGCCGAGTACCCGTGCAGGATGCCGAGGCTGAGGCCGCCGAGCGCTTCAGGGCCGGCCCAGTTGCCAAGCAGCACCTCCTGCGACTTCGAGATGAAGGCTGACTGGCGCGTGGGGCCGACTTCGACGACCCCATCGATGGGCGGCCACGACGCGAAGGAGGGTGGTGCGAGATCGATGATGGCCGTCGCTCCGCCGCCTCGTCGAGCAGTGCCTCCCGTGCGGACGTACATTCCCCCGTAGACGAAGCCCGCCTTCACCGTGGCGTTGACGGGCCCACGCACCGTGCGGCCGAACGCGTCTTTCCCGTCCCACGAGACGCGCACGACTTCGCCTTCACCTGCGTCGGGCGCATCAACCGTGACTTGCCGCCCGCCGACTTCGAGCACCACGCGGCCGGAGGAGGCGCCCTTCACGCCACCGTCTGCGCCCGTGCGAAGTGGGACGTCGAGTGCGAACGTGGAGCGCGGTTGTCGATGGCTGTGAAGGTAGGCGACGAGGCCGGTGCCAGGAATGGGAACGGATTCAGAGACTGTCTGATTTTGCACGTCGATGATGCTGCCAGTCTCTTTGCAACCGCCCGGGCAACTTCCTGGAACTCTGCCATCGCTGCCGGAGCAGGTTCCGTTGCACACCCAGGCGTAGTTGTCGTCTTCCGTCGAGAAGTGCGTCGTCTCGGCGCGGACGTAGCGACTTCCCGCTGTCAGACCAAACCCGATGGCAGTGGCCTCACCAGCCAACAGCGGCATCTCAGGGTCGACGGAGCCGTCTCCTGTGACGTCGAGTCCGCCGGTCAGCACCTGCACGACGAGGCCGTTGCTCCCTGCTTTCCACTGCGCCTCCGCAGGCCGGTAGCTTCCGCGAGGGACGAAGCTGCCGACTGGCGCGTTGAGGAAGTTGTCGACGTAGTAGACGACGCTTTGGCTGAAGGTGACGCCCGCAGCGCCCATGGCGCGCGCTTCGTCAACGGAGAACTCGGCAGCGAAGGTGTACGCCGATGCGCCCGGGAGGCTGGCCGGCATGGCCTGCGGGCCGCGATTGCCGACAGTGAATTCCGTCACTCGCAGCGTCACCGTGGAGAGCGGGCGCGTGGTGCCATCCGGCATGTCAGCGACGGCCGTCGTGCCGGGCGGGATGAAGAGGCGCACCGCGCGAGAACCGGAGTCGTCAGTGTGGACTGAAGCTTCGTGCCATCCGCCCGCGGGGAGTGTCACCGACGTCGACTTCTCATCAACGCGCAGGAGAACAACGTCGTCTTCGAGATGCTGGAAGCGGCCCTTCACTGCGAGGACTTGTCGTTGTGCGGTGAGGAAGGCGGTCGCGGCCATGGTGACGGTGTGTTGGCCGGCCGGGACGACGAGGTCGAAAGCGCCGTCTCCACGGCTGAAGGTGCTGCCGAACTCGGGCTTGCCGTGAATCGAGACACGCACACCAGGAAGAGCGGTGCCCGAAGGTGTCAAGACTCTGCCGTGAATGGCCGCAATGACATCACATGAGAGTTTCGAGACGTCAGCGCCCTGCTGTGGAGCGTTTGCTCCAGTGAAGAAGAACTGCATGGCCGCGCAGAAGTCAGTGGAGATCGACTCGTCGGTCGAGGGCAGGGTGAAGCGGGGCGTCCCACCAACTTCGGCCGTCAGCGGGGTCGATTCGTTTCCCGCCGCATCGAGGGCCTTCACCGTCAAACGGTCGTGCGTGCCAACCGCCAGCCCGGTCAGTGACACGGTTGGAGCCGTCGTCTCGGCGAGGCGTTGGCCTTCTTTCTCGACGACGTAACCCGTAACGCCGACATCGTCAGTCGCCTTGGGCCAGCTCGCCGTTGCGCTGGTCTCCGTCACGTCTGCGAGCGAGATGACCGCGCCCGCAGGCCATGTCGGTGGAGTGACATCCTTTCCTTCCGGCATGTCCTTCTGGCAGGTGCACGCGGCCCCCCACGCAAGGACCATCACTCCAAGCGTTCGTCGCATGATCGAAGCCTCGTTGGGAAATGCGAGTGGTTTAAGTGGACTACGGCAACCGGGTGACTTTCACGCGCTGCCCGTCTCTCATCTGGGAAGTCTCGACTCCCGGCACCGAAATGCGCGGAGGAGTCAGGTCGAAGGTGACGCTCCGGCTCCGCCGAATTCCTGCTCGGGTTCCAGTGACGCTGACGGCGAGGGTCGAGGTCCCAGGGCCTGGCACGTAGTCGACCGAGAAGGCTCTCTTCTCTCCCTGGCGCGCGCTCTCGATGACGCCCGGCGTGATGGGCGTGGTGACGCGCAGTTCGTCGACGCCCCAGATGACGACCTCGACGTCCGTCATGTCGGCCTCGAAAGTGACCTCAACCTGGCCCGAGCGCATGCCCAGAACCGCAGTGACGTCGACGAGTGCCATCGGCTTTCCCTCTGCAGGCAGCGGGGCTTCGATTCGTCGTTCGGCGTGGGAACAGGCTGAGAGCGCGGCAAGAAGGGCGATGGAAAGCGTGGTGCGAATCATTGGAAGGCTCCTGTGGGGTGGTTGAGAGTTATCGAATTGAGACCGACACGTCGTAGTCGCCCGTTCCTGTGCCGAAGCCGGTCAGGACGACCGTGTACCAACGCCCGGACTGGGTCGTCAGTGAGAGGGTTTCAGTGCCGCTGAGGTTGGTGTCGGCCGCGGCGAGGCGCTGGCCGCTCGAAAAGACCTGAAGGGCGACATCCTTGGATGCGCTGGCGGAGATGGTGACGCTCGAGCCCTGGCCCTGGAACATGTAGTACTGGTTCTGTTGCCAGGAGTTGCTTGGGTGTCCGGCGCCAAGGGCAATGGTGCCCGTCCATGGCAAGACTTGCGCGTACGTGAACATGCCGCGGAGCAGCGTGTCGCCATCGCCCCATTGGTTGTTGATTGGTCCGATGGAGGAGTGGGCAAGGACGGCGTCAATCGCGCTCGCTCGACCAGTGCCCTGCTTCAGCTTCTCGACAAAGCTGCCAATCGTGATGAGTCCGGAGTTCGTCTTGTCGGCAACCATCGCATCGTGCATCGCGCCCAACCCCAGAGCCGCCTGGTCGAAGGCGCCATCGGCGTTGCTGTCGTAGAAGTCGTAGAGGCTGCGCATGACGCTCGACTCGCTGAACGCGCTCGGCGTCGGGTCGTCGGTTGGGGTCGGCTCCGCCTCGAGGTCGAAGGCAAAGCCTCGAGTCGTCGTCGGCCCAGACCAGAGCGTGTCGACGTACGTCGTGGTGGGCATCACCATCGCCGAGAGCGCGTTGCCCCAGCCCTCCCCGAACGCGAGTCGCGGGTCGAGGACGTCACCCGGGCCGTGCCGTCCGCCTGTGCTGTCCGATCGCGAGATGTTCGCCTGGTAGAAGTGTCCCCATTCATGCGCCATGACGTGCGTGTCGAACTCGTCGGTGTCCACGCCGTCCTTCCCGAGGATGTAGAGCTCGTTGTCATCTCTGGCGAAGTGCGAAGTCGCGATGAGGCCTCGCGACTTGTCGCCTGATTGGGGCACGTTGTTCGGGCTCCAGTTCACCTTCAGCATCGGGAACGTCACCGAGCGCACCGACATGAAGGCGCGGGCCGCAGTGCTCATCGTGTCCAGAATGGCGAATGGTGCGGCGAGGCGACGGTTGGGCGTGAAGGAGGTCCCAGTCCATCCGCTCGGGATGGAGAGGGACGCGTTGCCGGAAACCGCGGGCACGTCGCGACTGACGCCGTAGACAGAATTTCCGTCGGTGTTGTCTTCAACCTGAATCGGCGGGTCGAGCGTCTTCGAGTAGGCAACGACCGAGACGGTGCTCAGTGAGGTGCTGAACGTGGCCGTGAAGTCACCATTCTGAGCGGTGGTGGTGCGGGCGAGCGTTTCTCCCTGCGCCGTTTCAATCGTGAGGACGATGCCTCGCGCAGGCCTGTTCTGAATGGGCGCTGCGCCCAGGCCGCGCGAGTCGACGGAGACGCGCTCGAACGTCACGGTTCCCGTCAACGTCACGGAGCGGGGCGTGCTCGATGCATTTCCTCCGGCGGTGCCGCCAGCCGTGGTCCCAGCTCCAGCTGCCGGGGGTTCAGTGAAGGCACTTCCGCCTCCGGTCGAGACGATGATCGAGCCGGACGGACTTCCGGAATTGGGCGCACAGGAGCCTGCGAAGCACCTGAGGCCGGGGCTGCACTGGGAGTCCACGACGCACGAGGGCGTTGGGGTTGGGGCACTGCAGTTCGAGGCAAGGAGGACGAGCACGCAGACGATGGGGGAGCGCATGAACTGCTCCAGTGCAGCGGTGCCGCCACCACAAGCCCTTGTATTCACAGGCGAACTTACGGAACGGGCGTTCGAGCGATGAGACTCGGGACTCGCCTTCGACTCGTAAATGAACCCTTGGTTTAGGTTGTGGAGTTGGACTCAGAACTCTTGCGAGAAGATAAACCCAGAGTTAATTTAAGTGCGTGAAGTCCTCACCCGACTGGGATGCCCTTTTCGACGTGGCGAGCGCCCAGGCGGGGTTCTTCTCGACGCGCCAGGCGGCTGAGTCGGGCTTCTCGCCGCAACTCCTCCAGAAGCACCTCAAGGCCGGTCGCGTGGTGCACGAGCGGCGCGGTGTCTACCGACTCGTTCACTTTCCGCATGTCGAACACGAGGAGCTCGCCTCGGTGTGGCTCTGGTCTGAGCGAATCGGTGTTTTCTCGCACCAGACTGCGCTCGCGCTTCACGGGCTGTCCGATGGGCTCCCGGCGCGCGCACACCTGACACTCCCTGCGGCGTGGCGACGCCGGCGACTGACGGTCCCCGAAGACGTGCTCCTTCACTACGCAGACCTGACTGACGACGCGCGTTCCTGGTTCGGTCCCGTCCCGGTCACCACGCCAGCCCGCGCGCTGAACGAGTGTGCCCAGGACGGACTTGCGCCAGACCTCCTTCGTCAGGCCTCGGAGCAGGCGCTCGTGCGTGGCCTCGTCACGCGCGCCGAACTCCCCGAGGTCGCGCGGGTGCTGGAGCCATTCGGAGGAATTCCACGTGCCCCATCGGACGTACTCGTCACCCGAGGCGTTTCGCAAAGCCCTCGAGGACCGGCTCCGAAGACTGGCCCCGGGCCCACGCCTCGGTCGCCAACGCCAGCTCCTCGTCTTTGACCGCTTCCTCGCGCGCATCGACCGCGTTCTCGGAGAAGCGGCCACGCTGAAGGGCGGCCTCGTGCTCGAGCTCCGGCTCGACCGCGCCCGTACCACGAAGGACGTCGACCTTCGCATGATGGGAGCGCCCAAGAATCTCCTCGCCCAACTTCAGGAAGCGGGGCGCACCCAGCTCGGCGACTTCATGTCCTT
This sequence comes from Archangium gephyra, assembly GCA_943370055.1. Taxonomy (GTDB): domain Bacteria; phylum Myxococcota; class Myxococcia; order Myxococcales; family Myxococcaceae; genus Xiheimicrobium; species Xiheimicrobium gephyra_A. Next base: position 8,240 of record CALRPN020000056.1, read on the forward strand.
CGAGGTCGCTCCCGATGCAGAGCATCCAGAGATTCAGAACGACGGCATGCCGTACGACGGGCTCCGATTCCGCGCGGAGTGCACCATCGCCGGCAAGCTCTTCGGTCAGCGCTTCGGTGTCGACGTCGCGTTCGGGGACCCGATGGTGGGCGCCGCCGAACTCATCACCGGAGAAGACCTGCTCGACTTCATCGGCGTTGCCCCGCCCACGGTTCGCCTCTACCCGGTCGAGACGCACCTCGCCGAGAAGCTCCACGCGTACACGATGCCGCGCCAGCGCCCGAACACGCGGGTGAAGGACCTGCCGGACCTCGCGCTGCTCGCCACCACCAGGCGAATCGAGGCCCGGACACTTCGAGAGGCCATCGCCACGACGTTCGCGCACCGGAACACGCATTCGATTCCCACGGCGCTCCAGGACCCTCCGGACGTGTGGATGCCGGTGTACGAGGCGCTCGCCCGGGAAGACGAACTCGCTTGGAAGACCGTTGCCGAAGTTGTGGCTGCGGCACGAGGGTTTCTCAACCCTGTGCTCGCCACCGACGACGATGTGGTGTGGGAGCCGACTTCCTGGGAGTGGAGGTCGAGGTAGCTCTCGATGTGATGCGCGCCGCCTGCTCATCGAGCGCGTGCGGCTCGAGCGGGTCCTCATGTTCCTCGCCCGCCGTGCAGACGGCGTCTGCACAATGTGGTGCGCAACAAACCCAGACGTCGTTTTCGGGATTGGTGCGGGGGGAAGCGGAAACCCAGGATCTGCGTTCGGCGCCCCCCCACCAATCTTGCGCGTCCTGTCCCGCAGAGCTCTTCGACATCGCGTTGCTCCTTCATGACCGCGACGTGCAAACTCATCCACTCAGCTCACCCTGGTGCACGGCTGTCCCCTGTCGGGCTCGAACCGGGCTTTGGCCCGGGCATGAACGACCCCAACCCCTTCGAAGACGCCGCCGCGACCTCGCCCTTTCAGTCACCAGTCTCGAGCCGATGCCAGTCGTGCTCCCGCCGTGGGAGCTCCAGTTGATCGAGCGGCTCCTCGCCGAACGGCTCGATGAGAAAAGGGAGCGCAACGATGCGCCCGCGAGGTGAACGACGAACATGGGTGGCGTACGCCCGCGTCAGCACGACGGAGCAGGCCGAGAAGGACCTCTCGCCTGCCGGCGCAGTGCAAGGCCATCGCCGAGTTTGCCGCGCGGCACGGTGCGTCGATCGAGCAGGAATACGTCGAGGCTGGCGCGTCGGGCACAGATGCGAGCCGACCGGTGTTCAACCGATTGCTCGGTGAGGCGCTCAAGCCGACGAGCTCCATCAGCACCATCGTCGTCCATCACACGTCTCGCTTCACGCCTGATACGACCCACGCGCGCGTCGTGAAGTCCAAGCTCCGAAAGGCAGGTGTTCGAGTGATCTCCGTTCTGCAGGACTTCGCTGACGACCCGATGGGGACGTTGATGGAGGGCATGTTCGAGTGCATCGACCAGTACGAGTCGGAGCTGAACGGCCTGCGGACCTCGGCCGCGATGCGAGAGGCGGTGAAGCAGGGCTTCTGGCCCGGAGCGCGTTCGCCGTTCGGCTACCGGAGTGTTCCGATCGAGGTGCGACCGGGCGTCGTGCATCACCGCCTGGAGGTGAATCCAATCGAGGCAGACCTCGTGCGCGAGGTGTTCACCCTCTACATCGCGGGGAGCGGCGCGAAGTCGGTTGCGCGAACGATCAACCAGCGAGGGCGTCGAACGCGCGCGGGCGAGCTCTGGTCGAAGAGTCGCGTGGTGCTGATTCTCGGTGAGGAGGCGCTGACCGGCACGGTGCACTGGGGCATGAAGAAGGGTGGGGTGCTGCGGCCGCGGGAGGAGTGGCTGTCGCTCCCGGTTCCCGAGATCATCGAGCGTGACACGTGGGCGTTGGTGCAGAAGCTGAGGCGAGACCGCGAGCCGAGTCGCTTACCGGGTCGAGCACCATCGCAACCGAAGTTGCTCAAAGGCCTCGCGTGGTGCGGCGTGTGCGGAGCGAGCTACCAGTACGAGACGAGCGGGAAGCGCGTGGTCGATGGGCAGTACACCTACGGGTACTACAACTGTCGAAACCTGCTGCGGGTCGGCAAGGAAGCGTGCGCGGGCTTTCGCATTCCGCTGAAGACGCTCGACGACGCGGTGCTCGATGCGATCGAAATCGTGGTCTGCACCGAGGATCGATCACGAGTGTTCGCGCACCGTCTCGGCGCGCCTGTCGAAGTTGTCATGACGGAATGGCGCCACCTGCTTCGTCGCGATGACGTTGCACGGCACTACGTGCAGCACCTGATCGAGCGAATCGTCGTGCATCACGACGGCCGAATCGTGATCACGCCGAAGGTCGGTGGGAGAAACGGAGTGGAGGCCTGAAAGCAGAAAAGCCGCAGTCCTTTTCAGGACCTGCGGCTTCTCCCACTACCGTCAAACTCAGCTCCGCGTAGGTCGCTACTTGCGAACGCGATCTTTAGCCCTAACTGAGAGTGACGAACTCCCAACCCCTCGGCGCCGTTTAGGAACCCTTGAGAATCCCGAAAGTGGGTACCCCGTAGGTCGCTCGCACGTGTCGCTCATGCCCAAACCAAAGGGGGCGGGGCGGTGAAGCGGGGACTGCCTGCCGGTCACCGGGGCGCCTCGGCACACGAAAGCGGCCAGATTGTCGCCAGAATCCCGAACCCCAAGAGAGTGGCACGGGCGTAGCTCTATTTCTTCGCCGCTTGAGCCACCAAGTGGGCGACGACGGCCGCGGCGGAAGGAAACAGGGTCGGCTTCGCGCTACCTCGCTCGACTTCGAAATGGGTCACGCCGCTCCATCTGGACCGGAACACGCCGATCTCGAAGGACACTCGCGCGCGAAGCTGTTCGGGATTGCCGAGTTGCGGCCCGAGCGCGCGAAGCGTGAACGCGATTCCATTCGCCTTGAGTTCTTCGTACAGCCGCCATTCCGGCTCGGACTCAAGAAGGAGCTCTGTGATCGTGCGTGCTCGAGAGAGTCCGAGACGCGACGTCCAACGATGCGAGCCCATTCGCTGCGCCGTGCCGTCGACTGTGCGGCTCAGTAGCGGGTGGACGAGTGGTGTCAGCTCGTCGAGCTCGTACAAAACGAACTCGCCAACTCTTTGAGATGGCCACGGCGTCTTGATGTCGGCGCGGCGGACTACCCTGCAGTCGCGAACCGCCGCGGATGTTTCGACGCGGCCAATCGAATCGGAGTGGAGGCTCGCCGGCTCGTAGAAGACGACTTGTTTGGTGGCGAACTGTCTCGGCTGTCCCTTTGAGAGGGGGACGTAGTACTGCCTCGTGTTTCGAATCCACTCGAGGTGCCCAGCTGGATCCTGACCTCGTAGAGCCCCAACCAGAACTGGCTCCGCGGCTGCTTGGCGGAGCGCGCGAGAACGCTCGATCGCGACGTGGTCGATTGCGGAGTCGGCCATCGCCCAGCCGCCATGAGAGAGCCAACTGCGAATCCACGACCTCAGAAGCTCTTCGTTCCCCGGCAGAAGAGGGATGGCGCCGACGCCCATCCGCTGGAGGGACTGCCACAACCTGCCCTCGACGAACTTGATGGAATCAGGTCGGGATGGGAACAGCGCTACTGCCTGGACCACAGTGCGTCGCGGTGCATCATGCTGCTCGTCAAAGATCGCGTCGCGATATCGATGCATCGCGTTGAGCGCGTCCTCTGGAGGTCCCTCTGTTCGGTATCGCTTGATGTACTCATCTGTCGAATCGACGCGGTACTTTGCATCGAGCACCAGGTGCATCTTCGGCCAGTCTTGCCCCTCCAGGGTCAGCAGAAGGTCTGGCTTCTGGGCGACGAGCGCACCCTCGTCGAGCCGGGGGTTGTAGCGAACCGTGATGGTTCGCCCATCTCGCATTGGAAACCGCTGGGTTGATTCCGAGCCCTTAGCGACTTCGACTGAAAGCCCGGAGTGTCGATGCTTGATAAGCGATGCCGGATTCAGCGGCGAACCGGTCTCCTGGGCCACGATGCGCAGCACCAAGAAATAGCACCAGAACTCGTAGAGCTGATGCAGGTCCTTGAGCGCGAGGGTTTGCGGGCCAGCATCGATGCGAAGGCCAAGGGCCAATCGCAGAAGCGAAGACGTAGCTTCATGATAGCCGGGAGCGCTTTGGAGCTGGAGCGAAGAAAACCCTGGTGGCGCCCGGCCGCCGGCAGCAGCCAGCGGCTCTGTTCGGCTCCATCGACTGGATCGCCGTTCCAGTTCCGTGAGCTCGGCGATGATCCGCTGCCGTCTCGCGGACGGGCGGTCCTGCTGACGCGTGCGTTCCACCGACAGGATTGCAGCAAGTCTTCGTCGAATCCCGACAACCTGAGCCGCAAGCCAGCGATGCTCGTGGGTGTCGAGAGTAGGCGTCGCGCGACGCTCGGTCAGCTTGGGCGGAATGGGAAGCGCATCGCCGGGGGCCTCGAGCATGCGATGCGCATTCTTTCGAATGTAGGAACGCATGCCGGAGTCAAGGTGCCGCACCTGGTCGGCGCGTCGCAGATCGCCCTGGCGGACGAGACCCCGAACAGGTCGCGCTGCAATGTGGAGTATCGCGCGCTCAATAGCGTTCGACAAATTTCGGAGCTGAGTGAGCCACTCGATGTTGCTGAGGTCTTGCGTGTGCACTTCGCGCGCGGTTTGCCACGTTGCGCGCAAGTACTCGAACGCGAGCGCTGACACCGTCTCCTGGACGTCGGAGACGATGTCTCTGTAGTCGGCCTCGTAGTCGAGCTTCGTCGGAAAGACTTCGACGTCGAACTCAAACTCGGGCTTCTCATCGACCAGGACCCGGAACGTCGAGAGCCCGACCTGAGATTTGAAGTTGACCAGGCTATCCACACGCTCGGTCTCGTCTTCGTCGAAGCGAGAGATGATGTTTGGGTCGCGGTGTTCGAGCCTCACGCTTCGGCCTTGGAGGCCTCTGGCCTGCACGCGGTAGTCGTGTTGCTCGAGGACCTTGGGGCCGACCCCCGCGTCAGAGGCTTTGAGCGCGATCGCTCCAGCCGACGTCCTGATGCTCGATTTCGCAGAAGCGCTCTGTGCGCGAACGAGCAGTTTTCCAAGCCCGTCTTGTGGACGAACCAGTGCCGCGCTCCAAGTGACACGCGCGTGATCAGTCTCGATCGTGAAGAGTGTGGGCACGGTCTAGAGCCAGTACGAGGTGAATCCCTCTTGCTGCAGCCGTTCCCACATGAGGCAGAGCCGCGCGGCCGAGAACGGGAACCTAGCTTCCTTGAGGATGACCGGGCGCCCCGCTGCGACCCAGTCGCTCGCATGCTTTTCGAGTTCATCATCGTTCGTCGACGGGTCAGCACGAAGCGCCCAGCCGAGCAGGTGCAGCACCACGTGCCGAACCTGGCCACTCCCGCCCGAGATTCGGGGAAGAACCTTCATGTTGATTGCGAGGTCAAGCGGATCAACGGCGTCGCCCGCTTGGGTCCGGAACCACTTCAGGAGTGGCTGCGCATGGAGGACAAAGAGCGACACTTCGTCGCGGACTCGGTACCCGACCTGTGCTTGCGCGTGAGAGAGGACGCCGTTCGCCTCAGTGAGCGCGTCGACACAGCTCTTCACCAGCGCCCGTTCCGTCGTCGTGAGCGTCAGCTCTCCGAGTCGAGTTGCTCGTGGGTACCAGGCGCTCGCGGGCCACAAGTTCGGGGGCGCAGGCTGCGTTGTCTCCTTCTTCCAGTTCCTGAGGTCGACATCGGACATCTCCAGCGTGAAAGCTCGGTCGAGAACCTTGCGGCTGAATCCGTGCGTCGTCTCGTCCATGTTGACGGTGCCGACAATGGACAGGTTCGATGGCCAGCCGACCATTCCCCACGTTGCGTCCTCGTCATTCAGTTTTTGGGTCAGAAGCGGAGGTGAGGCGTAGCCACCGGAGTCAACCGCTCGGCGGTCTTCCATTCCGCTCAGCAACTCAGCGGAATACTGCTCAACGCGGGCGAGGTTCATCTCGTCGAGCAAGCAGACGTGCGGGAGGGTGTCGGACTCGCTCGCAGTGCGAGCGAACTCGAGGACACTGCCCGGGCGGAACCTGCTCTGAAGGTCATTGTACCCGAGGACCTCAGAGCTATCGGTCCAGTCCGGTCGGACAGAGACACGCCGGAACCTTGCCCCCGTTGCCTCTGCGACGAGTTGCGGCAAGCGAGACTTGCCCGTTCCGGAAATGCCCGCGAGGATCACGAACGGTTTCGTTCGAAGGGCACTCACGTACGCCGCAAGTTGCCAGGGCGCAAACACGAACCCGCTCGCGGTCACGTGTTCGACGAGTTTTCCGAATGCGCTTCCGAGATCGAACGCGCTCGTCACGGACTCCGGACTCTTCGACGGCTTTCGATCGATGTAGTTGTCGTATGCATTGAGCAATGCTTGGAGGTCGTCTGCCAAGTCGCCCGAACTCGGCAGTTCCGCTGACGGATAAAACTTGTGAGCAATTGTCGAAGATTCGTAGGAGGCGCCGAGACTCGTCTTCGACGCCAAGGTAATCGCGTCGTCGAAAGCGAACCCAGCGTTCTGGAGTTCGGGGACGTGTTCCCGGATGGCCGCGACACGCTGGGTCAGCTCTTGGATTCGATCCGCTGAGCTGAGGTCCTTGAGTTCAGTAACGCCTTGGTTGAGCGTGACGTAGATGCCGCTCATATCCGCGCGGAAGAGGTAGACGATGTAGACGCCCTGTTGCGTTGTAGTTGTCTCACGGGGATCCAGCAGAGAGAGCCAGGGCACACTCGCCCAATTGCCTTTGCCAGCCGAAGCGACGACCCTGATTGCCCGCGGGACGACCACGCCGGGGAAGCTCGCGATCGAGTCTCGTGCCTCCTCAAACGTTCGGATCATGTCGTGGTCGCCGCTGTACTTCGTGCCCGAGGCCTTCAGGTAGCCAGCAAGGATCTTCCCAAGTGCTTCGCGGAAGCGCTCCATCGAAGACTCAGCGACACCATCGATTGCTCCAATTGGCACGACCGTGAACCCCCGTTGCTCAACAACTCTGTTTGCGCCGGCCGCACCGCCGCTGAACGAACTGACAGCCTGGCCCGACGCCATCGAAACAATCTGTTTGACAGGATAGCGGCGCCCCTCGTGTTCAATCGCGAACCGGTAATTTGGGCGGAGTTCCCACCCCGACCACTCTGGGTGTGAGCGAAGTTCCGCGTCGAACCTCATCATCGACTCGTAGATCGCTTCTTTCGAAGGGCTTGGGGCCATGGAGCGCAGCCAGGGTACGCGATCACCGGTTTCGATGTGCACACTTCGTCGCCAGGTGCGCCGGCGATCACGACCTCTGCCTGCGCTTCCCACGGTAGCCACGCCCGGCTCCCCGGTGGTCAACATGCGCCGCGCCGCATTCGTTTAGGGGAGGCCCGCCACAGATCGGAATAGGCTCGGCTGGCAACGTGCCTCGACGATTGTGAGACCCATGGCGAATCGAGCCGACCGAGAGAAGTTCGAAGCCAACAGCCGCAGAATCGCCGAAATCGAACGTCGGTTGGCCGAGGCCGAGAAGAAGACACCCGGCGCAGTCACGGCGGGTCCAGCCGCGGCGGGGCCTTCACCATCGACGCAGAATGATTGGCAGGATCTTCCCTCCGACATCACCGAACGATGGTTCTCGCCCGCTGCGGGAGCAGCCCTCGCAGCAGCCAGTCTCCCGCCGGACCTCGTTGACGCCCTGCGTGCCGAGAAGGCGCAGTACCGCGTGGTGCCAATCCGATCAGTGGACAACATTCGCCTGGAGGAGGAGCTCGTCGTTCTCCAGCCGGTGCCAGCGGCTGACCTCGACTGGATCGGTGGAGCGTTCCTGGCGTTCACTCGCGGTGACTTCACGTGGGGCGGCGAGATCGTGCACGTCGACGCCGCCACTGGCGACGTCTTCGTGTTGCCGACAGACGCCGCACCTTCAGCGGAGGCGCTGAACGGCGCGCGGCGGTGCTTCTACAAGCCCTTCGATTTTGCGGACGCGATCCTCGGCGCGGCGAATGGCGTTCAGAAGAACGACCAGCGCCTCACCAAGGCGCTCCGCTGGGTACACGACGGCGCCAAGGAGACCTCGCGTTCGGCCTCGGCAGACGCGATCGAGGGGCCGTGGTCCGCCGAATGGGGACTCGTCTGGGGGCCGCCTGGGACTGGGAAGACACAGACGGTCGCTGCCCGCATCGCCGACATGGTTGGTCAGCATCCCGACAGGCGGATCGTAGCGATCGCCCCGACCAACAGAGCCGTTGACGAACTCACACTTCGCGTTTGCCGCATCCTCAGAGAAAGGAATGGCCTCAAGGACGAGACCGGAGCCTTCCGAGTGTTCCGCGGAGGTGTCGGAGCGGGAAGGGCCCTCGCCACCGAGTTCCCCGACGCGCTGCACGACCTTGCCTATCGGCAGCTCGCTCGGCTCCGAGAAGCGCTGCAGCAAGAGATTGCCCGCCTCGAGGCTCGTGGAGCCCCCGCGGGTGAAGTTGCTCGGAAGCGCGCAGAGCTTCGAGAGATCGAGAAGCTGAAGGACGAGACGCTCGTTGCAGCTCAACGTGGCCGGTCTTCGGTTATCACGCTCACCGTTCATAGGGCCCTTCGGCTGGTCGGCGAACTCCAAGGCAACGCCAGGTTCCACAAGGTTGTCCTGGATGAAGGCGGGATGATCTCGCGCGCAGCTGCCGCACTCCTTGCTCCGCTGGCCGAGACGATGCTTGTTGCCGGCGACCCGAAACAGATTGGGCCAGTCAGCCGAGCCACAGAGGGCGCGCCGTCCATCGTTCAGAAGTGGCTTCGGAGTTCCCCTCTCTCGCACCTCCGCGACGCGAAGAGCGACGTCGCTGCATCGAATGTGTTCCTCCTACGAACTCAGCACCGGATGCATCCGGAGATTTCGCAGGTTGTAAGTGAGTTCCAGTACGCGGGTCAGCTTCACGACGGTCCGAAGCCGCTCGGCCTGGCGCAGGCTGCCGCGTGCGTGGGCCTCCCGGCCGCGCGAGCGATCTGGCTCGTCCTGGATGAATGCACGAAGGACCACCGCCTCGTCTGCCATGACCGGCCGGAGACCGGGCGCGGATATGTACGCCGGCTCTCGGCTCAGCTCCTCACGTCGCTGGCGGAGCCGGTGGTCGGTGCGGGTCACACGGTGCTCGCCGCGACGCCCTACCGGGCGCAGGCGCAGCTCCTGCGCAGCATGGCGGTTGAGTCCGAACTGGATCTCGACCGGTTCACGGCTTCGACGATTCATCGGCAGCAGGGTGCTGAGTACGACGTCGTGTTCATCGACACGGTTGCCGCGGGGCGCCCGTTCCAGCCGTCGGACCTTTGCGCCATGCTGAATGTCGCCGCCAGCCGCGCCCGTAGGCATTTGGTTGTCCTCGCCTCGCGCTCTGAAGCCGAGGCTGTGATTCCCGGACGCTTTCTGGCTCTCTTCCAGAAGATGCGAGTCGTCGCGGGCAAGTCCCCCCGCCTCGAGCCTGTGAATATCGAGGTGAGGCGAGCACCCGAGATGCCGCGGCCGACGGACACGTTGGGCGGCGAAATCCACAACCTGATGGCGCTCGGGCCGATCTACACCGACGAGCAGGTCAAGCTGTTCGAACGTCACTTCGGGGAAGGCCACTACCTCGTGCGTGGCGTTGCTGGGAGCGGCAAGACCTTCGTGCTCGCCAACTGGGTCGCCCGCCTTCTCCGCGAGGAGCCGGACGCCCACGTCTTGGTCTCGTACTTCAACAAGGCGCTGTCTCCTCTTGTCGAACGCCTGGTGCGCAAGGCGCTGGAGGACCGCGTTGGCGAGCGCGAGGCGGCCGAGCATTTTCAGCGTATTCGCATCGCGCATGTCGACCTCCTGCAGGCCACCATCGGCCCCAACGGGAAGTTCGATGCCGTCTTCGTTGATGAAGCCCAGGACATGGGGCCAGAGCGGCTTGAGTACCTGTATCGGCTGGCGCAGCAGGTCAAAGACCGCGACGGCCAGACCCGCAGGCGATTCTTCATATTCATGGACGACTCTCAGAACGTCTACGGACGGAGGCCCATCGAGGAATTCCGCGAGCGGCTCGACAACTCCATCAACTTCGTGGGGCGAACGCGGGTGATGAAGGAAGCCTTCCGGTCGTCACGAGAGATCCTCGACCTCGCATTCAACGTCGTGCTCGACCCGAAGCAGGTCCACGGTGTCGCGCAGCCAGGCATGAAGGAGTTCCTCAAGGAGAACGAGCTCGTGCTGGAAGGGCTGCTCCGTCGTCCCGAGGAAGGTCGCGATGGGCTCTACCACGTCGACTACACCGAGCGCCGAGGCGTCATGCCCACCGTGGTTGGCGCGACGACCCTGGAGGGCCAAGGGTCAGCACTGGCTCGCATCATCAAGAGCCTTCACCAGGATGAGGGCGTTCGTCTCTCAGACATTCTCGTGGTCTCGCCTTCGCGACCGGATCGCTGGGCTCGGCTCCTGAAGACCCATGGTGTCCAGGCCACCGCCTTCGGGGGGAAGGGCGGCGAGGATGCGTCGAACTTCCCGGTCAGCCGTGTGGACTTCGTGCGCGCGACCACCATCTTCTCGTGCAAGGGGCACGAGAGCCCGGTCGTCCTCCTCTGCGGGGTCGAGGACATCGACAATCTCGAGGACATCGTCACTGACCTGAAGAGCGCCGATCCCCGCGTTGCCGAGCGACAGAAGCGGTGCCTCTTCTACGTCGGCGCCACCCGGGCAATGGTCCGCCAGTACATCCTTGGGCTCGAGAGCTCGAGGTTCCTGCGCGTGGCCAGGAGCTACTCGGAGGTGGCGACACCGAATTGAAGAGGCGACCATGCTCGCCTCCCGCGGCAGTTTGTGTTCCCTCGCCGCCTCACCGCTTCCACGGTCTGACCCCGAGCGTCATACCTCTGATCGATCGTCGGCCACCCATCCGCCGAACGACGTTTGCGGAGCGAGGGAGCTGGCCGCCAGTGGGCCGTTTCTCATCGCGAGCTACCACTCACTGGCTCCAAGCCGCCGAACGGCGGTCACCTCGAACGCGCCCCGTGTCCCCTCGGCGTCATCCAGAGCGCTGCGTACCCGTAGGCCGCTTGATCCTGTCCCTCTTGGGAAAATCAGGCCCTCAGCGGGTCGACTCGGGACTGATCGCCAGCGGCGGCTGACCGTTGGCCTCCCGAAGGGGGTTGATGACGACGCGCATGAGTGTGACGAAGAGCCCTTCGGCGTGGGCTGTGTCGGCGAACCCAGGCCTGAGGAGAGTCTCGAATGCGGCCTTCATTGCCATGCAGGTTTCGAGGAGTTCGCCACCGATCTTGGCGACGGCGTCCTTGGTCAGCGGTCCGAGGGTAACCTTTCGCTCCCGAGAGACAGTTGTGAACTTGACGGTCTCGCCGACCACGTCGATGTCGACCTTGCAGTGGGCATCGGCATTCCGGACCTTGTGAACCGGATCGTTGAGGAGGCGGCGTCGAGCGTCGTTGTGCGGCCACTCCTTCCGAGCCGTCGCCATGACATCGCCGATCTGGACCAGCTCGGCCCACGCCAACGGTTCTTCACAACGCGCGATCCTCGAGACATCCACCGCCGCCATGAGGAGCGGCGCGTACCAACACTCAGTGATGGTTCGAATTGCCTGAGCCCAAGCGTGGATCTGTTCCTCGAAGACAGCGCTGGTTGAGAAGATGGCGCCCGGTACGGCTCCTGCTGGAAGAATCTTCTCCGCCGGAAGGGATAGTACGCTGAGGATCCGGGCTCGAGCGAGCTCAGCATCGGCTCCGCGCATCGCGTCGACCCCGCTTGCCAACAGTGTCATCGCGCCCTCGTTGAGCAGCATGCGAATGGCGAAGAAGCACTCGAGTTCTCGAACGCTTCTCGTTGCAAAGTTGACCAGAGCCGCTGTGCTCTCCGCCGAGATTCGTTCGACTGGAAGCGGCGGTTCGTTGAGCCACGTCGCAGGTGCCTTGGCAAGCAACTCGAGGCCAAACAGCTTGCCAACAGGCGTCTGGGCCAGTTCCTCGCCAAGGCTCGCGGTCAGTTCCGGAGCAAGCTGGCCGAGGGTGACCAGGCCTCCATTCCGAATGATTGTTTCGACGCGCCGAATCACATCCTCGACCGGTGTTTGTGTTTGGCTCATCTTCACTTCGCCTTGTTCACTGCGCGTGGCAGTACATCCCTGCGACTGAAAGCCGACGGTTCGGGACCTCGATGCTGACGGCTGATGCTCCGATCGATCCTGTTGGCGAGAACCTGATGGCTCTTGAGTCCCAACAACCGAGCCGCTTCCGCGCGCTTTCCCTCTGAGATCTGAAGTGCGCGCTTGATGTAGTGCGCCTCAAGTTCAGCTTTCAGGTGATTGATATCGAACCCTTCGCCGAGAGGGCGCTGCAGAATGTCATTCTCGCCTGAGCGGGGCGCCGTGGGAAGAAGGGCCCCCTGAACATCGGCGGCGCCCAACGACGACGTGCGCGACCACACGACCGCGCGCCGAAGGGTGTTCGCAAGCTCTCGGATGTTCCCCGGCCACTGGTGCTGTGCGAGAACGTTTCTGGCCGCCGGCGTCAGCGAACGCGCTTCGACCGCGCCCTGGTTCTGTCGGTTGATCTCCTCAAGCAGATGATCGACGAGCGCGGTCAAATCACCTTCTCGCTCCCTCAAGGGGGGGAGTTTCAAGACAGCAACCGCGAGCCGATAGAAGAGATCTTCGCGAAACCAGCCATTGCCCACGTCTTCAACGAGACTCCGGTGGGTGGCCGCGATCACGCGCACGTTGACAGGGATCGGTCTGCTCGCGCCAACTGGCAGCACTTGTCCTTCCTGAAGCGGTCGCAACAGCTTTACCTGCGCCGCGAGCGGGAGTTCGCCGATCTCATCGAGAAACAGGGTCCCACCTTCTGCTTCTCTGAAGTGCCCCAGTCTTGCTTCGGTCGCACCAGTGAACGCACCCTTGCTGTGACCGAAGAGTTCGGCTTCGGCGAGATTCTCGGGGATCGCGCCGCAGTTGACGGCGATGAACGGCTTGGAACTCCGAGGACTCCCGTTGTGAATAGCTTTCGCGAAGATCTCCTTGCCCGTGCCCGACTCGCCTTCAATCAGCACGGGGACGTTGTGGAGGGCAACTCGCCGAGCCCTCTCGACAACGTCGGCCATCGCCGAGCACCGATGCACGATGCTCGAGAAGGCTGCACGAGCCGGTACGCGTTCGAGACTCGCCTCACGCCACGTTGCGTCAGCCTTCTCCAGGAGGGCCGGCACGTACTCAGCGGAGATCTCGAACGGCACTTCGACCGTCTCCAACCGCTTAGAGTGCGCTGACCATGCGACCAGTTTCGCGCTTTGGTAGCGGCTCTTGCCCAGCAACAGCCACACCGACCCCATGGGCGGCGTGCCCGAGTTCAAGAAGAACATGAGCTCGACGGCCTTGTCCTTCTTTCGGAGGCTCTCGATCGCGGCCACCGCAGCGATGTGGATCGCGCCGTAGTCGACGGGGCTCGTTAACGTAACGGTCTCCACCTCGATCTGGAGCTGCGAGCCGAGCCACGCAACGTAGTGAGCTGCTTCCGCCTTGCTTCGATTGTTCAGGAGCAGCACCTGGTCGCAAGGTGGCCCAGCCTTCAGCGCATCCGTGAGCGGAGCATTCGCCACGGCACCCTTCGCTCGCGCCATCTCGTCGGTGCCAAGCCAGGACAGGAGAACTCGCATGTAACGATCATTCCTGAATGTATCGTTCGTTACAACTGGCGATGGTCAAGGTATTGGTTTTCCTTCGATCGCAAGTGGTCCAGGAAGTGGAGGAGGGAGGGACATGACCACTGCCAACCTCCTGTCCCAGGTCGATGCCACCTCCGAGCGCATCGAGACCGTCATCACCGACCGCCGCTCCGACGCGATCGAGACCTTCGAGCAGTTGAGCGCCGACCAGCAGCGCCTGCTCGCGCTCGATGCCTGGACGATTGGGCTCCGCGCGCTGAAGAACGCGTATACCCAGGCGCAGGAGTCTCGTCTCTCCGACATCGGCCGCACGTTGAAGGATGACCTCTCTGGTGCGCTGGTGACGTTGGTGCAGCAGCACCAGGAACGGCTCGAGGGCGCGATGCGCCGATACTTCGACCCGAATGACGGCGAGCTGACCCGTCGGCTCGACCAGTTCATCGAGGACGATGGTGAGCTCGCGCAGCTCCTCTCTCAGTTCATCGGGCCTGAGGGCAGCTTGCTCGCGGACACGCTGGCACACCAGGTTGGGGAGCAGAGCCCGCTGTTCCGAAAGTTGAGCCCCACCGATGCGCAGGGCCTCGTGCAGACGCTGAAGCAGCAGCTTGCCCTCGCGCTTGGTCAGTCGCAGGTCGATCTTCAGAAGGCGCTCGACCCGCTCCAGAAGGACGGCCCCATCGCGCGGTTCCTTGGTTCACTCCGGGAAGAGATGAAGAAGGCTGAGAACGACCGTTCGCTTCAGATGACCACCGCATTCAAGGCGCTCGATGCGAACGACCCGAATTCTCTTCTCAGCAACCTGGCTCGGCAGACGAAGGACGCGAGCCATGCGCTCCTCAACGCCGTGAACCCCGCGAATGCCAATTCGCCGCTCGCCGCGCTGAGGAACACGCTCACCGAGATGCTGGATGCCCACATCAAGACCTCCCGTGAGATGCTTGTCGCCCAGCAGCAGCGCCAAGAGCGGTTCGAGAAGGACATTCGCGACGTCGTGACGCGACTCGAGACGCAGCGTTCCTCGAACCGCACGACGCCGCGCGGCGGCACGGTGTTCGAGGACGACGTTGAGGCAACGGTGCAGGACTTTGTCCGGGGCAGCCCCTACGTCTGCAGCAAGACTGGCAACGTCGTCGGCATCCGCGACTCCTGCAAGGTCGGCGACTTCGTCATTCGCTTCACGGAGGAGAGCGCGTGGGCTGGCACGACGATCGTCTTCGAGTGCAAGCACGACCAGACGTACCACGTCGACAAGTCGCTCAAGGAGCTCGACACGGCCCGTGCCAATCGCGATGCCTCGGTCGGCGTTTTCGTGATGGCGGCGAGCCACGCTCCGGTCGACTTCCCGCTTTTCGCGCGGCACGGCCACAACATCCTCGTGACGTGGGACCCCGAGGACCCGACGACGCTGCCGCGCCTCCAGGCAGCCACGATGCTCGCTCTCGCCCTCGCGACCCGGAAGCAGGGCGCCCGCGACGACGCCAGCATCGACGCCATCAAGGACATCGAGATCGTCCTCGCAGAGCAGCTCGCGCGCATTGAGAAGATGCGCAAGGCGAGCGACGGCATCAGGAAGCACAATGATTCGATCCGAAAGGAGCTGCAGAAGGCGGAGGACGACCTCCGTGACCTTGTCGAGAAGTCGCGTGAAACGCTGCGCGCCCTCAATCTCGTCGACGACGAGGCCCTCGAGCGCGCGGCCCCTATCGAGTTCGAGACTGATGAGTCTGGCGAGTCGGCGGCGTAACCTCACACAAGAGGAACCATGGCCTACGAAGTCGACTACTACGCGAAGTTGCTCCTGCCGAAGACCCCCCTGAAGAAGGTCCAAGCCGAGTACCTCGCTTGGCTTCTTGGCACTGGGAAGTACTTCAAGCTCAAGGATCGGCGGCGCGAGATCGGGATCAACTCCTCGTGGACGCAGATTCAGGTTGCGGAATCGAAGCGACTCATGGGCTTCGACGACTTCGAGCTTGATGCTCGAACGGCGACGAATCGGTGGGTGCTCCGTTATCGACATAGGGATGCGAGCGATCCCGCTGTGCTTTTTCAACACCTCGTTCGGCTGAACCAAGTGGGCACTCTTCTCGAGGTTGAGCACGGCATTCGCCGGTCAGCACCAAGAGAACTATTGAAGCCGCTCGCTCGAGCCGTTCGACCCCGCGTCATCGAGGACCTCACCGACGAGCGGGCTGATGTTCTGCCCAAGAACCTGAACCTTCCGCCGATCCGTCTGAACGTCGGGGAGGTCGAGCTCTTTACGTCGAGCCAGTTGTTCGAGCCCTCGTCTGTGCCGTGGGTCGTCGTCAGTCCGTCAGAGGAGATCGAGAAGCCGCTGATCGAGCCCATTGCATTCGCTCAGTGGTTTGACGGCATGGCAGGGGTTGCTGTTCTCGACTCCGTCGCGGCGTCGTGGGAGCTGACCACCGCACTCAAGAAGAGGGGTTTCGGCGACGAACTGCGCTGTTTCGGCGGAGCAGTCCGTCTCTACGACAACAACCGCGCGATGCAGCGACTCCCCTTCTTAATGCCAGCTCAGATCCAGGGTTGGGCGGAGACTGAGCGTACCGCACGCGCTGGCTACGACCTCTCGACGCGGTTGGCCGTCCGGAAGATGCCGCCCAACTACTTCCTCGCGATCGAGGAGGAGGATCATCTTGAGCGGACTCACCAGCTCGAGGTGGTGAGAGCTGAAATCGCCAATGGCAGTGCAAGCGTGTCACAGCTGCAGCGCCAACTCGATCTCGTCAATCAGCTTCTTGGGGACGCGGGCGCCGAGATCAAACAGCTCGAGCGGGAGTCGGCCGACAACCAAGAATCGCGGATGGCTCTCGAAATTGAGCGTGACGAGGCACTCCGCCGAGTCGACGAGATCGAGCGAAAAGCAAAAGGGGACGTTTTGCGCCTTTCGACGGAAGCTGAGCGACTGCGCTCCGCTTCTAAGGCGCTCGAGCTCTCGCCGGCGCTTCGCGGCGAGATCGCATTGCTCGTCGCGGGCGAGCTTTCGATCGCGCGCGCTCTCGAGGTCGCCGAAGCAATCTTCGGGGAACGACTCACGGTCCTGGCCTCGGCGAAGGACAGTGCTCGCAAGGCGTCGACGTTTCAGTGGCCGGAACAGGTCGGTTCTTTGTTGGTTCGGCTTGCGACGGACTACTTCGACGAACTCCAGAAGGGTGGCGGCGACGCTCAAGCGAAGAAGATCTTCGGCGACAAGTACGCCGCGAAGGAGTCAAGAACCCTCTCCAACCAAGGCAAAGAGCTCCGCACGTTCACTTGGAACGGCAACGCGTATTTGATGGAGAGCCACCTGAAAGCGGGAACGAACAAGTTCTCAGATGCTGAGTGCTTCCGGCTCCACTTCATGTGGGATGCTGAACTGAAACGGATTGTGATCGGACATTGCGGCGCCCACCTCAATCTCTAACCTCCGAGTGGTCCTTGCGACAAGGACGCGCTGTCAAGAAGTGGGCTGCTTGAATGCGTAGCGCGCCGAGGCCGAACAAAGTCTGGCGGCGATCTTCGCGCGCAGGCCTTCGGGCTCCAGCACCTCGGCGTCCTCTCCGAAGCTCAGGATCCACTGCTCCACTTCTCGGCACGGGCACACGGTGAGCCGGACGGTGACTCCGTCCTCCTCGACCTCCTGGCTTGGGTGCCAGCGGTGCGTGCGGATGAACGTCTTCCACTCTGCAGTCAGTCGGAGGCGAACGACCACTGGCGCCGCCGCAGGGATGAAGACACCGAAGGCATCTCGGTACACCGCGGCGGGGTCGTACTCAGCGGGGTACGTGAACGGCTTGTCGACGTCCGCGGAGAGCACTCGCGCGACCCTGAAAGGGTGGGGCTTCAGGTCGCTCTTCAGCGCGACCATGTAGAGCTGCTGTCGGTACACCATCAGCGACAACGGGCTGACGGTGACGCGCTCTTGCTTCCCGTTGAAGTGCTCATAGTGCATCGAGAGTTTCTTCTCCTCGAGTACGGCCTGAATGACCTCCTCGAGCGGACTCTTGGGCTGCGTGATGGCCTGCTCGCCGCCCTGAAGCAGGAAGAGCAGCTTCCTTTCGATGTGGCGAAACCGGTGCCGCCGCGGCGCCCGCGCGATCAAGGTGTCTCGAACTTCGCGCATCCCGGTCATGTAGTCGGAGCCCTCGAACAGTCGCGCGAAGCTCGCCGCGAGCCCGCTGGCGACCAATGAAGCCAGCGTGGGTTCTTCGGCGGGAGCCTCAAAGCTGTACAGCGTCTTCCCGCGGTCCCGCCGCTTCTTCACGCCCTTCAGGGTCATCAAGGCACGAAGCTGCCGATCGGCAGCCGCGACCTTGATGCCGAGCAGAAGGGCCACCTTCTGTCGGTCGAGCGATTCACCTCGCAGCAGCTCCGAAAGGAGCAGGGCAGGGCGTTGGAGCTGCGAAAGGCGACCTGTTGTACCCATTGATTTCTCCTCTGAGAATGATCCTTAAACGATCGCCCGTGTCCGATCAGCGTCCCCGACTTCGTCAGCCTCCGTACGCCGCATTTTCACGGCCAAGGAGACACACCCATGAGCAACGCAGACGAGCAGTTCGAGGTGGACGAAGTCGATGTGGAAGCAGAAGCGAAGGCGGGCAACGCGATCCGGCGGGCGCGTCGCTACAGGTTGAGGATC
The DNA here is from genome assembly GCA_943370055.1 of Archangium gephyra. Classification (GTDB taxonomy): domain Bacteria; phylum Myxococcota; class Myxococcia; order Myxococcales; family Myxococcaceae; genus Xiheimicrobium; species Xiheimicrobium gephyra_A. The sequence continues at coordinate 26,537 of CALRPN020000056.1, forward strand.
GACTCCGAGTACAAGGTGTCGACCTCCCGCACCATCACCGGGCGAGAGATCCTCGCGCTGGTGGGCAAGACCCCGGAGCAGTTCGTGCTCACCCAGAAGGTCCGGGGCGGTGGCACCCTGCCGGTGACCGCGGACCAGGTCGTGGACCTGCACACTCCCGGCATCGAGCGCTTCATGACGCTGGCGCGCGACGCGACTGACGGTCAGCAGGCCCGCCTCCAGTTCTCGATGCGGTCGACTGACGTGGAGAACCTCACCGCACGAGGGCTTCGCTGGGAGGCTGTGCGCGACAGCCAGGCCTGCTTCGTCCTGATTCACGACTTCCCGATCCCCGAGGGCTACAACCACAAGACGGCGCTCCTCGCGCTTCAGCTGCCCGACGGCTACCCCGACCAGCAGATCGACATGGCGTACTTCTCGCCGGCGCTGCAGCGCGTGCCGGGGAAGGTCATCCCGAACCTCTCGGACCGGCCGATCATGGGTCTGGCCTTTCAGCAGTGGTCTCGCCACCGCACGCCTCAGAACCCGTGGCGCGTTGGCATCGACGACCTCGGCACTCACCTCGTGCTGGTGGGTGACTGGCTGGTGAAGGAACTCGCGCGATGAGCACCATCCTGCGACTGACGCAGGACCAGCACGACCGCCTGCGTCGTCACCTGTTGCCGGGTGATGGGCTCGAGGCCGCAGCGGTCATGCTGTGCGGGCGAGCGAAGGAGGGCTCCGACCGCGTGCTGGTCGGCCACCGCCTCTTCCCCATCCCGTACGCGGAGTGTTCTCGAGGTGCCGACTTCGTGACCTGGCCGCTCGGGAAGATGACCGGGCTCCTCGATGAAGCGGCGGCCGCGAAGCTGGCCGTCGTGAAGTTCCACAGCCATCCTAGTGGCTATCCGCAATTCTCCGAGGTCGACGACCGGTCCGATCACGCCGCGCTGAGTGCCGCCGCCACGTGGGCCGACGACGGTGAGCCGCACGGGAGCGTCATCATGCTGCCCGAAGGGCGCCTGATCGGCCGGATCCGCGAGGCGAGCAGCACCTTCGCCCCGATCGACCGCATCGCGATCGTCGGCCACGACATTCGCTTCTTCGATGCGGCCCCGGCCGGCCCTGGACAGGTCCTGGGCGCTGGCACGACTGCTCTGATGGCGACGCTCTCCGTGGGCGTCGTCGGATGCTCGGGAACGGGCAGCATCGTCATCGAGCAGGCGCTTCGCCTCGGCGTGAAGAAGCTCGTCGTTGTCGACAACGATCACGTCGAACGGCGGAACCTGAACCGCATCGTGAACTCGACCGCTGCCGACGCGGTGAACGAGCCGCCGAAGACTGAGCTGGTCTCGCGCGCGGCCGCCGCGATGGGCGGACAAACCGAAGTGCGAAAGTTCGCCACCCGTATCCAGAACCGCGAGGCGCTCGCGGCGCTGGCTCAGTGCGACGTCGTGTTCGGCTGCGTCGACTCGGCCGAGGGTCGTCAGACGCTGAACCGGCTCGCAGCGTTCTACCTGCTCCCGTACATCGACCTGGGCGTGCGGATCGAGGCTGACGGTGACCACGGGGTTCGCGCCGTGCAGGGAGCGGTCCACTACCTCCGACCTGACGGCCCGACGCTGATGGAGCGAGGCGTCGTCACTCAACCGCGGCTGCGGGCCGAGTATCTCGCGCGAACGAGCCCCGAGCAGTACGCGGAAGAGCTCCAACGCGGCTACATCCGCGGGGTAAACGAGGACCGTCCGGTCGTCATCAGCGTGAACATGCTGACGGCCTCGCTCGCGGTGTCCGAGATGCTTGCCAGGTTTCACCAGGTGCGCCTCGACTCAAGCGACGAGATCGGCTCCGTTCGGGTCGACCTCGTCGGAGGCGGGCTCATCTCGGAGCGAGAGCCAGCTGGGCGCGGATTCGGCCAGGACGTCGGGCGTGGCGACTGTGAGCCCTTCCTCGGCATGCCGTCACTGTGAGGTCGACCAGATGACGCTCGCGCAGCGATTCCTGCGGTGGTGGCGACGTCACCGCGGGCGACTCGAAGTGACCCGTATCGCGGAGGTCCCGGCCACGCTGCGGCGCGGCGTGCTGGCACTGGTGGGCGAAGACCAGGAGCCGTGGGCCGCGGTCCTGATCTGCCCGTGCGGGTGCGACGCACGAACCGAGCTGCTGCTCGTTCGCGGGGCTGAGACCTTCTGGCGTCTGTCCCAGGGGAGAGCGGGCACGACCCTGACCCCGTCGGTCTGGCGAACCTCAGGCTGCCGAAGTCACTACTTCATTCGCGACTCGATCATCGTCTGGTGTGGATGATTCGGCCCCTGATTCGCGAGAGATCGCGGTAGTTTGCGGCGCTCGCCGAGGGGGAGTGCGTTTTCGGCGTGACACTTTCGGAGGCCACCCATTGGTAGCGGCAACATCTGGAGAAGGCTCGGCACCGAAGTCTGAAGACCGGGGCGGCGCGATCGCCCCAGGCGCACTGATCGAGGTCAGAGACGCCCTGTGGCGCGTGCTCAAGGTCGATGTCACCTCCACCGGCCGCGCCGCGTGGACCGTCGTGGGTGTCTCGCCCTTCGTTCGAGACCAGGAAGCGGTCTTCCTCGAGGACTACGAACCGCCGCCCAAGGTCCTCGACCCTGCCGAGACCAAGCTCGTCGAAGATCCATCGCCTCAACACCGCGCGGGCTTGCTCTACCTCGAGAGCCTTCTGCAGGACCTGCCACCGCCCGACGACGCGATCGTTCTCGGCCATGAGGGCGCGTTCGACTTGCTTCCCTTCCAGCTCGAACCGGCACGGCAGGCACTGTCCGCGCTGCGCGCACGCATTCTTATCGCCGACGCGGTCGGCCTCGGCAAGACGCTCGAGGCCGGCATCCTGCTCGCTGAGCTCATTCGCCGCGGCAAGGCGAAACGAATCCTCGTGGTCGCCGTGAAGAGCATGCTCACCCAGTTCCAGAAGGAGCTGTGGACGCGCTTCTCGATTCCACTCGTCCGACTCGACTCGGAGGGACTCAAGCGAATCCAGGAGCATGTACCGGCGAACCACAACCCGTTCCACCACTTCGATCAGGTCATCATCTCGGTCGACACGCTGAAGCAGAGCAACGCCTTCCGCAGCCACCTCGAGGCCTCTCGATGGGATGTCATCATCATCGACGAGGCCCACAACGTCGCAGAGCGTGGCACGCACTCCCAGCGCGCGCGCCTCGCGAAGCTGCTGTCGAGTCGGTCTGACGCCCTCATCATGCTCTCGGCGACGCCCCACGACGGCAAGGCCACGTCGTTCGCCAGCCTGATGAACATGCTGGACCCCACGGCCATCGCGAACCCAGAGAAGTACACACCTGAAGAGATTCGCGGCCTGTTCATTCGACGTTTCAAAAAAGACATCAAGTCGCAGGTCGCGAAGGATTTCCCTGAGAGAGACATTTACAAGCTGCGCACCGAGGCCTCCGCCGCGGAGGAGAGGGCTTACGAGGCGCTGGCTGGCCTGTCTCTAAAGAAGCTCGGTCGGCAGGGCGGGGAAGGAATGCTCTTCAAGACGCTGCTCGAAAAGTCGCTGTTTTCGAGCCCAGCGGCGTGCATCCAAACCATCGACGCACGGCTCAAGAAGCTGTCGAAGGACGATGACCATGACGCCCGTCACGACATCGACCAGCTCTCAGCTTTCCGCGAGGCTGTCGCCGGAATCGGTGCGAAGGACTTTTCCCGCTACCAACACCTCATTCAGCAGCTGATCGAAAAGACCAAGGGCATCCGCTGGTCACGAAAGAAAGACGACCGGATCGTCATCTTCACCGAGCGAATCGAAACGCTGAAGTTCCTGCACGACAACTTGCCGAAGGCACTCGGTCTCGAAGAGGTCGAGGTCGCGACGCTCGATGGAAGCATGTCCGACATCGACCAGCAGGCCGTCGTCGAGGCCTTCGGGCAAGAGAAGTCGAAGCTCAAGGTACTGATCGCCTCCGACGTGGCCTCAGAGGGTCTCAACCTGCACTTCCAGTCACATCGGCTCGTTCACTTCGATGTGCCGTGGTCGTTGATGGTCTTCCAGCAGCGAAACGGCCGCATCGACCGCTACGGGCAAGAGCAGAAGCCAGAGATCTACTACCTACTCACTGACACCAGTCACGAGAAGGTCCGAGGTGACGCGCGCATCCTCGAGCTCCTCGTCGACAAGGAGCAGGAGGCGACGCTGAACATCGGCGACCCGGCGGCGCTCATGCACGCCTACGATGCCGAGGCCGAAGAGCTGATCACCGCCAAGGCGATCGAGGCCAACCAGTCGCCTGAAGCCTTCGTGAAGAGCTGGGGCAGCGATGCCTCTGCATTCGACCCGCTCGAGGCCTTGCTCGCATCTGCATCGTCGGCCGAGCACGGAACGCTGGCGCCGCGCGCCCTGCCGTCGGTGATGGAGTCGGCCGAAGCGTTCCTCCTGGCTGCTCTACAGGTTCAGGCCGAACGCAACCCGGCGCAGAAGATCAAGGTTCGGCGAGACAAGGCCACGCGCTTTCTTGAGTTCAACGCCCCCGAAGATCTCCTCCGGCGCTACCGACGCCTGCCTGCTGAGGTTCGACCGGAGGACGATGGGCTGGTTCGGCTGACTGCCGACAAGAAGCTGATGATGGATCACATCCGTCGTGCGCGATCGGCCGAGTCCGCCTGGCCCGAAGTGCAATTCCTCTGGTCTCTCCACCCGGCGGTTATTTGGGCGCGAGACCGGATGAAGGCGCTGTTTGGCCGGCACGAAGCGCCGGTGCTCGAGGTAGGGACACTCGCTGCGAACGAGGTCGTGCTTGTCGTCTCGGGGTTGGTTCCGAATCGGCTCGGCCAGCCCGTGCTTCACCGCTGGTACGGCGCGGTCTTCAGAGGCAGCAAGTTCGAGCGTCTCGAGCCCTTCGAAGCACTGCTTGCTCGCACGAAGCTCGGAAGAGAGCAGCTGACCAACACCTCCCGTCCGGTGAAGGGACTTCAGTCGCTTGTCCCGCTCGCCGTTGAGGAGGTGCGGAAGCAAGTCGTCGCGGATCGTGAGTCCGCCGAAGCGGCGCGATCGCAGCAGCTCGAAAAGCACCGCGAGAGCCTCAAGAAGCTTCGTACCAACAAGGAAGCCCAATTGATGCTCCGGTTTGAAGGACTCGAACGCCGTTCTGAAGAGCAACGAGCATTGCGTCGAACCTTCGACGATTTCGAACACTGGGTGACGCAGACGCTGAAGACCGAACCGCGGCCCTTTCTTCAGGTCATCGCCGCGTTGCGTGGAGGCGGGAAGTGAACCAGTTCATCGGTGTCGACAACATCAACGAGTTCTACGGCGACCACTACCTCGCTGCGATCGCCAGTACGGATGTGGCGAGAGTCGCTGAGCGATGGCGCGCGACTCTGCAGGGCGAGGCATACCCGCCCCGGCGTTTCGCGAATCTCCACAAGGAGTACTTTCGAGCGCGACAGGAGCTGGCTCGAGAGAAGGACTTCGAGGCGCTAGCGTTAGCGGCCAAGGTGCTCGACGCGCTCGGCTACGCCGCTGCGCCGGTGCTTCGCCCCTTAGGTGCGCGATTCGTGCCGTTGCTCACCGAGGTGAATCGTCCCGATGGTGCACCCCTGGTGTGGGCTATCGCTTCGCTCCCGGGTGGCGACGGGGAGCTTCCGGTGTTGAGCAGACGGATTCCTCAGACACAAGTCGAGCGGCTCGCCCCGCTCGCAGCGAGGGTGGAAACGCTCGCGCCTGAGGAAACGCTCGAAGATGTGGTGACCAGCATCTTCGATCTCGATGAGCCCCCGCGCTTCGTACTCATCGTCTCGGAAGGGGAACTGCTGTTGTGCGAGCGCAGCAAGTGGCCCGAGAAGCGGCTGCTGCGATTTGAGCTCAGCGAGATTCTTGGGCGCCGTGATGAGCCTACGCTCCAACTGTGCTGCGCGCTGCTCCACCGAACGTCGCTGGCACCGGACTCGGGCGCCGTTGTACTCGACACGTTCGACGACAACTCACACAAGCACGCGCACGCGGTCTCGGAGGACCTGAAGTACGCACTTCGCGAGTGCATCGAACTCTTGGGAAACGAGGCGATCCGGCAGCTCCGTGAGCGCAAAGAAAAGCTCTTCACTGAAGACCGACCGGCTGAGCTCGCGAGCGAGTGCATGCGGTACATGTACCGCATGCTATTCCTGTTCTACGTCGAGAGCAGGCCGGAGCTGGGCTGGGCACCCGTGGGCGTCGAGTCCTGGGAAAAGGGCTATGGCCTCGAGCGCCTCCGTGCGTTCGAACAGGTTGAGTTCGAAACCGATGAGGACCGGAACGGCTCGTACCTCAATGAGTGCCTCAATCTGCTCTTCAAGATGGTCTTCGAAGGCGCGACGCCCGCGCGCCAGATGAGCCTGGATTCGAGCAACTCTGAGTTCGGCATCTTCACGGTGTCTCCACTCAAGTCGCACCTGTTCGACCCTGCGCGTACGCGGCTGCTCAACAAGGTCGTATTCCCCAACCACGTCTTGCAACAGGTCATCGAGAAGATGTCCCTGTCACGTGGGAAGGGCCGACAGCGACGTGGCCGCATCTCGTACGCGACGCTCGGTATCTCGCAGCTCGGCGCCGTCTACGAAGCACTCCTCTCGTTCCGCGGCTTCTTCGCGAAGGAAGAACTCTTCGAGCTGTACCCCAAGGGCGAGGAGCCAGGTCCGCTCGATCCGGCATGGTTCGTCACGAAGTCGCAGCTCGAGGAGTACTCGCAGGACGAGCGCGAAGGGAAGAAGCCGGACGAGGGCGGCGCTCGACCCGGTCTCAAGCGGTACTCGCCGGGAACGTTCATCTACCGAATGTCCGGACGCGACCGGCAGAAGTCGGCCTCCTATTACACCCCACAGTCCCTCACAAAGGCGACGGTCGAGTACACTCTTCGGGAGATCCTCTTCGATGCCGAGGGCAATGAGCGGCTTACGGCCGACGAGGTTCTGCAGCTGACGGTGCTCGAGCCTGCGGTTGGAAGTGCGGCCTTCTTGAACGAAGCCATCGACCAGCTCGCTGAGGTGTACCTGCACCGAAAGCAACGCGAGCTCGGCAAACGCATCCCTCTCGCAGAATTCGCTCAGGAAGAGCAGCGGGTTAAGATGTTCATCGCTGACCGGAATGTGTTCGGCATCGACCTGAACCCTGTCGCGATTGAGCTTGCCGAGGTGTCGCTATGGCTGAACACGATTCACCAAGGAGCGTTTGTTCCGTGGTTCGGCTGCCAGCTCGTGCGGGGCAACTCTCTCATCGGCGCGCGGCGGGATGTGTTCTCCAAGGACGAGGTCGTTGCAGGCCAACGGCAGTGGCTCAAGAGCGTGCCGCAGCGGGTGGTGGTCGGCGCCGATCGGCCCGAGGGCGCGATATGGCACTTCCTCCTTCCCGACGAGGGCATGGCGGTCTACGGCGGCGGGACGGAAGGCGCACCGATTCGTGAGCAGTATGCAGACCAAATCGCGCTCATAGACGCTTGGCGAGACGGCATGTGCGCGCCCGTCGACCAGAGCGAGTATGAGGCGCTACTCGACCTATCCAATGCCGTCGACCAGCTGTGGGAGCGACACGCCAGCGAACTGCGGTCGATCCGCGAGCGCACAACGGATCCGCTGTCCGTGTTCGGGCACCAGGAAGAACAGCGGCCGCCCACCACCACGCACGAGAAGGATGAGATCCAAGCGAAGGAGCTTGCATCGGACGGGGTGCGCGCCTCGAGCCCGTACCGGCGCCTCAAGCTGGCGATGGACTACTGGTGCTCGCTCTGGTTCTGGCCGATCGAGAAGACGAAACTCCTGCCAACGCGCGAACAGTTCATCGCCGACCTAACTCTGCTCCTAGATAGCTCTGTGGTGCACAAGCTGGACCCGACCAAGGTCGGCGATACGAGAGACTTGTTCGCGCCGACGCGGCCGGCGACGGAGGCGCAGCAGCTGGTGAACGAGCTCGGCTTCGTCGATGTGCCGAGATTGATAGATCGCAACGCGAGGCTGCGCCTCGCGAATGAGCTGAGCGAGCGTTACGGGTTCCTCCACCAAGAGCTGGAGTTTGCGGACCTTTTTGCGGATCGCGGAGGCTTCGATGTCATCGTCGGAAATCCGCCGTGGATAAAGATTCGTTGGAATGAGGCGGACGTGCTTTCTGATCTCGATCCGGCGTTCGCCCAGAAGGATCTCAGCAGTACAGACGCTGCGGCCAGGCGGATAGAGATCTTCGACAAACCCGGGGTTGAAGCTCTGTGGCGAAACGAGCACGAGAGTACGGCAGCTACGCAGGGCTTTCTGACCGCGCTGACTAACTATCCGACCTTGGTTGGTAGCCAGGCCAACCTCTATAAATGCTTCTTGCCGAATGCTTGGCGCAACCAGCGGCTCGGAGGGGCAGCAGGCTTCCTGCATCCGGAGAGCATCTACGATGACCCGTCCGGGGGAACGTTTCGCCGAGCCGCGCTGCCTCGGCTTCGACGGCACTACCAGTTCATCAATGAACTCGACTTGTTCGCGGAGGTTCACCATCTCACGCGATTCAGTATCAATGTCTATGGCGAGGCTAGGGCGCCATCGTTCGTTCATATTGCCAATCTCTTTCATCCCATTACGGTGAAGACATCTCACGAGCATCCAGGCTCAGGGGTGGTTCCAGGAATCAAGAGCGACGAAAACGAGTGGTCCGTATCTGGTCATTCCGGGCGCATTGTTCAGGTCGGCGTTGCTGAACTTGAGCTGTTTGCAAAACTGTACGATAAAGAAGGTACCCCGGCTGCCGAAGCTCGGGTTCCCGCGTTGCATGCGCAGTCGATGGTGCCCACGCTCAAGCGTTTTGCTGAGGCGACTTCATTGGCGCGCTCCGGCATCACTTATTTCCCCTCGGTGCACTTGGACGAGTCCCGCGCAGTGAAGGACGGGACGATTGAGAGGAACGTTTCGTTTCCATCTTTGCCGCACGAGGTTGTGCTCTCGGGACCGCACTTCTTTGTCGCTGCCCCGCTCTATAAGACGCCGCGTCGTGTCTGTACGAACAATAGCCACTACGATGTCATTGACCTTACATCGATCCCAGATGACTATCTGCCACGCACAAACTACACACGAGCTTGCAGTAGCGCAGAATATTTGCGGGCAGCGCAAGAGGTAGGGTGGACAGTAGAGGGTCGCACCCCGCGCATCACCGATCTCTATCGAATCGCTGTCGTGAACATGATTTCTCAATCTGGTGAGCGGACGCACCAGCCGGCGTTGATTCCGCCGGGCTTTGGTCATGTCAATACCGTCAACTCGTACGCCTTCAAGTGCGCGGAGGACCTCCTCGCCGTCGCATCTTCCTGGGCCTCGGTGCCAGTGGACTTCTTCGTGAAGTCGACAGGGGCAGGCCACTTCCAGCCGAACCAGGCGCTCGCCCTTCCGGTGGTCACGAAGCTCCGGCCGCAGGCCTTCGTGCGCACCCTTGGCCTCAACTGCGTCACCAAGTTCTATGCCGACCTATGGGCCGAGGGGTTCGACCAAGCCTTCACGAAGGACGGATGGACGAAGGAAGACTCGCGGCTCCCGGCGAACTACTTCACCAGCCTCACCAAGAACTGGAAGAGAACCAACGCACTCCGCACGGACTTCGCGCGGCGTCAGGCGCTGGTCGAACTCGACGTGCTTGTGTCGATGGGCCTTGGAATGTCCCTCGACGAACTGCTCAACATCTACCGCGCGCAGTTCCCCATCATGCGGCAGTACGACCGTGACACCTGGTACGATCGCAATGGCCGCGTCATCTTCACGAATAGCAAGGGCCTCGTCGGCGTTGGGCTCTCTCGAAAGAAGGAGAAGGGCAGCGCTGATCCGGGTTGGGAAGACGTTCGCGAAATGAAGAGCGGCACGGTCGAAGTCACGATCGACGACGACACGATGCCGGGCGGATCCGTGAAGAGGAAGATCGTCTACCAAGCCCCATTCGACCGCTGCGATCGGGAATTTGACTATCGACAAGCGTGGGCGGTGTTTCGAAACCGGCTATTTGGGAGTCGCGTCGCAGAGGCCCAAGTCGAATCCATGCGCAGTCCTTCCGATCTTCTGCCCTCCCATGAGTTTGCGAAGGAAGTTCAAGGTGTCGCCTGGTCCATTCTGGCCGAGAGCATACGCGCAGTGCTGAGATCGAAGGATGCTCCGTCGATCTCATTTTCGGAATTAGTCCGACCATTCCTCCGAGACTTGGAGTCGATCACAGAGAGCGGAGAGGGCGCAGAGGACCTTGCTCGGAAGCTTGGGCAACGCGTTGTTTTGGGCATGCAGCGAAGTCTGGAGGGACGTCGCGTTCGATTTCCGTTCGGAGAACTGGCGGTCTCAGAGACGGGCGAGGTTCTGGCTGTAAAGGCTCATGACCTCTCACGCAGATTCTCGTGAGGATGCGATGGCCAAGTTCACGCTCATTCATTTGTCGGACCTGCATCTGGCGCGCTTCTCGAAATCTGCGGACATAGCCAACCTCTCGAAGAACTTGCCAGCGGCCTTGGGTCAGGGAGTTCGGTTGTCTTGGCTATCATCCCATTCGCCGGCGCCGCTTTGGGCCGCAGCTTCGTTTGTGTTTGAGCGCGCCGATGCAGACTTTGTTGTTGTGAGCGGGGATCTGGTTACAGCGGGGCATGAGGCTGATGCCTTTCAGCTGGCAAAGACGCTCCTTCAGGGGCCTCCGGTGCTCGACTACAGGGCGCTGCATCCTTTCGATCCTCACTCGCTCTTTCCGACGCTCGCGACAGGGCCTCGCGTTATTGCCATTCCCGGAAATCACGACCGTTATTCCTCCAATTCGGCTGGTGTTGAGTGTCGGCTCTACGACTCCCACCTGGGGTGGCCTGGAACAGCGAGGGCAGTTGCCCATCAAGAGACTGGATTGCGGATTGTTTCGATTGACTGCACCCTTGCGGCTGGTTCGACATGGTCAAGTTGGCCGCATCGCCTGGGGCTCGGGGAGGTGACGGATCAGACCGTTTCGGACGCTCGTGTTCATTCAAAGAGGGTTGACGATGACGATTTGCTGTTCTGGATTGTGCATTGGCCTCCAGAGGTTCAGGCGGCGAGTTCTTGGCTGCGACTGGATAGGGAGAGCGATCTCCTTGCGCTTGCCCGCGAACTCAAGGTTGACCTGATCCTCAGCGGGCATACTCACACGCCGAATGTTTACTTGTCGTCCGCAGGCGTGCCGGTTGCTTGCTGTGGAAGTACTTCACAAGTTCTTGAGGCCCATTCGCTCTTTCAGATTGTCGTCGAGAAAGCGCCTAAGAAGCTTGTTGTCAGTGTTGAGAGATGGGAGCACGACGTCTCAAGCTCTTCTTTCCAGCTTGCGGGACGTTGGGTCCTCGTCAAGGACTCCGCTGGCAAGTTCTGGCTCAAGTTTATTCCAGCTTCAGGAGCGAAATGAACCCCTCGGTGCTGTCCTCGCAGCTTGAGCAGGGGATTCGGGGCTTTCTGAAATTCAGCTTCGAGGCAACCACGGCCGGGTTTGACTCAGCCATTGACCGCTTTCTCGCCGTACCCGGCCAATTCATTAGGGGCCCGCATGTCCAGGTCTCGCTGCCCTTCGTGCGCGGCAGCCGGCCTGACTTCTTCGCCAAGGTTCCTCTTCCCTTCACGCCTCACAGGCACCAGGAGCTCGCGTTTCAGCGACTCGGTGGACCGAAGAAGCGGAGCACGCTCATCGCGACCGGCACTGGCTCCGGCAAGAGCGAGAGCTTCCTGTGGCCGATTCTCGCCCACTGTGAGGCGCATGCGAGCGAGCCCGGCATCAAGGCGATTCTCATCTACCCGATGAACGCGCTAGCGACGGACCAGGCGCTGCGCGTGGCTCGGGCGATCGACGGCAATTCGAATCTGAAGGGCAAGGTTCGAGCTGGTCTTTACATCGGTGATGACGGCTCGGGTGAGACCCATGGCCAGATGGGTTTCGACCACATCATCACGAGTCGAGAGACCCTTCAGGCGTCACCGCCCGACATTCTTCTTACCAACTACAAGATGCTTGATTTCCTGATGGTGCGGCCTCGTGACCGCCGCCTGTGGAAGGGGAGCACCTCGGGTTCGCTGCGGTTTCTCGTCGTCGATGAGATTCACACCTTCGACGGCGCGCAGGGAACGGACCTCGCCAGTCTCATTCGGCGCCTCAAAGCGCGTCTGCACGTCGAGAAGAACCAGCTCTGTTGCGTCGGCACGTCGGCCACCCTCGGAGGGCCGGAGGCAGGGGCGCAGCTTCGTGAGTACGCATCCAAGGTCTTCGGAGAGACGTTCGACGCAGACTCGATCGTGGGCGAGGTGCGACAGACTTCAGACGAGTTCTTCTCGAACTCGTTCATCAAGCTTTTCGACACTCCAGCAGCCGGGCAGTTCGACGAGCTCGATTCGGCCGGGCTAGCGCCGGACGAGTACCTCGTTCGGCAGGCGAAGGTCTGGCTCGGCGCGGCTCCCAATGCGCCCGTGGGGAGTGACGTCTGGGCGGTCGAGCTTGGCGAACGGCTTCTCGAGCACGCCACGCTTCGAAACCTGCTCCCACGCGTCGCGGGCGCGCCCAAGCCGCTTGATGAGCTGGTCGCTGAGCTCTCGCGCGCGGTGCCCGCGTTCAAGGCGAACCCGGAGCTTGGTCGTCGGGCGCTGGTCTCGTTTCTGTCGTTGGTGTCTACAGCGCGCGTGTGGCGTGAGGAGTTGCCCGCGGCCACGGCTTCACGGGAAAAGGCGGGTCAGCCCCGACCAGTCGACCCTTTTCTGCAGGTGCGGGTGCAGATTTGGGTACGTGAGTTGCGCCGAATCGTGGGCGACGTCGGCGCGCAGCCCAACCTTCGATTCTCCGACGACCTCACGGTGGATGAGCGGCGGCGGCACCTCCCGGTCATCTTCTGCCGTGACTGCGGGGCCATGGGCTGGGCGGCGTTGCACCGAGCCGAGGCTCCTGACTCGTACCAGACCGAGCTGAGCCGTTTCTACGGCGCGTACTTCAGCAAGAGTGCGGATGTCCGGTTCCTCTTTCCCAAGCGGGAGAATCCACCGAAGTACGCGCGTGAGCGCCGCATTCATTCCACTTCGCTCAAGGGGCAGACACCCGTCGGCGCGCCTGGCGAGAACGAGCACGACCTCCTCGAGCTACAGCAGGTGCGGGGCGGCGAGCTCGTGACCGATTGTCCGTTCTGTTCGATGAAGGCGAGCATGTCGCTCGTCGGATTTCAGGCATCGACGCTGACGAGCTCATTCATCGACCAGCTCTTCGCTTCCCCTTGGAACGACGACAAGAAGCTGCTGGCGTTCTCTGACTCGGTTCAGGACGCGTCCCAGCGTGCGGGGTTCATCGGGGCTCGTACTTGGCACATCAACGTCCGTGTGGCCCTGGCCCAGTATCTGCTCGCGCATGGCGATGTCTCGCTGGCTGACCTTGCTGCGCAGTTTCCTGCAGCGCTGCGAAAGCAGAGACCCGCCGAGCAGTTCGTCGGTGAGTTTCTTCCTCCGAATCTCGAGTGGCTTCACGAGTTCGAAGATCTGAAGGAGAAGGGCGTCCTTGCGCCGGGCGGCCAGCTTGCCGACACGATCGAGCGACGACTCACGTGGGAGGTCCTTGAGGAGTTCGGGCTGCGAAGCCGTATCGGTCGCTCGTTGACGCGCACCGCGCTGGTCGCTGTGACGATCGACCCGTCACGACTCGAGGCTGTCATCGCCGAGTTGATGAAGCGCTTGCCCCAGGAGGGCGAGTCGCTGCGGGACCTGACTCCGCAGGAACTCCGCCGAGTAGTCCTCGGCCTTCTGCATCACCTGCGAGAGCAGGGCGGCATCATGACCAGGCTCTTGCCTGAGTCGTTCATCGAGACGGCCGGCAAGAACGCCTACATGTTTAGGAAGATCCAGCATCTTCCCGATCTGAGCTCGAAGAGCCGCTTGCCCGTGTTGCTCTCGAACCGAGCGCAGGGGCGCTTCGAACAACCCTGGGATGACGGCACCTGGTACTCGCGGTGGTGCTTCAACACTCTCGGCGCGACTCGACCCCTGCTCGAGCCGCAGGTCGTGTACTCGATCGTCATCGAGGCTCTGACTGCTGGCGGCGTTCTCGAGTCCCAGCCGACCAAGCAGCCCCAGGGGACGTGTTGGGGCCTCGCCCCCGCTGCTGCCATCGTCACGCGGAAGGCCCAACGCATTCGCTGCGACAAGTGCGGGTACACGAGCACCATCGCGGAGGGGGCGGGGGACCTCGTTGGTGCTCCGTGCCTTTCCGCCTGCTGCGTCGGCACGATGGCTCAGGCACCCGCGAAGAAGGACTACTACGCGCAGCTGTACGAGCGTGGCGAGGTCGCTCGCATCGTTGCGACTGAGCACACCGGCCTGCTCGATCGCGCTCAGCGAGAGGCCGTCGAAGAGGCGTTCAAGCGAGGCAAGGGCCGGAAGCCGTGGGACCCCAACTTGCTGTCGTGCACCCCGACGCTGGAGATGGGCATCGACGTCGGTGACCTGTCCTCTGTGGTGTTGTGTTCCGTGCCGCCCGCTCAGGCGAACTACATCCAGCGGATTGGTCGTGGAGGTCGTCGCGACGGCAACTCACTGGTGCTGACCATCGCGAACGCGCGCAATCACGACCTGTACTTCTTCGAGGCGCCGCACGAGATGATGGCAGGTGAAGTGCGGCCTCCGGGGCTCTATCTCGACGCGTCGGCCGTTCTCGAGCGTCAGCTGACCGCATGGTGCTTCGATCGGTGGGCAGAGGCCGTTCCGAACGAGTCGGCGCTGCCCCGAAAGCTGCGCGACGTGTACCCGCGACTGGGGGAGTCTCAGGCGGGTAAGTTCCCGCACGACTTCCGTGAGTTCGTCGAAGAGAACCGACAGGAACTCCAGGACGGATTCCGAAAGCACTTCGGAGATGCGCTGAGTGAGGCGTCGCTCAAGCACCTCGAGGTGTTTCTCATCGGGAACGAGACGACGCACGCCGGGCTGATGTGGCGGCTGCTCACTGCACTGAGCGACGAAAAGGAGCAAAGCGCGGAGTACCAGCGTCAGATTGAGCGTCTTCGCGAACGCATCAAGAAGGAGGAGGAAGTTCCGACTCTCGACGATGCTGGCAAGGAGCGCCTCGGCGACCTCCGGCGGGAGCACTCGGCCCTCTCGGGGCTTCGCTCAAAGCTCGACCAGAGAGACATCTTGAACTTCCTGACGGACGAGGGGTTGCTCCCGAACTACGCGTTCCCGGAGGCCGCCGTGCGCCTCCGGAGCGTCATCTGGAAGAAGAAGTCAGACGACGCCGGGTACGAGACTTGGAGCTACGAATACGACCGACCAGGCGAGGCGGCCCTGTCGGAGCTGGCCCCGGCGAGCACCTTCTATGCCGGCGGTCGCAAGGTGAAGATTGACCAGGTCGATCTTCAGGCCTCCAAGATCGAGCGCTGGCGATTCTGTGACCAGTGCGACCACGCAGCGCTCGAGGTCACCGGCAACATGGGCGCCACCTGTCCCATGTGCACGAGCACCGTTTGGGCGGATTCAGGCCGGGTGCTGACGCTGGTCCAGCTGCGCCAGGTCTTTGCGGGGACGAGCGATCGTGACAGCCGGAGCTCGGACGAGCGTGACGATCGCGTTCTCCAGCCCTATCGGCGGGACACACAGGTCACCTTCAAGGACGAAGCCATCTCGGGTGCGTGGGCGCTCGGGAAGGACACGGAGCCCTTCGGATGGGAGTTCCTCTCCGAGGCGAGCTTTCGTGAGATCAACTTCGGCAAGACCGGTTCCGCTGGCGCTCAGCTGAAGATTGCCGGGCAAGATGCGGTGCGGCCGGGCTTCATCATCTGCAACGTGTGCGGCAAGTTGCAGCCAGGTGGCGGAAAGCCAGCGGAGCACACGCCGTCGTGCAAGGCGCGCAACCCACAGGCGCAGACCAACTTCATCGAGTGCGTCTACCTGTACCGAGCCTTCGAGTCGGAGGCGGTGCGCATTCTTCTGCCCATCGTCGACTTTGCCGCCGATCGCGAGGTCCAATCTCTCGTCGCAGGGATTCAGACAGGCCTTCGTCTCTACTTCGGTGGTCGAGTCGATCACATTCGGACCACCATCGAGACCGAGCCGGTTGAAGGTTCGAGCCATCGACGGCAGTACTTGGTGCTTTACGACGCGGTGCCAGGCGGTACTGGGTACTTGAAGGAGTTGGTCCGCGACCCCGCCAACTTCTTCGACCTGCTCGAGCGAGCTCGTGATCACGTCGCCAGCTGCAGCTGCGCTTCGGATCCGAATCGTGATGGGTGCTATCGCTGCGTCTTCGCGTATCGCAACAGCTTCGACATGCAGGACATCTCACGCACCACGGCCGTGGCGCTCTTGTCCTCAATTCTGAACAAAAGGACCACGCTCGAGACGGTGAAGGCGTTGAGCGACGTGAGCATCAAGGGGCTTGTCGACAGCGCGCTCGAGCGGAAGTTCATTGAGGTGCTGAGGCGAGCAGGCACGGACTCACAGCCGTCCAAGCTCGAGAAGGCATTCGTTGCCGGCAAGCCGGGCTGGCGTTGGACGTACGGCGAGCGCGTTTGGGACATCGAGCCGCAGAAGGGTCACTCCTCCAACGATGGTTTCGGCATCGGAATCAGCATCGATTTCGTTCTCCATCCAGTCGGTGGCGCGCCCGGCGAGAAGCCGATCGCTGTGTTCCTCGACGGCTGGCAGTACCACTGCGACCGTGTCGGGCTCGACTTTCTGCAGCGGATGTCGGCCAAGGCCAGCGGTCGCTACGCAGTCTGGTGCTTCACGTGGGACGACGTGGCTGACGCTCTCAATGGGACGCAATCCGATGTTCCGTTGTTGCTCGCGCCTGGCCCTGTGTTGGCGAAGTTCAGCGAGCAACTTGGCTTCAAGGGCGCACCAGGCGCGGTGCTGGAGAAGCGCCCGATGGAGCTGTTCTTGTCGAGAGTCGGCGGTGAGCTGGATGCAAGAGCACTGCGCGTTCTGGGCGGTGCCGCGTTGCTCGCTTCGGTATCGCCAATGGACGCCGCGGCATGGTCCGCGACCGTCGAGGCCTCAGTGCCCGCCCCTGCTAGCGACAAGCTGACTTTGAGCGCCGGTCCCTTGCTGGCGCTGACACAGACGAAGTCGCAGTCCGTGCCGAGCTCGCGGCTGGTGGGCATCGAGCAAGGGCAGTTCAAGCAGGCATTCATTGCGTTGGCGGGCGGTGAGTCGATGGATTCGGTCAAGGCCGCCTTCGTATTGCACGACGCGGAGGACACTTCGGTGCGTCGGCGCGAGTGGGCGTCGCTGCTCCGAACGTGGAACCTGCTGAGCGAGCTGGGCGGGACCATCTTCTTCCTCTCTCAGTCGAAGGATGAAGAGGCCCTCGACTACTCCGGGCTTTGGTCGCTGCTCATGCCTCGCCCGTCGGCAAACTCGGCGTGGGCATCGGTCTACGACGACGTTTCGGCAACCTACGTGGCCCTGGTTCACTCGCTGGAGGAGCACGGGATGCCAGTGCCCCTCGTGGGTATGGACCTCCCGGACGCCAACGGTCACTCGTGCGGACACATCGCCGAGCTCATGTGGGAGTCCCACAAGGTCGCTGTCGTCGATGACGAGGCTCTCGCCGCCGCGAAGGCTGCGGCGGCAGATGGCTGGACTCTGTTGGGGCTCAACGATCTCCAGCAGTCGGTGTCTTCGCTTCTCGAGGCGCTCAGTGAGCGCAAAGGGTCTGGGGCATGAGCGCGCTGGCAAACAAGTTTCGAGTCGCAATCTTCGACGACTTCTTCGAGGCCTTCGGCAGGTTGCCGCAGGCGCAGCAGAAGAAGGTTCGTGAGTTCCTTCGGAAGTTCCGCTCGAACCCGACGGACCCGGCGATCAACTACGAGAAGATCCAGTCCTTCGTGGACCCGAACCTCCGTACGGTTCGCATCGGGCTCGACTACCGGGCGATCATTCTCAAGCCCGACGCAGGGAACGTGTTCGGGCTCCTTTGGGTCGACCACCACGACGAGGCGATGGCGTGGGCGAAGAACAAGCGCGTCACCATCAATCCTGAGATCGGCGCCATTCAGATCTACGACGTTGTCGAGGCTCAGGAGGTCGTTGAAGCGGAGAAGCCAGCCGAAGCCCGCAAGAGCAAGCCGCTCTTCAAGTCGTTCAAGGATACCGAGCTGATTGGCATCGGTGTGCCCGAGGGATTGCTGCCGTTGGTGCGCAGCTTCTCCTCCATGGGAGAACTCGAGGCGGCACAGAAGCAGTTGCCGCCCATCGCGTGGGAAGGACTCGCGTATCTCGCGAACGACGAAACGCTCGAGGAAGTGAGGAAGGCGCTCGGACTCGACAAGCCTGCCGAGGTGGTGGCGATCGACGACTTCGACGCGGCGCTCGACAACGACAGCTCCAAGCAGCAGTTCTTCGTCGTCGACAACGACGCCGCGCTGGAGGCGATGCTGGACGCGCCGCTGGAGAAGTGGCGCGTCTTTCTTCACCCGTCGCAGCGTCAGATGGTCGAGCGACCTTGGAGTGGCCCGGTCCGAGTTCTCGGCGGCGCTGGCACGGGCAAAACCGTGGTGGCGATGCATCGCGCTGCGTGGCTCGCGAAGTCGGTGTTCACCAGCGACACCGACCGCATCCTCTTCACGACGTTCACCAAGAACCTCGCCGATGACATCTCGGAGAACCTCGACAAGCTCCTCGATGGTGCGGCGCGGAAGCGGGTTGAGGTGCTGCACCTCGACGCGTGGGTGCGTCGGTTCCTGAAGTCGAACGGCTACCCGTCGGAGATCGCGTACTTCGAGAGCGAAGGTCCTGCGAAAGCCGCATGGGAGCACGCGTTGGCGTCGGGCCCTTCGGACTACGCGTCCTCGTTCTACCGTGAGGAGTGGGAGCGGGTGGTGCTGGCTCAGGGCTGCGCGACCGAGACCGACTATCTGAAGGCACCGCGTGTTGGCCGTGGTCTGCGGTTGGAGCGTTCGGCGCGGAAGCGGATTTGGCCAGTGTTCGAGACCTACCGGCGCGAGCTCGAATCGAAGAAGCTCAAGGAGAGCTCGGACGCGGTTCGCGATGCCACGCAGTTGCTTCGCTCGGGCAAAGGAGCGGTCTCGTACCGGGCCGTGATCGTCGACGAGGCGCAGGACCTGCCCACGGTCAGTTTCGAGCTGATTCGGGCAATGGTGCCTCCGGGCAACAACGATCTCTTCATCGTCGGCGACGGGCACCAGCGCATCTACGGGCGCATGGTGAACCTCGGTAAGGCGGGAATTCAGATCGTCGGCCGTTCGAAGCGGCTGCGCATCAACTACCGCACGACGGAGCAGATCCGGCAGTACGCCGTCGCCCAGTTGGAAGGCGTTCACGTCGACGACCTCGACGACGGCATGGACACAGTGAAGGGTTATCGGTCACTCACCAAGGGTCCTCCGCCGGCCGTGACCGTAGCGAAGAACTTCGAGAAGGAGGTCGAGGCCATCATCGCTTTCGCGAAGAAAGGTGAACTGTCGCGAACCTGCGTGGTCGCGAGGACGAATCCCTGGCTGCAGAAGTACGCAAAGGCCTTCGAGGAGTCTGGGATCAAGATCCGGGTATTGAGCCGCGACGTGGGTGATGTCCCATCGGAGCCTGGTCTTCGGCTCGCCACGATGCATCGTGTGAAGGGTCTCGAGTTCGACCGGGTCGTGATCGCCGCGGTGAACGATGGCGTAGTTCCGTTGGGGTCCGCGCTGTCTGCGGCCTCAGATGCTGCGGCTCGTGCGGACGTCGAGCGCCAGGAGCGAAGCCTCTTCTACGTCGGCCTCACGCGAGCTCGACGCGAGGTCTTGATCACAAGTCACGGCGAAACCAGCAAATGGTTAAGTCGCGGACGAGGAGGGAGCTGATCTGGTGCTCAGGGGAGAAGGGCCTCGAACGCTGGATAGACGGCCCTCAGCCTCTTGACGAACCTGGTCCGTTCCTGTGCCGTTAGGTGCTTCGTCCTCACCTGCGTCTTCTTGTCGTAGGGATGGGAGATGGGCAGGTGATTTCTTCGGCTGTTCATGTCTCTGAAACAGCCGGCGATGAGAGCGCAGTTTGTCGAGAATGGCCCAGTTTCAGCGAGCATCACCCCGAAGTCGACGAGCTTGCCATCTCGTCCGACGAGCGTCGTCGCGCCAGCGTGACCGGTCGCTGCAAAGTGCTTCTGCAGCGCGATGAAGATGGCGTGGTGAAATGAGTTCTGACTGGCAAGCCAGTAGGACATGCCGCCAGAAAACGCAGCTTCGGCCTGCTTCAGCAGTCCGAGACAGTGGGCATACTCGCCAGCGAGAAGCGCGTGCCACGACCGCGTCGAAATGACGCCGTAGCGCCGCTCGAGAATCTCGGCGATTGCGTCGAGCTGACCGCGCGCGCCGGGCACGACAAGCGTCCCCAGCGCACTGAGCGTGTTCTTCATCTGTGACGAAAGGCGATTCACCGGGACGCCGAGTGCTGAAGGCTTCAGGCGGAGTGCGAGGAGGCGCCCGGCGATCGCGAGCCCCGGCTCGAACTCTCTCGACCGCAGCAAATCCACTGCGACTTCGCCTGGGGCAAACGCCTCGTCGGGGAGCAGTGGCGCGACGATCGCTTGGAGCAGGGCCGGCTGGCCCCGCAGGAAGCGGCCATAGCGTGCCCGCCCGCTCGTCTGCGACGCACACAAGAACTGACAGGCACCGAGTGTTTCGGTGAAGTTCTCAGGCCTACGCCCGCGGGTCAGCCGGAGAGCGAGCTTCGATAGGCGCGTACGCTCGCCTGCCGAGAGGGCCAGTGGGCCGTCAAGGTAGCGAGTGAGCGCGACCCATGCCTCTCCTCGGACGTAGGGGTAGGGGCTCGTCTCGAGGAGTTCCAAACAGAGACGAAGAACCGATGCGCGCTGATCGAAGGTTCCAAGGTAGTTGAAGAAGGCGTCGGCGTGCTCTGGGTGATGCGGTATCAGCCGGACGCTGAGGCGAAGAAGATCAGGATCGGGATCGGCTCGGTAGAGGACGTATCGAAGACGCGACTTCTCCTGCACCCGATAGGGTCGCCCCCCGAGTGCCGCGATGAACAGGGACTTTGCACGGCTCTTGCTGAGGCCTGCCCGCTTACGTGACCCCGGCGAAGTACGGTGCGGGTCGCCGATGCTCGGGAGGAAGCCCATTGCCTCATCGAGCGACCGTGCGTGTTTGATCGCGAACTTTCCAGACTGCGGAATCAGGCCGTGCTCTCGACAGTGTCGCTCAAGCTGGATGACGGCGGCGCGAACCTCATCCTCGCTCTTACCGAACAGCCGAACGTCATCGACGTACCTCACGTAGCCAGGCGTCTTGTTGAGAGCCGCGTCGATGGGGAGCAGGAAGCACTCGGCAAGGAAGTCGGAGGCAAGGGGCCCCTGCGGAATCCCGTGGCCGTGCCGTGAGGTGGCGTTCTCCGAACTCCAGGTACCGAGGCAATCGCGAAACCAGGCGAGGTCGCCGGTCGTCCGGGGATAGATGGTCTTAAGCAAGAGATCGTGTGAGACGGTGTCGTAGAAGGCAGCCAGATCGAAGTCCGCGACCCAACGAAGACCACTCGAGTAGAGGCTACGGATCCGCCTCTGGAAGGCGCTGTAAGTCTCCTGCCATCGCTTGAAGAAGAAGATGCTCTTCTTGCGCTGCAGGATGTTGCTGAAGACCGAGGTAAAGAGGAGCGGCGTCCTCTTCCGGTGCACGCGCGAAGCGGCCAGGTTGGCGAAGGCTTGAAGGACGATTTGGTCTTCCAAGTGCAGCACGCTGAGGGGGCGATGGAGACCTGACGCCTTCGGCAGGTAGACCCTCTCGGGAGCCTGAGGCTCGAAGGTTCCGGCAACGAGACGGCGGCGAAGATCTCTCAGGTTCTCGGTGAGTGCGATCTCGTACGTCACGTACATCTCGCGGAAGAACCGCTTGTACTGCTGGTTGTCACCGGTCGAGATCCGACGCCACGCGAGCTGCAGGTTTCGGTCTGCCGCAAGCTGGGTGATGCGCAATGGACCTCCCGATCCGTCGAACTCAGACGCTCGCACCCAATTCCGCTGACCAGGAGGTGCGAGATTCCGATAGCGCAATGGTCGTGGGACGTCCCTCTTTGAGGGGCCGCTGTCCGGCGACAACAATCGTGCGGTTGATGCTCTCCGCGAACGCCATCCCGTTTTCTCGCCAGTTTGTGAGGCTTCGACCAGACGTCTCGAACTCGGCAAGGTGTACGTGCACCTTGCGGCCCGTGGGGCTCTGAAGCTCGAACCCCCGAAGGTCGCGCACTTGCCCAGCCGGGAAGACCAGGATGGCCTGGGTGACGCCCGTGAGGTGGCAGTACGTGAGCATCTGATCGATGTTCGATGGTGAAACGTCGCTCTTGTACTTGGCATCGATCACGACGCCTTCGAGTCCGGGTCTTCGGAGGAAGCAGTCGAGGATCAGCTGGCCCCGAGTCGACGGTGCGTTGTGGCCGGCAAGGCGTGTGTACATGACGGGCAGCTTCGCCTCGGCTTCGAGGCCTGCGTCCCGGAGAGCCTTCACCACCGCCTTCTCGAATAGCGAATCGAGCCGAACGAGGAATCCCAGGCCCCGCTCGTCTTCGCCAGTGCTGACGCCGGCCTCGCGCAGAATCAGCCGCGCGAGGGCGCACGCCGAGCCGAATGCGAGTTCGTCACGCTCGAGTGGTCGCCGTCCTGCCAAGAGATCTGGGTCGATCGCTGGAGGCACCTCGGCGAACACGGCCTCGAGGTCGCCGAGCACGCCGCCGACCGCACGTCGCATCAGCTGATTTCTTCGAATGAGCTGAAGTGCTGCTGCGAAGAGTTGGTTCAGTGGCGTCTTTGGCAATCGCTCCCAGACGACACACGGAGTGCGAGACAGGTCGCCGCCGGAGCGCGACAAAGCCGCGAAGTCGATCGACCCCCGAATGGTTGAGGAGCGAGTCGGCACCCGTCGGTAGCGTCGACGAATCCCGTGGGCTCCTGCCACCGCCAGCAGCTCACGAACGAAGAGAACTGCGAGGGCCTCGCCAACATCTCCATCGTCGCCCACGTCGTCGAGCTGGCGAACGTTCTTCAGGTCCGAGAGCGAGGGGTCCACGTAGCTCGCCCACGAGAGCAGGCACGCCGCGGGCGCCTTCTTCGAACGAATCGCGAGCGTGCTTCCAGACGGAAGTCGGAGATGACCGACCACACCCCAGACGGCCACGCCGTCCTCCCGCCACTGAAGGCTGCCTCGAAGCAGGCGCGCGAGGTGTGCGCGATCCTCGCCCGTGATCTCAAAGGGTGTGCCTTCCTCGACCACGCGAACCGTCATTCCGCGGTTTCCTCATCTTCGGAAAGCGCCATCGCGACGGCTGCCTTCCATTGCGTGGCCGCCTCTTTCAGCGCGTCGGGCTCGCCAAAGAAGTACTCCTCGAGGAGCGGGCGCACGTCGAGAGACCACACCTGGTCGAAGGTGCCTGTCGAATTCGGGTCCAGCGTTCCTCCAAGAAAATAGCTGTGGCCGAGGACATGTTCGCGGTCGAGGCGTTTCGCGAGCCAGTCGTTGAACTCGGCAAGCACGATCGCGCCGCCGTTCCCCAGCGTCGTGTCGCCGTGAACCTGCTCGATGATCTCGGGATTCGGATCCACGCGAACGAACCCGAACCGACGCCGGAGCGCGTAGTCGACCAGTGCAACGCTGCGGTCCACGGAGTTCATCGTGCCGATGATCACCAGGTTCGACGGCACAACGAGTTCTCCGCCTCCGGGCAGCGTGACCGGCTCGTCGCGGTACTCGAGGGCGTACAGCAGCTCGCCGAAGATCCGGGCCGGGTCGCCACGATTCACCTCGTCGATCACCAACACATAGAACGAGTTCGGATCGTTCTTCGCGTCCTCGACGATCCGCAAGAACGGCCCCTTGCCAAGTGCGTAGCGGAGCTCGGTCTTCGTCAGGTCAGGCTTGAGCCCCTGAATGAAGTCCTCGTAGCTGTAGCTCGGGTGGAACTGCACGATGCGGAACTGGCCTTCGCTTCCGCCCTCGTTGTCTCCGGTGAGTACCCGTGCGACTGCCTTCGCGACGTGCGTCTTCCCCGTCCCGGGCGGGCCGTAGAGGATGAGGTTTCGCTTCGTCGAGACAGAAGGCGTCGCGCCCAGGTCAGGCCTGATGCGCTCGTGGAGGGCGTTGACGAGGGTGTCGCCCAACAACCGCCGGAGTGGGTCAAGAGTCACTGGCCCGGTCCGCACGACCGGCGCTGACGGTCTGGGCGCCGTCGCGGCACCCTCGACCACCACGTCTGCGTAGGAGGAGGGGAAGCTCTTGATGTCCCACGTTGGTTTCTCTTCCTTCAGACGCTGACGACCCGCGTCCGTGATGCGCCACTGACCAGCTTCGACATTCTGCGCGTGGCCGTCCTTGCCAAGCGTTGTCAGGGTCCAGTTCGTGCGGAAGCGCCAAACCATCGGACCCGAGGGGAGCTTCCGAGAGTCCCCAGGAAGGAGCTTGTCCTTGAGCGTCTCGCCGACTGCTTCAAGCAGGTCTTTGCGCCGCGACTTACCGCTCGCGAGCAACTCGAGGACGGGGAGTTCGAACGCGTGAAACGATGTGGTGTCGACTCGCTCGGTAGGGACCTGCGGCGCCTCTGCGTCGCGCAGTGGCTCCAGCGTGAACGGCGGGATCACGACTGCGTCGTTGGCATGCGCCGCCATGTAAGACTTGCCGAGGTTCGTGAGCGCCCACGTCCCGGACTCGCCGTCGATGAACCCGCGCGCCTTGAGCTCGTAGCGGGAGAACCCGAAGCGCCCGCGGCTCTTGAGCTGGTCGAGGTCGTCCTTGGAGATCTTGCCCTCGAGGAGTCTTCGAACCTCGGTTTCGACGTCCTTCTTCTTCGCTGAACCACCCAGCCGGTGAACAGCGAGCAGGATTGGGAACGCCAGCAGCCTGTGCGCGGCGCTCATTCCCTGAATGCGCTGATGGAGTTCGTCTACGGTCGGATCGGCCATTGCCCGAGGCTATTTCAGGGACACCTCGTTGACTCGCCTTCTCGCGCGTCAGGTTGGCGCGAGTAGGTTCGAGAACTCAGTTCGTTGCGAGGCCCACACCGCTTCGTGCGCGATTCGTCGTAGCGGTCGCTCGCTCGTCGGCTCAGTGCCATCGACCGCCTCAAGCTTCAGAACCTGGAGCTGAAGGTCTGGCGCCAGCAGGAGCAGGTCGAGGAGCTGCGTCACTCTCGCTCGTGTCAGCCCCAGCTTCCGCGCCACGGCGGCCCGATCGGCGACGAGCCCCCTGTCGATCGCGCGTTGCAGGTGGTGGGCGAGGGCCAACATGTGCGCCACGTGAGCGGGGCGCCGGACGGCCTCACGCTTCGGGGGAGTCGGCGTGCTCGAGAACGTCACCGCCTTGCCCGTTCGCTGGCGCAAGAACGTGCCCTTCAGCACCAGGCGCTTCGGCTGCCCCTCGCCGGCGGAGGTCTCGAGCGTCATGCGGCCACCACGCTCTCGAAGTCGACCATGCTGATGGACACCTCGCCCTTCTTGTCGTCGACCACGACCTCTTCGATCAGCGCGCCCATGAACCGCACGCGGTTCGCAGGGGTCATCACCGCCCAGACCTCGAGGAAGTTCTTGAGCGAGTCCAGGACCGGTCCGAACTCCTCCATCGCGGTGCGCACCTCGCGCTCACCACGTTCTGCCTCGGCAAGGCTCCGCTCGGCAGCGGCCAACTCGTCGGTCGTGGCGCTGAGGTTCTCTGCGGCGATGTCGCGTGCTCGCCCCTCGAGCTGCGTCAGCTCATCGACCAGCTTCGACGCGCGCGCCGAGTGCATGGCGATCAGCTGCGGCGCTCGCGACTTGACGGTCGCGAACTCGGCTTCCTTGGCCTTGAGCCGCTTCAGCATCGCCTGCTCGATCTCGCGCCGGAGGTTCTTGCTGTCCGCGGCCTCGGCGATGCGCTCGATGACGTAGGTCTCGATCGCGCCCGCGGCGAGTGGAGAGGCGTTGCACTCGTCGCTCCCGTGTTTGTCGCGGTTCGAACACTTGTAGTACCGATAGAGCTGACGGCCCTTCCTCGAGGACGCGGGGATCATCGGCCGCCTGCACTTCCCGCACTTCAGGAGCCCGCGGAGCACGTAGTCGAAGTTCAGGCCGTGGAACTTGAGGTTCCGCGAGCGGCTCTTCAGCAAGTGCTGCGCCCGCTCGAAGGTGGCCTTGTCGATAATGGGCTGGTGCTCGCCGGCGTGCCGCTCGTCGAAGTAGGCGATGACGCCCCCGTAGATCGGGTTGCGCAGGAGCTTCGCCATCGTGTCTTTGCTCCACTTCGGTTGCTTGTCGTTGCGCTTCGACCTCTTGGGAAAGCGCCCGCGCTCGTTCATGAGCGTCGCGACGGTCGACATGCGGCCGTGCGCGAGGAAGAGCTCAAACGCTTCGCGAACGACCGGCGCTTCGACGTCGTCAATGAACAGCCTCTTGTTCTCGACCCGGTAGCCGAGCGGGCGGGGCCCGCCGGTCCAGAGCCCCTTGCGACGGGTGGCGGCGATCTTGTCGCGGGTGCGCTCCGAGATCATTTCGCGCTCGAACTCGGCAAAGCTGGCAAGGAGGTTCATCGTCAGCCGGCCCATCGCGTCTGCGGTCGAGAAGTTCTGGGTGACGGACACGAACGAGGCGTGCGCCTTGTCGAGACGCTCCATCACCTTCGCGAAGTCGAGGAGCGAGCGCGAGAGCCGGTCGACCTTGTAGACGACTACCACGTCGAGCTTTCCGGCCTCGACGTCGGCCATCAGCCGCTGAAACGCGGGTCGCTCGATGTTCGCGCCCGTGAAGCCGCCGTCGTCGTAGTGCTCGTCGACCAGGGTCCAGTTGGGTTGGCGCTTGATGTACGCGGCGCAGGACTCACGCTGCGCGTCGAGAGAGTTGAACTCCTGGTCCAGGCCGTGGGTCGTCGACTTGCGCGTGTAGATGGCGCAGCGACAGCGCGCGTCGGCAGCGGGGGTAGCCTTCTTCTTCATCGCGGCTCCTCGGGCGGCTTCGGGGCGGGGGAAGAAGCGCGTTCGATGGCGTTGACCAGCCGTTCGAGGTTCTTGTTCAGGCGCTGCAGCTCAGTGACGATCGCAGGGACCGTCGCCTCGATGAAGCGATGGCCCATGACGGTGCGGAAGAATGGGACGTCACTCACGGGCGGTCTCCTTCTTGAGCCCGAAGAAGAGGAACCCGTTCCACGGCGTGCCTGTGATCCGCCGCGCGACCGCGCTGAGCGACTTGAAGCGCTGCCCTCGGTAGACGAAGTCCTCCGCGCCCACATGAACCTCGTGCGAGATGCCCTCGAACATCCTCCGCAACACCGTGCCAGCCGGCGGCAGCCGTGGGTCGCGCTCAGATGCCTCATCCTCCTTCGGCCCTGCGAAGCGCATCCGCCAACTCTCGGGCAGCCTATCGCCGTGCTTCGAGATGAGCTCGAGCGCGCCTGTCGTGAGCCCTCCGTAGGCGAGCTCCTGGATGCGCCAGGTCAGCCGCTTGATCAGGTACTGCCGGTTCCGTGAATGCGTGGGCTCGCCGTAGAGCTCAAGGTACTTCTGCTCTAGGTCGGGCACGCGCATGTCGCTGAGCGCGCGAACGTCCCGGTCGACCTCCGGCTTGTAAGAGCGCGCGCCTGCTCGCGCCCGGACCGCGACTGTTCCTTCGGTTCTCATCGTGTCTCCGATGTCTGAGGCGGGATGCCTCTCGACGTCGGTCATGGACGCTCTGGCCCCGGAAGAAGACAAGTCGAGAAGCGGAGAACGAGTCGTCATCGCGCGGTCCCTCCGCGGGTCTGCGCGCGCTTCAGGAGCAGGTCGACGAGCGTCTCGGCGAGCACGTCGATCACGTCGGCGCGCCTGCGCTGCGCGTCGGTCAGCTCGGTCGGTGGCGAGGGCTGCTGGGTCGGCGATGGCTGTCGGGGCTGGTCACTCATGCTGTTGAAAATGCGGTTCGAGGAATTTCGAGAGGACATCTCTCTCGGCAGATCCGCGAAATCGCTGCGGAGGCGGCAAATCGGCCCTGCGTGAAACGCGGCGCTCTTGACGACTGCTCATTTGTTCAGTATCTCGCAAACACGTGAGGGAGGGACCGATGGCGAAGCGAGAACGTCTTGGAGACCGAATCAAGCGACTCAGGAAGCTGCGAGAGCTTGGGCTGCGCGAGACCGCGCTCAAGCTCGGCATCTCGGCGTCTTACCTTTCGTTGATCGAGACGGGGCAAGTGAAGACCCCGCCGGCCGCGAAGGTAATCGCCGACATCGCCGCGCTCCTCGAGGACGACTTCGACGAGCTCATGCTGCTCGCGGGGCGGGTGCCGGAGGACATCGAAGACAAGCTCGTCGCCGACCCGGAGCTGACCACCTTCCTTCGCACCGCCGGCGAGCAAGGCTTCAGCGGGAAGGACCTCATCAAGCTGCTCGAGACGAAGGGAGGGAAGCCGTGATGCACGTCCGAGTTCCATTCCTGACGGTGAAGGAGATTGAGCGCTCTGCCGATGAGATGCTCGCTTGCTACTCGACGGTGCGCGGCCCGCTGAATGGCGCCGTTGATGTCGACTTCGTCATCGAGCGCCTCCTCGGGCTCGACCTCGGCGTCATCGACTTGAAGGGCCTGTTGGGAAACCCCGACGTGCTCGGCGCGACCGTGGTCGACCAGAGACGCGTCTATGTCGATCAGTCCCTAGAGCAGATCCCCGGCCGCTTCGCGTTCACGCTCGCGCACGAGGTCGGCCACTGGGTGCTCCATCGGCCCCACCTCGCGATGCATCCCAAAGGCAGCGCGCTGTTCGACGTCTCCGAGTTCATCGAGCCGCAGCCAGCCTTCGGGCCCGCGAGGAAGCCCCAGGTGGAGTGGCAGGCTGACCAGTTCGCTGCGTGCCTCTTGATGCCCGGCAAACTTGTCCGGGCAGCGGTTCACGACGCTTTCGGCGGTCGGCTCCCCACCTGGGAAGGCATTCAGTCGCGCCTGCAAGGTCGGGTGCCCGACCCCACCTTCATCGACGTCGCTGCGCAGGTCATCGCTGCCGGCAGCTTCGACAACGTCTCCAACACCGCGATGCGCATCCGACTGCTCGACCTCAAGCTCGTCGTCGACGCGTCGGACCCTCAACGCTCGTTGTTCTGAGTTGTCTTTGGGCCAGTCCCTTCTGACGTCTTCATTGTCTGCTGTTCAATAAACAATCAACAACGAGACCACGAATGAGCCACCGTGAATGGAGTCCAAAGCCGTTCTTCCGCCACCTCACGCCCGCGGCGCTTGCCGAGCTCCGTTCGTGGGCGGGCGTCGACTTGCGCTGCAATGGCGTCGGGCAGCCGTGGGAGCAGGTGTACCGCTCCTGGGTTGGTCTTCCTGCGTCCGAGCGCCTGCGGCTCGAGACGGAGTTGCTGCCGGTGAACGACCTCGCAGCGCCACAGGCGCGCAGTCGGTTGGGCGAGCTCGCGGAGACGACATGGGGGCAGACACCGCTCCTCGCCGAGAGCCGCTCGTGGTCTTCACAGGACCTGGCGTTGCGGTTGTTCATCGCCGCGCCAACAGCCTTCAAGCACCTGCACCAGGGCTGGCTCATCGACTCGTTCGAGCATCTGAAGGAGTACGCAGGCCGCTACCCCATCGCTCCCAAGCCGAGCGCGAAGGCCAAGGCGGCGTTGAAGGCTGCGATGCGTGCTCACCTTCGGAACACCGAGTTCGGCCCCAGGTGCCAGGTCGAGGACTTCGCAAACGACGAGAAGTTCGCGCTCTTCGTCTTCCACGAGGACGAGCTCAAGCCGACCGATCAGTTCAACGAGTTCGATGAGCTCGAGCCCATGTGGGACCGCGACGTCGTGCAGCTCGCGGCGGTGTTCCACTTCGAGACGAACGTGCTGATGGTGAAGGCGGCGCGGAAGGCCGAGCGGGAGCAGCTGCGCGACCTCTTCGCCGAACACATCCTGGGTGACCCGCTGTATTTCTATGACGCGCGCTCGGAGCCGCGCTTCTCGTTCAGGCCGCTGCGTGACGAGACGTTTCGGTTCCCGCCCATCTTCGGTACGGGTGTCGTGGGCGTCGCCGTGCGGAAGCTCTTCATCAGGCCGGCTGATGGCGACGTGCGGCGCGTCTCGCTCGAGTTCAAGGAAGCCGTCGGGCTACCCGCCGTGAATGACGCGCTTCGCGAGTTCGGCATCAACCTCGCGCGTGACCACGTCGAGGGCGTGCACCTGCGCTTCACCTTCGAGGGGAGCGGACGCTCTCGGACGCGGACGGTGAGCCTCTTCAACCCGAACTCGTCGAACCTGAGCGACACCCCTCGTGACCGCATCATTCGACGTCACCTCAAGCTGTGGGGCTTCGATGCAAACGTTCGACGCGCGGTTGTGGCCGGTGCTGGTCTCGAAGCTGCGGCGCACTGATTCGCCGAGGTTGAGTTGGTCAGATGCTCTGGCTGTTGGAGTAGATCCCCAGGCGCTCATCGACAGCGGGTACTTCACGTACGCAGGGTTCGACTACGAGTCGCCCGACTGCGAGTGCGGCGTCGAGCCGAACGTCGAGGCTGGGCTCAGGGAGGGGCTGGTCAGCGTCTCGTGCGTCGCCGAGCCCGCCTGCTTTCGTGGGCGCGAGTGGGTCTCACGAGCCGACGTTGAGTGGCTGCGCACGACGGCCGTCGATGTGTTTCGCGCGCTCGCGCCGATCAACGGCCTCGTGCCGCTCGACCTCCCGGTCCCCAGGCCCTTCGCGCCCGTGGGGTGGTTGCGGCGCCGAGGGCTCGAGGTTGCGGTCGTCTGGCTCGGCAAAGGTGGGCCTGGTGGCGAGTTGCTATGCCGTGGCCTCAAGGCGCAGCTCGGGGCCCGCGCGCAGGCGGTGCTCGTCCTGACACGCGGTACGCCGCCGGTGTTCGCGCCGGAGGAGCGCATCACCGCGCTCTCGCTTCCCGATGAGCCCGGTCCTCGCCTCGGGTTGATCCGCGGCCTCGACGTCTTCGATCCTGGCTATCGCGCGAAGGCGAGCCTGCGAGAGCACCCCGAGCTCGACCTGGACTTCATCCAGCTCGGGTTCTCGACCACCCCCGAGCGCCACGTGCTGACCATCAACGGCCACGAGTTCGACGGGTTCAAGCAGAGCGACGTTCTGTTCACCCAGCTGCTCATGCTCGCCGCGAGCCGGAAGAACGGCCGACGCGATGGTTGGCGGAGTAAGGCGGCGCTCGTTGCCGACTTCGCTGGCCGACCCAGTGAAAAAAGCCTCGCAAAGGGCACGCGCGCACTCGAGAACCTACGCGCCGAGTTCTCGTCGGCTGGTGACGTTCCGGGGCTCACCGAGAACGAGGTCGACGCGATCATCAAGGTGGAGCGGGGCACGGGGAAGGTCAGGCTCGGGGTTCCGCCCGAGAACATCACCTTCGATGGCTCGTTGGCGTCGCTCGAGTGGAAGCTGCCAACCACCATCGGGAGGGGCTCCACGAGCGCGGCGCAGAACGACGGGATTCTCCGTGCGATGCGGCTTCTAGATGAGGCGCGCCGATTGGCGGGCCAATTCTAAGCGTAGAGGCGTACGGGTGGGCATGGCTTTGACGATTTGGTGTGGTTTCCGTCCTACACCACGCGCTTCGTCGCGCGTGCAGCGAGGGAGAACCGAGTGGCAAGGAGCGCATCATGTCCATCACGGATCACCTGAGCGTCGGTTTCCGATAGACCCATCTCATGCACAAGAATTGCGCGGTCGGCGATCGCTCGAGCCCTCTGCCAATCGCCGCTCGCAACGGCTTTCGACGCCATCGCGAACGCGCGGGACACCCTTGCGGCACCACGTACCGAGGTTGGTATCCAGATTGCTGCGGCCTCACCAGGCTCCAACTTGAGCGCGCCACCACCGGCGACGCGACCGTATATCTCTGCTGACAGCCCCCCAAGGCTCGAGGTCAAAGCGAGCGAGTGCGCCTGTCGTACTGCGTGGGCTGTCTTCGTGCGCCATCTGACGCGATGGATCGCGTTGGTGCACAGAGCACCCGTTCGGTTAAGAACAAGCCTTGGAACGCGGTCGACGACGTATGAGAGGAAAGCATCCGGGACATCTAGGTCTTCCAGTTCGTGCCAGACATCACGATATCGGCACTTAAATGCCTTCTGTGCCGACCGCGCCTCGTCCGAGTTCAAGTATGCCCCGAGTGCGGCGCTGGAACGCGCTCCGTTGGTATCAAGAAGCAGGGCGCGTTCACCTGCATTCAGTAGCTTCCGCATCGCGCCTGCGCTCGCCTCCAGGCCGGCGAACTGCTTGGTAGTCGTGAGAATCGGCCGAAGCACTGCGTCCGATAGCCGCCGAGATGACGCTTGCTCCCGTGTCATGGTGAAGAAGTCGTTCGCCCCGGTGACGACCCCGATGTGGATGGTCGCCAGTTCCCCAAGTTGAGAAACGTCGCTTCGCCGCGTAATGGCCGAGAAAGTGGTGCGTGTTGCCGCTGGAAGAAGCGCCAGCCGCCACGGCCCGGTGCGCCCGGTAAGATCGACGACATTCCCTTCGCCCGCCTCAATTTTTCGAATCTCCTGCGGCGTGTCAACGATGCTCAAGCGACAACTCTTCGGCGCTTCGCCGTAGCCGCGGGCGACCACAATGACAGGCGATTCGAGTGCATCGGCAAACAATCGTCGACGGACGAGAAACAACTGGCTCGAAGCGAATTGGCTCGCAATCGCCTGGCGCGCAGAGTTCGCGTAAGCAGCTGAAAGCAAAGACCCAGGCAAAACCATCGCTAGCGAGCCACCTCGCTTCAGGAATCGAAGCGAATGGTGAAAGAAGTACAGCCACGAGTCGGCTGTCCTGGGAATCGAGACATCTGACAGCGATGCTTGCGCACGCGTGACAACCCCTTCGGGCAAAAGGTGATGCCGCACGAACGGTGGATTCCCGAGGACGACGTCGAACGGAACACCGAACACGCCAGGCTCAACTCGCAGGAAATCTTGGAACAAGAACTGCTGTGCTCGGACTCCGCGCACGGTATCAAGGTACTTCTTTGCGCCACGATCAACATCGACACCAAACACATTTCGCATCGGTTTGGCGCCTCCGAGCGACGATATTTGGAGACGAACCGCCTCGAGGAACGCACAACCGCCGAAACAGGGGTCCAGCACGCGTTGGTCGGCCCGCTCAAGGGCGAGTTGAACGATCGCGTTCGCGGTGTCGGACTCTGTGTAGTACGCACCAAGCAACTTTCGCGCTGCTGAGCTCAAGTCAGCCATTCCAGGCCCACGACAAGAACGTTTCCTTGTGCTGATCTGTATTTACCGTGACATATGGGATGCTGCGTAGAAACGGCAGCAGATATGTCCTCTCTGCAATCATGACAGTGTTCATCCAAGTCGGCTCCTGCTCAATCTTCCCGAATGCCTTTGGGAAGAATGTGCGCCCGATGAACTCGCACACCAATGCGAGATTGACCGGATGGTGTGCGAACCGTGGAAGTTTCCAGTTTTCTGGAAGCCAGGCGTACTCACTCGCCTGCCCTTTC
The DNA here is from genome assembly GCA_943370055.1 of Archangium gephyra. Taxonomy (GTDB): domain Bacteria; phylum Myxococcota; class Myxococcia; order Myxococcales; family Myxococcaceae; genus Xiheimicrobium; species Xiheimicrobium gephyra_A. Next base: position 59,895 of record CALRPN020000056.1, read on the forward strand.
CCGCCAATCTGCAGATGGTGCCGTGGCCCCTCTTGGTCCTTGTTTCCAAGGTCAAAGTGGAAGCGAAGCATCACACGTCTCTTTTGCTGCTCGAGTGGGGCTCGAAGCGCCTCGGCATCGAGTGTTTCCCGAAAATAGGCTGTGCCGTCCTTCGACCAAACGCGGACCGCGATGTTGTGCTCGCCTTGTGCTGTACCATCCTTGTCTGGCTGACTTATCGTGCACGCCAGATCGACCTCGAGCCTGTGCTTAACGGCCGTCTCGTCATCGGTTCCGATGAACACGAGCGGCTTGGTCGGCTTGATAATCACGGTCCACGGCGGCCGCGTGGCCTTCTTGCTAAGCGCATCGCGCTTCTTCTTCTGGTCACTCAAGTCCGCGAGCACAGCGCTGATAACGTTCTGCGACTCGTTCGCCAAGATCGGCGACATCGCATCTCGGATTGTCTCCACCTCCCTGACTACATCCTCAAGCTTCATCGCCATCCTCAATACGTTTCAGAATCGGCAGGACGTTGGACGCGAACTGCTCCTCCTTGATGTCCGTCGTTCGAACCGCCTTGAACGAGATGCGAGCAATATCGAACCCAGGCGGGCGGTTGTCCGGATAGTACGGAAGCGAGTGCCGAAGCATCACGGGCTTCCGCAAGACGTTGCATACAGCCTCGTTCGTGGGCTGATTGCAAACGCAACACTTGGACCTCGCCACCCGCGACTTTGGGTGATTCAGGTTCCAGACGTCCCCGAACACCGCTCCTTCGGCGCCGTGCTTGCGAGTGAATTCATCCGCGCGCGCACGGAGCGCGCCACGCCACCACCGAACATGATCACCTGCGAACACACCACCGTACTTCGCTGATTCGAACCAATCAGCGACCGCGGCAGTGCGAAACGTCGCTGGCGTGATGCCGACCTCGGTTGCCGCACAGAGTTCATCGAGAAGCGGCCCTGGAAAAGAGAGGACTACTCTTCGAATCCATCTCGAGATGGACGCCGGACGGAACGTCTCTCCGCCCGGCGATCCGAACCGTCGCAATTCGTCTTTTGCGTACTCCGGCGTTTCGAGAGCTGAGACGACATCGGGCCACGAGTCAGAGCGATCCTTCAGGACAGCATAGCCACGCACGAGCGATCGAAGTTGGGTGCGCATCCTGTTAGGCGACTGCTGCACCGTCTCTTTGTAGAGCAGGTCGTCATAGGCCTCATCCAGATCGGCCGCCTGAGCAAGGAAGTCGTTCGTCTTCTGGGCCAGTTTCCTACGGGTGAGAAGAATGATTGGCGTCGATGGGAGTCGCTCTCGTATCGCGGCCACCAATAGCGATCCTAGATAGGTAGCCGGCGGTTCGGTCGAGCCCTTCTGCTTTTGGCCAAGTTGGTAGTCGACGAGGACTGCGTCAGGCTTCGCCTTTACGATCGGCGTCGGATCCGGGTGCGAAGGTGGTGCCAGATCCGTGCAGCGGATGTCCGGAGCTGCGAGGCGCTTCGCAAGCTCCTGACGGTACACAGGCTCATCATCGACGATGACAACGTGGATTTGCTTTTTCGTCATGATTCCGGAAGCGTGATTTCGAGAGTTGTTTTCCACGGAGCGATAGGAGACACGAACCGCGCGGTTCCTCCATACACGGCGGCGATATCTCGTACGATCTTCAGTCCCAATCCGGTGCCGTGGCCCAGCATCGGATCGGGCGTACTCGTCGTCTTGAACGGCAAGAAATACTCCTCCCACTGATCTGGATCGGCACCAGTGCCAGTGTCGCTCAAGCGAACAATGCACTCGCCGGCTCGACGCTCCGCGCTTGCCTCGATTCGGCGCGTTGCGACGTGCCGCACTGCCTTCAACGCGTTGGTGAAGAGGTTGAGCAGGATCGCCGTCATTTCTGCGGGATAGATTGAAGGTGTCTTCAGCGTGTCCGGCACCGCGTTTCTGAACTCGATGGCGTTGTCCTCCATGAATGCGCCGAACGACTTGGCGATCGATTCAACTGCTCCATGCACCACAACGCGGCGACGACGGGCGCGCGACTCTCTTGAGAGGAGCAGCCCAATCAAGTCTGCTTGATGCTGAAGATCTCGAATCCATCCCTTTAAGTCGTCACTTTCGTCGGAGGCCTTCTCGCGCGTTGAGGAAGGAGCCTGCTTCACCAGCTTCTCGACGCGCACCGCAAGCTCGCGCAGACCCGAAAGCGATGCCATCAGCTGATGCTCGAAGACAGCGATCATCGTACCGGTTGAAGCCAATACGCGAAGCATCGACAGCTCGCTGATGAGCTCGTCCTGTCGCGACTGGACCGCGTGCATAGCCAGGTCAAATGCCTGAACAACCTCTGCCCGGTCCCCATCGGCCAACGCGGAGTCGCCGATCGTTTCAACGAATTTCGAGCGCGCCTTTTCAAGCAATTCCTCCGGCTTTGGCCTCGTCGCCGTCTTTCGCTGCTCTGCGAGATGCGCTGCATATTCGACGGTCATCCAGTTGATGCCCAGACGAACAAACGCACGCAGCTCGTTGAACGCGGCATTCTCGATGAACCTCTCGCGGTTCACCGTCTGTTGGAGCGCGTCGTTGAAATTCCGAGACAAATGGACGCTACCGAACAGTTGGTTGTTGCCCGGCAGTAGCAACATCGGCCGCCCAGGCACCTCCTCAGATTCTGATGCGAGTTCCTCGGGCGTGGCGTCCAAGCGGCGTCCTCGATCTTCGTCGAGGTTGAGCCAATCGTCTCCGGGGTCGCCGTACGGCGGGACGCGGAAGCGGTCGACGTAGATGTGCACACCGCCGTGTTCTCTGCCGCGGGTCTGTGCCTCTCGCGTCTTGATCGGAAGCCCTGCGAAGAATGTGGACTTGTAGACGAAGAACGAAACCTCGAAGGAGGCTGGCCCAACAAGAGGGAACCGAATCGGCTTTGGTGCAGCCAGGCTCTTCGTTCCCTTCAAGGTCTTCAAAGGCTTCGGCGGATCCTTTGGGGAAAAATGTTCCGTCTTCTTCGAGCCTCGAAATCGAAGGCCGTACGATGCGCGGCCATCCGCATCAAGGTGGCCATCGAGCTTCAGCAGGCCATACTCAAGAAACCTATCTCCGAGGTCGCCCGCGACTGACGGGAACTCGTCCGCGACCAACACTACCTTGAAGTCGTCATCGGAGGCCCCCTGCGGTGCCGTGACCAAGCGCAGTAAATCCGCCTGAAGGGCTGTCACGTCCTCCAGAGTCCAGGCCTCGCGAACGCCAAGCAGCTTGAGAGTGACTCCGGTCTTGGTCGGCGTGCCTCGGACGACAGGAACGTCCACCCTTGTTACCGGTACCTTGATTTCCTCGAGCCTGAGCCCCGCTACGAAATCCGACCAAACGAAGGTTGCCGTGATTCGCTCGTGCTTGGTCGAGTGCTCAGCTCGCGCCGTCGACTCGACAACAAGCGTTTCAGCAAGACGCCTCGCTGCGAATCGCCCAACCCCTTTCGCGCCCGCTCTCGATCGCCCCAAACGACGGGAAACTGGCTCGCCTACCTTTGCGCGTGTGGCGATCCTGAACCAGTTGGAGACCAACGTCTCATGGTTGATGCCGCTACCATCATCTTCGATTTCGATTCGCCCACCGGGCTTCGCAACATCGACGAGACGTACGGTTACCGTCGTAGCGTCAGCGTCGTAGGCGTTCTTGATCAGCTCAGCGAGCGCGACACTTCGACGATTGACGAGTTCCTCACCCAGCTGGAAAAGAAGGGCAGCGTCAACAGAGAACGCGTGCTCCTCCCGGTCGTCGGAACCCTGAGGTCGGCTTGTCATGCTGGCGCGCATCGTTGGCGAGTGTGAGGGTCGAGAGAGGGTAATAGAGCGGTGAAATCAGGAGTCGGCAAGGAAAGTGTCGGCGCAACTTGGTTACTGCGGCGGGTGATCACGACGATAACTCACTGCTCGGTGGAACCACTGCGTGGGTCGGTATCGGCATCTTCCTCGGCAAGCCCGAAGTCATGTGGATAGGCTGATTGTCAGAGGTCGCGACAGGCTAAGAGCGGCATCGAGCTAGGAGCTGTCGGAGCAGTCACGACCTATTGGTGAGCTACGCGAGCTAGCCCTGAAGTCATCCGGCGAAGCGACCTTCAGGCGCGCGAGGTCGAGGACGACGGCACGCCGACGGGAACTTCCGAAGCAGACCCTCTGGCTCTCCACGAGCACGTAGCCCTGCTGCTTCCGGCTCTCGGAGATGAGCCGGCGCAGGGCCTTCAGGTCGACCACTTCGCCTTGGTAGTCGATGCGTTTGCAGTGCGCGCGGAAGGAGTCGTAGGCCGACTCGAGATGCACTGCGAGCTTGCCCTCGTCGAGCATCACGAAGTGCTGCTCGGGTCGCAGCTCCTCCTGAACCGCCATGACGCCGAGCATCTCGAGGAAGTGGTCGAGCGCGTTCTTCACGCCGTGGTCGGTCTCGATGACGTCATCGAGCACGGCGTCGATCGCCGACTTCACCCCGAGGTCCTCGGGCAATTCGACGTGGCATGCCTTCGCGAACTCCTCAAAGAGGTGAACGCCGAGCAGCATGACGGTGAGGTTCTCGGCCACGCGGACGGGCACCGCGCGGTCCTTGAGAAGCTCGGATGCGACTGCGCGGGCGATCGCCAAGTCGGCGTCGAAGTCGCGGCCCAGGCAGAACTGCAGGTACCTCGGCGCAAAGAGCACCAGGTCGACCGCGCGCAGCTGCCGGTACGCCGACTTGAACGAGCCGCGTGCGTCGAGCGTCGTCTTGTCGGGGTTCGCCGTGATGATGCGCTCGAGCAGCGCCGCCTCGGTGGGCCTGGTCTCGCCGGCGACGCAGACCGGCGCCTGCAGGTGGTACGTGTTCACCTTCAGGTCCGGCCGGCCGCGCTCCTCGGTCTCCCCGCGGTAGAGGCGGCGGAGGTAGCGGTGCAGCGCGTTCAGCCGGTGCTTCGGCATGTCGTACGGTTTGTACTCGTCGATGAAGACCGGCACGCCGTTGGTCGAGGTCAGCAGCTTGATGAGCGCGAACTCCGTCTCGGTCGCACTGTACGGCTCGGAGTCGCGCACGCCTAAGAGCGGCCAGAATACATCGATGCAGAGGCTCGACTTGCCCGAGCCCTGCGTGCCCCAGACGAACAGCGAAGGGAACGCGCCGACCTTCTTCATGATGCGCGGTTTCATCGGCGTCGCGAAGAACCAGCCCAGCATCGGCAGCACCACCTGCGGTTGGTTCACCTTCGGCAGGCACTCGAAGACGACCTTCGCGATGGACAGAAAGGTGTCGTCGTCAGTCGGGAGGTAGTTGAGGCGCTTGGCCAGGGACGCTCCGTTCGGGACGTAGGTGACGGGTGGGTTCTCCATGAAGCCGTTAGCGTCGATGGCGCCGTCGGGCGCGAGCCACAGCCGGTGGTCGCCGTGCTGGCACTCGCCCAGCATCGACGAGCCGGGCATTCGGGGGACGGGTCGGCGTGAGAGCAGCCGCAGCACGCCCTGCAGGTTGTTGTCGGTGCCGGTCCATTGGAGGTCCGCCGAGGGAAGGTGCCGCATGAAGTCGCGTTTCGAGTGGAACGCCGAGAGCGGTAGGCGGAGCGGGGTGGTCGAGCCATTGTCGGCGTGCGCCTCCCCGATGATGAGCTCGCCTTCTTCCGTCGCGACTCGGCTTGTCGGCGTGATCGCGAATGACGAGATGACCTTGGTCTCCCCCCGCGCCGAAATGGTGAAGTAGCAGCGGGCGTCCTCGTACACCTCGCCCTCGATGGCGTCGTCTCGTTGCTCTTCCTCGGCGTCGCGTTCGATGCGGGCGGGCGTGCGTGGAGGGGCTGGCGGCGCAGCGGGCGGGAGCTTCACCGGCAGCTGAGCGAGGTCGCATCGAACGGCAGCCTCGGTGCACAGCCCCAGCTTGCGCAGCGCCTGGCACGGCGGCGCCACCGCGCCGTCCTTGTCAGCCGTCGCCTGGACCTTCTCCCAGGCCTTCCGGACGTAGGCCGGCCCGTCGCGGCCGTTCAGCTTGCCCAGCCCTCGGCGGTCGTACTCGAGGATGAGCTCCGTCACCTCGTCGAGCCCCAGCCGCTTGTGCGCGAAGAAGCGCACCATGTTGAAGATCGCCAGGCTGCGGTCGGTAGCGCCCTCCTGCCAGAGCCGGCGCACTGCGGGGCACATGTCGACCGGGTTCGCCCAGTCGTACTTGCCGTTGGGCGTACGCCTGGCCTTCGCGAGTGCGCGCGCGGCGGTGGTCAGGGGCAAGGCGCTCGATGCCGTCTTGAGGCGCTCGAGCAGCTTCGGGTCCTCGAGCCGCTCGAAGCCGGTGCGTGCCTCGCTCAGTCGGTGAGGGCGCTCGCCGAGCCCATCGCCCTTACGGCTCACCGTTCCGATGACCTTGATGATGCGCGAGGCGTCGTGAATCGAGTCGATGTGGACGCCCGCGCGCTGGAAGCGCTCACGCACGCCGGCCTCGAAGGCCTTGAGCCCGACCTGGAGCGCGTCGTCGATTCGAGTCGGCGGCAGCGCGAACCAGAGCTGGGCCCCGTTGCCGCTCATCATGAGCCGCGGACGAGAGAGCCCCTCGGCCTCGCACAAGTCGGCTGCCTCGGTGGCGACTGCCATCGCGTGGTTCAGCTCTGCGTCAGTGCTCGCGGTGTCCTTCGGTCGAACCGGGTCCAGGTCGATGACCGTCGCCGTCAGGACCTCGATGTCCTTCTTCGCCGCGCCAGACTTGAGCGGCCGAACCGTGTTCCGCGCGGTCTCGAGCAGGCGGCGCGGCCGTGGCTGAATGCCGACGTACACGTTGCCCGTCGCATTGACCCGCACGCACTCGCGAACGAAGGCATCCTCGTCGTCGAAGAAGCCGATACCGACGACGCCGCCCGATGGGCGAATAGCGCGGACCTCGGAGACGCCGTGGGGTGCGTGTGCGAGCCACCGCCAGGTCGCCCGGATCGCATCGGGGTTCGGCGCCGGCGCGCTCATTGCGCCCTCAGGGCCGAGGCCGGAATGCCCAGCACCTCGGAGTAGAGCTTTCGACGCTCGAGGTGGTGCCGACGGAGAATCGGCACCTGCTTGTCGACGAAGTCGAAGAGCACCGCGGTCTGCTTCGATGGGTGCGGTCGCATGAGGCGCCCGAGCCGCTGGATGGTCCGACCTCGGGAGCGACCTGGGAAGGCGAGGAACACGCGCGAGAGCCGGGGCAGGTCGAGGCCCTCATCGGCAAGGCTGGTCGCCACCAGGACCTGCAGGCGGCCAGCGCGGGCGTCATCGAGCAGTGCCTTTCGTCGGCTCCGGTCGACTGCGCCAGTCAGTGCCGCGGCGGAGAGGCCACTCGCGCGCACCGCTTCAGCGAGGGACTCGCAATGCTCGACCCGCCCCGAGAGCACGAGGCAGGTGTGCCCGGCCCGCGCCTCGCCCACCACGGCGTCGACGATGGCGCGGTTCCGCGGGGCATCATTGGCGACCGCGTTCAGCAGGCGCGCGTAGTCCTCCGCGCCGCGGTACCGGTGGTTGAAGTCGGTCGTGATGATGCGAATGGAAGGCACGGTCAGGACGCCCGCCGCCACGAGCTCATCGTGGGTGACCATCAGCAGTCGGTTGCCGAGGAAGAGTTCGAGGAGCGGCGTCAGCCCGTCTTCGCGCTCCGGCGTCGCGGTGAGGCCGAGCCGGTACCGCGCGGGGCAGTGGTCGACGATGGCGTGAAAGGTGTTCGCCGCCACGTGGTGTGCCTCGTCGAGAATGAGCAGACCGAAGCCAGCGAGGAACGCCTTCAACTCGGTCCTCGGCCAGTGGGCCAACGCTTGGATGAGAGCCACCGTCACCTGCGCCGCAGACACCTCGCCAGCACCGACAAGGCCTGCCTCGAGCTGCAGCTGCGTTCGAAGCTCCGAGCGCCACTGCTCCGCGAGGTCGAGCGTGTGCACCAGCACCAGCGTGGGCGTCTTCAGGCGCGCGATGGCTCCGAGGGCGACCCGAGTTTTGCCCCCGCCGCAGGGAAGGATGACGGTCCCCTGCGTCACCTTGGCGAGCGCGTCGACCGCACGGGCCTGGTAGTCGCGGAGCGCGACGTCGGGCACCTGGAGCTGCTCGCAGGGCAACACGCGCGCGTCGTCGAACACGAGCGTCACTCCCTCTGGATGGGCTTCGTTGCGAAGGAGATGCACTGCCCCGCGAGGGAGCCGCAGCAGGCCGTTCGCCTCCTCGAGGAAGCAGAGCGTTTCGTCGGCTGTCTTCCGCAGTCCGAGGCGCGCCCTCGCGCGCACCTGCGGGTTCTCGAACGACAAGGCGCGGCGCAGGCGCTCGACGAACTTCGCCGAGACCTGGCCGGACTCGAAGGTCAGACCCGCGTCGACTCGCACTCGCACGGGTCTCACCGGCTCAGGCAAACGGGTCGACCTCGACCGGCGTGGTGGCCGGCGCGTCGAACTCAGCGACGAGCTTGTCGACGAAGGCCTTCGCGCGCTCCCACTGCGCCGCCGGGAGGTCCTTGATGCGCTTGATGGCGAACTGCTCGAGGAAGCGGTCGACCGCCTGGCGCGGCATCGCCTTGAGCTGGGTGACGATGGCCGTGGCCAGCTTCGGGTCGATGGGGCCGCTGGGCTCGGGCTCCTCGGTCGCGGGCGCGGCCTCGGCCTCGCCGGCGTAGAGCTTCGGCAGGTCGAGCAGCTCGATGGCCTGGAACGTCTTTCGCTCCTCAGCGGTCAGCTGGCGCTCGGGGAGAATGGAGTAGGTCGTCTTCGGGTCCTTGGCGGCGCCGTGGCGCTTCACCTCGAAGGCCCACTTCTCCAGTCCGTACTTCCCGCGCACCTGCACGAGGTCCTTGAAGAACATCACCCCCTGCTCGAGCACCTTCATCTCGCCGGTGTCGGGGACGACGACGTTGTAGGCGACGCGGAGCGACACCTTGTGGCCCGCCGCGCGCACCGCGTCGTCGGCCGGAACGTACTTCCCGTCGACGAAGCTGACCTCGCGGGGGAACGGCTCCCCGAGGAACACGACCACCGCGGTGTCCTGGTCGTTCGCGAGCTTGAGCCAGGTGCTCGAGTCCGCGTCGTGCTTCTTCGCCATCTCTTCGGTCTGCTCCCACATGTTCGTTGCCATGGTTCAGGTCTCCTTCGGGGTGAGGGGTTGGGTCTTGTCTCGGCGGTACACGGCGAAGAGGTGGGTGCCGTCGAACGACGTGCCCGCGCCCTCGATGTGAAACTCGGCGTCGGGGTCGACGACCTGCTCGATTTCCCATCGGCGGAAGAGGCCGGGGAGCCGAACGAAGTCATCGTCTTCGTCGACGCTAAGCGTGGTGCTGCGGTTGGTCATCTCGTGGCTCCGGCGTTGCGGGTGGACACCTCAGAAACGCGAAATCGAGAGGCGCTGGAGGACAGGACCTGGCGCAGTCGCGCCTGCACGCGCGGGAACGCTCGGTAGAAGCGCTTCCGGGCATGCCACTTCGTCATGCCCAGCTTGAGCCCCGCCTCGCCCTGCTCCTCACCGAGCACCAGCACGCGGAACAGCAGGTCTCCGTCCTGGCCACCGACGAGGCGGAGGAGCCGCGCGACGTTCGCCAACTCGGCCGGATCTTCTGGCTGAGGTGCGCTGAGCTCGGCGTCCACGGGCTCGGGCACGACCTCGACGTGCCGTTGCTCGAACCAGGCTGTTCGGCGCTCGCTCAGGAGGTCTCGCTCCGTGCTTCGGACGAGGAGGGCGGCGACGCGCGACACCCTCGCGCGGCTCATCGACGAGACGAGGCGGAGGAAGACGTGCGTGAAGGTCGAGATGAACTCATCGACCCCATCGAAGAGGCGAGCGCGGCGGCGGAAGATGCCGTCGAACCCGGGCCACAAGCCGAGCCACAACATCGTGAGCGCGAGCCCGTTGTCGGAGCGAGACTGCACGACATCGACGAGGAGCCCGAGCAGCTCGTTCTTCTGCTGCGGGCTCCCTTCGGGTGTTGCGAGGAAGGCCACGACGTCTGCTGGTGCGTCGAAGACGTTGAGCGGGGCGTGGAGGCGACGGAGGACTTCGAACTGCTGGGACAAACCAAGCTCCTGAATGGAGCGGAGCAGGCCCTCTCGGACCTGACCCCAAGTGGTACGCATGACGCGGTGTCGTTTCCCGGCCGGCGTCAGTGCGCTCGAAGGGGCCGAAGCAGGGCGTCAATGCGCTCGGTGAAGGGGAGGGCGGTTACGCGGGGCGTGTGGGCGTCGGCGCGAGGCGCATCACGTTGAGCGTCGAGCAGCGGTAGCAAGTGACGGAGACCGTGGTGTCGGCGCCGGTGATGGTGGCCTGAAGCGCGCCACGGCGGATCGACAGGCCGTCACGGTCCTGCTTGGCGAGCAGCGTGTTGCAGTGTTTGCAGCGGAGGTCGGTGGTGCTCATCGGTGGGTCCTCAAACGCGCGGGTCATCCGCGAATGGGACGCACAGTCGGTGAGCCACCCATGGGGGAGAGAAGGGCTGGAGTCGAAGCCCACTCCGGGGAGGTTTGAGGCTCGACTCCGGGGAGGTTCCCCGGGCTCCACGGAGCGATCCGGAGTTGCAAGTCATTGGAAACACAGGAGCGCTGTCTTGGGGTGGCGTGTCGCGTGACACGTGAGGGCACACCAGGCCTCGGTTTCAAAAAATGGCTGCAGTCGCTCTTCGCGGTGTCCGATGATGACGAGGAGGACCAGCTGGGAGGCGGCGTTCGTGGCGAGGGAGAGCTGGTCCCGCGTGGCGACTCCGACTCACCTTCAGCTGGGGAGCGGGGGCACCACCGAGCATGAGTTCATACAGTTGGATCGACAATTCAGAGGCTGATCGCCGTCGAGTATTGGAAGCGCTGCAGTCGCTGGAGGATCGGGGCACGGTGGACGAACTCGGGCTCGGTACCATCCGAGACGGCTTCGCGAACTTCTTCTTCCCAGGCACCAGCACGCTGCACACGCGCGCTGGCTATCTCCTGTTCATCCCGTGGGTCTACCGCCAACTCCGGGACAAGGGCGTACGCAACGCAGACATTCGTCGACGAGGTCGCGATGACGAACTCCGGCTGATCGACGCGTTGATCAACGACGGCGACCACAATGGAATCATCGGGAGGGTCGCGCAAAAGACCCTCAAGAATCTTCCCAGCGCTGCGTACTGGGCGGCCCTGCACCGTTTCGCCATCTTCGAGCCGCAGCTTTCCATCGACGAGTACCACCGCAGCTTCGACGCTTTCGGAAAGGCGGCCGACCGCGACGAGGACGGCAACACTCTCGGCGCCGGCATGCGTGACTGGCACGGGAATCTCCCTCGCGTGCCGCCGGGGTTCCCGCAGAAAGCGACCTTCGTCTTGCGCGAAGGGGACAGGCAATACCTGCTCGAGCGCATCGAGCTGACGGTGCCCGACTCTCTCCTTGCGTGGCTCGCCCGTGAGGCAACGACTCTCGCCGGTGATGCCGCTTGGGAACACCCCCAGCGAACCGAGTTTCCCCAGGACATCAAGACGCGCCTGGATGAAGCCCGGCTCTTCTCGTCGTCGATGCACGGCGCTTCGATCCTGTACAACCTTCTACTCGCGCAGAAGAAGCAGAACGACGAGCTTGCGGCTGACTACGCCGAGCGCTTCTCGGGCTGGAGCCAGGAGGTCCACGCGAGCGAATCCGAGGTGACCGACTGGGCGTCGAAAGGGATCTGGCCCACCATCGGCTCCCTGGCGAACGTCGCTGGAGCGACGCGTACGTTCGTCGACGAATGGCTGAGGCTAATGCCGTGGCGGTCGACTCCCAGTGTCCAGGTCGCCCAGCTCATCCAGCGGCGGGAATTTCAGCTCAAGGGCTCGCGTGCGCGGTTGACCAATCAGAATGCGCTCGACCGGTGGAACGGCGGCTCGGGGTTGGATCCGTTGGTCTACCGCTGGAACTCAGCGCTCCGCGTGCTTCGCGATCTTCGTCCGGAGGTTCCCCATGCTGAATCGTGAAGACCGTCGCTTGTTCCTCGCCCTGCTCCGTCCCGACGAGGGTTACACGCTCGATTTCGCCGTCGGCACCACCTACACCTTAGACCTCCGCGCGCTGTTGATGGCCCCGCTAGCCTTCGCTCGCCTGGACAGCCTGCAACGCGACTCCAAGGAGCACGTCGACTTGCTGGGCACCCTCAAGGCCCTGCGAAGCCACGCCGAGCGAATGGCCGTGTTCTGTCAGGCCGACTGCATCGCCGTGCCTTCATCGTTTCAGCGGCTCTTCACCTACGTGGAGGACGCAGTCATTCCCGTCGCCAGCCCGAGGGGGAATGGATCGTTCCACCCGAAGATGTGGGCGCTGCGCATGACGAACGCTGACGGCGAGGTGCGGTATCGGGTGCTCTGCCTGAGCCGGAACCTCACCTTCGACGCCAGTTGGGACACCGCCCTTGTTCTCGACGGTGCCCTCCGCCAGGACCGCGAACGCGCCTTTGCTGGCAACCGCCCCCTGGCGGACTTCTTCGCGGCGCTCCCTGGCTTTGCGACCGCGCCAGTGTCTCGCGAGGCGAAGAAGCAGGTGGAGCGAATTGCCGACGAACTCCTGCGCGTCGAGTTCGAGTTCCCAGAGGACGTGGAGCAACTCGAGTTCGCTCCTGTCGGGGTGAATCAGAAGTTCGGGCTGACCTTTCAGGACCACCGCGCGGATGATCGGCTCGTCATCTCTCCCTTCGTGACCGACGAACTGCTTGGAAGGCTTCCAGGGGAGGGCGGAACTCTGGTCTCGCGCGCCGAGCAGTTGGTGCGACTCGACCCGAAGACGCTCGCCCGGTTCGACGGTGTCTTCGTGCTCAACGACACCACCGAGCGCGCAGGCGTGGAGCCCGACGCCACGGAGGTCACGCAGACCGACTGGCCGCCACCCAGTTTCGGGCTGCACGCGAAGGTCTTCGTGCTCGACCAAGGTCGGGACAGCACGGTGTGGACCGGCTCAGCGAACGCCACCACGGCTGCCTTCGAACAGAACGTCGAGTTCCAGGTGGGCCTGACCGGCAAGAAGTCGCGCCTCGGTGTGGAGGCCACGCGCAAGAGCCTGGAGGCGCTGATTGAGCCGTGGACTCGCCCTCCCGACGCTGTGGGGCCGACCGCCGAGGAGCTGAAGTTGGAGCAACGGCTGCGGGAGGTTCGAGCTCAATTGGGCCGTTCGACCTGGAAGGCCACGGTGCGGCCTGAAGGGGACGCCTTCGTGGTGTCGCTGCGTGCCAAGGGGGATGCGTTGGCCGACGACGTGCGCCTGGCGGTGTGGCCCGCATCGCTCAGCGCCGCCGCAAACGCGCTGCCGATGAAATGGAGCGAGGAGGTCGTGTTTCCCCGGTGCGGCTTCGAATCGCTCACCGCCTTCTTTGGCGTCCGACTGGACCTGACGATGGGAGCGCAGTCGGTGCAACAGGAGTTCGTCATCCGCGCGGTATTGGAGGGGGCGCCTGAGAATCGC
>CALRPN020000057.1:0-72823 GCA_943370055.1 Archangium gephyra
TATGGCGCGCTCAAACACCTGCAGACGACGCGCGCAGGCAACGCGCAGATCGCCACCATCGAAGACCCCATCGAGCTGAGCCTTCCGAACGCGGCGCAGACCCAGGTGAACCGCGCCTCGGGGCTCGACTTCGCGCTCGGCCTGCGCGCGATTCTGCGGCAGGACCCGAACATCATCGTCGTCGGCGAGATTCGCGACGCCGAGACGGCAGGCATCGCGATTCAAGCGGGCCTCACGGGCCACCTCATTCTCACCACGGTGCACGCGGACTCGTCGGCGGGTGTCTTCAACCGGCTGCTGGAGATTGGCGTCGAGCCGTCGATTCTCGCGTCGGTCTCGCTCGCGAGCATCTCGCAGCGGCTGGTGCGAAAGCTCTGCCGCTCCTGCCGGGCGCCGGTGACGGCCTCTGCAGAGCACGTCGCGCGTCTCGCAGCGCAGGGCATCACCACCACGGCGTTCTTCAAGGCGGTCGGGTGTGAGACGTGCGGCGGTTCGGGCTTCGTCGGGCGCGCGGCCATCTTCGAGGTGCTCGAGATGTCGACGTCGTTGCGGGAAGCGCTCCGTTCGGCCCCCAGCACCCAGACGCTGCTCGAGCTGGCGAGGCGTGAGGGAACGGTGCCGCTGCTGCAGGCCGCCGTGCAGGCTGCAGCCGACGGAGTGACGACGCTCGACGAAGCGTTCCGGGTGGCGGGATGAGCAAGCCCATCTCCCAGCGCGCCGCGTTGAGGCTGGCGGCGGCGGTGCTCTGCTTCGCGGCGACACTCGCGGTGGCGATTCCCGTGGTGAACGCACGCCTCTCGAAGCGCCCCGGCAACGAGCCCACCAACATCATCATCGCGCCGACGCAGGGAGACGGCATCACCGTCACGCCCGGCGAGGGGCGGCTGCTCTTCGTCGACTCGTCACCAGACGGCGCGAAGGTGAAGGTGAAGGGCGACGTGGTCGGCACCACGCCGTGGTCGTCGGACTGGGCCTGCCAGGAGGGCGAGCCGGTGCAGGTCGTCATCGAGCGTCAGGGGTTCCTGCCCCGCACCAACGTCGTGGCCTGTCAGGCGGGCACCACCAGAATCGCCGTCACCCTCGAACGCGCGAAGCGCTGACGCTGTGATGAACTCGCGAGCATGACCGTCATGCGGCTGCTCATCGTCTTCGGTTCGCTCTGCTGCTCCACCGCCTGCCAGACGACGCTGCGCCAGGTGCGCGACCTGCCGCCGGCCCTGACGCTACCTGGGCCGACCTTCGGCCTCGATGTGACTGGCTCATACCGGGAGGCGGCGCTCGAGCAGCTCGAGCTGGGTCTGCGCCAACATGGCCAGCCGGTGCGCTGTGAAGGCGCGTGCGCCGGGCAGACGGTGATTCGCGCGAAGGTCATCGACACCTCGGTGACGCCGCGGCTCGTGGGGAGAAACCTCGTGCGGGCGATGACCGACGTCATCGTGCAGGCCACGGTCGACATCGACGCGCTCGACGCCGCCGGGCAGACGCTGTCGAGCAAGCGCTACTTCGGCACCATCACCGGCAACGTGCTGCAGACGCCGACGCAGGCGCTCGAGGCGCAGGCCGTGCAGATCGCCACGCGGCGCTTCTTGCGCAAGCTGCTCCCGCGCAGCCTGAACATCGAGCTCGCCGTCGAGACGGGTGGCGGGCTCGACCCCGGCGTCGACCGCGCGCTCTCGGGAGACCTCGCGGGAGCGGATGCCGAGTTCACGAAGCTGACGCAGAGCGAGCCGAAGAACGCCGCGGCCTGGTACGACCTGGGCGTCGTGGCCGAGCTGCAGGGTGACGAAGACCGCGCGCTCGCGGCGTACAAGACCGCGCACGAGCTGCGAAACGCCTCCCTCTATCGCGACGCGGTCAGGCACCTGGAAGCACGGCTCAACGAGAACTGAGGGTTGTTCAAAGGGCGCCCGAGCCGCTACGAGAGTCGGCATGTCGACCCTGCCTCCGGAGCTCATCGAGCGGCTCATCGCCGAGCGCCGAAAACACCACGTGCCCTCGCAGCTGCGGCCGCTCGCGCAGCAGTTCGTGCAGCAGTGTCTGGGCGTGTTGTTCCCGCACTTCGCGCCCACGGTGGTGTGCAGCGAAGACGCCGTCGAGGAAGACCTCATTCAGCTCGAGGAGTCCCTCGCGCGGCTCGAGCGGAGCGTCGGCACGCTGCACGAAGCGATGCCCGAGCGGTTGGTGGAGCGCTTCTTCGGCTCCCTCGCCGACGTGCACGAGCGGCTGTCTGAAGACGCGCGCGCCATCTTCGAAGGCGACCCCGCGGCGAAGAGCGTCGACGAGGTGCTGCTCACCTACCCCGGCTTCTTCGCCATCGCCGTGTTCCGCGTCGCGAACCTGCTGCACCGGCTCGGCATGCCGCTGCTCCCGCGCCTGTTGACCGAGGTCGCGCACGAGAAGACCGGCGTCGACATTCACCCGGGCGCCACCATCGGGCGGCGCTTCTGCATCGACCACGGCACCGGCATCGTCATCGGAGAGACGACCCACATCGGTGACGGCGTGAAGCTGTACCAGGGCGTGACCCTGGGCGCGCTCACGGTCGAGAAGGGCCTCGCCGACTCGAAGCGCCACCCGACGATTGGCGACGAGGTCGTCATCTACGCAGGCGCGACGATTCTCGGCGGGCAGACGAACGTGGGGCATCACTCCATCGTGGCGGGCAACGCGTTCGTGACGACGTCGGTGCCGGCGAACTCGGTCGTCACGCGAAAGAGCGAGGTGCGGCCACGCGGGCCTGCCTCGGCGATGTTCGACGACCTCGACTTCGTCATCTGAGCTGAACCGTCGGGGCCCGCCTCGGGCTCCAACCGCGCGCCATGGGCTTCGTCGCCCTGCTGCTCGCCTCGTCACTCGCTGCGCCTTCCGTCTCGGCACGGGTGTGGCCGCAGGTGCGCCTCGAGGTTCCGCTCCACACCCGCGTCACCCTCCAGGTCGACGCCTCGACGCGCGCCATGCTCTGGCCGACGCCCGCGTGGGACCGCACCGTCGACACGCTGAGTCTGGGAGGAAAGCTCGGCGCCGGGTTTCAGCTGGCGCTCGGCGGCGGGTGGGTCGCGCGCCGCACCGAGCGCAGCCTGCTCGACGTGACCGAGCTGCGCGTCTTCGAGCAGGCCTCGTGGGCTTCGCCCGTCGGAGCGCTTCAGCTCGCAGCGCGGGTGAGGCTCGAACATCGGGCGCCCGTGGGTGGCGCTCTCCTCCATCGCGTGCGGCTCCAGGCGAAGGTCGGCGTCGTCACGCCCTCGACGCTCGGAGTCTACGGCCTGCTCGAGACCTTCGTGCAGCTGCACGACGCGGGCTCGACGCACGCGGGTCTCGAGCAGCAGCGGTTTCAGGTCGGCGTCGAAGTGCCGTTGCTGCGCGGGCTGGCCCTCGACCTCGCGTTCCTCGAGCGGTGGATGACGGGCCTCAACGCGCCCGCTGAGTGGCAACAGGTGGTGCTGGTGACGTTCGTCGTCACGGCAGCGGCACGCTGACCTCGTCGACGAGCTCAGGCCTCAACACTCCCTGCGTCAGCAGCGACCGCAGCGCCACGCCCTCGGGAGTCGGTCGCGCAAGCTGCTCCTCGAGGAACCGTGGTGAGAAGGACTGGTAGTGGAGCCTGACCTCGAGCCGTCCACTCACCGACGCCGGCATCGCGACCTCGACGGTGTCTGCGCCCGCCACGAAGTTCGAGTCAGTGACGCCCACGGGCGCCGTCGAGAGCGGGCCAGTCGAGCTGTCGGCGTGACCGCGCGGCAGCAGCCGGTTGTCTTTGAGGTAGCCCTCGGCAGCGAGCAGGGAGAACGACGGCTGCCCGTGGGCGTCCTGCATCACCGCCTCCCAGATGGCTGGCGTCTCGGCGCCCGTGACGAGGTCTCGGTGGGGCTGCGTCGGCCCGCCCACGAGCTCGCCTGGCAGCGGTCGACCATCGGCCCCGAGGAGCCGGCCCTGCGCGTCGACGACGCCCGCGGCGCTCTGCCGATGGCCAGCACCATCGAACACCTGCACCTCGAGGAAGAGGCGACGGCTCGGGTAGCCCGACGGCAGCTTGTGGCCCGCGAGGTTCTCGACCTTGACGGTCACGTGCGCGACGCCGCCCGAGCGGGTGACGTTCGAGAGGGTGAGCTTCGCGGTGCGTCGGCGCAGCAGCTCCGCGTTGCGCGCCTCTGCGGCCTCGAGCGCCGCGTCACTGGCGACGGGCAAGAGCAGCGCCCGCCCGCTCCGCAAGAGCCGAGGCAACACGGTGTTCCCGCCCGAGAAGCCGTGGCGGGAGAACGGCGCCCTGTTCGCCACCTGGGGAAAGTCGCTGCCCTCGGGCCGTCTCGCCAGCCTCGTCGAGAGCGGCTGCCCGTCGTCGCGCCCATCGGGCATGTGGCAGTCCTGACAGCTGGCTGGGCTCGTCCCGCCGCCTTCGGTGGTGAAGGCCGAGCGCCGCCACTCGAGGTACGTCAGTTGCTCGCCCATGTGATGCCCGGTGCCCTGCCCGGCCTCGGTGAGGGCCTGCGTCACCAGCACGTGGCAGGTCCCACACAGGGCAGACTCCTGAACGTGACGGCCCTCGGTTGGCGTGAAGCCGCTGCGCGCCACCATCGGGTTCGCGAAGGGCGCTGCGTAGGGGCCATAGATGCGCCGACTGGAGTCGAGGTCGAAGCCGCCGCTGAAGCTCGCCTCGAGGCCGAAGTTCGCGGGCTGCACCTGGTGGCAGAGCGCGCACGAGATGCCGTCACGCGCCAACGCGCCCACGGGGCCATCGGCATAGACGGTGTTCGCCAGCGTCGCGGGCAGGGCTCCTGCGTGGCTGAGCGCGAGCTTCGCCATCGGCGCGTGACAGGTGAGGCAGACGGTCGAGATGGCGTCCGACGCTGCTGGAGCGCGGGCTTGTTCACTCGCGAGCACGGCGCGGAAGAGCGGGTCACGCGCCGAGTTGCCCATGGCCGAGGCGCTCCACCACTCGAAGAGGTCGACCGGTCGGTTCTGCTCGTCACGGTTGGCCGACGAGGCGGCCGAGGCGCTGTGGCAGTCACCGCAGACGCGGCCGGTGGCGAAGACGTCGTGCTGCAGCGACACGCCCCCGAGCAACGGCGCGTGTGGCGCGATGACGCCGGCGTCGACGGCGTTCGCACCGCCGTCGCTCACCCCGCCGTCCAGCCCAGCGTCCATCACGACGACGGACGCTCCGCCTTCGAGGCGCGCCCCCTCGAGACAGGCCGCCGCCCCGAGAACCCACAACCCCACGAATGCACGACGCATGAGCACCGGGAGCCATCGGGGCGCGGGAAGGATTCGCTGCCGAACCCTCGCGCGCGTGGGAGGCTCTCAACGTTCCCCGCGTCGACGAGGCCCGATGAGCGACCCCCACGACTCCAGAGCCTCGCTGTTCTCGAAGAAGGGCGTGTCGCTCGGCGCGAAGAGCCGCGGCGCCTTCGCGCGCAACGTCGTCATCGTCACCAGCGGCAAGGGCGGCGTCGGCAAGAGCACCGTCTCGGTGAACCTGGCGAGCGCGTTCGCGCAGCGTGACTGGCGCGTGGGCCTGCTCGATGCCGACGTCTACGGCCCCTCCGTCCCCCGCATGCTGCAGCTCGAAGACGCGCGCCTCGAATGGAACGACGCCGACCGAATCGTCTGCGCCGAGAACTTCGGGCTCAAGGTGATGAGCGTGGGCATGACGACGCCGACGCCAGACACACCGCTCATCTGGCGCTCCTCGGTGGCCACCAGCGCGATGGTGCAGCTGCTCGACGACGTCGACTGGGGGCCGCTCGACCTGCTCGTCATCGACATGCCGCCTGGCACCGGAGACACGCAGCTGACGATGGCGCAGGAACTCAACGTCACCGCCGCCCTCGTCGTCACCACGCCGCAGCTGATCGCGACCGACGACGTGCGCCGCGCGATTCGCATGCTGCAGGACGTGCAGGTGCCCATCGCCGGCATCATCGAGAACATGAGCCCGTTCACCGCGCCAGACACCGGCGCCCGCTACGCGCTCTTCGGTGAAGGTGGAGGCCGGCTGCTCGCCGACCAGTACAAGCTGCCGCTGCTGGCCGAGCTGCCGTTCGACCTCGACGTGCGGGTCTCGACCGACGCCGGCACGCCGCTGATGGTGTCTGGCAGGCCGGAGCAGAAGGCCCGTTACGACGCCATCGCGGAGCAGCTCATCGCGTCGGGGCGGCTGACGGCTGCTTGAGCAGCTCGTGCTCGATGAGCTCGCGATGGTAGTGGTCGGCGCGGTAGCCGATGACGCGCTCGAACTCCTTGCCCTTGCGGAAGTAGAGGACGGTCGGCGTACCGGTGACACGCAGCTTCGCGGCCAGCTTCGGAGCGCGCGCCACGTCGAGCTCGCCCACCTTGAGCCGGCCCTTGAAGTCGCGTGACAGCTTCAGCACCACGGGCTCGAGCATCTTGCAGGGGCCGCAGCCCTCGCTCCACACGTCGACCAGCACCGGTGTCTGACTCTCGAGCACCTCGCGTTTGAAGTTCTCGTCGGTGAGCGCAACCACCGCGTGAGGCTCCGTCTCGAGGCCGAGCAGCTTCGTGAACCATCCCATGCTGCATGAGAGCGAGGCGGGCCTGCGAAGGGTTCTGCTCAGAGCCTGATGTCGCGCTTGGTGTCTTCGAGCAGCACCACCGTTCGGCGCGCGCGCTCGAGCCAGGGCTTCCACACGGCGGCCGACGACGGGTACGCCGCCACGAGCGCTTCGTATTCGGCCAGGCGCGCGCGGGTGAACGAGAGCAACCGATCGACCGTGCCGACGAGCTCATCAGCCGACTGCGCCGACCGGAGGACGTCGACCAGCATGCGCGGCCGCTCGTTGATGCGCAGGCTCGCCTCGGAGGCGCGCGCGAGCGAGATGAGCTCGTTCTTCGTCAGGTACACGCCACTCTTCGCCGGAGTCAGGAACGTCTTCGCGAGCGCTTCGTAGGGGCCTTCGTCGCGGGCGTTCATGGCGTGGCCTCGAGGTGCGGGTAGGCGGCGCGGAAGGCGTCGTCGGTCAACTGACAGGGTCGAAAGGTGGTCTCGGCGAGTGCGTTGGCGAGGTCGTTCGGCACGCGGGGCTCGACGCCGAACCGGGCCAGCAGCTCGTCACCTGCCCGACGAACCCACTGCGTGAAGGGCGGGCCGAGCAGCGTCGTCTCGGGCCAGGCGCGCCGGCGGGAAGGCTCGAGGTTCCACGAGGTGACCCTCCACACGTCGGCAGGCGGAGCGACAGGCGCGACGAGCGTCTCTCCGGGGAACGTCGTGTCGAAGCCGAGCGTCGAGGTGCCGCGCGTGACGCCGAGTTCGAGCAGCACGTGTTGCAGCGCTTCGTCGTCGGGACCTCGCGCAGGCTCGAACAGCGCGGGCTTCTGAGGCGCGGCGAAGCTGACGAGACGGCGCGCGTGCTCGAAGCGCGCTCCACTCGCGTCGAGAGCGTCGACGAAGGGCAAGGCGGAGCCGATGGCGCGCGCGGCGTGGCTCCACAACGACGGCGCGACATGCACGTGGTGCGCGCGACCTCCCGAGAGGAGTCCATCGAGCACGCGACCGACGTGCGGTGGTTGCACGATGAAGACGACGAACGCAGCGTCGAGCCCGTTGAAGCCGAAGAGCGCGTTGTAGAGCCGCGCGAGCCAGCCATCGTCGGCGTCGGCGGTGAGCAGGCCGAAGACCTGCGTCGTCGGGCGAATCATCGGAGCGCTCCACACGACCGGAGTCGCAGAGCGTCGGATGCAGCGAGAAGCCGGCCGAGCGGCTCGCGTCGTTGCAGTTGCTGCCACTCACGGCCCACGGCCTGCTGCTGGCGCACTTCGCGCTCGACGGCGAGCGGCCAGTTCAAGACGCCGCTCCGACCGACCAACCGTCGACGGGTGCAGTTCGTGCCGTGTGGTGCTCGCCGCGCTTCATCACAGCCGCCGACCGGTGGAATGAGTGGGCCGAGCGAGTCATCACCGCGCTCTGCGGGGCAACTGTGCGCAGGGTTGGTGAGCGTCGAACCGCCGCATGAACGCGGATCCGCCCTGAGACGAGTCTGGCTTCTCCAAAGACGGTGAACAGCATGCCCATCGCGCTCATGCCGACGCTCCGGGCGGCTTCGTGGGAAGCCCGTGCAGTTCTCGCGCTTCGTCATCGTGACCTGCGCAACGCGGACAGATGGCATCGCCGCCGTCGTACTTGAAGCGCACGCCACACTCCGTGCACGCCTTCACCGTGAAGCGCGCGAGCGACCGCGCTCCACTCGTGAGCAACGCCGTGTCGAACCGGCGCACGAGCGTCAACGACCGAGGCTCACACACGTCGTGGCACGTGCCGCACTTCACGCAGCGCGCAGCATCGAAGCGCACCTCATCGAGCCCACGTGAGCTCGTCAGCGCGGCCGTCGGGCACGCCGACACGCACTGCAGACAACCCGTGCACGTCGTGAGGTCGAGCACCTTGTCAGACGTGAAGTCGACCTCGCCGGTCGGCAACGCCGTGGCTGCACGTTCACGCGGAGTCGCAGCAAGCCGGGCCAGCAGGCGCTCTCGACGAGCGGGCAGCGGCTTGTCCTTCACCTTCGCCGGGTCGAGCGCCGTGAGGACGAGCGGCGGTGCAGGGACGGGCTCAGCACCAGGCACGAAGCGCCGCAACAGCGCACGACGCGAAGGCGCGACCACGACCTGCGCCGGCGCGACGGAAGCTGGAAGCGCTCCTGGCTTCACCACCTCGACCAGCTTCGCCGCGAAGCCCGACGCCGAGAGGAACGCCGTCGCACGCTCGACGCGCTCACCCACGAGTGAAGGCGACACGCGACACGTCGTGCACCCTGCCCCATCGACCTTCACCGTGCCGTGCCGCAGCGCGAGCGTGACGAGGTCTTCGGTGGTGAGCAGCGACAGACAGAACGTCGGCGAGCACGAGAGCGTGGAGCCCGCCTGCTCGACGAACGCCGCGACGTCGGCGACGCCGTGAAAGACCTCGGTCGGGCACACCGCCTGGCATCGGCCGCATCCAGTGCAGGTCGCCATGTCGACCTTCACCGACGCGCGCGGGCCGTCGAACGAGATGGCTTTCACTGGACAGCCGTCGACACACGCGTGGCACGTCGCAGCGCGGGAGCGGGAGCGAACGCATGACTCCCAGTTCACCGAGAGCGTCACGAACTCAGCTCCTCGTGGTGCTGATGAAGCAGGTGCAACACGGCATCAGCGCCATCGCGATACAGCTCAGTGCGCGCGTTGCGCTTCACGGCCAACAGGTAGACCGGCGCCCACGCCAGCAGGTGGTCGGTCAGCAGCTCGCGCTCGACCCGACGGACGATCTCGACATCGTCTCCAGTCGACGCCGCCTCGCGTTCACACAACGTCGCCATCAGCTCGAGCTCGATGCCGAGATGGTCGGGCGACAACGAGCGCGCCACCGCGAGGTCGGCCTCAAAGCCGTACTTCGTGAGGAAGGTGGCCAGCGGGTTCGCGCCGCCCGCTTCGATCATCGCGTCGTCGCGCCGGTAGAACGACTCGTAGGGCACCACGTCGACCATCGTGAGGTGCGCGAAGTCGGCGTCGAAGGTGGCCACGCGTCGCTCCTCGGGCGTGAGCCAGTCGAACTCCGCCGAGCGTGAGAACGCAGGCAACAACGTCTGCCCCTGCTCGCCGCGCAGCACCTCGACGAACGCGTCATCGAGTTCCTTCACGAAGAGCCGGGAGCAGAACGCGTAGAGCCGTGCGCGAGCGGATGGGTTCATGTCAGCCGCGGGGCATCTGGTAGGCGGTGCGGGCGAGCGGCACCCACGGGCGCTTGAGGTGCTCGGGCCGTCGCAGCCCGTTCGGTCCCGGCGCAGGCCGCGTCAGCTCGTCACGCCACACCTGGTACGTCTTGAACGTCGCGGCGATGTCGACCGAGAGGTCTCCAATCTTGTCCTGCGCAGTGCACTGCTCGAGCAGCACCTTCTGATGCCAGCAGTGCATGCCAGACACCGGGTCGGGGTGCGGGTGGTGCACGGCGTTCTGCCAGACGCCCGACAGGCCATCCCAGCTGATGTTGTCGAGGTCCTTGTTGAACTCGGCGAACGGCCAGCCGCGCTCACCGAACTCCTTCGACGGCGTGACGTGCATCTTCGAGACGCCTTCGATGGGCGTGAGGTTGCGGCGCGTGCCCTGCTCGGTGATGGCCGCGACGGGAGCGCCGAGGCCCATGATGCCCAGCGGCTTCTCGAAACCCTCGATGGCCACCGACTTCACGACGCGCCAGCGGCCTGCGTGGTGCGAACACGCGAGGGTGCCGGGAGCGACACCTTCGGTCGGCATCGCCATCGCGACGAAGTAGCCCGACTCGAGCTTCGACATCGTGTCGACGACGCGCACCTTCACCGGCTGGCCGCGCTTGAAGCCGAGGCGCTCGGCGTCCTTCGTGTTGATCCACAGCGGGTTGTGGTTCTGGCTGATCTCCATGAGCCACTTGGAGTTCACCGAGCGCGTGTGAATGTTGTACGGCAACCGGAAGATGGGGTTGAGCGCGAAGGAATTCGGCTCAGTCATGTACTGGTGATGAACGTGCGAGACGACGTGCACCATCGCCTCACGCTGCTGCGCCGTGCGCGGGTAGATGGGAATCGCGTACTCGGCCCAGCCCCAGTCCTTGAACCAGCGCGCGTAGAACTCCATCTTGCGTGACGGCGTCGAGAAGCCGAGCGCCACCTGTTCACCGCGCTTCACGCCGATGTTCTGCCGGCCTTCCTTCGTCTCGATGAAGACCTGCTGCGTGCGTGGGTCGGTCTTCACGTCTTTCAGCGGCACCTCGACGACGCCGCCCCAGAAGTACGACTCCTTCACCTTCATCACCTGCTTCGCCTCGTCGACGTGCAGTTCTTCTTCGTGCTGGTCGAACACGTCGACGCGCTCGGTCCACGCACCGCGGTCACGGAGCAGGTCGTAGTTCGGGTACTTCACCGCGAACGCCGCGAGCTTCTTCTCGAGGTCGGTCTTCGCTGCGGCCATCTTCGCGTTCGCAGCCTCGAGCGCGGCGGCCTTCAGCTTCGGCAAGGTGCCGAACGCGGCGTTGTAATACTCGGCGATGGTGACGGGTTTGCCCGGGTTCTCGCGGCTCTCCCAGAACTTGCGAATGCCGAGGCTGCCGTCGGGGTCGACGTGGTGGAACAGCAGGTTCACCCACAGCTCGTTCTCTTCCCAGACTTCACCGAGCCCGGCCTTGAGGTGGGCCTCGAGCGTGGCGCGCGCCGGATCCTTCGGCTCCCAGCCTGACTTCTCGAGCGCGACGCGCAGCACCGGCTGGCGAAACCCAATCCACGCTTCGGTGTTCGTCGGCTCGGAGTGCTGATCATGCCGCTCGCCCGAGAGCCCGACGGGCAGGATGTAGTCCATGAACCAGTTCGTCTCGGACCACGTCGGCGACGGGTTGAAGGTGAGCTCGAGCTTCGTCTCGTCGCGCAGCACTTCGATCCACCGGAAGCCGTCCGGGTTGATCCACACCGGGTTGTACTGACGCGGAATCCACACCGAGAGCTTCTGGGGAACCGAGAGCCCCTTGGCGCGCCACTTGTCCTGCCAGGCGGTGTCCGAGAGCAGGTGCGGCAACAGGTATGAGGGCTCGTAGCTGCACAGCGGCCACTCGGGCGGATACGAGAGCTCGTTCCACGCGTCGACCTTCGCGGGCTTCTCGCCCACGCACGCGCCGCCACCTTTGCCGCCGACGGCGATGACGCGGCCCTCTTCCTGACCGAGCGCGCCGACGCCGTTGAAGTTGCCGACGAGCGAGAGAAGGAAGATGCCGGTGCGGCCAGACGACATCCACCCGCCGCGGTTGCCTGAGCCTGCCGCGCGCCAGAAGAACGAGGTGATTCGGTCTCCGGCGAAGAGCACGTACTCGTACAGCTTCTCGAGCTTCGCGAGCGGCACGCGCGACTCTTCGGCGGCCCACTCGAGCGTGTACTTGCCGTAGAGATCGAGCAGCAGCGCCTCGAAGTCCTCGAAGGTGTTTCCCTTCGGCAGCTCGGTGATGAGCCCGCGGTCGCGCAGCAGCTTGAGCTCGTCGGCGTCGTCGAGCAGGTCGTGCCAGTTCCACCACTCACGAATGAACTCGCGGTCGTACTTCTTCTCGCGAATGAGCCGCGCCCCGAGCGCGAGGTAGATGGCGGCCTCGGTGCCGGGCCACACGGGAATCCACAGGTCGGCGATGCCGGCCGAGTTCGACAGCCGGGGGTCCATCACCACCAGCTTCGCGCCCTTCTTGCGGGCCTTCGCGATCTGCCCGGCCGACTGCTGGAAGTAGTGGCCGGCGTCGGCGGCGTGCGAGCTCTGCAGGAAGATGAGCCGCGAGTTCTGCCAGTCAGGCGCGCTGCGATCGTCGTTCACCCAGAGCAGGCTCGACATGCGCGCACCCGCCGAGCAGATGTTCGTGTGCGAGCTCTGACAGTCCTGGCCGAGGCTGGCCCACACGCGCGGCGTGAAGCCCGACTCGTTGGGCCTGCCGACGTGATGCATGATGGCCTTCTTCGACGCCTCGTCACCGCGCTGCAGCGTCTCCCGCATCTTCTTGCCAATGGTCGACAGCGCTTCGTCCCACGTGGTGCGTACCCACTTGCCGTCTCCGCGCTTCGAGCCGGGCGCGCGCTTGAGCGGGAACGGAATGCGATCGGGGTCGTACATCTGGCTCTGCACCGCGTAGCCCTTGGCGCAGTTGCGGCCGAGGCTGCCCGTGTG
The DNA here is from genome assembly GCA_943370055.1 of Archangium gephyra. Lineage (GTDB taxonomy): Bacteria > Myxococcota > Myxococcia > Myxococcales > Myxococcaceae > Xiheimicrobium > Xiheimicrobium gephyra_A. The sequence goes on from CALRPN020000057.1 coordinate 12,658, forward strand.
GAGCGGGTTGCCCATGAACTTGCGCACCACGAGCGTCTCTTTGTCGACCCACGCCGTGAGCCCGCACACCGCTTCGCAGTTGTTGCAGATGGTGGGCACGAGCACGTGGTCGTGCACCTTGATGTCGGCGCGGCCGATGCCACCGCGCTTCCAGTCGTCGCCCGAGAGCTCTCGCCAGCCGCCCCACTTCTCGAACGGCGGGTAGCTCGCGAAGTTGCCGTCGACGACGGGCACGGTGTCGAAGGTCTTGCCGAGCGGTTGGCCCGCGCGCGCCTCGGGAATGAAGGAGCGCACCGCGCCCACGGCCACGGCAGTCGCGCCACCAGTGACGGCAGCAGCTTTGATGAAGTCGCGTCGATTGAGCGTCATCGGTTCCTCACGAGAGCGGGAGCAGCTGCGGGGCGATGAGCCACGCGTGCTTCACCATCCACAACCCGGCCAGCGCCGAGACGGCAGCCAGCCGCAGCGCGACGGGCCGGTCGATCTTCGCCGACACGAAGCCCAGCGTCGCAGGCACGACGAAGCCGAAGAGCAGGCCTGCCGCGAACAACGCGCCGAGGCGACCGCTGATCAACGTGTGAATCACGTACTCGGCCTCTTCCGACTTGCCCGGCGCGAAGACGACCTCACCGAGGAAGATGGTCAACGCGACGGCGGCCGACAGCGCGAGCACCCAGCCCAGCGAGATGGACTCCTCACGGCTCGGCGACCCGATGATGAGGAACGTCGCGCTGCCCGAGAGCGTGGCCGCGAGCAGCATCTGCGCCGTCTCGGTGGGCATGCTCCAGATTTCACGTGCGCTCGCCTGCCCCATCAGCGCCGCCGTGTAGATGGTGGCGAAGAACGCGATGACGACGGTCGGCACCAGCAGCTTGTCGTAGAGCCCATCGAGCTTCTTCCACCACGCGTAGATCATCAGCGTGAGCAGGCCCGTGTACGCCGTCAGCAGCCACGCACCGATGTTGATGGACGAGGTCGGGTGCGGCCACACGAACATGTGCCAGAAGCGGAACATCTGGTGCAGGTCGAGCACCGTGAAGAGCAGCGTCAGGTTGATGAACGCGAAGCCGACGAGCGGCATCCACCGCCGGTAGTACGCGCGACTCTGGCCATAGCGGTGCATCATCGCGACGCCGACGAGCAGCACGCCCGTGCCGACGCTCTTGGCCCACATGTTCATCGTGACGTACCAGCCCCACATGACGCCGGTGTGGAGCGCGTCGAGCGTGACCGTCGCCGACTGCAGCACCGGCGCGTCTGCCGTGAGTGGATCCATGGGTCACTCGCCTCCGACTTTGTCGAGCTTGCCGATGCGGTTGAACAACCCCATGCCCTCTTCGCGTTTGCTCGCGAGCGGCTCGAGGTGAACGGCACCACCGCCCGTGTAGAAGTGTTTGGGCTTGGTGCCCTTCTCGGGTTTGCGCACGCGTACGTCGCGGTTGTTCGCGAGGTACTGGCTGATTTTGGAGCCGGGCTCGTCGAGGTCGCCGAACACGTTCGCTTCGGTGGGGCACGCGACGACGCACGCAGGCTCGAGGCCACCTTCGACCCGGTGCGCGCAGTACGTGCACTTGTCGGCGGTGTTCGTCTCGGGGTCCATCATGATGGCCCCGTACGGGCACGCCATCATGCAGGCCGCACAGCCGATGCAACGGTCCTTGTCGATGTTGACGATGCCGTTGGGCAGGTAGTGCAGCGCGCTGACGGGGCACACCTTCTCGCAGGGCGCGTTCTCGCAGTGGTTGCAGCGCATCGGCGTGAAGGCGCGCTTCACGTCGGGGTACACGCCCGCGTCGACGTACTTCACGCGCAGACGCCACGAGTTCACCGGCACCGAGTTCTCGGCCTTGCAGGCGACTTCACAGGCCTTGCAGCCCATGCAGTTGTTCAGGTCGACGAGGAAGCCGAGGCGCATCACGCCCTCCAGGGTGAATCGTGGTGATGGCGCGCGGCTCCAACCTCGCGATGCGCGCGCTGCTGCTGTCGTTCATGCTGGTCACCACCGCACAGGCCGGTGATGGAGGCGTTCCCCGCCGCACGCTGCGTGACGTGAAGCTGCTCGTCTTCACCGCGACGTGGTGCGACTCGTGCCGCCGCTTCGAGGCGGGTGGAGCGCTGACGCAGGTTGCTGAAAAGCTGCCCGCCCTCGAGCTCGAGCCCGTCGACGTCGATGCCCACCGCGACGTCGTCGAACGCTACGGAGTCGAGGTGACGCCCACGCTGGTGCTGGTCGACCGTTCGGGCTTTCCGCTCGCGAGGCCCCGCATCGACCTGGCCGAGCCCACCGCCACGGCCGAGCGCGTGGTGAAGCTCGTGCAGAAGCTGACGCGCTGACGTCACAGGCAGCCCTTGAACGCACCCGGCTTGGGGCGCGGCGTCACGCGGTACTCGCTCACCTGCACCGTCGCGATGCCCGTCTTCTTGTCGACGGCCTTCACCTTGCCGGTGACGTCGACGGAGCCGCCTGCGAACGCGCGCTCGAGCGCCGAGGTGCGAATCGTCTTCGCGTCGAGCTGGTAGTACTGCATCTCGGCGACGTCGAAGACGACGATGCCCTTCGGCGCTTCAGAGAGCGGGCACGACGACAGCAGGTCGAGCTTGCCGGTCTCGATGGCCTTCTTCGCGCACGACAGGCCGGTGACAGGCGCGCTCGAGAGCTCGACCTCTTCACCCGGCTCGGCCGCGAACGCAGCCGTCGAGAGCAGCGCGGTCAGCAGGAGTCTCTTCATGGCGGGGGACCCTTTCCATCGAGGGAGCGGAGGAAGGCGACGAGGTCGGCAATCTGCTCGGCCGAGAAGCCGGCGAACGACGGCATCTTCGAGGTGCGTTTGCCGTCTGCGCCGAGCGTGAACCAGCGCAGCGCCTCGGAGTTCGGGTACGCCCCGTTCGCGTCGCGTGGCTGGTTCTTGTCGTAGTGCTGGTTGGGGTTGGTGCCGTAGAGGATGACGGCGTTGGGGTTGATGATGCTCTCGCGCAGGTAGCCCGGCGTCGCGATGGCGCCGACGTCGATGAGGTTCGGCGCGAGGCCCTCGGCGGCGACGGTGCGGCCCGGCATGTGGTGACACGCGGCGCACACGGCCTCGGCGAGCACCTTGCCCTTCATCGGGTCTCCGAGGTCGCCAGGCGCGAAGCCCCAGCCCATCGCTTTCACGTACTCGGCGTCTGGCGTTCTTCCGGGAACGCGCACGAAGCGCCACGACGACAGCCGCTTGTTGCCAGCGCGCTCGAGCCGCGCGCCACCTTCCCAGAGCGCGAACGCCATCGGCACCAGCGCGCTCGTCGCGTCGACCGGCACCTGGAACACCGCGCGCCAGCGCTGCGCCTTCGCGTCGTACGTCATGGCGCCCTGCTTCGCGGCAGCCGCCGGAGCCTGCCGCGTCGAGCTCCCGAAGCCAGCCGCCTGGAGCGTGCTGACGAGCGCTCCCGTCTTCGTCGCGCGTTGCAGAACGATGCGCACGGGCTGCTCTTCGTCACCCATCGAGATGGCCGGCAGCCGCACGCCCTTGCCGAACGAGAGCGGCACCTGCACGGCTGCGGAGTCGGCGTAGGTGTTGACCTCGTCTTCACGCACGACGTCCTGGGTGGGGTCGCTCCACTCGAGCAGCACCGTCAACTCGGTGCCGACGAACGCAGCCTTCACCTGCACCTCGCCGATGCCGGGCACCGAGAGCGCCTCGTTCGCCTGCTTGTCGTGCAGCCGAATGGTGCGTTGGGGCGCAAGCGAGAACGCCTTCGCCTTCACGGCAGCCCACGCCGCGTCCTGGGTGCCTAGCGGCGCCTGCTTCACCGCGACGGCTTCGACGACTTCACTCGCGAAGAAGCCCTCGTTCGCGAACGCGACGGACGAGACCAGCGCCACCAGCATCGAGTGACGCGCGCTCATTTCAGCACCGGAAGTTTGAACCCGGGCCGCGGCTTCCCGAGCTTGAACATGTCCTGGTGTTTGTAGGCGATGAGCAGGTCGAGCAGCTCCGACGGCTGGCCCTTCTTGCGCTTGTCGACCTCGGCCTCGAGCTTCGCCAGCACGTCGTGCACGCCCTTGCCGAAGAGGTGCTCGAGGTACGCGGTGGGAATGCGCTCACTGCCTTCGATGGGCTTGCCCGTCTTGTCGAAGCGGCGCGGGCCCGTCATCGGCGGCACGTAGTAGACGTTGGGCTGCGTGCCGTACTCGGCGTGGAGCGGCAGCGCGACCTGATGCTTGAGCACCAGCTGGTGCACCTGGCTGTCGACGTCGTCGAGGTAGCCGACGAAACGAATGCGGCCCACGCACTGGTCGGCGCACGCGGGCGGCAGGCCCTGCTCGATGCGCGGAAAACAGAAGATGCACTTCTCGGACTTCGACAGCTTCGGGTTGAAATAGATCTTCTTGTACGGGCACGCCGCGATGCACTGCCGGTTGCCTTCGCAGCGGTTCAGGTCGACGAGCACGATGCCGTCCTGGTCGCGCTTGAAGATGGCCTGCCTGGGGCACGCGGCCAGACAGCTCGGGTTCGAGCAGTGGTTGCAGATGCGCGGCAGGTAGAAGAAGTGCGAGTTGGGGAAGTCGCCGGCGCCGACGTCTTCGTCCCAGTTCGGGCCCACGCGCGGCTCGGTCTGCGCGTGCACCTCGTTGCCCTTGAGAATCTCGTCGGCGTTGTAGTCCCAGGGCACGCCGTAATCGCCGGCGCGCGAGGGCACGACGCCTTCACGCAGGTTGCCCTTCTCGTCGAAACCGCCGCCCAGCCCTTCCCACCCACGGGGAAAGCCGCCGCCCGGCTTCGTCTCGACGTTGTTCCAGTACATGCCTTCGCGGCCGTTGCGGTTCGTCCACTGCGTCTTGCAGGCGACCGTGCACGTCTGGCAGCCGATGCACTTGTTGAGGTCCATCACCATCGCGAGTTGTCGGGTCGACATGGTGGCTCCTCTCAGACCTTCGCCAGCTCGACGGTGGTCTCGTAGGCGTGCTGGTTGCCGTCCCAGTTGGTGCCGAACTTGAGGTGGCCCCAGCCGTCTGACAGCTCGAGCAGGTTGAGCATGTCGCCCACCAGCAGGTTGTGGCCCTTGCGGCCGGCGTACATGAACGGCTCCCAGCCGTGCTCGAGCACGAGCGCATCGGGCGGCGCCGACGGAGACACCTTCGCCATCAGCTTCACCTCACCGAGCTCGTTGAACATCTTCACCAGGTCGCCATCGACGATGCCGCGCGCCTTCGCGACCTCGGGGTTCACCATCACCGCGGGCTGGCCACGCTGCAGGCGCAGCAACACGGGCGAGGTCTTGTACGTGGAGTGAATCGACCAGCGCGCGTGCGGCGTCATCAACACGAACGGGTGGCGCTTCGGGCGAATCGGCTGCTTCGCCGTCGGCACGTGCGCGTTCGCGGCGATCCACAACGGGTGGTCGACGTAGAAGGTGAGCCGGCCCGTCAGCGTGTCGAAGCGGTGGTGCAGGTAGAGCTGGTTCTCGAACGTGTTGTACGGCTTGTCCGGGTACAGCGGAGAGCTCTTGCCCGCCTTCTCGTTGAGCTGCAGGAACCCGCCGCGCTCGTACATCGTCTTCGTGGTGTTCGGCTTGAACTGGTCGACGTGCTCGAGCGCGTACTCCACCGCGTCCTTGTCGGTGCGCAGCGTGCCGCCCTTCGTGAACTCCTTCACCAGCTCGTCGAGGCGCCGTGTGCCCGTCTGCGTGTGCGTCGTGTCGACGATGGCGATGTCACGCTCGTCCTTCGACTTCGCGTAGCGGGCCTTCGCGAGCGCCTCGAGCTTCTCGGTGACGAGGGTGGCGATCTCCCACTCGCTCTTCGACTCGCCCACCGGCTTCAGCGTCGGTGAGGGGTACGCGATGTTCGCGTAGCGGTGGTAGCCGGGGTTCGTGCGCAGGTCCCAGCTCTCGTAGGGCGTCTTGCAGGGCAGCAGCACGTCGGCGAACACACCGAAGTCGCTCATACGGAAGTCGCCGTACGCGATGAACTTCGCCTTCTCGAGGAACGCCTTCTGGTAGTGGCCTTTGTTGCGGCGGAAGCGCGAGTCGGCGAACAGCAGGAAGTTCTCGACCGTCGTCCAGTACGGCTTGCCCTCTTTGTAGTGCTCGTCGTTCTTGCCGCGCTGGAGCAGCTCGACGACCTGCTTCTGGTACTCGGCCTTCGAGACGCCGGTGCCGCGCTGGAAGTCCTCCTCGGAGTACAGCGTGTCGGCGTCGCCGAGCCCGTCGCCGAGCATGAACTCGCTCACGAAGCCCGAGGCGAAGCGGTGCACGTACTTGCCCGAGAAACCCGAGAGGCCCTCGAGCCCGGTGATGTTCCACTCGTTCTCGGTGTTGAGCCCGCCCTCGGGGCCCAGCTTGCCGATGAAGGCGGTGAGCGCGGCGATGGCCCGCTGCGAGAGCATGCCGTGAAAGTGCTTGCCGACGGCGAAGCCCATGGTGACGAGCGCCACCTTCGCCTGCGTGAGGTCGTTCGCGAGCTCGTCGACGATGGCCGGGTGCACGCCCGTCAGACCCTTCACCTTCTCGGGCGCGAAGGCCTCGAGCTCGGTCTTGAAGAGCTCGAACGCGGTGGTGACCTTCACCTTCTTTCCGTCTTTCAAGGTGAGCTGCCACGAGCCGTTCAGGGCCGGGTCGATGTCCCAGTCCATGTCCGACAGGCGCAGCGTCTCGACCTGGCTGCCCTCGCTGCCGGGCATGACGGTGAACTTCTTCGTCTTCGTGTTGAACGCGAGGAAGTTGTCGTGCGGGTGGTCGGGCTTCGCGAACTGCTCGATGGCCTTCGCGTCGACGTTCTTCGCCTTCACGTCGATGTCCGACAGCCGCACGAGCTCTTTCGTGTCGGTGCGAACGAGCAGCGGAAGGTCGGTGTACTCCTTGAGGAACTCGGGCTTGTAGAGCTTCTTCGCGACGATGCGCTGCACGATGGAGAGCGCGAGGTGCCCGTCGTAGCCCGCCTTCACCGGCACCCAGAGGTCGGCGTGAATGCACGTCGCGTTGAACTCGGGCGTGATGACGATGATCTTCGAGCCGTTGTACTTGCCCTCCCACAGGTAGTGCGCGTCGGGAATGCGCGAGACGTTCGGGTTGCAGCCCCAGAACACGGCGACGTTGGTGGTGAAGACGAAGTCGTAGGTGCAGCCGATGTTGCCCTCGCCATAGACGGCGCTGACCCCGGGGAACATGTCGCCCACGTAGCTGGCGATGTACGGCCGCACGGCGCCGAGCAATGAGCCGAGCCGTTTGATGGAGGCCGCGCGCGCCTCGGTGAGAATGCCCGCGCCGACGTGCACGTAGTTCGACGCCGGGCCCTTCTCGCGCAGGCCGTCGTAGAGATGCTGCGCGACCTCGGTGATGGCCTCGTCCCAGCTGATGCGCACCCACTGGCCAGAGCCGCGCGGGCCGACGCGACGCATCGGGTAGAGCAGCCGGTCTTTCTCGTACATCACCTGGCTGTGCTGGCTGCCCTTGTTGCAGCCGCGCGGGTTTGCGTCGGGCAGGTTCGGCGCCAGCTGCGGGTACGCCGCCGACTGGTTCTCGCGCGTCACCTTCCCGTCCTTCGCCCACACCTCGAAGGCGCAGTTCCCCTGGCAGTTCACGCAGTGGTACGCGAAGCCGCGCTCGTCTCCGTCGCCGCGCACCGAGCGGTACTCGTTTCGGTAGAAGTCCTCGGTGCTCTTCGTGTCGGGGTACGCCTTGCGGGGGTCGTCGACCCGCACCGGCTTCACCTCGGCGTTCGCGTCTGCAGCGCTCGCGGCCTTCGCCACGACACCTGCGGCGACGAGGTTCTTCAGCGCATCACGTCTCGAGATGGACATTGAGAGGGCTCGGGGGTCGGAGGACGACGACTCAGAGACAGCCACCACCAGCAGCGTTCTTCGGAGGCGCGTAGTCGCCGGTGTCTTCCGGCAGCCGCGCCTCGCTCCAGCCATCCATTCCGCCCTGCAGCACCCGCGCGTGCGCGAAGCGCTGCTTGCACGCCTCGAGCGCGGGGCTCTGGCCGTCCTGCGTGATGAGCACGGTGGTGACGTACGAGTACACGCGCTCGCGAGCGGGCTCGGGAGCCTTCGATGGATCGCACTCGGGCATCGGGATCGCGCCCGGCACGTGCGTATCGATGTACCCGTCGTCGTCGTACGTGCGCAGGTCGACGAGCTGCACCTTCACCTGCGGGTTCGACAGCTCTGCGTAGAGCGCCTTCGCCGACACGCCTTCACGCTCGTCCAGGCTCGCGCTGCGCCGGCCCTCCGAGAACAGCAGCACGGCCAGCAGGGCCAGCGCCGCGATGTAGATGAGCTGCTCGAAGCGCTTCATGGCGTCGTTCCAGTCGTTGGAGCGGAGAGCCGTGACTCCCGCTCGCCGTTGCGCGCACGCAGCGCCACCACGGCCGCGGCCATGGCGACGATGAGCACGATGAAGGTGATGCGCACCGAGCGGTTCATCAGTCGTAGACCTCGTCACCGATGCGCTGCGCTTCGGCGAAGTCGAGGCGACGCGTGGCGAGCAGCAGGTTCGAGGTCGCCATCGAGACGATGAAGAACGTGCCGCCCATGGCGAGGCTGCCCACCGAGAGCGTCGGCCACGCCGCGATGAAGGCGCCAGTCGTGCAGCCGCCGCCAATCATCGCGCCGAGCGCCAGCCCGAAGCCGCCCACGAGCGCCTTCGACGAGGCCTTCAGACTGAACGTCGCCTTCACCGTCGGGTGCGTCGCTGCCTCTGACGGTGTGGAGAAGAGCTTCGCGAGGAAGCCTCCGGGGAAGACGCCGATGATGAGCATCGCGCGCCAGAGGATGTCGTCGTTCACCTTCGGGACGAGCTCCATCGGGTGACCGACCAGGTGCGCCGCGCCACCGACCACCGCGAGCGCTGCGCCCGAGAAGCCGAGGTAGCCGTTCTGCGCGGTGGCCAGCACGATGATGGTGCCGCCGAGCACGCCGCCAGCCAGCCAGCTCCACTCACCACGAACGATCTCGACGAGGCTGCGCGCCGCCTTCGCGGGCGTGTACGCCTTCTCAGGGAGGAAGCGGTCGACCGCCGTGGCGATGGCGAAGAAGAGCGCGCCCCACGCGATGGCGACGACGCCGTAGGGCAGCCCAAGCAGGCCATGCAGCGTGATGGGCTTCTGGTTGGTGGCGATGACGCCCGCCTCGGTGAGCGGCGTCTTCACGACCGAGTACGCGAGAATGCCGAGCACGAGGCCGGCGATGCTGAACAGCGTGGCGAAGCGTTTGTCGCCACCCATGCCGCCCGCCTTCGCGACGCACGTTCCCGGGCAGGTGCCCGTCGTGCCCATCGCGAGGCCGAAGATGACGCCGCCGAGCACGTGCGCCGACCCGAGAAACGGCATCACGCGCGGCACCAGGTGCATCGGCTCGGCGAAGCCCAGCACCGAGGCCAGGCCGTAGAGCACCGACGCCGTCGCGACCGCCGTGAAGGCGAACTTCATCACCTTCGTGTCGCGCAACGTCAGCATGCCGATGACGCGCGAGAAGCGGCTCGCGCCCACCTTGTAGAGAACGACACCGAAGGCCGCGCCCGTCGCGAGGCCTCCGAGGACGGCGGTGGCGCCGCTCATTGCTGCGTCCCGAGGGGAAGCTCGGGAGTGTTGCCCCACTCGCTCCAGCCACCGACGTACAGCTTCGTGTTGGCGTGCCCGGCCTTCAGCAGCGCGAGGTACTGGAACGAGCCGCGGCCGAGGCCGACGTGGCAGTACGTGATGACGGGCTTGCCGGCGTCGTAGCCATTCTTCTTCAGCTTCTCGAGCTGCTTGGCGAGGTCCTTCTGGTCCTTGAGCGTCGGCTTGCCGGCTTCGGCGTCTTTGTTGCCGGCGTACTTCGTCCACGGAGAGAAGACGGCGCCGGGAATGAAGCCACCACGCGCGACCGTGAGCTCCTTGCCGTGCGCCGTGAGGCCCGCGAGCAGCTCCTTGCCGGTGTACTCCTCGAGCTTGTGGCGCGAGTCGAGGATGAGCGCCTTCGACGGGTCCTTCACCACCGCCTCGACGTCGGCGCGGCTGGCGATCATCGACCACTGCACGTCACCCTTGAACGTCTTCGCGGCGGGCGCCTTGCCCTTGCCCTCTTCGACCGCGCCGCCCTTCGCCTTCCACGCGGCGAGGCCACCATCGAGCACCTTCACGTTCTTGTGCCCGTAGAGCGCGAGGAAGAACCAGCCGCCGCTGGCGTTCACGCCCATGCCCGCGTCGTAGACGATGACCTGCGTGGCGGCGTCGATGCCCAGCGTCTTGCCGATGAAGTCGAACGCGGTGGCCTCGCACATCGGCAGGCCCTTGCACTTGCGCACGTCGTCGAGCAGCTGAAGGTCGTGCGCGAAGGCCTCGACCGCGCCGGGCAGGTGCCCCTTCTCGAACTCCTTCTCATTGTCGGTGGCGACGAAGCGCACCCCGTCTTTGCCAGCCAGCTTGAGCGCGTCGTCGACGCTGATGAAGACATCTTGCGCAGAGGCAGAGAGCGACGACGCGAGGGTCGCGAGCAGCAACAGCCGGGACATGGGGGCTCCTTGGTGACCAATGTGAGACGTCGGGGCTCAGAGCCATGCCTGCTGAATTCGATTCAGGACGCTGATGCGGGCAGTGGTTTCAGCTGGTTACACACGCACGAACCGCGCCCGCGAGTTTGCGGCTCTTGATGGACCGCATGGTCGTCGATCGCCGTCAGCGCTCTCTGAAGAGCCTTCGCCTGTCGGTGACCGATCGCTGCAACCTGCGCTGCCAGTACTGCATGCCCGAGTCGAAGTACGACTGGGTGCCGCAGCCCGAGCTGTTGTCGTTCGAGGAGCTGTCGCGCGTCGTCGATGCGTTCATCGCGAGCGGTGTTCGCAAGGTGCGGCTGACGGGTGGCGAGCCGTTGCTGCGCGCCGACCTGCCGAAGCTGGTCGAGGCGTTGGCGCAAAAGCCACTCGACGAGCTCGCGCTGACGACGAACGGCGTGCGGCTGGCGTCGATGGCGAAGGCGCTCCATTCCGCGGGGCTTCGGCAACTGACGGTGAGCATCGACAGCCTGTCGCGCGCGACGTTCCTCCGAATCGCCCGGCGTGACGAGCTGGCACAGGTGCTCGCGGGAATCTCGGCGGCGAAAGAAGCGGGCTTCACGAAGCTCAAGCTCGACACGGTGCTGCTGCGCGGCGTGAACGACCACGAGGTGGGGCCGCTGCTCGACTTCGCGCGCTCCATCGACGCTGAGCTGCGGTTCATCGAGTACATGGACGTCGGCGGCGCGACGCAGTGGAGGCCCGAGCACGTCGTGTCGCGGGCCCAGGTGCTGACGCAGGTCGCCGGGCTGCGAGGCCTTCCAGTTCCCGTCGCAGGGCGTGGGAGCGCGCCGGCCGAGCGGTTTCAGCTGCCCGATGGGCAGGTGTTCGGCGTCGTCGCGTCGACGACGCAGCCGTTCTGTGGAGCGTGTGACCGCGCGAGGCTGAGCGCCGATGGGCAGCTGTTCACGTGTCTGTATTCAGCGCGTGGCACGGATGTGAAGGCGTGGCTGCGCTCGGGTGTGACGAACGAAGCGCTCGCGGAGCAGCTGCAGCGCGTGTGGACGAATCGGAGTGACCGCGGCGCGGAAGACCGTGCGCGGCTCGACCTGCGCGGGCCGTTGCTCGACGCCGAGGGACTTCGCGGCGTGCCGCACCTCGAGATGCATCGGCGCGGCGGGTAGACGGCGGGTCGTGTCACCCCTGAAGCGCGACAATGAGTCGAGCTGCGTAGCCATCGACATCGGCATCGAAGGCGTCGGCGTCCAGGAGCGCTTCCAGCACCTCTTCGTCGGAGTCTTCCGCGCGCCGGGTGGCCAGAATCGTGGCGCGGTCGTCGAGCGCTTGCCTTCGACGTTCCGCGAGCTGTGAGGACCCAGCGGACCAGCACCAAAACGGAAGGAACTCACGCTCGAGCGGCAACTGCGGTGGTTCAGCGCACGCCCAGGGAACGCGGCACAAGCGTTCGTCCTCGCGATCGCTTCCACGCCTGATGTGCTTTCTGATCTCGGGGTCTGACTCGAACTGGCGACTGATCGCGCTCGTCGCGGCGCGGAGCCAGACGAGGGCGTACCTTCGCCCTTCCAATCGGTGAAGAGACACGCACCCGAGTGGTGCGCCCAGGCAAGTGGAGTCGACGAACACCAGGCAACGTGACGACTCGCCGACCGCCAACCGAAAGTCGCCGTCGTCGATGAGCCACTTCGGAGGGGCGGCGAGGCCTGGAGCGTCAGACGTCGGCGCGAGCCTGTCAGCGATGGAGAGGTCGAGCCGCCTCAGCTGAGCCCGCTCGAGCACGAGCACGAAGGCGAAGTTCAAGCCCATCGTCGTCTCACGACGATGACATCGGCTCCTGACGACCTGGTCAGGTTGCGACGCGCAGGCCGCAGAGATGCGCGAGCCCCATGATGCTCACCATCGGGTTCACGCCTGTGTTCGTCGGGAACACGCTCGAGTCGGCGACGTAAAGGCGGTCGACGTCGTGATGCCGAAAGTCTGGCCGCACCACTGAGGTCTTCGGATCGCTGCCCATGCGCACCGTGCCGAAGAGATGCGTCATCGACATCGAGTACGCGCCTGCATCGAGCGGAGCGGTGGCCTCGAGCGCACGCGCCTGCTCCATCGTCTGCAACTCGGAGGCGACGCCAGAGATCCCCGGAGCAACGGCCTCGGCCCCCGCGGCCACGAAGAGCTGAGCGACGACGCTCGCACCACGTCGCACCGTCTTCACGTCTTCGGCTGTGAGCGCGTAGCGAACGATGGTCGCGCCGCCGACGCTGCGCACCGAGCCACGCGCCTTCGCCCGAATCGCTGCGCCCCACGCCGCGTGATGATTGAGCCGCGCGAGCGACTTCATGAACGATGCACCCGTTCCCGGAAGCCGGCTCGCGAGAATCGACACGTCGAACCCGAGCGCCTCGACCTTGATGCCCTCGTGCCGCAGCCCGATGACCTCGTGGCCCTGCGTCGCGCCGAGGTGATTGTTCACGGCTTCCGCGAAACGGCCCGTCACCGACACACCGGGGTGCGCCATCAAGTTGTCGCCGACCGGCCCGCGCGACAGTCCACTCTCGCGAAGGAGCAGCGGCGTCTGAATCGCGCTCGCCGCCAACACGACCGCGTGCTTCGCGCTCACGTCGACCCGCACGCCACGCGCCGTGACGGCCTCGACGCCGACTGCGCGCTGTCGCTCCAGCACGAGCCGTCGAACACGCACACCCGACACGACCTTCGCGCCCAGCTTCACGGCGTCGGTGAGGAATGTCCGGTCGGCGCTGGCCTTCGCCCCGTTGGGGCAGCCCTGCAGGCATCGCCCACTGCCTCGACAGCCGGGAGCGTTGCGGCGAATCGGCCGGTGCTCGAGCCCCAGCACCTCGGCGCCTTTGCCCAGCAACAGGTTCTTCGGGCCGGCGACCGTGGGATCCGTCGGCGCGACCTCGAGCCGCGCGTCGACCATCGCCTCGGCACGCACGATGTCGCTCCACGGCAACTGCTCGCCGAGGGCAGGGTCGTCACGCAGCCACTGCTCGTGCACGTCGCGTGGAAGGTTCCAGCAGATGGCGCCGTTGATGACCGAGGTGCCTCCGACGGCTTTGCCCTGCAGGTACGGAATGATGGTCGGGCCCAGCGCGACCGACATGCCGAGCTCTCGATACCAGCGCGCCATCGCCTCGAGGCCGCTCTCGGGAAAGTCGGCGGTGGTGGCCTCGTCACCTTCTTCGAGGACGATGACCGACAGGCCACGGGCGGCCATGGTCCACGCGGCGGTGGCGCCCGCGGGCCCGCTGCCGACGACGACCACATCGGCGTGCAGGTGGAGTGTGCCTCGAACATCGCGTCCGTCGAACTCGACCAGCGTCGTCATGATGAGACCTCACTGACGCGTTGGCTCCACGCGCCGGGCGAATGCGCGAGCACGAGACCTGCGAGCAGCTTCGACGTCGAGCCGAGCGCACTCATGGTGTGAGCGTCCGTCGCGCACCTGGCGCCTCGAACGTCGCGAGCACTCGACGTCGAGCCGAGCGCACTCATGGTGTGAGCTTCCGTCGCGCACCTGGCGCCTCGAACGATCCGAGCACTCGACGTCGAGCCGAGCGCACTCATGGCGTGACCCACTGGCGTCGCGCACCCGGCGCTTCGAACAGCGCAAAACACGCGAGCACCTTCAACGTCGAGACGAGCTGTCGAACCGGCAATCGGGCGTGAGTCGCCATCGCGTCGATGCAGGCCGCTCGAGCGTCGGCGTCGAGGGCGAAGAACGGTCGCCGAAACGCCGGCAGCGTGACCGGCAGAAACGTGAGCGCGTGAACCGCTGCGCGCAAACCGGGCTTCAGCATCGTGGGCCCGTGCGCCGAGAGCAGCTCCCAGAACCTGGCGCGATCGGCGACGGTCGTGCCGAGCAGCGCGTCGAAGAGTGCGTCGGCCCAGCGGCGCTCGAAGTCGTGGAGCAACGGCGCCGGCTGGAACAGCGGAGGAACGAACGAGACCCGGTGCTCACGCTCGAGCACGAACCAGGTGGGCGTGCGCACGCGGAGCGGTCCGACGATGGCGTCGCTCACCCCGAGCAGTTGGTCGGCGCTTCCTTCCGAGAGCGAGACGAGCGGGTCTTTCACGAAGTGCATCGTGTCGAGGTTGAACGGCGCGTAGTCGATGACGAGCCCCGGCCCGTCGCTCGCCACCACTTCGAACGGCCAGACGCAGAGCGGCGCTCCGGCACGGGTCCTCGGCTCGCTCGGCGCCGAGAGCCCACGCTGCACGAGCCGCACGTTCCACCCGACGAGCCGGCCGTCGGGCAGCCGGTGAAAACACTTCTGGAACGTTTGCCACGTGAGTCGCTCGACGAGACGTGGCGCCGCGAGCACGGTGCCGCGGTAGGCCCAGCCGTCGAGCGCGCGGGGGGCGATGGAATGACCGGTTCGCAGCAGCTCGCCCAGCTGCGCCTTCGACATGGCGCGAAGTGCGTCGAGGTTCATGGTGCGCACTCCTCCTCGGTGACCGCTGGCTTCACGAGACGCAGGCATCGCGAGCGCACACGCCTCGGTGCGTCGACTCCGGCGGCGTGGAGGTGCGCGGAGCGGAACGCCGTCATCTCACGCCCTGCTTTCCGGGACGTCGGCGCCGCGTGCCGAGTTCGTGCAAGCGGAACGCATTCATCTCACGGCTCGCTTTCCAGCACGTCGGCGGCGCGCGACCGACTTGAGCACCTCTCCGTCCGCGCCTTCGAGCGCCTTGCGCAACACCGTGCGGGCGACGTCGGCGTCCTTCGCCTGAATGAGGCTGATGGTGATGGTGTACCCGGCGAGGGAACGCTCTTTGTCTTCCACCAACGCCTCGAGGAACTCGGGGTGCGCCGCGGCGATGGGGGTGAGCGTGTTGAAGAGCAGCGACGTCGCGAACGACTGCGAAGCGCTGAGTACGAGCCGCGCGAACTCGGTGTCTCGCTCGATGTAGCGCTGGTGGTTCGTCTCGACGGCTTGCGCATCGGCCAGGCGCTGGAGCGCAGCCACGTCAGAAGGAACGGCGCGCTCACAGGCGAGCGCCACCGCCTCGACGGCCACCGCCCGCCTCAGCTCGAGGAACGAGCGCAGCAGGTCGGCACGGTCGGCGATGTCGACGTACGCGAGCACGCCGAGACCGGCGCTCTGCATCACGTCGAGCACCATCACGCCGTCGCCCTGCCGAGCCCGCACGAGTCCCTCGCTCTCGAGCTTCGCCATCGCGGCCCGCAGCGTCAGTCGGCTCACGCCCAACGAGGCGGCGAGCTGGCGTTCTGGGGGCAGGTAGTCGCCTGCCTTGTACTCACCACCCACCACTGCCCGGCGAAGGCGGTCGAGCACGGCGTCGACGGGTCGGGGCACACGGGCCAGTGGCGTGGAGAGCGTCATTGGTTTAACCATTAAACCAATCCACCTCCGGCTCGCAAGAGGGCCCGTGCACGGCGACGATGCGCCCATGTCTGGAACGCCGCTGTTGCTCGTGGTCGTGCTGACGGCTGCTCCGCCTGCCGACCCCGTCACCGCCTCACGGTGTCTGAGGCCAGCCGTTCAGCGTGGCGTGCAGTTGCTGAAGCTGCGCAGCGGCGCCGTCTGGTACTCGTCGAACACGGCCGATGCAGGGTGGACTCCCGAAGAAGGGCCCGTCGGCTGCACCGACCTCGCGACGCCAGAGACCAACCGCCTGCAGCTCTTCGTCATTCGCAACGGCATCGCCGTGCTCTGGTTCGTCGACCGCGCCGACACGCAGCCGCTCGAGACCACTCCTGCGAACTGGAAGGCGTGGCGCTCTCCCGTTCAGGAAGGAGAGTCGGGCCAGACCGGCTGTCTCAAACGCTTCGCCCGCGGCACGGTGTTGTTCGACCGGCCAGACGGAGCGGCAGCAGCGGTCGTCGTCGACCCGTCCTTCCTCGGAAAGTGGGACTCGGCGAAGACCAGCTCAGGCTTCTGGGCGCAGGTGCGCGGCGTGCGAGAGCCGCTCTGGGTGAAGCAGCCCAACGACCGCGACTGGTGCGACTGACCGTTACTTCTTCTTCGGAGGCGCGGCGGGCGCTTTGCCCGGCTTCACCGTCAGCACGCAGTGGTGGAAGTTTCCGTCGATGATGGCCGCCACGTACTTCAGCGACGTGTGCCAATACGACTTCTGCAGCTTCGACGCCTCGCGCGTTCCCGACGCGTAGCAGCTCTGCGTCTTGCCGCCGCCCTCGACGACGAAGCCCGGTGACTCTCCGTCGGTCACGAGCTCGGCAGCGATGGCGAGCCCGCCCTGAGCCGGCTTCGAGTCACCCGCCGTCACCAGCTTCTGCCACTGGTACGGCGCCTTGTTCTGGTCGAGGAAGCGCACGCACTCGAGGCCCGCTTCCGTCATCTTGTCCTGGTCGTTGAGCAGGGCCGGCCACTTCGGAGCCGCCTCGCTCGTCTGGCAGAAATACAGCTCGGTGATGTCGTTCTTCCCGGGTCGGGCGAAGACCAGCCAGCTGCCGTCCTTCGACCAACCGTGGAACTGGTCCTGGGCGAGCGCAGGGGTCGCAGCGCCAAGCGTGAGCGCGATGAGCAGACTTCGAATCATGGGGTCGTGGCTCCTGAAGCAGGGGGCGTCGGCGCTGCGGGCGACGGGGCCGGCGTTGGCTCTGCGGGTGCGGGCGTCACCGGCGCCGGCTCGACTGGCAGCGCAGGGGGTGCCATCACGGGAGCCGGAGGAGGAAGCGGCGGCGGCGCGAGCGCGAGCACGTACTGCGACGCACCGGCAGGCAGCTGCACCACCAGCACCGGGTTCTCGTCGAGGTACTTCTTCTCGACTGGCAACGTCAGCCGGCCATCAGCGGCGCTCGTCAGCACGAGGCGGTTCTTCCACTCGCTCAGCTCGACCTTCACGTTCGGCAACGCCCCGCCCTGGCCGTCCGTCACCAGCAGCTGAACGTCTTTCCCCTCGGTCTTCGGAGTGACGAAGTCGCGGTAGCGCGTACGCAGCGCACACGACGACGAGAGGCCCACCACGAGCACCGACGACAGGAGGATTCGAGCTGCACGCATGCGCTGCCTTCTAACGGCCCGCGGCCAAAAGGTCAGCGATCATGACGAGGGGGGCTTCTGGAACTTCAAGACTGCTTCCGGGTCGGGACGCCTCAGCTGGTGCGCACCATCGGCAGTACGATTCTGAAGGCCGAGCCCTTCCCCGGGTCGCTCTCGACCGAGATGCGGCCACCGTGGTTCTCGATGATGCCCTGCACGATGGACAGGCCGAGGCCAGTCCCCTTGCCGTCGGGCTTCGTGGTGAAGAAGGGCTCGAAGATGCGGGCCTTGACGTCGGCGGGAATGCCGGCGCCCGTGTCGCGCAGCTCGATCTGCACCTGGGCGTCGAGCGTGCGCGTGGTGATGACGATGCGGCCGCCCGACGGCGTCGCGTGACACGCGTTGGTGATGAGGTTGATGAAGACCTGCACCAGGTTCTGCCGCACCGCGAGGAAGCGCGGCACTTCGCCCAGCTCGGTCTCGAGCGTCACGCCGTGTTTGTGCAGCACGTGGTCGCAGAAGCCGACAGCGCGCTCGATGGTCGCGTTGAGGTCGACCTCTTCGGGCGTGTCCTGCGCGGGGCGGGCGTAGCTGACGAGGTCTCGCGTGAAGCGCAGCACCCGGTCGGTGTTCTCGACGATCTTCCGGTACTTGGTGACGTCGTTGGGGTCGGCGGTGAGCGACGTCGAGGCGCGGCTGAGCAACGCGTCGGCGTAGGTGGCCACGGCCGTCATCGGGTTGTTGATCTCGTGCACGACCGACGCCGCGAGCTGCCCGAGCGACGCGAGCTTCTCGGCCTGCACGACGCGCTTCTCGAGGTCACGCATGCGCGAGAGGTCTTGCCCGATGGCGATGACGCCCTCGATGTCTCCCGTCTGGCTCACCACGGCGCTCGAGGCGAGGGTCACGCGGGCTTCACGCCCATCTTTCGTGAGCAGCGTCGTCTCGAAGGCCGACTGCGCCTGGCCCACCAGGGCGTCGTTGAAGACGCGAATGACGTTGAGCCGCATGGCGGGCGGCACCAACTCGTTCAGGTCACGGCCCAGCACCTCGGCCTTGCTGAGCCCGGTGAGCTGCGTGAGCGCTCGGTTGAAGACGACGACCTTGCCCTCGCGGTTCGTCACCACGATGAGCGCGTTGCCGTTCTCGATGAGCTCCTCGAGGTACTTGCGCACGAAGGTGAGCTCGTCGATGAGCTTGGCGTTGCGCACGGCGACGGCGACCTGATTGGCCAGCTGAATCAGAATGCGCTCGTCGGCGACGATGTCGGCGGTGAGCCCCGGTGGGTACTCGACGTTGATGGCTCCGACGAGCTGGCCCGAAGCGACGAGCGGCGCCGCGATGCCACGCACGCTGCCCGTGAAGACGAGCGGCAGCTCTCCGGTCGTCACCACCACCTTGTCCTTCGGCAGGTGCCCCGTCTCGAGGTGCGTCTTCTCGACCATCGAGCGCCGCAGGTGGAAGACGTCGCGGGAGCCGTCACGCAGCCGCCCCTCGGCGTACAGCGAGGTGAGCGCGCAGGTGCGTGGGTCGACGATGCGCACGACGAAGGTGCGGCCTGGAAAGAGGCCCTTCACGCCACGCGCGACCGTCGCCACCAGCTCTTCTTCTCCCGTGGAGCCCGCGACGTTTCGGCCAATCTCGAGCAGCTGCGACTCGACGCGCGCCTGTTCGATGAGCGCCCGGCCTGCCGCCGCGAGGGAGTCGAGCATCGGCGAGAGCCGGCGCGCCACCACCGCCACTGTCTGCCCACGCCGGCTCACCGTCAGCGTCACGTGCTGGCCGGTCTTCAAGACGACGTCGAGGTCGACGGGCCGCACTTCTTCGGGAGCGGCGATGGGCGCTGCGCCCAGGCACTCCGCGAGCGGTCGACCCACGAGCGACTTCTGGCCCGCGAGCACCTCGAAGGGAGAGTTGGCCGTCAACACCACCAGCGACAAGTCGCACAGCGCGGCCGGCGCATCGACCATGTCGAAGAACGCCTGAAACGCGTCGGCCGCAGGGCCAGCGCTCTCGAAGGGCCGCACCTGGGAGGTCTCACTCTTCATGCGAAGACGCCTTGTCGAGGTCGACGATCTGCGCGTTGCCGACGTAGTTGGTGGTCTCGTAGCGGGTGATCTTTCCGATCTTCCGGACGATCTCGGCCATGCGCTCCGCCTCCCGGTAGATGATGTCGACGTAGCGATTCGCCGGGTCATCGCCCTTGAGCTTGCGCTTGAGCAGCTCAGCGTAGCCGGTGACCGAGGTGAGGGGCTGGTTCAGCTCGTGCGCCGTGGTGCCTGCGAGCGCGACGATGACGGCGTTCTTCTCGCTCTCGAGCAGCCGCGCCTCGACGTCGGTGAGCTTGCGCTCGAGGTTGAGACGGTCGCGCAAATCGATGAACAGGCCGACGGTGCCGACCTCGTGGGTGCCGTCGTGAATGATGCTGGCGGTCATGTTCACGGGAATCGCTTCGCCCGTGTTGCTGATGATCTCGTAGCGCGAGGTGGTGAGCCGGCCGGGCCCGCCGTGTTCTCCCGAGCGAAGCCGCGCCATCACGTCGCGCGCGATACCCTCGGGGTACAGCTTCGTCACGTGCAGCTTCCCGACGACCTGCTCGGCCCGGTAGCCAGTCACGTCTTCGGCGGCCTTGTTGAAGAGCGTGATGTTGCCCTTCATGTCGGCGGCGATGATGGCGTCGACGCTCGAGTCGATGAGGCGCTCGAGGTACTCCTTCGTGCGCGTCAGCTCGTCGGCCATCTGCCGCTGCCGGGTGACGTCGCGCATGGTGAGAATCGCCACGCCTTCGCCCGCATCACCCGTGAGCGGCGCGGCCGAGAGCGAGAGCGTCAACCGTCGGCCCGGGCCCGTGCGCGCGTGCAGGTCGACGTCGGTGCGAACCTGGCCCTTCGAGACCGAGTACAGAACGTCGAGCAGCAGCCCGTCGTCGGTCGGGTTCGCGAGCGCGTTGACGTGCCGGCCCACGGCTTCACCGGCGTTCAAGTCGAGCAGCTTCTCGCCTGCGGGGTTCAGCGAGAGCACGCAGGCGCGCGCGTCGAGAATCGCCACGCCGTCGCTGAGGTGCGCGAAGTACGACGCGTACCGGCCGAGCTCGTGCACGCGCTCTTCGGCGGCGAGGCGGGCCGTCTTCTCGAGCTCGCGTTTGCCGCGCTCGCGGTCGAGCTGGCGAATGTTGCGGAACGCGATGGCGGTGGCGTGGGCGACGGTCGCGAGGAAGTCGATCTCTCTCGGGTTGAAGGCGCCGCGCACCGACGAGCGCCGCACCAGCAGCACGCTCAAGACCTTGCCGCTGACGATGAGCGGGAACGCGGCGATGTTGCGAATGCCGCGGGCCTTCACCGACTCCTTCACGTCTTCGAGCAGCGGGTGCGATGGCGCGTCTTCGACGATGACGGGCTTGCCGGTGCGAACGGCTTCACGAATCTCGGGGTAGCGCGACAGCTCGATGCGCAGGTTCTTCAGCGACGCGTCGTCGGAAGCAGCGACGATGGTGCCCTGCTTGTTCTCGGCGTCGATGAGCACGAGCGTGGCGCGGTCGATGTCGAAGTCTTCGGCGAGCTTGCGGGTGACGTCGTGGAGCAGCTCCTCGATGTCGGTCGCCTCGGCGTAGCGGGCGGTGAGCTCGAGCAGCACCTTCAAGTCGCGCTGGCGGGCGACGGCGTCTTGCTGGCTGACGAGGCGCGCGCGCAGGCGGCTCAGACGAGGCAACAGTTCGGACTCGAGTGACTCGGGCGCCACCACCTCGAGGACGGAGCTCTCGAGCGACAAGTCTCCGTTGGCGATGACGAGCACGCCCAGGCGCGGAGCCCTGAGCATCAACGCGCGCTTCTTCTCGAGGCCCTCGGCGCTGGTGACGTCACAGACGGCGACGTCGACGGCGGCCGTCACTTCGCTCTCGACGGGAACGCGGGCCTGCTCGAGCAGCTCACGAACCTTCGGCATCCATGCGCCGCTCGACTCGAGGAAGACTGGCCGTACCGGAACGGGTGTCACGCGGCCTCATGCTAGCCGACTCGTCAGGCCGTGTGGGCCTTCCTGCGACCCATCGCGTCGCTAGGGCGGCGGCCGTCTTCCCGCGGCCACGAGCAGGTCCAGCCGCGCAGACCACTCACTCGTGCGGGCGGCTTCGGCGAGCGTCTCGGCGTCACGCGCGGAGCGTTCGGCTTCGATCAACTCGACGTTCGTGGTCGCGCCCTCTTTCCACGCGGCGCGGGCGAGCGACTCGGCCTCGAGCGCCAGCTTCGCCGACGCAGCAGCAGCACGCGCCGACTCCTCCCGCAGCGCCAACACCTCGAACGCGAGCCGAAGCTCACTCGTCGCCCGCTGGCGAACCTCATCGGCCTGGGCACGGGCTGCGAGGAGCGCGGCCTCCCGTTCCTTGCGAACGCCGCTGCGCGAGAAGCCATCGAACGCGACGACCTGGGCCGTCACCTGCGCCGTCACTCCAAGCGCCGGAGCGGTGGGCGTCGCTGGCGTCTGTGCCGTCGGCGTCACCAGGAGTCCGGCCGTGGGCAGATAGTCAGTCCAGCTCTGCTCGACCGCGCGGGTCGCGAGGGTGACGCGGGCCTGCGTGGCGGCGACGTCGGGGCGCGCCTCGAGGGTCTTCTCGAGCGAGTCGGCGACCGGCAGCACGCCGAACTCGGGAACGCCGGTGACGTCGATGGGCCCGTCGGCGCCGAGGAGGACGCCCAGCACCTCACGCGAGGTCGTCAGGTCGATGCGCGCACGGGCGAGGCGCCCTTCGTTGTCGGCGAGCTCACGCTGCGCTCGCACGAGGTCGAGCTTCGTTCCGAGACCACCGGTCTGGCGGAGCTTCGCGAGCTCGAGCTGCTCGGCGCTCGTCTTCCGCGCGCGCTCCGAGACGACGATGAGGTTGTGCTGCAGCTCCACCGTGAGCCACGCACGGCCGACGAGGCTCACCAGCGCGCGCTGCACCTCGAGCTCGTCGAGCTTCGTCGCCTCGACCGCGAGCTCGGCCTGCTGGGTCGCGAGCCAGCGGGGAACCGTCAGCAGGGGAAAGGCGAGCTGCAGGTTGGCGCTCCCCGTCTGCGCGGCGACCAGCACGCGGTCGGCGAGCCCACGGTTGCCCTCGAGCTGCGTGAAGGTGCCGTTGACCGACAACGTGGGAAGCCACGCGGCGCGCGACTGCACCACGAGCGCTTCGGCGCGCTGCACCGAGGCACGCACCGTCGAGATGCGCGGCGTCTGAGTGAGCGCGCGGTCGATGGCCTGCGGCATCGTGAGGCTCGGGGTCTGTGCGACGACGAGCGAGAGCAGCAGCGCCGAGGTCATCGTGGCGCTCCCGCGTCGGGCACCAGCACCTCGACCTTTTCTCCGTTCTCGAGGTCGTCAGGCGGGTTCAGCACCACCTGCATCCCGGGTTCGACGCCGGTCAGCACCTCGACCGTGCGGCCCTGATCTCTCGCGACCAGCACCGGCGTGGTGGCGATCACGTTGCCCTTCACGACGTGCACGCGCGTTCCATCGGCGCGGGCGACGATGGCGCTGGCTGGAATGATGAGGGGCGGCGACGTGCGCTCGACCTGAAACGTCACCTGCACGAAGGCGTTGGCGAGCAGCGCGCCCGGCTTGTCGACGAGCGCCTCGATGCGGAGCGTTCGGGTGACGGGATCCAACGCGCCGGCGCTTCGGGTGACGCGCGCTTCGACGGCCAGCTGCGGGCGATTGGGCGGAGCCACTTTCAGCACGAGCCCCTGCTTCACGTCGGGCGCGAGCCACTGCGGCACGTCGACCGTCACCTTGAGCGTCTCGGTCTGCGCCACCTCGAACAGCGGTGTGCGGTCATTGGAGATGAGCGCGCCTTGCTCGACGAGCCTGCGCGTCACGACTCCAGCGAACGGCGCGACGACCCGGCTGTAGCCCTTCACCGCAGTCAGCCGCAGCACGTCGGCGCGCGCCGTGTCGACCGACGCGATGGCGGTGGTGAGCCGGCTCTGCGCTTCTTCCGCCTGCTGTTTCGACGTGACGCCCTGCTCCGAGAGCCGGCTCGACCGTTCGGCGGCCGAGCGCGACAACATCACGTTGGCTTCGGCCTCGGTCAGTCTGGCCTGGGCGCGCTTCACGTCTTCGTCGACCTCGGGCGCTTCGAGCACCGCGAGCACCTGGCCCGCCTTCACGACATCACCGAGGTCGACGAAGTACTGGTGCACGAAGCCCGAGCCCTTCGCGGTGACGACGGCCGCCTTCGCAGGAGCCGCTGTTCCCGGCAGGGTGAACGTCGCCTGCACGGGAGCGCGCCCCACGACCCCGACCACCACGCGGCGCGGGGCGATGGCGAGCTGGTGTTCGCGCTCCACCGCTTCGGCACGACGCGCACGCGGAAGCCAGCCCGCCGCGACGAGCCCGGCCAGCACCAGCACGAAGAGCACGGGCACCGACTTCGGCATGCGCGGCGTCACCTTCGGCGTCACGTCACTCATGAACGACTCCTTCATCATCACCGGGCTCACGCAGCGCTTCGTCCATCACCTTCGGACGCCACCGCGCGCGCAGCCACGAATAGAAAACGGGCACCAGGAAGAGCGTCGCGAACGTCGCGCCGAGAATGCCGCCGAGCATCGAGCGCCCGAGCGCCGCATTTTGCTCGCCACCTTCTGACAGGCCGAGCGACATGGGCAGCATGCCGATGGCCATCGCGAGCGCCGTCATCAACACGGGACGAAGGCGAACGCGCCCCGCCTCGAGCGCCGCTTCGATGGCCGACATGCCACGCGCGCGCTGCTCGTTCGCGAAGGTCACCACGAGAATGGAGTTCGCGGTCGCGACACCGACGCTCAACACCGCGCCCATCAACGACGGCACGCTGAAAGTCGTCTGCGTCGAGAAGTGCGCGAGCACGATGCCGATGCCTGCACCGGGGAGCGCCGTGATGATGATGAACGGGTCGGTCCACGACTGAAAGTTGATGACCATCACCGCGTAGACGAGCAGCGCGGCGGCGAGCAGGCCGAGGGCGAGGGCTCCGAAGGCGCTGCGCATCGACTCGACCTGACCACGCACCTGAATCGCGGAGCCCGGCGGCAGCTTCTCTTTGACTCCCGCCACGATGCCGTCGATGGCGCTCGCGACCGTGCCGAGGTCGAGGTTCTGCACGTCAGCGCGCACCTGATACGTCGGCTGCACGTCGACGCGCGTGATGAAGACGGGCGTCTGCTGCCGGCGAAGGCTCGAGAGGTCTCCGAGCAGCTGCGGCCCACGCGGCGTCTGCAGCGAGAACGTCTGCAGCGCCTCGACGGAGTTCACCACCTCCTGCGGCACCTGCACGGCGACGCTGTAGCCAAAGCCCGTCTTCGGGTCGGTCCAGAACGTGGGCGCGACCTGACTCGACGACGAGACCGCGAGCAGCACGTTGTTCGCGACGTCACGCTGCGTGAGCCCGACGTCGGCGGCGCGCAGGCGGTCGACGTCGACCTGCAGCCGTGGCGCGTCGACGATTTGATGGAGCCGAACGTCGACCGCACCGGGCACGGCGCGCAGCTGCTTCTCGATGCTGCGAGCGGCGGCGTACGTCGCGTCACGCTTCGCTCCCGACACTTGAATGTCGATGGCCGAAGGGAGACCGAAGTTCAGGATCTGCGTCACGATGTCGGCGGGCTGGAAGAAGAAGCGCGCCTGCGGGAAGCGCGCTCGCAGCTTCTCGCGAAGCATCGCCTCGTAGTCAGTCACCCGCTTCGTCCGGTCCTTCGTGAGCTGAATGAGAATCTCGCCGTCGGCGGTGCTGACGTTCACGCTGTCGGTGATGGCCAGATTGTAGCCGCTCGATGGACCCATGAAGTCGAGCAGGCCAGCGAGCTCGTTCGGGGGAATGAGTTCACGAATCGTGTTCTCGACTTCACCGAACAACACTTCGGTCTCCTCCAGCCGCGTGCCGGGCGGAGCGACGACGTGCAGCCGCAACACGCCAGCGTCGATCTTCGGGAAGAAGTCGCGCCCGACGATGGTCGAGAGGCCGACGACGCCCGCGACCGAGAGCAGAAACACGGCCAGCACCACGACGCGGTGGCTCAGCGTCCACGCGAGAAGGCCGAGGTACAGCCGGCGCAACGCTTCGAAGCCGCGCTCGAACGCCGCGTGAATGGAGCCGAAGAACCCGCTGCTGGAGCCGTGACCGCGGGCGACCTCAGCCGGCAACAGGAACTGCACCATCGTCGGCACGATGGTTCGTGACAGCAGGTACGACGCCATCACCGAGAACGAGACCGCGAGCCCCATCGGCATGAAGAGGAAGCGCGCCGGCCCTTCGAGGAAGAGCACGCTGACGAAGACCACGCTGATGGAGAGGCTGGCCACGAAGGCGGGCACGGCGATCTGCTGCGCTCCGTCGAGGATCGCGCGGGTGAGCGGCTTCCCCATCGCGAGGTTGCGGTGAATGTTCTCGATCTCCACCGTCGCGTCGTCGACGAGAATGCCGACCGCGAGCGCGAGCCCACCGAGCGTCATCGCGTTGATGGTGTAGCCGAGCGCGCGCAGGCCCAGCACCGCGACGACGATGGAGAGCGGAATCGAGGTGGCGACGATGAGCGTCGAGCGCCACGAGCCGAGGAACAGCAGAATCATCAGCGCAGTGAGCGCGGCCGCGAGCGTGCCTTCGGTGAGCAAGCCTTCGATGGCGTGCTCGACGAACCCTGACGCGTCGGCCAGCAACTCGACGCGCGTTCCGTCGGGAGCAGCGACCTTGATGCCCGGCAGCATCGCCTTGATGCGGCTGGCGACCTCGAGCGTCGAGGCGTCTCCGTTCTTCATCACCGTGAGCACGACGCTGCGGCGGCCATTCGAGCGCGCGATGTTCGTCTGCACCTGAAAGCCGTCGTGCACGAAGGCGACGTCACGCAGCTGCAGCAGGCGTCCATCGGGTCTCCGAATCGGCAGCTCGTTCAGCGCCGCGATGGCGTCGGGTGAGCTGTTGAGCGCCACGCGGTACTCGCGGTCGGAGATCTTCAGCGAGCCCGTGGGCAGCGTGAGGTTCTGCGCCGAGACCGCCAGCGCGACGTCTTGCGGCGCCAGCCCCTGCGCGGTGAGCGCGTTCAGGTCGAGGTCGACGCTCACCTGCCGGAACTTCCCACCCTGCGGGAGCGGAAAACGCGTGCCACGCACGATGGAGAGCGCGGTGCGAACGCGGTTGTTCACGTAGTCGAAGAGCTCGGCCTCGGAGAGCGTGTCGTTGGTGAAGGCGAGCTGCAGCACCGGAACGCTCGAGGCGGTGTAGCGAAGAATGATGGGCGGAATCATGCCGGGCGGCATGCGGCGCACGATGGTCTGCGAGGCAGCCGTGATCTGCGCCATCGCCGCGCTCACGTCGGCGCCAGGCTGCAGGTAGACGCGAATGACGCTCACGCCGTCGTAGGTGTCGCTCTGTAGCCGCATCACGTCAGACGTGTTGCCGGCGATGGAGAACTCGGAGAACTGCGTGACCTGCGCCTCCATCTGCTGTGCGGGCAGACCCGAGTACGTCCACACCACGCTGATGACGGGCAGGTCCACCGAAGGCAGCACGTCGGTCGGCGTCTTGCGCACGACCTGCCAGCCCGAGATGAGCAGCACGAGCGACAACACCACGAAGGTGTACGGCCGCCGGAGCGCGAGTCGGACGATCCACATAGGCGGGCGATTTGTCGTCTTGCGGCCCCGGGCGCCACACAGAGTTCGGAATCGTGTGATTCAGCGCGCTAATCAGCAGTTCATGGAGCTCAGGCACCTGAGGTCGTTCATCGCGGTCTGCGAGACGCTGCATTTTCGCCGGGCCGCCACGCGCGTCGGCGTCACCCAGCCTGCGCTCAGCCATCACATCGCGGCGTTGGAGGAGACGCTCGGCGTCACGCTGCTCTCGCGCAGCCGGCGGCACGTCGAGGTGACCGAGGCAGGTGCGGTGTTCCTCGAGACGGCGAAGGCGACCATCGCGATGCTCGAGGCGGGCGCGAAGGAGGCGCAGCGCATCGGCCGCTCCGCCACGCACCGCCTGCGCTTCGGCTACCTCGAGTACATCAACCTGCCCTTCATCGGCCGCGCGCTGCGACGCCTCGGCGAGCACTACCCCGAGGTCGAGGTCGAGTCGGTCGAGATGTACCCGTCGCAGGTGCTCGACGCGCTCGCCCAGCGCACCATCGACGTGGGCATGACGTTTCACCCCGTGAAGGTGCCGACGTTGAAGGCGCGCCGCGTGGTGACGGGTCGCTGGGTCGTCGTGCTGCCCGAGAAACACGTGCTCGCACGTGGAGCCGAGATTCCCCTCGCGCGCCTCGCCGACGAGCGGCTCATCATCTTCTCGCGCAAGCTGAACCCGCCGACCTACGACTGGTTCATGCAGCAGTGCCGCGCGGCGGGCTTCGAGCCGAAGGTGGCGTTCCACACGACGCAGGCGCTCATCGGACCGACGCTGGTGGCCGAGGGCGTGGGCCTGTTCCTGGTGGGGAGTTACGTCTTGCGCGAGCTGCCTCCTGGCGTGGTGACGCGGCCGCTCTCGGGCTTCGACAACCGGCTCGAGTTCGCGCTCGCGTGGAGAGCGGACGACCGTTCGCGGCCCCTGCGCGCGTTCCTCGACGTCGCGGTGTCGGAGGAGCACGCGCCGAAGAAGCGTTGACGTGCCGCGTGAAGGCCCAACCACTCGGCGTGTGCAAGCCCTTGCCAGCGCGAGCACTCGAAGCGACAAGCGCCGCCATGGACCGGACCCCCGCGACCGCCCTGCCCGTGCACCTGCAGCGCTACATCGTCGACCAGGAGTACGCCTCGTACACGCCGCGCGATCAGGCGGTGTGGCGTCACATTCTGAAGCGCCTTCGCAGCCACCTCGATGGGCGTGCGCACTCCGTCTACCTGAAGGGCCTCGACGCGACGGGCATCGACCTCGAGCGCATTCCCCGGCTCGAGACGATGAACGAGAAGCTCGCTCCGCTGGGCTGGAGCGTCGTCGGCGTGCGCGGCTTCATTCCACCCGCGGTCTTTACCGAGATGCAGGCGCGCGGGGTGCTGGCCATCGCGGCCGACATTCGCAGCCACGAGCACATCGCGTACACGCCCGCGCCCGACATCGTGCACGAGTCGGCCGGCCACGCCCCCATCATCGCGGACGCAGCGTACGCGCGGTATTTGAAGTCGGCGGGAGAGGTCGGCTTCAAGGCCATCGCCTCGGCAGAAGACCGCGCGATGTTCGAGGCGATTCGCAACCTGTCGGTGGTGAAAGAAGACCCGTTCTCGACCCGCGAAGACGTCATTCACGCCGAGAGCCGGCTGTCGGCCGCGGCGGCGTCGGTGCGCTACGTGTCGGAGTCGACGCGCGCGAGCCGCCTGTACTGGTGGACGGCCGAGTACGGCATGGTCGGCACGCTGGAGCAGCCGAAGCTGTACGGCGCGGGCCTGCTCTCGAGCATCGGTGAGGCCGAGCACTGTCTGACGCCTGCGGTGAGGAAGGTGCCGCTCTCGCTCGTGTGCACGACGACGTCGTACGACATCACGCGCATGCAGCCGCAGCTGTTCGTGGCGCGCGACTTCAATCACCTCAACGACGTGCTCGACGAGTTCCGCAACACGCTCGCGTGGGTGCGCGGCGGAGACTTCGGCCTCGACGAGGCGCTGCGTTCGCACACGGTGAATCACCTGGTGCTGAAGAAGCCGACGGGCGATCTGCTCGAGCTGTCTGGCGAGGTGAACGTGGTGCATCGCTTCGGCCGCGAGACGGGGCCGAACCTGACGGCGGCGGTCATCGAGCTCGGTGGGCCGGTGATGTTGTCGAAGCAGGGGCAGGTGACCGAGGGCCCACGGAAGAACAACGCGGTGGTGCTGGTCGGTACCGAGAAGCTGCCGGCGCGCGGGCACTTCAGCTTCACGCTGAAGTCGGGCGTCGAGGTGTCGGGCTTCGTGGTCGAGGGGCACGAGGTCATCGACTTCGCGGCCTGGTACGCGGGCCAGCCGTTGCCGGTGCCGACGTGGGCCTACGTGGCGATCGCGCAGTCGATTCCGTCGGTGGCCGGTGGCCCTGCGGATCCCGCGACGTGGGACAAACACTTCGGTCAGCTCGACAGCTTCACCGCGGGCACGTCGGAGGCGCTGGCTCGCACGCGGAAGGCGGAACAGCTGGGCGCGAACGTGGCGCAGGCGTATCGCGAGGTCGCGAAGATGCGCGACGCGAAGGCCCCTGATGCGAAGAAGCTCGAGGCGCTGCGCAAGGACTTCAAGGACGAGACGTTGCTGGTCGACGAGATCGTCGAGCTGCTCGAACGGAAGAACTGATCAGCTTCCGAACCCATGCGAGGGGGCGAGGTTTGCCTGGCCGTGAGCGGTGGTGCTGATGCCACCAGGTCAGTCGAGCTGCGCGCGCTTCGAGCAGAACGGCCCGATGACGTGACGGCGTTCGCCGAGCGAGCATCCGGCAGCGCTTGCCGGCGCACTGCTCGCGAGGACTGCGGAAGAAGCGAATGCGCTTCCCCGGGAGGCGGCGACACTGATCTGGAAGCCCAGAGCCAGCGCGAGTGCGGGAATTGAGCGCGAGCCCAGAGGCGCGGCAGGCTGGGACCTCAGATAGTTAGATAGTCTATCTAACTATTCCCGCCCTGAAGAGGCCGCCCACCCAGCGAAGCCAGAGCCGCCCGCGCACATCAACGCATTGACGAATCGGGTAAGGCGATTGCCGGTGAGCACGTGCTCAGCGCAGCGCCGGGCAGCCGTCGGCTCGTGCTCGTGAGCGATGGCAAGGCCACCGTCGGAAAGGTCGACCGCGCCATGCTCCCGCTCGCCCTGCACCCTGCGGCTCGGGCCTGGTTGCAGGCCTCGTCGCGTTCGCTCGAGGCTGGCTCGCCGACTGGACTACGCCCAGTTTGTCTCGGTCGATCTCTGGCGGTGGAGCCATTCCTCGAAGACCTGAGTCACTCGAGGCTTCGGAGAGCACTCCAGGGAGACGCACTGGTTGATTCGGAGCAGGCTTCTGATCAGCGGTGCGTCAGCGCGTACTCGAGGCCGGCGCGCACGGCGGTCGCCTGGGCTTCGTTGCACTGCGCGGGCGAGGCGCGCGGGCTGTCGGGGTAGACCTCGGTCGTCGTGGTGAAGCGCGCTCCGGTGAGGCTCGCGCAGAGGCCCAGCGCCTTCACGTCGTAGTGCACGACGCCACGGCCCTGGAGCGGCGTCTCGATGAGCTGCCCCTTCTCGTCCGGCTCCGCGATGTGCGTGACCGTCGCGACCGCCTCGATGATGGCCGCCTGAAAACCAGGCTGCGGATTCGCGGAGTCGTCGACCAGATAGAAGCCGTCGGGAATCACGCCGGGCTGGTACGTCTTGCCGTCACGTGCCGCGAGCG
The DNA here is from genome assembly GCA_943370055.1 of Archangium gephyra. GTDB lineage: Bacteria > Myxococcota > Myxococcia > Myxococcales > Myxococcaceae > Xiheimicrobium > Xiheimicrobium gephyra_A. The sequence goes on from CALRPN020000057.1 coordinate 43,414, forward strand.
CCGGGCGGAACTCCGTTTCATCGGAGTCGGTCGTCTCGTGCAAATCGAGGTGCGCGAGGAACCGGCCGCGGTACGGCGCGATGAAGGTCATCAACTGGCGTGCCTCGCCCGCGGCGCCATCGGCCTTGAACGAACGGTTCGGATCGACGGCGTCGGCGTTCCACCGGTGAATGCGCTCGTATGCCCACGGGCTCACGCACGGGGCGATGAGCAGGTTGAGCCGGCCCTCGAACGCGGCGGCGTCTCGTTCGGCGAAGCGCAACGCTCCGTGCACGCCGCTCGTCTCGTAGCCGTGCACACCGCCCGTCACCATCGCGACGGGGAGCGCGTCGTTCCAGTTGCGGCTCTTGAGCACGAAGAGCGGAAACTGGCCGTCGGCGCCGGAGTCGAGCGTGCCGTAGGTGATGGCCTCGAACTTCGTCGCGAGGCGCTCGATGAGGCTCACCACTTCGTCGGTGTAGCTCCGTCGTTTCGGCACCGACGCTCGCCACTGCCGCTTCTCTTCCGGGCCCCACGGGGTTCCAGGCGTTCCGATGGGAAAGGGCGCGGGCGTCGAAGTCATGCGCACGCCTCGTAGCACTCTCCCCGAGCGCGGAAAGTGCCTGATCAGGGCAGCGGCGCGACGGTCAGCCCCTTCGACGCGAGGAACTCGGGGTTGAACACCTTCGACGTGTACCGGCTGCCGTGGTCGCACAGGAACGTGACGATGCGCTTGCCCGAGCCCTGGTACTTCTTCGCCACCTCGTACGCGCCACGCACGTTCAGCGCCGCGCTGGTGCCGACCACCAGGCCGTCGTTCCGCGCCAGGTGGTACAGCATCTCGAGCATCTGCTGATCCGTCACGCGCATCGCCGAGTCGACGCGCGCGCGCCGGAAATTCTCGGTGAGGCGCATGATGCCGATGCCCTCGGTGATCGACGAGCCGCTGCCTTCGACCTTGCCCTCGGTGACGTGGCAGTAGAGCCCCGAGCCGAGCGGGTCGAGCAGCACCACCTCGAGCTTCGGGTTCTTCTCCTTCAGGTACCGCGACACGCCGCCGAGCGTTCCACCCGTGCCCACCGACGAGACGAGCACGTCGACCCGGCCTTCGGTCTGCTCCCAGATTTCCTTCCCCGTCGTCTCGGCGTGGAAGTCACCGTTCGCGGGGTTCTCGAACTGGTTCGCCCAGAACCAGCCATGCTGCTCCGAGAGGGCCTTCGCTTGATGGTAGAAGTGGCCCGGGTTCGCGAACGGCACCACCGGCACCTTGCGCACGTCGGCGCCCATGGCCTCGAGGTACTCGTATTTCTCCCGCGCCTGGTTGTCGGGCATCGTCACCACGACGCGATAGCCACGCTCGATGCCCAGCACCGCGAGCCCGATGCCGGTGTTGCCGGCCGTGCCCTCGACGATGGTGGCGCCCGGCTTCAGCAGGCCCTTCGCCTCGGCGTCGCGGATCATTCCTTTCGCGGCGCGGTCCTTGATGCTGCCACCAGGGTTCATGAACTCGGCCTTGGCGAACAGCTCGCAGCCCGTGCGCTTCGACAGCGACGCGAGGCCGAGCAGCGGCGTGTTCCCGACGGCGTCCCAGAGAGTCGTCATGCGGCCCTCCTTAGACCGACCCGCGCGGACGACCACGGTCGCGAATTGGTTGAACCACTAAACCAATTCAGGCGACAGTCTCGGGTTGCGCGTTTGAGTCACCCCGGGTGTCGTGACAAGACCGCCACACTTTTCCCGCAGCATTTCCTTCAGGGGGTCGTTCGACATGCCCAGCATCACGGTGAAACGCGGAGTTCAGTTCCGCCCGGACTTGTTCGCGAAGTCAGATCGCAACCCGTGGTTCGACGCGATCGGCAAGGAGCTCGAGACAAAGGGCGTCAGCCTGAAGATCGGCGACGGCGCGAACGCGAAGGTCGTCAAAGACGGCGCGTCGCTCAAGGCCGCGATGAAGGAGCTGCAGACCCAGGCGACGGCGGCCAACCAGCCGCTGCGCGCCTACGTCGCCGACCTCGTGCAGGCGATGGACGACGTGGTGGTCGGCGGCAAGGTGAAGGCCGGCGACCAGTTCGACTTCTCGAAGGGCTCGAGCCTCTCGAAGGCGCTCGGCATCGATGACGCCTCGCGCTCCAACTACGCAGCGACCACCACCGAGTTCGGCAAGGCCGCGAAGCTCAAGCCCGAGGCGAGCCTCGCCATCGACGGCGTGACGCTGCAGATCGTCGAGCCGAAGGTCATCGACCTGTCGACGGTGCCGCACATGAGCGCCGAGTCGTTCAAGAACGCTCCCGTCACCTACGGCCGCGACGGAGAAGAAGTCGAAGACACGCGCGTCGTCACCGGCCTCACGAAGGACGAGACCGTCGCGCTCGCGAACAACGCGCTCAACGACCTGCAGCGCCCGAAGGCCGTCGCCGGCCTCACCGTCGGCGTGGTGCCGCTCGAAGAGATGAGCTGGGAGAGCGACGCCCACGCCCTGCGCCGCGCGAACCCGTACGTCTCGTTCACCCTCGACTCCCGCAGCTACGAGGTGAACCCGAACAACGGCCAGCCGCGCGTCGCCATCGGCCGCGACTTCTTCTTCGACACCTTCATGGCGAAGAAGGACCTCAAGACCGGCAAGCTGACGAAGGACCTGCAGAAGGCAGAGCTGATGTACCGCACGCGCATTCGGTACGGCTCCGACAAGGATCCGTTCGCCGGTACCCGCGTGCTCATCGGCATGAAGGAAGGAACGGCCATCGACGCGTCGGGCACCAAGCACGCCCGCAAGATCGACAGCCGCACCGACAGCGCGAACCAGGAGATCTTCGACACGCTCACGAACTCCGCCGCGACCGGCAAGCTCGGTCAGGCGTGGGGCAGCTGGAGCGCGAACAACGTCGCTCCCGCCGCGGCGAGCGTGTACCGGGCCGCCGTTCAGAAGGGCATCACCGACAACGCGGGCGGTGAGACCGGCGTGCTCGCGCTCGAGCCCGGCGCCGTCGCGCGGCAGATTCGCGGCCGCTTCCACCTCGACGAGACCGACCAGAGCGCGCTCGTCACGTCGTTCCAGCAGGCCGGCGAGCCGCGCATCAAAGAGCTCGGCGAACTCATCGCAGCCGCGCCCGACTGGGCGGCCTCGAACGGCCAGCCCTCGAAGACCGAGCTCTCGGCGAAGGCGGCCGCGCTGCTCGACCGCAGCGCCATCGTCGGCGCCGCCACCGAGGGCCTCAAGAAGCTCGACCCGACGCTCACCGTCGACAAGGCGCTCATCGACCGCCTCTGGCCGGGCCAGCCCATCTCGACCAAGCAGGACGCGAAGCTGCAGCGCGTGGTGGCTGACGCGATTCGTGGCCAGTACGACGGCTTCGCCGAGAACGTCGACCAGCTGCAGCGCAACATCGGTGGCAACACCGAGAAGTCGGTGCGTGACGCTGGCGGCGCGAACGAGGTGCGTGACTTCCTGCGCACGAAGGCGGCGGTCTCGCGCTTCATGTCGGCGGCCGAGCGCGCGTCGGGCAGCGGCGTCACCGTGGGCAACGCGGCCAGCTACGTCGCCTACGCGAAGAAGGTCGTCGACATGCCCGAGGGCAAGGACAAGACGAACCTGCTCCAGTCGATGGGTGTCGGCGTCAACCAGCTGCAGAACATGACCGAGGCGTCGTTCACCTCGCCCGTGAAGGTGAACGGCGAGCTCGCGAAGCAGCAGACGTTCGGCGGCTTCATCAAGGAGTTCGACGCGCAGCTCGCGGGCCCGAACAAAGACGCCTTCCTGGCCGAGCTCGGCAAGGCGCTGGGCAACAAGGCGCCGACGCTCGCCAACGCGACCGACAAGGCGAAGGTGGCTGGCGACATTCGCAAGAACCTCGTCGCCGCGCACACCGAGGTGCTGCACCGCATGGTCGAAGGCGCCGCGGGCTGGGGCCAGGCCGTGTGGTTCAACAACTACCGGCAGGAGGCGCTCAACATCAACCCGCAGTCGTGGAACTTCATCATCGGCTCGATGGACTACACCGAGTTCTACGACGCGAAGGCAGGTCAGGCGCTCTCGTTCCAGGACCGGGTGAGCCGCAAGCCGCTCGACGGCACGAAGATGACTGGCGCGATGCTCTCGAACGACATTCAAATCGAGCTCGAGGCCGAGGCCGGGTACACGAGCGCGATTCGCCGCGCGCAGTACGCGCTCAACGGCGCCGCCGCGGGCCTGATGATGGACTACGCGCTGTCGAAGGGCACGCCGGGCGTCACGGCCGGCGACGCGGCCGGCTTCGAGAAGTGGTTCGCGACGCAGGTGGCGAAGACGGGCGCGCCGAAGCAGCAGTTCATCGACGAGCTCAACGCGTTCGCGAAGTCGAAGGGCTCTGCCATCGACTACAACCGCGTGCTGCGCCCGCTCGACGAGCAGGAGAAGGCGATTCGCGTGCTGACGGGCTTCGCGGCGAAGAAGAACCCGCAGCTCAACGTGAGCGACCGCGCGGCCGTCGAGAACTGGTACCGCCAGCAGTCGAACCAGGGTGAGAGCGAGCTGAACGCGTTCCTCACCGAGGTCGCCCAGTACGCCTCCGACACGAAGAGCGAGCTTCCGCTCTCGCCCGAGCTGCTCAAGACGCTCGACTTCAAGCCGTTCGCGGGCACCAACGTCGGCCAGCCCGTCACCAGCCACGCGTCGCTCGTCGACGACTTGTCCATCGCCGAAGAGGTGTGGACGATGGTGAAGAAGGCCCAGCAGGACCTGTCGGCCGCGCGCGGCTCCGAGGTGCAGCGCGTGCTGAAGGACAACAACCTGAACGGCAAGGGCTGGGACCCGCCGACGAGCTCGAAGGGCGACTACGCCATCGACTACGCGTTGAAGTGAGCGCGTTCAGCTGACGTCTTCCGCGGCCGCGGTTCCTTCGACGGAGCCGCGGCCGTTCTCTTTTCTGGGCAGGTCGTCGACGTGCCTACAATACGGGCGTGAGCCCTCTCGCCTGCCCCTCGTGTGGTGCGTCGTTCCGCGCAGCCGATGTCGACCGGTCGCTCGGCATCGCGAGCTGTCTGGCCTGTGGCGAGGTGATGGACCTGCGAACACGCGCGACCGCCGACGACGCGCGAATCGACGCGCTGACGAAACCGCCTCCGGCCGCGCTGCCGTTGCCCGAGAAGTTCAAGGTGACGAACGAGCCGGGGCGCCTCGACGTGACGTGGCGGTGGTTCTCGCCGGTGCACCTCTTCACTGCCTTCTTCGCCATCGTCTGGAACGGCTTCATGGTGATGTGGTTCGGCATCGCCATCTTCCAGGGTGAAGCGTTCATGGCGCTGTTCGGCTCGCTGCACGCAGCCGTCGGCATCGGCGTGGCGTACCTCTCGCTGACGGGCTTCGTGAACTCGACGCGCATCTGGCTCGAGCACGGAGAGCTGCACATCAAGCACGGGCCGCTGCCGTGGCCGGGCTCGGGCGCATGGAAGAAGGCCGACCTCGCGCAGCTCTACGCCGAGGAGCACGTCAACCGGGGTCGCAACGGCACGACGGTGCAGTACTCACTCAGCGCGATGCTGCGAGATGGCCGTCGCGTGCAGCTCCTCAAGGGGCTCACCGAGAAAGCGCAGGTCATCTGGCTCGAGCGCACCCTCGAGAACCGGCTCGACATCGTCGACGTCCCTGTTGCAGGCGAGATGGCGAAGTAGCCGACCCGTCTGCCTATTTGGCGCCAATACCGTGTGAGTCACATCTCGGTTCGGCGCGGGTCGACAGGAGCTGTCAGTCGACGAGGTCGGGCCGCAGCGCGCGCAGTTGCTCCCGAAACGCTTCGGTGGTCGTGAAGACCCTGCCGTGCAGGCCGAGCGCCGTGGCCGCGTCGGCGTAGCGCTGCACGTCGTCGAAGAAGGCCGCGCGATTCGCGGGCACCTGAGCCACCTCGAGCGCGCGCTCGTAGATTTGGCGGTCGGGCTTCATGTGGCCCACCTCGTACGAGAGCACGAGCCCGTCGAAGCGCTCCAGCACCGGCAGCAGCGGCCGCAGGAACTCGACGTGCTGGTCGTGCGTGTTCGAGAGCAGCACCAGGCGAACGCGCCCAACGAGCCGCTCGACCTCGCGCACCATCGAGTCATGCAGGGTGAAGTGGCAGTTCCACAGGTTGAACCATTCAACCGGTGACACGTCGTGGCCGAGCCGCGCGACCAGCTCCCGCCGGAGCGAGTCGCCCGGCAACCGGCCCGTGTTCACCTCGTGCCAGAGCCCGCCATCGAGCCGCTCGCGCATCGCGTCGCGCGTCGAGCCGAACACGCGCGCCATCTCGGCGAACAACTTCTCGTTGTCGTGGAACGCGAGCACGTTGCCCAGGTCGAGGATGAGCGCGTCGATCATCGTTTCAGTCCAAAACGTCGGGAGCGGCCGAGCACGATGCCCGTCGAACCACCTCGCGCGCGGCTCCGCTTCTTCTTCGGCGGGCCTGCGCCGATGGGGTCGGGGCAGTCGTCGAAGTACCGGCATGTCTTGCACTCGGCGCCGCCCCACACCGACTCGAAGAGCGCCGTCACGCGGTCGATCGTGTCGAAGTCTTCGGTCACGACCCCGAGCTCGAAGTTCCTGGCGTCGCCGTGTTTCGCGCCGAGGCCTGCGCCGGTGAGGTTCGCGCTGCCCAGGTACAGCCACGCGCCATCGACGAGCACGGCCTTGAAGTGCACGCGCGGGCACAGCTTGAGCTCCATGCGCGCGCCGCCTGCGCCACCGTCACGAATCAGCTTCTCGTGTTTGTCGAACGCCGCGCGGAACGGTCGTGACGGCAGCTCGGCGTGCAGCACGCGCACCGAGACGCCGCGCCGCGCGAGCTTCGCGAAGACATCGGCGATGGGCCGGAAGTCTCCTTCGACCTCGACCATCATCGCCTTCACGTTCGCGGTGGCGATGACGACCGACTCCCGCGCAGCCATGAGACGCTCGACGACCACGCGTTGGTAGAGGTCGTCTTTCGCGAGCAGCTCGGCCTCGATGGGACGCATCGTCTGGAGTCTCTCACGCCGGCTGCCTTTCAGCGCAGTCCTGCGCGCCTGGAGCAGCGGGCGGCACCGCGAAAGCATGGAGCGACGGGCGAAGCCATCTCCACCACGGCAGCGTCGTGAGGGCGTCAAATGTCCACCTGGTGGCGCGCGGAACGCGGCTGGAGCTCCGAACCGCTCCACGAATGCAGGGAAACGCGCATGCTGCTCGAAAACGAGCCCACCGCGGGTGCTCACGGTCAGACCCGGCGATCGGGCGCCGACTCGTCCCGCAACACCTGATCGAACTGCGCCGTCCGCTCGAGCCGCTCCTTCGCGAGCGCCGTCACCGCGAGCTTCGCCTGCGGGTTCGACAGCACGAGCCGCTCGAGCTCCGCCGCGGGCAGCCGCAGCGTCAGCACCTGCCCCGACGCGGTCACCGAAGCCGTCGCCTCGCCCTTCGTCAACGCCGACACCTCGCCGAAGAGATCGCCCTCACGCAGATCCGGGTATCGCTTGCCGCTGCTGTGGAGCACCTGACAGACCCCGCGCAGCACCATGTGCACGCCGTCGGCCTCGAAGCCCTCGGTGATGATCTTCTGGCCAATCGAGAAGCTGCACGGCCTGAACTCGCGCGAGACCGCCTGCAGCGCGGCCTCGTCGAGTTCGCGAAAGAGCGGGCTCGCGCGCAACGCGTTGGCGAGCAGTCGGTCGCGGCAGAACCGCGCCAGCTGGGCGCCCACGTGAGGGAAGCGCACGCTCACGTTCGCCATCGCCTCGCGCGGAAACTCCAGCGCGACTGCGTCACCCTTCGCCACCACCGTCGCCACGCGACGCGCGCCCGAGCCCAGGGCGACCTCTCCGAAGATGGTGCCCGCGCTCAGCGTCGCGACCTGCCGCGGCTGCTCCGAGCCCCACCCACGAAACACGCCCGCCTCGCCTTCGACGAGCGCGAACATCGACAACCCGGCCGCGCCTTCCTGAACGATCTGCTCACCGTCGGCGTACGCACGCACCTCCATCGCGCTCGAGAGGATCTGCTTCAGCTCTGCTTCCGACAGCGACGAGAAGAGCGGAATCGCAGGCAGCCCGCTCTCGAGGGTTCCTTCGACGATGGGAACGTCGAGTTCGAGCTCCACCGCCGAGGGCAGCGGCGCATCGGGGATCGGCGCGACCGGCTGTTGTGGTGGCGGGGTCAGCCCCTTGAGGTTCCGCAGCGGCTCCTGTGACTTGCGCGTGTAGAGCGAGGCGAGCAGCTCGAGGGTGCGCTCATGCCGCGAGTCGAGGCCGAGCAAGAGGCGGCACGTCGCCGACGCCTTGAAGAAGAGGCCCTTCTCGGCGAAGCGCTTCGCGAGGTCTTCGTACGCGTCGACCGCCGCAGCCGTCTGACCCAGCTTCGCGAGCAGCTCGGCCACCTTCTGACGCGCGTTCAAGTCGTCGGGCGCAGCGCTCACCACCTGCCGCCACGTCTCGAGCGCTGCCTCGCTCTTGCCCTTTGCCATCAGCTCGCTGGCCTTGTCCTTCAGCGCTCGCACTGCCTCACTCATCATGTCCTCGGTACGCACGTTCGACGGGGAAACCGACCGTACTCTCGCACGACTCACGGCATGCGAGGCGTCATCCACAACGTGCGGGTGAGGCGGTGGCGCGCGAACAACCACTTCGACGTGAGCCACGAAGGCGCGAGGTCCTGTGGCAGCACGACGACGTCGACCGCGATGCCTCCGTCGGGCGCGGGCACGGGAATGCCGACGAGGCCAAAGGTCGGCTGCAGGAGCGGGAGGTGATCGGGCAACGCGAACCCCTCGCTGGGCGGGACGCCGAAGCCGAAGGTGCGGGCGATGCCACCATCGAACCGAAAAAGCGTGAGCGTGTCGTTCGAGTCGATGCTCCAGAGCCCCTCGTCGCTCATGGCCAGCAGTGGAGGCCGTCCCGCGAAGGGCCGAGCGGGCACCGAGCCATCGAGGGAGACGCGGTCGAACCCGCCATTTTGCGCCACGAGGAGCGAGTCGTCGTCGGGGAACGCGAGGGCCTGCACGAACGAGGAGCCTGGCGCGAGCGGCAGGGTGCGCACGCCACCAGCCTCGTCGACCACAGTGACGGCGGCAGCCGACGAGACCGCGACCTGACGGCCTCGCGCCGCCACGGCCCAGGCGCGCGACGGGAGCGGGACCTGCACGGCAGTGCCTCCGTCCGGGAAGCAGCCGTCGATGCTCGTCGGCCGAAGGAGCCACAGCATCGACGAGCTCGCCGCGACGCCGTCGACCTGCACGACGCGGTTGGCGAACTCGAGGCGACCGTCGTTCACACAGAGTGACTCGCCGCCGGGCCCGTCGACGAGGGCCGTACACGACCTCGTGGGCAGCTCGGTCCACGTCCTGGTCGAGAAGCGGATCACGCGGTGCGACTGCGTGAAGACGCCGATGGTGGGGTCGGCCACGAGCCGCAGATGAACCGAACCGCTCGCGGGCGAGGTGAACGACACCTTGAGCAACTGGCTCCGCCCCTGCGGCTGCAGCTCCACCTGAGCGGCAATGGGGGCGCCGGCTTCGTCGGTGAGCTCGACGGAGATGCGCTCGACCTCGCGAGGGCCAAAGTCACAATCGATGAACGCGGTCACCACGAACCGGAGCTCCACGGGAAGGCCAGCACCGAGCAGGTCGTTCTGGTTCAGAGAAGCCACCATGAACGTCGGCGTGCAGCGCTGGAGCGAGAGGGGCCTGACGATCTCGAACTGCTTCGCCGGAGGCTCCGCACAGGCAGCCAGGAGCCACGTCAGCAGCAGCGCACCGAGTCTCACGAAACCCCAGCGTGCTCGGAGCAGCCGCCGCAGACAAGTGACTGCATTTCACGCCAGCAACGCTACGGTTCGCGGCCATGCGATACGTCCGCGACTCCGTCAAAGCTCCCGTCGTCTCTGGCTTCGCGCTCAAGGCCTTCGTCAGCGCGCTCGAGAGCGGCGTCGGGCCCGTGCTCATCAACAAGCTCATCACCGACTCGGGCGTGGGCCGCTTCCGCGAGACGAGCGCGGGCAACGCGTCTCCGATTCAGGTGCCGCTGCCGCTCGGCCCCGAGCCCACGGGCGTCACCGAGCCGAAGGCCCTCGCCGAAGCCGCGCTCTCGGCAGCGACGAACGTTCCCGGTGACAAGCTCGAGACCATCGCGGCCTTCCGTGAGGCGTACCGAAGCAACGCCAGCGACCCATCGCGCGTCGTGCGCCGCCTGCACGAGGCCATCTCGAAGCTCGAGGGCGGCGACGAGAAGATGAACTTCTTCATCTCGCGCAAGCCCGAGCAGGTGCTCGCCGAAGCCGAGGCGTCGAGCAACCGCTGGCGCGCGGGCACGCCGAAGTCGGCGCTCGATGGCGTGCCGGTGGTGCTGAAGGACGAGGTCGACCTCGAGGGCTTCGTCACCACGCTGGGCACGAAGTTCCGCACCGAGGTGGCCACGAAAGACTCCGCCGTCGCCGCGCGCCTCAAGGCCGCTGGAGCGCTCATCCTCGGCAAAGCGAACATGAACGAGATTGGCATCAACCCCATCGGGCTCAACCCGCACTACGGGCCCGCGCGAAACCCGTTCGACCGCACGCGCATCACGGGTGGCTCCTCGTCGGCGTCGGCGGCCGTCGTCGCAGCCGGCCTCTGTCCCATCTCCATCGGCGCCGACGGCGGTGGCTCGATTCGAATTCCCGCGGCGCTCTGCGGTGTCGTCGGACTCAAAGCCACGTTCGGGAGAATCAGCGAAGCGGGCATCCCTCCCCTCTGCTGGAACGTGGGCCACGTCGGGCCCATCGGCCTCACCGTCGCCGACGTCGCTGCGGCGTACGCGCTCATCGCGGGCCCCGACGAACACGACCCGGTCTCGCTGCGTCAACCGTCGCTCCACCTCACCGACTACGCGAACGGCTCACTGAAGGGCGTGCGCCTGGGCATCTGCCAGCCGTACTTCGAAGACGCCGAGGCCGACGTGGTGGCGCGCTGCCGTGAAGGCCTGAAGGCGCTCACCGACGCGGGCGCGACCATCGTCGAGCTGCCGCCGCCCGACCTGAACCTCACGCTGTGGAGCCACTCCATCATCATCCTCTCGGAGATGCGGGAGGCGATGCACGACGAGGTGTTGAAGGACTCGAGCCGCTTCGCCCTCGACTCGCGCACCAACCTCGCCATCGGCGGCAACTTCAGCTCACGCGACTACGTGCACGCGCTGCGGCACCGCCAGAAGCTCACCCGCGAGTGGCTCGAGCTGATGAAGACGTGCGACGTGGTGGTGACGCCGACGACGGCCTGCACCGCGCCCGCGATTCCCGAAGCGACGCTGCCCGACGGAGAGTCGAACCTGCCCGTCGTCGACCAGCTGATGCGCTTCATTCGCGTCGGCAACCTCACCGGCTTCCCTGCCCTCTCGGTGCCTGCAGGGCTCGACGCGCGAGGACTCCCGGTCGGCCTGCACCTGATGGGGCGGCCGTACGAAGAGCACCTGCTGCTGCGGCTGGGCCGCGTCGTCGAAGCGACGGTGAAGCGCACGACGCCGAAGGTGCACGTCACCGCCCTCTCCTGACACGCATCAACGTCGCATGGGAACGCACACACGAAGTGCGTTCCTTCTGCGCGCGCTTCGCTATCGTTCGCGAACATGGCCTCGACCAGCTGTCCGAACTGTGGCGCGCCGCTCACCAGCAACCCCTCTCTCTTCGGCAAGGGCCTCGGCGGCCTCGAGTGCGACTCGTGCAAGACGACGTTCTCTGACGGGGCCGTCACGCAGCAGCTCTTCGCGCTCGCGGGCATTCCGATGGGCGACTTGAAGGACGCGGTGGTGCGCGGGGCTGGCAAGCCACCGCCGACGCCCCGCTCGTGCCCGACGTGCAGCAAGCCGCTCACCCGGTTCACCATCAAGGGCATCGAGCTCGACCTCTGCGCCGAGTGCGGCACCACGGCCTTCGACCCGGGTGAGCTCTGGCGGCTGACCGCGGGCAAACTCGGCACCGCTCCCGCCGGCCCGAAGCAGGGCGTCTTCGAGATGCTGTGGGACTGCGCGAGCTGCGACACGAAGAGCCTGCTCGGCAAGACGAACCGCTTCTGTCCCGTGTGTGGCGCGCCGCAAGACCCGAAGCGCCGCCGCTTCCCCGAACCGGGGCAGGAGGTCGCGGCCAACACCGAGTTCGACGGCGCCGACAAAGCCTGTGCCCACTGCGCAACTCCAAACGGCGCGAAGGCGGTGCACTGCCGGCACTGCGGCGCCCCGATGGATGGCACGGCCCAGGTGAAGCGCGTCGCCGACCAGGTGAACGGACAGAGCGTCGACGCGGCCCCTGCAGCACCCGTCGCTGCGCCACCCAAGAAGAAGCAGCTGTGGCCGTACGCGCTGGGCGCCGTCGTCGTCTTCTGCTGCGGGCTCGGCCTGGTCGGGAAGTTCTGGACCAAGCCATCGAAGGCCACCGTCTCGGGCCACACCTGGCAGCGCAGCATCGACATCGAGAAGTTCGGGCCCGTCTCGAGCTCGGAGTGGTGCGACTCGATGCCCTCGGGCGCGTACGACGTGTCGCGCAGCAAGAAGCAGCGCTCGACGAACAAGGTGCCCGACGGCGAGACGTGCAGCACCCGCAACGTCGACCGCGGCGACGGCACCTTCGAGCGCAAGCAGGAGTGCAAACCGAAGTACCGCGAAGAGCCCGTCTACGCCGACCACTGCTCGTTCAAGATCGACAAGTGGGCGAAGTCGCGCAGCGTCACCGCGAACGGCGCGCTCTCGAATCCACCCACGTGGCCGGCGCTCACGGGACTCCGCGGTGGCTCGAGCGTCGGCAGCGAGCGTGAAGGCGCGCACCACGAGTCGTACACGGTCGCGTTCAAGGGCCCCGCTGGTGAGTCGTGGAGCTGCGACTTCGCCGAAGGCAAATGGAGCGGCCTGCGCGAAGGCACGACGCTCGACGTGAAGGTGCGCATGGTGGGCGGCGGGCTCGACTGCGCCAGCGTGCCCTGAAGCCGCTCAGCCCCAGCGAAACTCGAAGACCAGCTGGTGCTCGGTGCACTCGACGAGCTCGACCCGCGAGGGCGGCTGCGTGTGCGCCGCGAAGAAGTCGTAGACCCCGTGGGTCACCTCGGGAGGCGTCGCGCGCGGACCCGTGATGGTGACCCGGCCAACACCTGCTCCAGGCGAGTGCCACTTCACCTTGACGTCACGGCGCAGCCTCGCGCTGATGACGGGCAACAGCGTCGACCACACCCGCTCGGCCCCGACGAGCTCGAGGCTCACCATCAACGCGCGGCCCACCACCGACTTCGCGTAGCGCTCGCCGAGGGCGTAGCCGATCTTCCTCGGGCAGCCCTCGGCCGAGGCAGAGATCGCGCGCGACACCTTGTCTCGCCAGACGCCCGAGTCGACCCCGGTTCCCGTCGCTTCGCCCTCGAGCGCCTCGACGAGGTCGCGATGAACGACGGGCAATGGGCTTTCAGGGTCGGCAGGAGTCACGGCACGCTCCAGATGAAAGAAAGGCGGCGCCGAGTCAACGAGTCAGGGGACACCGGTGATCAACGCGAGCCCCGTCGGCGTGCCGGGCGCGTCACTGATGGCGGCGCGGCACAGCTGCTCGAGCGCCGGAGCCGTCTTCTTCGTCTTCCAGTGTCGCTCGAAGGCCTCGTACAGCCGCGACGCCTTGCCACCGCGCCACACCTCGGCGAGCTGGTCGGGCGTCTGGGGCTCGCCATCGTACGAGAGGGTGCCGGTGAAGAAGAGCCGGTGGAAGTCGCTTACGGTCGCTTCACCGCCTTCGTCGAAGGCCTGGTGCGAGTCGCCCTTCACGCCGCGTGGGCCGAGCGCGATGGGCTGCCGCCACGTCTGCCGAAACCACTTCACGCGTTGATACCGGTCCGAGAGGTGGGCGACGAGGAACGGCGCGGCCACACTCAAGGTCGAGCCGGCGTGCCGGCCAGCCGCGCGAGGGTTGTCGTTGTCGCCGTGCTCCTTGCGGTCGAGCACCTCGAGCACCGCGTCGCAGAACGTCTTCCACTGCGGGTCCGTCACGGTCGCGGCGAGCCAGACGAGGGCGTGCCGGTCATCGTGCAATGGGAGCAGCGCCACCCGCTCGCCTGGCTGCGTGAGCAACGCGACCTCGTAGCGCTTCGTCTTCATCGTCTCGACCCGGCCCGGCGGCATCACCGTCGACAACTCGGGCAGCACGGCGCGCACGGCGACGAGCTTCACGTCTCCCGACGGCACGGGGCGCGACCAGGTGTTCTTCTGAAAGTCCTCCCAGAAGGCGTTCTTCGCGAGCGTGACGACGCGCAGCGGCTCTTCGCCGAGGTGTCCATTCGCGGTGTCGAGCAGCGCACGAACGCCGTCGCCGTAACCCTTCGCGCCGTGTCCCAGGAAGCCAGGGCTGGGGAACAGCACGAGGTCGTTCGCGGCGAGGTGCACCTCACGGCCGTTCTCGAAGTGGTCACCGCGCTCCCGCAGCGACTTGCGCTCGAGCGGCTGGCCGTGGCCGTTGGCGACGATGGTGCGGCCTTCCTGGCTCGAGGCCCAGATGAGCGACTCGCGGCAGCCCGCCGAGTACGGCGTCACCTTCATGCGCAGCGGGTCGAAGAGCGTGATGGCGACCTGCAGCCGGTGCGAGAAGGGGCCTTCACACAGGGTGTCGAGCGCGAGGTTCGCGGCGAGCCCCGGGTCGGCGTCGTTCTCGAGAGACTGCTTGAGCGCCTCGAACGCGCTGGCGAGCGATACGTTCACCGGAGCACCCTCGGCATCGACGACGCGCATCGAGACGAAGGCGAACCGCTCCTCTGCCAGCTCGAAGCCCGCGAACACCTCGGGCATCGCGTTGGGAATCGTCTGCTCGACGAGCGAGAGCTCGAAGCGCGGCACGGCCCAGTTGCGCAGCGTCGCGTCGGGCTCGGGGAACGGCGGCGCCTTGCTCTTCGCGCTCTGGGGCTTCGGCGGCGCGTGGAAGGTCGAGACGGCGTGGGCTTCGACGACGAGCGTCGTCTGGCAGTAGGTGCACGTCACGCGCGAGGCACCGACGGGTACGTCGATGGGTGCGCCACACGCGGCACAGTGGGGAGCCTGCAGTCGCATGACCCAACGCTGTGTCACTCGCGGCGACAGTGCCAGCGCCATGTGGCTCGGTTATGCAGCGCGTCCCCGCCTTCGAAGGAGCTTCTCCATGGCACAGGTCGCCCTCATCACCGGAGCCTCGTCAGGACTCGGCGAGCAGTTCGCGCACCGCTTCGCCCGCGATGGACACGACGTCATTCTCGTCGCGCGCAACGAAGCCCGGCTCAACGCGCTTGCCGAGCGGCTGCGCCTGTACAAGGTGCGCACCTTCGTGCTGCCGTTCGACCTGTCGGACCCGGCGACCCCGAAGAAGCTCTTCGACGCGGTGACCGAGAAGGGGCTCGAGGTCGACTTCCTGGTGAACAACGCCGGCTTCGGCTCCACCGGACCGTTCCTCGACCTCGACGTGTCCCGTGAGCTCGAGATGGTGCAGGTGAACTGCACCGCGCTGCTCGAGCTGTGTCACCGCTTCGTGAAGCCGATGCGTGCGCGCGGCCGTGGGCGGGTGCTGAACATCGCGTCGACCGCAGGGTTTCAGCCGGGCCCGTTCATGGCGACGTACTACGCGACGAAGGCCTTCGTGGTGAGCTTCACCGAGGCGCTCTCCCACGAGCTCGCCGGTTCGGGTGTCACCGTCACCGCGAGCTGTCCGGGCGCGACGTTGACCGAGTTCGCAAAGGTGGCTGGCAACGACAAGACGCCGCTCTTCCAGCGGCCGGTCGGCGTCGCGAAGGCCGAAGACGTGGTGAACGATGCGTACGAAGCGATGATGCAGGGAGAGCCGCTCGTCGTGCACGGGTGGATGAACTACCTCGCGTACCAGTCGCTCCGCGTGTCGCCTCGCTCGGTCGTGCGCAGCATCACTGCCTCGTTGAACAAGCCGGCGGAGTGACGATGAAGCGCGCGCTCTTCACGCTGCTGTTCGGCCTTGGCTGCGGAACGATGGCGCCGGCCGTCGATGCTGGTCTGGTGGTGGTCGACGCGGGACCCGATGCTGGCAGCGTGGTCATGGACTCGGGACTCGCCGACTCGGGCATCGCCGACGCCGGAGTGTTCGACGCGGGCGTTCCAGATGCTGGCGTGACGAGGTCTGACGCAGGTGCCTCCGTCGATGCCGGCACGCTCGGCCTCTCACTCGTGCAGTGCCATTCGGGCCGCCGCTGTCCTGGAGCGTCGACGTGTACGGCCACGGCTCCTGGTGGCGTGTGCAACGGCTGTGGCTCGGACGCCGACTGCCCCTCGGGCACCACCTGCGGGAACTTCGCGGCGTGCGTGCGCGACTGCCAACGCGACGCCGACTGCGGTGGAGCGCTGCGCTGCACGACGATGGGACTGTGCGCGATTCGTACCTGCTCGGCGACGACGGCCTGCCCGGCGCCGTACGTCTGCAGCGGAACGCTCTGTCAGCGGCCCTCGTGCGACGGCGGGTGTCCCTCGGCGATGACGTGCAGCGGCAGCGTCTGCGTCGAGCCGTGACGACCCGGGTGGCCACTGCGATATGAAGGCGCATGCCCCCGCCCTCGGTTGAAGGTCTGCTCTCGGAAGTGGAGTCGCTGCGCGCCCGCGTGGTCGTGCTCGAACGGCGCCGTCGCTTCTGGTCAGTCGCCATCGTCGGCGTGCTCGTGACGGTCGGTCTCACCTCGCGCGTCTCATTCGCGAGCGGCTCGGCCTGTAGCGAAGTGCTGCCGGGGTTGCTGACGCCCTTCTGTGCCGATGAGCCTGCGATGGCGTCGGTCGTGAACCAGAACTACCGGGAGCTGATCAAGCTCGTCGAGACGAAGGTGGGCTCCATCTCCATCGGTTCCGGAGTCGCGCCAGGCGCCGCGGGCACGGGCTCCATCTCGGCCGCATCGCTGACCACCACCGGCGCCGTCTCGGGCGGCTCGCTGACGACCACGGGAGCCGTGAGCGCAGGCACGGTGCTGGCGAACTCGGCCACCATTCAGTCGCTCAACGCGGTGAGCGAGAGCGGCTACATGCTCTCGTGCGGTCACGGTTCGTACCTCGGCAGCGTGCAGGGGAACCCGTTCTGTTGCCGCATGAACGTGAGCAACGGCGACACCACCTGCAACGTCTCCACGAACGCCAATGGCTCGGCCTGGTCGACGACGAGCTTCGCCTACCCGGGGCTCGGAGCGACGACGACCGCCCGCTACACCCTGGCGTGCAACGCAGGCGAGCCGGGCGCCAACTTTCCCTTCTGCTGCCGCATGAACGTGAACACCGGCGCTGCGACGTGCGGTCAGGGAAACAACTACGCGCTCGGGTCTGCGGGGCAGGCGAACGTGCCCTTCTGAAGTCAGTCGATGGGGAACACCCAGCCGACCATCAGGCTCGCGCCGTAGCGTGGCGTACCGACGAGCCCGTACTCACCCGCGAGGCCGACCGAGAGGTACTTGTCGACTCGCACGCGCGCTCCGGCCCGCACCGAAAACCCGAAGCCCGACGAGGTGTACTTGCCCGGCTGCCCACCGACGGTGACCTCGGCCGTCGCGAGCTGCACGTCACCGAGCACGTCGGCGAACGGCGTCACCCGGCCGAACGTGTACTCACCGCCGAGCCCGAACCGAATCACCCACAGCGACAACGAGCGCGGGCTCACGTGCACCGGCGTGCCCGTCAGCGGGCTGCCCGTCGCGTCGACGTCGGCGTCGATGGAGCCCTGGCGAAAGGCCGCGTACGGCTTCTGCAGCCCGAGCGTGAAGCGCACGTGACTCTGAATGGCGCGCGTCTCCCACGCAGGGCCGGCGGTGATGAGCTGCCGAAGCGACGCGCCACCGAACGGCGCCGTCAGGCCCGTGGCTCCAGGCACGTTCACGGCTTCACCCGACTGGAAGACCAGCGGCATCGCCGACGGGTCGAGCACGCTGCCGGCAAATCCCATGGTCAGCTCGTACGCGAAGGTCGCTTCTGGCTCGGGCACCGGCTTCGTCACCGAAGCGTCATCGTCTGGCGCCTCGGTTGCGAACGACGCGCCACCCACGAGAAGGACCGCTCCACACAGCGCCACCACCACGTTGCGTCGAAGGTTCATGGGCATGGTCCGTCAGCAATTCGTCTGCCGCGCCGAAGTGCGCGTGCCGCCTCGACGGTGACGCACCGATGACATGCCGCGCGTGTGGGCTCCGACATGGCTGCCTGCCTCACGACCGACGCAGGTGCGAAAGCGCCGACGCAGGGCACGAACGTCACCCACGCCCAACGCCGACTTGACACTGCCAAGTCGCGGACGCTATTCAGCGATAGACACTGTCAAGCCGAGGACCCCCGCATGCTCAGCTCTGCGCTGCTCTCGACGTTCCATCTGCTCGGCCTGGCCATCGGGCTGCCAGCCGTCGTCATGCGGTGGCGCGCGCTGGTGCGGCTGAAGACCGACCCTGCAGCGCTCGAGGCGGTGTTCTTCGCCGACAACTTCTGGGGCATCGCGGCCATTCTCTGGTTCGTCACCGGCCTGCTCCGCGCGTTCGGTTCGTTCGAGAAGGGCAGCGGCTTCTACCTGAACAGCGGCGCCTTCCTGCTCAAGATGGGGCTCTTCGGGGTGCTCTTCGTGCTCGAGCTCTGGCCGATGGTGACGTTCATCATCTGGCGCGTTCGCCAGGCGAAGAAGCTGCCCTTCGAGACGACGCGCGCCGGCACCTTCGCGACCATCACGGGCCTCGAGGTGGCGCTGACGGTGGCCATTCCGTTCGTCGCCTCGATGATGGCGCGCGGCATCGGCTTCACCTGGTTTTCGTGACCGAGCCCGCGCCTTCTCCGACGATGCGCACGCCGTGAATCTGGTTCGCGCGGGTGCCGAGCACGAGCATGTCGTCGAACACCGCAGGAGACGCCTCGATGTCTCCCGACAACTTCAGGCTCGCGACCTCGCGCCCGCTGCGCGCGTGAATGAGCCGCAGCAGCCCTCCGATGCCGCCCTGCAGCAGGTAGCTCTCGCCCTCGGCGTCCTTCACGAGCGTGGGCGTCGACCACGCGTACTGCGGCAGCTCGATGCGCCACACCTCGGCGCCCGTCGCTTTGTCGAGCGCGAGCACGGCGCCGTTCTCGGGGCCCGGGCAGCGCGCGATCGTGAAGAAGACGAGGTCTGCGACATCTCCCGTGCCGATGGCAGGCGTCGCGAAGAGGCCGGCGTCGATCTTCTTCGGCGTCAGCGCGCCCCGGCACTCGAAGGAGTTGGTCCACTCCACGGTGCCCGTCAGCGCGTCGATGCGGCGCAGGTGCGTGAATCCCTTCGGCCCCGTCTTGTCGACTTCGCAGCCGGTGAAGAGCGCGGGGCGAGGAAGTGAGGTGTCGAGCGCGAGGCTGGCGTCGGTGTCGTCTCCAGCGGCGAAGGCCCACAGCGGCGTGAAGGTGCGCAGGTCGATGGCCTGCACGGTGCCGCCGTTGTCGGCGAAGAACGCGAGCCACCCGAGCGCAGACATCGAGTTCTCGACGCCGAAGTGCTGACTCGAGTCTTCCTTGTAGCGGTAGCGCACCACCTCGGGAGCGACCGCCAGCGATAGCGCGATGGGGTCGAAGTTCGTGTGCAGCTTGAGCAGGTAGAGCAGCCCGTTCTCACCACCCACCACGTAGGTGTCGGTCAAGCGATTGAGCAGCCCCGACGAATCGAACGCGCCCCACTCGCGCCGAGGCGCCTCTTTGTCTGCGCCGGGAAGGAAGAAGACCTCTTTGTGCCCGATGAGCTCGTACACGCGCAGGCCGATGGGCACGTTCTCGGGAATGCCCTGGCCGACGAAGAGCAAGGGGTAGCCGCGAGGGTCGAGCGAGACGCTGCCCTTGATGGGGTTGCCGGTGACGATGGCGGGCCGCGACGGCTTGCCCGTCTGCAGGTCGAGGAAGTGCACGCGCCCATCGAGGCTGCCCTGAATGACCTCGACGAAGCCGCTCTGCTGCGCACGCTCACCCAGCTTCGGCATGGAGTGCCGCATCACGTCGGGCCACCGCACGATGGCGGGCTGCCCCGTCCACCCCGTGCCGCCGAACCAGGGCGCGCGGCTCTGGCCGGTCTGGTGGGTCCACACCAGCTGCAGCGCGACGGGCTTTCTCGGCACCCGGCCGAACGCACCGCCGCTTCGAGTGGGGCCGCCCCGAAACGTGAAGACGCCGTCGACGGTGGAGTACGTCTCGGGGAAGATCTGCCGGTCGCCTTCGGGCACTCCCGCGTCACGCAGCACAGAGCGCGAGAGCGTGGTGAGTGACTCCGGCTGCGCTTCAGCGTCGAACCAGATGGGACGAACCTGCGGCGGCGGCGGCGCTTCGACTCGCGCGGGAGGTGATGGAGGGCGTGGTGGTGGCGGGACGACCTGCGGCGCCGCGCATGAGACCGCCAGAGTGAAGCTGATCAGCCAACGCGCCACGACTCGCTGCACGTTAGGCCGCTTCGATGAACCAGTCGTGGTGCACCCGCACGCACGCACGACGCCGCGCGCGTGCCGGCCACGCTCGTGTCTCCGACTGACGTCTCAGGGCCACCCGGGTTCGCCTCGAGTCGGCGCCATGTCGGCAGCTGATGTTGCGGCGACCCACGGTCTTCTTCGTACCCACCGGCCGCCATCGATCTTCAACATCTTGGATGCAGAAATTGCGAGTACGCCCGTTGCACAGCGGCTGATCCAGGAGCACCCATGCACTGGATCGTCTTTGCGCTGATCAGCGCTTCACCGTCAGCCGACTCGTCTGTGCTCGCGTTGCTCGACGAAGAGGTCTCGACAGGAGCCGCGCCCACCGAGCTCGAAGTTCCCCTGCCTGTCGACCAGGCACCTGCCGCCCCGGCCGAGCCGCCCGTCGCTCCCATCGTCGAGCCGAGCGCTGCGCCAGCCCCACCCCAACCTGTGGCCGCGCCTTCCCCCGTCGTGCTCTCGGGCGTCGGCGAGGCGTACTACCAGTGGAACTTCGGCCAGCCGTCGAACGGCATCACCAACGGCCGCGGCTTCGACAACCGCGCCAACACCTTCACGCTGTCGAGCGCGCTCATCGACGCGAAGTTCGAGCTCTCGGGCTTCGTCGCAGAGCTCGCGCTGCAGCTCGGCTCGGCCTCGGTCACCTCGTATCTGGCAGAGCCCGTTCAGCCCGGCACGGCGTGGGTCGCGCCCTCGGGAGGCGACCTCTGGCGCATCATTCAGCAGGCGCACGTCGGCTATCGCATTCCCATCGGGCGCGGGCTGCTCGTCGAAGCGGGCATCTTCCTCTCGCCCGTCGGCCCCGAAGCACCAGTCTCGAAGGACAACTGGAACCTCTCGCGCTCGACGCTCTTCTTCGCGCTGCCGTTTTATCACACGGGTGCGCGCGCCACGTACTCGCTCACTCCGCAGCTCTCGGCGACGGCCGCCGTCTACAACGGCTGGAACACGGTGGTGGACAACAACCCCGAGAAGTCGGTGAGCGTGAGCCTCGCGTGGCAGTCCGAGGCGTTGACCGCGAGCCTGCTGTACTTCGGCGGCGTCGAGCGCTCGGGCGACGACATCGGCCGGCCGTGGCGTCATCTCTTTGACGCGTGGGCCCAGTGGCAGGTGAGCGAGCGCGTCGCGCTGCTCGGCCAGGCCAACGTGGGCTTCGAGCAGACCTCGGTCGGGCTGCAGCCGTGGGTCAGCACCGCGGTCTCGACCCGCGTCAAGGTGCTCGACTGGCTCTTCGTGTCGGGCCGGGCAGACGTCTTGCACGAAGGCGACTTCGTGAACGGCGAGCTCGTCGCTGCACCCATCTTCTTCCCTGCGACCACCGTCGGAAGTCTGACGGCCACGCTCGACGTGCGGCCGGTCGATCACGTCGCGCTGCGCGTCGAGTACCGGCGCGACCAGGCGAACGCCCAGCTCTATTTTTCGGGAACCGTCGCTGGTGATGGCACCTCGACGCCCTTCGTTCCCAACCGGCTTTCCCAGGACACCATCACCGTCTCGGCGATGGGCTGGTCTTGATTCGAGGAGGACACGTTCATGAAGCTCTCACTGCGAGCCCAGGTGCTGATGCTGCTGGGGTTGTTTGCGGCGCTGTTCACCGGCTTCGTCGTCATGGTGTGGGTGAACACCGCCGAGCGCGCGGAAGACTCGGTCTACGCGCCGGTGCTCTCGACGAAGGACGTGGTGGCCGACGTGCTGCCGCCGCCTCTGTACGTCATCGAGCCCCTGCTGGTCGCGCACGAGGCCGTGCTGGCCGAGGCCTCGAAGCTCGACGCGCTCGAGGGGCAGTGGAGTCAGCTCGAGCGTGACTTCCAGGCGCGCGAGACGTTCTGGGCCAGCGCGAAGATGGACGAAGCACTTCGCTCGAAGCTGCAGGAGACCGCCATTCCCACCGGGCGGAAGTTCTTCCAGACGGGCAAGAGCGCGCTGTTTCCGCTGCTCCGTGCAGGCAAGCGAGCCGAGGCCGAGAAGGTGCTCACGAGCCAGCTGCTCCCCGTCTACGCCGAGCACAAAGCAGCGGTCGACCAGACGGTTCAGCTCGCCGCCGAGGTCGAGAAGCAGCAGCGCGAGCTGGCAGCGGGCTCGGTGCGCACGCTGAAGCTCAGCATCGCGTTCGCGGCGCTCCTCGGCGGAGTGCTCGCGGTCTTCATCGGCTTGAGGACGGTCTCGAACCTGTCGAAGCGGCTGCGCACCATCATCGAGTCACTCGAGGCCGCGGCGCAGGGAGACTTGAGCGCGCGGGCAGCCGACGACGCCCGCGACGAGGTGACGGTCGTGCACGAGGCGTTGACCCGCACGCTGGGCGGCATGTCGGAGGCCATCGAGGGCGTGCAGCGCGTGGCGAGGCAGGTCGAAGAGGAGTCGTCCTCGCTCTCGACCACCAGCACCGGCCTGCAGACGGGCGTGACCGAGCAGGCGGCGTCGTCGGAAGAGACGTCGGCCTCGCTCGAAGAGCTCACCGCCAACTCGCAGCAGACCTCGAACATCGCTCAGCGCGGCAACGCCTTGTCGGGCCAGTCGAGCGAAGCGGTGCGCACCACGGCCGACGTCATGAAGTCGACCCAGCAGGCCATGCGGCAGCTCGCCGACACCTCGGCGAAGGTGCAGGACATCGTCGGCACCGTCGACGAGATGGCCTTCCAGACGAACCTGCTGGCCCTCAACGCCGCCGTCGAAGCGGCCCGCGCCGGAGAAGCCGGTCGTGGCTTCGCCGTCGTCGCCCACGAGGTTCGTGCGCTCGCGCAGCGTTCGGCCCAGGCGGCGCGCGACATTCGCAAGCTGATTCAGGGGTCCGTCGAGCAGGTCAGCGCGGGCTCGGCCCTCGTCGACCAGAGCTCGGCCGCGCTCGAGCAGGCCGGCACCGCAGTGCGTGAGGTGACGTCGCTCATGGGGCAGCTCGCGACGGCCGCGCGGGAGCAGTCGAGCGGTGTCGAAGAGATCAACCGCGCGATGATGGCGAGTGACGCAGTCGCGCAGCGCACGACGGGCCAGGCCCAGGCGCTCACCCAGGCCGCGAGCCGGCTGTCATCGTCGGCCAGCAACCTCGCCAAGCTCACCAGCCGCTTCCGAACGTCGGAGTCGGGTGGCGAGGAGCCACCGTTCGAGCCAGCCCTCGCGACCTTCGAGTCCGCGGCTCCGCCTCCGCCGAAGCGCTCCTTCACGAGACGGCCGGCGCCCAGCGCGCACGAAGCCGAGTTCTGAGCTGCACGGGGGAGCCGAGATGACCTGGCGAATCGAATCGAAGCTGAAGGCCATCTCGTTCGCGGGTGCAGCCCTCGCCTGCGTGCTGGGGGTCGTCGGGCTCCGCGGCCTGCGCACGGTGAACGCGACGATGGTGACGATGCGCACGACTGACATCGCGCTCTCGAACCACAAAGACGCCGACATGATGCACGACGCGCTTCGAGGTGACGTGCTCGCGGCGCTGCTCGCTCCCGATGAAGCGGCGCTGAAGGAGGCGCATGACGACCTCTCGGAGCACGCCGCCCGGTTCCGTGAGTTGCTCACTGCCAACCTCGGGTTGCCGCTCGGCGACGCGGCCCGTCGAGCGCTCGTCGACGCGCAGCCCATCATGGAGCAGTACATCGCCAACGCCGAGACGATGCTGCGCGAGGCCCGGCGCGACCAGAGCGCAGCGAAGACGAAGTACCCTGCGTTCCTCTCTTCGTTTCGCGACCTCGAGACGCGCATGGGCGCCATCTCGGAGACCGTCGAGGCGTTGAACCAGCAGGCGCAACAGGACGCGACCCGCGCCTCGGACTCGGCGATGGCGTCGATGATTCTGGTGCTGGTGCTGACGGTGCTCGCGCTGTTCGTCGGCACCACGCTCGTCGGGCGCACCATCGTGCACTCGCTGAGGCTGGTCGTCGACGCGATGACCGACATCTCGTCCGGAGCTGGCGACCTCACCCGCCGCCTGCCCGCCGAAGGTGACGACGAGCTCACCGCGCTCAGCCGCGCGTTCAACGCGTTCATGACCCAGCTGCACGCGCTGGTCGTCGAGGTGCGCGACGTGTCGAACCGCGTCAGCGTGAATGCTCAGGCGTTGTCAGCGTCGACGGCGAGCCTCAGCGACTCGACGATGAGACAGGCCGCAGGTGTGGAGGAGACGACGACGACGCTGCAGGCCGTCGCGGACCAGGTTCGCCTCACGGCGAGCGACTCGCAGGGCAGCTCGACCGACGCAGGCAAGGCCCGTGAAGCGGCGCGCGTCGGGGCGGACGTCGTGCGCACGGCCATCGAGGGCATCGGCGCGGTCGAGAAGTCGGCGGCGCAGATCACCACCATCACCGAGACGCTCGACACCATCGCATTTCAGACGAACCTGCTCGCGTTGAACGCAGCGGTCGAAGCGGCCCGCGCAGGGGAAGCAGGCCGGGGCTTCGCGGTGGTGGCGACCGAGGTCCGCGCGCTGTCGGGCCGCAGTGCGGAGTCGGCGAAAGAGGTTCGGCGGCTCATCGCCGACGCCGTGGGCAAGGTGCGCAACGCCACCGGCGCCGTGAACGAGTCGGGCTCGGCGCTTCGACAGATCGTCGAGGCCATCAGCCGCACTGGCGTGGGCATCGACGCCATCGCCCAGAGAGCGCGAGAACAAGCGAGCTCGGTCGACGAGCTCTGCAGAGCGGCCGCGCAGCTCGACACGACGACGCAGGCGAACGCCACGACCTCGACCTCGCTCAGGGCGACCGCCGATGCGCTCGCTCGCGAAGGCGACGCGCTCCAGAAGCTCGTGGGCCGGTTCCGCACGAGCGAAGCAGAGGCTGCGCCCTTCGAGCCCGCGCTGGCGACGTTCGAGTCACCACCAGCTCCGCGGCGTTCGATGAAGCGTCCGTCGCGCCGCGCTCCTGAAGCAGAGGGCTGATTGGGCGTGAGACGAAGCCGCAGCTGGCCTGATGAGCGGTGGCTCCTGCGCGTCTGCCGATCCACAGCCACGCCGAATGTGACGAGCGGAGTATGACGGCGTCATGCGTTTGCTCCAGGTGGTGCTGAACTGGTTGTCCCAGACCCTTGGCCTCGACCTTCAGTTCGACATGCTGGGGGCGTTCCTGTTCGTCATCGTCGTGGTCATGCCCTTCGGCGCGATGTGGGTGTTCTTTCAACTCGCGCGCAAGCATCACCGCCCGGTCATCTGGGCCGCCGCGGTGCCCATCGTGTGGTGGGTGATTCCCATCGCGTCGTTCGCGCTGCGGGGGCCCCTCGACCTGAAAGCCCTGCCGCTCTTCGGCATCGCGCTCGGCGGCGCCGGGTTCGTGGGGCTCTTCGTGCTCGTCGGTGGTAACGAAGAGATTGCCGAGAGCCAGCGCGCACTGCGCGAAACGACCGCGAAGAACCAGCGCGAACGTGACGAGTGAGCGAGCTCGAAGGCTCGAGCTGCGACGTGTTCAAGAATGACGTGAAATTCTGAGTCGAGCCACCGGGAGAGAGGGTCCTCTTGGGAGGTGTACACAGGTTGACGGTTTTGCGTTCACGTCAACTTGTACACAGTTCTACGACCACCACTCTGGAAAGGACACGACGCTCCGTTCCGGTGAGTGGATTTCGAAGCGCCGTCGAGCGTTCCATCACTCAGCGCACGAAGCGCCGGCGCAAGAGCAACGCGAGTCCGACGAGGGAGAACAGCGACGTCGAGCCGCTCGAGCTGCAGCCCGAGTTGGTGGCGCTGACGCCTGAGCGCCCGCCTCCGGAGCCGGTGGAGCCCCCTCCCGACAGGCCACCACCGGTTCCGGCGACGCCTCCCGCGAGCGCAACACCGCCGCCCGTCGAGGAGAGCCCACCACCCTGCCCGCCCGTTCCCCCGCCAGCGCCACCACCGGTTGCCGCAGTGCCTCCCGCGCTCGGGGAGCCACCAGCCGTACCGGAAGTTCCACCTGCCGTGGCGGTGCCGCCGCCCGTTCCCGAAGCGCCGCCCGCCGTCGCCGTGCCACCGCCCGTTCCTGAAACGCCACCCGCCGTCGCCGTGCCGCCGCCCGTTCCTGACGCGCCACCTGCGCTCGCTCCGCCGCCCGTTCCTGAAGCGCCACCAGCGCTCGCCGTGCCGCCGCCCGTTCCTGAAGCGCCACCAGCGCTCGCCGTTCCACCAGCAGCCGCAGCGCCACCGCCGCTCATGCCGCCCGCGCTTCCACCACCAGCGCCGGTTCCAGGAACGGTGCCGTAGCGCCACGCACGGGTGATGCCGACCTCGTCGACCTCTCCGTCGAAGGCGCCATCGTTGTTGGGGCACGCAGCGCGAGCGCCGGGAGCGCCGATGAACAGCGTGTCGTTCGTTCCCGCGAGCACGGCCGGCGCGCGCACGATGCGGCTCGTCTCGACGCCGTTCATCAGGAACACCATCGTGCCGGTCGCGGCGTCGTACTGAAACGCGACGTGCGTCCACTGGTTGAGCGGCGCGATGGCGTTCGAGCGAATGTCGTACTGCACGCCGTTCGCGACGCGCACGCGGGCCTGGAAGCTGCGGTCTTCTTCGAGCACGAGGCTGTACGCGCCGTTGATGTTCGGTTTGCCGAGCAGCAACCGGTAGTTGTTGTTGGCGTCGCAGTTCGGCTCGGAGCGCGGCTTGAGCGCGAGCTCGATGGTGATGGCGTTGACGGGCAACAGGCTCGACGCGTGCGCGACCTCGAGGCGGCCCGAGAGCCCGTCGAGCGAGAGCGCCTTGCCAGTGAGGCCGTTGTTGCGCGCAGGGTACGAAGCTCCACCGCGGAGCGTGCCGGTGTTCGAGTAGCCCGAGCTGTCGGCCGAGCGCGTGCGGTCGTAGGTGCCTTGCGCCGTCACGAACTCGTTCAGGTGCCAGAGGCCTGCGTAGCGGCCGTCGAGCGCGTCATCGAAGACGACCTCTCCGTAGTTCGACGTGTTGCTGCCGAAGAACGGCCACACATCCATCCCCGTCGTGAGCGGGAGCGGTCTGACGTTCATCGGGCCTGGTGACGAGAAGAAGAGGCGCACCGTGTCGTCGGTCGCCGGGTTCAGGTCGCCGTCGATGTGAGCGAGCTGCCAGTTCGTCGGGTAGCCGATGACCGAGAGCGCGTTGCGGCGCGGCCCACAGCCCGGCGGGTCTTCGTTCGGCGGCCCCGTGCGGCACGGCATGTTCACCGCGGTGAAGTTGATGGCCTCACCGTCGGGGAAGATCCACGGGTACGCGCCATAGAAGAGCTGCGTCGCCGTGTACGCGACACCGGCAGGGTCACGCAGCGGCCGCTCGGCCAACCGGTAGCGTCCCTGCACGAGTGGGTCGGTGTTCATGCCGGCGATGCTCTTCGGCGTCGTCCACCCGCTCACGCCACAGGCGGTCTGGTTCACGGAGTAGACGAGCGTGTCGATGGCGCCGGAGTTGTTCGGGTGGCCCTGCCAGACCATCAGCTTTCCATCGCGTGTGATGGTGGGCTCGATGCCCCGCAGCGTCGGCGTGAGCGGCGTCAGCGTCGAGTCCGTCCACGTGAAGCTCGAGATGGCGGCCTGCGCGGTGTTCGGGTTCGAGACGACGATTCGCAGCAACCGGCGGCGCAGCACGTTGTTCGGCGCGGGCGTCAGCGCGTTCGAGTCGATGACGACGAGGTTGTAGCAGCGGTGCGAGCCCGAGGCTGACGGCGCTCCGCTCGGGTCGCAGGCAATCGGCTGCGTCGAGGACTCGCACATGGCCAGCGCGTTCTCTTCGTTGGTGGCCGCCTGAATGAGCACCGAGGGCGAGAAGGCACTGGCGAGCGAGGGCGGCTGGCCGGCCGTCACCACGACGCTCTGGGGGCGAAGAATGCGCGCTTCCCACCCGGGGCTCGTGCGCACGATGAAGAGGCGCCCGTCGAAGCTGACGTTGTGGCCGTTGCCTCCGAAGGGACTCGTCGCGACGTTCTTGCTGGTCGCCGCGAAGGAGAGAGAACCGACCAGCAAAGAGAGCAGAGCGCCGCGCATGAACGAGGTCGTACTGGCTCTCTCGCCTCCGCCGCAATTCCAACTCGGGGTCCCGGGTGTGCACGCAAGGTGGCACCACCCGGGCTCGCGATTCCTGCAGTCGATGATCAGGGGCTCGAGACCGTGATGGAGATGGCCGCGGTGTCGTCGGGGTAGTCGTAACGAACGAAGAGGTAATACGTCGTGCCCGCCGTCAGCGTCGTCGAGATGATTTCGAGCTGGCTCGCGCTGCCCACGCACGTCGTGCTGCCGCACGTCGTCTTCAGCCACATGTCCACGCTGGCCGTCGTCGTCTCGGAGAACGAGTACTGGCCCGTCACCGTCGGCGTGAAGCTGTACACCACCTCGCCTCCTGCGGTGCTGCCGGAACACGACTGCTCGTCCCGCATCGCGTTCTCGATGGTGCCCGCTGATGGACTCCCCAACGTCAGCGGCGTCGCCGTCGCGCACGTGTCATTCGCCGGCGCCGTCACCGACGTCACCTGCAGCGTGAAGGATGACGCCACGGTGACGTTGTCGTCGACGTGAATGAAGGCCGGCTGCCCCGCCGTGCCCCGGAAGACGAACGGCAACACCAGCGCCGACGACCACGACGGGTCCGACGCCGTGCACGACGACGTCACCCCGCACGTCGGGCCCACCCACACCCTCGGACTCCACCCGCTCGACGTCGGCGTCACCTTGTAGACACCCGTCGTCGCTGGCGTGAACCGGTACACCACGTCGGCTCCTGGCAGCGACGTGTTCTGACAGATGGCGCTCAACGGCCCTGCGTAGTCACTCACCGCTCCCAGCGTCGTCCCGTTCACCGTCACGCCCAGCGTCAGGTCGATGGGCGCTGCGCAGCTCTC
Source organism: Archangium gephyra (assembly GCA_943370055.1). Taxonomy (GTDB): domain Bacteria; phylum Myxococcota; class Myxococcia; order Myxococcales; family Myxococcaceae; genus Xiheimicrobium; species Xiheimicrobium gephyra_A. Next base: position 72,521 of record CALRPN020000057.1, read on the forward strand.
GTTCGACGGCGTCGACAGTTGGGTCACCGTGATGGAGATGGGCGCGTTGTCGTCTGGGTAGTCGTAGCGAACGAAGAGGTAATACGTCGTGCCCGCCGTCAGCGTGGTGGAGATGACTTCGAGCTGGCTCGCGCTGCCCACACACGTCGTGCTTCCGCACGTCGTCTTCAGCCACATGTCCACGCTCGCCGTCGTCGTCTCGGAGAACGAGTACTGGGCCGTCACCGTCGGCGTGAAGCTGTACACCACCTCGCCTCCTGCGGTGCTGCCGGAACATGACTCTTCGTCCCGCATCGCGTTCTC
>CALRPN020000058.1:0-70133 GCA_943370055.1 Archangium gephyra
CCGAACGACTCGAGGAACGAACGCACGGCCGCTTCGTCCATCGTCGGGTCTTTCGCCCCAAACCGAGCGCACAGCTGCCGGCCGATGCGAAGGCGCGCGTCGGCGTCGAGCGAGCTCATTCGGCTCAAGAAAGACGTCACCACCTCGAGATCGGCGGTGCCCAGCGTGCGCAGCGAGCGCTCCGGCGTCTTCTCGTAGCGCGTGAGATCGAAGTCCTCTTCGCGCACGAGGATCGTGCCAGCCACGATGTCTCCGAGGCGCCGGTGCCGGCGATCGATCAGCATCGTGATGACGCCGATGGGGTAGCAGCCGGGGAGGAAGTCGATCAGCCGCAGCAGGTTGCGCACGGCGCTCTCGAACGCGCCCACGGGCGAACCATCGGAGCGCACGACCCGAATGCGCATGAGCCGCTTCCCCAGCGTCTGGCCACGCCAGAGCACCTCGAGGCCGGTCCAGTAGACCCAGATGCCGACGAAGGCGATCAGCAGGCCACCCGCACGCTCGAGGCTCGACAGGCCCTGGTACACCTCGAACGCGCTGGGCCCGATGAGCGAGTAGACGAAGTAGAGGACGAGCGCCGAGCCGAACAGCATGGCGACGTCGATGGCGTAGGCGAGCGCGCGAAAGCCGATGCCCGCGACAGGCAGCTCGACCGACACCCGCTCGGGCGTCGTCACATCGATGCTGGGGACGAGCGCCGTCTCGCTCACGAAGCCGAGGTTACTTCGCGCGTTTGAGAATCGCGCCGAAGAAGGCGTCGGTGCCGTGGCGGTGCGGGAAGAGGCGCAAGAACCCGTTGCGGCAGGTCTTCTCAGCGAGCTCCTTGCCCAACGAGCGCTCGGCCGGCACCAGCGAGTACTCGGGGTGCTTGTCGAGGAACCACTTCACGACGTCTTCGTTCTCGTCGCGGAAGTAGCTGCAGGTGCCGTAGATGAGCAGGCCGTCGGGCTTCACGAGGGGACAGAAGCGCTCGAGCAGCTTCTTCTGAATCTCGACGTGCTCCTTCAGCGACTCTTCGGTCAGGCGATAACGGGCGTCGGGCTTGCGGCGGAACGTGCCCGAGCCGCTGCACGGCGCGTCGATCATCACGCGATCGGCTTGACCCACCAGCGCGGCCACGGGCTCGAGCGCCTTGTCGTCGTCGGTGATGCCCTTGATGCGAACGTTGTGCACGTCGGCGCGGCGCGTGCGCTCCTTCAGCTCTTCGAGGCGCCGCTCACCGATGTCGAGCGCGTAGAGATCGCCGCGGTTCTTCATCTGCGCCGCGAGCTGCAGGGTCTTTCCACCAGCGCCAGCGCACGCGTCGACGACCTTCTTCGGCGGCGCATCGACGAGCATGCCGAGCAGCTGGCTGCCTTCGTCCTGCACCTCGAACAGGCCCTTCTTGAACGCCTCGAGCGAGTACACGTTGGTGCGTGTCTCGATCAGGATGCCCAGCGGCGAGAGCAGGGTGGGGGTGACGCGAACGTCTTCCTGCTCGAGCGCGGCGATGCACTGCTCCCGCGTACCGCGCAGCGTGTTCACCCGGCCCACGAGGGGGCCGCGCACGTTCATCGCCTCGGCGGCGGCGAAGGCTTCGTCACCGACCTCCTCGACCAGCTTGGCGGCCGCGAAGTCGGGCAGCGACGCCTCGATGCCGAAGCGCTCGAGCGACGACAGCTTCTCGAGCTTCGCGCGCGTGTCGAAGATGTGGCGCAGCTGCTTGGCGTCTTCGCCCTTGAAGGCCATCGTGTCGGCGACGGCGTCGGCGTCTTCACCTTCGACCATGCGCGAGATGCCCAGGCGCACGAGATCTTTGTGGCTGACCGAGAGCGCGGAGAAGCCCTTCCACCCCTTCTCGGCGAGGAAGTCGACGAGGCGCTGTCGGCGCAAGAGGGCGTAGACGCGCTCAGCCACCACGCGGCGCTCGTTCGAGTACAGCTGCTTTCGCTGCCGCAGCACGAAGTCGAGGGCGCGATCAGAGAGCCGCCCATCGTGACGCACGCTGCCGTACGCCTCGAGGCAGGCTTGAGCGATCAGATCTTCACGCAGTCGGCGGGGGCCCTGGGGCTTCACTGGTGGCTCCGTCTTTCTTTCCGAAGAGAATGAAGAGCCCGTACACCACCGCGAGCAGAATCGCTCCGATTCCGACGCCGAGCCCCACCGTCGTCGAGACGCGACCCATGCCGACCTCGATCACCCCGCGCACCGACTTCTGCCGGCTCGTGCGGAACGACACCTTGAGCGCGTAGGTCCCGGCGGCGGGTGGCGTGAAGGTCGCGTTCCACACGCGGGGGACCGCTTTGGGGGCGGCCACCGTCTCGAGCGTCTTCCAGTCACCGCCGACCTGCTCGAGCCCAAGAGTGACCGGCCCTTCGAAGTCACCGCCTGAGAAGCTGCCCACTGCCACCGAGACGGTGAGGGGGTCTCCCGACGAGAGCTCGTTGGGCGAGATGGTTCCCCGCACGCGATCTTCGCTGTCGGACCAGTCGAAGCTGGCCCCTGACCGATCGGTCGTGACCGCGAAAGCCGTCTTGTCAGCCGTGTTTTCAGGGACAAAGCCCTCTGGCACTGGCTGACTCAGGACGATGGCGAGGTAAGCGCTCAGGAACATTGTGGTTGGAGACGATGAGATGCCGCTAAGCTTCGGGGCTCTCCGTGAGTCAGTCGTTCGGCAAATACCAGCTGCTGAAGAAGCTCGCTACCGGCGGCATGGCCGAGGTGTGGCTGGCGCGTCAGACGGGCATCGAGGGCTTCAACCGGCACATCGTCGTGAAGCGAATCCTCGCGCACCTCGCCGAAGACCCCGAGTTCGTCGCGATGTTCCTTCAGGAGGCGCGCATCGCGTCGCGCTTCAATCACCCGAACATCGCGCAGATCTACGACCTCGGTGAACACCAGGGCACGTTCTTCATCGCGATGGAGTTCATCCACGGCGAAGACCTGGGCCGCATCATGCGCCGCGCGTGGAGCACGGGTCAGTGGGTCGCCCGCCCGCTCGCCACCCGCATCGTCGCCGACGCCGCCGCAGGCCTGTACTACGCGCACTCGCGCACCGACGAGCAGGGCCGGCCGCTGCGCATCGTCCACCGCGACATCTCTCCGCAGAACATCCTCGTCAGCTTCGACGGCTCGGTGAAGCTGGTCGACTTCGGCATCGCCAAGGCGGCCGATCAGGTCTCGAACACCAAGTCGGGCGCCATCAAGGGCAAGTTCGCGTACATGGCGCCCGAGCAGGCTGGCGGAAAGCCGCTCGACTCGCGCACCGACATCTTCGCGCTCGGCCTCGTCCTGTACGAGCTCATCACCGGCGTTCGCCCCCTCAAGCGTGACAGCGAGATCGCCACGCTGCAGGCCGCGCTCGAGTGCGCCATCGAGAAGCCCTCTCAGGTCGCCGAGGTGCCCACGTCGCTCGACGACGTGATCATGCGCGCGCTCGCCAAGGATCCCGAAGATCGGTACCGCGACGGGCGCCAGTTCCAGATGGCCCTCGAGCAGTACCTGGTTCAGGAGGGCACCGTCGCCACCAGCGTGCAGGTGAGCGAGCTGATGGAGACGATCTTCGCCGATCGTCTGCGTGAAGAGGCCCGCCTGGGCGCTCCGGCTCCAGCGTCGGAGAGCAGCGTCTCGAACCCCATCGCCGAGCCGGCCCAGCCGCTCTACGAAGAGAAGCCGTCACAGACCGAGCTCGCCTCCAACCCCGGTGGGGCGCAGCAGCTGCAGATCACCGAGCCGCTTCGACCACAACCGCCAGAGCGCGGGCCGGGCATGACGCGCGACGAAGACGAGCTCGCGCCCGATCTCTCCGAGCCTGACTCGGGCGATCAGCCGACGATGATGCCCGACGAGGGCGACGACGGCCCCAGCATCGGCGGGTTCCAGTTGCCCGCTGGCACCGTCATGCCGTCTCGCAGCTACGCGACCTCGATCGCCAGGCGGCCCTCGGATGCCGAGATGGAAGCGGCGCGCGTGCCACGTCGCACCTCGACGCGCATGCCCGTTCGCAACGACGCCACCGCGGAGGAGCTGCCGCCGGTCGAAGAAAAGAAGAAGCCCCCGCCGCCCGCGCGCAAGAACACCTCGAGCGCCATGCCCGAGGCGCCACCGCGCAAGTCCCGTTCAGCCGTCCCCGTCGCGAGAGCTTCTCCGCCACCACGCAAGTCGAAGCTGTTCGACAAGAGCGAGGTCTCGAAGCTCGTCGACGTGCGCGAGATGAAGGCCCGGCAGACCGGCCGGCTCAAGGCCGTTATCCTGATCGTCGCGCTCGGCTCGCTCATCACGCTGGGCCTGCTCTTCCGCGAGCAGATCAACCACCTGCTGAACTCACGGAGCCTCGACGCAGGCACGCCGATTCTGCTCAGCATCAGCACCAAGCCCCGCGTGCGCGTGCAGGTGATTCCGCCGCCCGACGTGCCCAACCGACAACGCCTCGACCTTGGAGAGACCCCGCTCGATCGCGTCAGCGGCGCCTTCGTGAACGACACGATCCTGCTGGTGAACGACGAGCGCGGCATTCGCTACGAAGAGAAGTTCGAGTTCGGCCAGCCCAACGAGACGAAGACCATCAACAAGACCTTCGAAGAGGGCACCATTGCCGTGACCATCAACCCGCAGATCAAGGGCGCCAGCATCTGGCGCAATGGTCAGAAGCTGGGGCAGGTGGGCATGAACATCAAGCTCATGGAAGGCACGCATGAACTCGAGGTTCGCGGCGACACGCTCGACAAGCCGTTCCCCTTCAAGCTCGAGCTGAAGCCGCGCGAGTTCAAGAAGGTGCCCGTCGACATGTCGTCGGTGAGCGAGAAGGCGCCCGAGAAGAAATAGTCAGCGCACCTCGAACGGCGGAAAACGGTAGCCCGCATGCACACCGATGGTCTGTGACGCGATCGGTCCCTGAGAGACGCCCCGCATCGCAGGCAGCGTCACTGCGTCGAGCTGCAGCGAGGCGCCGAGCACGATGGGGCCCAGGCCGAACTCGAGCGAGAGCGTGTGGCGCGTCAGCGTCTGGTCGATGCCCTGAGTGGGAACGGCCAGGTACGAGGCGAGCCCCGCGAGTGGCCCGAGCACGAAGCCGAGCTGCGCTCCCGCTGTGAACGCAGGGCTGAACTCGAAGGAGCGGCTGCCGTTGGCCTCGAGCAGCGCACCGCCGACCATGCCGAGGCGAAACGCCGTACGACCGAGCTTCAGAATCGGCAGCGAGAGCGAGACCCGAAGCCCGAGCCGCGACGTCATCCACACCAGCGACTGCGCCCGCTGTTCGGCCGTGCCACCCTCTCTTCGTTGGTCGCGCATGGTGCCGTCGCTCGACTTCTCGCTGCTCGCGCCGCCGATCGAGAAGTCGGCTTCGGCTCCGAGAATTCCGCCGAACGACGTCTGGAAGAAGTGCAGCCCACCTCGCACGATGACCTCGCCACCGCCCTGCGAGTACGCGACGCCAGCACGCGTGCCCGAGACGAAGAGCCCGCGCGCGCTGACGTCTCCAGGGGTCGCGCCGACCCGACCCGAGATGATCTTTCGCTCGTCTTTGAGCGGCGAGCCGACCGAGAAGTCCGCTGCCAGGGCTCCAGCGCCGACGAGCGTCACCACCACGAACAGGCGCGCGCTCACAGCCGCACCCCCGCCGTCAGCGAGACCCCGAGCCGGCCATCGCTCACGCCCAGCATGCCGAACGTCGCTTCACCCCGCAGGAACACGAAGTCGGTCGCGAAGACGTCGAGCGTGAAGCGGAGCGGGCTCAACGGCCGACTGCCCTGGCTCAGCAGGTCTTGTTGGTCGAACAGGTAACCGACCGAGAGGAAGTTGAGCACCCACTCGACCGACACCGCCGCGAAGCGGGTGAGCGGCACGCGCAGCCGACCGAGCAGCCCACCCGCCGAGTGATAGAGGAACTTGCCACCCAGACCCGGCGACGCGGGCGTCTTCACCCGCACGTTCGCCAGGTGAACGCCGACGTCGAGCACGACCGGCAGGTGCATCAGCTCGAACAGCTCGCCATGACCTCCGAACGTGAGCTCATAGCCTGCGCCTGCTGACCGGCCGCCCGAGAGCGCGGGGATCTCGGCGTAGATGGCGAGGTCGCCGAAGGTGTGGCCGACGAAGCCACCCGAGATGCTCTTGTTCGACGCTTCGGTTTCGCGATCGACCTGCTCCTGGGTCTTCAGCTGCCTCACGTCGGCAGTCGTCGTGGTGGTGGTGACGGCCGTGCGGCTTCCGTCGGCGTTGTTTTGAACGTTCGTCGAGCTCGAGCTGCGCACGTTCTTGATCTCGACGGCAGAGCTCGCGATCGCCCACGAGCTGAGCGCCTGCCCCGCCAGCACCGTCAGCAGGTACGAGAGAATGCCGTTTCGTTCCCGCAGCATGACGCCGTTGAGTGGAATCGGCGCGACGCCATCGGCGAACAAGAGCCCACCCTGGCCCAGCACGAGCCCCACCTCGTAGTGCGCGGTGGACGTGTACACGCGCGTGCCGTGAAAGTTCTCGTCGATGAAGCTGGGCGGTGGCGGTGACGGAGCCGGCTCGACCATGACCACGCCTGCGTCCACCTCGAGGGGCGACGTGCCGCCATCCTCCTGCGCCTGCGCCACCACCGCCCACCCCACGGCCAGAAGACAGCCGCACTTCAGAATTCCGACATGCATGAAGTCCGAACGAAAGTCGGTTTCACGTGGTCTGTCGAGGTTCAGTAGCGCTCGACCGTCGGGTCGATCTGCTCAGCCCACGCGTCGATGCCGCCTTGCATCGAGGTCGCGTCGTGGCCGAGCTCCCGCAGGTATTCGGCGCCATAGAGGCTGCGCACACCGTGGTGACAGAAGACGACGATGGGCGAGCCCTTGTGGGCATCGAGCTCGTCGTGGCGGTCTTCGAGCTCGCCGAGGGGAATGAAGAGGCTCTTCCCCAGACGCACGTGATTCCACTCATCGTGGTTGCGCACGTCGAGCAGGATGGGTGATGGACGCGCGGCGTCGTCGAGCCACGCCTTCACGTCGGTCACGGAGAGTTCATGGGGCAGCGGCATCTCGGCTTCGTTCTAGTGACGTTCGCGCTGCTCGGCTGCAAGAAGGAGCCGAAGACGATCACGGCGCACCACGGCGCGTTTCAGCTGACGTTGCCGCCCGGTTGGTCGTCCTCCGAAGAAGCGGAGGCGAGCTTCGATCACTTCACGGCGACCCCGCCCGACGGCGATGGCATGTGCTCACTCACCTTCACCGATGCGACGGGCGAGATGTTCCCCGAGCAGTACGAAGCGAACTTCCGCAAGAGCGCGATGAAGGGCTTTGGCGCATCGAGCTCCGAGCCTGACTCGCTCGAGATCGCCGGCACACGGTTCGGCGGCGTTCACTTCAAGGGCCATCCTCCTGGCGCTGGAGTGGTCGGCGTGCTGGCGAAGCTCGCCGGAGAAGCGAGCGTGGAAACCTACGGCGGCGCGATCGGGTCGACCTACGTCGGGGTGATGCTCGGCACCTTCGAAGTGACCGAGGACAAGAAGGCAGTGCTCGAGGGGTGCCGCTCCATCGCGCGGTCGCTGAAAGTGGTGGGAGACGCGCCTGTGGTGCCAGCGCACTCACCGCCGCGCCGATGACTTGCGGCCCTGCGCGGCTGCATGCGACACCGCCCTCGTGTCACGACTCGTCCTCCTGCTGCTGTTGTTCCCCGCCCTCGCACGCGCCGACTACATGGATCACTTCGCCCAACGCGATGACGTCGGCCCCCGAAAGGTGCCCTCGCTCGGCGACACGCGGGTGTTGCTGATCCCCGTCGAGGTGAAGGGCTTCCCACCGATCGATCGCGCGAAGCTCGAGCGCTTCTTCTCGCCAGACGATCCGAACGGCTTCGTTCGTTACTACGAGACCGCCAGCCTCGGTCGCTACCGCCCGCGCGTCACCGTCGGCCCGACGATCACCTACGACACCTGTCCGCTGCCGGCCGCGCAGTTCCCCACGTGCCGCGTCGCCCGTGGTGACATCAACTCGTTCTCGGCCGGCATCGATCTGCTGCGTGACGCGGTGAAGCGCAGTGACGAGCAGCTCGACTTCACGCAGTTCGACGTGAGCGGCCGCGCTGGAAGCCCCGATCGCTGGGCCGACGGCGTGATGCTGCTCACCAACGTGCCCTTCGGCGGCATCGCGTTTCCCATCGGCTACTTCAACCGGGGCGACAACCTCGCGGGCGGCACGAATGGTCCGCTCGTGGCCGATGGCATTCGGATTCCGCACGTCGCCGTCGCAGGAGACACCGACGTCTTCGTGATGGTGCACGAGTTCGGCCACCTGCTCGGGCTGACCGATCTCTACGACGAGGCGGGCAACTACGCGGGCCTCCAGCTCTCGTTCATGGGCGCGTGGAACTACGACCAGAACATCGTGCTGCCCGACGCCGAGACGCGGTTCCGGCTGCGCTGGGCGAACTGGCTTCAGGTGCAGGGGCGGCAACGCATCACGCTGCGGCCCGTGGAGACGAGCGGTGATGTCGCTCGGGTCGGCATCGGAGACGAGTACTTCCTCATCGAGAACCGCGGCCCCGGAGCGTTCGACAAGTCACTGCCCGTTCGCGGCCTCGCCGTCTTTCACGTCGACCGCGCGGTGGCGTCGGTCACCTCGCAGGGCAGCTTCCCCAAGCTCGGCGCGAAGGAGGGTGACTTCGTGAACCGCATTCTCGACTGCGTGAACTGCGACGCGTGGCACCCGTACGTTCGTCTCGTGCAGGCCGATGCCGCGTTCGATCTCGAGGCGAATCGGCGCTTCAAGGCTGAAGACGATCTCTTTCGCGCTGGCTCGAGCCTGCTCAACGACTCGTCCAACTCGGTGCGCTCGAAGACGAACCCGAGCAACAGCTCCAACCTCTATTCGGGGCAGCCCTCGGGCTTCGCGCTCAACGACGTTCGCGAGCTGGCTGATGGTTCGATCGAGGTGACGCTCGACGCGCCGGCTTCGGACCAATGCGGCGAGAAGCTCTGCGCCGAGGGAGACGGCTGCGCTCCGGTGCAGTGTGGAGAGCCCCCCGCGAAGACCGGGTGCACGAGCATCGACGGCGCGCCGTTGCTGGCCGTCCTGCTACTTCTTGAACAGCGCTTCGGCCGCCGACAGCGCCGCTGATTTCGACGAATTGCCGCCGCGATCGACCCCATCACCGATCTGGTACAGGTCGCAGAAGTTGCCGGATTCCTTGTCGCCGGGCACCTCTGCGAAGGGCTCTTTGCATTCCTTGGCGACGTTCTCGTCGTAGTGCCGGCAATGCACACACGCGTGGAGATCGGCCCCGCACGAAGGGCATGTGTCCCTTCGGCCGACGGCGGCGATCCCGATGTCCAGCTTCGCTCCGCACTTCCCACAGCCAGCCATGTTCCGGTTATACCGCAGCCCCCCGTTGGAGGTCTCTTGCCGATGCGTTGGTTCCTCTCTGCAATCGTCGCCGTTTCGCTCCTGCCCACTGCCGCCTTCTCGATGGAGAAGGTCGAGCTCACCGAGGAGGAGTTCAAGATGTTCCGCCAGGCCACCCTCGCGCTCGCTGACCCGCGCGTGCAGGCGATGAAGGCCGAGGCCCGGCTGCCCGCCATCGCGAAGGACGCCGGCTTCAAGCTGAAGGATCTGCAGAAGGCCATGGAGCGCGCCGAAGCCGCTGGCGACGTGAAGGCCAAGTGCGAGGCCAACGTGAAGGAGGCCCTCGCCGGCACCGACCTGAAGGACAAGCTCGGCCGCCTCGAGGTCGACACCGACGCGCCGCACGCCGTCATCTACGTGCAGTGGTTCAACGAAGAGGCGAAGGATCTCGCCGTTCAGGCCTGCACCGCTGCCGTCACCGTCGCCAACGTCTGCCCCATCGCCGCGACCGTCACCGTGTACGCGAACGACAAGGCCGCTCCCAAGGCCCGCGTGTTCCAGGCGCTCATCTCGAACCAGGGCGCCCGCCGCATCAACGCCGAGAAGGTGAAGGACTACGCCGAGACCCGGTACATGAAGCTCTTCGAGAAGGTGAAGAGCGTCGCCAATGGTGACGATCTCTCGGCCGAGAGCGGCGCGCCCACCGCGCAGCACTGAGCCCGATGGCGAACCGGCCGTACCAGCCGAAGGATCGTTTCTTCAAACAGGCGAAGGCGTCGGGCCTTCGTGCGCGATCGGCGTTCAAGATCGACGAGATCGCGAAGCGGTTTCGAATCTTCGAGCGAGGGCAGGTGGTGCTCGACATGGGCGCCGCGCCCGGCGGGTTCCTGCAGATCCTGCTCGATGAAGTGGGGCCCAAAGGCAAAGTCGTCGGCGTCGATCTCGTGCCGATTCGTCCCCTCAATCGGCCGAACGTGAAGACGGCCGTCGCCGACGTGTTGGCGCCCGAGTTCGATGCGCTGTTGCTGTCACTGCACGACGGCATCTTCGACGTGGTCGTCTCTGATCTCGCGCCGAAGACGACGGGCATCAAAGACACCGATGAGGCGCGCTCGATCGCGCTGGCCGGCAAGGCGCTCGAGGTGTCGATTCTGCGCGGCCGCACGGGCGGGCACTTCGTCGCGAAGCTCTTCATGGGGCGCGACTTCGAGTCGTTCCGCAACGAGATCCGCAAGTCGTACCGTGACGTGAAGGTCGTCAGGCCCGAGGCCACGCGCGGCGCGTCGATGGAGATCTACCTCGTCGGGCTCGACCGCAAGGCGCTCACGCCTTGACGATGGGCGTCTCGCCCGTGCGTCGCTTCTGAGAGAAGGGACCACGCTCGCGGCCGGGGTGCTGTTCCATGCCCGGCGCGTACCCCGTGACCTTGTTCCGCCCGCCACGCTTCGAGGCGTAGAGCGCCGAGTCCGCTGCGTCGACCAGCTTCGCCTGCTCCGAAGCGTCGTCCGGCAGCGTCGCCACGCCGACCGAGATCGTCACCCGCCCACCGGGCTGAACCTTGCCGTACTCGAACTCGGTCTCTTCCACCGCGCGCCGCAGCTTCTCGGCGACCTCGAGCGCCTCGACTCGAGTCACTTGCGGGAGCAGCACCACGAACTCTTCACCGCCGTAGCGCGCGAGCGTGTCGACCTTGCGCACGCTGTGTTTCAGAGCGCCGCACACCTGCTTCAGCGCGACGTCTCCCGCACGGTGTCCTGCCGCGTCGTTCAGGTGCTTGAAGTGATCGATGTCGATCATCACCAGTGAGACCGGAGTCGAATAGCGCATGGCCCGGTTCACCTCGGCCTCGAGCTGCTGGAAGAGGTGACGGCGGTTCGGCACGCCCGTGAGAGGGTCGGTGATCGACAGCGCAACCGTCTGCTCGTGCAGTCGCGCGTTCTGCACGGCGATGGCGGCCTGGTCGGCGACGGCGGTGAAGTACTCGATCTCTTCGCGGTCGAAGTTCGCCTTCTCTTTGCGCTCGAAGTTCAGCACGCCGAGCAGCTCGGCGCCGTGGAGCATCGGAATCGAGAGCAGACAGCCTCGGCCCCGCATCGCAGCGGGGTTGAGCAGCTTGAAGCGCTTCTCGCGCTCGAGGTCCGGCACGTAGACCGACTTGCGGGTGCTCGCCGCGTGGCCTGCGATGCCTTCCCCGATCTCGAACAGCAGCCCCTCGGAGCCCTCGTTCGGCGGAAACGCCTTCAACACCTCGAGCTTCGCGTCCTGGTTCAGCAGCATCACCGAGAAACGGTCGACCTTGAGGCGCGGCGGCAGCATCGAGGCGATGCGCTGGAGCACCTCGTTGAGCTCGAGCGTGGAGGCGATGGTTCGCGCGATCTCGAACAGCACCTCGAGCTCGTCGACGCGGGTGGCCAGGCGGGTGTTGGCGGTGCCGAGCTCGGTCTTGAGCTGCAGCTCGGCGCGGGTGCGATCGAGATCACGCTGCGTGTCGATCTCGGTCACCTTGAGCTCGGTGATCTTCGCCAGCATGCGGTTGAAGGAGTTCGCCAGCGAACCGATCTCGTCGTTGCCCAGCTCGGGCGCGCGCACCACGAGATCGCCGCCTTCTGCCCGCTGCATCACCCGCGCGAGCCGCTTCAGCTTCTGGGTGAGGACGAGCCGGAGGGAAAGGGCGACGGCAGCGACGAGCGCGATGGTGAAGATGAGCACGCTCCACAGCGCCGACGCGAAGACCTCGGAGACCTGCTGACGGAGCGACGGCTCCTCGACCGTGAGCTGCAGCACGCCGGTGCGCAGCGTCGAGGCTCCCGTGTGACAGCCGCCGCACGAGACGCCCCCGAGCGGGTAGAGCACCTCGCCGCCGCCGCCCTTGCCCCACGGCCAGAACGTGGGAGGTGTCGTGAAGGTGGCCTGCCCCTGGGTGATGTCCTTCACGCGGGCCGCTTCGCCGAACGACTTGTCCTCCTCTTCGATGCGCCGCGACCACCGCACGACGCCCGCCTGATCGACGATGCGAATCTCACTCGCGACCTTCAAGCCCGACCAGTCACTGCGCACGATCGCGGTCACGCTGCGGTGGGCGACGCGCGCGGTGGTCCCAGGCGGCGTGCGCTCGACGGTGCCGAAGCTCGTGGCGATGAACTCCGCGAGGCCCATGGCTTGACGCCGGCTCTCGTCACGCACCGCGAGATCGGTCTGCCGCCAGACGAACGTGACACCGAACAGCGCCACCAGCGCCGTCGGCAGCGCGATCGCGACGAACAGCTTTCGCCCGATCGATCTCACGCGAGGTTCCCCACGGGTGCGCTCGTCTCGCTTCTCGGTTCACTCGTCAAGGTGAGAGCACGCCCGATGTGGGATAGCGTGCCGCCCCGTGGAGTTGATCCGTTCGAAGCTGATCAGTGCCCCGCACGCTTTCCCCACGAGGGAAGGCGGCGTCTCGAAGGGCGCCTTCTCATCGCTCAACACCTCTCTGGCGGTCGGTGATGACTCGAGCGACGTGGCCGAAAACCTGTCGCGACTCGCCCGGTCGTTCGGCGTGGAGTCAGGCGCGCTGATCACGGCTCATCAGGTGCACGGCGTGACGGTGCTCGAGGCGGTGGGGCAGGGCGCGCTCGGAGATGCCGACGCCGTCTTCACCGCGACGCGTGGGCTGGTCGTGGGCATTCGCACCGCCGATTGCCTGCCGATTCTCATCGAAGATCCGCGCTCTGGAATGGTCGCCGCCGTGCACGCGGGCTGGCGCGGCGTCATCGGAGAGATCGTGGTGCGCGCGATCGAACGCCTCGAGGGGCGGGGCGCGAAACGCGACGAACTCCGGGTCGCCCTCGGCCCTGCGATTCAAGCGTGCTGCTTCGAGGTCGATGGTGAGCTGCCCGCGAAGTTCTCGGCCGCCTTCGGTGACGGCGTGATTCGGCCGCAGCCGGGCAAGCCGCGCGTTCACCTCGACTTGAGCTGGGCGGTGGCCCGCTCGCTCGAACGGGCAGGCGTGCCATCGAGCCACGTGGACGTGCTGCCGCACTGCACCCGCTGTGATCAGCGCTTCTTCTCGCATCGCCGTGATCAGGGCATCACCGGGCGTCAGCTGTCGTTGATCCAGTGTGTGCGTGGCACAGCGATGTAGCAGTCGAGCCGAGGGCGATTTCTTGACCCTCCGAGAGCGCGGTCCATACACTTTGATCGTCATTCGACTCTTCCTCCTCAGCATGTCCGCCGCGCTCTGCGCGTGCGCGACTGATCAGGTCTCCCGCGCCGAGCACCTCGAGCTGCTCGCGTCGGTGCGTGCCTTGCGGGCTGACAACGCGCGGCTCGAGTCGCGCCTCGATCGAATGGAGCAGGATCAGAAGAGCGCGAAGACGATGCCGCGGGCGTCAGCACAACCCAGCTCGTCGGGAAACACGTCATCTGGAAGCACCACGCCGGCCGCGCAGCCCGCGCAGGAGCTGCCCTCCCTCACCGTCGTGAAGCTCAAGCCGAAGAAGGAAGCACCGCCGAAGATCTCGACCGAGGTCGAGGTCGTCGAGCCGCCTCCGACGATCCTGACCAACGAGAACGTCGCCAGCGCTGATGCGGAGCCTGCCGATCAGATGGAGGCCGCCGCCATCGAGCAGCAGTACCAATCGGGCGTCGAGCTGCTGAAGACCGGAAACCCCGAAGGCGGCATCGCGGCCCTGCAGCAGTTCGCGCGCGACTGGCCGAAACACCCGCACGCCGACAACGCGCTCTTCTACTCGGCGGTGGGGCTGATGGCCGGCCGCGAGTTCAAAGACGCCGAGAACGTGCTCGAGCAGACCATTCGTCAATACCCCGCGGGTGACGCCACCCTCGAGGCGCTCGTGAAGCTCGCCGAGTGCCGCGCTCGTTTGAACCGCCAGGCCGACGCGCGCGCGACCTGGGCGAAGATCGTCGCCAACTACCCGGGCACGCAGGCCGCCACGCTCGCCCAGTCCAGACTTGCCTCCGCCTCACAGAAGGAATGAACCCATGCGTCAGCTGATCCTCGCAGTCGCCACGTTGTCGCTCGCCTCCACCGCGTGGGCGCAGGCTGAAGACGAAGAGTCGACGGGAGGCGCATCGGAAGGCTCGGCGACCGTCAGCGCTCCGGCCGAACCTGCGGCGAAGGGTGGCGAGGCTCCCAACGCGTCGCACACGGTCGAGCGCGGCGACACGCTGTGGGACCTCTCGCGGAAGTTCCTGGGCAGCCCGTGGTACTGGCCGAAGGTCTGGTCGTACAACCCCGACATCGCCAACCCGCACTGGATCTACCCGGGCAACATGGTGCGCTTCTATGGCGCAGACGAGCAGCCCACTCAGGTCGAGGTGGGCACCGAGATCCCCGACGTCGAGCAGGGCGCCATGTACGACGAAGGTGAAGGCGTGACGAAGGCCGGCCAGATTGGCTACCGGCCCAAGAACTCCGTCACCATCGCCATTCAGTCCTTCGTCACCACCAAAGAGCTCGAGCAGACCGCGCGAGTCGTGGGCTCCTTCGCAGAGAACGAGATGCTGACGTTCCCGTACTCGGTCTACGTGGACATCTCGGGCAAGAAGAGCCTGAAGGTTGGCGACGCGACCGTCGTGTTCCGAAGCGCAGGAGAGATTCAGCACCCGAACACCAAGGCCTTCATCGGCTACGTCACTCAGGTCGTCGCCGAGGGAAAGGTGACCGCGGTCGACACGAAGAAGAACGTCGCCACCATGGCCATCACCCGAAGCATCGACGAGCTCCACCGTGGTGACTCGGTCAGTCCGGCTGGCGAGTCGATCATTCGAACCATTGCTCCGCGCCCCAATGACCGCGAGCTCAAGGGCGCGACGCTGGTGAAGGGAGCCAAGCGCTACACGCTCATGCAGGTGGAGTCGTTCGTCGTGATCCTCGACCGCGGTGCTGATGACGGCGTGAAGGTCGGCAACACCTTCACCTTCTTCCGCTCGGGCGACACGTCTCCCGTCGAGCATCACTTCAACCCCCAGTTCTCGGACGACGCGTTCCCTCGTGAAGTGGTCGGGACGTGCATGATCGTCGACGCGAAGTCCAAGGCCTCCACCTGCCTGCTGACCTATTCCCTCCGAGAGCTGCTCCCCGGCGATACCGCCGACATGCTGCTCAGCGCGCCGAGAACTGCTGGTCGCTAACCGGCAGGGAAGACAGAGGTTTTTCGCCCGCGATTCCGCGATGTCAGCCTGACCTGATAGGGTGTTCAGTATCAGGAGGCAGACATGATTCGGTCGTTGCGGGTGAAGAACTTTGGGGTGATCGAAGAGATCGAGGTCGAGTTGGGCGCGGGGCTCACCGTGATGACGGGAGAGACCGGAGCGGGGAAGTCGATGCTCCTCGATGCCCTGCTGCTGCTGGCCGGAGGGCGAGCCGACTCGGGCATGTTGCGTGCGGGCTGTGACGAGGCGTCGGTCGAGGGGGTCTTCTCACTCTCTCCCGAGATCGCCACGCGCCTGGAAGAGAGTGGGCTCGAGTCGTCCGGCGATGAGGTGCTCGTTCGCCGCTCCATCTCCTCACAGGGTCGTGGGCGCGCGTGGGTGAACGGCTGCCTGGTCACGGTCTCGGTGCTTCAACAGGTGATGAGAGGCTTCGTCGACATCGCGGGGCAGCTCGAGCACGCCTCGCTCTACGACGAGGACAATCACCGGGCCCTCGTCGATCGCTTCGGTGGGCTCGAGTCCGACGCGGGCCCGCGGGCAAAATACGTCGAACGCTTCGAACGGCGCCGCGCGGTGCTCGCGCGACTGGCAGAGCTGGGCGGCGATGAGCGCGAAGTGCGCTCGCGTGTCGAGTACCTCCGGTTTCAGGTGAAGGAGCTCGAGTCGGCTCAGCCGAAAGCTGGCGAAGAGCCGCTGCTCGAGAGCGAGCGCCGCAGGCTGGCGGGCGCCGCGAAGCTTCAAGCACTCGCTCAGGCCGCAGACGATCTGCTCTCGACCCGCGAAGGGAGCGCAAGCGACTTGTTGCGCGAGGCCAGCCAGCGCGTGGCCGAGATGGAGAAGGTCGACACGGGCATCGCTCCCGTCAAAGAGCGGCTGGCTGCAGCGCTGGTCGAGCTCGACGAGGGCTCGCGCGCGTTGTCACGCTACCTGGCGAGCGTCGATCTCGATCCCAGCCGCCTGCGAGAGGTCGAAGAGCGACTCGATCTGCTCAAGACCCTCTCTCGCAAGCATGGCCTCCCAGCCGATGAACTTCCCGGTCGCCGTGACGCGTTGGTCGCCGAGCTCGATCAACTCGAACGGCGCGCCGAGCTTCGGGCCGAGGTCGAGCGGGAGCTCGGCGTCATCGATGATCTGCTCGCGCGCGATGCCGCGGCCCTCACGGCGTCACGGCGAAGCGCAGGTGCAGCGCTCGAGAAGCGCGTGAGCGAGTGCCTGGCGAAGCTCGCGCTGAAGAACGCCCGCTTCTCGGTCGAGTTGAGTCCGGCCGCGCCTGGGCCGCTCGGCGCCGATCAGCTGCGCTTCCTGTTCAGCGCAAACCCGGGAGAGCCGCCCCGCCCACTCGCGAGAACCGCCTCGGGTGGTGAGGCCTCGCGCGTGATGTTGGCCATCAAAGCCGTGCTCGCGGCGACCGAGCGGGTGACGGTGTCGGTGCTCGACGAGGTCGACACAGGCGTCGGTGGTGCAGTCGCCGACGTCGTTGGGCGCCTCATCAAGGACATCTCCACGCATCGACAGGTGCTCTGCATCACCCATCTTCCCCAGGTCGCGGCCCACGCTGCCCGTCACCTGCGCATCGAGAAGCGGCTCTCGGGCGGGCGCGTTCAATCATCGGTTCATGTGCTGGCCACGCTCGACGCACGATCTGACGAACTCGCGCGCATGCTGTCGGGCGTCGAGGTGTCGAAAGAGGCCAGGGCTGCCGCTCAGGTCCTCATCAACGGTGCTGCGAAACCCGAATCACCGGCGCCACCGCGACGCAAGCGCCATGTTCGGTCGTCGACGGAACGGCGCAGTGCGTGAATTTGCTTCCTTGCCCGGTGCGTTTCATCTGCCTAACCTGCGCGGCGTGTCGAAGACCGCTGGCGTGCGATTGAAGGCGTTGTCGGCCGGGCTCACCGATGTCGGCCGCAAGCGTTCTCACAATGAAGATAGCTACCTCATCGACGATGAACTCCAGCTCTTCGTCGTCGCTGACGGCATGGGCGGCCACGCAGGTGGTGGCACCGCAAGCCGTATCGCGGTCGAGACCATCGACAAGGAACTGAGGGGCGTTCGGAATTCGCCCACCAGTCCCTTCAAGGCCGAGACCTCGCTTCAGGACTCGCCTCTGCCCGACTTCTTGCGGGCGGCGGTCGAAAAGGCCTGCTTCGAGATCTACCGGGCCGCACAGGAAGACCCACGCCTCGCCGGCATGGGCACCACGGTCATCAGCCTCTGCGTCCAACACCAACACGCGCTCTTTGCCCACGTGGGCGATTCCCGCGCCTACCTCGTTCGCGGCAACCTCATTCAGCAGATCAGTGAGGACCACTCGCTGGTGAATGAGCAGATCAAGGCCGGCATGATCACGCCCGACGAGGCGCGACACTCCCGCTACAAGAACATCATCACCCGCTCGGTCGGCTTCGAAGAGGAAGTTCAGGTCGACGTCATGGGCATCATGCTCGAGGAAAACGACTCCTTCATTCTCTGCTCCGACGGTCTGGCCAACCTCGTCGAGGACAAAGAGATTCAGGAGATCATCTCGGGCTCCGAGCTCAAGGATGCTCCGAAGAAGCTGGTCGACCTGGCGAACGAGCGCGGCGGAGACGACAACATCACGGTGATCGTGGTGCGTGCCGTCCCGGCCTGATCGAACTCCGTCGTCCCCCGCATTCGTCTGCTGCAGGTGAATCGAGCGGCAGGAATTGGCTGATCGCCCTGATCCACCACAAGCTGTCCTGATCAACGGGAGTCGAATTCCTGTTGCACTGGACGGTGGGTTCGGAGAAGGTGCCGCGCCGTTTTCACTTCCCTTGCTGAGGGCCGAGCGTTGGCCAACGAGAGCTTTACCCTCATCGTCGTTCCCGACCGGCAGTCCGAGGTGCGGCGTTTCCGCCTTCGACGCGCGTGGGTCATTCAGGCCGTCATCGCCTTGTCGCTGTTGTTGGTTGTCGGCGCGGTGCTGGTCGCTCACTACGCCACGGTCGTCACCGAGGCGCACGAGAACCCCGGCCTTCGCGACGAGAACCTGAAGCTGAAGAGCGAGATTTCGGTCATTCGCGAGCAGTTGGCTCACGTTCAGGGCACCCTCGATCGCGTCGAGCGCTTCGATCAGAAGCTGCGCGCGATCACGCTGCTCTCTGATCCCCAGCGAAACCTCGCGATGGGTCCGACCGAGCCCGTTCCGACCCCGGGCAGCGCCGACAACCAGTTCGTCCGCACGCCCGGCCAGGAATCTCCCGCCGCGCTCGCCGCGAAGCTCGACAAGCTCTCCGCCGAAGCGACCCGACAGGAACAGAGCCTTCAGGAACTGCAGGCCTATTTCTCGGGCCAGAAGTCACTGCTCGCGTCCGTTCCTTCCGTGTGGCCGACCCGCGGTTGGGTGACCAGCGACTTCGGTTCGCGCGTCGACCCGTACACCAGCGAGCGCGTCATGCACGCAGGCATGGACATCGCCGGTCCCCACGGGAAAGAGATCATCGCTCCTTCTGACGGCACCGTGGTGTTTGCGGGCCTCGAGGGTGGCTACGGGAACGTCGTCGTGATCGACCATGGCTACGGCATCAAGACCCGCTTCGGCCACCTCGCATCGATCAAGGTGAAGGCCGGCGAGCACGTGACGCGTGGTGATTTGATCGCAGCGATGGGCAACACCGGCCGCTCGACTGGACCTCACCTGCACTACGAAGTGCGGGTGAACGGCATCGCGCAGAACCCGCGCAAGTTCATCCTCGACGACTGACGCGCAGTTCCGCGTCCCCCAATCGCCTGCCGGCAGAAATCGTTCTTTTCTGCGCGAGCTCCGTTCGCCGCGACGATCGGTCCTTGCCGTAGTGCCGACCAGCGCTCGCCCCTGCAACCTCGAAGCGCGCCATGGAGAAGTTCCTGCACTCGCAGGCGATGGTGCGGCGCCACCACTCCGCTCACCGGAGATCACGTCACGACGAAGTGTGCCGCGGGAAGCACGTCCAGCGCGTTCTTTCTTGAAAGAGCGCCGCCAGTTCACGAGGGTGCGCGCCATGTCCCTGCTCCTCGTCCTCGCCGCCACGGTCACCGCTGGCGCCCCAGCGAAAGCTCCCGTGAAGAACGACACCGCCGCCCTCGAAGCGAAGCTGATCGCCACTCATGGCGAGGCCCACCGCGCCCGCATCGAGCAGGGGGTTCGTCAGGTGGCCTCGCTCTGGAAAAAGGACGACGGTGATCTCGCGACCTTCGTGACCGAGCAGTTCATCGCCGAGCCTGCGCGCCTCGACGCCCTCTTCGCGCGTTTCGAACAGAACCTGGAGCAGGTGGACGGGCACCTGCTCGAGATCGGCCGCGAGCTGCGTCGACCCACCGAGCTCGATGTCGGGCCACTCGAGAAGATCGACCCGCTCTTCGCCGCATGGGATCCCTCGGCCCACCTCACCGACGATTTCTTCAGCTCGAAGCTCGCCTTCGTGGCCCTGCTGAACTTCCCGCTCACGACCCTCGACGAGCGTCTCTCGAAGGGCCCAGCGTGGAGCCGCCGGCAATGGGCCGAGGCCCGCCTCACCGGTCGCTACTCGCGCCGCGTGCCCGCTGACGTGCAGCAGGGCGTGACCGCCGCTCAGGCCGCCGCCGATCTCTACATCGCCGAATACAACGTGTGGATGCACCATGTGCTCTCGGAGTCAGGAGAGCGGCTCTTCCCGAAGGGCAAGCGGCTCATCACCCACTGGAACCTGCGCGATGAGCTGAAGGCCCAATACGCCGACCCGAAAGGCCTGCCGCGCCAGCGAGCGATCATCAAGGTGATGGAGCGGATCGTCACTCAGAGCATTCCGGCCGCGGTCATCGACAACCCGAACCTCGACTGGAATCCCTTCACCAACACCGTCGTGCCTGCGCCCGCTGACACTGTCGAAGCCGACGCTCCCAAGCGCACGAACGCCGCGGCCACCACTCCCGAGGCCGACGTCCGCTACCAGCGCCTGTGGGCGAACTACGTCTCGCAGAAGAAGGCTGACCCGTTTTCTCCCGTTGCGCCCTCGGCCATCGACCGCGCCTTCGCGCTCGGCGCCGAGATGCCGGAAGCGCGCGTGAAGCAGCTGCTCGAGTCGGTGCTCCAGTCGCCGCAGGTCGCAAAGGTCGCAGCCGAGATTCAGAAGCGGGTGGGGCGCCCCCTCGAGCCGACCGATCTCTGGTTCAACGGCTTTCTTCCGCGCGGCTCGGTGCCCGAGGCAGAGCTCGACGCGAAGACACGTGTCCGCTACCCGACCGCCGACGCCTTCGCGAAGGACATTCCCCGCATTCTGACGGCGCTTGGTTTCCCTGCCGAACGCGCGAAGTACCTGTCGGAGCGCATCAAGGTCGACCCCTCGCGTGGTGCCGGCCACGCCATGCAGTCAGCTCGACGTGGTGACTTCCCGCGCCTTCGCACCCGCGTGGAGAAGGAGGGCATGAACTACAAGGGCTACAACATCGCGGTGCATGAGCTCGGGCACAACGTCGAGCAGGTGTTCTCGCTCTACGACGTCGATCACACCTTGCTCGCAGGCGTGCCGAACACTGCCTTCACCGAGGCCATCGCGTTCGTCTTCCAGGCACGCGACCTCGAGCTGCTGGGGCTCGGCAAGCCGTCGGCCGAACAGGAGCGCCTGCGCGTGCTCAACGACTTCTGGTCGACGTGGGAGATCGCTGGCGTCGCGCTCGTCGATCTCGAGGTCTGGCACTGGATGTACGATCACCCGAACGCGAAGCCGGCCGAGCTGCGAGAGGCGACGGTGGCCATCTCGAAGCGCATCTGGAACCAGTACTACGCACCGGTGCTCGGCGGAAAAGACACGCCGCTGCTCGGCATCTACTCGCACATGATCAGCTACCCGCTGTACCTCTTCAACTATCCGCTCGGGCACCTGATCGCGTTCCAGATCGAAGAGCAGGTGAACAAGAAGGGCGTCGTGGGCCCCGAGATCGAGCGCATGTCGAAGCAGGGCGCGGTCGCTCCCGATGTGTGGATGACGGGCGCTGCGGGCGGGCCGGTGAGCGCCGAGCCGCTGTTGCGGGCGACCGAAGCAGCTCTGGCCGCGCCCGCAGCGGACAAGGCTCCCGAGAAGGCGCCAGCTCCGAAACGCTGAAACGCCCGCCCTCGAGCGGAGCATGCCGGCCGCGCGTCATCGCGCTGAGCAAGATGTCCGCGGTTCTCCCCTCGAGGAAGAACGCGCCGGAGTGTCGAGCAGCATCTCCTGCCGCTTCCACCAGTGCCGGCCGTTTCGTCCCCTGCTTCGCGAGGTCCGCGAAGTGGCTCGAGATCGTGCAGTCGGGCGTGCTTGTCCCCAGCCACGCGGCCGAGAAGCCGGTTCATCTCGATGGGCCGAGGACGCGATGGTTCGGCTCGGGCAGGTACGTGTACCGACGCAATGGCGGGGCGAGCGCCACGTTCAGCGCACAGCGTTCGGAAAGGTCGCGACTCTCGAGCCTCTGACGCGCGACGAAAAGCTCGGCCAACGACTGGGCAGAAGCGGCGGACGAGCTGGAGTAGTCAGCTGAGCATGCGTCTGCTCTTCATCATTCTCTCTCTCTCGGCGCTCACGGCCACTTCGGCACCGAGCCTCGAGTCACGTGTCACGGAACTCACCCTGTCGAACGGCATGGTGTTTCTGCTCGTCGAGCGACACGACGCGCCGGTCTTCACCGGGTTCGTTCGGCTTCGCGTCGGCGGCATCGACGAAGAGCAGGGCTTCACGGGCCTGGCGCATCTCTTCGAGCACATGGCCTTCAAGGGCACGCCTCGCCTCGGCACGAAGGACTGGCCGCAGGAGCAGGCGCTGCTCCTCGAGATCGAACGGGTCGGTGATGCGCTCGCGAAGCTGGAACGCGCGGGCACGGCCTCGTCGGAGCAGGGTGTCGCGCTGAAGGCAGAGCTCAAGGCGCTGTCGATCAGACACAAGGCGCTGACCGACGAGAACGCCCTCGCTCAGCTGTACCAGGTGAACGGCGGCGTCGGCCTCAACGCCACCACCGACAAGGATCTCACCAGCTACTTCGTCAGCCTTCCGAAGAACCGGCTCGAGCTCTGGGCGACGGTCGAGGCGCAGCGGCTCTCGGCACCGGTGCTGCGGGACTTCTACACCGAGCGCGACGTCGTTCAGGAGGAGCGGCTGCGCTCGATCGAGAGCAACCCCGGCGGTGTCCTCTTCGAAGAGCTCAACCAGCTCGCCTTCGGTTCGAACCCCTACCGCTGGTCCACCGTCGGCTATCAGAAGGATCTCGCCGCGATGACGCTCGGAAAGGCGCTCGACTTTCACCGCCGGTTCTATGCACCCGCGAACGCGGTCGGCTGTCTCGTCGGCGACTTCGAGACAGCGCAGCTGAAGCCCCTGCTGGAGCGAACCTTCGGCGCCGTGCCCGCGAGGCCCAGACCGGCGGAGCCCGTCTTCACCGATCCACCACTTCGCGCTCAGCGCCGCGCGCACGTCACCTTCGACGCGAACCCGCGCCTCGCGATCGCCGTTCGTCGCCCACCACCGCCCTCGAAGGACGACTTCGTCTTCGACGTCCTCGAGGTGCTGCTGAGCGAGGGCCGCACCGGCCGGCTGCAGCAACGGCTCGTGTTCAAGGACAGGCTCGCCCAGGGCGTCGGGGTGTTCTCGGCTCCGGGTGTGCGCGCCGAGAACCTCTTCATCGTCTCGGTCGTCCCCATGAGCGGGGTGAAGAACGAAGATGTCGAGCGCGCGGTCTGGGAAGAGCTCGAGAAGCTCGAGACCACGCCGCCCACCGTCGAAGAACTCGAGAAGGTGCGCAACCGGCTCACCGCAGACTTCGCGCGCTCCATCGACTCGAACGCCGGCCTCGCGAGCGCGCTGAGTCGATACCAGACGCTCTTCGATGACTGGCGCTACGCCGTTCGGTTGCCGCAGGAGATCGCGGCCATCACCCCCGCAGACGTGCAGCGCGTGGCGAGCCAGTACTTCGATCAGAAGAAGAGCGTCGTGGTCACGCTCGGTAAAGAAGGAGGCGCGCGATGAACCGCCTGCTCCCGCTCGTGTTGATGCTGGGCTGTGCCACGACGCCGATTGCCGTCGAACCCGTGATCACGCGGCCGAACCCGGGCCTCGAGGCTGCTCCGCAGAAACGCGTCCTCGCCGAACTCCCAGCGGCCCTCGACGTCGATCCGCGATCCCTCACCGTCGCTCCCCTGGACGTGAAGGTGACGCGGCCCGAGCGCTACGAGCTGCCGAACGGACTCGTCGTCTACCTGATGGAGGATCACACCTCGCCGCTCGTGCTGGTGCGCACGTTGATTCCTGTGGGCGCAGTGGATGAGCCAGCCGATCGCCTGGGCGTGTCGGGCATCGCGGCCGAGCTCGTCACCGCAGGCGGAGCCGGGAGCAGAACGCCAGAGCAGCTCGACGAACTGCTCGAGTTTCACGCGGCCGATCTCGGTGGCGGCGCGGCCGACGAGTATTCCCAGGTCAGTCTCTCGGTGCGCAGTCAGGATCTCGCAGCGCTCTTCCCTGTGTTCGCCGACGTGTTGCAGCGGCCGCGCCTGGACGCGGCGCGCTTCGAGGTGACGAAGTCGCGGGTGCTCGAGTCGATCAAGCGCCGCAACGATCGGCCAGACGGTCTCGCCGCACGGGCGTTGAGCAAGGCGCTCTACGGCACCGACACGTTGCTCGGTCGCGAGTCGTCCGAGGCGAGCGTCAAGGCGATCACCGTCGACGACGTGAAGAAGTTCCACGCGAAGTGGACGCCGAAGACGGCCCGGCTCGTGATCACCGGTGACTTCGATCGCGCTGCCGTGAAGACGCTCGTCGAGCGATCCTTCGGGGCCTGGAAGGGTGGTTCTCCACCTCCACGCAACTTCCCCACGGCTGGTCCTCCCGCGCGCCGGGTGATTCTGATTCCTCGCGCCGTCGCTCAGGTGAAGGTGCGCATCGGTGGAGCAGGGTGGACGCGTCGGTCTCCCGACGAGTACCCGATGCGCCTGGTGAACACCGCGCTCGGCAGCTTCGGGGTCGGCCGGCTGTACCGCGAGATTCGTGACGAGCGGGGCCTCGCCTACTCGGCGTCGTCGAGCGTTGGCGGCGGGCCCACGTTCGGCCAGTTCACGGCAAGCTTCGACACGCGGCCGCAGCAGGCGGTGCAGGCCCTCGAGGTCGCGCTCGACGTGCTCACGAAGACGGGCAGCGCCGATTCACTGACGAAGGCCGAGCTCGCGACCGCGACCGACATGGCGCTCAACACCTTCGCCTTCCGCTTCGACTCTGCTTCGCGAATCGCCTGGGAGCGGGCCCTCAGCGAGTTCTTCGGCTACGACGACGACTATCTCGACCGCTATCGCGATCGCATCGCTCAGGTGACAGCAGCCCAGGTGAACGCCGCCACCGCGAAGCTCACGAGGCAGGACGCGCTGCAGATCGTCATCGTCGGCCCGAAGGACGTGCTGGGCGATCTCTCTCGTTTCGGCCCCGTCACCGTCATCGAAGATGTCGACGCATTCCGCTGATCAGCAAAGAGCCACGTGATCAGCGCGATCAGCAGCAACGCAAGTTCTCCGTCATTCCGACGACTTTTTTGACGGCGCTGATCAGGTCCGTACGCTTCGCAACAGCTCGCTGCAGCAGTGCAGCAGCTGCCACCACAACGGAGCGTGCATGAGCAACAACAAGCGGAAGAACAGCCGGGTCGCCCTCGACATTTATCTGAACAAGTACGTCGCTGGCGTTCCGTACATGGCGCGCACGTCTGACATCTCGCGCGAAGGTGTGGGCCTGTCGCACCTCATCGAGCCGCAGATGGCGGGCAAGCGCGTCGGTCTTCAGTTCCAGCTGCCGGGCTCCGAAGAAGTCATCTATGCGGAAGGTGAGGTCGTTCGGGAGTGGGCCGACCTCGATCACGAAGAGGAAGGCTCGGGCGTTCGATTCACGTTGCTCACTGAACGCCACCGCCGCCTCATCGATCAGTTCGTTTCGCGCGCGAGCTGAACCCACCCACCCTTCCGGTGTCTTCGTTCCCTTGAAGGTCTCTGGCTTCCGTCCGTAGAGTACGGCGAACCGTTCAGAGCCTGTTGGACCTATCAAGGGGGCCCCGTGAAGCGTTTGGTGTTGGCAGTGGCGTTGGCCGTGTCGATGTATGCGGTCGCGCAGGGTGCAGCAAAGGACTCGAAAGAAGCCCAGCGCCCACCGCAGGGAATGAACTGGGAGGGTCAGGTCATTCGTGCGACCGGCGCGGGTGCTCCCGACATGAAGGCCTCGAGCCCGGCACAGGCGCGACTTGGCGCTGAGCGTGCTGCGTTGCTCGACGCCTTCCGAAACCTGCTCTCGCAGGTGAAGGGCGTTCAAGTCGACGGCACCCGGAAGATGGATGACGTCATGCAGTCCAATGAGGTTCGCGCCCGCGTCGAGGGCCTCATCAAGGGCTACAAGGTCGTCAACAAGCGCTACTTCTCGGACAACGGCGTCGAGATCGACGTCGAAGTGCCGGTCTCGATGTTGACCGACATTCTCGACCCCGACGCGACGCAGATGTTCGCGGTTCCGGCGAGCAAGACCGAGCCCGTGAAGACCGCTGAGAAGCCCGCCGAGAAGCCGGCCGAAAAGCCCGCTGAGAAGGGCACCGAGCCCGTCGTCGCGAAGGTCGAGGACGGCGCCGGCACGGGTCTGGTGATCGACGCCCGCGGTCTGAAGCTCATGCCCGCGCTCATGCCCCGCGTGCTCGACGAGGCAGGGAAGCCGCTCTACACGGTCGACTCCCTCTCGGCCGAAGCGCGCAAGACGACCGGCGTCGCCGCCTACGTTCAGTCGCTCGACGAGGCCCGCAAGAGCATGAAGGCCGGCGACAAGCCGATGGTGGTGAAGGCCGCCAAGGCCAACGGCACCGACGTGCTCCTGCCTCAGGACGAAGCGAAGAAGCTGGTCTCCATGAATCCCCCGTTCCTTGCCCAGGGCAAGGTCGTCATCGTCTTCAACTAAGGAACTGCGCCACCATGCGAACGCTCATTGTCCTCACCGCGCTCGGCAGCGCACTGGCCTTTGCACAGCCCCAGGCGGCACCAGCCGTCACGACGGTGGAAGCCACCGGAGAGTCGGCCGTCTTCCCCGGCCCCGAGCGCGAGAAGCTGGTCGCCAAGGCGATCGAGAAGGCCCAGAAAGAAGCACTCCGCTCAGCCGTCGAGAAGGCGTCTGGCGTGTACATTCAGTCCGACACGCAGACCCGCAACAACTCGCTCGTCCTCGACCGCATCGTCACCAACGCCTCGGGCTACGTGAAGAGCTTCGACGTGGTGAGCAAGGTCGTCGAGAAGGACGTCGCCAAGGTCACGATCAAGGCCCAGATCGCGACCGACACGCTCGAGAAGGACGTCAAGGCAGCGCGCTCCATCGTCAGCCGGCTCTTCGGGTCCAAGCTGCTCATCGTGTTGCAGGAGCAGCTGGTCGATGAGAAAGGCGTCGTGTCCCGCTCCGAGTTTCTTCCCGTTGCGCTCACCGGTCGCTTCAAGGACTCGGGCTTCTCGATCATCGACGAGAAGGGCACTGGCAGCTCAGACCTCGGCCTCGTGCTCTCGAGCGGCGTCGGCCAGGGCAAGCTCGACGCGAAGGAGATCCTCAAGCGCAGCGACGCCGACTTCATCATCTACGGCAGCGCGAACGTTCGCTACGTGCCGCCCGATCCGAGGTCTCCCGGCATTCCTGAGATTGATCCCGTCACCGGCAAGCAGATGACGTTCTTCGTGACCGGCGACTACGACCTCTCGATGTTCGCCACCCGAACGGGCCAGCAGCTCTCGAAGCAGGCCGGCCGTCTGAACGTGCAATACGGCAACGCCAAGAGCGCCATCCTCGTCTCGTACCAGCGCTCCGCGTCCTTCGCGGTCGAAGGCAGCTCGAAGGAGATCGTCTCGTCGTTCTTCGCATCGGTCTTCGAATACCTGCGCGACCAGGACGTGAACGGGGCGAAGCTCACCGTGCGCGTCTCGGGCATTCCAGCGTTCGACGAGGTGGAGGATGTCGAGAAGGCGCTCGGCGTCGTCGAGGGCGTCAAGGACGTGAAGGCGGGCGAGTTCGCCGACGGCCGCGCCGACTTTGGCGTTCAGTTCCTCGGAAACTCGAGCGACTTCGGCAAGGCGCTGAAGGGCGCGAACATCAAGAAGCGCAAGCTCGTGGTGACTGCGGTTCGAAACAACGTGGTCGAGGTCAACCTCGTCAAGTGAGGTGGGCCGTGCTGGCGTTCGCGGGCTGTGCGTCGTCACAGCCCGCTTTGCCAAACCTGCCGAGGGTCACCGAAACGCAGCTGCGCACGGCGTATCGGGTGTCGGGAGCTGGCGAGCTGGTGCTGCGTTGCGCTCCCTCCGATGCTGAGGTGGCGCTCGACGGCGTCTCGCAAGGGCTCTGCAGCGATTTCAACGGCGAGCCTCACGCGCTCAAGGTGGGTACGAGCGCACGCCGCGTCGAAGTGAAGAAGTCCGGGTTTCACACGTGGGAAAGCTGGCTGGCCGCAGATCAGACCCGAGTGGTGATGACGGTCACCTTGCTGCCGAGCGGAGGAAGTCCATGAAGCGCCTGTTCGCCGTTGCAGTGACGCTGGCCTCGATGGCCGCGTTCGCCGAAGTGGGGAAGGTCGCGCTCGTCGAGGGCAAAGCGACGCGCACGCCAAAAGGCGGAGCGGCGGTCGAGCTCGCAAAGGACTCTGCGATCGAGCTGGGTGACACCATCGACGTGCAGAGCGGCAACCTGAAGCTGCTGCTGACCGACGAGAGCATCATCATGCTGGCCCCCGCCTCGAAGCTCGAGATCACCGAGGCCGAGTTCCAGGGCCAGGAGCGCAAGGGCTTCAAGGCCTTCCTCCAGTCGGGCAGCCTGTGGACGAAGGTGAAGAAGGCGCTCGGCGGTGGCGGCTACGAGGTGTCGACCGAGCGCGCCGTCGCCGGTGTTCGCGGCACGATCTTCCGCATCGACGCCGACAAGATGGTCACGGCGGCGAAGCCTCCCAAGGCGCGCAAGGCCTCGATCGTTCGCATCGTCGAGGGCGTCGTGAACATCAAGCCGTCGGCCGAGGTCGCCAAGGCGTCGACGGGCGCAGCACCTCCGCCGAAGAAGAAGGGCGAGCGGGTGCAGGTGGCTGGCCCGAGCGAGATCACCGCGGACGAGTGGGAGAAGAAGTTCGTCGACCTGCAGCAGAACCAGCAGATCGCGGTGGGCGTCGACCTGTGGGACGTGGCGCAGTTCGAAGAGGCAGCCAAGCGCGATGCGTTCGCGAAGTGGATCGAGAAGAACCAGTAACGTCGCCCTCGTGGTGGTGATGCTCGGAGGCCTGTCGGCCTTCGGCCAGAACCAGCGCCCCCTTCCTTCCGAGAGCCCTGACGTCATCGTCGGGCGCTCGGTTCGGGTTCACGTCGTCGCCAGCGAAGACCTCGAGCCAGACGTGCTTCGAGCCCTCGCGCGCCCGCAGGTCGTGCTGTGGCTGACGACTCGTTCCAACACCCTGCGTGAGTCGACGCTCGACACGCTCAACCGCTTCGAGTCGAGCTTCGTTGAGCTGCGGCCTCCCGTGGCGGCGGTCGACGGAAACGCCCTCAAGAAGAGTCCGCGTGCTGGGCTCTGGCTGAAGCTCGACACAGCCTCGTCGCTCGCGACCGTGCGTGGTTCGCGCCCGCTTGCGCTCGAAGTGACGGGCAGCCTCGACGAGGTGAAGCAGGGCTGGGTGCTCGCCCAGCGGCCGACGTTCCTCCGCTGGGCGCCCGGTGAGTCGATCGATTTGCTCGAGTGGAGCCGCTTCAAGACGCTCCCGGGGCGCAAGACCGTCGTGCTCTCGCCTGGCCTGCTCCTTCCCCGCGACTGCGCCACGCGAGACCCCGCTGAACCTTCTGCGGAGTTGCACGTGGCGACGCTGCTGGCGGTGAGCGCTGGGGTGTTTCCCTGCGGCGCGGGCACGAGGGTCGAGGTGCCTCCCGAGGTCGAGCCGTGGTTGCTCAAGTCGTTGATCGTGCGGGACCCCTCGGTCGAGCTGGTCGTTCGGGTCGGAGACGACGTGCGCAAGGTCGGGCGCGCGCGGGCGCTGCTCGAGCTGCTGGGGCGTTAGGCTGCGCACTCGCGCGGATTGCTTGACCTTCCGCTCGCTGAGCGGCGACAATCCGCGCCTCTCAAAGGGTTGAAGGAGACGAGGCGCCTTTCGCCTCGTTCGTAGCGCCACGATGCTTTTGCGTACCCGCCCTTCTTTCGGGAACAGCCCCATGCGTTCATTGATTCCGAGTCTCGTCCTCGTGTCGTCGTTCGCGCTCGCGCAGACGCCAGCCGCAACGAAGAAGGAGGCCGTCGACACAGAGCTGAAGAAGAAAGAGACGTCGATCGCCCCAGACAAGTCGCTGGCCGGCGACATCACGCGCAAGAAGAAGAAAGAAGAAGACGCGCCGACGCTCTCGTACGACACGTTCCGGCTCGACGTCGAACTGCAGGTCGCCAGCAAGCGCCGAGATCAGATCGGCGATCTCACCAAGATCATCGAGCTGTCGAACGACAAGAAAGAGAAACCGGCGCTGCTGTTCCGCCTGGGCGAGCTCTATTGGGAAGAGTCGAAGTACTTCTTCTTCGAGGCGAACCGGAAAGACGACGACAAGATCAAGGCGATGAACTCGAAGGACGAGGCGGGCATTCAGCGCGCCGAGGCCGAGAAGGCCGAGCTCATGGCGAAGTCGAAGGAGTTCGCCGACCAGGCCGTCGAGAAGTACTACCAGATCGTCCAGGAGTACAAAGAGTACGAGCGCACCGACGAGGTCCTCTACTTCCTCGGCCTCAACCTGATGGATTCTTCCGACGAGAAGAACCAGAAGAAGGCGCTCGCTTCGTACAAACGACTCATCGAGAAATACCAGAAGTCGAAGTACCTGCCTGACGCCTACCTTGCCGTCGCCGAGTTCTATTTCAACGGCTCGAAGGGCAAGCGCGATCAGCTCGAGAAGGCGCTCGAGAATTACAAGAATGCCGCGAAGTACCCCGACAACCAGGTGTACGGCTATGCGCTGTACAAGCAGGGGTGGTGCCACTTCAACATGGCCGACTACGAGAAGGCCATGGACCAGTTCAAGACGGTGGTCCTGTACGCGAAGATGCAGGGCGCCGAAGAAGTCGAAGGCAAAGGCAAGTCACGGCGTCAGGGCCTGGTGAAGGAAGCGCGCGGTGACTACGTGCGCGCGTTCTCTCGTGGGGGTGGTGCGCCGAGCGACGCCAAGGAGCGCTTCGGCAAGCTCGCCGACAAGGCTGAAGACCTGCGCCTGATGATGAAGCAGCTCGCGAACCTCTATTACGAAGACGGCAAGGATCGCGAAGCGGCCGTCACCTTCGACTCGCTCATCAAGGAGCGCCCGACCGCGCCCGACGCGCCCGGCTTCCAGGGCAAGATCGTCGACTGCGTCATGCGCGCCGGCAACAAGCGCCAGACCGTCACGCAGGTTCGCCGCCTCGTGAAGATCATGGACGACGTGTTGAAGGGCAACACGAAGATGGACGACAAGGACAAGAAGGCGCTCGACGAAGCGCGCGAACTGTCCGAGCGCACCATCTCGAACCTCGCGGTCAACTGGCACAACGAGGCGAAGAAGACCCGCGACGACGAGACCTTCGGCTTCGCGAACGAGGTGTACGCCGACTACCTCACGCTCTTTCCCGAGAGCCCCAAGGCCTACGACCTGCGCTTCTTCTGGGCAGAATTGCTCAACGACAACCTCAGCAAATACAAGCGCGCGGCAGAAGAATACACGCGCGTGATGATGACGGACGTCGGTCGAGTGGAAAAGAAGGGCGACGATGGCGCTCCGGGCAAAGCCGGCAAGTGGATGAACAACGCCGCGTACAACTCGATCCTCGCGTGGGACTCGGTGGTGAAGGAAGAAGCCACCGCCGACGCTGGAAAGGCGCCATCGGGTGGCGGAGACCCCTCGAAGAAGGCGGCCATTCCACTCACCAAGCAGGCGCTGCTCGAGGCGTGCGAGCGGTACCTCAAGTACGTGGAGAAGGGCGATAAGAAGGTCGAGATCGCCTACAAGGCCGCGAAGATCTACTACGACTACAACTACCTCGACGAAGCCGTCGGCCGCTTCGCAGACATCGCGCTCAAGTACCCCGACTACAAGTTCGAGAACGGCGACCGCGCGGGCGAGATCGCGGCCAACCTGGTGCTCGACTCGTACAACATCCTCCAGGACTGGGCGAAGGTGAACGAGTGGTCGAAGAAGTTCTACGCCGAAGAGAAGCTCGCGATCGGCAAGTTCCGTGAAGACCTCGCGAAGCTGATCGAGCAGTCGTCGTTCAAGCTCATCAATCAGCTCGAGGCGAAGAACGAGTACGGGAAGGCCGCCGAAGCGTACATGACCTTCGTGCAGGACTGGCCGAAGAGCGATCTCGCCGACAAAGCCCTGTACAACGCGTCGATCGACTTCTTCAACGCGAAGATGCTCGACCGCGCCATCGAGGTGCGAAAGCAGCTCATTCAGAGATACCCGAAGTCGCAGTACGTGCCGAAGACGCTGTACGCACTCGCAGAGGGCTACGAGGCCATCGCCGACTTCGACGACGCGGCTGATCACTACGAGCGATACACCGCCAACTACGAGAAGAGCAAAGGCCCCGCTGGCAAGCGGCCCGCGATGAAGTCGAAGAAGGACGCTCCGACGCAGGCTGAGCAGGTGTGGGAAGAGCAGAAGGCCCAGGACGCGCTGTACAATGCTGGGGTCTTCCGTGACGGCCTTGGCCAGTACAAGCAGGCGCTCAAGAACCGCGAGAAGTACCTCGAGCTGTGGCCCAAGTCGAAAGACGCCGAGGCCGTGACCAAGTCGATCATCGACCTGCACGAGAAGATGGCGCTCTGGACGAAGGCCCAGAAGCTCTACGAAGAGTACGAGAAGGACCAGATCAAGGACCCGAGCAAGCTGCTCTGGGCCGAGGGGCGCATCGCGTCGATCTACGAAGAGAAGCTCAAGAACAACACCGGCGCGCGGAAGATCTTCATTCGCATCCTCGACTACCACGAGAAGCTCAACAAGAAGCAGAAGGAGGCCCTCGACATTCAGGCCCTCGACGCCGTCGCCCGCGCCTCGTTCGTGATGAACGAAGACGACTACAAGCGTTACTCGAACCTCAAGCTGCGCTGGTCGGCAATTCAGAACATCGGTGAGCTCAAAGGCTCCATCGCCACGAAGGCCAAGGCGCTCGAAGAGATTCAGAAGACCTACACGAAGACGGTGCAGTACAAGTCTGCCGATCCGGCCATCTGCGCGCTCGCTCGTATCGGCATGGCGTACGACCAGTTCGCCGAGGCGCTCTCGAATCCTCCCGTCCCCAAGGGAATCGACGAGTCCCTGCTCATCGAAGTGAAGGCGCAGTTCGAGCAGCAGGCGGCTCCGGTGCGCGAGAAGGCCGCCGAAGCGTTCGCGGCCACGGTCACCAAGAGCCAGGAGCTCGACGTCTTCAATCCCTGTTCATCGAAGGCGCTCGAGATGCTCCGCAACAAGTACAAGCCTGAGCAGTTCCCGAAGATGGGTGAAGAGACGTTCGAGCTGAAGATGGAGGATGGGTACAACGCTTCCTCGATGGGGCAGGGCCTGCTCACCACCATTCAGACCATTCCTGTCATCTCGCCCGAGAAGGCGGCGGAGCTGAAGAGCAACACCTCGGGCGTTCAGGGCAGGAACGTGGCGTCGGCCAAGGGTGAAGACCCCGACACGTTGCCGCCGCCGACGAAGAAGGAAGAGCCGAAGCCCGAGCCGAAGACCGAAAAGCCGAAGCCTGGACCGACGAAGACCACGCCGGCTCCGACGAAGAGCAATTCCAACAATGACGAGCCGGAGGATTCGCTGTGAGCGCCCCGTTCACCCGACAGCTGGCGCTCCTCGCGCTCGGTACCCTCGCCGTTCAGGGCTGCAAGACGACCGATCCCGGCACGGGCGTGAAGGTCGACGGCCCGCAGGTGAAGCGCACCAAAGACAACGTCGTTCAGACCGAAGAGACGCCGCAGATCTCGAGCAAGGCGAAGCTGTTGTTCGAAGACGCCGTGAAGGCGTTCGACGCGCAGAGCAAGTCGAAGCAGTACGACTGGCCCTCGCTCGAGAAGAAGTTCCGCAACGCGGCTGACGCAGACGACAACCTGGCAGAGGCCACCTACAACCTGGGCGTCATCGCCGAGCGCCAGGGCAAGACGAAGGAGGCGGTCGGCTTCTACAAAGCAGCGCTCAACCGCAAGCCGACGCTTCGTCAGGCCGCCGAGAACCTCGCGGTGATCGCGCAGAACGGTGGAGACGAGAAGGGCGCCGTCGCGATCTACGAGAACATTCTCGCCACGTACCCTGACGACGCCGGCAGCCGCGCGCGCCTCGCCGAGATCCACCGTCGGCGTGGTGAGAGCGGGAAGGCGCTCGAGCTCGCCAAGGAAGCGCTGTTCCGCGACCCACGCACGCTGCAGGCCTACAAGACGATGATGCAGGTGTACTTCGAGCAGAAGCAGTTCTCGCTCGCCCGCCTCATCGCCCTTCGCGCCACCAAGATCGAAGAGAACGACCCCGAGATCTACTTCACGCTCGGCCTGCTCAACCTCGCCGAGAAGGAGCCGATGAAGGCCCGCGCCCAGTTCAAGCGCGCGGTCGAAGCCCGCAACGACTTCCTCCCTGCGCACTACCAGCTCGCCAAGATGGCCTTCGACCAGGAGGACTTCGGCTCGGCGGAAGAGCACGTGCGTCGCATTCTTCAGGCGAACGGCAACAACGCCGAAGCGCTCGTGAACCTGGGCGTCGCCTACAAAGGGATGGGTCAGGTCGACAAGGCGCTGCAGGCGTACGACGCCGCGCAGAAGATCAACTCCAACCTGCCGGCGCTCTACTTGAACCGCGGCATCATCATCGGGCTCAAGGGCGATCCTGAAAAGGCCATCACCTACTACAAGCAGTTCATCCAGCTCTCGGGCGGCGAGACCTCGGTCAACGCGAACCACCAGGTCTTCGAGCTCATCAAGGAGCAGGAGGCCGTCATCGCCACACGCGAGGAGATGAAGAAGGCCGAAGCCGAGGCCGCGAAGATGGAAGAGGAGATGAAGAAGGCCGAAGACGCGGCGAAGGAAGAAGAGCGCAAGAAGAAGGACGAAGAGTTCAAGAAGCAGCAGGAGGCCGCGAAGGGCAAGGCTGCTGCTGACGCGCTCAAAGATGAGAAGGGTGCTGAGGGCGCGAAGCCCGATGCCGCGGCCCCGAAGAAGGACGAGCCCAAGAAGGAAGAGCCGAAGGCCGCGCCGCCTCCAGCCGCCAAGCCTGCAACGACGCCGGCTCCGGAAGTGAAGAAGGAAGAGCCCAAGAAGGAAGCTCCGAAGAAGCCCGCGGCTCCGGCCGACGAGCCCTCCGACGGCCTCTGACGGAACGCAGTCTCACGGCCGGGCGTCACAAGCGACCAACCCTTCGTGGAGGTCGCCCATGCGCCTGGCCGTCGTGTTTTCCCTGTTCCTTGCTGCAACGTCGTTCGCTCAGACGAACCCTGCCCCGACGAAGAAGAACGTTCCCGTGCAGAACCTCGACTTCACGGGTGCCTCGATTCGGGGTGACATCGAGAAGCCGGTAGTCGACTTCCAGGTGATTCCCGAGCGGCCCGGCTTCAAGAAGATGATTCAGGTTCGTGGGTCGTTCGCCAACGAGCTCCACAACTCGGTCGACGCCATTCGCTGATTCCAGCCCGATCGGAGTGAGCACTCGGGTGGTCACACCCTCTCTCACCCTGTGGGACGACAGAAACGCGTGCAGGACGTTTGCGGACACCACGAGAGTGGTAGGGTGAGTGCCTGCAAAAGGGTGGTCAGGAGGCCTGAATGTCGAAGCACCTGTGGGTCGTGTTCGCAGCTGTGCTGCTCGCGACGATGTCGTTCGCTCAGGACAAGAAGGGCGGCGACAACGTCACGTATAAAAAGCAGACGGAGTACAGCTTCGAAGACGACACCATCGAGGGCGATCTCACCAAGCCCGACGGCGAGTACGTCGAGGCCCGAAAAAAGGTGAAGCACTCGAACCTGATCAAGATTCGCGAAGAGTTCAAAGACAAGGTCATGCAGTCGGTCGGCGAGCTCTGATTTTCCAAAGGCGGAACCTGTGGCGCTCGGTGGTGTCGGAGCGTTCGCTGGCTTCTCGCTGAAGCACTGATTCCTGGAGGCACGCGTGCCCACTCCGTTGACGCTCAAGGTTTTCAAGGGCGAACAGCTCATCTCGTCGAAGGACTTCGACCGCGATCTGATCAAGATCGGTCGGCTCGCTTCGGCGCACCTCACCATCGACGACGAGAAGGTCGCCCGTATCCACGCAGTCATCGACGTGGCTCCGGACGGCGCTCTGTCGGTCACCGACATGGGCACCGTCGAAGGCACGATGCTCAACGGCAAGCGGGTGATGAAGAGCCCGCTCTCGTTCGGCGACGCCATTCAGGTCGGCGGCACCACGATTCGCATCGAGAAGGCCGGAGCCGCTCCGACCATCGCGCCCTCCATCGCTCCCGTGGCGGAAGCAGCCACTCAGCCGGTTGTCGCGACGGTCGCGGCTCCTGTGCCCGTGGCCGCTCCTCCCGTGCAGGTGGTGGCCGCTCCGCAGGTCGTTCACGTTCCTGCTCCGGTCGCTGCCTATCAGCCGCCCCCGAGCCCGCCCGAAGAGCTCGTCGAAGAGCGCATCAGCCCGCGCATGCGGCCCCGCCGTCGCAAGGGTTCGGGCCCGCTTGGCGTCGAGCTGCGCTTTCTCTGGGGCGATCAGATCGTCGGTGAGTACTTCCTCTCGCCCGGAATGGAGCGCGCGTTCCGCGTCGGCTCCGCCGCAGGCGTCGACTTCGAGATGGGCGAAATCGGCGGCCCGGTCTTCGAGTTGGTGAAGTTCGGGAAGAACGGCTGCCAGCTTCGCTTCACCGGGAAGATGGAAGGCGAGCTGCACCGCAAGTTCGGTGACGAAGTGCTCACCCTCTCCGAAGCCAAGAAGAAGGGCCTCGCGCAGGCCGATGGCGACGCCGTCGCCCTCACGCTCAGCAACGACGACTTCGCGTGGATCGATCTCGGCGGCATCACGCTCGAGGCCTTCTTCCAGCCCGTTCCGAAGGCCGTGTTCGTGCCCTTCGCCGAGACCGTCGACTTCACGGTGCTCAACATCTTCCTCGTCGCGTTCTTCATCGCCGCCCTCTTCGTGATCAGCGCTGCGAACCGCGAGGCCGAAGGTGACGAGTTCGCCGACGACCTCAACGACAACCAGGCACGCATCGCCAAGCTGCTCATCAAGCCGCCCGAGACCCAGAAGAACCCGATCCTCGAGAAGTACGAGAAGAAGAAGGACTCGGGCGAGATCGCCGCCAAGCGGAAGGGTGACGAAGGCTCGATGGGCAAGAAGGAAGCGCCGAAGCGCTCTGCGCACGCGGCCCCCAAGGGTGACCCGAACAACAAAGATCAGGCGCGCCTGATGATGGCGAAGATCTTCGGCGGCAACTCGGGCGGCATCAGCACCATCTTCGGCCACCAGGGCCTCGGTGGTGAGCTCAAGAGCGCCATGGGCAACATGTTCGGCGCGGCTCCCGGTGACGCGGCTGGTCTGGGCGGTCTCGGTCTTCGCGGCTCGGGCTCGGGCGGTGGCGGTCTCGGCGACACCATCGGCATCGGCGGCATCGGAACGCGCGGTCGTGGCGGTGGTACCGGTGGCTACGGCTCGGGTGTTGGCGTGCTCGGCGGAAAGAAAGACGTCGACATCGGCATCACCTCGTCTGAGCCGACCGTCATGGGTTCGCTCGACAAGGAGCTCATTCGCAAGGTCATTCACGCCAACCGAGGCCAGATCCGCTTCTGCTACGAGAGCCAGCTGAACCGCTTCCCCAAGCTCGACGGCAAGGTGGCAGTGAAGTTCGTGATCTCGGCTTCCGGTGCAGTCGCCACCTCGTCTGTCGCTCAGTCGACGGTGGGCAACGCTGAGCTCGAAGCGTGCGTGGCGGGTCGTGTGCGCACGTGGATGTTCCCGAAGCCGAAGGGCGGCGGTGTCGTGGTCGTCACCTATCCCTTCATCTTCAAGCAATCGGGCGGGCAGTGATCTGACTGTCAGTCTTCTGACGGTACGCGCCAGCGGTTGGCCTCGATTTCACGAGCGCCGCCGCTGGCGTCGTCTTTGCTGAACAACCCTCTCGTGGATTCGATGACGCCCCACACCGATGCTCCCGTCCCACACGTGTTCGTGGCGGGAACCGAGCGTGCGCTGCGGTTGTTGCGGCGGGCGGTGCCGAGCCTCTTCATCAGCCACCTGCCCATCGAAGGCGAAGGCTGTGTGGACACGCTCCGCCGGAATCACCGTCGGGTGGTGTGGCTCTCGCCGTGGGCCGTCAGTCACGCCGACTTCATCAGCGCCCGCCTCGACGCGTGCTTCGTGGTGATCGACTCGGCCTCGACCGTCGATCCAGCGCAGGCTCCGCCCGATGGCTGTCGTTGCCTGCACCTGAGCGAGTCTCAGCTGGCGGGAAACCCCGAGCTCGAAGTTCGCCGCCTGCTGGAGTTTCTCGGGGCTGCTCTCGAGGGGCCCATCGCCGCTGCCAGCTGACCTGCGATTGTGGGTCGACGCAGCGCCCTGCTGCGAATAGGGTGCGCCGCTCATGATGACGCGCTCGCTGGCGTTCGTGGTCTTGTTGATTTCCTCCCTCGCGGCTGCGCAGGGCAAGCCCCTCGAAGATCGCAAAGCCATCACCTACAGCGAGATCGAGCGGGGCTTCTTCTTCGGCGTGTCGGGTGGCTTCTGGGGCACCATCAACCCGCCCGCCGCTGCGATGAGCGCGCAGTACTTCTCGCCGGGTCAGGCTGCTCTCGTCGAGATCGGCTTCGACATCGGTGAGCGCGTCTCGCCAGCATTGTTCTTCCTCGCCACCAGCAACCGAATGGGCTCGGACTACACCGGCACGGTTCGCACCTGCGGCTCGGGCGGCGCCCGTGACTGCACGACTGGAGAGACGCCGCAGGGCGTTCGTTCGGGTGACTACGGCTCCATCGCCCCTGGTGTTGGCGCACGCATTCGCATCGCCGGCTTCAAGGACAGCCAGGACGTCACGCGCACGTGGTTCTACGCGAGGGTCGGCGGCGCCTTCATGCTGTACCAGCCCAACACGCTGATCAGTCAGCCCGACGTGCTCCTCTTCGCTGGGCCGGGCCTCGAGTACTTCACGCGCCTTCGCCACTTCAGCATCGGGGTCGACGCCAACTTCAACTTCATGGCGCTCACCCAATCTGTGGGCTTTTCAGTGCTCCCCTTCGTGCGCTACGCGGGCTTCTGACATTCGGAGGCGCGTTGCCTCCCTGTCGAAGCGGTCGTGCCCGGGTGAATGCCGGCGTCCGACGCGCGCAAGGAGAGCACGATGGTTGGCCCCAATGACAAGGCGAAGGGCGCTGGTCCCTCGGGACGTGGCGGTGGCGGTTTCTCGTTCGATGATCGCGAAGGCGGTCGCGGCAAGGGTCGCGGTGGCCGTGACGGCGACCGTGGCGACAAGCGTGGAGGGAAGGGTGGCGGCGCGTCGTACCGCGTCGTCAACGAGCTCTCTTCGCTCGAGAAGGCGCTGACGAAGGGCGACTTCGCCGGGCAGAAGCAGTCGCTCGAGGAGATCGTCAAGGGTGTGAAGGGGCTTCGGCTCAAGTCGCTCAACGACATGGATCTCGGCGGCCGAGGCAAGCTGCTCACCTCGCTGATGCGCGTGATGCGTCAGCCGAAGAAGGACGCTCCGGCGCCTGAAGCGGCTGCTGCTGTCGAGGCGGCTCCAACCGAGGCTCCCGCGGAGGGTGCGCCTGCGGAAGGTGCGCCGGCTGAAGCGGCTCCTGCCGAAGCGGCGCCTGCACCTGCTCCCGCGAAGCCCGCGGCTCCTGCCATCGGCTGGAGCGACGTGATCTTCACGACGGGCATGGTGTGGAAAGCGGCGAACGAACTCGATCGCGCGAACGCAGCTTTCGAAGCGGCGGGTCGTCAGCCGACGGCTTCGGAGATCGATGCGCTCAACACGGTCGCGGCTGCGCCTGCGGCCTCTGAAGATCGCCCCCGTCGTGGTGATCGTCGGGATGGCCCTGGCGGCGGCAAGCGCGGCGATCGTCCTGATCGCGGCGGAGATCGTCCCCGCGGAGATCGCCCAGGTGGTGGTGATCGCCCCGATCGCGGCCCGCGCCGTGAGCGTGGTGCTCGCTTCGAGCAGACGCCCGCGCCCGTGCTGACCGGTGACTGGCAGCTCGACGCTCGCAAGTTCGAGGAGTCGGGCCGTACGCGCGACGCCGGCCGCATTCACGAGCAGAACAAGTCGTACGTCGAGGCCTCGCGGTTGTACGAGATCGGCGGCGACTTCAAGTCGGCCCTGCGTAACGCCGCCCGCGCGAAGGACTCGGCCCGCATCGCGACCTTCACCGCCAAGCTGACGCCCGCCGAAGCCACGGAGCAGCTCGAGCGCGCCGAAGCGTGGGAGCTCTTGATGGAGCTCTACGTGCAGAAGCAGGACTTCGGGAAGATCGCTGGCCTCTACGAGCGCGCGCAGCAGTTCGATCAGGCCGCGCTGGCCTGGGAGCGCGCCGGCAAGCTCGCCGTCGCCCGCCGCTGCTACGAGAAGGCGAAGGACTTCGCCTCGGCGAACCGCGTGCGTGATCTCGAGGTCACCAAGCTCGTCGAGCGCGGCGATCGCCTCGGCGCCGCCACGATCCTCATGGGCGTGGGCCGTCACACCGACGCCATCGAGCTGCTCAAGCCGCTCCCTGGCCCGAAAGCCTACGCGTTCATGCTCAAGCTGAAGCTGACGAAGGAGGCCGAGGCGTTCGCTGCCGAGGCGCTCGCGAAGGCCGAAGCCGAGAACAACCTGCAGGCGAAGGCCCGCTGGCTCGAGACCCTGGGCAAGAACGAGCAGGCCGCCGAGACGTGGATCGCCGCGAACCGCAAGGACAAGGCCGTGCCCCTCTACGAGCAGCTGGGCCAGACGCTGAAGGCCGCTGAGCTCGCCGAGGCGGCAGGTCAGCTCGACAAGGCGCAGGCGCTCTTCACCAAGCTGGGCGACACCGCCAACGCCGATCGCATCAAGGCGATGCCGCGCCCCGAGCCGAAGCCGGCTCCGAAGGAAGACAAGGACGAGGGCGAAGAGCAGGCCCCGATGCCTCCCGTCGCGGAAGCCGCGCCCGTCACGCCCACCGCGTCGGCCTGAACGAGAAACACCCGGCCGGTGCTCCCGACGCACGGGGGCAACCGGTCGAAATCTGACCAAGTTTCGCGTTCGTTCCTCGGAGAGCGGAGGGTACATTCCCGCCGCTCTCCATGACGGACACTGCCGCTGAGAAGACGGAAAAAGGCTTTGGCGAAGTCGAGGCCACGCTCGAGAAGTCTGGCCGCGTCGAAGACCTCATCCGCCTGTACGAGACCCGCTCCCGCGAAGTCCCCACGCCCGACGAAGCCGCGCATCTGTTGTCGCGCGCCGGCCACCTCGCGCGTGAGCGCCTGAAGTCACCGCCGCGAGCAGAAGATCTCTTTCGCCGCGCGCTCGTCTACTCGCCCAATGCCCGTGAAGCGCTCGAAGGGCTGCGCGCCGTCGCCGAGGGCCGCAACGACTTCGCGATGCTGGCTGATGTGCTCGAGCGCCTCGGCCTGATCTCGTCAGGCCCCGCGGCTGCGGCCCACTACCTCAAGGCCGGAGAGCTGTACGAGACGAAGCTGAGCCGGCGTGATCGCGCAGTGCTCTGCTACCAGCTGGCTGCACGCGCAGCTCCCCACGAGCGCGGTGGTTACCAGAAGGCGCGGGCCGTGCTGCTCGGCGAAGGTCGCTTCGGCTCGGCGTACGAGTCGCTCGAGCGGGAGCGCACGCACCTGGGCGATCGCGAGCTGCTCGAGGACTACGTCGCCTTCGCCGAGGCGCTCGTCACCAACCCGCAGGAACACACGCTGGCCACGAAGGCCATCGTTCGCGCGCTGTCGATCGACGGGAAGAACGCGCGCGCCCAGCAGGCCCAGAAGGATCTCGGCAAGCTCGAGTACGTCTGGCGCGAGAAGGTGAAGACGCTGAAGACGGCGTCGCTCGAGGAGCAAAACCGCCGCGCGGCGGCTCGACTCTCGCTGCAGGTGGCCCGGCTGTTCGCGTTCTACGAACCGGCCTCGGTTGCGAAGATCAAAGAAGCGATCGATCGCTGCTTCGCGCTCTGGCCGGCCATGCCTGACGCGCTCGAGCTGCTCGAGCAGGTCGCAGAGAAGTCAGGCGATCTGCGCGTGGCGCTCACCGTGTTCTCGAAGCTCGCCAGTGAGACGCGCGACAAGGTGGCGCAGGTCGATCTGCACCTGCGCATCGGCCAGGCGCTGCTCACGCGCATGAACGACCCCGCGGGGGCGTGTGCCGAGTTCGAGCAGGCCACCCGCATCGATCCCTCTCGACCTGACGCCGCCGAGCTGGCGAGCGAGCTGCTCATCGGTCAGGGCAAGCTGGTGGAAGGCGTGGCGGTGCTCGAGAAGCACCTCGCGACGCTGAAGGACCGCACCGCGCAGGTTGGGCTGCGTACGACCCTGGCCGACCTGGCCACCCGGCTGTTGAAGGACGAGAAGCTGGCGCGCAGCCACCTCGAGGCCGCGATTCAGGTCGACCCGAACAACGCGCAGGTCGCGTGGCGACTGCTGAAGGTCTACGCCGACAGCTCCGAACTCGATCGCGCGTGGCCGCTGTTCGAGCTGGGCATCTCGGCGCCGCAGCCGGTCAACGAGCGCGTGTCGATGTGCGAGTTCGTCTCGCTCATGTGTGAAGACGCGGGTGACGCGAAGCGGGCGTTCCACGCGCTCTCGTGTGCGTTGCCGCTCGACCCAAGCCGCACCACGCTGCTCACTGCGCTGAAGGACGCCGCCTTTCGCGCAAACCAGCAGTCGGAGCTCGGCCTCGCGTTGCGGCGTGCGGCTCAGGTTGCTCCTGCGGCTGCCCAGACGGGGTTGTGGAAGGCTCTGGGCCAGTTGCTGCAATCGCTCGATCGTCCGGCCGAAGCGCAGGAAGCCTGGCTCGAGGTGCAGAAGCGCCACGGTGACGACGCCGATGCCGTCGCTGCGCTCTCGCTCATTCGCAAGCAGCTGGCCGAGCAACCGCAGGATCCACGCTCGAAGCTCGAAGCCGAGGCGCGCAAGCTCGAAGCGTCGGCGGCCGATCCCTCCGCTGCCGCTGCCGTGTACCGGAAGATCCTCGAGCTCGACGCCGACAGCGTTCCGACGCTCAAGAAGCTGGGCGCTGCCGCCGCGAACCTGGGCCAATGGGAAGAGGTCGCAACCGTCGCCGAGCGCCTGATGGCGCTGGCCGACTCCGCGGCTGAACGTCAGGAATGGCGAGCCCGCCTCGCGCAGCTGCTGGCCGAGCGCCTCAACCGAAAAGAAGAAGCCTCGCGCCTGTATTTGAACCTGCTCGACGAGGGCATCGAGAACGCGACGGTGGTGGGTGGCCTCGAGCGGCTCGCTTCACAAGGCGTTCGCCCCATCGACATCTCGCGCGCGTTGGCGCCGGTCTACGCGAGGGCAGGGGACTTTCAGCGGCAGGTCGCCTCGCTGCTCGTGCAGCTGAACTCCGCCCAGGACCGAGACGAGACCAAGACGCTGCTCTCGCTGCTGGCCGAGACGACCGAGAAGCGCCTGATGGATCTTCGTGGCGCCTTCGACTTCCGCCTGCGTGGGTTGCAGCTCGACCCGCTCGATGGCGCCTTCCGCGTCGAAGCGGCGCGCCTGTCGAGAGAACTCAAGGCCCAGCAGGATCTCGCGCGGTTCCTCTCGGAGCTGTCGACGAAGGTGACCGAGCCGGCGCCTGCGGTGTCGATGCTCATCGAAGCGGCGCAGCTGGCCGAAGAGGCGCAGGCGACCGATGACGCCTTCCTCGCGCTGAAGACCGCGCTCCAGCGCCAGCCAGAGTCGATCGAGCTGCTCACCCGCACCTCGACCCTCGCGCTCGCGACGAAGCGCTTCGCCGAGGCCGATCAGACGTTGCGGTTGCTGGCCTCTCACCTCACGGGTGACGAGCAACGGGTCGTCTACCTGCAGCTGTCGAAGGTGAATGCCGATCTGCAGCGGCCTCGGGAAGCCGCAGCAGCCTTGACTGAAGCGATTCGACTCGGCGCGCCCGAGCTCGAGAACCTGCCGAAGGTGGCTGCGCTGCTCGAGCAGGCCGGCCAGATGCAGGAACTCACGCAGGTGCAGGCGCGGTTGATCGGGCTCTACGAGCAGGCGGGAGAGAAGGACAAGGCCTCGGCGCTGAGTGTCGCGCGCGCGCGGGTGCTGGAGACGGCGCTGGGCGACAAGGCCGAAGCCATCGCCCGCTACGCCGAGGTGCTCAAGTCGAAGCCTTCCGATGCCGATGCGATCGCGGCCCTCGAGAACCTGCTCGGCGATCAGACGCACCGCGAAGCAGCCGCGCGTGCCGTGTTGCTCGCGTACGAGCACGCCAACGATCACCGCAAGCAGGTCTCTGCGCTGCACGTCGTCTCAGAAGCCGCACGTGACTCGGTGGACAAGGTGACCGCGCTCAAACGCGCCGCCGAGATTCACACCATGCACCTGCGGCAGCCCGAGCAGGCCTTCGCGGCGCTCGCAGAGGCCGTGCGGGTCACGCCAGACGACACCGCGCTGAGGCTGCTCACGAAGCAGGCCGCCGAAGACGCCGACGCAGTCGACAGCTACGCCGAGGTGCTTCAGGAGATCGTCGACGCTGGCGCAGGGCCCGCAGCCATCGCGCTCCATCGCGAGCTCGCCGATACGTACGAGCGCAAGCTCAACGATCAGGACAAGGCCGTCGGTCAGCTGCACAAGGTGATCGCGCTCGACGCGAAGAACGCTGACGCACTCAAGTCGTTGCAGCGCCTGCACCGCGCGCGTGAAGAGTGGTGGGACCTGGTGCCGATCATCGAGCGCCTCGCCTCCATCGAGACCGACCCGGCCGCGCGCACCACCCTCGAGCGCGAGGCGGCGCTGCTCTCGGAGTCGAAGCTCGAAGATCTCGATCGGGCGGCCCTGAATTGGCGCCAAGTCGTCGCGCGTGACG
This sequence comes from Archangium gephyra, assembly GCA_943370055.1. GTDB lineage: Bacteria > Myxococcota > Myxococcia > Myxococcales > Myxococcaceae > Xiheimicrobium > Xiheimicrobium gephyra_A. The sequence continues at coordinate 44,417 of CALRPN020000058.1, forward strand.
TGCTCGATCGCGACGCGGCCTCTGCGCTCGATCGGCTCTACACCAAGCTCGATCGCCCACAGGAGCTGGCGTTCGCCCTCGAGCTGCGCCGCAATCAAGAAGGTCAGAGCCCGCAGGGCCGTGAGCTCGCCTTCCGACTCGGGCAGCTGCGCCAACTGCGGCTCAACGATCTTCGCGGCGCGCTCGAGGTGTATCGCCAGATTCTCGCCGAGGACGCTTCGCACGAAGGGGCGCGACAAGCGCTCGAGCAGTGGGTGCGCAGCAACGCAGACGAGTCGGCGACGGCGATGGAGATCCTCGATCCCGTGCTGGCGCGTACCGGTGACCACCAGGCGCGCATCTCGCTGCGTGAAGCCCGGCTGGCCAGCGCGACGGGCCGCTCCGAGCGGGCCCGCCTGTCGTCCGAGATTCGCGCCATTCTCGAGCGCGATCTCAGCCAGCCAGAAGCAGCGTTCATGAACGCGCTCAAGGCCTTCACCGATGGCCTCGAACGCGCCGACGTGCAGCCAGAGCTCGAGCGCCTCGCGCGTGAGACCGGCTCGTATGGAGAGCTCGCCGAGATCTACGAGTCGACCTCGGAGGAGATCGAGGTCGCCGAAGAGCGCATCGCGATGCTCCGCCGCGCGGCCGAGATCCGCGAGCAGCTGGAAGAGACCGAAGACGCGGTGCGCGCGTGGAACGCGTTGCTCCAGCTCGCTCCGCAAGATCGTCAGGCGCTCGAGTCGCTCTCGAAGCTCTACGCGAAGTCGCAGAACGCGCGGCAGCTCTCGACCGTATACGCCCAGCAGGCCCAGCTGGCCTCCGACCCTGCCGAGAAGCTCGACTTGCTGACGAAGGCTGGCGAGGCGTTCGCGACCTCGGGTGAAGACGACAAGGCCATCGACGCCTACCGCTCAGCGCTCGCCATCAAGCGGTCGGTGCCGGTGCTCACGGCGCTCGATCACCTGTTTGGCAAGACCGAGCGGCTGGCCGAGCAGGCCGACATTCTCTCGCAGCTCGCCGAAGAGACCGCTGACGCCGAGGGCAAGGCGGCGTTCCTCATTCGTCGCGGCGCGCTGCTCGAGAAGGAGAGCCAGTTCGCCGATGCCCTGCGTGCCTTCGCTGAGGTGCTGCAGCTGACGCGGGCCGAGGCCCACGCCGTCGCCGGCCTCGAGCGGCTCATCGTCCATGAAGCCTCTCGTATCGAGGCGGCGCGCCTGCTCGAGCCCGTGTACCGCGCTGCGTCCGATCTCAAGAAGCTGGTCGAGGTGCTCGACATCCGTCTGGGGGTCACCGAGGCGTCGCGGCGGGTGGCGTTGCTGCTCGAGATCGCGACCCTTCGTGAAGCGGTCGGTCAGAAGGCGCTTGCGCTCACCACGCGCCTGCGCTGCTTCGCCGAGGCGCCGGCCGACGAAGAAGTTCGCGCCGAGCTCGAGCGGCTCGCGGCCGATCTCGGTGCCTTCGAAGAGCTCGCGGCGGCCTACGAAGACACGCTCGACCGCAACGCTCCCGAGCCGCTGGCAGGCGAGCTCTGGCGCCGCCTTGCCTCCATCTACGGTGAGCGGCTGGCCCGGTTCGACCTCGCCGCCCGCGCCTGGACCGAGTGCCTCAACCGAAACCCCAAAGACACGTACGTGCTCGAGGCGCTCGGGCAGATCTACCGGCGCACGAACCAGTACCGCGAACTTTCGGTCGTCATGCGGCGCCAGCTCGCGCTCGAGCCGAACGTCCCCGGCCAGGTGAACCTGCTGTTCGATCTGGCCACGCTGGCCGAAGACACGCTCTCTGACAAACCGCTCGCTGCCACCGCCTACCAGGCGATCCTCGAGCGAAAACCCGATGATGGAAACGCGCTCAAGCTGCTCGGGCGTCTGTTCGCCGAGATGGAGAAGTGGCCGGAACTGGCCGGTGTGCTCGCCCGTGAGGTGCAGCTCGCCGAGACCCAGGGGCAGGACGAAGAGGCCAGGGAGTTGCTGGTACGCCTTGGGCGGCTCAAGCTGACCCGATTGGGCGACCCACGCGGCGCCTTGAACACCTATCAGGAGGTACTGCGTCGAAAGCCCGGCCATGCCGGTGCAGTCGGCGCACTCGAAGAGATGGCGCGCTCAGACAATCCACTCAAAGGTGAGGCTGCCAGCACGCTGGAGCCTGTGTTCGCGAACGAAGGCGAGCACCTCAAGCTGGTCCAGATGATCGAGGCGCAGGTCGGAAGCGAGCCGCAGCCTGCGGAACGCGCCGCGCTCTTGCGAAAGATGTCCGAGATCTATTCGCAGCAGATGGACAACGCCGAGATGGCCTTCGTGGCCGCGACGCGTGCCCTGCGGGAGCTGCCCGACGAGGCGAAGAACCTCGCGCTCTGCTCGCTGCTCTACAAGGCCGCCGACGCGCGCGAGGAGTACTCGACGCTGCTGAGCGAGATCGCGCCCAAGGCCAGTGACGATCAAGCGCGTGCGAACCTCTACCGTGCGCTCGCCAAGCTGCAGACCGACGCCAACGAGCCGCAGGAGGCTGTCGAGAGCTGGAAGCAGGTGATGTCGCTCGCGCCGACCGACGGCGAAGCGATGGAGCACATCGGCAAGCTGCTCGCGACGCAGGGCCGGGTGCCCGAGCTCATCGACGTGATCAAGCGGCAGCTGAACATCGAAGAAGACACCACCCGCCGCGTCGGGCTGCTCTTCCAGATGGGCGTGCTGCAGGACGAGCAGCTCAACGACGCAGGCGCCGCGCTCACCACCTTCCGCCGCCTGCTCGAGCTCGCTCCGACGGACGCCAACGCGCTCGCCCGCATGGACGGGCTCTGTGAAGATCAGCAGCGCTGGCCCGAGCTCGCCGACGTGCTCGGCCGCCGCGCCGCGATCGTCAGCGCCGAAGAGAAGCCCGCCATCTTGTTCAAGCTGGGCGTCGTTCGAGAGACGCGCCTGCTCGACAAGTCCGGAGCCATCGAGCTGTACGCCGAGCTGCTCGCGCAGAACGCCCGTCACCCCGGCGCGCTGCAGCGGCTCGAGGCGATGGCCCAGAAGGAGCCGCAGAACCAGGCTGCCTTCGAGGTGCTCGCGAAGGCGTTCCGTGACGGCAGCGACCCCGTGAAGTTGTCGGCGTTGATCGAGGCGCGCGTCACCGTGTCTCCCGACGTCGTCGAGCGAAAGACGCTGCTGCAGGAGCTCGCGCAGATTCGCGACGCCCAGTCCGAGCCCGAGCTCGCGTACCTGGCGTTCTACCGAGCGTTCAAAGAAGACCCGAACGACGTCGAGCTGCGCAAACGCCTCGAAGGCGCCGCGCAGGCCGCTGGTTCATGGGACGAGCTCGCGCACGCGTACGAGGCCGAGCTGCCGCGCATCGCCGAGCCGTCCGAAGCCGCGAAGGTGAGCTTCACGCTCGGGCAGCTGCACGAGCAGCGGCTCAAAGACGCCGCGCAGGCCGTCATCTTCTACGAGAAGGCGCGCGAGTTCGATCCCTCGGTCGCCCAGAAGTCGCTCGTCGCCCTCGACAAGTTGTACGGCCAGCTCAACCGCGCCGACAAACAGGCCGAGGCCCTCGAGGCGCTCGGCGACATCACCGAAGACCCCCACGAGAAGGTCGGGCTCTACTTCCGCCTCGGCCAGCTCGCGATGGAGACCCTCGAGAAGCCCGATCAGGCCGCGGGCGCGTTCGAGAAGGTGCTCGCCACCGACCCGCGCCACCTGCCCAGCCTGCGTTCGCTCGAGCAGCTCTACGAGCACGCGCAGATGAGCGAGAAGCTGTACCGGGTGCTCGAGGCGCAGGCGACCGTCGTCACCGGTACCGAGCGTGAACGCGTGCTCGGGAAGATGGCCGTGACCTCGGCCGAAGGCCTCTCGAACGTCGATCACTCGATCACGCTCTACCGGGAGCTGCTCACCAAGAACCCGCGCAACGAGCAGGCCTTCGAGGCGCTCAACACGCTGCTCGATCGCGCTGGGCGCTCTGAAGAGCTCGTCGAGCTGCTGCTCGCGAAGCTGCAGGTGACCATCGACCCGCGTGAGCTCGTGCGGCTCAACGAGCGGGTGGGGCGCGTGCTCTTCGAGCGGCTGCAGCGCGCCGAAGACGCGATTCCGTACTTCAAGGCCGCGCTCGACCGAGACGCCCGTCACCGTGGTGCGCTCGAGGCCCTCAAGGACATCTTCGAGGCGCTCGGCCGTCGAGACGATCTCGTCATCATCCTGCGGCGGCTCATCCCGCTTCAGGAGGAGGCGTCTGGGGTCAAGGTCATCCGCATTCGGCTGGCCGAGATCATCGCCGGCAGTGCGCGGCGTGAAGAGGCGCTCGACGCCGCTCGGCGTGCCCTCGAGGTCGAGCCGCACCGGCTGGAAGAGCTCGAGCGGTTGCTCCAGGTCTTCATGCAGCTCAAGGCCTGGCCCGATGCCGTTCGATGTCTGGAGGCGAAGGCGCAGCACTTCCTCATGATCGAGGAGCGTGATCAGGCCGCCGCCGTGCTGTTCCAGGTGACCGATCTCTGGCGCAACACCGCCAACAAGCCCGATCTCGCGGGGCCGCCGCTCGAGCGCATTCTCGAGATCGACCCCTCGAACCGTCAGGCCTACGACCTCGCGCTCGATCTCTATTCGAAGCAGGGTGACTGGCGCGCCTACGCCCAGGTGATGGACCGGTTCCATTCGCACCTGAACACCGACGAAGAGAAGGTGGCGGCGCTGCAGCAGCTCGCGAAGGTGCAGGAGACGCGGCTCGGCCAGAAAGACGTCGCGTTCCTCCAGTACACCCGCGCGCTGCAGCTCAACCCGTCGGATGACCAGGTGCGCGAACAGACCGAGCGCCTCGCCGAAGAGACGGGCAGCTTCGAAGAGCTCGCGGCCGTCTACGAAGAGGTGGCCGACGAGCTGCCGCGTGGCCCGCTGGCCGAGCGCATGTACCTCACGCTGGCCCGCGTGCAGGATCAGAAGCTCGACGACCCCGAGGCCGCAGAGGCCGCGCTCCGAAAGGTGCTCGCCTTCGACCCGACGAACGAGGCCGCCCTCGAGCGCCTCTCGTCGATGTTCGCGCGCCGCGGCTCGCACAAGGAGTACGTCGTCTCGCTCGAGCAGAAGCTCGAAGCCGCACCAAGCATCGAGGCCCGCAAGGACATTCTCCGCGAGATCGCGCGCGCGTACGACGAGAACCTTGGCAGCCCCGAAGACGCCGAGAACGCGCTGGCCCGCGCTCTCGAGCTCGAGCCCGATCAACAGACGCTCGACGTGCTCGTCGCGTTGCAGCGCCGTCAGGGCAACCACGCCGCCGTCGCGAGCTCGCTGCTTCGAATGCGCGACATCGCGCAGACGCCCGAAGAGCGCTCACGCATTCAGGTCGAGGTCGCGCAGGTCTACGAACGCGATCTCAAGGACGACGAAGCGGCGGTCGAGGGCTTCCGTCAGGCGCTCGAGTTCGACCCGGCCAACGTCGCCGCGCTCGAAGCCCTCGAGAAGCTCTACTCCCGCCTGGACCGTCCGGCCGAGCTGCTCTCGGTCTACGAGCGCGAGCTCGAGCTCACCAGTGACTACCGCGAGCGCGTGAAGCTGCTCTTCAAGAGCGCCTCGATCTGGGAAGAGCGGTACCAGAACCTCGTCAACGCCGACGCGTGCATCGACGCAGCGCTGCAGGTCGACCCGCAGAACATTCAGGCCATCAAGACGCTCGAGCGGCTGCGCAAGGCCCAGGGCCGGTGGGATGAACTCATCGGCGTGGTCGATCGCCACATCAACCTGCTCAACAACCCCGAAGAGAAGGCCGTGCTCTGCGTGGAGATGGGCGACATCTTCCACCAGCAGCTCAAGGCCGTGGATCGCGCCGTCGTCGCCTATCACCAGGCGCTCGATCTCGACCCGCGCTGTCGGCCCGCGATGCACGCGCTCGGAACCCTGTACGAGCGCTCCGGCAACTGGCCCTTCGCCCTCGACATGCTCGAGCGTGAAGCGCAGGTGCTGGGCAGCACCCCTGAGGCGGTCGAGCTCTACTTCCGCGCCGGCAAGATCAACGAAGACATGTTGATCGACGCGGGCAGCGCGCGCCGCTGCTTCCTCGAGTCACTGCGCATCGACCCTGCGTACCTGCCCGCGATTCGTGCGCTCAAGGGCATCTACGAGATCGAGAAGGACTGGGAGAACTACGAGAAGGCGCTGCTGGAAGAGGCCCGCCAGACCGAGGATCCGCAGGAGCGCTGCGAGGCGTTCCTGTCGGTCGCCCGCTACTACGAGAGCCGCGAAGACAAAGACCAGGCAACCACCTCGTACGAAGAGGCGCTGAAGCTCGTGCCCGACTCCGTCGAGGCCGCGAGGCCGCTCGCCGACATCTACCTGTCGACCGAAAACTGGGCGCGCTGTGAGCAGATGCTCGACATCGTCACCTCGAAGATGTCGCAGCGCTACGCCGCGACGCCCGAAGACGACGAGCTCGCGAAAGAGCTGTGCCGCCGCTTCTACCGGCTCGGCTACGTCAGCGAGAAGAACGCCCGCCGCGACAAGGCGCTCAACGCGTTCGAGAAGGCCTACCAGCTCGACGCGACGAACCTCGCGGTGCTCGAGGGCTACGGCAACCTGCTGGTGCAGGTGAAGCGCTTCGAAGAGGCGCTCAAGGTGTACCAGTCGATCCTGCTCCACCACCGCGGCGATCTCACCGATCTCGAGGTGGCCGAGATTCACTGGACGCTCGGAGACCTGCACCAGAACCTCAAGCAGTACGATCGCGCCGAGAACCAGTTCGACAAGGCGCTCGGCATCGATCCGAGCCACGAGCCCACGCTCAAGTCGATGGTCGCCATCGCCGAGGCCACCCAGAACTGGGACCGGGCCTGCGACTTCCGCCAGAAGCTGCTCCAGGTCGTCGACGGTGACGCGAAGTTCGAGAACGGCGTCGCGCTCGGCAAGATGGCGCGCGACAAGCTCAGCGACCCGTACCTCGCCATCGACGCGTACCTGGCCGCCCACAAGGCGCGCCCTGACGTGCTCGAGGTGATGGACGCGCTCTACGTGCTCTACCGGGAGACGAAGCAGGGCGCGAAGGCCGCTGAGATGCTCGAGCGCATGCTGCAGACCGACGCGCTCAAGGCCGACGGCCAGAAGGCCAAGCGCGTGTGGTTCGCGCTCGGAGAGATCGCCCGCGACGAGACGATGGATCTCGAGAAGGCCACCGCGTCGTTCAACGCGGCGCTCGATCTCGACTGGCGCTTCATCGAGGCGTTCAGCGCGCTCGAGGCGATGCTGGGCCGCAACAAGAAGTGGAAGACGCTCGACGACAACTACAAGCGCATGCTCTCGCGCTTCCCCAAGACCGAAGAGACGCACCTCGCGCGCATGACCATCTGGCGCGCGCTCGGTGACATGTACCTGAACGTGATGAAGGCGCCCGACGCGGCCGTCGAGGTCTACAAGGTCGTCGCCGCAGGTCAGCCAGACAACATCGAGATTCAGGAGCAGTTCGCCGCGCTCGCCCAGAGCCAGGCCGGCTACGAGCAGGACGCGGTCGATGCGTGGCGACGTTCACTGCCCACGACGGCCAGCCCCGGGAAGGTGGCCTCGGCCCTCGCAGAGCTCGCGGCCCGCCGGAAGGACTACGACTCGGCGTGGCTCGCAGCGCAGGTCGTCTCGGGGCTCATCGGCGAGCTCGGAGCAGGGGAGCGCGAGATTCTCACCAAGCTCACGCCCTACGCGAAGAAGCGCGAGACGGCGCAGCGCGCCCTGACTGATCGCCTCTGGCAGCAGCACCTCTTCCACCCACGCGTGCGGGGACCGCTCTCGGAGTTGATGGCGATTCTCTTCGAGCAGGCTGGCGGCCTCTACAAGGAGGACTTCACCCGCTACGGCATCGTGCCCAAACGGCACCTCATCGACGTCACGCAGGGCGCCGAGTTCCACCTCTCGCACTACCGCTACGTCAGTCGCCTGCTCGGCATGGAGCAGATCGCGATGTACTCCCCCTTCCTCGTCTCGACGCGCGATCGCATCGCGAAGAAGACGACCGAGCCCGCTCCGGACCCGATGGTGAGCGTCGAGGTGATTCACACCGACCCGATCGGCGTGCGCGTCGGCGGCAAGTTCTTCGGCGAGGCCGGCCAGCGCGAGGCGTACTACCTGCTCGGACGAACGATGGCGTTGCTGCGCCCCGAGCTGGTGCTCACCGCGCGCCTGTCGGCCGAGCGCCTCGAGGCGATCATGCAGGCGGCGATCAGCCTCTCGGTCGATCGGTTCCGCTTCACGGCCGATCTGCGCGCCATCGACACCGAACGAAAGCTGCTCGAGCGCTCGTTGTCGGAGCAGGCCCGCGCAGCCCTCGCGCGCGTCACCCGCGAATACGTGAAGGTCGCCACGCCGAACGATCTGCGCAACTACCTCGAAGGAGCAGAGCTGACGGCCGTTCGCGCCGGAGCCTTCGTCGCCGGCGAGATCGAGCCCGTCAAACGCATGGTGATGGCCGAGACGGGCAGCACGTTCCGCGTTCAGCCCCGCTCCAAGATCCGTGACCTGATGGTCTTCGCGCTGGGTGATGATCTGCACGCACTGCGCATTGCGGTAGGCACCAGCGTCGAGGTGCAGCTGCGCAAGTGAGCAGATTGATTGACACTTCGCGGCAATGAAGCGAAGTGACGGAACCTGGTGAACGGGCGCGGCGTCCGTTCTCTTGACCCCCTGAAAAGGGAAACCTACAGTTTCTCAGTATTTAGCCTGCCCGGGACGCCTGATGCGCTTCGTCTGTGAGAGCTGCCGCGCGCAGTACATGATCAATGACGAGAAGGTCGGGCCCAAGGGGGTCAAGGTCCGGTGCCGGAAGTGCGGCTACGTCATTCACGTGAAGAAGACCGACGGGGCGGCGGCCAAGAACGGTCCCGTCAACGCGTCGAACGATCCTGACGACGCCACGGCGACCCAGGTGATGAACAGCCCGCTCGCCGCAGGCACCGACGCGACGCTCGATCTCACCAGCCCCGGCGCCCCGGCTGCCGACCCGCCGACCTCGCGCGTGAACATGAACGATCCCGCGGTGCAGGCCGCCATGGAGTCGAAGGCTGCCAAGACGGCGGCTGCGAAAGAGAAGAACGGGGAAGCGAAGGACACGCCGAAGAACGAACCGAAGCCGGGCGACAGCTTTCTCGGTGCAGACGAAGACGAGATCGGAGCTGTGTTCGACTCGGTGCTCGCCGGTGGCAGCACGGGGCCGACGACGTTGCCCACAGGTGGTCTCGACGGCAAGGGCGCCGTCGAGGGCGATCGTGAGTCGACGAAGGTGCTCGACGCCGACATGGTCAAGAAGCTCGCCGAGGAGAGCAACTCGAGCGGCTCCTCGAACCCCGGGCTGGCCAAGGTCGAAGAAGTGCCGCAGCAGGACTGGTACGTCGCGCTCAACGACAAACAGACCGGGCCGATGCCGCTCGATCAGCTCAAGCAGCACTGGGACAAGGGCGAAGTCGGCCCCGATTCGTTGTGCTGGCGTGCGGGCTTCAGCGATTGGATTCCCGTTTCCCAGGTGAAGATCCTCGCGTCGGTGCTTGCGCCCAAGCCGGCGAAGCCGATCGTCGTGGCCGCAGCGGCGACGATGAATCCCGGCATCATGGCGCCAGCTGCCTCTGTCGTGAGCGTGCCCGTGCAGTCGGCGTTCTCGGCGGGCGGGCTCGTCACCACCGTACAGTCCGAAGTGCAGGTGCCCATCGCGGCCGCTGCGCTTCCCTCGAACATCGCGGCGCAGGAAGACACCGGCACCTGGCGGCCTTCTGCGGCCTCGGCCCTCGCTTCGCTCGTGAAGGAAGAGATGGAGGTGCTCGCCAAGCCGCCTCCGAAGAAGCCCGAGCCCTCGAACGATCTGACCGCTGGTGGGTTGCTCGATCTGCCCTCTGCCGAAGAGAAGCCGGCCCCGTCTCAGCACCACGCGCCTGAGCCCGTCGCTGCCCGGCCCGCGCCTGCTCCGCCCCCCGTCAACCCGTACATGGCGAACCCGGGCGCGACGTACAGCGCTCCGGCCGTCACGCAGTACCGCCCGCCCTCGAACCGCGGACTGCTCATCGGCCTGGGCGTCGGTGGTGGCGTGTTGCTGCTCTGCCTCATCGGGCTCGTGCTGTTCCTCGCGTTGCGCGAGCCGAAGGTCGTCATGGCGCAGCCGAACAACCCGCCGGTTCAGCCCACGCAGCCCGTCGTGCCGCCGACGCAGCCCGCGAATCCGCCCGTTGCTGTCGCCCAGCCCCCCGCGCAACCCGCGCAGCCTCCTCCGGCTCAGCCTGCGAATCCTGCGAACCCGCCTGTTGCTGCAGCGAACCCCGAGAACCCGCCTGCCCAGCCTGCTCAACCCGCGCAGCCCGTCGCAGCGATGAAGGGCAATGGCACCAAGACCAACTCCGGAGGCACTCGAGTGGCCACCGCGAAGGTCGAGAAGGAACAGCCGGTCAAGGCCGAGCCCGTGGCGAAGGAGACGCCGAAGCCATCGGGGAACAGCGGCGACGAGTCGTTCGATGACCTCTTTGGTGACGGGAAGAAGAAGCCCGCCAAGGAAGAGCCGAAGACCGACACGCCGGCGAAGAAGAAGGAAGTCTACATTCCGGCCGCTCCGGGCAGCGGCGGTGGCGATCTCAAGGACGCGCTCGAGTCGAGCGACATCATGGAGACCGTGGTCGCGAACAAGTCGGGCCTGCAGCGCTGCGCGGAAGAGCAGAAGAAGCGCGAAGGCGGCTCGAGCGGCAAGATCGTCATGAAGTGGACCATCGAGACCTCTGGCGCCGTGAAGAACGTGAGCGTCGTCACCGAAGAGCTCAAGGGCAGCTACATGGCCTCGTGCATGAGCCAGCTCATCAAGGGCATGAAGTTCCCCCGCCACAAGAAGCAGGGCGAGCCTGTGCAGTTCCCGTTCAAGTTCTGATCGCCGGGCGTCGATGCCCACGCCCGCCGGAGCAACCTGTCCCCGTCACGCCGCTGCGCTTGCGGTCGACGTCTGCGAGCGATGCGGGCGCTTCGTCTGCGGTGAGTGCGCGGTTCTGAAGGGCGAGAAGACGTGGTGTGCGGAGTGCGCTGCGGTGCCTCACACCGCGTCTCCGCGAGCCACCCTCGCGCTCGTGCTTGGGCTCTCGGGCTTTCTCTTCTGTGGGCCCGTTTCCGTTGCTGCGATCGCCCTGGGGCTCGTGGAACAGCGCTCGATCGAGCGCCGTGAAACACCCGTCGAAGGGCTCGGCCGGGCCCGGTGGGCCGTTCGGTTTGGCGTCCTTCAGCTGGCCCTCATCATTCTGATGGTGGGCGCTTTCATTGCGTGGCGGTTGCTCCGATCGCCCTGACGCGCACGCCATGGCGCAAGTGCCCGACCTCATTGCCGCGCGTCGGCGTTTGATCATTCAACAACGCCGAATTCCTTGATGAACAGTCGGCACGTCCCATGCGTCAGTGGGGCGGTCAACTTTCGTTGACTCTGGATCGGGCATTCCTACAGTCCCGCCCGCTTCGGGACCTTCGAAGGCAGTACAACACCACGCAGCTTCAGGGAGACGTTCGACATGATGAAGACGAAAACCAGTATCTGGTTCGCGGCAGCCATTGCCGCGGGCTTTGCGTTCGGCTTTGCCGGATGCGGCGGCGACGGCACGATGACGCCGACGACCTGCTCCACCGACTCCCAGTGCACGGGGGCCGGAGAAGTCTGTCACCCCCTCCTCAAGACCTGTATCGCTGGCTGTACCAGCGGCAACGACTGCCCTGACTCGGCCAAGACGTGCGCGACGCTCAACGGCATGGCAGCAGGCACCGACGGCGGCGCCGCGCGTGGCTTCTGCCAGTGCAGCACCGACCAGCTCTGCGATCGTGGCACGGCCGGCCAGGTCTGCCAGGACAAGTCGACGAAGATCTGTGCGGCGAAGTGCACCCCGACCTCGGGCTGCCCCACGGGCTTCACGTGTGACGCGACGAGCGGCAAGTGCGGCACGACGGTTGTGAACACCGACGGCGGCACCGACGCCGGCGTGGTGGTGGACGCTGGCGTGACGACCTGCACTCCTGGCAGCTGCACGGCTCCGCAGATCTGCAACAGCGGCGTGTGTGGCGCGGCTGCGGCCTGTGTGGCTCCGATGTTCCAGCCGGGAACCTGCGCCGCTGGCCAGGCCTGCGTCGGCACCTCGTGCGCCGAGGTTCCGTTCGCTCCTGCGAGCTGCGGCAACTTCGCGGCGGGCAGCACGCCCCGCGCGTGGACCCCCACCGCTGGGAACGGCCCCGTGATCACCGAGCTCAGCCTCATCGACTTCATGGTCGACGCGGCCGGAACGGTCTGCGGCGGTGCGAACAGCAAGCGCGCCCGTCTGCGCATCCGTGCGTACGACCCGAGCATGCCGGGCCGCCTCACGGGCGAGACCTCGCAGCCGTCGCTGCGCTACTACCGCACCGACACGACGTCGCTGGCGGTCACCGCGGCAGAGATTCAGTCCTACATGACCCTGAACACGGGCAAGAACGCCGAGTTCATCGTCAACCTCTGCTTCCCCACTGCCACGAACTCGGCCACGGTCGGTTACGCGTACGACAACGGCAACCCGGTGTGCGCCACGGCTCAGTGAATCAACCTCTGACCGCGTCGTTGATACCGATGCGGTCGGTTCACCCAAAGGAACTACACGATGAACAAACTCATGTTGGTCAGCGGTCTTCTGGCAGCGTCGGCGTTCGCGCAGGTCGTTACCCCTCAGGGCGCGGTTCGTCCCTCGTTGAACACCCTCAACTGCCCCAAGGGCTCGCGTGCGGTGAGCGACGGTGAAGGGCACTTCTGCTCGAAGACGGGCGCGCCGGGCGGCGAGCGCATCTCGGGTCCCTACGTCGGCCTTCACAAGAACGGCGCGAAGGAGAGCGAAGGCCTGTACGTCGACGGTGAGCGCTTCGGAAAGTGGCGCTACTGGAACGAGCAGGGCGTGAAGGTTCGCGAGATCGAGTTCAAGAACGACGGGTACGACGGCGAGTACACGGAGTTCCACGCCGACGGTTCCGTGAAGCTGTCGGTCACGTACATCGCGGGCAAGAAGCAGGGGCTCCAGAAGGAGTTCGACGCTCGCGGTAAGCTGGTCGCGCAGACGACGTTCGTCGACGATCGCGCCTCGAAGTAAGCAGGGCCGCACCAGGGAGGGCGGCGCTCTGGTCTGCGCCGCCCTTCTTGTTTTTTCAGGAGCATCACCCGAGGAACACCCATGTTCGTCGCAGCCGCCATCCTCGCCGTGTCGCTCGGGCAGTCGCCCGCCGTGATCGAGGAGAAGGCTCCTGGTCACCCGATGGTGACCTGCCCTGCGGGAACGCGGCCGGCTGGGGGCAAAGATGGCGAGGCCGAAGCCGCCTACTGCACGAAGGCTGGCCGCCTCGGTGAGCCCGTCATGCATGGCCCCTTTCTGAGCGCCTCCAAGTCTGGCGCGAAGCGGGTCGAGGGCGAGTACGTCGACGGCAAACGCACGGGCCGGTGGATCGCGTACGACGAGCTGGGCCGAAAGGTGGAAGACGTCGGCTTTCAGAACGATCTCTGGCACGGCAAACGAACGCAGTGGATCGCGGGCGAGAAGGTGCTCGAGCAGAACTGGGTCGCCGGGAAACGCCAGGGGCCCCAGAAGGAGTGGATCAAGGGCAGGGAAGTGACCGTCGAGTTCAAGGACGACGCTCCGATCAAGAAGTAGGCGGCGGTGCAGAACACCTTTCGTCAGGCGCTCGTCGAGAACCCGGCTCCGTCGCGATTGGGAGACGTGGGGTTGCGCTACGAGCCCTCGATGCTGGTCGCAGAGACCGCACGGGCTCCCCAGACGTGGCGACCGACGGCGCTGATGGTGACGGGGCTCGCGCTCATCGTCGTCGCGCTGGTGCTGTTGCTCACTTCGTCCGAGTCGTTCGCCTTCGCCGCACTCTCGCTGAGCGCCAGCTCTCTCATCGGCTCGGTGTGGCTCGCGCGGCGTGAACGTCGCAAACGCGGCTTCGTCGCGAACTTCGTCACGCTGCGGCTTCGCCTCGACTTCGTGACGCCCATCGCCGGGCGAGCGAGCACGTTGTGGGTGCCGTTCGACGAGGTGAAGGCGGTGACACTGCTCGAGCAGGGCGACGGGCTGCATTGCCTCACGGTCGACTTCGAAGACGACCACGGCGCGCTGCTCCGCGAGGTCCTCGTCGCGTTCATCAAGGCCGATGAGCTGACGGCAGCCGCACGACTCGCGCGTGTGCTCGAGGGTGCCTTCGGACTCGGGTCGATCCCGCCCGACAGCCCGTACCTGTCGACCCTGAGCAGCGAGCCACCCACGCCGTCGCCCTCGACCCCGAACGACCTCGGGCAGGGTTGATCGAGCGCGAGAATTCTCCAGCAATCGTGAATGGCTGGCGGTCTCCCGGCCGAACGCGCCGCGGGCATGGACCGTGCTCAAGGTGGAAGCATGCGCGCCCTGGCACTCGTGGTTCTTTCGTGGTCGCTCACTGCTTCCGCATTCGAGCTGCGAACCGATTCGCAGGGCGACGTCGTGAAGTGGCAGAAGTCGCTGGTCTTCGTCCTCGACCCGACGCTCTCGCAGAAGCTGGGAGACGTCGCCGCAGCCTCGGCCGTGCGCGCCGCGATCGCCGAGCTCGATGACGCCACGCCTGAGCTCGCCGTCTCGGTGAAGGACGGCGAGGTGCATGGCCCTGGCTACGACCTCGACGCGCAGGCGCAGAACCAGAACGAGATCATCGCGCTCACCGACTGGCCGTACACCGATGGTGCGCTGGCCTCGACCGTCGTCACGGTGAACGCACGCACCAACGAGATCATCGACACCGACATCGTCTTCAACTGCGAGCAGCACACCTTCAAGGTGCTCACCTCTCCGACGCCCAGCACGATGGACGTCGACGACGTGCAGAACACCGTCACCCACGAGATCGGCCACGCGCTCGGGCTCATGCACAACCCGATGGACGAAGACGTGGTGATGTTCCCGCGCGCCGCCGCTGGAGAGGTCGCCAAGCGCGTGCTCCGCGATGACGATCGCCATGGGCTCGAGGCGCTGTACGCGACTGCTCCGGTGACCCCCGACGTTCCTCAGCAGCAGGTCGGCTGCTCGTCATCGAGCGGTGGCGTCGCCTGGGCGATGGGGCTCGCGGTCGTCGCAGTGCTGGCGCTTCGTCGTCCGACGCTGGCTCGCGTGATCGCGCGTCGCTCCAATCGTCGTGGGCTCGCGGCGCTGCTGGTCGCGGGGGGCTCCACCGTCGCCTGGACTGCGCAGGCTCAGACGCAGACGCCGATCGGCGTGGTCGTGGTGAAGACGAAGGTCTGCCACCGCACGGCCCAGCTGCCTGGCCTCATCGTCACCTCGATGGATGCCGAGCTCGAAGCCTGCGCGACGGCCTCGTGTGATCGCGTCATGCGCGTGACGGTGCCTGGCGGAAAGCTGGGCGATCTCGAACAGTCCGTGGAGCACCACCCCGTGCCCGCGCTCGGAGAGCGCCTGGGCCTCGCGAAGAAGAACGGTCGCTTCGTGGTGTACCGGCTCGCCGTTCCTGAAGAGGCGTCACGTTTCAGTGCCCTGTTGTCGAGGTCGGCCGCGCCCCAGCCGGCGTCTTCGGAACCCGCGCCGCTCGTGCAACCCGCTGTTTCCGTGAAGTGACGTCAGTGGCACCCGCCTTGAAGTCGACTGATCCGAGGAGTCCGCCATGCAGAAGCCAGCTGAAGCGCCCCGCCGAATCCTGATCGTCGACGACGAAGAGAACGTCTGCCACGCGTTGCGGCGCAGCCTGCGCAAGGAGGGCTACGAGCTCTTCTTCGGCAACGAGCCCGCGCAGGGGCTCGAGGTGCTGAAGGCGCAGCCAGTCGACATGGTGATCAGCGATCACCTGATGCCGAACATGACGGGCCTCGAGTTCTTGAAGCTCGTGCGCAACCGCTACCCCGACGTCATGCGCATCATGCTCACCGGCCACGCCGACATGCAGACGGCCATCGATGCGATCAACCAGGGCAACATCTACCGGTTCCTCACCAAGCCGTGGGACGACACCGAGCTGAAGGTGACGCTGTTCCTCGCGTTCGAGCAGCTCGATCTCGAGCGGGAGAACCGGCGGCTGCTGGCGATGGTTCGCCGTCAGTACGATCTGCTCAAGTCGCTCGAGAGCGAGAACCCGGGCATCAGCCATGTGGTGCGCGACGCGGAGGGCTTCATCCTGCTCGATGAAGAGCCCGACTCGTTGCGGTCGGGCATGGATCTCCGGGTGATTCCCTCCTGATGGCCCATGACGACCGGCGCCACATCCCCAGCCGTCCTGCTGGTGGCTGAATCGCCCTCGCTCGTCGCGCGTGTCGAAGACCTGCTGGAGCCGTGGGGGCTGTTGGCAATGCAGGCCCCTCCCGAGCAGGCCTTGACGCTCGTCGACTCGGGGTACTCGCGGATCGTGCTCTGCGAGATGCACCACAGCATTCGGCTGTACCTCGAACGCCTGAAGGCCGTGGGAGCGGTGCCGATCGTGATCGGCCACCCTCCTGACGAGCACGTGGGCGAGGTCGAGTACGCAGGCAAACCCAGTGAGCTGATCGCGGCGGTGTTCCGCGCTGCGGGCATGCTGGCCGGCCTCGAGCCGAGCGGCGCCGATCGCGTCAACGAGTTCGCCCAGGCGATCGCGTCGAAGTTCACGCTGCCCGAGCTGGTGCGTGAGGCGATCGCGAAGACGAGAGAGCTCTGCGACGCCGACGGAGCCAGCCTGTTGCTCGTCGACCCCGAGTCGGGCGCGCTGTTCTTCGACACCGTCGACGGCAGCGCCGCCTCGCAGATCGAGCGCATCAAGCTGCAGCGAGGGCAGGGCGTCGCAGGAAAGGTCGCCGTCGAAGCGCGGCCCCGGCTCGTGCCCCACGCGAAGGACTGCCCCGACTTCGATCCCTCGTTCGATCGGAAGACGGGCTTCAGCACGGGCTCGATCGTTGCGGTGCCGCTGGTGCTCGCGGGTGACGTGCTCGGCGTGTTGATGGCCGTGCGCTCGGTGGAGCGGCTCGCCTTCACGCCCGTCACCCTCCATCGCCTCGTCGCGCTCGCGCCGCACGTCGCCATCGCCGTGCACAACGTGCAGATCACCACGCAGCTGCGCAGCTCGCAGACCGAGGTGTTGCAGGTCAACGCGAGCCTCGAGCAGAAGGTTCGTGACCGCACCGATCAGATCAGCCGCGCCAAGCAGGAATGGGAGCGCACCTTCGACGCCATCAGCGAGCCCATCGCGTTGCTCGACGGCTACGTCATTCGGCGAACGAACCAGGCGTACGCGAAGCGGGTGCGTCTGCCCGTGACCGATCTGCCGGGGAAGCGCTGTCATCAGGTCTTCGCCAATCGCGACACGCCGTGTCCACACTGTCCGCTCGGCAAGGGGCGTGGTGTGGCGCTGACGGCGGAGCTCACGATTCCCAACCCGAGCACCGCGAAGGACGCGCACGTGCAGCTGTCGGGGTACTGGCTCCATGACGATCCCACGTCGGAGTCGGTCGTCGTCACCTACCAGGACGTGACGCACTCCCGGTCGCTGCAGGATCGCTTGCGCGAGAGTGAGCGGCTCGCGGCCGTCGGTCAGCTCGCGTCTGGTGCGGCGCATGAGATCAACAACCCGGTCGGCTTCGTCACCTCGAACCTGCGCAGCCTGCGCGGCGTGATCGACGAGCTTCGCGGGCCGATGACGGTGCTCTCGGACGTCATCACGATGGTGAAGGAGCGGCGCCTCGAAGAGCTCAGCGAGCTCGTGCAGAGCCTCGACGAACCCGATCTGCAGACCATCGAAGACGCGGTGGAGATGATCGACGAGTCACTCGATGGCGCGCGGCGGGTGAGCGACATTGTGAAGGGGCTGCGCGAGCTCTCGCGGCTCGAGATTGGCCGGCGTGAACCCGCTGACACCAACAACTCCGTGACGCGCGTGGTGCGCACCGAGTTCGGCGATCAGCCCTCGCATGTCGCGCTGGTGCTCGAAGCAGCCGTCCCCGCCGACATCGCGCCGCTGCAGCTCGATCAGGCCCTCGGGCATCTCGTGAAGAACGCCCGCCAGGCAACACCCCAGAAGCAGCACATCGTCGTGCGCACGTGGAGCACGGACGAAGAGGTGATGATTCAGGTGCGCGACGAGGGCGTGGGCATCGCGAAGGAGCACCTTCGGCGGGTGTTCGAGCCGTTCTTCACGACGCGCGGCGTGGGCAAGGGCATCGGCCTGGGTCTGACGGCCGCCTACGGCATCGTGCGACGCGCCGGTGGTGACATCGAGGCCGAGAGTGATGGAGCCAACCGCGGCAGCACCTTCACCATCAAGCTGCCTCGCGCGGCCGTGGCGCCGCTCGCGAACGTGGCCTGATCAATACGTCGCGCAGAGGCACAGATGCTCCTGGCCTGAGGGGAGCT
The DNA here is from genome assembly GCA_943370055.1 of Archangium gephyra. Lineage (GTDB taxonomy): Bacteria > Myxococcota > Myxococcia > Myxococcales > Myxococcaceae > Xiheimicrobium > Xiheimicrobium gephyra_A. The sequence goes on from CALRPN020000058.1 coordinate 62,715, forward strand.
GGCCGGGCGTGAAGGCGCAGTCAGAGGTGTACTGGCCGCTCGCCAGGCGAGCGCCGAGACACGAGCCGGTGAACCCGGCGAAGTTCTGCAGACAATACTGGTCACAGTTCGTGGTGCCGTTGTTGCCCGGCTTCCTGCGAATGTTGACGCCGTTGATGGTTCCGTTCGCCGTCATCGTGCCCGTGACGCTCAGCGCGCCGCTGACCGTGGTGTTGGTCGCCGTGACGGTCGCCGCGGCAACGCTTCCAGCCTGAACCGCACCTGCCGTCGTCAGCGATGGCGTCTCGATTCCACTCGTGGTGGCTACGCCCACCTTGGCCTCGAGCCAGGTCTTGAGCTGCTGGAAGTTCCCGTTCACCTGCGAGGCGAAGGCGGGTTGGTCAGGGGCGAAGGTGACGAGCTGGGCGAAGGCTCCGGTGGGAAGGAGCGCGAGGAGCAGACCCGAAGCAGCGGCCAGGAGCCACTTCGAGCGCGAGTGACGTCGAGGTGCCAGCACTTCAGAGAGCCGACCCATCGCCTGATCGCGGAGCGTCATTGTCTGCTCCAGCGTCAGACCGTGACGTCGGGCGTAGGTCTCGGGCGGCAGCACACCACACAGCAGTTGGAGGAGATCGGGGTCGAGTCGTGCATCGCTCGAAGGTCGCAATAGAGTGGGGCCGTGGGTCTCCGCGTCGTTTCGCTGCTGCTCCTCGTCTCGTGTGGAACTCCGACGACGATGCCAGAGCCCGATCGCCCGGCGCCATGCTCAGAGATCGCGACGCAGACCTGTGCTGGCGCCGTCTGCGGAGAGAAGACGAACGCCTGCGGCCAGCGCGTGAGCTGCGGTTCCTGCCTCGCTGGCCAGCGGTGCTCGTCGGGCCGCTGTGAGACGCCGATGCAGTGCATGCCGGACATGATGACCGCCTGCGCGGGGCGGCGGTGCGGCGCGCGTCCTGACGGGTGCGGTGGCTCGGTGACGTGTGGAACGTGCGGCGCAGGCTCGACGTGCACGACGGCTGGCGCGTGCGAGGCGAGCGGAGACGGTGGCGTGCAGAGCTTTCGCTGCCCGGTGACGCGCAGCTCGGTCGACCGCTCCGACGACTCCGGTCTGCTTCAGGTGCGCCTCATGTACGTGCTTCCCAGCGATCTGCCGGACGAGTCACTCGACGTGAACGGCCGCATCTGCAACTCGGCGAAGGCGTTCTCAGGGTGGCTCGGCACACAGCTCGGTGGGCGCACGTTGCGCTTCGACACCGGCGGCGGCGAGCTCGACATCGGCTTCGTGCGCCTGACGAAGACGAACGCGCAGCTGCGCGGCAGTGGCAACGCGAATGACGTGAACACCGGCGTCGCCTACGTGCGAGAGCGGATCGAGCGAGAGCTCATCGCACAGAACCAGGTGAAGCCCGACAAGCTGTACGCAGTGTTCTACGGCGGCGAGAGCACCTACGCGTGCGGTGGAGCGGCGTATCCACCTGCGCTCATCGGCTCGGTCATCGCGATGTACCTGAAGTCGACGATCGGCGGAGTCGCGTGCGAGGCGCGGCCGTGGGGCCAGTCGACGTCGACGCTCGGCTACTTCGACTGGGCGATGCTGCACGATCTGATGCACGGGCTCGGCATCGTTCCCAACGCAGCGCCCAACCAGCACGCGTTCGGGCACGCCTTCGACTCACGAGCCCCGCAGCCGGAGATCGATCTCATGTACACGCCGCGCACGGGCATGAGCGATCCCGGGTGGGGCATCGACGCGCCTGGCGGGCTGGTGCTCGACCTCAACCGCGACGACTACTTCGCGCACGACGGAGGTCAGGTCGATCTCCGCCGCAGCGCGTTCCTCGAGCCGCTTCCGGTCAACGCCGTTCGGCCGCCGGGGTGGTGACGGGCTCGGCGGCGTAGACCTCGCGCCCACCTTCACGGAACTCGTTCGACTTCTCGGCCATGCCCTGCTCGGCCATCGCGCGAACGTCTTCGGTGATGCTCATGGAGCAGAACTTCGGCCCGCACATCGAGCAGAAGTGCGCCGTCTTCGCGCCCTCGGCTGGCAGCGTCTGATCGTGGAACTCCTTCGCCTTCATCGGGTCGAGCGAGAGGTTGAACTGATCCTCCCAGCGGAACTCGAAGCGGGCCTTCGACAGCGCGTCGTCACGACCCTGCGCGCCCGGGTGGCCCTTCGCGAGATCGGCCGCGTGGGCTGCGAGCTTGTAGGTGACGACGCCGACGCGAACGTCTTCCTTGTCGGGCAGGCCGAGGTGCTCCTTCGGCGTCACGTAACAGAGCATCGCGGTGCCGTACCAACCGATCATGGCCGCGCCGATGCCCGAGGTGATGTGATCGTACCCGGGCGCGATGTCGGTGGTGAGCGGCCCCAGCGTGTAGAACGGCGCCTCGCCGCACACCTCGAGCTGCTTCGTCATGTTCTCGCGAATGAGCTGCATGGGCACGTGACCGGGCCCTTCGATCATCGTCTGCACGTCGTGCTTCCACGCGATCTTCGTCAGCTCGCCCAGGGTCTCGAGCTCGGCGAACTGCGCCTCGTCGTTCGCGTCGGCGATGGAGCCCGGCCGCAGGCCATCTCCCAGCGAGAAGCTCACGTCGTACGCCTTCATGATCTCGCAGATCTCTTCGAAGCGCGTGTAGAGGAACGACTCCTGATGATGCGCGAGGCACCAGCGCGCCATGATCGAGCCGCCGCGTGAGACGATGCCGGTGACACGCTTGGCGGTCATCGGAATGAACGGCAGCCGCAGGCCCGCGTGAATCGTGAAGTAGTCGACGCCCTGTTCCGCCTGCTCGATGAGCGTGTCGCGGTAGAGTTCCCACGTGAGGTCTTCGGCCTTGCCGCCGACCTTCTCGAGCGCCTGGTAGAGCGGCACCGTGCCGACGGGCACCGGGCAGTTGCGCAGAATCCACTCGCGCGTCTCGTGAATGTTCGGCCCGGTCGACAGATCCATCACCGTGTCGGCGCCCCAGCGAATCGACCACACCATCTTCTCGACCTCTTCTTCGATCGAGCTGCTGACGGCGGAGTTGCCGAGGTTGGCGTTGATCTTCACCAGGAAGTTGCGGCCGATGATCATCGGCTCGCACTCGGGGTGGTTGATGTTCGCGGGAATGATCGCGCGGCCGCGGGCGACCTCGTCACGCACGAACTCAGCGGTGAACTCCTTCGGAATCGACGCGCCGAACGACTCTCCCGCATGCTGCACGCGCGTCGACGCGAGCTTCTGGTTCTCGCGCAGCGCGATGAACTCCATCTCGGGCGTGATCTCGCCGCGCCGTGCCGCGTGCAGCTGGCTCACGTTGCGGCCGGCCTTCGCGCGCAGCGGCTTGCGATCGAGCTCGAAGCGCAGCGCGGCCAGGCGCGGATCCGCCAGACGAGCGCGCGCGAACTCGGAGGACGAGCCGTCGAGCTGCTCGACGTCGGCGCGCTTCGAGAGCCACTCACGCACCACCGGCACGCCGCGGCGCAGATCGATCGCCAGCGAGGGATCGGTGAACGGGCCCGACGTGTCGTAGAGCCGAATCGGCGCGTTCTCGGTGATCTTCCCGTTCGCGTGGCGGGTCGGGGCCTGCGTCACTTCGCGCATCGGCACCTTCAGCTCGGGGAACCGCGTGCCCGAGACGTAGACCTTCTTCGATTTCGGGAACGGCTCGCGCGTGATGCCAGCGAGCGCAGACGAGTCGACGGACAGCTTGGTGTGGTTGGCCATGAGGCACTCCCTCCGCCGGTGTGAACCGGGTCAGGTTCGGCGGGTCGACCGCAGGCACGGTCCTCTCAGCCGCTGGCCCACACTGGGAGGCGGCTCCCCGGTACGCGCACCGACGTAGCACATGACCGGGCTACTGGAACCGCAGCGTCAGGCTCACGTTTCGGAAGCCGAGCGTGTTGGCGCCGCTGATCTGCGAGAGGAACCACGGGCCGGGAGCGGCGGAGGTGCCCTTGAGCCCCATGCCGCCCGGCGTGAACGTCCACTGCCGCGTCATCGAGTCGGGCTCGAACGGGTCGGGTGGCGCGCCGCGCTTCAGGTACAGCTCCACGTCGTCGCCGATGCAGGTGTACGGGGCGCACGTGCCACCGCTGAGGACCAGCTCGATGGTGCTCGCTCCCGAAGGAGCGACGAAGCAGAAGTCCCGAGGCGGGTTGCCGCCCGTGTTGGTCGTCGAGAGAAACACCGCCGTGCCCGCGACGAGGATCGTCGAGCCCGACGGGCAGGGTGCAGAAGCCGAACCGCCCCCCGCGCTTCCGCCGGCGCTCACAGTGCCTCCTGCGCTTGCAGACCCGCCTGCGCTCGAAGCTCCGCCCCCGTTCGCAGCTCCACCCGCGCTGGCAGGACCCCCGCCCGTTCCGAAGCCGCCAACGCCGATGGTGGTACCGCCACCCGAGCCGGCGAGACACGCGCCCTGTCTGCAGACGCGCGTACCACTGCAGTCCGAGTCCCTGATGCACTCGGCGCCACCACAGCCGGTCATCGCGAACATCACCACCACCAGCGTCATTCGGTTCGTCATTGCTCACTCCCAGAACGGGGAAGCGTTCGCTTCCCGGGTTGTGCTCGCAGACGGAGGCCGCTCGGCCGGGTCTCAGCAACGCCGCACCACCCTCGGGTTCGGGTGCCCTCTGAGCAGCGAGGCTTTTCGTCGGGCGCACTCGGATTCCAGCGGCGGGTTGCTACGATTGGCCAGTGAACGAAGAAGCGCTGCTCGCCGAGATCGCGGCGAACCCGGCTGACGATGCGCTCCGGCTCGTCTACGCCGATCGGTTGATCGAGCGCGGTGATCCCCGCGGAGAGTTCATTCAGCTGCAGGTGCGTGCGAAGCGTGGGAACGACAAAGCGGTCGAGGCGCGGTTGTCGGAGCTGCGCCCGCTCGAGAAGGCGTGGAAGGACGCGGCGGGTTTCGAAGGAACGTTGACCACCTTCGACCGCGGCTTCCCGATGAACCTGATCGGCAACGCGAGAGCGATCATCGCCAGCCGCCGCGCGCTCGCGACCCAGCCGATCGTGTCGATGTCGATTCTCAGCGACCTCGATGGCCTCGAAGAGGTCTGCCAACTGCCCGAGCTGAAGCGCCTTCGTTCGCTGACGATCAGCGCGACGATGGGCTCGTACGGTCGGCCCATTGCACTCGAGCCGGCTCGGGTGCGTGCCGTGGCTGCTTGTGCGCACCTCTCGTCGCTGCGGGAGCTGATGATTCAGAAGGGCGCGCTCAGCCAAGCGACTGCGTCGATGCTCGCTGAGGCCGCGTGGTTTCCCGCGCTCGAGGTGCTGCTCATTCCCGACAACCAGGTCGGTCGCGGCTGGGCGGCACTGCTCGGGCGAGTTCGCGACGTGAAGCGAATCTGGCTCGAAGGGAGCGATGTCGGTCCCTCCGCGATTCGGGCGCTCGCGGGTTCGAAGGCGCATCAGCTCGACGAGCTGCAACTGTCGAACGCCACGCTCGACGGACCGTGCCTGAAGGCGCTCGCGGAGTCTCGAGTGCTCGCGACCGTGACGAAGCTCGAGCTCGATCGATCCGCCGTGCAGGATGCAGGGGCCATCGCGCTCGCGAATGCGTCGTTTGCCGGTTCGCTGAAGAAGCTGAGCTTGAAGAACAACGTCCTCGGCAAGTCGGCGGCGCGAGCGTTGGGCGCGTCGACGTCGATGCCCGCACTCGAGGAGCTCGATCTGCGAGGCAACGTTCTTCAGAAAGACGGCGTGCAGGCCTTCGCCGAGGGCGCCGGGCTTCCTTCGCTGCGAAAGCTCGGCCTCACCGACAACGACGTCGGCACGGGCCGGTACGAATCGTTCGAGTCGGGCAGCGAAGCCGCGGGCGATTTCTACGCCGGCTCGTACGAGGTGAAGGAGTCTGCCGCCGAGTTGGCGCTCCGCATTCCGAATCGACGCGGGCTCATCGTCACCTGAGGAACGCTTCGTGCAGTTCGTCTGCGCGTGAGGCTGGGAGCCGCCGCGGGGGTTGTGTCGGTGTTGCTGGCTCAGGCGCCGGAGACCACTGATTCGCTTGGAGCAGCGCTCTCGAGAGCGCAGAGGACGTGGACGAAGCAGGCGGCGGGCGGGGAAACGACGGTGCTCGCCTATGACCGCGGCGTCACGGCGTTGGTTGGGCGTGCGATGGAGCTCAGAGCGACGCTGGTCGAGGCGCAGGTGCGTACGCGTGAGCTGGCGGCGGCGACGCGCGCACTCCATTCGGTGCCGGCCGATGACTTGAGCGGCGTGGGAAAGGTGCGGCACTTCGAGCGCATCGCCGATGCGGAGGCCGCAGAGCAGAAGGCCCGCGCGGAGGTGGTGCAGCGCTGCCGCCTGGCAGTCGTGACGCTGGCCGAGCTCGGCGGTCGCGTGGGCGGCAAGATCGACACGCTCTCGATGGCAGGTCAGGCGTGTGGAGCCGATGGCGGCACCAGCGCACTCTGCTCGAACGTGGCGGGCGCGCTGGCGATGTACGAGGAGCTGCAGGTCGCGGTGAGACGAGAAGAGAGCGCCATGAGCACGCTCTGCTCGCACACCTGGTGACTACTTCTTCAGCTTCTTCACCCCGGCATCAGGGGCGCTCTCCGGTCGAGGCACCGGCATGCGGTTGACGGTCGGAGGCGGCCGCATCGGCGCCTCGTTGACGAGCACCGGCTTCACCTCGTCAGGGGTTCCTGCATCGACGGGCTTCTCGTCGTACGCCGGGTTCGGGCGATTCACGATCACCTGCGGCGGCGCCTTGTCGCGAGCAGGCGGCGGGTTCGCGAACACCGTGCTGCTCAACAGGGCGACCGAGGCGATGCGGGCTGCGCGCTGCTTTCGTTTGGCCATTCGACGAGCGTAGTCGTTTGCGACGCTGCGTGGTTTCAGTCACTTCGGCGATGTCAGCCCGGTCCGCTACGACTGCGGTCGCCATGACGACACCAACGCCGACCTTTCAGCTCCCCGATGACTTCTGGCTCCACGCGCCCGCGAACCCGAGTGATGGGCGACTCTCGGGCGTGCTGGGGATCAACGGCACCCACTTCCACGTCGAAGCGCTGCCGGTGACGCGCATGCACGGCTATCAGGTTGGTGCTGATCCGATCAGCGAGAGTCGGCTGGAAGGGCTGATCGCCGAGTTCAACGTGCCGGCCTTCGAGACGGTGCGCATCAACGACCGTGACTACGTGCTCGTCATCAGGCCGGTCGCACGGTGAGGGCTTGTATGTCCCTCACTCACTGAAGTCCTCCGGTCCAAGTCGCCGTAGTCGTCGCGATGCGGTCGGAGGGGGTGCAGGGGGAGACTTGAAAGTTGTGGGCAACTCGGCGCCGGGTGTGGAGACCGGTGTAGATGGTGCCCGACGGAGATCGGGAGAGGGTCGCCGCGTGACGCTCGGGGGTGGTTCCCCGGAAGTGAGATTGGCGCCCTCGACCGGTGTTGCAGGCCCGGACGGAATTCTGGGGCCAGGCAGAGGCCTGAGTCCCCGCATGG
>CALRPN020000059.1:0-68149 GCA_943370055.1 Archangium gephyra
GCGTCACCTCGGCCGAGAAGCCCTCACGCTCGACAGCGAGTGCGTCTCCGGCGGGTACCCGGTTGGCGTCAGCGGCGTGAAGAATGACGCTGCCCACGCGGCGCAGCTCGGCGTGCAGCATGCCGATGGCGCTCTCGGGGTTGTCCGAACGCATCGAGTTCGAGCACACGAGCTCGGCGAACCCGTTGCTCTGGTGGGCGGGAGAACGTTTGACGGGCTTCTGCTCACGCAGCACGACGTCGTGGCCCAGACGGGCGAGCTGATACGCACACTCGCTGCCTGCGAGACCGGCGCCGATGACGGTGATGGGGGTGTTGGACACGAAGACTCCTCGAACGCGCTGACGAACGAGGAGCTGTAGAGGTGACTGCGGCTCGACCGCAAGCCCCGATCAGTCAGCCTTCGAGATCACCACGAAGCGGAAGTTCTCAAGCTCGTTCTGACCGGCCGTGTAGAGCACCGAGCTGAGCACCTCGTACGGAATGCGGCGGTCTCCGATGATCGAGACCTCGTGCATGAACGGGGCGCTGGGGTTGCGCTCGGCGATGTACTTGAGCTTCTCGACTTCCTTCTTCAGCGCCGCATCGAGGGGCAGAATCAGCTTGCCCTGCGTCTCTTCTTTGCGCGGCTGCATGTTCTTCTCGAGCGTCGCCTTGACCTTGTCACCCACCAGAATGTGCCTGGGCGTGACGGTGATGGCGATCGTGTCTTTGGGCGTCAGGCGCGTCGTCGAGAGCGGCGGGCGAATGTCTTCCGAGGCCGTCATCGTGACGGACGAGGCGGTGTACGACTTGATGAGGAAGACGAGGATGATGGTCATGATGTCCATCATCGCGGTGATGTTGAGCTCTTTGATCTCGCCTTCGGCCTCGCGCTCTTTGCGCTTCTTCCGGGCCATGGCCTTGCGGAAGCGGTTACGCGCGATGTCTTCTTCGGTGAGCTCGGTGGCAGGGTTGTGCGCGGCGGAAGCCATCGTGCGATTCCTTAGAAGCTCGCCAGCGTGACGTCGGGGAAGAGCAGCTTCTTGTCAACGGTCTCGCGAGTCGAGTCCATCGTGCCGATGAGCACCTCGTAGGCGGTGTCTGCCTCGGCGGCGATGATGACCTTGCTCTCGTCAGGGAACGAGGTCTTGATCTCTTTCATCTTCGCCAGCAGCCCGTCGTAGTCGTAGCTCCCGTCACTCTTCTTGCCGATGGTCGGGGGAGCACCTTCGGCCTGCGTTCCCGCCTGCTCGATGCCGGGGAGCACGCCACCGGTCGCGGCGATGTAGTAGCCGTTCTTGGCGATCGCGACCGTCAGGAGCAACGGCGGCTTGTCTTCGGGGTTCCCACCACCACCGCCACCGCCGTACGAGGGCGCGCTGACGTTCAGAATGCCGAACGTGGCGAGCCCCGACATCGACAGGAGCATGAAGATGATGAGGTTCATGAGGATGTCGAGGTACGGGACGATGTTGAGCTCGCCCGCTTCCTCTTCTTCCTTCGGCTTCAGCTTGCGCTTGGAGACGTGGAACGCCATGTCGCACCGTTGAAGCCCCTGACAGCGGGAGGCGGCTCAGGTTCCCCCGAGCCAACCCACCCAACCGAGTGGGCGGTCAGGAAGCCTTTTCGAAGTCCATCGCGCTGGTCTCACCGGCAGCACGCCGGGCCAGCAGGTTCTCGAGCTTCATCGCATTCAGTTCGACGACCTCGATCATGCGGCGCGCGTAGGCCGTGAGGAAGAGGTGGGCGATGATGCAGGTCACGGCGATGCCGAGACCGAAGGCGGTGTTGTTCATTGCTTCCGAGATACCCTTCGAGAGCAGCGCCTGCTTCTGGTCGGCGGGCACGTTACCGAGCGACTTGAACGTGCCGATCAGGCCGATGATGGTGCCGATGAGGCCGAAGAGCGTCGCGATGTTCGCGAGCGACCACAGCCACTGAATGCGGGCAGTGATGTGGGGGGTCTGCTCGAGGATCGACTCCTCGATGGCCTTGGCGACTTCGACTTCGCCACGGTTCGCGCGAGTCAGGCCCGAACGAACGACCTTGGCGAGCGGAGCGTTGGGCGCAGCGCCACAGAGCTTCACGGCGCGGTCCGGGTTCCCGGTGAGCACGAGCTTGGTGATCTGCTCCATGAACGGGCCGGCGTTCAGGTTGTAGCGGAACATCAGCGTCACGACGCGCTCGATGGTGACGGCGAGCGCGCAGGACAGCCAGAAGATGTTCACAAACATGAACGGTCCACCTTCTTTGAAGAAGAGGACCAACGAGTCCTTGAAGGACCCTTCGGCTGCGTGCGCTGGTTCAGCGGTCAGCACCAGATCGAGAACTTGGTGAACCATCATGCTGGCGGACATGGAAGTGTCGATTTCCTTTCAACCCGACGGTGAAAGACCATGAGCTTCTAGTTGGCACCCCTCAGGTCGTCAACAAAGGAAGCGCGCATGGTCACTCGCGTTTTTCGTAGCGCCTGCCGCTGCGAGAGACCAGCCAACCAGAAATCTCGAGCTCCATCATCGCGGCGCTGACGGCGCCCGACGAGTGGGCGGGCACTGCGGCGATGGCTTTCTCCATGTCGAACAGGCCCGGCGGCAACGCCTCGAAGACCGCGCGGGCCTCATCACTCACGTCGCCTTTCTCGGCGACGATGATCTCGGGCACGGGCATCTCGAGCAGGCCCATCGCGGTCAGCACGTCGCTCACGTCGAAGCAGGGCCGCGCCCCCTCACGCAGCAGCTGTCGGCTCAGCTCGCCGCCCTGCGGCCGAAGCGGATCGCCTGGAACCGCCAGCAGCGCCCTGCCCTGCTTCACTGCTGCAGCCGCCGTGTGTCTCGCTCCGGAGTCTGCTTCACCACGTACACAGACCACGACGTGGGCGCTGCCCGAGATGAGACGGTTGCGCTGCACGAAGAGCCCCTTGTTCGCGCGCACGCCAGGCGGGTATTCGCTGAAGACGGTCCCGCCGCGACGATAGAGCCGGGTGACGATCTCCTTCGGAGTCGGGTCGATTTGATCGAGCCCGCTCGCGACGAAGGCCCAGGTGAGCCCGCGCGCGTCGACGGCTCCGTGGTGGGCGTTCGTGTCGATGCCCTCGGCGGCGCCGCTGACGACGACCAGGCTCTGCTGCGCGCACGTCAACGCGAAGCGTCTGGTCCACCCCAGCCAATCGGAGTCCGTTCTGCGGGTGCCGACGATCGCCACGCGACCGCGCATCTGATCGACCGCACCAGGCCCCGCGTAGAACAACAGCGGCGGAGCGTTGCGAACCTCGACGAGCGCCGCCGGGTACTGCGGGTCACCCTTGAAACAGACGCGCTGTCTGCCTTTCGAGAGCCGCGCCTCGAGCGCGTCGAGTCTGGGCTCCAACGCAGGGCCTGCGAGCAACTCCTCACGCGTCGACGCTGGCACCTCGAGCATCGCGACCAGCTCGCGCCATGGCGTCGAGAGCCACTGGGCCACTGGCACCAACCGCGCGAGCCGTTCGACGGCCTGCGCGCCCACGCCCTCGCACGACCACAGCCCCAGCACCGCCCGACGCTCCAGCTCGTTCATGGGAACCCAATACCTGACCGGTCTGACATGTAAGCGCGGCCACTCCCGAATCGCGGTGTTACCGTCGCGGCCGTCATCGTCTTCGTCGGCGGACACTTTTCGGGGCGTGCCATGAGCGACACCATCTCCATCGTCGGGGCAACAGACACCGTCGTGAACCCTGCGAAACGATCGCAGGCCGTGACGATGCCGGGCGAAGCCAGACGCTCGACCGTGTTGCCGCGCCTGCAGTGGAACGGGCCAGTGCCGACCGCGACGCCAACCAGCCGCGTGCGCTTCGAAGAGCTGAGCACGCTCGGCCGCGGCGGCATGGGCGAGGTGGTGCTCGCGAAGGATCACGACATCGAGCGCACGGTCGCCATCAAGCGCCTCACCGAGCAGCAGGATCTCGGCCTGCTGATGCGGTTCGTCGATGAGATTCGAATCGTCGGTTCGCTCGAGCACCCGAACATCGTTCCCGTGCACGACGTCGGGGTCGATGAAGGTGGGCGCTACTACTTCGTGATGAAGCACCTGCGCGGAGACAGCCTCGAGTCGATCATCGAGAAGCTGAAGGCCGGCGACCAGGCGATGCACGAGCGCTTTCCGTTTCACGTTCGCGTGCAGGTCTTCATCGGCGTGCTCAACGCGATGGCCTATGCGCACCAGCAGGGCATCATTCACCGCGATCTGAAGCCGGCGAACATCATGGTGGGGCCGTACGGCGAAGTGACGGTGATGGACTGGGGGCTCGCGCGCAACCTCGCGACGAAGACCGAGGCCATGCCGATCGCCAGCAGCGTTCGTGAAGGCACGCTGCTGCAGACCCAGGCCGGCGCCGTGATGGGAACCCCGCTCTACATGTCTCCCGAGCAGGCGCGCGGAGAGCAGGACAAGCTCGACGTGCGCACCGACGTCTACTCACTCGCCGTCGTCTTCCACGAGTTTCTCTACCTCGAGCACTACCTCGGCGCGCTCGAGCAGATGTCCGAGATCCTCGCGGCCGTGCAGAAGACGACCCCAGAGATGTTCGACATCAAACAAAGCCCGCACCAGCCCACCGTTCCTGCCGAGCTGGGCTGGTTTCTGCTGAAGGGCTTCGAGAAGGACGCGACGAAGCGGTTTCAGAACGTGCCCGAGATGCTCGAGGCGATGCAGCAGATCATCGACGGGCGCGTGAACGTGCAGTGCGAGCGAACGTTCGCCAAGCGCATGTTGCAGGAAGCCATTCACCGCGCAGACGCGTACCCGAAGACGGTGATCATCGGCACCGGGTTGCTGCTCTCGTTCATCCTCGCGGGCCTCGTGAACAGCGTGATGACGTTCTTCTGACGGCTTTTTGTCACTGCCAGTCGAGTGGCAGTTCGTTCGAGCGCTGCACGAGCCCTTGACCGGCCGCGCGTGCGAGGGCATTTCGGCGCCCGTCGTCACTCCCCGCCGTCTGGAGCCTGCCCATGAAGCTGCGCATCGTCGCGCTGTCGAGCCTCGTGCTCGCCGCGCCCGCCCTCGCCGACGAAGGTATGTGGACGTTCAACAACTTCCCCTCCGCTGAGGTGAAGAAGAAGTACGGCTTCGAGCCGACGAAGGAGTGGCTCGATCAGGTTCGCCTCGCGTCGGTGCGCATCGCGGGCGGGTGCTCGGCGTCGCTCGTCTCGGCCGACGGCCTGGTGATGACGAACCACCACTGCGCGCGTACGTGCATCGAGAACCTCTCGGGCCTGCAGAAGAAGGACTTCAACCGCGACGGCTTCTTCGCGAAGACCCTCGCTGACGAGCCCAAGTGCCCGGCGATGGAGATGAACCAGCTCGTCGAGATCAGCGACGTCACCAAGCGCGTGCAGGACGCGACGAAGAACGTCGCAGGCGACAAGTTCGCCGACGCGCAGAAGACCGAGATCGCGAAGATCGAGAAGGACTGCGCGACGAGCGACGAGTTCCGCTGCGACGTCGTGACGCTCTACCGGGGCGGCAAGTACGACCTCTACAAGTACCGCCGCTTCCAGGACGTGCGCCTGGTGATGGCGCCGGAAGATCAGATCGCGTTCTTCGGTGGCGACCCCGACAACTTCATGTTCCCCCGCTACGACCTCGACATGACGTTCGTGCGCATCTACGGCACCGACGGCAAGCCGCTGAAGAACGACACGTACTTCAAGTGGTCGGCGGGCGGCGCGAAGGAAGGCGACCTCACCTTCGTCTCGGGCAACCCCGGTGGCACCTCACGCGGCCTCACGGTCTCGCAGCTCGAAGACGATCGTGACTACCGCCTGCCGCAGCGCCTGTTCCGCCTGAGCGAGATTCGCGGCCTCATCACCGAGTACCAGAACCGCGGGCCAGAGCAGAAGCGGCACTCCAACGACACGCTGTTCGGCGTCGAGAACGCGTTCAAGGCGCTCAAGGGCCGGCACGGCGCGCTCGCCGACTCGGGCTTCTACGGAAAGCTGAAGGCCAACGAAGACGACTTCCGCAAGAAGGTGAACGCGAACCCGAAGCTGAAGAAGGAGTTCGGCGCGGTGTGGGACGAGATCGCGACCGTCACGAAGAAGGCGAACGCCATGCGCAAGGAGTACGGCGCACTCGAAGGCGGCCCCTACTCCGATCTGTTCGGCAAGGCGCGCACGCTCGTTCGGTACGCCGAGGAGTCGGGCAAGCCCAACGGCGAGCGCCTCAAGGAGTTCACCGACTCACGGCTGCCGCAGCTCAAGGCGCAGATGCTGTCGAACGCGCCCGTGTACAAGGAGCTCGAGATCGCGAAGCTGACCTGGTCGCTCACCAAGATCCGTGAAGACCTCTCACCCGATCACCCGATGGTGAAGAAGATGCTGGGCCAGAAGTCGCCGGCCGAGGTCGCGAAGGCGCTCGTCGACGGCACGAAGCTCGACCTGCTCGCCGCGCCCGAGCCCGGCAAGGACCCGAAGACCGGCAAGCCGCTGCCTGCGACGCCCGACTCCGTCAGCCGCACCGCGCTCTTCAACGGCGGCAAGCCCGTGATCGACGCCTCGAAGGACCCGATGATCGAGTTCGCCCGCAGCTTCGACGCCGAGGCGCGCGCGATTCGCACGAAGTTCGAGAACGAGGTCGAAGGCCCGCTCAAGAAGCAGCAGGAGCTGCTCGCAAAGGCGCGTTTCGCCGTCTACGGCCAGAGCATCTACCCCGACGCGACGTTCACCCTGCGCCTGTCGTATGGCTCGGTGAAGGGCTACCAGCAGGACGGCCGCGAGGTGAAGCCGCTCACCACGATGGCCGGAGCGTTCGAGCGTCACACCGGCGCCGACCCGTTCGCGCTGCCCAAGACCTGGCTCTCGGCGAAGTCGAAGGTCGCCCTCGAGACGCCCTTCAACATGGCCACCACCAACGACATCATCGGCGGCAACTCGGGCTCGCCCATGGTGAACAAGGATCGTGAAGTCGTCGGGTTGATCTTCGACGGCAACATTCAGTCGCTGGGCGGCGACTACGGCTTCGACGAGACGCAGAACCGCGCGGTGGCCGTGCACTCGGCGGCGATTCTCGAGGCGCTCGAGAAGATCTACGGCGCGCAGCGCATCGTCGACGAGCTCAAGGGCAAGCCCGCCGCGACTGGCGCTGGGCAGCCCTGATCGCGCAGCGGGGCAGCCTGGGTTCAGAGCGGCAGGTCAATCACCACGCCGCCATCACCCGGGAGTTCGAAGGGCACCTCGGCCGAGTAGCCACCACCGTCGGCGCGAAGTCCTCCATCGGCCCGGGAATAGGATTTTCGCACCAGGTAGCGCCCCGCTGGCAGCGATGGGTTTCGGCAACCACACGTTGGGCTGTTCGCTCGGCCGTCCCAGAGAAAGGTCGACACTCCTCCATCGGCAGCGAGGAGCGTCGGATCTTCGGGACAGAACTCGTAACAAGTCGAGCAGACGGCCGGGCACCACAGGCCACGCAGGGGACGCCGGTCACAGGTGAAGAGCTCGAGCGGCCAGGAGCATTCGATGCCGCGACCCAACGACACCAGAATCGGTTCTGCGTTCGGGTTCCTGAAGGTGAACGACACGGGAAATGGGCCAGCACCAGCGTTGGGGGCGTGACAGACAGCCCAGCTCAACTGCCAGATCTGATCGTTCTGCGTCGGAGTCGTTCCGCACATCTCGGCCACGGTCCCACCTCCGGGGCCAGCGCCTCCGGTGCTCCCGCCCGACGAGCCCCCTGCAGCGCCTCCGCTGCTTCCGCCTGCGACGGCTGAACCTCCGGCAGCATCGCTTCGCCCGCCTGCGACAGCGCCTCCTGCGAACGGGATTCCACCGGCGGCTCCGCCAGCGCCGCTCCCTGCGTCGCTGGGTGGCTCGATGGCAGGCGGACAGCCCAGTGCGATGGCCAACAGCAGCAGGAGAGTGAGCGATTTCATGTCAGGGCTCCAGGACGACGAGACCGCGAGTGCGTGACGGCAAAGAGCGTCTGGTGCAATCGTGCCTGACCACGTCGCGGCTGTCCTCAGCTCGAACGGGAAGCCCCACTGCAGATGTGGCGAAGGCGCTGCTGGCGAACCAGCTCACTTCGTTCCCAGGGGCCACGTCACCGGAGCCAGCCGTGGAAACCGCTTCACGATCGCCTTGAGCCTCGCGAGCGCATCGTTCGTCACCGGGTAGTCGCAGGTGACGTCGAGCCGCAGCAACCCGTTCGTCGGTAGCGACTGCAGCATGAGCTCGGCGTCGTGGATGACCGGATCGACGAGCGGTGTGCGCACGAAGAGGTGCATCTGCCGCCACTGATCGGCCGGCTTCAGCTTCACCTCCAGCTGCCGGCCCTTGAGCACGAGGGCGTCGGGCCCGTCGTCGAGGGTGATGAGGCGATCGCGCAGCTGCCCGAGGTTCACCGCGACGCGATGAAGCCCGAGCTCGAGCGTGCGCAGCCGACCGAAGACCGGCGCCGTCCACACCCAGTCGAGTTCGTCGACCCCGAAGCGCCAGATGGTGACGGCGAGCAGCCGCAGATCAGGCAACGAGCGCGCGATGCGAAGGGCGTCGAGCTCGGCCGGTGTCCACGCCTCGGCGTTGCCCGGCCCGTCGACCGACACCGAGGTGAAGGGCAACGAGCGATCGGCGCCGAAGATCGGCAGCATCGCCTGGCGGGGCAGGCCCGAGAGCTCGCGCAGGGATCGAACGTGTTCGCCCAGCAGCTCGGTCGGCACCTCACCGTCACGGTTGAGCAGCTCGATCGATCGCAACGTCGCCAGCGACGGCTCGTTCACCAGCCGCCCATCGAGCGTCATGCGCGCGGCGACGAGAAAGCCCTTTTCCCAGACCTGGCCGCGGCTGGAGATCGCGTCGGCGAGCGGCCCGAGAAAGTCGCGGCGATGGCGCTCCAACAGGCGCTCGAGCTTCAGCTCGGCCTTGCGCGACCGTTTGAGCTGCATCTGCAGCGCGATGAACTCACCACGCGGGTCGCCGGCCTCGATCAACACGTCGGCGAGCACCTGCCTGGCGCCATCGTCGTCTGGCCGCTCGTAGACCGCGCGGAAGAAGTCGCCCGCCTGCATGCCGGTGGTGTGTACGACCCGATCCGTCGCGCCGCCAGTGGTTGCGCCTGCCTGATGGGTGCGCGACAAACCACCCATGCTGCTTCCCGAGCTGCAGGTGCTGACCTCGAAGGACGTCTCGACCGACACGGTGCTTGGCTGGTTGAAGGAGCGTTACCCCTCGGCGCGCGTGCACGTCGGTGACGAAGCGCCGATCGACTCGAAGTGGACGGTGTGGCTGCGCATCGAGCCATCGGGCCACCGCGACTGGCCGTGCGTGATCGTGCTCGCCTTCACGCAAGAGGTGGCGATCGTCGGCCCCTACCCCGAGTTCGAGCTGGCGAAGGTGCTCGGCGCGAGCGGCGTCGACTGCCTGGTGCCTCCGCGAGAGCTCGTGAAGAACCTGCCGAGAGATGCGGGGTGGTCGTTCGCGCTGCTCGGTGGCGCATGGCAGCTCGCCGACTTTCGTGGTGACGAAGCCGGGCCGCGTGGTTTCGCAGCAGCCACCAAGCCTGTGACGTTGCCCGAGAAGCTGGGCGCGAAGGCGTTCGACTTCGAAGCGCTCTGACCCTCAGTGCTGGCCGGCGTAGGTCGGCTCGATCTTCAAGACCTCGGCCTTCAGCGCCTCGTCGTCCTTCACGTCCTGCCCAAGCATGGCCCAGTCGAGCTTCAGCGTTCGGCCACCGACGGACTTCGTGAGCTTCTTCGCCTGCTCATCGCGCCGCGCATTCATGTCCTTGCGCAGGGCCCCGAGCGCCTTCTTGCCATCGGGGTCCTTTGCCAGCTTCAGCCGCTCGTCGATGGACTTGAGCTGGGTGTCGAGGTTGGTGAGCAGCTCCTGATCGCGCGCCGCTTCGTTCAGGTCGGCGAACGCGCCCTTCGACTTTCCGAGAGACAGGGCGAGCGTACCGACGGCCTGACCGCGCTGTCCCGAGGCGAGCAAGAAGACGTCCTTCACCTTCTGGGGCGGCACCGTTCCGCGGAACTCACCCGACTGAATGACGAAGTCGACTGACGCATCGAGCGCACCAGCCAGCGCCATCGCCTCGGTGTACCCCGAGGTGCAGAGCACGACGGTGAGGTCGTGTGCGGGCAGCGTCTTGAGCTCGGCCTGGATCGCCGGCAGCTGCGCGGTGCCCATCAACCCCATCACGCCCGGCACCGGACCCAGCCCCGTCACGGCCAGCAGCGCAACCTTCACGCCGTTCTTCTCGACGACGACCGACTTCGGAAACGCGGGTTTGCCCGCGAGCTCGAGGTTCGTCGAAACGAGCTGCACGTTCGCCTTCTTCGCCTCGGCGGTCAGGAACTCAGGGCCTGCCGAGAGATCGCGATGCCCGACCCCCAGCACGCTCGTGCCCAGCGCGCCCATGGCCGACAGCACGAACGAGGCGCGCGTCTTGTCCTCTTCGGACGCACCACCCAGCGTCCGGAACAACGCGTTTCCGGAGTCGATGACGAGCGGCTTCCCCGTCAGCGTGTTCAGCACCGTCTTTCGTCTGGCCAGACCGCCAGTTGGGTTCGCGCGTCACCCACAGGGCGCGACTTCGCCGCCCACGTCTCCGGTGTACGCGATGGTGAGCTGCTTCGGAGCCGCGGCGAGAACTGGCAGCGCGAGCACGAGCGACAGGCTGAGCATTCTCACTTCTTGCCTCCCTTGGGAGCGGGCTTCTTCTCGAACTCGGCCAGACGCGTCTTCGCCAGCTTGGCCTGCTCGGTCTTCGCGTACTGCTTGATGAGCTCGTTCAGCGCGAGCTTCGCTTCGTCCATCATCTTCAGCTCTTTGAAGCAGTCGGCCGAGCGCAGGTACGCCATGGGCGCCGACTTCGACTTCGAGAAGTCCTGAATCACCTTGCCGTATTCGTAGAGTGCCTCACGGCACTTCGACTCGAGGAAGTGCACCTCGCCGAGGCCGAAGTGCGCGTCACCCGCCAGCTCCTCGCGCGGCCACTTCTTGAAGAACTCGGCGTAGAGCTTCTTCGCGAGATCGTTCTCACCCGCCTTCGCCTTCTCGTCTGCGAGCTTGAGGAACTCCTTCGGGTCGTCTGGGCGCTTGAGCTCTTCCTTCTTCGGCTCTTCGGGCTTGCTCGGCGTGGGGTTCGAGGCGGCGGTCTTCTCGGACGCAGAGAGCCGCGACTCGAGCTCGGTGATCTTGAACTGGTAGCTCTCCATCTGACCGCGCAGCGTGGCGACGTCTTGAATCGCGCTGTCGACCTTCACGCCGATGTTGGCGCCGGTCGTGCGCGACGCCTGATCGAGCTGGTCGAGCGCGGTCTTGAGCTGGGCCGTGGTGTCGTCGAGCTTGCCCTGCGTCTCGGACAGCGCGGCCTTGAGCTTCTTGTTTTCGTCCGACAGCTTGTCGACGCGGCCCTCGAGCAGCTGGCCACGATCAGCGGGGAAGAAGCACCCGCCGAAGACGGAGATGGAAACGATAGAAGTCACGAGGAGGCGACGCATCGGGCGCGCACTGTAAGCACAGTGCCGGGCCTCCAGAGAAGAATCCTCCTGAGGGGCCGGCCAGTGCTGTTGACGGTGCGGAAGACAGGGCCCATTCGGGAGGGAGCGCCCGCTGGACGTCGTCACCACTGCACCTCGCACTGACCGGCCCGCTCACTTCGCTGGTCGTTTGCGCTTCGGTGAATGGAACGAGGTGTGGGCGCGCCGAATTCCCGCGCGAATTTTCTCAGCGAGCCGAGCGCCTCCGCCGGGCGAGCAGGGTCACCAGGCCGAGGAACGCAATCGAGTCGATGCCCGCGGAGCACCCGACACAGCCCGTCGGCACTTTGCCTGCCGTGTCCGAGACGGGCGCGAGGCCGGCGTCACGAATGGTGATCTCCACCCGAGCCGGCACCGAGTCGACCTTGCCGTCGTTCGCCACCACCTCGAGCACCACCACGAGGTCGGCGTTCACGGGAGGCGCGGTGAACTTCACCGTGTCGCTCGTCTCGTCGCGCAGCATGATCGTGGGGCCGGCGACCTGCTTCCAGGTGAACGAGACGACGTCGCCCTGCGGATCCATCGCGGTGGCCGTGACGCTGCTGGCTTCACCTTCCGTCACCTCGAGCGAAGGCGGCACCGTGACCGTGGGGGCTGCGCTGCCGTCGACGACCGTGACGACCAGCCGCTGAGGCATCGACTCGAGCGCGCCATCACTGGCCGTCACGTCGAAGCCGAGCTGCGTGTTCGTGTCCACCGAGGGCGCGACGAACGCGCCCATGTTGAGGTCGACGAGCGGGCCTTCGCGCTGCACGAAGAGAATCGTCACCGCGTCGCCGTCGGGGTCGGTGCCCATACCCGTGAGCGAGACGACGTCGCCTTCGCGCACACTGAGGTTCATCACAGGAGCCAGCGTGGGGGCTCGGTTGTTCGAGCAGGTGTTCGGGTCGGGGGCGACGCTGGTGAACGGCAGATCGGTGAGACCGGTGAAGGCGATGTCGTCGACCTCCCAGCCCTTCACGGCCGAGGCGTCATCAGCGCCGATGCGGAAGCGCACGCGCACCGTCTGCCCGGCGTACATCGTGCCCATGTCGACGCGCTCGGTGTTGAACGTCGGGTAGTTGGGGCTCTTGCCGGCGTAACCACGACGACCACGCAGCGGGTTGCTCGTCTGCGCCGGGAACGCGCCGGTGTAGCCGGGCATCGCGTTCGCGCCGAGGTCGGTCCACGTGCGGCCGTCGGTCGAGATCTCGAGCGCAGCGCCGTCGTAGAACGTCATCGCGTCGGCCTCGAAGTCGAAGCGGTGCTTGAAGGTCAACGTGAACGGCCCCGTGCCCACCACGAGCGGCGGTGAGATGAGGTAGTTGTCAGAAGGCGCCGAGGGGTTCGGCCCGAACCACCAGTGCGAGGTCGGAGAGTTGGCCGAGATGCGCCAGTCAGCGCCCTGCGAGTAGCGGGGATCGCTGCCGGTGGTCCAACGGGACATCTGCGCTTCGACGTCGTCGGTCGCCGTTCCGTTCGGGCGAACGTTGCTGTTGAGGCGGGTGCGGAACTCCTTCGTGATCGGGCCAGCGACCGCGAGCGAGGCGTCGTTCGCCGCGACCGTGACGACCACGCCCTGGAAGCCGCGCACGCCACGGAGGGTGACCGGCACCGAGACCGTCGTGGAGCCGAACGGCTGCGTCATCGGCACCGTCACCATGGGGCCAGCGGGGAACGAGAGCCCGGTGGAGGTGGTGGAGAGCGTGACGGTGGTGCCCATGAGCGGGCCGACGCCGACGTTCTTCACGGTGACGTTCACCTTGCCGACCTCATCGGTGTCGAGCACGCCGTCGTTGTCGCAGCTCATCGTCGAGTCATCGATGGTGACGTCGGTGATGGCGAGCGAGTTGCCGACCACGAAGCTCTCGACGGCAGGGCGATTGTCCGACGAGTCACGATCGGGCGCGGTGGCGAGCATGCCCATGCCGCGACGCGCGAAGGCGCCCCAGATCAGGGCGAAGTCCTGGGGGTCACGAGCCACCGCCGCGGCGAGCAACGCGTCTCGCGCCTCGACGAAGGTGGGCATCATGGGCGTGAGTTTGTAGGCCGCGACGAGGTACCGCAGCATGCGATCCTGCGCCTGGTCGAAGGTGAGCCGCGGGCTGTCGCGCAGCATCGCGACGTACGCTTCCCACAACATCGTGCACCACACCTCGCCGGTCGAGTGCACCTCGGCGTTGGACGAGCCATCGAGGCCGTACGCCGTGGGGACGATGGGCAACGCGATGCCACGTTGGATGTGTTTGAAGGTGAGGCCGTTCTTCGTGAAGTCGACCGTGTAGGGGATGCGTCGCACGCCGTAGTAGTGGCCGTCGGCCGCCGTCGCCGAGGTCGTGTAGCCGCCGACCGCCCAGGTGCCGTTCCAGTTCGCGTTCGACGGCACGTTGATGTCGTCGGCGCGCACCATCATGAGCAGCGCGTGAAAGTCGCTCCATCCCTCGCCCATGCCCGCTGACTGGGCCGCCGACAGGCCGTTGCCGTCACCGATGAGGCGGTTCGAGATGTAGTGGCCCCACTCGTGCGCGATGATGCCGTTATCGAGCGTGCCGTCGCGGTCGGTGGTGGCGTTGCGGAACAGCGTGACGTTCAGCGCCGTCGTTCCAATGGCTGCCTTGAGCGTCGTGCCCGCGGTGCGGGTCAGCGACATGGCGGGAATCAGCGTCTGCGGCATGGGCGTACCGACGAGCTCGGGAGGCCGCGTCGACATGGTGCTGTTGTCGGCGATGATCACGCCCACCGCGCCGTTCATCTGCGCGATCTGAACCTTCTGCACGAAGGTGCAGTTGCCACGATCGACCAGCGCGATCTTGCCCATCACTGGAGCGACGAAGGTCGCCTGGCAGCCGTCGTTCACCGTGCCGCCCATGCCTGAGGGATCGCCGTCGTTCACGTACACGACCTCGGCTGTGACGTTGAAGGTCTGCGGCCCGAAGGCAGCTCCGTTCGCGGTGACGTTCGCGCCGTTGTAGGTGAGTCGCTCGGTCGAGGTGCCCGTGAAGATGTACATCTGCATGCGCGGGCGTGAGCCGTCGGCGGGCGTCGACATGTTCGCGTTGCTGCGGCCCGAGTTGTCCTGGCCTTCGGCGTTGATGGGATCGTTCTCGATGCCGCCGCGCCCGAGGTTCGAGGTCTGCGCGTTGCCCGAGCGCTCGTCGAAGCCGCGGTCGTAATACCAGTCGTGCAGGAAGTTGATGTCGTAGAAGAGCTGGGTCGCCGCGGCCATGCGCTGCTCGGCGCTCACGTCGGGGTTCTGCAGCGGGTCGTACGTGCGATCGAAGACGAGCACGCCGCCGTCGGGGTCTCCGGTGGGCGTGGGCGCGACGTCGCCAGCGCCGAAGCCATTGGGCCGCGCCGCGTCGACATAGGTGAACGTGTTGTTGCCTTCGGTGCGCGTCGCGTTCGCCGGCAGCCAGGGGTCCATCGTGCTGATGGGGCCGTACTCACGCGTCACCAGCTCGGGCGCGACGTAGGGAGGCTGGAACTGATTCGGCGTTCCCGCGGGGTGCGGCGTCGGCGAGGTGCCAGACGGAGCGTCGAACGGAAGCCCGATGCCCGTGCTCTCGGCCCACACGCGGAAGGTCGCGTCGGCGGTGAGGTTCTTCTGGAAGAGCACCTGCCCGTCGCGGCCCGAGATGACGAAGCTGAAGTACCGGGAGTCGGTCTCGCCTTCGTTGAGCTCGATCTCGACGTAGTAGCCGGGCTCGAGACCATCGGGAGTCGGGAACCACACACGGCGGCCGCGCACGGGCGTCGGTTCGTCACCGAGCTGCCAGAGCTGGTAGCCGTCCTTGAACGCGAGCGGCTTGAGCGCAGAAGCCTCGACGCCCTGCCCCGTCATCGTGCTCACCGCGGAGGCAGCCGCAGTCGAGGGCGTGAGCGACCAGCTGCCCAGCCGCTTCGTCTCGGGCGTGAGGTAGCCCGAGATCGCGACCACCACGTAGTCCTTCGTCATCGCGACCTTCACCTCGTCGCGGAAGACGCGCACGCCGGCGATGTCCTGCTGGAAGGTGGCGATGACGGCGCCCTGATCGTTCAGCTCGTGCAGGTTCGACAGGCGAGCCTCGGCCCACCGCGTGCGATCACCACGATAGAGTTCGGCGTGCGTGAACAACGTGCGGCGCGCGACCTGCTCGGCGGTGAGGCCCATGTCGCGAGGCGTGCGGGCTCCCGTGGGCGGACGGCCGGCCCAGAAGAAGGTTGGAACGCCGAGGCGCGGCTCCGTCGACGAGATGAAGCCGTTCGCGAAGGCTTGCCTGGCATCAATCGAGAGCGTCTCGGGCGAGACGAGCTCGCGACGTTCGCCACGAGAGAGAAACGCGTCTGGAGCGGCCTGCGCGAGCGTGCTGCACAGGGCAGCGACGGCGATCGACAGTCGAGTGGCGAGCGGTGTGTTCATGATGGCTCCAGGTGGCGGAAGGGCTGCTCCCCAGCCCCACATTGCGGCATGCGAAATACCGACACGCGCTTCACATTGCAAGGCGAGAGACGTGTTATTTCATGGACTTGCACGCTCATTTTCTGCCGACAGCCAGATAACAGCATGGCGCACCTGTCAGTGTGCGCGCAGGTGTGTTCGCCAGAAAACCGACAACTTGCGCGATTTCTCACAGGCTGGGAGCGCGGAAAGTGTCGGCTGAGGTGAGACAACGCGACGCGTTCGAGGCGGCGATCGAAGCCGCTCCCGATGATCCGCACGCATTCGCGGTCTACGGCGATTGGCTGGCGCAGTCAGGCGATGCACGCGGTGAGTTGATCTCGTTGCAGCTGTTGCCGTCGCTCGATCGTCGGCAGCGCGAGCGGGTGAAGGCGTTGCTCTACGCTCCCGGCATTCGCTGCCTCGCGGGACCCGTCGCGCAGTGGCGCTGGGGCTTCGTGCACACGGCGACGTTGATGCGGCAGCAGGCTCCAGGTGAACGAATCGATCTCGAGCGATTGCTGGCGCACCCGTCGATGCGCTTCGTGCGCGCGCTGTCGTTGGGCCAGGAGCCGATGACGGAGTCGCTTCGCGTACTCGAGCAGGCGGCGCCGCGTGTGTTGTCGGCGTTGACGATCTACTCGCCGCGCGCACTCGACCTGACGACGATTCCCACGAATTTGCCCGCGTTGGAGCAGCTCCATCTCTCCGTGCCCGAGCTCATCGCCGCGTTGCCCGCCCTGCCCCGGTTGTCGTCGCTCGAGATCGCGTTCCTCGGGTGGACCCAGACGACCGCGAAGCAGCTGTTCGACGCGAACGGGAGCCGGCTGCGAAGCGTGAAGCTCGTCGTGTCGGGAGCGGTCGAGGCCGCGACCGTGAGCGATGTGATGTCACTCCCTTCGCTCGACGCGCTGACCATCGAGGCGTCGGAGCTGGGCGTCGACGCGGTGGCAGCGCTGGAGGCAGGCGCGTCGATCGAACGGTTGACGACGCTCGACCTCTCTCGCAGTGGGCTGACCGAGCGCGCCGCGAAGCAGGTGATGCAGTTGTCGCGCAGGCTGCCGAGGTTGTCGTCGCTCGTGTTGGGAGAAGCCGTCGAGTCGTGATGGGGCTAAGACGCGCTTCGCGTGCGCGTGCTGCTGACGATGCTGGTGCTGCTCTCGGGGTGTCGAACGGTGGCCACCGGCGTGAACGAGCGCGCTGATGCGCTGCTGGCGGACTATCGGCAGCGGCGGCCCGAGCCGTTTCCCGCGACGACGGAGCAGAACTCCGAGTGGCGGCGTGGGCAGTTCACCGTGCACGTGATCACGAAGGATGAGCGCACGGTGCTCGAGCGCGTGGCGGTGACGAGCATGAAAGATCGACTGCTGCTGTCGATCGATCGGCTTGGTGTCGGAGAGCAGCTGCGCGCGCGGCTGACGTTCACGAAGCAGCCGGTGGATCGCGGGTCGTTCGAGGCGGCGCTGACCGAGGCGTGGGTGCGGCGCGATGAGAAGCCCGAGATTCATCACCTGGGCAATGTGCCTGCGGCGATCGTCGAGCTCGCGTGGCGCGCGATCGAGCGGCCGAAGACCGACGGTGGAGCGCGCTCCATCACGGTGCCGGCGGGCGTGTTCGAAGGCTGTGTCGACGGCGTGCATGCGGCGGTTCCGCTCTCGGGCGTCGTGTCGCAGCGTCGTGATGGCGAAGTGCGCGAGTTGCTCGAGTTCGGCGAGGACGGCAGCGGCGACTTGTACTGAGCGATTGGGTTGGTCAGCATCCGGGCGGTGAAGCTTCACGATCTGCTGGACCCGGAATCGACTGGTCGACGGCTGCTCGATCAGTGGCTCACGAACGCTGCTCCTGGAGTGGTCGTGCTCGAAACGACGTCAGAGGCAGGTACGAGCTGTCTCGAAGAGATTCAGGTCACGACGCGATCTCCACTCGGCGCAGTGGCGCACACGACCGGAGGAATCCTGGCTCAGATCGGCTGGCTTCGAATTCTCGGCGCCGGCTCGAGCCAGTTCACGCGAACACTCTCGAGCTGGAACCGGAAAGGGGCTGGGGCCCGCATCTCCGGCGCGTTTCTCGTCGGCGACGATGCGGTCGGCGGGTTCTTCGCTCTGAATGGCGGCCGCTTTGGTCAGACCAGCAACGTCTTCTCTTTCGCGCCCGACGATCTGGAGTGGCAGGACCTCGAGGTTGGCTACTCCGACTGGCTGCAGTGGGCGTTCAGCGGATCAGTCGACTCCTTCTACGAAGGACTGCGCTGGGCGAGTTGGCGAGATGACATCGGTGGAGGGCCGTACGATCAACGCGAGAGACGGCCGGTTTCTGTCGAAGAGATCTGGTCCCTGTACGTGGAACGCCTCGCCGCGCTGATCTCCTGAGCCATGCACCTTGCGCTCATCCTCTGGTTGTCGGTCCAGGTGCCTCCGCCGCCATCGGCAGACGAGTTGGCTGCTCGGGCCCGCGCATCGATGACGGTCGACACGCCGCGGGCACGACGGCTCGCTGAGCGTTGCATCAGCCTGCACGCGGGCTCCTCAACGTGCTGGCTCGTTCTCGCTTCCGCGTGCGCTCGGCAGAAACCCGCCGACGAATCCTGCTCGAGAAAGGCGTACCTGCGCTTCGTCGAGCTGACGCCCGCGCCCTCGCCGAGCGGACCCGCCGCGATCGACTGGAACTGGAACGTTCAGCGCTGAGCACTCACGGGCGCACGTCGGCGCAGGTCAGCCCCGGCGCCGGCGAGCAGTTGCGGCCGATGACGCACTGGCCGGCCGTACACCGAATCGCGCGACAGTCCGGTTCGGTGAGACACGACGTCTGCGTGATGGAGCACTTGCCGATGCTGCAGGTCTGCTGCGGGCAGTCGCCATCGACGAGACACCCACAGCGTCCGCTCGAACACGGTGGACGACAGAACCCCATTTCGCACGTGCCACCATTCGCGCACGCCGAGCCAGCGCCGCAGGCCAGCGTCGGGTTCGGCGGGCACGGGCTCGTGGCTGAGCAGGCGAACGTCGTCGTCACCGAGACGTCGTCACAGGCATAGCCAACAGGGCACTGCTGGCCTTGCGAGCAATCGACGCCACACCCGAAGGACGCTCCGCGAGCGAGGCAGTAGTTCGACCCTGTTCCGCACGCTGAGGCGCCACTCGTGCAAGCGGCACAGTAGGGACGTGTCTGAGCGTCGTA
This sequence comes from Archangium gephyra, assembly GCA_943370055.1. Lineage (GTDB taxonomy): Bacteria > Myxococcota > Myxococcia > Myxococcales > Myxococcaceae > Xiheimicrobium > Xiheimicrobium gephyra_A. Next base: position 19,064 of record CALRPN020000059.1, read on the forward strand.
GTCGCTCGTGCACGAAACGGAGCCGCCATCGACCGTGCACAGCTCGCCATAGCGGCATCGACTGCACAGCCCGCCATCCGACGTCCCGCCGCCCATCGTCGCAGCGCCACCCGACGCCCCGCCGCCGCCCGTCGCACCACCACCCGCACTGCCCGCGCCAGCGTTGTTTCCACTCAAGCAGGCGCCGACTGCGCAGACGCCGAGCCCGCAGCCGACGCACGCGAGCCCACGAGCGCCACATGCGGAGTCCTCTGATCCCGAACGACAGGTGCCAGACGGGTCGCAACACCCCGCGCACGTTCCCGGGCCACAGCGTTGTCCGCAGGCTGAGAGTTCGGCTCCCACGACGAGCAGCACCACGAAGAGAACGCAGCGACGTGACATGGCCGCGACTGAACGCGAACCCACTGGGCGGGGCAAGGACGGTGGAGTCAGCCAGCGCTCAAGCGACTCAACGCGCGGCGACACGCTTCGGCCAATCGCTCCGGGTTGAGGAAGAAGGGCGTCGGTCTCGCGCGGCCCGACTGCAGCACCGACAACGCCCGCCGATACTCCGTCGTCGCGTCGGCCCGCAGCCCTCGTTGATCGAGCAGCAACCCCAGGCAGTACCGCGCCGCCGCGAGCTCGGGAGACAGGTACAGCGCCTTGCGCAACCCCGCCTCCGTCTCGGCGTCGGGCTGACCTGCGGCCGACCACTCGAGCACCAGCGAGAACAACTCCTCACCTTCCTGCTCCGCAGACTTCGTCTCTGCCACCACCTCGACCCGCACCGGTGCTGACGGACGCGGCGCCGGAATCGGAGCGCTCGGCCTCGGCGGAGGAACCGCGAGCGCCTCGGGCACCGGCTCCGTCCTGGGCCGATAGAAGAACGTTCCGCCCACGCGCAGCGTCTCGAGATCGGCGCGGGGCTTCAGAATCGGCTCTGCCGCCGACAACACCAGCGTTCCACCCGGACGCAGCCGCTCCGCCAACAACCCCACCGTCCGCTCCGCTGCCTCGGGCGTGAAATAGATGAGCACGTTGCGACAGATGATCACGTCGAAGCCCGTGCCCACGTCGGGGAACGGGTACGGCGTCTCGACCAGGTTGTGCTGCTGAAACCGCGCCTGGGCCGCGAGCTTCGAATGGAGCACGAGGCCGTCCGGGCCGCGGCGAAACCACTTGTCCGAGAGGGCCGCTGGCACGCGCCGCATCGCCTCGTCAGAGAACGTCAGCTGCTTCGCCTGCGAGAGCGCGCTCGACGACAAGTCCGTGCCCAGCACACGGCTCGCCGGGTTCGCGCCCACGCGCGAGAGCAGCAGCAACAGCGTCGCGACCTCCTCGCCCGTCGCACAGCCCGCGCTCCACACCTGCAGCGCCCTGCCCGACTCGGCCAACGGCGAGAGCACATGGCGCTCCAGCGCCTCGAGCTGCGGCTCGTCTCGAAAGAGATCGGTCTTGTGCACCGAGGCCGAGGCCAGCAGCTCGAGCAGCTCCAGCGCGCCGTGCCGCCCACGAAGCTCGTCGAGGAACGAGGGCCAGGGTCGATGGCCGCGCAGCCGCTCAGCACACTGCTGCACGCGCTCCCGCTGCTGCTTCGACAACGCGCTGCCGCTCCGCTGCGAGACGAGCTCGAAGAGAACGTCGAGATCGCCCTCCACTCAGGGCCTCGACGGATCCTGCCCGCGCGCGAGCCGCACCAGCGCCTTGCCCACGTCGTCGCCGTGAATCACGTGATCGACCACGCCCTTCGCGATCGCCGCGCCGGGCATGCCGAACACCACGCACGACTCCTGGCTCTGCGCGATCGTCTTGCCACCCGCCGCCCGAATCGCAGCCATGCCATCGACCCCGTCATTGCCCATGCCGGTGAGGATCACGCCGACGACGCGCTTGCCGTACGCCTTCGCCGCCGACTCGAGCAGCGACGTTGCAGAAGGAAGATGGCCGTCACGCGGCTCGCCCGGAACGACCGCAACGCGCCCACGCGATGGGACCGTGAGGTGAGCGCCGGAAGGAGCGATCAACACGGTGCCCGGCGTCAGCAGATCGCCGTCTTTCGCGCCACGCACCTTCAGCTTGGCCGAGGTACCCAGCCACCCAACGAGCGAGTCGGCAAACGCGGCGTTGATGTGCTGCACGATCAACACCGGCGCCGGAAAGTCGGCGGGCAGATCGCTGACCAGCTTGTGCACGACCTGCGGGCCACCCGTCGACGAGGCGATCACGACGAGGCCGATGGGAGAGGCCGAGCCGGGCGCAATGCCGGGATCGATGGAGGGAGTCGAGCCGGGCGACGAGAACGCAGCCGTGATGCCGGTGGACTTCTTCACGCCGCGCAGATGGCGAATCACCTTCACCGTCGACAGCAGCTTCACCTCACGCGCGAGGTTCCAGGCATCAGGGCCGGCATCCATCGCGGGCTTCACCTGCAGGGCCAGCGCCCCGGCCGCGAGCGCGCGATGCGTCAGCTCGGGAGCCTGATTTCGTGGGTCGGCCGTCAGCACCAGAATCGGCGTGGGCGTCTCCGACATGATGCGCTCGCACGCGGCCAGCCCGTCGAGCACCGGCATGTCGACGTCCATCGTGATGACGTTCGGCTTCAGCTCGAGCGCCTTCGCGATGGCTTCCTCGCCGTTCTCGGCCTGGCCCACCACCTCGACATCGGGATCTCGCGTGATGGCATCGACGATCAACTGCCGGCACAGCGGCGAGTCGTCGACCACCAACACCTGACACTTGCGGCTCATCGTCGTCACTCACTCTCTGCCTACTGCGGTCCCCGAACTCCTGCCACTCGTTCGCCCTGCGATCAGGCGAGAAGCCGCGCGACGACGTCGACCAGATCCTGTCGCACGAGGTCGCCCTTCGTCACGTACCCATCGGCCCCCGCCTCCATGCCGCGCCGTCGATCCTGCTCGCTGCCTCGCGTCGTGACGATCACCACCGGCAGGCTCTTGAGCGTGGGGTGCACCTTCAGCCGCCTCGTCAGCTCGAGCCCATCGACCTGCGGCATCTCGAGATCGGTCACCACGACATCGACGACCTCGCGGGCGAGCCGATCGAGCGCTTCGGCGCCATCGGCGGCCTGCACGATCTCGTAGCCGACCGATTCGAGCAGCGAGACGAGCAGCTCGCGGGTGAGCGGAGAGTCGTCGACCACCAACACGCGTCGTTTGCGCGCCTCGAGCTTTGCGCTCACCTGCGCAGACAACTTGAGCTCTCTGCCGTGTGCGGTGGCGACGAGGTGAGGCGCCGAGAGCACCATCGCGAGCGTGCCGTCGGGCAGCTGGGTCGCGCCGGACAAGTGCCCGAAGCGAGAGAGCAGGCCACGCAGCGGCAGAATCGCCTGCACCCGCTCGTCGAGTACACGATCGATGCCGATGGCCGCCGTCTGTCCCCGACCACGCACCACCAGCACGACCTCGCCGTCCGACACGGGGCGCTCGGGCGCTCCGGCGAGGATCGAGGCGATCGACTGATACGGAAGCACCACGTCGTCGACCACCACGGCCGGCCGGCCGGCCACCTCGCGAACCTGCGCCGACTCCACGTGCAGCGCGCGCAACACGTTCGCAGCAGGAACACAGAAGCGCTCGTCGCCCGTCTGCACGAAGAGCACGGGAGCGACGGTGAGAGACAGGGGCACCTTCAGCTCGAACGTGGCGCCTTCTCCGGGCGCCGAGGTCACCGTCACCTCGCCGCCGATCTGCTGCAGGCGCGTCTTCACCACGTCGAGCCCGACGCCTCGACCCGAGACGTCCGTGACCTCGTTCTTCGAGGTGAACCCCGGCAGGAACACGAGATCGACCGCCGCGACGTCGGTCAGCCCATCGGCCGTCGCCTGATCGATGAGCCCCTTGCGGACCGCCACCTGGCGCAGCGTCGACGCGGACAGGCCCCGGCCATCGTCCTGAACGCGCAGCGCGAGCCGCTCGCCTTCACGGCGCGCCGACAACCACAACGTGCCCTTCGCGGTCTTGCCTGAGTCGACGCGCTCCTCCCGTGGCTCGAGGCCGTGATCGATGGCGTTGCGCACGAGGTGGAGCAGCGGATCTTTCAGCACGTCGAGCACGGTGCGATCGATGCGCTCGTCTTCACCGTCGACGCGCAGCTCGACCTCTTTCCCGAGATCGCGCGCCAGCTCCCGCACCATGCGCGGGTACGGGTCGAAGAGCAGGCCGAGCGGCAACATGCGCAGCGCCTGAATCTCTTCGGTCAGCACCGTCAGCTCGCGCGCTTCGTCGGTCTGAATCAGCGTCTGCAGGCGGTTGATGTCGCCCGAGAGCTCCTTCACCTTGCCCAGTCGCGCCGCGAGGGCCTGAGCTTCGGGCCCAAGATCCTCTGCGAGCCGCTGGAGCACCGCGAGCTCCTTCGCGAGCACGCGCTGCCGTGAGGCGTTCAGCTCGCGGCGCCGACCCACCTGCTGAAGCGTCGTCACCGCGCTGGTGAGCACCTCGAGGCTCTGCTGGCTGATGCGAATCGACGCGGCATCGGCGCTCTGTGAAGGAGGCGCTTTGGCGACTGGAGCAACCGGCCGGGCCTCGGGAGCCGAGGGCGGCGGCTGAGGCACTGAACCTGAAGCAGCCGGCGCGGGAGCCACCTGCGCGACGCGGGCCTTCTCGGTCGCGATCGCCTGGCCCAACCACTCCAGCAGCCGTGGGAGTTCGACCGGAGCGCCTTGCACCGAGCCGGCCAGCACGCCGACCGCATCGGAGGCCACCAGCAGCGCGTCGACGCTGCCCGGCCCGACCTCGTAGCCGAGCGGCTCGACCGTGCGCACCAGCTCCTCCATCTGGTGCACCAGCGTGTTCACCTCGGCGAAGCCCATCATGCGCGCTTCGCCCTTCAGGCCGTGCAGCTCGCGCAGCGACGCCTTGCCCGCCTCGAGGTCGGCGCCTGCCTCGAGCGACATGAGCGCGCGGTTCACCCTGGCGAGCCGCTCGACGACGAGCTCACGAAACTGGGCGAGCAGCTTTTCGCGATTGAGGCTCATGCGCGGTGCTCGAAGCGGTTCACCACCTCGGCCAGCACCGTCGAGAGCGCCTGGAGCCGCTCGTTCGCGGCCGTCAGCTGCCGGGTGCTCGCGAGGCTCTGCTGCGTGATGCCGAGGATGTCGGCCATGGCCTCGGCCAGCTGGTCGGTGCCCGTCTGCTGTTGCTGGGTCGCGAGGCTGATGGTGCGCACCGCGTCGGAGGTCTGGCGCGCCGACTGCGCCACGCTGGTGAGCGCGCGCACCACCTGGTCGGCGAGCGAGGTGCTGCCCTCGGTCAACGCTCGGGCGCTCTCGGTGGCGTCGGAGGTCTGCCGCGTCGCCGTGCGAATCTCGCTGATCAGCTCTTCGACCTCGGCCGTCGACTCGAGCACGTTCTCGGCGAGCCGGCGCATCTCTGAGGCGACGAGCGAGAAGCCACGTCCCACCTCGCCAGCGCGCGTGCCTTCGAGCTCGGCCGAGAGCGCGAGCAGATCGCTTCGATCGGCCACGGTGTTGATGACGTCGACGATGCGCCCGATCTGCTGGACCCGGCCTGTCAGACGATCGACGGCCGCGGCGATGGAGCGGTTGTCCTGCCGCATGCGCTCGATGGCTGCGCGAAACGAGTCTGCGCTCGCGAGCCCTGACTCGGCCGCTTCGAGGGTCTTCTGCGCCAGCTCCTGCACACTCGCCGCACTCGAGGCGATCTGCCGGGCACTCTGCGCGAGCTCCTCCGTCGTCGCCGAGGTCTCGTTGAGCGCGGCGGCCTGCTCTGCGGCGCCTGCTTCGGAGTCCTGAGACGCCTGCTGAAGCGTGCCCGCCGCGCGCGCGATGCCTCCCGTCGCCGACGAGAGCTTCATCACCAGGCCGACGAGCCGCTCCTTCAGACGCGAGAACACGTTGCTGATGAGCCACACCTCACCATCGCCCGCGATCAGCGAAGCTGCGTCGAGCCGGCCCTTCGCCAGCCCGCTCGCCTCTTCCGCCACCCGCTGGAGCGGATCGGCCAGCAGCCCACCGCCCACGGCCGCCGCGACCGTCGCCATCGCCGCCGTGAGGACGATGAGGACCGCAGTCTTCAGCAGCACCATCGTCTGCGCAGCAGCCGCGATCGCGTCACGATCGGCGGCGGTGCTCGACACCCAGCCCTCGATGACGTCGGTGCCCAGCGCGCGGGTCACGTCGATGGCGACGAGTGAGGGCAACGCGACCATCACGACGGTGAAGGCGACGAGCCGGCTGCGAACCGAGACCGTCGGGGTCTCGAGCGCGCTCACGATGGCGTCAGGTGAGAGGCCTTCAGCCAGCCGCTCGACGACGGCGTGCGACCGCCGACCGACCAACAACCCGACCACGACCGCAGCCATGGGGCCGAAGAGCAGGCCCATCATCTCGATGCGCACGAGCAGCGACCAGGGCACGAGCTCGATCGACCAGAGCAGGAGCGAGACCACCGTCACCGCCACCACCCACATGAAGACACCGAGCCGCGAGATCTGATCGGGGAACCGACGGGCCTCGTCGATGGCTTTGAGCCGGTTCGGTTCGGAGATCGGCAGCCGGCCAGCGGCGAGGCCACGAAGGGTCGCCAGCCGTTGCGCAGCCAGCAACTCGGAGAGCCCCACGCCGACCGACGCGACCGACACCACGAGGATCCAGAAGGTGCCGATGACGCCGTCGGGGAAGTGAAAGGTGGCAGCGGCGTACTGCGCGGCGAGCAGCGCGACGAGCGAGTTCCCCACCGTCGAGGGCAGCATCAACCAGCGGCCACGACCGGGCAGCCACGCCGTGAGGTTCGCCTGGGCGGTCACGAGCGGCCCCCGAAGGTGTCGACGACCTGCTCGAGCTCCTTCGACAGCGTCACCAGCCCCGTCTGGGTGCTCGCCATCTCCTTCGCGCTCTCGACGTTCTTCCGGGTCGAGCGGTTGATGTCCTCCATCGCGGCGACGAGCTGATCGCTGCCCGCCTGCTGCTGCACCGTCGCGAGGCTGATGCTCTGCATCGCGTCGGCCGAGAGGTTCGCGAACTCGACGATGTCGCCGAGCGAGTTGCTCACCTTCGCCGCCAGCGCTGCGCCCGAGTCCGTCGCCTTCACGCCCGCTTCCGTCGCCATCACCGCGGCGTTGGTCGCGTCTCGAATGTCCTCGATGAGCCGGGCGATCTCGCGCGTCGACGTCATCACGTTCTCGGCCAGCCGGCGCATCTCGGCCGCCACCAGCCCGAAGCCCTGGCCGACGTCACCGGCCTTGTGGCCCTCGAGCTCGGCGTTGAGCGCGAGCAGGTCGGACTTGTCGGCGATGCCGTCGATGAACTCGATGATGCGACCGACCTGCTGCACACGCTTGTTCAGCTTCACCACCGAGTCCGCGATGGCCTGATTGCCTCCGCGCACCTCGCCCATGGCCGCCGTGAACGACTCCGCGCTGGCCTTGCCTGCCTGCGCCGCTGCGAGCGTTCCCCGGGCGATCTCCGACACGCGCTGGGCGTTCGCCGAGATCTGCCGAGCGCTGCGCGCGAGCTCTTCGGTCGTCGCGGTCGTCGCCATCAGCGCTGCAGACTGTTCCGCTGCGCCCTGCTCCTGCTGCGTGCCGTTCTCGACAAGCTCTTCGGCCGCCGCGCGAATGCCCTTCGAGGCCTCCTTCGCCCCACCCATGGCGTCGAGCAGGTGCGCCTCCATGGCCGTCATCGCCGACGCTGCGGCCCAGATCTCGTTCTCGGCCACCACGAGCCGACCGCGCTCGTAGCGGCCCTTCGCGAGCCGCTCGGTCTCCTGGCCGAGCTTGTTGAGCGGGTCGCCGAGCACGCTGCCCGACAGCCAGCCGCACAGCACCACCATGAACACCGTCGCGAGGCCCAGGCCCGACAACGCGCCGAAGCCCTCTGCCTGCTGCGCCTGCATCATGGCGCGTGCGCTGGCGACGTCGGGCTGCGCACGCACCTTCTCGAAGACCTCGTTCGAGCGCGCGAGGCTGGCATCAGCCACCATCAACATCGGAGTCAGCACCGCGACCGCCGCGTAGAGCACGAGCCGTCGCCGCAGCGCGTACTGAACCGGCACCGCACGCGCGAGCGCCTCGGGCGTCAAGCCTGCCGCGACCAGCTCGTGCAGCACCTTCCGAGCGCGCGGCAGCACCAGCAGGTTCGCCATCACGGCCGTGATCGGCCCCACCAGCAGCCCGACCAGCCCGATGCGCACGGCGACCAGCAAGGGAGGGTGCGCCACCTGGTACCAGAGGCCCGCGATCAGCCCCGAGCCGAAGACAAAGGCGAACAGCGCGAGGAAGAAGGTGGTGGTGGCGGCCCGCGAGGCTTCACCCGCGGCCTGCTCGAGCGCTGCCGGCGTCGGCGCGATGGAGCCGTCACCCAGGCCGCGAATGGTCTTCAGCCGGGCCTGCTCCCAGAGATCGGCGGCGAGGTTGATGACGACGACGACCGCGACGACGAGCCCCGCGTACCAGCGGCCCGTGCCTTCGGGAATCGAGAGCACGCTCGCGACGTAGGTGACGCCGATCACCACCCCCATCGGCGCGGCGATCGTCGAGGGGTTCGTGATCCACCGGCTGCGGCCCTTCGGCAGAGGTGTCGTCATCGCGCTCTCGCTTCGAGGTACGCCAGCAGGCGATCGAGGGCGACCAGCGGCCACAACGCGCCAGACCACTCGACGAACCCGGTCAGCGCGCCGTGCGCCGTATTCACGAGCACCGCAGGCACGGGCAACACCTCGAGGCCCACCGCCGCCACCACGTCGATGCTGTCGAAGCGAATGAGCCGGCCCAGGCACTGCAGGGCGCGGCCGGAAGGATCAGACGTCGCGCCGAACGCCACCCCTGCGTCCCACACGGGGCCCTCGGCGGCCGCGATCGCGTCGACCTGATCGGCCGAGACGGCGAGGCGTGCGCCAGAGACGACGCACAGCACCACGCCATCGACCGAGGCCACGCTCAGCGCCCCCTCGAGAGGTACTCGAGCAGCCCTTCAGGCTCGATCGCCGCACACTCACCAGCCGGAACACGAGCGGGGCCGTGCATGAAGGCCAGCGCTCCGGACTCGCCCAGGCGCGGCGGCGTGCCCTCGATCGGAGCGACGCCAATCACCTTCGTGGCCGTGAAGGCCATCGCGCCCTTGCCTACCCGAACGAGCACCACCCGCTTGAAGACCTCTTCGACGGGTTTGCCGATGAGCCGGGCGAGGTCGATGACGGGTAACACCTCACCGCGATGGGCGAACACCCCGAGCAGGTGCGGAGCCGCTCCGGGAACCCGGGTCAGCACGGGCAGGTTCACGACCTCTGACGCCCGCTCGGCAGGAACTGCGTACAGGCTGCCCCCGCACGCGAAGACCAGATGTCCCCTCGGACCCTCCGCCATGGGCGTGAGGTTTCAGCACAGGTTTGCTTCGGCGGAAAGCAGTCGATACACGGGCTGACCGATGCAGAATCTCTTCGCTGAGCTCAAGCGGTACGTCGGCTTCTCCGAGACCGACGAGCGGCTCTTGCGAGAGCTCGAACCGATCGTCACGCCCGTCTTCCCCGAAACCCTCGACGCCTTCTATTCGCAGGTGCTCGCTCATGACGAAGCGCGCGCCGCGCTCGAGCGTGGTGAACGCCGGGTCGGTCAACTCAAGGTGACGCTGCGCCAGTGGATGGCCGAGCTCTTCCGAGGGCCGTGGGACGACTCGTACCTCGAGCGACGGGCGCGCATCGGCTCCATGCACGTGCGCATCGGCTTGCCGCAGCACTACATGGTCACCGCCATGAACCTGGTGCGGCAACACCTGCTCGGCGCGATACCGATGCCGACGCACCAGACGCACCGCGTGGCCCTCGAGCGTGTGCTCGATCTCGATCTCGCGATCATGCTCCACACCTACCGGCAGGAACTCGAGGCGCGCCAGGTTCGTGCCGAGCGGCTCGCCACCTTCGGCCAGCTCGTCGGCAGCATCGGCCACGAGCTGCGCAACCCGCTCGGCGTCATCGAGACCAGCCTCTACGTGCTCAAGTCACGCAACGACGCCGACCCGCGCGTCGTCAAACACCTCGATCGCATCGCGGGTCAGGTGAACATCGCCAACGACATCATCACCCAGCTGCTCGACCTCATCCGCGATCGCCCCCTGGGCCGCCAGCGCGTCAGCCTCGACGAGCTGTTCGCCGATCTCACCCAGGCCATCGTCAAACCCGAGGGAGTCGCCGTCGAGCTGCCGAAGAGCCCACTCCCCCAGGTCTCGGGTGACCCGATTCAGCTTCGGCAGGTGTTCTTGAACCTGCTCGACAACGCCATTCACGCCGCCTCACCTCAGGGGCGAGTGCTGGTGACGCTCCACAAGGTCGGTCCCGCGGTCGACATCGCGGTGGAAGACAGCGGCCCCGGCATCGACCCCTCGGTCGTGGGCCGGCTGTTCGAGCCCCTGGTGACGACGAAGCCCAAAGGTATCGGGCTGGGGCTGGCGCTGGTGAAGCGCATCGTCGACAGGCATGGCGGTATGATTGAAGCAACACGCGGCGAGCTCGGGGGGGCCCGGTTCACCGTTCGACTCCAGGAGGCCACATCATGATTCGTCACTACCTGCTCGTGGATGACAACGAAGCATTTGCCGAGAACCTCGCAGAGATCCTTCGCGACACGGGCGCCGAGGTCGACATCGCGCTCGACGGCTTGAAGGCCATCGAGCGCGTGAAGGCGCAGCGTTACGACGCCCTCGTGACCGACATGCGCATGCCGGGCATGAACGGCGCCGAGCTGCTGCGCGAGCTGCGGAAGATCGACGGCGAGCTGCCCGCGGTGCTGCTCTCGGCGTACAGCCAGGAAGATCTGCTGCGCATGGCGAAGCGCGACGGGCTGCTCGCAGTGCTCTCGAAGCCCCAGCAGATTCCCCGGCTGATCCAGATCCTGGACTCCGCGCGGCGCGGCGGGGCCGTGCTGCTGGTGGAGGACGACGTGGCCCTCGCCGACAACCTCTCTGAGGCGCTTGCCTCTCGCGGGCTCACGGCCGTCACGGCAGCCGACGTGAAGGAGCTCGGGCGCGTGTCGGCACGCCCCTTCGCGGTGCTGGTCGATCTCAAGCTGCCCGACGCCGGCTTTGGTGAGGCGCTCCAGCGGGTGCACGAGCGCTGGCCCGGCATTCCCACCATCGTGATGACCGCGTTTCGTGACGAGGCCCAGGCCGCCGGCGCCGAGGAGTGCTTCTTCAAGCCCTTCGACACCGCCACCGTGCTGAACCGGCTCGAGGTGCTCTACCGCGAGTACCAGCCCACGTGAGCGCACGACTGCTGCTCGTCGAAGACAACCGCGCGTACGTCGAGAACCTGCGGGAGATCTTCGAAGAGCTCGGCCACGAAGTGCGCTCGGTGGGCTCGTGCGCGCAGGCGCGCGAGGTCGGTCGCGGCTGGGTTCAGGTGGCGCTGGTCGATCTCAAGCTGCCAGACGGCGACGGCACCACGCTCGCGGTCAAGCTGAAGAACGAGAACCCCGACTGTGAAGTGATTCTGCTCACCGGCCACGCGTCGGTGGAGTCTGCCGCCGAGGCCGTGCGAGCTGGCGTGTGGGCCTACCTCATCAAGCCCACCCCGGTGCCCGATCTGCTGGCGACGCTCGACAAGGCCGTGCGCCACGTGCAGGCGCAGCAAGAGAAGCGCGAGCTCGCCCGACGCGCCCAGGTCGCCGAGAAGCTGGCCGCCGTCGGAACCCTGACCGCCGGCCTGTCACACGAGATTCGCAACCCGCTCAACGCGGCAGGCTTGCAGCTCTCGGTGCTCGAGCGACGGCTGCGCAAGCTCGACCCAAACATTCAGGGGCCGCTGCTCGAGCCCCTGACGCTGGTGCGAGACGAGATTCGCCGCCTCGAGCACATTCTTCAGGACTTCCTGCAGTTCGCCCGGCCGCTGCACCTGTCACCCAGGCCGCTGGTGCTGGCGCCCGTGCTCGAGAAGGTGATCGCCTTCATCGCCACCGATGCCGAACGCCGCAAGGTGAAGCTCGAGTCAGACCTCGCGCAGGCCAGCGCGGTGCTGGGTGATGGCGACCAGCTTCGGCAGGTGTTCATGAACCTGCTGCTCAACGCCTTCGACGCCACGCGCGAGGGCGGCCACGTGAAGCTCTCTGTCGAACAGCAGCCCACGACGGTCGACGTTCACATCGACGACGATGGCCCGGGCGTTCCCGTCGAGCAGCTCGATCGCATCTTCGAGCCCTTCTTCACCACCAAGTCGACGGGCTCGGGCCTGGGGCTGCCGATCACCCACACGATCATCACACAGCACGGCGGCACGATGTCGGTGAGCCGCGCGCCGCTCGGTGGCGCACGCTTCACGGTCTGCCTGCCGCGCGCTCCCAATCAGGCCTGATCAACTCGTGCCCTCGAAGAGCCAGCGCCAGGTGCGACGATCAGTTCGGCTCGTGGTGATCGTCTGACGGAATCGGGGCGCCTGCGTCTTGCTGTGCGTACTCCTTGAGCCGGTACTGAATCTTCCGCACCGAGATGCCGAGAATGTCGGCTGCGCGTGAGGTCGAGCCGTCGACCATCTCGAGCGTGCGCAGAATCGCCTCGCGCTCGATCTCGTACAACGTCGCGCCGGGAATCAGCGAGTCGGGGCTGCGATCCTTCGGGCGTGGACCACGCAGCGTCGCCGGCAGGTCGTCGCTGGTGAGCTCGTTCTCGCGGGCCAGCACCACGGCGCGCTCCACGACGTTCGACAGCTCACGGACGTTGCCCGGCCAGTCGTACGACAACAGCGCGTTGAGCGTGCCGGGCGCGAGGCCCTTCACCGTCTTGCCGTGGGCGTCGTTGTACTTCTCGATGAAGTGGCTCACGAGCGCGGGAATGTCTGACTTGCGCTTGCGCAGCGGCGGCAGCGTCACGCTCACCACGTTGAGGCGGTAGTAGAGATCTTCGCGGAACTTGCTGGCCTTCACCTCGGCCGCGAGATCCTTGTTCGTCGCAGCCACCACGCGCACGTCGACCTTCAGGGTCTGGGTGCCGCCGACGCGCTCGAACTCCTTCTGCTGCAGCACGCGCAGCAGCTTCACCTGCAGCGCTGGCGTGACGTCGCCGATCTCGTCGAGGAAGAGCGTGCCACCGTCGGCCAGCTCGAAGCGGCCCTCTCGTTTGCCTGCAGCGCCGGTGAAGCTGCCCTTCTCGTGACCGAACAGCTCCGACTCGAGCAGCGTCTCGCTCAGCGCCGCGCAGTTCACCTTCACGAACGGCTTGTCGCGCCGCTGCGACTCCTCGTGAATCGCCTGGGCGATGAGCTCTTTTCCCGTACCCGACTCGCCCAGCACCAGCACCGTCGCCTTCGTCGGAGCCGCGCGCTTCACGACGTCGAACACGGCCTGCAGCTCACCGCTCTCGCCGACGATGTTGTTGAAGCGGTGCTTCTCGTGCAGCCGCTCCCGCAACAGCGCGTTGTCGCGGCGCAGCTGGCGGGTCTCGAGCGCCTTCTCGAGCTTCACCAGCACCGCGCTCACGTCGACGGGCTTGGTGATGTAGTCGTGGGCCCCGCCACGCATCGCCTCGACGGCCGTCTCGATGCTGCCGAACGCCGTCACCATGATGAACAGGTTGTCGAAACCATCGGCCCGCGCCTTCTTCAGCAGCTGCAGGCCGTCCATCTTCGGCATCTTGATGTCGCAAAGCACCGCGTCAGGGTTCGTCTGCGTCAGCTTCTCGAAACCAGCCTCTCCGTCGGCCGCCTCGACGACGTCGTAGCCCTCTTCGCGGAGGATCGTCGTGAGGCCTTCACGCGCGTTCTGCTCGTCGTCCACCACGAGGATTCGATGTGCCATGAGTGCATTTCCTGCGCGCCCTTCAGGGCGGCGGCAATTTCTGCGGGTGACTAGCGGACCACGAGAATCGGGCGTTTGCAGATGTGGACGAGGCGGTCGGTCACACTGCCTACCAGCATCCGAGCGACGGCGCCCCGTCCCTTCGAGCCGACCACGACCAGGTCGAAGCCACCCTGTTCGGCGATGTCGGCCAGGCGCTCTGCTGGTGAGCCAGTGACGTTGAGCCTGTCACAGGTCATACCTGCCTCGGCCACGGCCTCTTCCAGCAGTCGCTCGCCAGCCTGAACGGCCTCGTCGGTCCAGGGCTGAACGCCAAAAGGAACCTCTGGCGGAACGAAGGTCGGAGGCACCACGTGAGCCAGCGTGAGGTCGGCGTGCAGGCCCTTCGCGAGGGTGACTGCCGTGCGCACGGCGTGCATCGCCGCTTCTGAACCATCGATGGCCACGAGGATCTTCTTCACGGTGCTCCTCCGGCTACGGGCCTCGCTTCAGGGCTTTGCACATGTCGGGCCGACAGCGACATCGTGGCCGTGTGCTTGCTACCGAACCTCGTCATGCGACCCCTTCTCCTGGCAGTCGTGGTGCTGTCGCTGTCCCCGGCGTTCGCCGACGAGAAGACGCCGAAGAAGCAGTCAAAGCCCGTCGCGGTCGAGAAGACGGAGAAGCTCGAGAAGACGCCCGTGCTCAGCGAGCTCGCGCGTCAGCTGCTCCGTCGTCGCATGGAGCGGCATGGCCGCGATCTCAATCAGCTCGCGACAGGTGTCGTGATGCTCAGACGAGAGGTCGTGCTCGCGATCGCCCAGACGATCTCGAGCGAGCCTCGAATCACCCGCCCGCTGCCTGACACGCGGGACGAGCTCAACAGCGCCCTGCCAGAGCGCTTCTTCGTCTTGCAGGACGAGGTGCGTGAACGCGCAAAAGCGCTCGCTGAGGCTGCAAAGAACCGCGACGACGCTGCCGTGGCAGAGGCCTACGGCCGCACCATCCAGACCTGCGTGACGTGTCACGTCAGCTTCCTCACCCCCACAGAATGAGTTGAGAAGCGATGGAAGCCCGTCTAGCAAGGCTTGACCGGGAGCAAGGTTTTCGGAGGTGCCCTGGTGCCACGAATTCGTGGTTCACGAATTGCACGAGGGTTCACCGCATGTCGGGCGGGAATCACCACGTTGGTTACGGCACAGGGATGACGGCTGACGCGCGTCGTGCGCTCGTCGCTCGTCGTGAAGTGTTGCGGGTTCAACCCTCCACCGACGCACTTCAGATCGAGTTGCGGGACATCGAAGACGCGCTACTGCGAATCGACGCCGGAACCTGGGGGCGTTGCATGCAGTGCGGAGGCGCCATCGGCCGCGATCGACTGCGTGCCGTGCCCGACGCCCGCTTCTGCGTCTCCTGCGGCCGCTGACGATCAGAGCCCGAGCTGTTTGGCGATGATCTCGTTCATGATCTCGCTGGTACCGCCACCGATGGGCCCCAGGCGCGCGTCTCGCCAGTGCCGCTGAATGTCGTACTCCATCATGTAGCCAGCCCCCCCGTGCAGCTGCAGCGCGCGATCGGCCAGCTTGCAGCACATCTCAGTCGCGTACTTCTTCGCCATCGCCGTGGGCCCGAGCGCCCACTCGCCAGCCGAGTGCAGACGGAGCGCGTGATACGTGAGCTGCCTCGCGGCCTCGAGCTCGGTCGCCATCTCGGCCAGCTCGTGCTTCACCACCTGGAACTTCGAGACGCTCTGGCCGAACGCCTGCCGCTCGGTGACGTACTTCTGGGCCAGCTCGAGAATGTCCTGTGCGGCGCCCACGGAGCCGAGCGCGAGCGTGATGCGCTCCCAGACGAAGTTGCCCATCACCTGAGAGAAGCCGTCGTTCTCGACGCCCAGCAGGTTCTTCACCGGGACGCGGCAGTCGTCGAAGAAGAGCTCGGCGGTATCACTTGCCCGCCAGCCCAGCTTCTTCAGCTTCTTCGAGACCCCGAAGCCGGGCGTGCCCTTCTCGACCACCAGCATCGAGAGGCCTTTGTGGCCACGTGACGGGTCGGTCTTCACCGCCGCGATGACGTAGTCGGCCACCACGCCGTTGGTGATGTACGTCTTCGAGCCGTTCACCACGTAGTGATCGCCGTCTCGTTTCGCGGTCGTCTTCAGCGACGCGACGTCACTGCCAGCGCCCGGCTCGGTGACACCAAAGGCACCGATCTTTTCGGCGCGAATCGCCGGCGCGAGGAACCGCTGCTTGAGATCGTCGTTTCCGAAGAGGTGGAGCGGCCCGGTCGCGATCGTCGCCTGCGCCCCCAGCCCCGCCGCCACACCGCCAGAGCGGCACTTCGAGAGCTCTTCGTGCAGCACCGCCTCGTAGAAGTAGCCCGCGTTGGATCCGCCGAACTTCTCGTCGTACTTGAGCCCGAAGAAGCCCTGCTCTGCCGCCTTGAGGTACAGCTCGCGGGGAAACGCCTCGGCCTCTTCCCAGGCGTTCACGTTGGGCAGGATCTCGCGCTCGACGAAGGCCCGCACCGTGCGTCGGAAGGCCTCGTGCTCCTCGGTGAAGGTGGCAAAGCCGCTGCTCATGGTGTTCTCCCGGTGTGCGTCAGGCCGCGCGCATCGACCCGTCTGCTTCGTTGCGTTTCGGAATTCTTCTACGTAAAAGCGCCCCCGGTTCGGCGGCATAGCCAAGTGGTAAGGCAAGGGTCTGCAAAACCCTCATCCCCCGGTTCGAATCCGGGTGCCGCCTCTCAAACGCCCGAAGTTGCCTGCCTCACGGCCGGCACTTCGGGCTTCGTCGTTTCCGGGTGCCTGTGTTTCGTGGAGCGCTGCTCGTCACCCTCTGTGCCGCCTGCGCGCACGCCGGGGCCCCGGCCGATGTGCCGATGCCGCCTCCGCCAGCGCCAAAGCTGACCGCCGATGCAGGCGCGCCCGCGCGAAACGCCGAGCTTCCGCCGGCTCCGGGGGCTGCTGAGTCCCGCCGCCTCGACTTCCGCAACGGAGCCCCCGTCATTCCCGTGCGGCTGATGGAAGGGAACGCCGCCGTCTCGTTCGGCTCGAAGGGCCGCCTGCGCTTTCGCGTGTCGTCGGTGGTGGAGCGTCAGCTCGTCGAGAAGATCGTCGAAGGGCCCGCTGGCACCGACTGGCAGGTGAAGCTGGTGAAGGGCGCTCCGGCCGAGCTGGTCGCCCGCATTCAGATCGCCGAGGTGGCCTTCAACGACAAGGTGGGCCTCGCCTCCGCGCAGCAGGAGTGGACCGAACGGGGACTGACGACGAAGCCGCAGGTGCTCGGCGCGCTGTACGGAATCGCCGGCAAGGTGATCGACACGCGGCGCTACGTGCTGGTCGTCGATCAACCGCCCGCCCCACCCGCCTCCCTCGCGGGCCGGCAGGCCGAGATCCTCACGAAGTACCAGGTGCGCACCTCGCTGCTCGAAGAGGTGAAGACCGGGCAGAAGGCGACCATCGAGCTGCTCGACGGAACGGGCGCGGTGATCGCCACCGCTCAGGACAAGCTGATCGCCGAGTCGCTCGACGCCACGCCCATCGACGTGAAGCGGGTCGAGTTCGGCGTCGGGTACGACTTTCACAACTTCGAAGATCGCTCGTACCGCGGCGCGATTCAGTTCTCTGCCGATCGCACCGGCCGCATCGCGGTCATCAATCAGATCGGCATGGAGGAGCTGCTCAAGGGCCTCGTGCCCTCCGAGATCTTCGCCAAAGCGCACCCCGAGGCACTCAAGGCCCAGGCCGTCACCGCGCGCGCCGAGGTGCTCGCGAAGGTGGGCCTCAAACACGTGGCCGATCCGTACTTCCTCTGCACCGAGCAGCACTGCGCCGTGTACCGCGGCGTCTCTGGAGAGGCCGCCACCACCAACGCCGCGGTCGACGCGACTCGCGGAGAGATGCTGTTCGATCTCGAGGGGCGACTGGTCGATGCCGTCTACAGCGCCGTCTGCGGTGGCCACACCGAGCACAACGAGATCGTCTGGGGCGGCGTGGCGAATCAGGCGCTGCGTGGCGTGCCCGATCTGCTCCCGGGGAAGCCGGCGACCCCGAGCCCGGGCAAAGAGCTGAAGGCCTTCCTCACCACCGAAGGCGCCTACGCGTGCCGCTTGTCGACCTTCGCCGCGCCGACGAAGTTCCGCTGGGAGAAGCGCTTCACCGCGAAAGAGGTCGACGACAAGCTGGCCCAGTTCTCGGTGGGCCGCGTGATGGCGATGACGGTGAGCGAGCGTGGTGTGTCGGGGCGCGCGCGGTTGCTGCAGATCTCAGGTGAAGAAGGCGCGACCACCATTCGTGGAGAGCTCGTCATTCGCCGCCTCTTCTCGAACCTCAACAGCGCGATGTTCGAGGTGAAGGCCGAGCGCGACGCGAAGGGTCGCCCGACCACGTGGGTCTTCACGGGCGGCGGCTGGGGCCACGGCGTCGGCATGTGCCAGACCGGAGCCATCGGCCGCGCGGAGGCTGGTCAGACGTACCAGCAGATCCTCGAGCACTACTTCGGCGGCGCGACCGTCAGCCGCGTGTATTGAGCCACTCGCCACCCGCCTGAATTCACGGTGTTTTCGGGCCCTGTCGTCGCGCCTCGCCAGCGTTATGCTTCGAGCCCGTGCTGTTGGTTCCCCGCCACGACGCGCCGAAAGAGCCCAACCTGCTCCGAGCTGGTCTGGCCTTCGTGTTCGCGATCGCGGGCCACGGGTTGCTGTTGCTGGTGCTCGTCTTCCTCTCGCACCTCAAGTTGGACACGCCGCCCCTCAAACGTCAGGGCCGCGTCGCTGATCGTCCCGTGGCGTTCAGGCCGTTGAGCGCTGCGCAGTTCGAGAAGAACCGCGGGCCCGATGCGCCTTCACTCGCGAGCAAGTCGAAGGACCGGCCCGAGAAGAAGAAAGTCGAGAAGAAGGTGCCCGAGCAGGCGCCAGGCCAGGTCGTCGACGTGGCGCCCGGCAATGGTGAAGTCGCGCCCGACGCGAAGTTCGCCGCCGAGACGAACAACACGGTGAAGAAAGAGACCCGCGCGAAGGAGCAGACCGCGTTCTACCGCAACGCCATGCCGCAGCGGACCTCGACGAAGGCCGTCGACTCGAAAGGCACCGACCCCGTGGAGCAGGCCATCGAGAGCGGCAACAACGGCGTGGGCCAGGACGATCGCCCGCTGACCGATCAGCCGAAGGCGATGGCGATCGAAGTTCCGAACCAGAAGGCGCAGTCGGAGCTCACCATCAAGGCCCCCACCATCGGCGCTGGCGGCCCCGTCATCGCGAATCGCACCGAGACCGAAGCGATGAAGGGCAACTCGAACCGGCTCAACCTGCAGATGGGCATGGTCGGCGCGCAGACCGATGGCAGCGAGGGCCGCAAAGGCCTCGAGGCGGGCGTGAACCTCATCCCCTCACCGTCGGTGCTCGATTCGGTCTCTGGCGCCGCCGCCAACGATCACCTGCAGGACGTCGACGAAGGCGAAGGCACGTTCCTCAACACGCGCGAGTGGAAGTACGCCTCGTTCTTCAACCGCGTGAAGCAGTCGGTGGGCCAGCACTGGAACCCCAACGCCCAGCTGCGGCTGCGAGACCCGACGCTGCAGATCTACGGCGGGCGCGATCGCCAGACGCTGCTGCAGGTGACGCTCACGCCCGACGGCCACTTGAAAGAAGCGTGGGTCGAGAAGTCGTCGGGCCTCGACTTCCTCGATCTCGAAGCGGTGAAGGCGTTCGAGCGTGCACAACCGTTCCCGAACCCGCCCGCCGGGCTCATCGCGACCGATCAGACGGTGCACTTCCAGTTCGGGTTCTATCTCGAGATGGGCGGCCGCCCCGGGCTGCGTCTCTTCCGCGCGCAGGATTAGTCGGCCGGCACGCCCGCGGGGATTCGCGCTTCGAACGTGGTGCCCTTGCCGGGCCGCGACTTGAAGGTGATCGAGCCGCCGTGCTCCTCGACGATCTTCTTCACGATCGCCAGACCCAGCCCCGTGCCGTTCTTCTTGCCCGAGGTGACGAAGCTCTCGAACAGACGATCGGTGATCGCCTCGGGAACCCCGTTGCCGGTGTCAGCTGCGCGGAAGATGACGTCGTCGCCTTCGCGGTCGCAGGTGAGCGTGAACTTCCCGCCGTCGGGCATGGCGTCGATGGCGTTCCGGGCGAGGTTCAAGATCACGCGCTTCATCTTGTTCTCGTCGAACCGCGCCGCCCCCGTGTAGGTCGCGACGACCTTCAGCTCGGCCTTCGATTGCTCGAACTCGCGGGTCAGCTGCTCCTCGAGATCGCGCATGAAGACGTGCAGGTACACGCGGCGCAGCAGCACCGACTTCTCGCCACGCGCGAACGCGAGCGTCTCTTTCTGCATGGCCGCGACGTGATCGAGCTGCGCGAGAATCGACTGCGCCATCTCGCGGCGGGCCGTGTCGGTCGGCTCCTCGGCCATCATCTCCGCATAGCCCGCGATCACCGTGAGCGGCGTGCGCAGGTCGTGGAGCACACCGGCGAGCATCTGGCCGATCGACGCCATGCGCGCTTTGCGCTCCTGCTCTTCGCGGCTCTGACGTGACGCGAACGCGCGACCGATCTGTCCTGCGAGCAGCACCGCCAGGCGTTCGTCGGCCTCGCTGAACCCGCCCTTCTTGTTGAGCAGCTCGAGCGAACCCAGTCGGCCTTCGTCACCTGGAATCGGAACGCACAGCACCGCGCCGACCGACACGCCCAGCTTGCGGGCGATCGTCTTGTCGTAGTGCTCACTGTCATCGGCGCGCTCGACGCGCACCGTCTCACCAGTCAGCGCGACGTAGCCGGCGATGCCCTGCCCCGTCTTGAGCCGCACCGACGTCAGCGCGTCGCTCTTCTCGCCCTTCGTGTTGCGGAAGTAGAGGCTGTCGCGCTCCTCTTCAGCGACGAGAATCGAGCCTGCCTTCGCGCCGACCGAGTCGATGGCCGTCTGCAGAATGCGCTCGAGCAGATCGACGTGTTGATCGCTCGACGAGGCAGCGCGCTCGAGGCCGTACAGCAGATCGAGCTCACGCACCCGCTGGGCCAGCTCGTCGCTGCGGGCGCGCAGCTGATCGAGCAGCAGCACGTTGTCCAACACGGCAGCGATCTGGGTGGCGACCCCTTCGACCAGGCTGCGATCGTCAGAGGTGAACGCGTCGACCTTGCGGTGCAACACCTCGAGCACGCCCAGCACCTTGCCGCTGACGTGCCTGAGCGGCGCCGCGATGATCGACCGCGTGCGAAAGCCCGACTGGCGATCGATGTCGGGGTTGAAGCGCACGTCGGCGTAGGCGTCTCCGAGCAGCAGCGTCTTGCCCGAGCGGAAGACGTGGCCCGCGATGCCGCCGTCGACTGGCAGGCGCAGCTCCTTGATCGACGCGCCCTTGAGCACGCGCGACCAGAGCTCGTTCGTCTTCGGGTCGTGCATGAACAACGTCGCGGCCTCGGCCTCGAGCAGGCCGGTCAGCCGATCCATCACGGTGCGCAGCAGCGCGTCGACGTCACGGGCCGACGAGAGCTGCGTGCCGACGTCGATGACGGCCGAGAAGCGCTCGTTCTGGCGAGTGACCGCCTGCTCCAGCTCGTTCAGCTTGGCCGCCAACCCGCTGACCAACGCGCCGGGGTCGGTGCGAACTCTCGTACGATCCGTCATGCGAGGGCCACCTTACCCCCGTGTACCCGCGATCTGACGCACAATGTCAGTGCGCCGAGGCCCACGAGGGACCATGCCCCACGTCGACGACCAGCGGCACACGCAGCTCGGCGGCCTTCGACATGATCTCACGCACGAGCGGCTTGATGGTCGCCAGCTCGTCATCGGGCACTTCGAAGAGCAGCTCGTCGTGCACCTGCAGCAGCATGCGGCTCTTGAAGCCCACGAGGCGTTTGTCCATCTCGAGCATCGCGCGCTTCACGAGATCGGCGGCGGTGGCCTGAATGGGCATGTTGATGGCGGCGCGCTCGGCGGCCATGGCGATCGACCGGTTGCGGCTGACGATCTCGGGCATGTAGCGGCGGCGGCCGAAGAGGCTCTCGACGTAGCCGGTCTTCTTCACCTTGAGCACCGTCTCGTCGATGTACTGCGCGATGCCCGGAAAGCGCGCGAAGTAGCGGTCGATGATCGACTTCGCCTCTTCGACGGGAATTCGCAGCCGCGCCGAGAGCCCGTGCGGCGAGAGGCCGTAGGCGATGCCGTAGTTCACCATCTTCGCGGCGCGGCGCTGATCGCCAGTGACCTCGGCCTCGGGCACCTGGAACACCTCGGCCGCCGTGCGCACATGCACGTCAGCGGCTTCGGCGAAGGCCTTCACCAGCGCGTCGTCGTGCGCCATGTGCGCGAGAATTCGCAGCTCGACCTGGGAGTAGTCAGCAGACACGAGCACGTGGCCGGGCGCGGCGACGAAGGCGCGGCGAATCTGTTTTCCGAGCTCGGTGCGAATCGGAATGTTCTGCAGGTTCGGGTTCGTCGACGAGAGCCGCCCCGTCGCGGTCGCCGCCTGATGAAACGTGGTGCGCACCCGGCCATCCGAGCCGATGAGCGTGGGCAACGTGTCGAGGTAGGTGCTCTTGAGCTTGGCGACGTTGCGGTACTCGATGATCGCGTTCGGCAGCGGGTGCTCTTCGGCCAGCTTCTCGAGCACCTCGTGATCGGTCGACGGCCCGGTCTTGTTTCGCTTGAGCACCGGCAGCTTGAGATCTTCGAAGAGCACCTGCGCGAGCTGCAGCGGAGAGCCGACGTTGAACTCGCGGCCGGCGTGTTTGTAGACCTCCTGCAGCAATTGCTCGCACGAGACGTCGACCTGCGCCGAGATCTCCTTGAGCGCGTCGCGATCGATCAGCACGCCCGCCTGCTCCATGCGCGCCAGAATCGCGATGAGCGGAAACTCGAGGTCCTTCGCGACGGCGGCCAGACCGACACCTTCGATCTCGGTCCACAAGTCTTCCGCGAGGCGTCCGATGGCGTCGGCGGAAGCTCCCAGCGCGGGCGCCACCTGCCCTGCGCTCAGCTGCGTGACGAGCACGTGATCACGCCCACCCAGCAACGAGGCGACGGTCGGCAGCTCCTGACGCAGCCGTTCACGGGCGAGGTCGGTGAGCGCGTGCTCCTTGCGTGACGGGTTCAGCAGGTACGAGAGCAGCTCGACGTCGGCCCACACGTGCTTGGGCTCGAGCCCCAGCCGTCGCATCACGTGGAGCAAGCCCTTGGCGTCGTGGGTCGCGAGCTCGCAGTCGGCGCGGCTCAACGCAGTGGCGAGCGCGTCTCTCACCTCGGCCACGCCACACGTGCGCACGTCGACGAAGAACACGCCGTCACCCTGCAGCGCCAGCCCGAAGCCCAGCACGTTCGCCGTGTGCGGCTCGCCCTCGTAGTGCGGCATCACCGACAGCCGCTTCACCACCGCGAGCTTCTCCTTCAGCGCGGCGAGCGAGGCGGCGTCGTGAACGATCGTCGCTTCGCGCGTGAGCGGCGTCGCGTCGGCGGCCGGCATCTCGTTGATGAGCCGGTAGAACTCGAGCTCGGTGAAGAGAGCGCGCGCTTCGAGCTTGTGAATCGGCCGAACACCGAGCGCCGAAGGATCGGCCTCGACCTCGAGGTCGTCACGGAAGGACACGAGCTGGTACGCGCGGCGCAGCTGCTCGAGGTTGTCCTTGATCGACTGCTTCAGCTTCGGCTTCTCGATCTCGTCGACGTGGGCGATCAGGTTCTCGACGGTGCCGAAGCGCTTCACCAGCTCGGCGGCGGTCTTGGGGCCGATGCCCGGAACCTTGGGCACGTTGTCGATCGCGTCACCCACCAGCGCCTGGTACTCGCGCATCTGCGAGGGCTCGACGCCGAACCGTTCGCGCGCGTCCGCCGCGCCGATCGGAACGTCCTTCATCGGGTCGTAGATCGACACGTCGGGCGCGAGCAGCTGCAGGAAGTCCTTGTCGCTGGTGACGATCTCGGTCGCCATGCCCTGGGTACGCGCGCGCTTCACCAGCGTCGCGATCACGTCGTCGGCCTCCCACCCCGCCACCTCGAGGATCGGCACGTCGAGCGTCGCGGCCACTCGTCGAATCAGATCGAACTGCTGCGAGAGATCGGGGGGAGGCGCTTCGCGGTTGGCCTTGTAGTTCGGGTCGATCGCGAGCCGTCCACGGCGGCTGTCCTTGTCGAAGCAGAGGGCGAGGTGGGTCGGCTTCCGCTCGCGCAGCAGCTTGAGCAGCATGCGGGTGAAGCCCAGCACCGCGTGCGTCGGCAGGCCCTTCGACGTCGTGAGGGGCGGCAGTGCGTGGTACGCGCGAAACACGAAGCCCGACGCATCGATGAGCGTCAGCGTCGGCGGACCTTTCGGAGGCTCTGGCGCCTCGGGGGTCGTCGCTGGTTTCGGAGGCGGCGGAGGCGGGGCTGCCGCGAAGAGATCACCCTGAACGGCCATGGCCGCGCTCGTAGCCTACTTGCAGTTCTGGTCGAGCATCTCCTGCACCTGCTCGCGGTAGCCATCGCCGTCGACCGCGAGATCGAGCACGGCCTTGAGCTGCTCGCAGTTGCCCGAGCTGATCGCCTTGTCGAGGGCCTCCTTCGCGCGCTGCGTGCAGAAGTAGCCGGCCTTGAGGAGATCGGCGTTGGCGCGAGAGAACGAGAGGCCCAGCTTCCACACCTTGCACGCAGCGCGGAAGTCCTTCTTGTCGGCCTGGGTCTTTCCCTTCAGGTAGCAGGTGCTCGACATGCCCTCGACGATGCCCTTGCGAACGAACGAGGAGCGCTTCTCGAGCTCTTTGCGCTTCTCATCGTCCTTGAGCTTTCCGTACCGCTCGCCCAGCACGAGCTTCTCGTCGAGCGCGAGCGCCTTGCGCATGGGCTCTTCGGCCTTCTCGGGCCGATCGTTCGACAGCTCGGTCTGACCCGTCTTGAAGTACGAGATGGCGTTGGTGACGTCGAGCAGCAGCCCGCGCGCTTCGTCGTGCAGCTGCGCCTTGTTCACGTTCTCGATGATGCGCTGAATCGGCACGGGAGCCTCTCCGAACGCTCCCTGGTAGTAGAGCGTGAGCGCCCGACCCATCGCCTCTTCCTTGTAGCGGGCCTTGAACTCCTCGTAGACCTTCACGTCGGGGTTCGGCGGCGGGGCTGGTGGGCGGAACGCGGGAATCTCGGGGCACTTCCATGGCGCGTCGCCGGGGCGCAGCTTCTCGCGCGCCTTGCGGAAGTTGATGTGGTTCGGGTCCTTCGGGCGCCAGTCGTTCTTCCCAACGGGGCCGTCGAGCTTGACCTTGAGCGGGTACGGCGGCTCGAGATCGTCGGGGTTCATCGATTGACAGGCGAGGCGCATGTACACCTCACAGCGCTTGAGCGCGTTCTCCCAGCGAGCGTTCGATGCGTAGGTCTTGCACTCTGCGGCGACCGCCTTCTTCACCTCTTCGACGACGGGCTTCGCTGCCGAGAGCGTGTCGAGGAAGAAGCACCCCACGATGTCCTTCTGGTACGGCTTCACCTTGGCGAACGAATCGAGTGCCTCCTCGAGCCGACCCGAGGCCGCCAGGTCTTTGCCCTTCAGGAAGGCGTCTTCAGCAGCGCGCTCGTACTTGATGCGCTTCATCAGCTCGTTGGCGGCAGGGTGAATGGGCTCGATGTCGAGAATGCGGGAGCACGCGGCCTCGGCCTTGCCCCAGTCGGCGACGCGCCCTTCGCAGCTCGCGTAGGTGCGGCAGACCTTGAGCAGCTCTTCGATCTCGTCCGCGGGATCCATGGGAGGCGGCTTCACCGCAGGCCCAGGACCAGGTTGATTGGGCTGCGTTGGAGGATCTGAGGTGAGGCCCTTGGCCACCACTGCGACGAAGAGCAGTGAGAGCACGGCGCCGCCGATGATGAAGAGGCGCTTCTTCTTCGGGTCCATGGTCGAGGTGGCCTCGGTGGCCAGCGACTCGATGGGTTCGTCATCCATCCCTCCGCGTCGAGGGCGCGCCCCGCCGCGTGAAGGACGAACGGCTGGTTTGGCGCCCGACGCCGCGCCGTTCTCGTACATCATCTCGACGACACCGAACTGAATGATGTCGCCCGGTGCGAGCGTGGTGTCTTCGGCGATCGGGCTGCCGTTGACCGTCGTGCCGTTCGCGCTCCCCAGATCGCGCAGCACGACCTCGCCGCCCTTCGCCTCGAGCTCTGCGTGTCGCCGGCTGACGGAGTCGTCATCCACACGCACGTCGACGCCAGCCACGCGGCCGACCACCATCACGCCCGTGAGGGGAAAGCTCTTGCCCGTGACGGTGCCCGAGAGCCCACGCAGCGAAGGCCCTGAAGAGCCTGCGCGCGACGGTCGCCTTGCGCCGGGCGCCGAAGGCGGCTTCACCACCGGCATCACCTTCGTCGAGCGCCCTTCACCTGCCTTCGCGAGCGCCGCTGGCCGCTTCAGCTGACCAGTCGCGCGCCCAGATGGCTTCGCCTGTGACTTGTCGACCTTCGGGCGCACCTTCGAGCCCGTCTTGATGCTGGCCTCGTAGTCACCAAGCACGATGGCAGCGCCGGGCTCGAGCTTCGTCGGCCCTTCGATGCGCTCACCGTTGACGATGGTGCCGTTGGCCGAGCCGAGGTCTTCGACCATGAGGTCTTCGCCCTCGAGGAAGAAGCGGGCGTGTTTTCGCGACACGCCACCTTCAGCGAGGATCAGGTCGTTGCCCTCGGCACGGCCAATGGTGAGTTGGTCGGCGAAGTCCTGTTCCTGCTCCGTCCCGTCGGGGTTCTTGATGACGAGGGTGGGCATCGTTCGTCACTCCTCGCGGAAGATGCCCATGTTCACGGGCACACCGCGCCGTTGCAGCTCGTCGTAGAACTTGGGCACGAACCCCGTCGCCACGTAGCGCCCACGCACGCGGCCGTCTTCGGTGAAGCCCTCTTGCTTGAAATAGAAGATGTCCTGGAGGGTGATGATGTCGACCTCCATGCCCGAGATCTCGGTGATGTACGCGATGCGACGGCTGCCATCGTTGAAGCGCGTCTGCTGAATGATCATGTGCACGGCCGAGGCGATCTGTTCGCGAATGGCCTTCACGGGCAGATCCATGCCGGCCATGAGCACGAGCGTCTCCATGCGGGCGAGCGCGTCGCGCGGGGTGTTCGCGTGCAGCGTGGTGAGCGAGCCATCGTGGCCGGTGTTCATGGCCTGCAACATGTCGAGCGCTTCGCCCGAGCGGCACTCTCCGACGACGATGCGCTCGGGGCGCATGCGCAGGCAGTTCTTCACGAGATCACGAATGGTGATCGCGCCCTTGCCTTCGAGGTTGGGCGGGCGTGACTCGAGCTGAACCCAGTGCTCCTGGCGCAGCTGCAGCTCGGCAGCGTCTTCGACGGTGATGATGCGCTCGTCTTCGGGAATGAAGGAGCTGACCACGTTGAGCGTGGTCGTCTTGCCCGAGCCCGTGCCACCCGAGATGACGATGTTGCGCTTGGCCTTCACGCACATCTCGATGAACTCGGCCATCATCGGCGTGACGGTCTTGTATTTGATGAGATCTTCGATTGCGAGCGCGTCACGCTTGAACTTGCGAATGGTGATGCAGGGGCCCTTGAGCGCGAGCGGCGGAATGATCGCGTTCACGCGCGAGCCGTCTTTGAGGCGCGCGTCGACCATGGGGCTCGACTCGTCGATGCGGCGGCCGATCGGAGCCACGATGCGCTCGATGACGCCCAGCACCGCCTGGTTCGACGAGAAGATCTTGTCGGACAAGATCAGCTTGCCCTTCTTCTCGATGTAGAGCTGGTTGGCGTGGTTCACCATGATCTCGCTGATGTCGTCATCAGCGAGGAACGCCTCGAGCGGGCCGAGACCGAGCGCTTCGTTGAGCACGTCGGTGAGCAACATCTCGCGATCGATGTCCTCGGGGATCTCCTGGTCGGCCTCCATCTGCTCGACGATGTCGCGAATGGCCTTCTCGGTGCGGCGCCAGAGTTCTTCGTCGCCGAGACGATCCATGTCGAGGCGGCGCAGGTCGAGGTACTCGATGAGCCGGTCGTGAATGTCCTTCTGCAGGTTGGCGTAGGCCTCGAGGCGCGGGTCGACGTGCTTGCGGTTCTTCCGCAGCGCCGCCGCGAGTGACGCCGGCATGTTCTTCTTCTCTTCCGGCGCTTCTTCTTCCTCTTCGTACTCTTCGTCTTCTGGAGGCTCCTCGTCCTGAGCCTCTTCTTCGTCGGCAGCGTCTTCTTCGTACTCCTCGTCCTGCTGTTCTTCTTCGTCGTCGGGCGCGTAGCCCGTCTCGTCACCACCGTCCTCGGCGCCCTCTTCAGGAGCTTCGACGTTGATGATGTAGTCGCCGACGTAGATCTTGTCCGACGGCCTCACCACCTGCGGCGCGCCGATCTTCTTGCCGTTCACGAACGTGCCGTTCGTCGACTTGAGATCGACCACGATGTACTTGCCGTCCTTGAGGACGATGCGCGAGTGGTACTTCGACACGTTGCCCTTGTTCAGGACGATGTCGTTGCCCGCGAGCCGGCCGATCGTGACCTCTTCCTTCTCGAAGGTCAGCTGCTCGGACTCGCCGCCCTTTTCGGTCAGCGTGATGAGAAACATACGGCCGTATCGTAGCAGAGAAGCGCGTGTGACAAGGCTTCGAAACCGCTCGGAAATTACGCGAGCTGCGGCCAGATGACCGACGGGAGCGAGACACACTCCGCCCCACACGCATGACGCGGCTGGAGGAGGTCAGTGGCTTGAGCGAATTGTCAGTCGAAGATGCCGAAGGTGACTTCGCCGCGCGCCTGCTTGTAGCGGCTCTTCACGTCTTCGATGATCGTACGAATCTTCTCGGAGTCGGGGTTCACGATTCGCGGCGTGACGAAGATGACGAGCTCGCGCTTGTTGGAGTCGAACGCGCGGTTCTTGAAGAGCTCGCCGATGATCGGAATGTGCCCCAGGCCGGGGACCTTCGAGACCGACTTCTGCTCGTCATGCGCGAACACGCCAGAGAGCACGATCGTCTCGCCGTGCCGCACCGTCACGTTGGTCTTCACCTTGCGCGTGCGGAAGCCGGGAATCGAAGCGCCACCACCGAGCGACACGGCGACGGACTGATCGACCTCGGACACTTCGGCCTCGATGTTCGTCTGAATGTTGCCAGTGCGGTCAGCCGTTGGCTTCAGCTTCAGAATCACACCGTACGGCTTGAACTCGACGGCGAACTGGTTGTTGGTGATGAGCGGAATCGGAACCTCGCCACCCGCCAGAAACTCGGCCTGCTCACCTGAAGCGCACACGAGCTTGGGCTGCGCGAGGAGTCGGCCGTAGCCGTCGTTGTTCTGGAAGCCGATGTTGAACTGCGCCTGCCCGAGGCCGAAGGAGCGCAAGAAGCCTTCACCGAAGTTCCCGGGGAAGAGGTCGCGCGTGATGCTGACGGTGGCGTTGGCGGTACCCGAGATGTCGAGGGGGTACTTGATGCCATAGCGATCTTTCGACTCGCGCCGAATCTCGACGAACTGCACCTCGCTGAGGATCATGCGCTTGATGCCGACCGTGAGCAGGTTCTCGACCTTCTCGCCGATGGCCTTGGTGATGAGCTCGGCCTTCTGCAGATCCTGCTGCGACTCGACCGAGCCCTCGAGGAAGATCGTCGAACCGACGACGTTGGCCTGCACGTTCTTGAGGCCAGCCTTCTGAAAAGCGGCGTTGAGGTTCTGCGCGACGAGCTTCTTCGCGTTGGGAGCGATCTTCACGAAGCTCTTCACGTTCGGGTACAGCCCGACGACCTGATCGATGCGATCGGCGTCGGCCTGCGTGTACGCCTGACCGTCGAGGTAGATGCGATCGCCGACCATGCGAACGTTGACGCCTTCGATCTCGCCGAGCAGCTTCTTGATCTCGGTGATGACCTCGTTGGGGTCCTGTTTGCGAACGCTGAGCAGGTAGCTGATGCGCTGGCCCGAGCTCTTCCAGATCAGCAGCGTCGTCTTACCTTCCGACGAGCCGATGATGAGCAGCTGGTTGTTGCCGATCGTCTTCACGTCGGCGACCGAGGCGTCACCGACGGCCACACGGTTGATGCCTGGCACGGTGATGACTTTCTGCGTGCCGACGCCGAGGCTGATGTTGCCGCCTTCTTGCGCGAGCGCCGACGTCGAGAACGTCAGCACGGCAAGCGCGACAAAGGTCTGAGTCCACCCGGTGCGCATCATCCCCTCCGAGAAATCACTGAGATTCAGGTTCGACCATTTCATCAGCAGGCACCCCGCCATCAGCCACGACCTCGACCTCCGGCGCCATGTCGACGTCCGGTACGGCTGGCCCCGCCCACACCATCGCCCAGAGCGCTCCGAGCGCGATGGGCACACCGTAGGGAATCGACCGTGCGCTGTCGACGGCTGCGCGCGGTGCTGCGTTCGATTCCGGAAGCGGGACGCTAGCAGACCCCCGCCGCCTGATGACCATGAAGAAGATCGCGGCGAGCGCACCAACGACCGAGATCAGCAACACCGCCGCCAAGGCGCGGGGAATGCCAAAGCCGGCGCCAACGGCGGCCAGCAGCTTCACGTCATTCCAGCCGACCCGCGGTCCGGTGAGCGCGAGCACGGCGAAGGGCGTCGCGCAGGCGAAAGCCCCCAGCACGCCCGACAGTAGACCTGTCTCGGTGGTTCCGAGGCCTCCGAGGCCGACCCGAAGGAGCAACGCCAGCCCCAGCGCGGTCCAGGCGACGGGCGCGGGAACAGCACCTCGCTTCACGTCAATCACGGCTGCGACCAGAGCGGAGAGCCCGATCAACGGCCACAGGACGAACTCTGGAGCGGGCACGTCAGCGGTAGACGAACTTCACCTTGTCACTGCAGATGAAGTACTCGTCGCCGTCTTCGATCTTGCGACGCTTGATGCGCTGCTTGTTGAACCAGGTGCCGTTCGAGCTGCCGAGGTCTTCGACGAAGAAGTCGTTGCCCTCGCGCGTGATCACGGCGTGCTCGCGAGAGACCTTGCCCGAGTTGATGACGAAGTCGCAGTGCTTGCCGCGGCCGATCACGAAACGATCTTTCGCGATGCGATCGAGCTCGCCACCTTCGACCATCATGTAGAGGGCAGGCGCTCCAGAGTTGTCGCCACCCGGATCATCGATGTCGATGCCGTCGCCTTCAGGCTCGGGAGGCGGAGGCGCAGCGTTGCCACCACCACGCTTGTTCTGAATGAGGCGCTCGAGCTCGGCGGCGGTCTCGAGGACCCGCTCCTGCACTTCGCGACGAACCGGGTCGTCGTCCATCGACTGCTGGGGGGGCTCGGGCGCGGCACGCGGAGGCGGCTTGGGCGCAGGCTGCAGCATCGGCGGGGCGCCTGCGCGCTGAGAGGGAGGACGGGGTGGCGGCGTGCCGTTCGAAACCGGAACGGGGCGCGGGCCTGGAGCTGCTGCTCCATTCGCGGCGCCCGTTGGGTCGAGGAACCCATTGAGTCGCGCGAACATGAACATCGCTTGATTGATCAGCGCGTCACGATCGGAGCCCATCTGCGAGGCCATGTCTTCGTACGCCTGCCAGATATGGTCGGCGATCGAGACTTTTCGCGGTGGGCGGCTGCTCGGATCCATCATGTCTGTCGGCTCTCGGGGCACCGCCTGAAGGCGGCGAACGACGGTGACGATAGCTCCAATTCGCCGCTCGTCCAAACTACCGATAGCAGATGACCCCCTCATTCGGCCCGATGGGACCCGCTCCCACGCGAAGCGGGTCGAACTCGGCGACCACGTTCGTCGACGGAAAAGCGACGAAGATTCGACCACGCAACGGCTCGAACACCACGCCACCGGGCAGTTGCAGCGCCCCCACCACGTTGAGAGGACAGGTGGTCGTGGTGCTGGTGGAGAAGAGATTGGGGTCGATCACCGAGGTGAGCGGCGTCGTTGCGGAGAGGACGTCGAACGTCCACGCCGCGCCCGCCGTGGGTGGTTGGGTGTCGGCCGCTGTCCCGAACGGGATCACCAGGCCCGCAGCCTGAAAGGTCGTTCCCGACGCAGCGCGCCCAAGGAGGCCGTCGAGTGACGCGCGAATGACGTAGGGCCTGGAGCTCCCGGCGCGAATCTGAACGGCCGTCGCGCCACAGCCCATCGACGGAGCGAACTGCACGACGTCGCCGACGATGGCGGTGATGGTTGCGGTCGGGCAGCCTGCGCCGCCGGTGAACGTGAGGGCATCACCAACCGCGAGGTGACGGGTGAGGCTGCGGCCGACGAACGAGCTGCTCACGTCTCCCGAGAGCGCAACGGCGCCAACCTCGCCCTGCCAGGTCACCGAGATCGTCTGCGATCGAAGGGCGCGATCACGAATGGTGGCGGTGAGCTGCCGACCGCTCGACACCTTCGGCCCTTCGAGCCAGCCCGTCGGGTCAGCCGAGAACGTGCCTTCCCCGAGCGCAGACTGGCCCTGATCGAGATCGATCGCTTGCAGCGTGAGCGGGTCGAAGAAGGTGAGTTCACCATTGCTCCGCGAGATGAGCCCCACGATCGGCGCAGCGTCGACGCCACCGTCCATGCTGGCGTTGCGCACCTGGGCTCCAGCGACGATCGACACGCTCCGAATCAGGCCCGCGTTGCCACGAATCGGCTGTTGATCGACGGCGGGGAACCGACTCGACGCGGCGTTGCGGGTATCGACCGCAGTCAGTCCGCCACACGTCGAGCTGCCGCAGGCCTCTTCGTCGAGCACGCCGTAGATGAACGCGCCGGGCGAAGACTCCGGTCGACCGTCGACGGCGCTGTCGGTCATCGAGAGCCCACGAATGGGACCCGGGAAGTCGAGGGCAACGGAGCTGAGCGTCGCGGGATCGACGAGCGACGCCGACCCATCGACACCAGCCAGACGGCGCGTCGCGATCGCGAGGCAGGCCTTCGAGGGATCGTCACAGAAGGGACGACCGCCTGCAGAGCGGTTCTTGAGGCCGGGCACCGCGAGCAGCGCCGAGATCGCCTCGCCCTGGATCTGCAGTCGAACGGTGAGGCTCGAGACGAGCTGCGAGGTCGAGCGCTGCCGCAGCGCCTGCGCCGAGGCGGGCAGCGTCAGCTCGAGCACGGTCGAACGGCTGCCGTCGAACGTCGCGATCCACACGCGGCTCGTCGAGACATCGGGCATCAAGTTGGTGACGGCCGTCACGGGTGAGCCGACGGGAATGCGGCGAACTTCGCGCAGCTCCGAGGCCTCGACACCGACGACCGAGAGCTCCGCCCCACCCTGCCGGCTCACGTACAGCAGCGAGCCCTTCTTCCGAATGCCCTGCTCGTAGCGGGTGTCGAGCGACAAGCCGGTCGGCCGATCGATGACGGGGATCGACAAGGTCTCGAGCGGGTTCGGGGCGCGCAGGGGCTCCTTGGTCGCGGCCGTTCCCGTCGCCGAGGCGGGCTTGAGATCGAGCACGCGCAGCTCGTTGGTGTTGGTCGAGGTGACGAAGAGGAACCGATTGAAGTCGTCGTCAGACTCGCGAACGCCGCCGTCGAGCAGATCGACGAGCACGAGATCGTTCGCGCCGACGAACGCGTTCGCCGAGCTGGTGGTGTTCTGGGGGCAGCCGAAGAGGAAGAGGGCTGTTGCGACGAGAAGCCGGCGAATCATGGAGCGACTCCGCCATCGGTCGCGCACGACACGTCGGTCGAACGAACGAGGCACAACTGCTGACGCCCGAGGTGGGCCACGACACGCGCAGACTGCGGCGCCGCGAGATCGGGAAGGTCGATGACGGCCACGCGCCCGTCCTGGAAGTTCGTCGCGAAGAGCCGGGCTCCGGCGCCACGGCGATCGACCGCGAGGCCGAAGGGCTGAACGCCGACGCCAGGGATCTGGGTGAGCACGTCGTTCTGATCGTCGTAGAGCGCGATCACGCCGGCAGCGGTGCAGGTGATGGCGAGGAGATCGGCCATACCCGGACGCGAGAGCACGACGATCTCGTTCGGCTCGGCGGGCAGCGGAATGCCGCGCACGACGTTGAGCACTGGAGCGTCACTCGCGGGGTCGTCGATGCTGGCGACGAGCAGCGCGTCGGGCGATCGGCCGAGCAGGTAGACGCGCTTCTCATCGGCGCTCAGCGCGATGCCGCGAGACTCGGCCACACGGAAGACAGACTCGACGCCGCTCGACACCACCGTCGGTGTCTCGTCCCACGAGCTGCGATCGACCATGCGAATGAGGTTGCCGAGCGGGCTGATGAAGCGGCCGCTCACGTAGTTCCAGCGCGCGCCGACGGCGATGGAGTGCGACGCACCGGCGCTCAGGCTCACGAAGTTGCGCTCGGAGATGGTCATCGACTCCGAGCCCAGCTTGACGAGGTAACCACGCGGGTCCTTCGCAGAGCCCAGCGGCGTGTCGGCCTGCGAGATGTGGGTCACCATCACGTCCGAGACGGGCTCCTGAGGCCGGCCATCGAACGTCGCGAAGCAGCGAGACTGATTGCACTCGTACGAGCCGGCATCACGGGCTTCGCCACACTCCTCCTTCATCGAGCAGGTGCGTGGCCGCAGCGCGACGCCGAAGGCACCGGGCGCGCGGGGAATGCCGGTCTCGGTCTGCTCGAGGCCGTTCAGCGAGGTCGCGTTGACGCTGCAGTCGCGCTCCGTCGAGTTGAGACAGGCGAGCGAGAGACTTCCGTTCGGGTTCATCGTCAGGTCGACCGCGTGCACGCGCTGCTTCTCCGAGCGCGTCGCCACGAAGAGCCGGAACCGATCGGCCGAGAGCGGGAGCGCCGCCATCTGCCCGGCGAAGGCCGCGATTCGAACCGCATCGGGCGCGCCGCCGTCGGCCTCGAGCGGCGTGGTGCGAATGATCGGAATCTGCGTGACGGGAGAGGTCGGCGTGGCGCCGAACGCGGGCAGGTTCAACCCATCGAGGTTCACCGCGATGAGCGAGCCTGCCCCGAAGCGCTTGTCGAAGTTCGTCGAGGCGACGACGAGCACGCCGTTGCCGCCATCGGGCCCGTCGAGGTGCGTGATGGCCGTGGGGAAGTAGAAACGATCGAGCGGCGTCGGGAGCGACACGTCGACGGCCGGGCACGCGCTGGCCCCCACCGCCACGACTGCAATCAGCCATCGGAACTTCGGGAAGGTCACGTCAGGACTCCGACTGGATTCTGGAGAAGTCAGCGACGGTGCCGAACAGGCCGCCGATCTCCATCAGCAGACGCACGCGGTTCTCACGCAGCGCCTTGTCTTCGGCCATCACCATCACCTTGTCGAAGAACGTGTCGACGAAGGGCCCGAGGGGAACGACCTTGGCGAGCGCTCCCGCGTAGTCGTCGGACTTGATGGCGGCGTGCACGGCGTCACGCACCTTCGAGACCTCGGCGTTGAGCACCTTCTCGGCCTCGTCGGTCAGCTTCGAGGCGTCGACTGGAGCCTTCGTCACGTCCTTCGCCTGCTTCTCGACGATGTTGCCCACGCGCTTGAACGTCGCGGCGAGCTTCGAGAAGTCGGGGCGCGAGACGTACGCCGACAACGCGGTCAGCCGCTGGTGCGTCGCGACGAGGTCGTCGATGCCCGCAGCAACCACGGCCTCGATGATGTCGGCACGGTGCTGCTCACCCCAGAGCGGACGCAGCCGGTCCTGGATGAACTCGAGCACCTGCACCTTCACGGGCGGGTTCGCCGGCTTCGCCTTCGAGTTGGCGAGCACGGGCTCGAGCAACCGGAGCGACTCGTCCAGCGCGGCCGAGAGCGAGAACCGATAGCCCTTGCCGATGACGAGGTTGATGACGGCAATCGCCGCGCGGCGCAGGGCGAACTCATCCTTCGCTCCCGTGGGCCGCTTGCCGATGGCGAACAGACCGACGAGCGAGTCGATGCGATCAGCGAGGCCGATGAGCGCGCCCGCATCTTGCGTGGGCAACGAGTCGTTCGCGCCACGAGGCAGGTAGTGCTCGAAGATCGCGATCGCGACCTCCTTCGGCTCACCACCATGGAGCGCGTACTCCCGCCCCATCACGCCCTGCAGCTCGGGGAACTCGCCGACCATGCCGGTCTCGAGGTCGCACTTCACGAGGGATGCCGCACGCTCGATCGTCGCGCGTTGAGCACCCTTCCCTGCCAGGTCGGCCAACTTCATCGCGAGCGCACGAATGCGATCGGTCTTCTCGGCCATGCTGCCGAGGCCCTGCACCCAGTTGCGGCGCGCGAGCTTGGGCAACCGATCCTGCAGGGGAATCTTCCGGTCTTCGTCGAAGAAGAAGCGGCCGTCGGTGAGCCGGGCGCGCAGCACGCGCTCGTAGCCCTTCACGGACAAAGCTTCGCTCTTCACGGGCGTGTTCGACACGGCGATGAAACGGGGCAGCAGCTTCCCGCTTGCATCGGTGAGCGAGAAATACCGCTGGTGGCTCTTCATCTCCTGAATGAGCACCTCGGGCGGCAGATCGAGGTGACGCTCCTCGAACGTTCCGACGACGGGGTTCGGCAGCTCGACGAGGTTGAGCACCTGATCGACCAGCCCGTCATCGGAGATCAGCGTGCCGTTTGCCTTCTTCGCAGCAGCAGCCAGTCGCTCGACCAGCATCGCGCGGCGCTTGGCGAGATCCGCAACGACGTGCGCCTTCTCGAGCGCGGCCTCGTAGTCAGACGGCTTCGCGATCGTGATGACTCCCGGCGCCAGGAAACGGTGACCGCGGGTCTCGCGGCCGCTCTTCACGTCAGAGAAGATCACCGGCACCACTTCGCTGCCGAACAACGCGACGATCCACTGCAGCGGCCGACCGAACGCGGCCTCGACATCGCCCCAGCGCATCGACTTCGGGAACGGCAGCTTCTTGACGCATGCGCCGAGCACTTCTGGCAGCAGCTCGATGACTCGACGGCCCTTCTCTTCGACGTCGGCCGCCAGGTACTCGCCCTTCGGCGTCGTGACCCGCTTGAGCTTGTCGACGGGCAGCTTCACCGACTCGGCGAACTTCGTCGCGGGCACCTTCGGCGTGCCGTCAGCTTCGAAGGCCGCCTTCACCGACGGGCCCTGCACTTCCTTCACGACGTCTTCGGTCTTCTCGGAGAGCCCCTCGACGAGCAGCGCGAGCCGGCGCGGTGTGCCGTACGTCTTGATGGCGCCATGGTTGATGCGTGCCGCTTTGCAGCCCTCGATGAACAGCTTCTCGAGATCGTTCAGCACGGGCACGACGAAACGCGCGGGCAGCTCCTCGGAGCCGAGTTCGAACAACAGCTCAGCCACGGCTCGCCTCCTTCTTCTCGTCCTTCTTGTTGAGCGTCACGGTGCTCCAGTAATCGGAGGCCTTCTTGCCTTCGAGCAACGGCAGCTGCTCGCCGACCGTCCACGCGGTCTTGCAGAGCGGGAAGCCCAGGCGCTCACGCATCTGCAGGTAGCCTTCGGCGCAGAGCCTGGCGTTGTCGCGAACACGCTTGATGAAGAGCGCGCGATCAGAGACCGAGATCGCACCGCGCGCGTCGAGCAGGTTGAACGTGTGGCTGCACTTGAGCGCGAAGTCGTACGCAGGAATCGGGAGCTGCGCCTCGACGATGAGCCGCTTGCACTCCTTCTCGTAGCTGTCGAACAGGGCCATGAGCTGGTCCTTGTCGGACGCCTGCATCGCGTACTTCGACATCTCGACTTCGTTCGCGTGGAAGACCTCGCGGTACTTCACGCCCTTCACCCACTCGAGGTCGAAGACGTTCTCGACGCCCTGCAGGTACATCGCGATGCGCTCGAGGCCGTAGGTCAACTCGGCCGCGACGGGCTTGCAGTCGTAGCCACCGCACTGCTGGAAGTAGGTGAACTGGGTGATCTCCATACCGTCACACCAGACCTCCCAGCCGAGGCCCCAGGCGCCGAGCGTGGGCGACTCCCAGTCGTCTTCGACGAAGCGAATGTCGTGCTCCATCGGGTCGATGCCGAAGGCCTTGATGGAGTCGAGATACAGCTCCTGCACGTTCTTCGGCGCAGGCTTCAGGATCACCTGAAACTGGTGGTGCTGAAACAGGCGGTTCGGGTTCTCACCGAAGCGGCCGTCGGCGGGGCGGCGTGACGGCTGCGCGTACGCGACGTTCCATGGCTCGGGGCCCAGCACGCGGAGGAAGGTGTACGGGGCCATCGTGCCGGCGCCGACCTCGAGGTCGTACGACTGGGTCACGATGCAACCCAACTTCGCCCAGTGGTTCTGGAGCGAGAGGATCAAATCCTGGAAGTACATGGCGGCGGGCACCCTACATGCGCGGGCCCGCTGGAGCGAGGAGGAACGCGCTCAGGGACCGAGCGGCAACGAGCCCACGTTCACCGTCTTGGTCTCGGTTTTTCCGGCAGAGATCGTGACCGTGTACGAGCGGTTCTTCGAATCGGAGTCGACGATGCGCAGCTCGTGAACGCCCTCCTCCATCGGGAACTTGTCGAAGGGAGTGTCACCCAGCTTGTTCTTGCCGAGGAAAACGGCGGCTGACGATGGGTTGAGCGTCTTCAGCGTGAGGTAGCCGACCTCGTTCGCCTTCGCGCCGCGAGCGTCTTTCACCACCGTCACGCCCTCTGGATCACCACCGCGGCGCCGAACGGGCGTGGTCTTCTTGCGCTCTTCCTTCTCTTTGAGCGCGTCTTTCAGATCGTTGATCTGCTTCTGCAGGTCGTCGATCTTCTTCGCGTTCTGCTCGGTGTTCTGCTTGCCCTGTCGCGCTTCGATCCTGAGCTGCCGCTGTTCCTTCTCGAGGCGATCGAGTTGCTCGATCTGCGCCGTGATCTCCTGAAGCAGCTGGAGCCGATCGGGATCAGCGGCGGCTTCTTCGATCTCCCTCTGCCGCGCCTTCTCTTCGGCGTCCTTGCGATCCTGCTCTTCCTTCTCGAGCAACCACGCCGGCTTTGGCCCCGAGGGGTTGGTGCCGTTGAGATCGATCTTCGACGGGCCGGTATCGACGGGAATCGTGTCGTCCTTCGTCGCCTGCGTGAGCATTCCTGCGAGCGGACCCTTCGTGACGGCCCAGCCTCCGCCACCCAGGACAGCCAGCACGAGGAGCAGGGCGATGATCATCATCACCTTGCTGCCACCACCCTCGGCCGGTGCTTCACCCGCCTGCTCGGTGCCTCGCTGGCTCAACTCCGCAGGAACCACACCCTTCGGGTTCGACTTCGCTCTCGACGTCGGAGGAATCGTCTCGTCGACCGGGGGAAGCCTGGGCTTCGACTTCTTCGCCGTCGACTCGTCCTCGACCTGAACCGAGGGTAGCGAACGACGCGACTCCCCACCGACCCTGGGCAGGCGCTGCGACGATCTCGACCGCCCGTCGACCGGAGGCAGCTTCTGGCTCGACGCGCCCTTCGTGCCCACCTTCGGCAACCGCTGACTCGACGCACCTGCTCTGTTGAGCCCTGGCCTCGGCGCGGGCGTGGCGACGTTCTTCATGCCGGCGCCGTTGGTCACCTTCTTGCGGCCACCCGAGGCGTTGTCCTGCTCCTCCTGGGTGAGGCCTTCGACGGCGCGCGAGAGGCTGCTGACGTCTTTCTCCTCGTTCGCCATCTCGAGGATCGATCGCGTCAGCGCGATCTTGTCGTCGAACAGCTGCTTCATGAACTCGGCGACCTGCTCCTCTTCGAACATCTCGCCGCACGACTGCTCGATGGCGCGTGCGAACTCCTTGCCGGTGGAGAACCGGCGATCGCGCGCCTTCTCGAGGCCCTTCAAGACGACGTTGGAGAAGTCCTCGGTGATGTACGCGTTCACCGCGGACGGCGGCGTCGCTTCACCCTCGACGATCTTCAGCATCATGGCGGCGTCGGTCGGAGCGGTGAACAAGCGCTCGCCGCAGAGCATCTCGTGCAGCATGACGGCGGTGCCGAAGAGATCGGCGCGCCCGTCGAGCTGCTCGTTCTTCACCTGCTCGGGGGCCATGTAGCCCGACGTGCCCTTCACGATGCCGACCTGCGTGCGGTTCAACCGGCCGCGCGCTTTCGCGATGCCGAAGTCGATCAC
Source organism: Archangium gephyra (assembly GCA_943370055.1). Lineage (GTDB taxonomy): Bacteria > Myxococcota > Myxococcia > Myxococcales > Myxococcaceae > Xiheimicrobium > Xiheimicrobium gephyra_A. The sequence goes on from CALRPN020000059.1 coordinate 58,618, forward strand.
CTTCACGTCGCCCGTGTAGGTGATCATCACGTTCTTCGGGCTGACGTCGCGGTGCACGACGGGCATCGCCATGCCGGTCGAGGGCTCCTGGAAGTGGTGCGCGTAGTGGAGCGCGAGCGCGGTGTCGCGAATCACGCGGGCCGCGAAGCCGACGGGAATGGCGACTTCCTTCTTCGCCGCCCGCTTCAACACCTGCTCGAGGTTCTGGCCGGCGATGAACTCCATCGCGAGGTAGAGCTCACCCGATTCGGAGTCTTCGCCGAGATCGAAGACCTGCCCGATGTTGGCGTGACTGAAGGCGGCGGTGATGCGCGCCTCGTCGAGGAACATCTTCACGAAGGCTTCGTCGCGCTTCACGTCGGGGAGGATCTGCTTCACCGCGACGAACTTCTTGAAGCCACCGGGGCCCGGCAGGAACGCGAGATAGAGCTCGGCCATGCCGCCCATCGAGAGGCGGGTGAGGATCTCGTACTTTCCGATGAGCCTTCCGCGGTCGAAGTCCGAGGAGGGTTTGGCCGAACCCATGGGCTGCAGAGGCTAGCAGAAACGTGCAGCCAGGTGTCTCAGCGCTCTTTCCAGAACGCGTAGGGCCGGTAGGAGCGGCACATCGACCCCGTGCCGTACTGGCCATCGGTGACGTTCCAGAAACGGTAGTTGGTCCCGCCGATCAACGAGGCGAGCTTCCCCGGCTCGACCGAGACCGAGTTGGTTCCATTCGTGAGCTTCTGTTTCGAGAACACCAGCTTCCCGCACGACGCGTCGATGCGGCAGCCCACGGCGCCGGCTTCACGCGTCACGGTGAACGGCGCCAGGTCGGCGTCCTTCAGCACGGGCGCGATGAGGGCGGAGTCAGCAGCAAAGAGCAGCTCGTTGGTCGCGGCGTCACGCAGCGTGACTCCACGCGAGATCACGTTGTCGTCGGTTCGAATCGCGACCAGCACCTTCACCTCGGTGTTGTTCGTGAGCGAGGGACCGCCGAGGCCTCCCGGCAACTTCACGTCGACCCGGCCACTGCCGCCCACGTTCGAGACGGTCACCTGCAGCGTCTCTCCGGTGAACTGGGTAGCGGTGATCTTCCCCGTGCCAGTCTGGAGCACGCGGCCACCATCGGTCTCGCGGCTCTCGGCGAAGAAACCCATCGAGGTGTAGGCGACGACGAGCTCGGGCTGTGCCGGGTACACGTTGGAGGGACAGCCGGCGGTGCAGCTGCCAGAGAGGCACAGCTCGTCCTTGCCCTTGCAGTCAGCGGTCGTCGTGCAATCGGCGCCGCGCGGCGGGCTGATCTCGACCACCCCCTGCTGCGGCTGGAACTCACGCGTCACGCAGGTCTGCGCGTCGGCGGGGGGAAATGGAGCGCTGACTCTGCCGCCATCGCTGGGCGCCTCGACTCCGTCGATCTGATTCACGAAGCACAGCTGCAGCCGAAACGTCTCGTCGGGTGGCGCGTTCTCGGGCACCAGACACACGTCGTTGCAGGCGAAGCCCGCGACCTGAATGACTCCAGTCCATTGCCGATCGGCCTGCCCGTTCGGAGAGACCTGCCGGACGATTCCGGTGATCCCTGCATCGGGGCACTGGCAACTGCGCTCGCAGATGCGATCGCAGCTCTGGCAGGCACACGGCAGATCGTCGAACGAGAACCACTGGCCATTGACGCTGCGCTGCAGGGTCAACCCGAGCTGGCCCTTCGTGTCGTTGACGAGCAAGCCATCGCGCGTGGTGTTCTTCACGCGCAACGTCACGGCCGTGGGCGTCGGCGGAGGGCAACGGCACCCGAGGAAACTCGAGAGCAGCAGGAGTGGCGGCAGAAAAGCGCGCATCTGTGACGGCAGTGTCGTAGGCAGTCTGGCCTGCGAAGGCAAACGATTGAAGGAAACAGGGTACTTGTCCGTCATGGCCTGCCCTTGCATGAACGTGGGAACGTTTCGCAACGTGTGATGCACAGCATGCGCCGACTTCTTTCACCTTCGCTGTGCCTTGTGTTGCTCGTCGCGACGGCGTGCGATCAGGTTGGTCGCGAGAACGGCCGCGTCAGCGCAGTGCCCGAGGTCGAGCCGCCGCGCCTCACGCCAGTCGAAGTGAAGCCGCCGCGCATCGATCGATCGACCGTGGGCCGCGTGAAGGTGATCGATCCTCCGCGGGTCGACGCGACGCAGATCGATCTGCTCAAGCAGGCCGATGGCGTCGTCGACATTCTCTGGGTGATCGACGATTCGGGCTCGATGGTGAACGAGCGTCGTCGGCTCGTGAACAACTTCAATCGCTTCGTCCAGGAGCTCGTCGCGCTGCGGGTCGACTTCCAGATGGGTGTCATCTCCATCGTGTCGAACGACGGCGGCAGGCTGCGCGGCATGCCGGCCATCATCACCAACCGCACGTCGAACCCGCGCGCCGTCTTCGAGGCGAACACCACTTTTCCAGCGAGCCGCTCGCGCTGGGAGCAGGGCCTGCGCATGGCTGAGTTCGCGCTCACGCCGCCCAACACGGCGAACCCGCCCAACGCGGGCTTCATTCGAGCCAGCGCCGCGCTCGCGGTCATCGTCGTTACCAACGAAGACGACTCGAGCTTCGGCACCACCGAGTACTTCGGCCGCACGTTCCGCGGGCTCAAGGGCAAGGGCAACGAGAACCTGATCTCGTTCAGCATCATCGGAGGCCCGGTGCCCAACGGCTGCATTCCTCCGGGAGAAGCCGGCCTGTACGGCAGCCTCGCCGAGCCCAGCTTCCGCTACACCGAGGTGGCGACGCGCACCGGCGGCATCATCGGCAGCATCTGTGACGCGAGCTTCGAGCAGACGCTCATTCGCATCGCCCAGGCGCTCAACACGCTCAAGCGCGTCTTTCCCATGACGCTCACGCCGATCGTCTCGTCGATTCGCGTCACCGTCGTCGACGGCATGGTGTCCACCATCATTCCTCAGAACGACGTGACGGGCTGGCAGTACCGGGCCGACACGAACTCAGTCGTCTTCCTGGGCACGTACGTTCCGCCGCCTGGCTCCACCATTCGCATCGAGTACGCCTTCGCCCGCCCATGAGCTCGCCCCGACTGACGATCTCATTGTCGTTCGTGCTCCTCCTGGCCGCGGGTTGTTCCCGCACGGCGCTCGATGGCACCTGCCCCAACGGCTACGCGTTCGATGACGTCGCGCAGAAGTGCGTGTGCTCGACCGACGAAGGCTGTCCCACCGGCCACTCGTGTGAAGAAGGCAAGTGCATCTGCCGCAGCACGGACTGCTGCCCCGACGGCTACGAGTACTCGGGAGACTCCGAGGCGTGCGTCTGTCGCGACTCGAAGTGCTGCCCGAAGGATCACCGCTGGCTGCCCGACGAGCGCCGCTGCATTTGCGACGCCGAGAACTGCTGCCCCGATGGGTACCGCTACGACGCGATGGTGAAGTCGTGCGTGTGCGCCGGCGATGCGTGCTGCCCCAAGGGCTTCACCTTCGACGAGGCGAAGCAGACCTGCCGCTGCGGCGCCGACAACTGCTGCCCGGAAGACTACCGGTACGATCCGATCTCGAAGGACTGCGTCTGCGCGCGCACCGACTGCTGCCCCGTGAACCACGTGTACAGCCCCAGCATCGGCGCGTGCGTCTGCACCGGTGACGTCTGCTGCCCCACCGGCTTCCGAAAAGCGACCGATGGCTCCGAGCGCTGCGTGTGCACCTCGAACGCCTCGTGCCCCATGGGCCAGTTCTGTGACGCGGCGTCGGGCGGCTGCCGCTGCACCAGCAACGCGAACTGTCCGTCAGGCAACTTCTGCAACCCGCTCGGCTTCTGTCAGTCGTTTGCGTCGTGCACCTCGAACCTCGACTGCCCAAGCGGCACCTTCTGCGACACGACCACCACGAAGTGCATTCCCAACGGGCCGTGCACGCTCGACGAGCACTGCGCGATGAGCAACGTCTGCAACGCGCAGACGCTGACCTGCCGCGCGGGCTGCCGCACCGATGGCGACTGCGCGCTCCCGAACGGCCCCACCACGGTCTCGGCCCGGCTCGCCTGCGTGAACGGAAACTGCCAGGCCTTCTGCCGTGACAACCAGGGCTGCCCCGCCAACGAGTTCTGCGACAAGACCAACGGTCGCTGCCTCACTCGCAGCAACCGCAACGACTGCGCTTCGTGCGGAATGAACGGCCAGACGTGTGGGCAGGCCACCGTGGCTCGGTGTCTCTCGTTCGTGACGGAAGGCCAGACGGGCTCATTCTGCGGAATGATCTGTCAGAACGACGACGACTGCCCCTCGGGCTTCGACTGCGGCGGCGTGATCTTCTCGTGCCGCAACGGAAGCGCCTGCGATCAGATCACTGGTCAGTCGGTGACGTGCAAGGGCTTCCAGGTCGAGAACGAGGAAGGCGATCAGTTCTTCTGCTCGGGCAACAACGGCCTGCCGCACGTGTACTTCCGGGCGTGCGCGCCGCGGTCGGGCTTCTGCCCTGCCACTGCGCCTCCGTGAGACGGAGCCGAAGCAGGACCGCGAGACGAAGCCGGAATGCCTGAATCAGTGGGCCTTGAGTGACACCCCGAGCCGGTAGACGTCCTGGCTCGACCAACCGGCCGCCTTCGCGATCTCGCTCGAGAGTGACTTGAGGCGCTCTCCGCGGCCGAGACCCGCCTCGAGCGCGATGATCACTTCGTCTTTGGTCCACCGCGCCTCCGCGACGCGACCATGCACGAGCACGACGATCTCACCCAGCACCTCGGCCTGACCGAGTCTCGAGGCCAGCTCCGAGATCGTTCCGCGAAGGAACTCTTCGTGCAGTTTGGTGACCTCTCGCGCGACACAGGCGGGCCGATCGCCGAGCGCTTCCTGCAGCAGTGCGAGCGTCTCGACCACCCGGCGCGGAGACTCGTAGAGCACCAGCGTCGCCGACAGGCCGGCCACTTCATCCAACATGGCGCGGGCCTCGCTCTGGGTTCGCGGGAGGAAGCCAAGGAAGTGAAACCGAGACGTGGGCAGACCGGAGGCCGAGAGCGCAGCGACGACTGCCGAGGCACCGGGCACTGGAACGACGCGAAGGCCGGCGGCCACGCACTCGACGACGAGGCGCTCTCCGGGATCGCTGATGGCGGGGCTGCCTGCGTCGGAGATGAGCGCGAGCGACTGGCCCTCCTTCAGGCGCTGCACGAGGGCATCGGCGCGGGCGCCTTCGGCGAAGGCCGGCAGACTCGTCGTTGGCGTGTTGATGCCGTTCGCGTCGAGGAGCACGCGCGAGTGCCGGGTGTCTTCACAGGCGATGCAGTCGACGGCCTTCAAGACCTCGATGGCGCGAGCGGTGAGATCGCCGAGGTTTCCGATAGGAGTCGCGACCAGGTACAGCGTCGACGGTTCGACGAGAGCACGCACGAGCGCGCGTCTCCTACTTGTCCACGCCGAAGTCCATCACGTCTCTGCCCGTCGCCTCGTAGCGGACGCCCTGGTCGCCTTCCCAGGTGAGGTTCCACGAGAGCTCGACGACGCGGCGATTGAAGACCTCTTCGACCATGAGCTCGCCGACGCGGTGGAACGTGATGGAGCCCTCCGTCAGGACCGCCTCGTCCGTGTGCATCAAGCCCAGGCCCTCGAAGGCGGTGCCAGCCAGCTCGTTCTTCTGCAGCGTCACGCCGTCGGCGATTCGGGCGGTGGGAAGGCTCACGCTCAACAACATGCTCGCGTACTCGGCGACCTTGCCCGTGGTGGGCTCGAAGCTGATGACGGTGGTGCCGGGCACCGCGTCCCACGTGGCCTGGCTGCCAAAGTCGCCGCACTCTTCGATCGCGCTGGCAGAGGGAATGAGCTTCGGATCGGCCGCGTACTTCACCTTCGTGGCCGGCAGATTGAAGCGGTAGGTGCCGCAGTCAGGTTTGCAGCCGGCTGCGCAGACCACGATGACCAGAAGAACGAGCCATCTCATCGGAGCGGCATGATGCCACGCTTCAGAACCCTGACTCGAACGCGTCGGGAATGATCTCGACCCGGCCCGTGCGCCCCTTGCCAACCACGCTGGCCACGTCGAACTGAATCGCGCGGTTCATGAGCCGCTGCCGCTGCAGGTACTGAAGGGCCGCCAGGACGACGCGCCGCTGCTTGCCGCGCCCCACCGTGAGCGAGGGATCACCCCAGATGTCGGTCGCGCGCATGCGCACCTCGATGAACGCCAGCGCCTCGCCCTTCTCGGCCACGATGTCGACCTCTCCGCGTCGTGAGAGCACGTTGCGGTCGCGCACCGTCCACCCTTCACGTTCGTAGTGCTCGACGACCAGCGCCTCGGCCTCGTCCCCCACCTGCCGCTTCGTCTTCGTCTCCATGCTGCCGGTATCGCACGCCGGTCTGACATCGAACCCCGTTGAGCCCGTTCGAGGTGATCAGAGCTGGGTGCAGACCGACGGATCCTGCGCGACCAGCCGCTGGACCACTTGCAGCATCGAGTCGCACTCGGGACGAACTTCGGCAGCGTGCGTCCGCAGCGGACCGTAGTGACCTTTGCTGCCACCGTTCACGCGCAGCATCACGGCGGCGTAGTCGGCGGCGAAGCCCGGGCAATCCTTCTCGAGCTTCTGAAAGGTGTACCCATCGCCCGAGCCCCAGTTCTTCCAGTTGGCGGCGCTGCAGGTGACGCCATCGGCGAACGTCGTGAGCTGACAGTGGGTCGTGTTCGAGCGGGCCTGCGAGAACAGCGCATCGAGCTGGCCGTGGCGCGTGTGCGAGTCGTAGCTGGTCTGCCAGGCGCCGGCCTCTGCCGACGCGGAGGACGTATTGGTCGCCGAGGTGTCGCGGCCGACGCAGTGTTCGCCCGAGCTCTCGCGCATGCCGAGGCCGAGGAGCAGCACGTACGTGTGTCGCAGCGTGTCCACTCCGGCGCGATCATTCGACAGGCCGAGCGCCGAGAACTGCGGCTGGTACCAGGCGAGCGCGTCGTTGAGCGAATCGCTCGTGCGGGCGCGTGACACCACGGCGAGATCGGCGCGGGAGGGATCGCACACGGCGCGCGCGAAGGTTCTGGCGACGCCCTTGATGAAGCCGCGCGGCATCTGGCCACGGTTGGCCCACTGATAGCGGTAGCAGGCCGAGCCCACGGCGGCGGCGTCGATGGAGGCGAGCGTCGTCGAGGCGTTCCCCGGGCGGCTCACGACGTCGTAGTAGTTGCGGTGCGACCACCCCACCCGGCCCGCGAGCGAGATCTTCACGTACGGCTGAGTCGAGGCCTCGACGACGGTGACGCGTTCACCCTGCGCGACGGTCTCGAGCACCGAGTAGGTCTTCGCCGGCCCGCTGCGCAGGTTCACGTTGGTGGTGGCCTTGAGCACCGTGCCGACTTCGAGGCGCACGCCGTCGGCGACGACTTCTTGCGAGCTCGTGATCTCGTCATCGGGCTCCTCGGCGACTTCGAGCGGTCCACACGCGGCGAGCGACGCGACGATCAACCAGCGAAGACGGTCCATACCGGAAGGATGCCTCACGCCGTCGTTCCCACGAGGTGAGCCCAGAACGCCCTGTCACCCGAGCGCGACAACGGGCAGCTCGACCTGACCCGGTTTCGGTCGACACGGCATCGCGATACCGTTCGCGTGGCTCATGCGCGCGCTCTTCATCTGCCTTCTCGTGGTGTCGTCCGGTTGTGTGAAGCGGGTCGTGAACGTCCCGAAGGAGTTTGGAACTCCGCCCGCCGGCACGCCTGAGAACGCGGTCGCGGTGAACTTCGACTCCGACCGTGATGGTCGGCAGTGGCAGATCCTCGCGGGCACCGAAGCGCCCTGCCTGACGCCGTGCTCGTTGTGGGTCGACCCGACGCAGACGATTCACTTCCGCTCGTCGGCCGGCGAACACCTGTACCTCGACGATCTCGACTACCGGCTGCAGGGCGCGAAGCACGGCGTCGTCGTGGCTGAAGGCGAGAGCAGCGGGTTGTTCGTGAACGGCGTGGTGTGGACGACCTTCGGAGGCATGGGCGTGGTGACGGCGATCACCCTCTCGGCGGTTGGCTGCAGCGACACGAGCAGGCGCGGAGGCATGTGCACGGCCGGCCTCATCACCGCTGGCGTGTCGATTCCGTTGATGGTGTCAGCGATCTGGATGCTGGTGAGCTCGGGGCCACAGGCGCACGTGTTTCCCGTGTTCCAGAGCAAGAGCGCTCCGGTGAGCGTGACGGTGACTCCGACAGGAATCGTTGGTGCGTTCTGATCGACTGGTGCTGATGCCGGGCCTCGATGGAACGGGGCGACTCTTCGAGCCAGCGCTTCGACACCTTGGTCCGCGCTGCACCGTCGTGCGTTACCCCACCACCGCGAGAACCATCGACGAACACCTCGCTGCGGTGACGCTGCCCGATGAGCCGTTCGTGCTGGTCGCGGAGTCGTTCTCAGGTCCGCTCGCGATCTCTCTGGCGGCGAAGCAGCCGGCTCAGCTGCGTGCGCTCGTCCTCATCGCCACCTTTGCGCGCGTGCCTCACTCGGGGCTGGTCGGTGCGATGGCGAAGGTGCCGTGGACGATGGGAATGGCACCGCGGGGCGTGACACGGCGGGTACTGCTCGGCCCGAACTGCGACGAAGCGCTCGGCTTCTTGCTGACACGCTCTCGAGCGTTCCCTCGGCCACCATCGGAGCGAGACTGAGACTGCTCGCCTCTCTCGACCTCCGAGCGGCGCAGGTGCAGGTCCCTGTGCTGGTGATCGAAGCAGCGAGGGATCTTCTCGTTCCCCAGTCAGCAACGCGCGCGTTGGCCGCAGACCTGCGCGCCGAGCTCGTCATCATCGACGGACCGCATCTCGTGCTGCAGCGATCTCCTGGAGCGGTCGCGAGTGCGATCGACTCGTTCCTCGAACGTCACTGAGGCACCATGAATCTGAGTCGCGCACGACGAGCATCGACTGGAGCGGGACCACCGAACCGAACGAGATCATCGCCCCAGCGGTGAGCGGTGCTCGACCGTCACCTACTGAGGCAGCATCGACTCGAGCCGGACCAGATGGGTCGACGTGGGCCACTTCGAACGAAACGCACCCAGTCTCGCCCGCGCATCATCGCGACGACCGAGCGAGAGCAATGCCTCGATGGCGATGACCTCACGTTCCTGGGCGAGCGGTGAGTCTGGCCAGCTGGCTGCGTGAGCCTCCACGGCGGCGAGTGCCTGCGCAGCTCGACCAGCGCGCGCGGCCGCGATCGCATCGTCGAGCGCGGTGAGTTCCGCGTCTGGAGACGGTGGCGGCGGCGCAGGTTTCGTATCGACTGGCGGCGGTGTCGGCGTCGCGGGCCGAACGACGGCCGGGCGAACGACTGGCGGCGGAGGCGTCTTCACCGGCTCGACGATCGCAGGCGGAACGACGGGCTCGGGTTCGGGAACGACAGGCGCGATCGCGACGACGGGTGGCGGTGCAACGACAACGGGCACCGGCGGAGAGACAGGCTCGCGCAGCGTCACGGTGGCAACGACCGCGCCGACGGAGAGCACTCCGGCCGCGACGATCGCCTTCACCACGCCGCTCGTCGCGGCAACGGTCGCAGCTCCACCCGCAGGCGCCGCTGGAGCCGACGGTCCACCACCACCACCACC
>CALRPN020000060.1:0-65828 GCA_943370055.1 Archangium gephyra
CTGGCACGCCGGCGTCGACGACCATCACCAGCGTACCGACGCATCGCCCGGCGACACAGACATCCTGCGTCGTGGTGCCATCGAGGTCGTCACACACGCCACCGTCATTCGCCGGCGTCGCGCTGCACCGGCCCGCCAGACACTGACCAGACGCACCACACACCGACGCCACCGCGCACGCCTGCCCGCCATCAGCGCTCATCGGAGCGACGCACACTCCCGACTGACACATGCCCGGCGCGGTGCAGCCATCACCATCGTCACACGCGAGCCCTTGAGCCGACGCGGGAGCACCCACGCACTCCGTTCCCGAGCACGTGCCATTGCCTCGACACTCGCGCGGGTCTTCGCACGTCGCGCCATTCGACAGCTCGCGGCCGCACGTCGCGATGCGCGTCACCGTCGCTCCGACGGTCGACTGACCACCGACCAGGACGACGAGCGGCACCACGCCAGCCGAACCCGCGGGCGCGGCGCACGAAATCTCGGTGTCCGTCGACGAGAGCACGGGGCACTGACTGCCGCCCACGAGCACCGTCGGGTTCGACCCGAAGTTCACGCCCCGAATCCACAGCGGGGTCTGCCGCGTCGGCAGCTTCGGCGGCCACGTCGAGTCGACCGCAGGCGGCTCGTACCCGTACGCAAACGTGGGGCTCGTCAGACCACCCGCCGTCACCACCACGGGCACGCTCGCGCCCTGGCCAGGCGGCAGCAGACACCGCAACTGGCCATGGGTCTGCGGCTGCGAGACGGGGCACGGAACTCCACCGACGCTCACCGTCGCAGGAGCCGTTCCAAAGCTGTCGCCATGAACCGTCAGCGTCACGCGGCCCGCCGTGGGTCCTCGCAGGGGAGAAAGGTCGCTCACCACCGGCGACGCGTACGAGAAGGCCGACGACGTGGTCGAAGCCGAGCCCACCGTCACCCGCACCTGCGCTGCGCCGGGCGAGACCCCTTCAGGCGCGACGCACGTGATGGTGTTCTGGGTGTTGATGCTGGTCGCGTTGGGAAGACACGTACGCCCACCGACCTCGACCGTCGTGCGCGAGCCCGAACCGAAGTTGAGCCCGTTGATGGTGATGGGCTGGCCCGCGCGCGTGCTCATCGACGACGGCGACACCAGGTTGATGGAGGGGGCCGCCCACCCGAAAGTGGTGAGCACCTCCTGGCCGCCAACGAGCACCCGCAGCGTCGAGGTGCCGCCGGCCACCGACGGGTCTGGCTGACAGATGATCTGCGTCTGGGTCCACGAAGAAGGCGTACAGCGGTTGTTGTCGACTTGAACGAGCTGCTCGGTGGCGCCGAAGTTGTTGCCATTGATGGTGAGCGCGACCCCACTCGTCGCAGGGGCCACGGGCAGCACTCCGCCAATCGTCGGCCCGAGGTACGAGAGGCTGGTGTCATCGACCGACTGGCCGCCCACGGCGACGCGGGTGACGACGTTGGCTCCAACGCCGGCAGGCGCGAAGCACGTGATGCGGTTGTGCGCCACCGAGGGCGACGTGCAGGGAGCGCCCGCCACGAAGATGCTCGCCGACTGCGAACCGAAGTTCTGACCCGAGATCGTGATGAGCACGCTGCCCGTGGTCGCGATGCTCGACGGCGTGATGCCCGTGATGGCCGGCGGGCCGTACGACAGCGTCAGCTGCGTCGACGACACACCGCCCGCGGTCACCCTGACGGGAAGGTCGACGCCCGTTCCCTGCGGCACGTCACACTGAATCGAGGTCGCCGAAGCGGTGCCCGCAATCGGGGTGCACACGATGGTACCGATGGTGATGACCAGGCCCGGCGCGTCGAGCGCGGTGCCGGTGAAGGTGACGCGCCCTCCGCTGGTGGGCAGCAGCAGCGGCGCCGCGTTGGTGATGGAGGGGCCGCCGTACAGGACACTCCTCGAGGCGGTGCGCCCACGAACGTTCACGGTGACTTGCGCCGAGCCGACGTTTCCTGGCGCCGTGCACGTCAGCGTCGTGTGAGGGACCAGCGTGGTCACGTTGGAACAAACGCGTCCGCCCACGCTCACGGTGGCGTCGCCGGTACGACCGAAGTCAGTGCCCGTGATGGTGATGACACCGCCCGTCGACGACAACGTCACCGGCGTGACATCGGTGATGGTCGGCGCGCGGCGGGTCACGGTGAACGCGTTGCTGGTGCGACCCGAGAGCGCAACACGCACGTCGAACGCGTCTGCTCCAGCGGGCGCGAGCGCGACGGCCTGTGCGTGACTCGTGCCGGGCCCCGTCGCGGGCAGAACGCCGCCGTCGACGTCGATGACGATGCCCTGGGTGCCAAAGCTGTCACCCATGATGGTGATGGGGCCGCCTGCCGTTCCGATGGCGGTGGGCGTGACGGACTGAATGAAGGGCGGGCTGCGCGAGACGGTGCTCGACGAGGAGCGGCCTGTGGCAGTCGTGACCAGAACAGGCCGGTCGAGGCCCGTTCCGGGCGGGGCCGTGCAGACGATGGAGAGGTCGGCCCACGAGACGATGGGGCATGACGCTCCGTCGACCGTCACCGTGCCTGCGTCGCGCGGGCTCTGACCGAAGTTCTTGCCCACGATGGTGATGGGCACGTTGCCTGCCGTCGAGATGACGCTCGGGGTCACCGGGATAAAGGCCACTGGCACGTTGCACACTGCGTCGAACTGCAGACAACAGTCGCCGTAGAGCGGGCAGTTGTTCTCGCACGAGCACCCACTCGGCGTTCGGCACTGGTTCGGCGCGGTGTTCATGCGACAGGTTGCAGGCTGAGCGCTCTGACCAATCCAGAGACCGCAGGTCTGCACGCTGCACGAGGCGACCTGCTGAGCAGCGGCGATGGCGGGGACCGACAGCAACACGACGAGCACGAGTCGGAGCATGGGTAGACACTGTGGCATCGATCGGCTGATTCATTACGCGGAACGCCCAGGCTCCTGTGATTGCAGGCCATGGAGTAGACGGTCGACGCATGACAGCGCGTCTCACCGCCTGGGCGGGCTTCTTCCTCGCGCTCGTCACGTACGCGGTGACGCTGCATCTCGGGGTGCCGGGCGGCGACTCGGGTGAGCTGATGTCGGCGGCGTGCGCAGATGGGCTCGCGCATCCTCCCGGGTATCCACTGCATGGGCTGGTGCTGCGGCTCGCGGCGTGGCTGCCAATCGGTGACGTGTTCGTGCGGTTGAACGCGACGTCGGCGGTGTTCGGAGCGGCGACCGTCGGGCTCGTCATCGACACGGTTCGCCGGTGGACGAAGAGCTCGCTCGTGGGCGCGCTCAGTGGAGCCTTCTTCGGTGCGACGCCACACGTGTGGAACGCGGCGACGACGACCGAGGTGTTCGCGCTGCATGGAGCGCTCGTGGCGTTGGTGGTGTGGTCGACGACGTGGGCGATGGAGTCGTCTTCCCCTCGGCGCTGGCTGCTCGTCGGCGTGAGCGGCGGGCTCGCGATGACGCATCACCCGACCGCGTTGTTCGTGGTGTTGCCGGTGTTGGTGCTCGCTGGGAAGACGTGGTGGCGACCGGTGCTGCTCGGCGTCGCGCTCGGGTCGACTCCGTTGCTGCTGCTCCCGCTCTTCAGCTCGGTCGACACGCCGTTCTCATGGGGCGACGCGCGAACGGTCGAGGGCTTTCTCACGCACGTCCTGCGCCGCGAGTACGGAACGTTCAGGCTCGCATCGCGGGACGAGAGCGGCGGCGGCGCGCTCTCCCTGGTGCTCGCGTTCCTTCGCTTCGAGGTGTTCGAGGCGGCCGCGTTGCCGATGCTCGCCGCGCTGGTGGCTTCGCGTTTCGTCGCGCGCCGGTTCGTCGTCGTGACGGTGGTCGCGCTCGCGGGCTCGCTCGTGCTCTTCGGAGCCCTCACCAATCTTCCGCTCGACGACGCGCTGTTTCTCCAGGTGGTGCAGCGGTTCTTCCTCATGCCGCACCTGGTGCTGTGTCTCGCCGGGGCCGTGGCGGTGGCGAAGCTGCCTCGCCCCTTGAGCGTCGTGCTGCTCGTGGCGTTCCTCGCGGTGGGAATCGCTCGTCATCCACGCCACGACGCGAACCTGCTCATGACCTACGGGCGCTCGGTGCTGAACCTGCCCGATGACGCGCTCGTGCTGACGCAGGGAGACCTCGTGACCGACGTCTCCCGCGCGATGCAGGCCTGCGGGAAGGAACACCAATCACTGCGAGTCATCGATCAGCAGCTGATGACGTTCTCCTGGTACGTGACACGGGTCGGGCGCGTGATGAGCGACGTGCACTTCCCCGGAGCGCGTTGGCACCCGCGCGATGAGGGAGCCTTCACCCTGCAGTCCTTCCTCGACGCGAACGCGTCACGGCCCATCTTCCTCTGTGGCGGGTTGAAGCCGGGCGATCCCGTGCCGATGCGACTGGTGCCGTACGGCGTGTGCGAGCGGCTCGTTCGACCGGATGAACCGTTCGATGACGAAGCGTGGTGGAGCACGTCGGAGCAGCTCGCTCCTGCCGCGCCGTTGACGAGCTCGCCCGAAGGCACGTGGGAAGCGCTGGCCGAACGTGACTTGTGGAACGCGAGAGCCCGGCGTGGCCTGACTGCGCTCGAGGTGGCGATTGCGCGCGGCGATGACCGCACGTGGTTGGACCGTTCGGCGCTCGTCTTGCGTGAGGCCGTCTCGAAGGACCCGCACCCCGACGCGGCGACGTGGAAGAATCTGGGCATCACCGAAGGCCGGCTGGGCAACACACCGGCGATGAAGGCCGCGTTCGAGCAGTATTTGCGTGTGGCGCCGAGCGACGACCCACAGCTGCCTTCCATTCGAGCGCTCGCGCAGTGACGAACGCGCTATGTCTCGCGCCACCACTTCTTCGAGGAGCACCGCATGTCCTGGAGCACCTGGGCCAACTGGAACAGCACCATCGAGCAGACGCTGGCCGACGCGCAGCACGCCGCCGCGGGAGACTCGAGTCTGGCCGATGCGAAGAAGGCCGCGACGAAGACGGGCACTCCGGGAATTCTCACCGTCGACACGCTGGCTGATCATCAGATGCTCGGTCGTTGCTGGGTGCTGACTCCGGCAGAATTGCACCAGCACTTCGGCTCGAAGACGCCGCACAAGAAGGCCATCGAGGTCGGGCAGGACGCGTTCGTGAAGGGCCTCGAAGAAGGTCAGGCCATCGCGGTGACGGCGTGGTCGCGCGGCATGCCGGTCGCGGTGTTGTTCGCAGGCCAGCTCGTCAAGAAGCGCTGAGCAGCCGTGGGTCCAACGGGTCCCGGCTGAGGCCGGTTCGACCCGCGTGCAGCGCCGTGCCGCCCGTTACGAATTGGGCATGGCACGCAGAGCGCTCGGCCCCGCTGCTCCACTCGTCGCGACGGCGTTGCTCAGCGTCGCAGCGTGGCTCTCGTGGCAGTCGGTTCCTGTGGTCTTCCCCGGCCCACCATCGGAGCCCGTCGTCGTCGATTGCCGCAAGTGGCTCGCGAAGCCGCGCGCCTTCGGACCGTGGGTCGAGCTGCGCAACTGCCGGCTCGATGCAGGCCTCGCCGTCACGCGCCGCTGGCGCAGCCTCGACAAGAACGCGCCCACGCGAACGATGTCGCTCTTCCTTCCGCTGATGCCGAACGACGACACCGAGCGTGGAGACGTTCGCGCAGTCGTCGCTACGCACGAGCCTGAGCTGATGAAGCTGCTCGACACGCTCACGCCGCTCTCAGTGCCCGACGCGAAGCGCTTCCTCGATGAGCATGGAGAGCGGCTCAACGCGTTGCTCGAGCCGCGTCGCATTCGCGGCGTGGTGCTCGAGACGCCGACGCCTGAAGCGCAGGCGGTGCTGCATGAGCTCGGTCACGACGACGCCCTCGTCTTCGAGCAGGGCAAGACGCCGGACACGTCGAACGAGAAGTTGCAGCTCGCCGCTGCGGGAGTGTTCGTCGCGCTCGCGGTCGCGGTGATGCTCGCGCGCGCTCCGGCCTGAGACGAAGCCCAAAGCGAGCCTGAAGAGCGGCGGTTCCATCATCACTTCCGATCCATGCCGCGGCGAGGTTGGCTCGCGACGGCGGCGTCGAACTGAAAAGACGTCAGCTCGTCGTCCACGCTTGATGTTTGCGCAGCTGCTCGATGCCGAGACTGCCCGCCTCGAGCTGGCCCTTCTTCGCGTCGACGACCCGCCACGCGAGCGACTGCACGTGAATCGGCTGTGACTCGATGAACACGCAGCGCACTTCACCCTCTTCGAAGCCGCACTGCCGCTGGAGCGACGAGAGCAGTTGCTCCTGGTGCAGGTGGCCTTCGCCGAAGTTCCAGCCGATGAACATGCCGGCGATGAGCTCTCCGTCGAGCCACTCGTAGTCCTGCAGGCGGTCGACGGCCTTCGGCACGAGGTACGGCAGACAGCGCCCGTGCAGGTGCATCAACCTGAACGCCATCACCTTGCCGACCATGCCGATGGCGGTGCGCTTCTCGTAGAAGGGTTTGAGCTGGTCGTAGATCCACGGACTGGTCGCGGTCAGCTTCTCGAGCTTCTTCACCGCGTCTTTGCGAATGAACCAGACCGAGCACGCCCAGTTGCCGGCGTAGTACCGCATGGAGAGCAGGAACGAGATGAGGTCGGGGCGCAGGTTGCCGAGAATCGGCAGCACGAGCGTGAAGGTGACGACGAACGCCGCGACCCACGTTGGGCCGAGCGTCAGCAGCGAGACATCAGGGTGCGCCCAGAAGAGCGCGAAGCCGCCGTAGACGACCGCGACGTTCCACTCGATGGGCACACCCATGGGCACGTTGCTGGTGATGTACGAGTGGAGCATCAACATCAGCACGATGGCGACGACGGGCGGGGTGCCGAGCGGCGTGAGCAGGAACGCGATGGGAACGCCGAGTTCGAAGAGCGTGCCTGCGTGCGCCATGGCGGTCGCGAGCGTCGAGGGACGAAGGTCGGTCGGGTAACTCTTGTACATCAGTTTTCGCATCCATTCGAAGCGCGTGAACGGGCCATTGCTGGTCATCACGGCGACGACAGTTGGAAAATGATGGTTGAGTTTGGAGACGCCAGCGAAGAACCAGAGCGCCAGCTGCACAGCCATCGCTCCGGGAAGCCAGTTGGTCGCAAAGGCAAAGCAGACGATGGTGACCCAGTAGTGCTCGGCGCGCGCGGCGAGGAAGGTCGTCTTGTCGAGCACTCCGAGGATGGGAACGACGATGGCGATGGGCAGGAATTCGTCGAAGCCCGGTGTCGGAGCGACGAGCGCGCGCACGAGCGAGACGAGCAGGCCGGCGTAGAGCAGCACGTCGACGACAGTGCGGCGGTCGGAGCCGATGAGCGGCACTCCGGGGAAGAGCGGCAGCTTCGTGGTGCCCGGGCGCAGGAAGTAGAGCAGGCCTCCGAGCGGCGGCAGATAGCGGCCGGTGAGCGGGCCCGAGCCGCAGCCGAAGCCGAGCACCTCGAAGAAGAGGCTGAAGGTGACGGCCTTCTGGAACGCGACGGGGTTCAGCCACCACGAGGCGATATCTGCGTAGCCACCGAGGCCGGGCGTGAAGCTGCAGAAGAACATCCACGCGGCGACGTAGCCGACGACCTTCAGCGCGTACGCGAGGTAGACGGGAATCGGAGCGCCGTAGCCCTGCAGCGCCCACGCCTGACAGACCTGCTGGCCACGTGGTTCGAGCGGTTGTTCCACCCAGACGAGCGGGTCGTACGGCGGCGGCGTCGGGTCGAGCAGTCCCATGGTCCCCTCACGGCGTCAGCGCGGAAGGGCGAGTCATAGCATTCACGAGCCCCACAGGGACGGCTTCGCCACCATCGCAAAGATGATGAACACCGACACGCCGAACGCGGGCACGCCGAGCAGCAACCACACGCGATTCAACCGATGAAACCGCTCGGGCAAGGCGCTGCCTGACTCGAGCGCCACCTTCGTCATCTTGCGCAGCTCGATCTGAATCCACGCGGCGGGCAGCCAGAGCACCATCGCTCCGAGATAGCCGCCGAGGCTCGCCAGCACCCACGGCGTCGTCCACGGCAAACCATACACACTCACCAGATACGCTCCCGTCAGCGGAGAAATCACGCCCGACGGAACCGTGAACACCCAATCTGCCAACACCACCTGCTTCTGCGCCCAATCGATGACACGCGGGTCACCACTCTGGTCACCCCGGAATTTCCAGAACGCGCTCATCAACCCGGCGCCAAAGAAGATGGTCGCCGACAACACATGCAGCGCCTTCACCAGCAGAATCATCGGCGGCATCGGTGGAGCACCATGAGCGTTCCGGCCACGATGGGCAGGTTCTTCGTCATCGGACCGAAGGGATGAAACCACAACATCGGGTCCTGCCAGCTCACCAACGCCGGCAACACCGCCAACGCAAACACCTGCGCACCCAACACGAACACCAACCACTTTCCCTTGAACACGAGCGCCGCCACACCCGACGCGGCCTGCGCCAATCCCAACACCACCAGAAACGCCGACGGCGAAATGGGCACGAGCCCGCTACCTGAGACGACGGCGAGTTCCATCGGCTGTTGAAAGAACACCTTCGGAAAGATGCCTTCGGTCACCCAGACCAGCGCCATGCCGCCACGGAGCAACCACGTCACCCGCGGCGTCCACCCTTCCCTCGCGACCAGCCAAGTCACCGTCACCAGCGCGAGGAATGGATAGTTCTTCGACAACACCCCGTACGGGTGCACGAGCAGCATCGGGTCGAGCGTCGCGAGAATCAGCGTGAACACGACGACGCCGCCGGCCTGCCCCACGAACAGCCACGTCTTCGGAGCTGACGTCACGATGACGACCGCGAGCACGAACTCCGCCGCGCAGGTTGCCAGCATCAACCAGTCGGGCAAGCCGAGGCGCGAGAGGAAGTCGTGGCCGACGCTCCGGTAGTACGGGTGGAGCACGCCGAGCGCGGTGGTGAACCAGATGCTCGCGCAGCCCGCCTTCAGCCAGAGCAACTCTCTCGATGTCGCCGGTTCCCCCGTCACCAGGCCAGCATAGAGGCAATCAGCGCGCTCCCAGCACGTCTATGCTCAGCGCCATGTCAGACCTCGCTCCGCTGCAGACGACTGAGCTCTACGTTCGCCAGAAACGCGAGCTCGCCGAGTTCTTCGGCTTCGAGACGCGCAACAAGTACGCCATCAGCACCAGCGACCGGCGCGAGGTCTTCTACGCGGCCGAACAACGCTCGGGCTTCCTCGGCATGCTGGCCATGTACTTCCTCGGCCACTGGCGCAGCTTCGACATCGCCTTCTTCGACCAGACCCGCCAGGAGGCCTTCCGCGCGCACCACCCGTTTCGCTTCTTCTTCCAACGGCTCGAGGTCTCTGCCGGCGGCCGCTTCATCGGCGCCATTCAGCAGCGCTGGGCCTTCTTCACCAAACGCTTCGACGTGCTCGACGCCAACGGCAACGTCATGTTCGAGATGAAGTCCGGCCTCTTCAAGTTCTGGACGTTCCCCTTCTTCCGCGGCGAGCAGCAGGTCGGCGTCATCGAGAAGAAGTGGAGCGGCGTCTTCAACGAGATGTTCACCGACAAGGACAACTTCCGCGTCGCGTTCCAGGACGCGGGCCTGTCGATGGACCACCGCATGCTCATGCTCGCGGCAGCCGTCTTCGTCGACCTGCAGTACTTCGAGCGCAAGGCGCAGAGCAGCTGAGCCGCTCACAGGCTGCTCTCGTGACCGCGTCATGAGAGAAGCGCGGGCATGACCACCGCGACCCGGCTCTCGTGCCTTGCCCTGGCGTTGCTCTCCACCGCCTGTCTGCAGCGCGCGACGCGTCCCGTGCGTGAGTTGCCGAAGCAGGCCTCGGCGCACGTCGAACAACCCGTCGTCGACTTCCGCAGCAGCAGCGCGGGCGCCGTGGGCGACGTGAACGCTCCGCTGCGGGCGCAGTTCGAGCAACTGCTTCCCTCCGACGCGCGGGCTCACCTGCGCTACGAGCCGCGCCTCGACGCCGTCGCGAAGGTGCTCGGAGAGACGTTCGTGGTGACGGGCCAGCCTCCCGTCGCCGCGCTCTCGCAGTGGCTGTTGTGGAAGGCCGGCGTCGTCGGCGACCTGCGCGGCTCGTACGTGCTCTCGGGCGAGTCGTCGTCGGAGCGCGCCTTCGATGCGCCGCTCGCCATCTGGGCCTCACGCATGAAACCCGACGCCGAGCGCCCGCTCGCGTATTCGCTCGTGCGCTTCGATGGCTCGTTCGGAGACACGATTCAGGTGCTGGTCGCCGTCTCCGATGACGTCGAACTGTCGACGCTCGCCAAGGCTGTGCACGCAGGTGACGACGTGACGCTCACCGGACGTTTCCGGACTCCGCTCTCGAGCGCCGTCGTGTTCGTCGATGACGACGACGCCCGCGTGCGCCAGCTGCCGCTCACGGTGAAGCCCGACGGCTCGTTCTCGACGACGGTGAAGGCCGCGACGAAGCCTGGCCGCCGCTTCATCGAGCTCGCGTACGTCCCGGTGCCCGACGCGCCGGGCGTGCAGCCGTGGCGACACAGCGCCGCGCTCATTCCGCTCTACGTCGACGTGCCCGAACCGACGCAGCCAGAGGCCGCCATTCGCGCGCCCGCGCCGAACCCGCCCGACCCCGCGACGTGGCCGGGAGAAGTCGCCGCCCGCTACAACCAGCGCCGCCTCGAGCTGTCGCTGCCGCCGATGGAGCAGTCCGATGGGCTCGAGCAGCTCGCGCGCACCTACGCCGGGCAGCAGGTCGAGCGACCCGAGACACCGCCCGACGCCGACCTTCCCAAGCGAGTCTCGGCGCTCGGCCTCGTCTCGCACGACGTCTCGCAGCACCGCGGCCGCTCGGAGTTCATCGACGAGCTCGTGCGCTCCAACCTGCAGCGCCCCGGGTTCCGCGTCGACCTGCTCGCGCCCGGCCGCCTCGCGTTCGGCTTCGGGCTCGCTCCGCTGAAAGACGGCGAGTGGGAGTCGTCGGCCGTCATCGCCGCCATCACGCCGAAGCTGGACGCTGCCGTCGAGAACGCCGCGCTGCTCGAACGTCTGCAGGCCTTGCGCAAGGCAAAAGGGTTGCCTGCGCTCGTGACGTTGCCGGTGCTGACTTCATCGGTGCAGCAGCTCATCGAGGCCTCGTGTTCCTCTGGAGAACCGCTCAGCACGCTCGACCCCGTGCTCAAAGCGCTCGAGGGCCAGAGCTATGGCGGCTCGGTCAAGGGGGCGACGGTCGTGGGCTCGTGGATTCGCGCCGACTCGTTCTCGACTGCGTTTCCCGAGGCGGTTGAGTCCTCGACCGCCACGCACGTCGCCATCGGCTCCTGTCAGTTCTCGAAGGGACCCTCGGCGGGGCGCCACCTGGTGGGCGTCGTGCAGGGCACGCTGGTTCAGGGCAAGAAACGCTGAGCGGTCGGCCGGGCCCGCGTGCTATCCACCCGGGCCTCTGCGGGTCCAATCGCCCGCGTCATCAGGAGCTGCCATGTCTCTCGAGAACACCTGCCGCGAGTTCATCTCCAGCCTGCTCGGCCACAAGACCCGCCACACGCTGTGCCTCAACATCGCCGAGCCCAGCGTGAAGGCCGACGACATCGCCATGGCGGCCATCACCGAGGCAGGCAAGTTCAAGCCGACGCACGTGCACGAGCCCGTCGCGAAGGACTTCGGCGCGCTGCTCGAGGACATCTCCGGCAAGGCGTTCGTGGTGACGTTCGACGACCTCGACAAGCACCCCAAGTGCATCGACGTGCTCGCGGCCCACGTGCGCAAGCCGCACCCCGGTGGCGTGCTCGTCGTCGTCAGCAAGGCGTGGAACTCGGACAACACCGAGAAGGAGCGCGAGCTGCGCAAGCACTGCCTCTTCTTCCAGCAGAACCTCGCGGTGCCGCCCAAGCAGAAGTGACCTCGAGCCTCCCGTGAGCGAGGCGAGCGACGACACGAAGGAAGCGGCGATTCGCCGTGAGCCCGACGACGATGGGCTGCGGCTCGCCTACGTCGACTGGCTGCAGCAGCAGGGCAACGCGCGTGGCGAGCTGGGCATGCTGCAGTACCTGCTCGAGCAGAAGAAGCTGCCGGCCGGGAAGCGCTCGCACAAGGCGCCCATCGGCAGCCGCACTGACCTCGAGCACCGTGAGCGTGAGCTGCTCGAGAAGCACGGCGAGCTGAGGCTCGAGCTCGACGCCGAGGTGCACTGGCGGCTCGGTTTCATCGACCGCGTGAAGGTGAACCTGCCCGAGGTCGAAGCGCTCGACGAGACGCTCACCGCGCTCTTCGCGCACCCCTCTGCCCGACTGCTGCGCACCCTCGAGCTCGAGACCGAGTTCGATGACGGCCTCGACGACGCCATCGCCCAGCTCATCGAGCTCGACCGGCCCGAGAGCCTTCGCTGCTTTCACCTCTCGGCGGGAGAGCTCATGGAGCCCGACCCCGAGTTTCCAGCCACCAACGAGTGGCCGGTGGTGCAGGCGCTGAACGACCTCATCGAGGCCGTGCCGAAGATGGAAGGGCTGCGTCTGCGCGGCCGGCTGCCGGAAGTGAACGTGTGGCCGAGCACGCTGCGGTCGCTCGCCATCGAGACGACGCTGCTGATGCCGAACCAGCTCGAGCCGTTGCTCCGTTCCTCACGCCCCAACCTTCAGTCGTTGGAGCTGTGGTTCGGAAAGAGCCTCATCGGCTTGACCGAGCTGCAGCCGATTCTCTCGGGGCGCGTGGGGTCACTCAGGCGACTCGGCTTGATGAACACCGAGCTCAGCGACGTGCTCGTTCCCGTGCTGGCGAAGTCTCCGTTGCTCAAGCAGCTCGAGTGGCTCTCGCTGGCGTACGGCACGCTGACCGATGCGGGTGGGCAGGCCATCGTCGACGCCGCGAGCTGGTTCGACGATGTGGCGACGCTCGACGTGAGCGAGAATTTCCTGAGCGACGACGTGGCCGAAGCGCTCTCGGCCGTGTGCCAGACCGTGGTGCTGGGTGAGCAGCGAGACGAGAGCTGGGGGCTCGAGCCGGCGTACATCGAACGCTGACATGAAGACTCGAACCGTCGTCATCGTGCTGGTGGTCGTCGGCGTCCTGGGGCTGTGCCTCGTCGGCAGCTGCCTGAGCCTCGGCTTGCTCGCCGCGGTGTCGGAAGACTCGACGACTCGCTCGAACGAGGTGACGCCGCCAGCGGCCGACGACGAAGCGCCGAGCACGGGCACGCGCTACCAGTGCATGGCGACGGGCATGGTGAACAAGTGCGTCGCGCCCGGCCGCTGCACGTTCATGACGGTCTCGGGCGTGGGCTCGGGAGAAGACCGCCGTCAGGCCTCCGAGATGGCGCGCATCGCGTGTCAGGGACAGGCGATTGCGATGGGTGGGTCGGCGACCTGCATGGTCGCCTGCACTCCGAAGTGATTCTGCGAGATAGAAGGCGGCATGCGCTCGGCCTCGTTGCTGACTCTGCTGTTCGTCTGCTCGTGTTCTCCGCCGCCGGTGTCGACGCCGTGTGGGCCTTCGACGTGCGCGGGGTGCTGCGACTCGAGCGGAACGTGTCAGGCGGGAGTGACCGACCTGCAGTGTGGTGAGCGCGGGGCCTCGTGCCGAAGGTGCGATTCGACGAGCACCTGTGTCATCGGCGTCTGCACGTTCGCGAGCGGAACAGGCGGAGGCACGGTGACGGCCGGTGGATCCGCGGTTGCTGGTGGATTCGCGAGCGCCGGTGGATTCGCGAGCGCCGGTGGATCCGCGACTGCTGGTGGATCCGCGAGCGCTGGTGGATCCGCGACTGCCGGTGGATCCGCGAGCGCCGGTGGATCCGCGACGGCTGGCGGATCCGTGACGGCCGGTGGATCCGCGACTGCCGGTGGATCCGCGACTGCTGGTGGATCCGCGACTGCTGGTGGATCCGCGACTGCCGGGGGATCCGCGACTGCTGGTGGATCCGCGACTGCTGGTGGATCCGCGAGCGCCGGTGGGTCCCCGACTGCGGGTGGATCAGCCGGTGGAGCTGCAGGCGGATCTGCCTGTGCCTGTGACGCTGGCTGCTGCGACCAGACTGGCGCCTGCGTGACGAACGCGGCCCCGCTCGACTACCAGGTCCGAGGTCCCACCCCTGCGCTCTTCCAACCGCTCACGCTCGCCTCGATTCTGAACGGCTCGACCACCATCTCGGTCACCCTGCCCTTCGACTTCGACTTCTACGGCCAACCTGTGCGCGAGGTCGCGCTGTCGCGCTACGGCTACCTCGTCATGGGCGGACCAGGGAACGAGTCGTCGTTCAACCAGCCCATTCCGCACAACAGCACCTTCGCGCCTGACCGGTTCATCACGCCCTGGTGGGACGCGTTCGGAAGCACCACGACGCCGACGCGCTTCTCCTGGCGGGTCTCGGGCGTCGCTCCATCGCGCGAGGCCACCTTCGAGTGGCGCGACGTCGCGTTGCCGAGCACCACCTCGCGCGTCTCGATGCAGGTCACGCTGTTCGAGAGCACTGGCGTCATCCGCTTCAGCTACGGCACCGTGGTTCCTGGCACCGCCTCGGGCTCCATCGGTGTGCAGCGTGCGCCGGGCGACGGCCTCGCGGTGTTCCCATGCTCGAGCACGGGCACCTGCAGCGCGGCGAACTGGCCGGCCGGGCAATTCATCGAGCTCGTGCCACGGTTTCAGACGAACGCGACCTGCGGCTCGACGACGGCGTCGTGCACACGCTGCAGCGCGGGCCAGTGGTGCCGCTCGGGCCAGTGCGAGCAACTGCCCTGCAACTTCCTCACGTGCGCTGGCTGCTGCTTCAACGCGACCTGCTACCCGCCGACGGGCCAGAGCACCGCGGTCTGCGGGGTGAACGGTGCCATCTGCGACGCATGCCCGACCGGTGCGACCTGCGCCCAGGGCGTCTGCAGGCTCGGTACTTTCTGCGACGAACGCACCTGCGCCGACGGCTGCTGCTCGAGCGCGACGACGTGCGTGCGTCACACGGGGCAGGCCGCGCAGACGTGCGGCACCGCAGGCTCCGTCTGTCGCGCGTGCACCGCGGGCTTCACCTGCCAGGGCGGTCAATGCGTGCCGCCGTCGTCGTGCCTCGTCGTCTCGGAGGAGGCCATCGACTTCGGCAACGTCGCGCCTGGCTGCCGCTCGCTCACGCGCACGCTTCGGCTCAACAACACGTGCTTCAACAACCAGACGGTCAGCAGCATCACGCTGACGCCGAGCCCCGAGTTCCAGCTCGGCACGCTCCCGACGTTCCCGCTCACCGTGGGCCTCGGCCTCACCACGTCGTTCACCATCAGCTATCGGCCGGTGAACCTCGGGCCCGACACGGCCACGCTGAGCATCGCCTCGAGCAACGGGACGCAGACCATTCCACTCAGCGGCGTTGGTGGCTCTGGCGTGAACGTCGCGGGCTTCACGGTTCCTTCGAAGACCGACGTGCTGCTGGTGCTCGACAACTCGTGCAGCATGACTGACAAGCAGCAGGCCATCGCGTCGAACCCGGGAGCCCTCTTCGGCTTCGCCTTCGACGCGGGAGTCGACTTCCACTTCGGCATCACCACCACCGACGAGCCCGACCTCGGCGCGCTCAGCGTCGACACCACCACCAACGTCTCGTTCGTCACCCAGCGGACCGTGCCGTTTCGAACGACGTTCGCGAACCTCGTCGGTGCCGTCGGAATCAATGGCGGACCGACCGAGGCAGGGCTGGTGTCGGCGTCGCTCGCGCTGCGCCCGCCACAGGTGACGCTGACGCCGAACACAGGCTTCTTGCGGCACGACGCAGCGCTGGCCGTGTGGTTCGTCAGCGACGCGCCTGATCAATCGTTCCTGCCCGCGACGCACTACCTCGACCTGCTCCGACGCGTGAAGGCCGACCCGAACCGCTTCAGCGCGCACGGGCTGCTGGCGACCCTGCCCACCCAGCCCGCGGGCTGCGCCTACGACGGGGTGGCCGACACCACGCGCTACGCCACCGTCATCACTCCGGGCAACGGCGTGCTCGATGAGATCTGCACGACGCAGTGGAACAGCACGCTCGAGCATGTCGCGGCGCCGCTCTTCGGGCGCCGAGAGACCTGGTTTCTGCAGACCGCGGTCGACCCGCTCGTGCCTGTCTCGGTCGCAGTCGACGGCGTGACGCTTCCGCAAGGCACGCAGACCTGGTCCTTCGACACGGTGCAGAACGCGGTGCGCTTCACGCCAGCGAGCGCGCCACGCCCGCGACAACAGCTCGTCATCACCACCTCGGCGGCGTGTCTGCCCTGACGAGCACCGCCTTCACTGGTAATGATGCGGGGCTCCTCGCCACCCCCGCAGAGGCCCACATGTCGACAGACCTTCACGTTCGCCTGAGCGTTCGCCGCTCCACCCTCGTCGCCTTCGCCACCGGTGCGCTGCTCACCCTCGGCCTCGCCGCCGGCCTCTCGTGGGCCGACCCCGCGCAGGTGTGCGCGAAAGGACTCTTCTGCTTTGCGGCCGACACGCCAGCGCAGGCAGGCCAGGTGAACGGCAACTTCGCCGCGGTCGCCGTCGGCGTCGGCTCCATCATCGCGCACACCACGAACCTCGCTGGCAGTGAGACGGTGCTCGAGCTGCAGGCCCGCGGCTTCGCGCTCTGTGACGGCAGCACGCCAGCCTCGCAGGGCATCACCGACGCCATCATCACCGCCGCCACGCCGAACCTGAACGGCGGCCGCTTTCTTCGCGGCGGCAACAACGGCCAGAGCGGCACCCTCGAAGACGACGCCACCTCGGCCAACGGGCTCACCTTGAACGACCCCGGGCACGACCACGTGACGATGACGACCGACAACTGCAACGGCAACAACGGCACGTGGACGCTGTCGACCTACACCTTCCGCAACATCATGCTGAACGGCAACAAGCGCGCCCACTTCTGGGACACGGCGCAGAACTGCAACTCGGGCCACTACACGACGGCCGGCTCGCCGACGGGCATCACGCTGGGTGGTGGTGACGCCGAGACGCGCCCCGCCAACATGCGCGTGGTGTGGATGATGCGGGTTCGCTGAGCGCCTTCAGCCTGGCGGCTCGACCGGCACGAACTTGCCGGTGAGCTCGTCGAAGCTGTCGTCGAGCTGGTCGATGCCCATGCGGAACGCTCCGTTGATGGCCTCGATGAGGGGCTGCTCGACGCCACGCGCGCGGGGGTCTTTGAGCAGCACGCGCAGACACGCATCTCGCTTGAGCTCGACGAGGTCGATGACCTCAGCGCGAGGAAAGCCGGCGGCGTGGCGGCGAATGGCCAGCGACTCGCAGTGCGCGCGGAAGATGGCGCGCTCCCTCGTGCGCACGGCGTTCTTGAGGTGCGCGTACGTCTGCTGCGAAGCGAGCACGATGTCGGCCTCGGGCAGCCGCTGATAGCTGGGAAAGCGCTGCTCCCGCTCGGGCGCCAGGCAGGCGTGCACCGCTTCACGAACCAGGTCTTCTTCGTGCGCTTCGAGCAGCTGGAAGATGCGCAGGTGGTTGGGCACCTGCACGTGCTTCATGGCGGCGAGGTTGCGGCGGTTCCACTCGAGTGACTGCGTCTTCAGGTTCTCGATGAGGAAGGGCATGCGGCGCAGCACGCCGAAGCGCGGGCTCGGCTCCCACCCAAGGCGTTGCCGCGTCTGGCTCGCGTCGACGGGCATCGCCTTGTCGACGTAGTCCGCCATCCACGGTTGCTCGAACGGCTTGTCGCCCACCACGCGGCCCAGCAACCCGAGCGCGTGCAGGCCGGGGCGAATGAGGGGCTTCGGCATCAACGTGGGCTTCACGCGATGACCGGCGTACGCCTCCATCGACGCGTCGAAGAGCTGCCGGTGCGAGGCGGCCTGGTCGGGGCTCGCGATGAGCACCTCTCCGTTGCCGAGATCGGCCCAGCGCTCGAACACCTTGAGGAAGAACGCGACCACGTCACGCACGTGCACATACGGCAACGCCGCGGTTCCACGGCCCGCGAGAATGTGCGCCTTCCACGAGTCGGAGAACCACGTGCGCATCAACGTGTAGAGCGGCGTGAACTCGCACCAGTCCGAGAAGACGGCGCCGAGTCGAACCGACACCGAGGGGAAGTCGGCCGCGAACTCGCCCAGCAGCGCCTCACCCTTCGCCTTCGACACCGCGTACGGGTGTTTGCCATCGAGCGGGCTGCGCTCGTTGAGCACCGTGCCCGGCGCGGGAAAGTCACAGCCTGCCAGTGAGCTCGCGAAGACGAACAGCTTCGGCTTGAGCGCCTTGCAGCGGCTCATCACCGCGCGCAGCCCCGCGACGTTGGTGCGCTGGTACTCGGGGTCGTCCTTTCCCGCGAAGTCGTAATAGGCCGCGAGGTGCAGCACGAAG
The DNA here is from genome assembly GCA_943370055.1 of Archangium gephyra. Classification (GTDB taxonomy): domain Bacteria; phylum Myxococcota; class Myxococcia; order Myxococcales; family Myxococcaceae; genus Xiheimicrobium; species Xiheimicrobium gephyra_A. The sequence goes on from CALRPN020000060.1 coordinate 18,193, forward strand.
TCGACACCGCCCGCCGCCTGAAGCTTCGCGAACACCTCATCCATCGGCTTGTCGTCACCGAGGTCGACCTGATGCCACGTGATGGAGCTGCCTTCGGGAGCGCGCGCCTCGGCTGGCGTGCGGCGGGCCAGCGCGTGAATCTGAAACTGCCGCTGCAACGCTGCGACGACGTGGCGCCCGATGAAACCGGAGGCGCCGGTGACGAGAAGACGGGGCTGGGTCATGATGAGTTCTGCTTCAGAGATGTCAGCTCCAACATAAGAAAGAGTTACCGCGCCGCGGCTCGAAGTCAAGGTGACCTCTGCTCGACTTCGAGCGGGCTTCGAAGGAACGTGCCCGCGTCGCGCTGGGTGGAGCGCCTTCGTCTTCAAATACAACCAAAGGGGAATCTCGATGCGTCACGTCGTCGCAACGGTGTGTGTCGTGTTGGCGTTGCTTGGCTGTCCCGGGCCCGCAGGCATGACGGGGCCGCAAGGTGAAGCAGGGCCGAAGGGCGCGATGGGAGACCCGGGCGCCATGGGCGCGCCAGGCATGAACGGACAGCCCGGGCCCGCTGGTGACGCTGGCCCGCAGGGACCCGAAGGCCCGGTGAACCCCGTGCTGCAGGCGGCCTTCCCCGACTCGCTCGCCGTCGGTCGCCGCACGTCGGTGCTCGTGCTCGGCGTGGGCACGCACTTCGCGGCGACGACGACGGTGACCGCTGGCGCCGACATCACCGTGAACTCGACCCAGACGCTCAACCCGACCGCGCTGCGCCTCGACCTCACGGTCGCGACCACCGCGATGACGGGGCCGCGCAACCTCGTCGTCACCACCGGCACCGAGGTGCTCACGCTGACGGCTGGGCTCACCATCATTCCCGGCTCCACGCTGTCGGTGCTCTCGGGCACGCTCGCGCAGGGCGGCACCTTTCTCGCGCGCCTCGAGCTGTCGAACGGCAAACAGTTCAGCACCGGCCCCGGCGGCTCGCTCGACGGTGCTCGCCTCACCGGCCAGGGCGCCATCGTTCGTTCGGCCCGCGTCGTCACGCCGAGCGTGCTCGACCTCTTCGGCGTCGTCGCGCCCAACGCGTCGACCTCTGCGCCGACGGTGCTGACGCTCACCTTCGATGACGGCTCGACCGAGTCGGTCTCGCTGCCGGCCGCGACGGCCAGCACGGCGTCAGCGTTGCCGACGGCGCCTTCCGTCGTCCCGTTCGGCTCGCGTGGAAGTGTGGTGTCGAGCCTCACGCTCACCGACGCGCGCCGGGTGACGCTCGCGGTGGCCCCGTCTGGCAGCACCTTCACGCCGGCGGTGGTGGCCTTCGACGCCTCGGGCACCCTCGTCTCGCCCAACGTCACGGGCGGCCTCTCGTGGAGCCTGCCCGCGGGCACGTTCTCGTTCGTCATCTTCGACCAGGACCGCGTCAACAAGACGGGCAGCGTCTCCATCGCGTCCACCTCGGTGCGAACGGCCACGAACGCCACCTGCGCGGGCGCCACGTCGCTCCTCGTCGGAACCCCGCTCATCAACGAACCGCTCGACAGCGGCGGTGCGGGCCCCTCGGTCTGCCCCGTGGCCTTCGACCGCGCGCGCTACTACTCGGTGGTGGTGCCGGCGAACACCGTCGTCACGGTGAGTGGAGGCAACTTCATCTCGCTGGCGGCGCTCGACTCCTGCGCAGCCACCACCTGCGCGACCTCGGCCACCTCGACGGGCGCCGGGGGCTCGGTGCAGCTGCGCAACGGCGGCATGACGCCGCGCACGTTCGTCGTCGCAGCGGGCACCACGAACACCACCACCACCCTGATGAGCCTCTCGGCGACGTCGCTGCCGCTGGTGGCCAACGACACCTGCGCGACCGCCTCGACGACGGTGGTCGGCACGCCCATCACCGGTGAGGCCCTGGCCGCCGGTGGCGCGCCGCTCGCCGTCTGTCAGCCCGCGACCGGTACGCCCGAAGCGCGCGCGCGGTACTACGGCTTCTCGATTCCCGCGGCGTCGACGCTGCAGCTCGACGTCGTCGGCAACGCGCTCGACATGGTGCTCAACGCCGTCTCGACGTGCGGTGCGGCGACCTGCGAGTACCCCACCACCGGCGTGTCGAGCCCCAACGAGCGGCTGCTGGTGCGCAACGACGGCATGACGGCGAGCTCGGTCGTGGTGAGCGTCGGCACCACCTCGACGGGCGCTGCGACCTCGTTCTCGCTCACCTCCACCGTCATCGCGCAGGCGGCCAACGCGGTCTGCTCGGGCGCGACCGCCGTCACGCTGGGCACCCCCATCAACGGTGAAGCCACGAACGCGGGCGCAGCGCTGCTGCCGGGCTGCGCCGCTCAACCGGCCTCGGCCCTCACCCGCTACTACTCGGTGACGGTGCCTGCGCAGGTGCTGGCGACGGTGACGGTGGCCGCGCCGGGACTCGACCCGCTCCTCGCCGTCGTCGACACCTGCTCCAGCACCACCTGTCAGCTGACCGACGTGAGCACTGGCAGCACCGAGTTCGTGCGCCTCACCAACGCCTCGGCCATGCCGCGCACCTTCATCGTGGCGGTCGTCGACAGGCGTGGCGTGGGAGGCGTTTTCACCTTCTCGGCCACCTCGCAGGCGCTGCCCTCGAACTCGACCTGCGCGACCGCGACGACCCTCACGCCCGGCACGCCGCTGACGAGCCAGCCCATTCTCGGCGGCGGCACGGCGTCGGCCGTCTGCAGCCCTGCGGCGCCCGCCTCGACCTCGACGGTCTGGTACTCGCTCACCATTCCCACTTCGACGTCGGTGCAGGTGACGGTGAATGGCGCCGGCTTCAACCCCGCCGTGGTGATGCTCGACGGCTGCGCAGCCACGACGTGCGGCGGCACGTTCAACGCGTCGGCCACGCCCACCGAGACGTTCGTGCTGCAGAACACCAGCGCTTCAGCCACGCGCGCGGTCCTGCTCGGGGTGAATGACGAGAGCGGCGCAGGCACGACGTTCGGCATCTCGGCCGTGGCCACGCCCATCTCGACGAACGCCACCTGCGCAGGCGCGACGGCGCTCACCATCGGCACGCCGTTGACGGGCGAGGCCATCTCGACCGGCGGCGCGGCGCAGCCAGCCTGCTTCATGACGATTCCGGCGCAGGCGCTCGCGCGGCACTACTCGCTGACGGTGCCGGCCAGCACGGTGGTGACGGCGCAGGTGTTCGGCGTGGGCTTCGACCCGGCGGTCTCGGTGGTCGACACCTGCGCGGCGACGTCGTGCACGACGAGCGGCAACGTGGCGGGCAACGAGACGGTGCTGCTGCGCAACGACACCATGGCGCCGCGGACCTTCCAGCTCGGGGTCGTCGACCTCGCTGGCGCGGGCGGCACGTACTCCATCACCACCACCGCGACGGCCATCGCCTCGTGCTCGAGCCCGACGACCCTCACCGTCGGCGCGACGCTCACGAACCAGAGCATCACGGCGGGTGTGGCGGCGCCGACGGCGTGTCTGCCCACCAGCACCGGCCCGACCGTCTTCTACAGCCTCTCGATTCCAGCAGGAGAAGGCCGCCAGGTGCGCGTCAACTCCACGGGAACGCCGTTCAACCCGAGCCTTCGCGCGCTCGACTCGTGCACGGCCACCACCTGCGCGAGCTCGTCCGACGTGGCGGGCTCCATCGAGACGCTCTCGGTCGTCAACACCGGCTCGGCGGCTGCGACGTTCATCATCGCGGTGGGCTCGCCCGTGGGCACCACGGCCGGCACGTTCAGCATTCTGGTGACGCGCCCGGCGTACGTGGTGACGCGGCCCACGACCGCCTGCGTCGACCTCTCGGCGGCGCCAGACGTGCCCTTCACCATCGGCAACGGAGCGCCTGCCGTCTACGGCGACGACATGGCGATTCCGAGCACGGCGCTGCCCTTCACGTTCACGTACTTCGGGCAGGCCATCACGCATGCGTCGTACACGACGAACGGCCTCGTGACGGTGTCGGTGGGCCCGGGAGCCAACGCGGTGCAGAACAGCTACGGCGCCCCGATTCCCACGGGGACCGCGCCCAACAACGTCATCGCCGCGTTCTGGGACGACATGAACGGCAACGCGACCACCATGTCGAGCCTGCGCATGCTGACGACGGGCGTGATGCCGAACCGGCGCTTCACGGTGCAGTGGGCGAACGTCGGGCCCTTCGTGGGTGCCGGCATGGGCGGCGTCGGCCCCGAGCGCGTCACCTTCCAGCTGCAGCTGGTCGAGACGTCGAACGTCCTCGAGTTCCACTACTGCTCGGCGGCGTCGAACGGCGGCGCGCAGGGCTTCGAGACGGGTGCGCTGGGCTTCGTCGGCATCGAAGACGCGGCCGGGAGCGACCAGAGCATCGGCCTCGGCGCGAACACCGCCGGCGTCATCTCGACGACCCAGGGCTACCGGTTCACGCCCCAGCCGTGAGACGGAGCCCAAAGCGAGCCTGAGGAGCGGCGGCCCTGACCGCCGACTCTTTGGCTCGCGAAGGCGGTCAGTTGTGGATGTTCGAGGACGAACGGCTGCGCGTGTTCACGCTCCGCGCGTCAGGTGAGGCGTACGATCAGCAAGAACGAAGCGTGCTCTTGCCCTCGCGCTGCTCTCGCAGTTCGTCGCGATTCGCAGCCAGTTGCTGGCCGTGAAGTCGTTCCGTGCGGCGCTTCGCGACCGGCGCTGAAGCGACGCTCCAGCAACCCGGAATCACTGGGAAAATCGGCCGATTTCAGACGTCAAAAAGGGCCCATCTCGGGGTGCCGAAATGGTAGACCCGAGCCGCGCTTTTGCCCCGCTCTGGAACGTGCATGGAATCGACTTCGCAGCCCGCCGCAACCCCTGCTCCATCGAACGCCCCCGCTGAGTACAACGCCGCGAGCATCACCGTGCTCGAAGGGCTCGAGGCCGTGCGCAAGCGGCCCGGCATGTACATCGGCGACACGTTCTTCCGCGGCCTGCACCACCTCGTCTACGAGGTCGTCGACAACTCGGTCGACGAAGCGCTCGCCGGCTTCGCCACGCGCGTCGACGTCATCATTCACGTCGACAACTCCGTCACCGTCGTCGACGACGGCCGCGGCATTCCCGTCGGGCCGCACCCCACCGTGCCGGGCATGGACACGCTCGACGTCGTGATGACGAAGCTGCACGCGGGCGGCAAGTTCGAGAACAGCGCGTACAAGGTCTCGGGCGGTCTGCACGGCGTCGGTGTCTCGTGCGTCAACGCGCTCTCAGAGCTGCTCAAGGTCGAAGTGCAGCGCGGCGGCAAGGTCTACAATCAGACCTACGCGCGCGGCATTCCGCAGGGCCAGGTGAAGGAAGTCGGCGTCACCGAGAAGCGCGGCACCCGCGTCACCTTCAAGCCCGACCACACCATCTTCGAGGTGCACGAGTACGACTTCGACACGCTCTCGGGCCGCCTGCGTGAGCTCGCGTTCCTGAACGCCGGCCTGCACATCATCATCACCGACGAGCGCACCGGAAAGGTGAACGACTTCAAGTTCGAGGGCGGCATCACCTCGTTCGTGGAGTTCATGAACAAGGGCAAGCAGTCGTTCAACGACAAGGTCATCTTCTTCAAGACCGAGAAGGACCTGGTCGCGCTCGAGATCGCGATGCAGTGGAACGACGGGTACGACGAGCGCATCTACACGTTCGCCAACAACATCAACACGCCCGAGGGCGGCACCCACCTGTCGGGCTTCAAGGCAGCCCTCACGCGCAGCATCAACGCGTACGCCGAGCGCGGCCAGCTGTGGAAGGACATCAAGGAGCAGCCGACCGGTGAAGACGCGCGTGAAGGCCTCGCCGCCGTCATCTCGGTGAAGCTGCCCAACCCGCAGTTCGAAGGGCAGACGAAGCAGAAGCTCGGCAACTCCGAAATCAAGGGCCTCGTCGAGCAGATGGTGAACGAGCACCTCGCGCTGTGGCTCGACGAGAACCCGAACCAGGCGAAGAAGATCGTCGGCAAAATCGGAGACGCCGCCCGCGCCCGCATCGCCGCCCGCAAGGCGCGTGAGACGGTTCGCAAAGGCGCGTTCTCGGGTGGTGGCCTGCCGGGCAAGCTGTCCGACTGCCGCTCGAAGAAGCCAGAACTCTCCGAGCTCTTCATCGTCGAGGGTGACTCGGCAGGTGGCTCGGCGAAGCAGGGCCGTGACTCCGAGTTCCAGGCGATTCTGCCGCTGCGCGGAAAGATCCTGAACGTCGAGAAGGCGCGGCTCGAGAAGATGCTCACGAGCCAGGAGATCGTCACCCTCATCACGGCGCTCGGCACGGGCGTGCGCGCGGGCAACGACACCGAGGGCTACAAGCCCGACGACGTTCGCTACCACCGCATCATCCTGATGACGGACGCAGACGTCGACGGCTCGCACATTCGCACGCTGCTGTTGACGTTCTTCTTCCGTCAGATGCCCGAGCTCATCGAGAAGGGCTTCATCTACATCGCGCAGCCGCCGCTCTACAAAGTCACGGTCAACAAGAAGGACCGGTACCTCAAAGACGAAGACGTGCGCTCCGACTTCCTGCTCGAGCGCGCGGCCGAACGCGCGGCGCTCGAACTGTCGACCGGAGAGCTCACCGGCGACGACCTCAAGAAGCTGCTCAAGAAGGTCACCGTCTACAACAAGCGCCTCGAGAAGATGGCCCTGCGCAAGGACAAGCGCGTCGTCGACGCCATCGTGCAGGCCGCGCACTTCTCGCCCGAGATCCTCAAGGACATCAGCAAGACCGTGAAGGACGAAGAGGGTCAGCTGATCAGCCAGGCCCAGTCCGAGTTCTTCAAGGTCGAGGAGTACCTGAGCGAGCGCTACCCCGACATCATCGACCGCATGAAGGTCGAGATGAAGGACGACCCGCAGCACAGCTCGAAGAAGTTCGTCATCAAGTCCGACGTGAACGGCGCGTTCCGCGAGACCGTGCTCGACACCGACTTCTTGACCAGCGCCGAGTACCGCGAGCTCGTGATGCTGCGCGAGTCGTTCCAGGCGTTCGGCCCCGCGCCCTACACGCTGCGCATCGGCGACCCGAAGAAGATGAAGGCCGAAGACGGCGAAGAGCTGAAGCGCTTCACGGCCCACACGTATCAAGAGGTGCTCGCGCTCGCGTACGACGAGGCGCAGAAGGGCCTCTACATTCAGCGCTACAAGGGTCTGGGCGAGATGAACCCCGAGCAGCTGGCCGAGACGACGATGAACCCGCAGACGCGCACGCTGCTGCAGGTGAAGGTGAAGGACCTCGTCGAGGCCCAGGACATCTTCACCAAGCTGATGGGTGACGACGTCGACCGCCGCCGCGACTGGATCGAGAAGGAGTCGGTGCGCGTCGTGAACCTCGACATCTGAGGCATCAGCGGTTGCGAACCGCGGCGACTCCGAGCGCCGCGATCGAAGTGCCGAGCACCAGGTACGCCGCCCACGCGAGCGAGCCGAAGCCCGCGAGCATGACCATCTCGACGGTGATCCACCCGACCACCGCCGCGCCTGCCGCGAACGTGACGAACGGAGCAGCGCGCGAACGGAACATGGTCAGCACTGTCGCGACGAGCGGCAGCAGGCCGAGCGCGACGAACAGCAGCAAGCCTGGAATCAGGAAGTCGGTGAACGGCGAGCTCGCGAGCAGTGACTGCGGCATGCCCAGCAGATGACCGTCTGGTCCAGCGACCAGCACCGCGCCCCCGAAGAGCGCGCCCACCGACAACAGCAGCTCGAGGGTGACGGTGACGCGGTCGAGCGTCGGTAGTCTGGGTGAGGCGTGTGTCAGCTGCATGCCGGGATGGCTGCAAACGAACGACCAACCTGCGCCCGCTGGGAGCCGGCCGCGCGACCGTTCACAACGATGCGATGAGAGGTGGAGACTCCTTCGACCTCGCGTCGAGTCCGAGCTCGCGTGGCGGCGGTTCAGGCGATGCGACCGTTGAGCCGCCAACTGCCTTGCAGAGTGGGGCGCGCGTCGCGGAGTAGGCTCCTCGACATGCGTGCTGCCGCCATGGTGTGTCTCTCGATGTTGGCGTGTGTCGGCTCGGTCTCGGGCGGCGACGACGCGGGCGCGCCCACTGCTGGCGGTGAGGCTGACGTCGACTCGGGTGTGTCTGCTGGCGGAGAAGCCGGCGGTGGTGCTGCGGGCGGCGCGAGCGTCGATTCGGGCACGCCCGACTCCGGAACTCCCGACGCGGGTCCACCCGCACCGACGCTCGCGCGCTTGTTCGGTGGCCGCAGCGCGACGACGGCGGTGCCATTTCAGGTGCGCGTGCTGCTCGATGCGCCGGCACGTGAAGCCTTCACCATCACGTGGACCGCGAGTGATGGCGCGACGCTGTCGTCTCCCACCAGCACCATCGCCATCGGAGACACGCGCGCCTCTGCCGACGTCACCTGGGCCGCACCAGGACCGGTTCGCTTCGTCACGTTCTCCATTGCGCCGTCGCTCACCGTCCTGGGCACGCCGCTCACCGTCGACGTCACCGACCTCACCGTGCCGGCCTGGCTCTCGAGCGCGCCGCTGCGCGAGTGGCGCCAGCTTCCCAACACGATGGCGCCGCGCGAAGTGGCCGACTACGGCGGGCTCGCCTGGCGTGACGACGGCACCGGCCTCGAGGCGTGGTCGGGCGCGAACGGAGGCCACGGCGGCAACCTCACCAACAACCGCGTGATGAGCATTCGCCTCGACGTCGACGCGCCGGCGTGGGTGCAGCGCAAGGCGGCCTCCGACGCGACGGGTTGGGACACGAGAGGCACGCTGCCCTACTTCGCCGATGGCCTGCCGGCTCCGCGCCACACGTATTGGTACAACTGGTGGGTGCCGCAGCGGCAACGCTACATGCTGCTCGGCGGCCGCTTCTTCGGCTCGGGCGCGTACGACCACCCCGTCACCGATGGCTTCGACCCCGTCACCAACCAGTGGGACCCGGCCAGGACGTACCCGAACCACACCGACCGCGTGACGTTCCTCATGAACGGCGCCCACATGTCGCTGGGCAACGAGAGCTGGGGCCGCCTCGACCCGACGACGATGACGTGGACGAGTGGGCGCGTGACCGGCACCGGCACCATCGCGCGCGCGGGCCACGCGTGGGACTCACGCCGAAATCGAATCTTCCACCTGAGCTCGGGCGACAACTGGAGCGTCGGGGGCGCCGTGAACACCGCGCTCGTCGACCCGACCGTGACGCCGTGGACGAAGACAGCCATCAGCTTCAACCCCTCGACCGCGTGGACGGAGTTTCAAGCCGCGTCGATGGGCTTCCTCGGCAGCACGCTCGTCTACGACCCCGACGCCGATTGTTTCTATTTCTACAACGGTGGCGCCGAGGGCCCGCAGAAGGTGTTTCGCGTCACGCCCAACATGACCACCACCTGGGACATGGAAGTGATTGCGACGACGGGGCTCACGCCGATGAACTCCATCGGCACCGGCGGCGGCGGGGTGCACACGAAGTTCTATTATTCGAGCCGGCTGCGCACCGTGTTCCTCGTGGTGGGAAACCAGCACGTCTATTACCTGCGGCTTGGCTGAATCACTCCAACAACACCGCGGCCGCGCGACGCTGAAACGGGTGAAAGTCGGTCGACGCCTTGCCGAGCGCTGCGTTCGTGAGCAGCACCCAGGTCACGCCTGCATCAGGCTTCGTGAATACCCACGCCTGCCAGCCGAACAGCAACCCGCCGTGGCCGATGAAGTCACCACCCTCGGTGTGCCAGCGCATGAGGCCGAGCCCGTAGCCCGTGTGTCCCGGCGCGACGGCCGCCTTCACCGGCACCTCGTGAAACACCTGCAGGCGCGGCTCTTTGGTGGCGACCTCGAGGAAGCGCGCGAGGTCGAAGACGTTCGACACGAGGCCACCTGCAGGTGACTGCGTGCCCATCGCCCAGGCGCTCGAGTCGATGAGCGTTCCGTCTCCGTGCAGGTCGATGAAGCCGTGCGCGACACCGCTCGAGGCTCCAAAGGTGGTGTCGTCGAGCGCGAGCGGTCGGAGCACCTCACGCTCGAGGGCTGCCTCGTACGACACACCTGTCACCTGCTCGATGACGAGGCCGAGGAGCTCGAAGTTCGGGTTGCTGTACTGCCAGCCTTCGCCTGCCGCGAAGCTCGCGGGCCTGCCGCGAATGGCGCTCAACATGTCGAGGGTCGATTTCAGCTGCGTGGGCCGCTCGTACAGCGTGTCGAGCGCGAAGCCAGGGTCGTCGAGTGGAACGGGAATGCCCGTCGTGTGAGAGAGCGCCTGTCGAATCGTCGCGCGGTCGGCGTTCGCGATGCCCTTCAAGGTCCGTTCAGGAAGGTACTTCGACAGCGGGTCGTCGAGGTCGAGCAGCCCACGCTCGGCGAGCTTCACCACCAGCAGCGCGGTGAAGAGTTTCGTCGCGCTGCCGACACGACTGACTGTACAGGTCTGCATCGGCGTCAGGCGCTCGAGGTCCGAGAAGCCTGCAGCGCCAGCCCATGTCCCTTCACGCGTTCTGGCGAAGGCCGCGACGCCGGGAAAGCCGGCCGCGTGCAGGTCGTTCAGCACCTGTTGCAGGGCCGCTGCTTTCGGGTGCGTGGGGAACACAGGCTCGACGCAGGGGCGCACTGGCTCGGAGACCGGAGCCGCCTGACATGCGCACAACAGACACGACAGCAGCACCCCTCTCATCGCGTCGCCTCTGCGATGGGCAGATGAAGCCGAACGCCTGCCATCAACGCGATGTGCGGCAACACGGGAGCCTCGGGGCTGGCCACGACCTGAAACGCAGGCTGGTACCGGACGAAGAACGACATCGGCACGCCGAAGCGTCGCGCGTCGAAGCCCGCTCCCACCGCCATCACCAGCATCAGCTGACCTCGCGGCCGAAGCGTCTGAGCGCCATCACGCCACGCGGGAGCGTCGTACCAATCGAGCATGGGCCCGGCGCCGACGGCTGCCTCGAGCTGCAGGCCCAGACGCAATGTGAAGCGATACCCCACCTCGCCCGTCAGCGACGCGCCCTGCTGCACGAGGGGAACTCGCCACCACGACACGCCACCTGCCAGGAGCAGCTCGTGCCCGACGCCCAGACGACAGGGGAACTCGACACCGAGCGACAGACCAGGGTGCAGGCCTGCGTCGAGCCGTTGGGTCCAGGGGAGCGCGACGCTGTCGTGAAAGACGCTCGCCCGCACGGCGAACGGCGGGCTGGCGGCGAGCAACGAGCCGACGACGAACGAGAGCACGCCGCTTCGTTGCCGATGCCGCGCGAAGCGATCCACCTCAGGGCTTCGCGCGGGAGGCGACCATCACGCGATTGCGCCCGCTCCGCTTGGCTTCGTACATCGACGCGTCGGCGGCCTTCAGCGTCTCGGCGGGCTTCTCACCGTGCACCAGCGGAGCGATGCCCATCGAGATGGTCACGCGCGGCAGCTCGGCTCCCGTCGGCGCCAGCACCTTCGTCTGCGAGACGATGTCCCTCACGCGGTCGGCGGCGAGCAGCGCCTCGTCGGGCGTCGTCGAAGGAAAGAGAATGACGAACTCTTCGCCACCGAAGCGCGCGACCAGGTCCGTCGGCCGCAGGTGCTTCACGAGCGTTGCCGCCACCGTCGTCAACACGAGGTCGCCGATGTCGTGGCCGTGCGTGTCGTTGAAGCGCTTGAAGTGGTCGATGTCGATGAGGGCCACGCAGAGCGGCTCCTTGTCCTTCTCGTGGCGCATCACCAGGCGGTGCAGCGTCTCGTCGAGCCAGCGCCGGTTGTGAATGCCGGTGAGGCCGTCGAACATGGCGGCGCGCTCGTAGAGTCGGCGCTTCTCGATGTTCGTCGACACCGTCGCGTTGTTCTTCCGCAGGCGCTCGGCCAGCTTCACGATGAGGTTCACCGCGAACGGGTGAGACGTGTGCACCAGCTCCCAGAAGCCCTCTTCGCTCAAGGACAGCAGCTCGCTGGGCTGCTGCGCGACGACGAAGGCGGAGGCGGGCTCTCCGGTGATGACGCCGAGCTCACCGACCGTCTCTCCCGCGCCCAGCGTCGCGATGGGGTCGGCCGTCGGTTCACCGAGCGCGACGCCCAGCTGCCCAGTCACCACGAAGTGCACCGCGCTGCCGAGCTCGCCCTGCCTGATGAGCACCTCGCCCTTCTCGAGCGAGCGCCGCATGCCCACCTTCACGAGCGTCTCCCGCTGCTGCGCGGTCACGCCTTCGAGCATCGCGATGTGGTCGAGCGCCGTCATGAGCGCGAACCCTAGTGCACCGGTTCCGACGAGCCTCGGCTCAACGCACGTGATGGGAGGCGACCTCGACACCAGCGTCCAGCTTCGCGCCGACAGGTACCACGCGGTCGAGATGAAGCGCGCTCTCGCTCACGTGGAGCAGGAGGCGGCACCGGAAACGCTCAACGCGGAGCAATGGGCGACACCGCGACCTGATTGCGACCGGCCACCTTGGCGTTGAACGTGGCGACGCGCGCCCGTTCGATGAAGGACTCGCGGTCGTCCCCGATGACGTGACAGGCGACGCCGAGCGAGACGGTGACTGCTGGAAGCGACGTCTCCATCGTTCGAATCGGAGCGTTCGCGATGGCGGCCCGCACCCGCTCGGCCGCAGCGGCCCCCTCGTCGAGCGTCGTCGACGGAAGGAGCACCACGAACTCTTCACCGCCCACGCGCGCCAGACGGTCGCTGATTCGCAACGACTGCCACGCCGTCGTCGCCACCACCCGCAGCGCATCGTCTCCGGCCTGAAAGCCGTGCTCGTCGTTGAAGCGCTTGAAGTGGTCGAGGTTGAACGACACGGCGCACAGCGGCTCGTGCTCCTGCTCGTGACGGGCCACGAACCTGGGCAGCGCCTGCGTCAGCCACCGTTTGCTGTGTGCGCTGGTGAGCGGGTCGAAGAGCCCATGGGCGCGGTGGCGAAGGCGCACCAACTCCTCCGTCCACTCGCGCTCCTCGAGCCGCATCGCCAGCCGTGAGACGAACTCGAGCACGCCCTGACGAAACGGCGCGTCGTCGACCATGAGGGCGTCGAAGGTCGGCCGGTCGACGACCCGAAGCTCGCTCCCCGCCTCTGCAACCACGAAGGCCTCGGCGGGTTCTCTCGAGATGAACGCCGCGAGGTTCACGACAGCACCAGCGCTCAGGCGGCCAACGGGCTCGCCGCCACGGGCGTCGAACGCCACCACGAGCGCACCACGAACGACGACACAGACGAAGTCGACTGGCGCCTGGTGCAGCTGCACTACCTCACCCGCCTCGAGCAGCCGCGGCGTTCCCACGCGCGTCAGGACCTCGTGGAGCTGACTCCCCATGCACAGTCACCATACGTCAGCTGACCAGAGGGAATGTTGGTCATCCCCCGCGAGGGGAGCGAGGATTCGCGCCGTGCCGATCCTGACCCGTGCCGTCTGTCTCGCGCTCGCGCTCCTGGCCTCGAGCGCGCTCGCACAGAACAAGTCGAAGAAGGGAAAGCTGGTCGAACCCGAGCCAGCACCCGTCGTCGCGCCTGCTGCGCCTGCGCCTGTCGTGGAGCCCGCTCCTCCTGCGGCGCCCGAACCCGCGGCCGCGCCTCAACCTGCTGCTGCGAAGCCCGTCATCCCGCCGAACCAGAAGCCGCGCCTGGCCGTGCTCAACCTGCAACCGCAGGGCGTCGAGCCCGTGCAAGCCGCAGCGCTCAGCGATGCCATCGTTGCGGCGCTGTCCGAGCGCGCGCTCTTCGACATCGTGTCCATGCGTGACATCGAGACGGCGCTGGGAGCCGAGCGGCAGAAGCAGCTGCTCGGTGTCTGTGACGCGAACCCCGACTCGTGTGGCCTGACCCTCGGAGACTCGCTGGCTGCGCCCTTCGTGCTCTCGGGCCAGCTCTCGCGGGTGGGCACGGCCTTTCAATTGACGTTGCAGACCATCGACACGGCGAAGGGGCGCGCCATCGGGCGCTCGAACCGCATCGCCGACTCGCTCGAGGCGCTGCAGAAGCTGGTGCCGTACGTCGCCGCCGAAGCGACAGGCTCTCCGTTGCCGCCACCGCCGTCGCGCGTGCTGCCCATCACGCTGCTCACCGTCGGTGGCGCGACGGTGCTCTCGGGCGCGGTCTTCGGCGTGGTGACCCTCACCCAGCAGCAGCAGCTCAACGACGAGCTGTGTCCCACCGGGGTGCCGCCCGATGGGCGCTGCACGGGCACGGCGCTGCGGGAGCGCTCCTTCTACCTCGTGCAGAACGACGTGCTCGTTCGCCAGAAGTGGATCTCTGCCGGCCTGCTCGCGGGTGGTGCGGTGCTCACGGTGCTGGGGTTCGTCTTCATGCCACCGGCCGAGAATCAGTCGCGGCTCTCGGCGCTGGTGGTGCCGACGTTGGACGGCCTGGCCGTCGTCGGAGGGTTCTGGTGATGAAGCGCGCGCTGCTCGTGTTCTGCCTGACGTTGCTGGCGTGCCCTGGAGTGCTCACCGCACCCGGCAACGACTTTCCCTGCGACTTCTCGAAGCCGATTGGTGACCGCGACGCCGTCTGCTCGGCCGGAGACGTGTGCGGCGTGAACAACCGCTGCCAGCGCTTTCAATACGAGGGGCCGCAGTTCGAGGGGCTGCCGACGTTCCCCGAGTTCTCCGAGAAGGTCGACGCGGGCACGCCGTTGCACCCCCGCGTGATGGGCAAGGTCGACTTCGTCGCGAGGGTGTTGGGCACCGACGTGGTGGTGATGCACACGCCGCAGGGCGCCTTTCAGCTCAGCCGCGCGGGCGTCGAGCCGGTGGCCTTCACGAGCGCCCCGCAGGACCTCGACGACGTCGTGCTGCAGGCAAGGCCGGGGACTCCGAAGGTGACGGGCATTCAGCAGCCCTCGAACGAGCTCTACGCCGAGGGGAACCCGGGCAACCGCATTCCAGAGCCGGCGCGGCCCCTCATGAACTTGAAGGCGAAACGGGTTCGCGTCGTCGACCCCGAGACCCAGCGCATCGGCATCATCGCCGACCCGGACTCGAGCGCCGGCGTGCTCCGCGAGCAGCCAGGACGAGACGAGTTCGTTCCGTTCCTTTCACAGGGCACGGTGTTCGACCTCGCGCCTGGGCCCGTCATCACCGCGCCGCCACCAGTTGGCCGCTTTCGCACCGTCGTCGCGCTCGCAAACGATGGCATTCGCGCACGGGGGCTCGATGGCGGCAACGAGCTGGTCTTCCCGCTGACGATTCCCGAAGGGGCCGTGCTCGCGGCCGACGCCACGGCCTCGACCTTCGCCATGTTCTCGGTGCGCTCGCTGGGCATGCCGCCGACGCTGTCGGTGTTCTCGGCGTCTCGAACGGGCAACGAGTTTCAGCTCACGACCCCGTGGGGTGACTGCAGTCCCTGCCCGAGCCCGCTCGCGTTCACGCCGGGCAACGACCTGGGAGGGCCCTTCGTCGAGGTGCTCTGCAACGGAGAAGGCATCAGGCGCGTTCGCGGCACGCTCTCGTCGGGCCCGCTCGCGGCGTGTCTCACCGAGCCCGTCACGGCGCCGTTCGACACCACGAAGGTCGCGACCATCATGAAGCGTGGCACCAACGGCGTGCGCTACCTCGCGGCGGAGCAGGACTTCTCGTCGGCCATCGGGTTTCTGGTGGGCGGAGAGAACGGCCAGGTGTGGGGCGGAAAGACGATGAGCGCTGCGACGCCCGCGTTCCTCGACCGGGTGCCCCTCGACGTCGCCTCGCTCGGGCTGCGTGGCAGCGACGAGCTCTTCGCGCTGACCCAGCCCGGCGTCTTCGTGCACGACGCCGACGCAGGCTTCGTCGTCATCGCTCCCGAAGTCACCAGTCACATCGAAGCGCTCGTGAACCAGGGCCAGGGCTGGGTCGTCGGAGAGCAGGGCAACCTGGTGCTCATCGAGAACGTGAAGAAGGCGACGCTCACGACGAAGTTCGGCCCGCGCCTCGTCGACGGCCGCGGGGAGCCCATCACCAGCGCGCTGCGGGGTGAAGCCATCACCGACCTCGACGGCGGCATCGTCTCGATGGTCATCGCGGCAGACGACTCGTTGTTCTTCGTGCCCGCACCCGAGCCGACGAATCAGGCGGGCCGCACAGAGCTCTCGGCGCAGCTCACGCCCGAGCCCTCGACGCTCATTCGCAGCCTCGCGCTCGAGCGGTCTCCCGTCGGCACGAACGGAGTCGACCGCGTGCGTGGCTACCTCGTCACCTCGCGCAACGTGTACGAGTTCAAGCTGGGTGGTGCGCCGCTGCGGTGGACGGCGACGCCGTTGCAGCTCTCGGGCGCAGAGCCGGTCGAGGTCTGGTTCGACAACCCACGCGGAGGCCTCGGGCGCGTCGGCTACCGCGACGGCACCATCTTCTCGACGCCGGGTGGGTTCCAGCTGTCCGAGCCGCTCCCGGCCGTCGACGGTGGTGTCGCTGCGGCGGTGCTCGACTACGAGAACCTGGGCGGCTGGCCGGTCGCGTACACGTCGGTGGGCATCTTCGTCGCGCGCTACGACAAGCTCGAGAGTGGGCGCCTCGACAGCCGCTTCGCCGATGGTGGCGTGAACAAGCCGATGAAGTGGCGTGAAGTGACGCTGCCCGATGGCGCGAAGCCGTGGCTTCGCAAGGGCCCGCGCGCCGAGGCGTTGCCGGGTCGACTGCACGTCATCGCCGAGCCGCAGACCGGCACCGACCGCGCGTACCGTCGACGCTTCAGGCTGCTGGTGTTCCTGCCAGACGGCGTGCTCGAAATCGGCCAGCACGAGCGCACCAACATCTCGACCATCGTCGAGTGAGGCGGCGCGTGGCGACGTCTGAGCGAACGCCGTCACTTGAATCACCTCATGCGCGTGGCGACGTCTGAGCGAAGGCGGAATCGAACTGGGAACCCGTGAGATGAAGCCGAGAGCGAAGACGGGAGCCGCGCGCGACGCCGTCACTTGAATCACCTCACGCGCGTGGCGACGTCTGAGCGAAGGCGGAATCGAACTGGGAAACCTGAGCAACTCGTGAACCGCGTGTGCAAGCGCTTGCACGCGTGACTCGGGCAACTGGTTGATCAACGGAGCTCGGGCTTCGGCACCAGCGTTGCTCTGTGGCGGGGCATGACCCGAACCCACGGAGCCACCATGCGCCTCATCGCCCTCGTCACCGTCCTTGTCTCGTCACTCGCGCTCGCCGAAGCACCGACCGTCAAGAAGGAGAACCCCGACTCGGCCCCGTGGTCCGAGCGGGCGAGCTTCTTCGTGGGCGCGCGGGGTGGAATCGCCGCTCCGCCCGGCGCCAAAGGCCTCGCCCCCAACGCCGGCCTCGAGTTCGGCCTCGCCGTGCCGCAGGGCTTCGGCTTCTCGATGCGCACGCTGTGGATGGACAACCCGCCCGGTGCACCTGCGCTCGGCTTGCGGCCCGCGGCCTACGGCTTCGGAGCGCTCGCCGACCTGCGCTACTACTTCCGCACCGTCGAGCCGCTCACCGTGTACCCCACGCTGGCCATCGGCTTCCTCGCGGGGCCAGAGGTCGGCACCAACGTGAACGCCGTGCTGCCGCTCTTCAACCCCGGAGTCGGCATGAAGGTGAAGGCCGGCAACTTCTATGCGGCGTTCGAGTTCGGGCTCTCGGGCTTCACGATTCCCTTCGTGGGCCTGTCGTTCGGCTTCGAAGGCGACTCGCTGGTGACGAAGCGCGCGAACGCGCCGGTGGCCGTGAACGAACCGACGCCCGTGCCGGTGCCCGCCGTGGTGATGCCGCCTCCGCCGGCGCCCGAGCTGAACCCTGACTCGTGACGCTCAGGGCCCGCCGTCACGCGGCGTGTTGCCGACGGTGACGCGCACGTTGTCGATGGCCCACGACTCGTCACTCAGCGACTGCACGCCGGCGCCTTCGAGCATGAAGGTGAGCACCGCGGTGGAGCTGGTGTGCGGCAGGTCGTCGAAGCGCGGGTCGAGGCTCATGTCGTACGCGCTGTCGGTGTAGAAGCTGCCGGGCCCCGAGAAGCCGAGGTCGACGCGCCGGGCGAGCACGATGGCCGGCACCGGCGCCACGTAGCTCTGAACCTGCGCGGGCGTGGCGTTCGCGAACGACTCGCGGAAGATGGTGACGCCGTCGAGGTCGATGCGGAAGAAGTCTCCGGCGGGGAAGCTGCCCGTGCCGTCGAGCGAGTCGATGGCCGCGAAGAGGAAGTCGAGTGACAGCGAGGTGTGCGGCGGCAGGCCGTTGACCTCGAGGGTGATGATGTTGCCCGTTGGCGCGCGCAAGAAGGTGGGCCCGAAGGTGTTTCCTGGCGTGCCCAGCGGCGCGTACCCCTGCGAGGGCGTGAGCAGCCCGGTGCCGGCGTCGAACCCCAGCGGGAACGTTGCCTCGAAGTCGACGTCGAGCACCGACGCATCGGGCACTCCGGCGTCGGCGCCCGCGTCGACCATCACCCCACCGTCGAAGCCCGCATCGACTCCACCATCGACTCCACCATCGACGCCCGCGTCGACCTCGCCAGCGTCGACCGCGAGACCTGCATCGACTCCGGCATCGGCGTCGACCCCTGCGTCGACCTCAGGCCCCGCGTCTGAAGGCCCTGCGTCGACGAAGCCCGCGTCGACTCCAGCGTCTTGAATCGCACCAGCATCAGGAACACCTGCGTCGACGAGCTGACCCGCGTCCGTGGAGGAGCCTGAATCGACGCCCCCGTCGGTTCTGCCAGTCGAGTTGCCTGCGTCGACGCCTGCGTCCGTCATGGGCTCGCCGCCACCACCGCAGTTGCAGCCAGAGACCACCACGACCACCACCACAGCCACCGACCAGAGTCGAAACATGATCCACCGCGTAGCGCCGATGGCACTCCGCGGATAGCGCACCGAAACCACCTGACGTGACGAAACCGTCACCCAACTGAGGTCGTGCCGACAGCCGCGTGTGACGAAAACGGGACGAAGTCGTCATCACGCCGCAGAACGGGGCCAGTACGACGCCGCCCATGTTCGCCGCGGCCCAGCACTCAGTCCTCGATACCGAGCGAGAGAAGCGCCTGGTGCTCGCCGCGCTCGCAGCGGTCGCGGTGGTCGCCGGAGCGATTCTCACCACCGCGCTGCTCGCCACGCACTACCACCCGAAGGCCGAAGAGAAGACGGTCGACGTCTCGTTCCGTCCGCCGCCGCCACCTCCACCGCCTGCGAAGATCGAGAACCCGCCACCGCCTCCGCCGGTCGTGAAGAAGGTGTCGCTGCCGAAGCCGCCCGCGCCCGTCGAAGCGCCGGTCGTCGCCGCCCCAGCGCCTGCGCCTGCAGCGGCGGCGATGGTGGCGCCGAAAGAAGTCCCGAAAGAAGCGCCGCCCGAGTCGACCACACCCGTCGCTGCCATCGCCGTCGCGGTCGGTGGCAGGGGTGATGGAACCGGCAGCGCCGTCGGAGGCCCCATCGTCGCGCCGTCGGAAGACGACTCTCCCGCGCCCGTCGAGGTGAAGGCCAACACGAGCGGCCCGGTGAACCTGCCTGAAGAAGCCGACGCTCCCGAGCCCGACGAGAACAACGCGCCGCCCGAGTACCCCGAGGCCATGCGCGCGACGGGGCAGGAAGCGCGTGTCGTCTTGAAGGTCGTCGTCGAGAAGACGGGCACCGTCGGCCGCATTCAGGTGCTCAAGGGTGACGAGCCCTTCGTCGCCGCCGCCATCGCCGCCGTGAAGACGTGGCGCTTCTCGCCCGCGCAGCTCGACGGACAAGCCATCGCAGTGTTCCTCACCATTCCGGTGAAGTTCTCATTGAGGGAGTAGCCACATGTTCGACTTCGGAAAAATCCTCGGCCACATGGGCATTCCGGCGATGACGGTCGCCTCGGTGCTCTTGCTGATGGCGCTCGCGTCACTCGCCGTCTTCTTCGAGCGCCTCGTCGCGTACTACCGCTCGCGCTCTTCTTCGCGCCGGTTCGCACTCGAGGCGAAGGCGCTGCTCGACGCCGACCGCGCCGACACGCTCGCGTCGAAGGCCGACGAAGCGAAGCACAGCCACCTCGCGAAGCTGCTCGGCACCGGCGCGAAGACGTACCTCGCGGCGACGAAGAAGAAGGGCTCGGTCGCGCCCATCGAGCTGACGAAGCGCGAGCTCGAGCGGAAGACCGAGCTGCTGCACGCTGACGTGCGCCGCGGCATGGGCGTGCTGGCGTCGGTCGGGTCCGTCGCGCCCTTCGTCGGGCTGCTCGGCACGGTGTTCGGCATCATCACCGCCTTCCAGGGCATCGCGAAGGAAGGCTCGGGAGGACTCGGCTCGGTCTCGCTCGGCATCGCCGAGGCGCTCGTCGAGACGGCGTTCGGGCTGATGGTCGCGATTCCCGCGGTGCTAGCGTACAACTGGCTCTCGACGCAGGCCGACGGAATCATGCTCACGCTCGAAGACGCGCGCGGTGAGTTCATCGACTTCCTCGAGACGCGGCACTCGGACGATGGGGTCGTGGCCCATGGCAAGTAACGCAACCTCGTCGGCGGCCTCGTCATCGGCCCCCAAGAAGAAGAAGCGGCGCGCGGGCATCGCGCCCGAGATGAACGTGACGCCGCTCGTCGACGTCGTGCTCGTGCTGCTCATCATCTTCATGGTGGTGACGCCGCAGATGGAGGCCGGTGTCTCGGTCACGCTGCCGAGCATCAAGAACCCCGACACGGGCAACGGCTCGCTGCAGCCGACGACGGTGACGCTCACGAAAGACGGGAAGTTCTTCTTCGAGAAGGACGAGCTGGCCGTCGACGCGTTGATGCTGCGCCTGAAGGACGTGCACGCGACGAAGCCCGAAGCGCGCGTGGTGCTGAAGGCCGACAGAGAGCTCGGCTACGGCAAGGTGCGTGAGCTCTTCAAGGCCTGCCAGGACCTGGGCTTTCCCGGCGTCTCATTGCAGGTCATCGACGTCGCGAACCGTCAGAGCTGAGAGGACTTCGTCATGGGCATGCACGTCGGGGACAGTGGCGGTGGCAAACGGCGCACGGGCGCGAAGCCTGCGATGAACGTCACGCCGCTCGTCGACGTGGTGCTCGTGCTGCTCATCATCTTCATGGTGGTGACGCCGCTGCTCACGAAGCAGCTGTGGCTGAACGTGCCGCCAAAGCCAGAAGAGAACTCGCCGCCGCCTCCCGCCGAGGTGTTGCCGCCCATCGTCATCACGCTGGGCACCGATGGCGTGACGAAGGTGAACAGCGAAGCCATCGCGAAGGAGCAGCTCGCCGAGCGCGTCGTGCGGCTGGTGAATGCGCGCCCCGACAAGGTGGTGTTCTTCGATGCCGCGAGCGACGTGCCGTATGGGCAGGCGCTCGAGGTGATGGACCTGGTGCGTGGTGGTGGCGTCGAGACGCTCGCGGTGCTGGCCGACGAGCTGCCGAGCCACTGAGTCGTCGGTTCCACGGAGCTCACCGTCGCGCTGACCCGAGTGCTCGAGGCGTCCGTTTGCGTTCGTCGGTCCGCCGAGCATCACCGCCGCGATGGGCCGAGCCGGCCGCCATCAAGGTGCCGTCTGCGCTCGTCGACAGCTCCATGGGGCGCGGAGCATCACCATCGCGATGCGCCGAGCTGGCCGCCATCAAGGTGCCGTCTGCGCTCGTCGACAGTTCCACGGGGGCGCGGAGCATCACCGTCGCGCTGCGCCGAGCTGGCGGATGTGCTCCATCAAGGCGCCCTCTGCGTTCGTCGGCCCGCCGAGCAGGCCCTCGATGCGCTCGGTGCGGAAGTGCGGAGCCGGACCGCTGGACTCGGGCGTCAAGACCTCGACTCGACTCGGCGACTCCAGGCACGCCACCACCATCTCCGCAACGCGCTCCCAGGTGATGCGTTCGCGATCGACACAGAGGTAGGTCGAGTGAGGACTCGCCTCTCGAGTGAGGAGCCGGACCGCTCTCGCGACGGTCGACACGGCTGAGAACTGGCGCCCCTCGCCGCGTGTCACGGTGATGGCCTCTCCCTCGGTCGCTGCGCGGACCATTCGCGAGAGGGCGTCCGGCGTGTGCAGCCGTCCAGATGCGAACGCTGGCGGGCCGACGACAGGACCGGGACGAATCACGACCCCCGTCATCTGGTGTTGGGCGCACGCAGCGCGAAGAAACAACTCTCCGGCAGCCTTCGTCGCGCCGTAGACGTCGGCCGTGCTGAGTCGGTCCTCCTCGGTCATCTCAGGAGCAAACGGTCGGTGCACCGCCGCCGACGACAGGGAGATGCAACGCGAGAGGCCAGCGTGCCCAGCAGCGTCGAAGAGCTTCGCGGTGGTGGCAACGTCTCGCAGCTCGAGCTCAGCGCCAGGGTCGCCCCAGATGAGCGCCGCATGAACGCAGGTGTCGTGTCCCTGCAGCATCGCGATGAAGCGCGAGTGGTCTTCGAGATCGGCTTCGACGACCTCGAGCCGGGCATCGTTCGCGAACGGGCCGAGCTTCTCGGCCGACCGCACCACGGCAGTGACGCGCTGCCCGTCTTCGAGCAGCGACCGCAGAATGTGGAGACCGATGTACCCGCTCGCGCCGGTCAGCAGCGTTCTCATGGACTGATCCGTAGCTCAGCTCGAGAGGCACACCCGCGACCATTCGTGTCGTTCGTGTGCCACTCGATTTCCCTCGACGAGGGCTGACACACGGCCGTGACTCGCGAGGAGCGCAGCCGTGACGGTCTGCTCGCCGTGAAGTCACTTTCACGAACGCGGGCTGCCACGCGGCGGGAGGAGATCGGCCCCGTGAAGACGCACCTGCTCCTCCTCGCGCTCGTTCCCGCCCTCGGGTTCGCCCAGTCCTCATCCGACGCGGGTGAGGCATCTGACGCCGGTGAGGCGCTCGACGCTGGCGTGATCGAGGACGCGGGCACGACCCTCGCCATCGACGACGCGGGCACGCTCGATGCCGGTGCTGTGGAGCCGGCGCCCATCAGCGACGCCGGCGTCGACGTTCAAGCCGAAGCGCCGAAGAAGAAGCCGCTGCCGAAGAACTTCGTCGGCATCGTCGGCAAGGTCATCGACGCACAGAACGGTGAAGGCCTCATCGAAGCCACGGTGAAGGTCGTCGCCGGTGGAAAGAAGAGCGCGCTCACCGACGTCGATGGCGAGTACCGGCTCAAGCTTCCGCCCGGCACCTACGACCTGCGCATCTTCTACGCGCTCTACGAAGGCCGCCGCGTGCAGGGCGTCGAGGTGAAGGCCGGCCAGGTGACGACGCTCGACGTCTCACTCGAGGCGAAGTCGACGGCCATCAAAGAAGTCGTCGTCGAAGCGAAGGCCGACAAGCGCAACGAGACCGCGCTGCTGCAGGAGCGGAAGAAGGCGGCGGTGGTGCAGGACTCCATCGGCGCGCAGGAGATTGCGCGCACGCCCGACGCGAACGCCGGTGAAGCCGCGCGCCGTGTCGTGGGTGTCACGCTCGTCGGCGGCAAGTACGTCTTCGTGCGTGGCCTCGGCGGTCGCTACGTGCAGACGCTGCTCAACGGCAACATCATGCCGAGCCCCGAGCCCGATGAGCCCGGCGTTCCGCTCGACCTCTTCCCCACCTCGCTGCTGTCGAACCTGAACGTGCTCAAGACCTACTCGCCCGACCTGCCCGCGCAGTTCGGCGGCGGCTCGCTCACCATCGACACCTCGACCTTCCCGACGAAGTTCGAGCTCAAGCTGCGCGCGGGCCTCGGCTTCGACTCCGCCACCACCTTCCAGGCGCGGCCTTCCGCTCCGTCGTCCTTCGGCGAAGCGTTCGGCTTCAAGAACCCCGCGCGCGATTTGCCGAGCGTCTTCCCCGCCGACCGCGCGTTTCAGCAATCGGTCGACCCCGCGAAGCCCGGCATCGACGCCGCGACGCAGCAGGCGGGTGGGCGCGCGCTCGTCAACCGGTGGACGCCGGGCTCCGTCGCCGCCTCACCCAACGGCACCTTCAGCGCGCAGGTCGGAGACACGCTCAAGCTCGGAGACGACCGCCGCCTCGGCTACCTCGTGGCCGCCCAGTGGTCGCGCAAGGAGCGCACGCGCCGCATCGCGGTCGCCGACGTCTCGGGGTCGGAGGGCATGCTCGAGATCGAGAACCCGACCGAGTCACTCATCTCCTCCGTCAACGCGTCGACGTCGCTGCTCGGCAACCTCGGCTTCCAGCTCAACCGCGACAACGAGGTGAACCTGCTCGTGCTCGGCCTCACCAACGCCGAGAACCAGGCCACCACCGCGAGCGGCCCCGAGACGCTCTCGGCCATGCAGGACCAGGTGAACAACCGCCTGCAGTTCACGCAGCGCCAGCTGCTCTTCGCGCAGCTCAAGGGCTTTCACCGGCTCAACGCGCTCGCCGACCTCGAGGTCGAGTGGCAGGGGAACTACGGGCACGTCGACCGCTCCGAGCCCGACATTCGCGACTCGCGCTACTTCGTCTCGCCCGACACGCGGGAGCTGAACCTGCGCCTGCAGCCGAACTCGGCCGAGCGCTTCTTCTTGAGCCTGCGTGAAGACTCGGGCGGCGGCACCGCGTCGGCGACGCTCCCGTGGCGCAACTTCCGCTTCAAGGCGGGCGGCTTCGGCCAGTACCAGGCGCGCACGTTCGATGGCCGCCGCTTCCGCTTCTTCGAGGTGCGCCGCCCGACGCCGACCGGTCTCGCCGAAGACGTGCTCGCCAGCGAACACATCGGCCCCGGCGCCGGCACGCAGTTCTTCCTGGCCGAGAGCACGCTCGCGCAGGACTCGTACACGTCGTCCCTCGTCATCTACGGCGGCTTCGGCCTCGTCGAGTGGAAGGCGACCGACTGGCTCCGCGCGCAGGCCGGGCTTCGCTACGAGGGCAGCGCACAGACGGTTGCGGTGGCGAGCCCGTTTGCGACCGACGCCAACAGCCGCGCGCCCATCTCGCGCCAGTACCACAACCCGATTCCCTCGCTGAACGTCACGGTCTCGCCGCTCAGCAACCTGAACCTTCGCGCCGGCTACTCGTACACGCTCGCGCGGCCCAGCTTCCGCGAGCTCGCACCCTTCATCTTCTTCGACATGGTTCGCCGCCGGAACATCGCGGGCAACCCCGAGCTGCTGCTCACCACGATTCACCACGCCGACCTGCGCGCCGAGTGGTTCCCCTCGCAGGATGAGGTCTTCGCGCTGTCGGTGTTCGGCAAGCAGTTCATCAACCCCATCGAGCGCGTCGTCGTCGGTCAGGGCTCGAACTTCGACTTCGGCTTCCGCAACGCCGACCAGGCGCAGCTCGCGGGCGTCGAGCTCGAGGCGCGCACCACGCTGGGCCGCATCACGCCGGCGCTCAAAGACGTTCGCCTGGGCGGCAACGCGTCGCTCATCTGGTCGCGCGTGGTGCTCACCAACGCCGTCGGGCAGCTGGGCAACCCCAACCGCGCGCTGCAGGGCCAGGCGCCCTGGCTCGCCAACGCCTTCATCGGCTGGTCGAAGCCCGAGTGGGGCACCGAGGTGGCGGTCTCGTACAACGTGGCGGGCCCCTCCATCTCGGAGGTCGCGGTCGCGCCGCTGCCAGACTTCATCGAGCAGCCCGTGCACCGGCTCGACGTCACGGCCTCGCAGACGTTCGGTCCCGGCTTCCAGCTCAAGCTCGGCGTCTCGAACGCCCTCAACCAGCAGCTTCGAATTCAACAGGCAGACGTCGAGGTGTTCCGAGAACAGCTCGGCGTGCAGCTCAATGCATCGTTGGCCTGGACGATGCCCACCACCAGGAAGTGACCCATGCGCAACACGCTCCTCGCAGCACTGGCGGGCCTCGCCCTCACGGCCTGCCCCGCTCAGACCACCACGACCGACGCTGGCAGCACCGGCGGCGGCTCGGCTCAGCAGGCCCTCGTCGACGTCAGCGAGCCCATCACCACCGCGACGACGTGGACGAAGGACAAGAAGTACATCCTCAAGTCCATCATTCACGTCGACAACGCGGTGCTCACCATCGAGCCCGGCACCACCATCGCGGGTGACCGCGGCTCGGCCATCATCGTCACCCGCACGGGCCAGCTCATCGCCGAAGGCACCGCGGCGGCGCCCATCGTCTTCACCGCGAACTTCCCCGAAGGCATGCGTGGCGTCGGGAACAACAACTGGGGCGGCGTGCTGCTCAACGGCAAGGCGGCCATCAACGTGACCGGCGGCGACAACAAGGCCGAGGGCCTCGCTGACGAGCCGCGCAACCGCTACGGCGGCGGCGCCACCCCCGACAACGCGCACTCGTGCGGCAAGCTCCGCTACGTGCGCATCGAGTTCGCCGGCCAGCCGCTCTCGGCCAACGACGAGCTCAACGGCCTCACGCTCAACGCCTGCGGCACCGGCACCGTCATCGACTACGTGCAGGTGCACCGCGGCATCGACGACGGCATCGAGCTCTTCGGCGGCTCGGTGAACCTGAAGCACCTCGTCGTGACCGGCTCCGACGACGACGGCCTCGACTGGGACCAGGGATGGACGGGCAAGGCGCAGTTCCTCGTCGTGCAGCAGCTGCCCGGCCGCGGCAACCACGGCATCGAAGCCGACAGCAACCGCGCCTCGCAGGACGCCATGCCGCGCTCGAGCCCCACGCTCTACAACGTCACGCTCGTCGGCCGCGCGCCGGACTCGAGCGACCCGGGTGAAGGCCGCAGCCGCGGCATGGTGCTGCGCGTCGGCACCGCGGGCCTCATCAACAACGCCATCGTCACCAACTTCAACGACTGGGCGATGTTCGTCGACGGCTCCAACAGCCAGGCCCGGTGGACCGACGGCTCGCTCGGCGTGAAGAACAGCATCTTCTTCAAGAACCCGATGGCCGCGTTTCAGAACGTGAAGCCGTCGAACCTCGCCGACGGTGGCGTGGTGGCCGACAACTTCGACGAAGAGATGGCGCTGCTCACGCCGTCGTTCGGCAACCGCCAGGTCGACCCGCTGCTCGCGCAGGCCACCGTCGTGACCTCGCCCGTCTTCAAGCCGCTGATGGACTCGCCCGCCCTCACCAACGGTGGCACGCCGCCCAACGACGGCTTCTTCGACGTCAGCGCGACGTTCGTCGGCGCGGTCGGCACCACCGACTGGACGACGGGCTGGACGGCGTACCCCGAGAACTGAAACCTCACGCAGTCATGAGTCGTGCTGGAGCCGGCTTCCCTCGTTCGGGTGGAGCCGGCTCCTCGCGTTTGCAGAGCGCTGGTGGCTGCGTGGTAAGCGCCAGGTCCCCCGCATGCTGACCCGACTCGACACCCGCTCGAAGCTGCTGCTCACTCTCGCCGGGCTCTTCATCACTGCGCTCGTCGTCGGCGACCTCATCGGCCCCAAGCTCTTCGCCGCCGGCCCCGCCACCCTCTCGGCGGGCATGATTCCCTTCCCCATCACCTTCCTGCTGACCGACCTGCTCAACGAGTTCTACGGCAAGCGCACCGCGCGGGTCGTCACGTGGGTCGGCTTCGGCATGGCGGTGTTCACGTTCGCCATCATCACCATCGCGGTGCTGCTGCCGTTCAGCGACGTGACGCGCGCGGCCGACTGGAAGGGCGTCACCAAGCCCTCCTTCGACGCCGTGTTCGGCAACGGTCAGCGCATTCTCATCGCGTCGATGGTGGCGTACCTGTTCGCGCAGTTCACCGACATCTGGGTGTTCAACAAGGTGAAGACCGCGACGCACGGCCGCATGCTGTGGTTGCGAGCGACCGGCAGCACGCTCGTCTCGCAGCTCATCGACACCGTGGTGATTCAGACGCTCGCCTGGGAGGGCACCCTCGACCCCACCGCGCTCGTCGGCTTCATCGCCTCGTCCTACGGCGTGAAGGTGCTCGTGGCGGTCGGCCTCACACCCGTCATCTACATGGGCCACGCCGTCGTCGAACGCGTGCTCGGCATCGTTCCCGTCAAGCTCGACGAGCACGGTGAGCCGACCGGGTGACGCCGGTTTGCGCAGATAACCGCCCGGTTTCCGCTCAGCTCAGGGCGGGGATTGGATCAATGCCCGCCGATTTGCTTCGATACCCCTCTGTCGCAGGGGGGTCATGGAGCGCAGCGCATCACATGAGGTTCTGACCCAGCTCAGCCGGGCGCGACGAGGTGTGCCCGCAGGCCTCGTCTCCATCGACCAGAGCGGCACCATTCTCTGGGCTGACGAGCGCTCGTGTGAGGTGCTCGGAGCCTCCGCAGTCGGAGCGCGCCTTGGTGTCCTCGTTCCGCAGCTGGCCGAGAACCCTGCGTGGGTCGAAGCCGTGGCCTCGCTCCGCTCCGGGCTGGTCGAGCTCGAGCCGAAGGGCAGCGGCATTCAAGCAGTGGCCTTCGCGCCCGATGGCGACACGCTGCTCGTCGCGTTGCTGGTGACGCCACTGTCAGAGGTCGCGTTTCAGGCGACGCCCGCCGTGGTGCTGGTGGTGAATGAACAGGGTGATGTCGTCGAAGCGAACGAGCGCGCGCTGCAGGTCTTCCGGGCGACGGGCCAGCACCCGCTCGGGCGCGCCATCGCCGAGCTGATTCCCACGCCCCTCGTCACCACCACCGTGCGCGCCACGCTCACAGGCCTCCTCTGCCCCGAGGTCGTGCAGTTCGACTGGGAGCGCCCCGAAGGCCGCCGCGTCTACGAGCTGCGCAGCACCCGGGTCGAACGACTCTGCGTGCTGAAGCTCGTCGACGTCACCACCGAACGCACGCTGGCCGCCGAGCGCGAGCGCCTGCTCGAGGCCGTGCACCAGTCACAGAAGCTCGACGCCATCGGCCAGCTCGCCAGCGGCGTCGCGCACGACATGAACAACGTGCTCGCCGTCGTGCAAACCTGCGCGGGCGCGCTGCGTGACGACGTGAAGGAGCCGCTCCACAAGGCCGACGCCGAACAGATTCTGCTCGCGGCCCAGCGCGCCAGAGACCTGCTCCATCAGCTGCTCGCCTTCGCCCGCAAGACACCCACGCGCACCGAGCGCTTCGACGTCATCGAGATGGCGCGCGAGGCCACGAGCCTGGTGACGCGGCTGCTGCCGGCGAACGTGCGCCTGTCGCTCAGACTGCCGCCTGAAGCGTGCGAGGTGACGGGCGACCGAAGCCAGCTGCAGCAGGCCCTCATCAACGTGTCGCTCAACGCCCGCGACGCGATGCCGCACGGCGGCACCATTCACCTCAGCGCCCGCTTCGACGAGCGCCGCGTCACCTTCACCGTGCAGGACACTGGCGAAGGCATGCCCGGTGACGTGCTCCAGCGCGCGTTCGAGCCCTTCTTCAGCACCAAGAAGCCCGGCAGCGGCACGGGGCTCGGGCTGTCGATGGCGTACACGTCACTGCGCGCGCATCGGGGAGACATCAGGCTCGAGTCGACGCCCGGCCGCGGCACCCGCGTGACGATGTGGCTGCCCCGCGAGTGGACTCCGGCGCAGGACGACCTCGAGCTCTCGCCGCAGGGCCAGCGTCGCGGCATCGCGCTGGTGGTCGACGACGACGAAGCCACCCGAAAGGTGCTGGCCCGTTTCCTCGTGAAGCTCGGCTACTCGGTGCACCCCGCCTCCAGCGGAGAAGAGGCCGTGTCGCTGCTGCAAGGCGGTCTGCACCCGAGCCTCGTGGTGTGCGACCTGGTGATGCCGGGCCTCGGAGGCACCGAGACCATGGCGCGCCTCAAGACGCTCGAGCCCGACGCCGACGTCATCGTCACCTCGGGTTTCCTCGACGAGAGCTCGGTCGACGGCGGCTTCGCCGGCGCCAAGGCCGTGCTGCGCAAGCCCTTCTCGATGGACGAGGTGGCCGCCGCCGTCAGTCGCGTGAAGAGCTGAAGTGGCGACGCTCCGCAAGCGGAGGTGAGCGTCGAGACGGAGCCGAAGCAATGCTGAGCGACCACTGCGAGAGCTCGACGACAGTCGTGCCCGAGACCTCAGCCGCGTGAAGCGCTGAAGCTGGCGACGAGCCAATCCATCACGACCCGCACACGCGCCGAGAGCGGCTGAGCCGGAGCACAGCGCGCGAACAGCGGCCGCTCCTCGGCCACGAAGTCGTCGAGCACGGTCACCAGCTCGTTGGGTCGATAGCCGCCCATCACCAGCTCGGGCGCGCGCGACAGGCCCAGGCCCGCCATCGTCAGCGCCTTCACGGCGTCGCTGGTGTCGCACTTCAGGCGGCTCACCACCGGCACCGTCACCACGCGGTTGCCCTCTCGAAACGCCCACCCGCGCTCCTGCCCCGAGGCGAGGCAATCGTGCGTCGCGAGCGCCGAGGGAGCCTTCGGTACGCCGCGCCGCGCGAGGTAGGCCGGCGAGGCGTAGATGCGCACCTTCGAGGTGGCCAGCTTGCGTTGAATGAGCGCCGAGTCGGTGGGCCGGCCCCACGACAACGCGACGTCGACGCCATCGCGCATCGGGTCGAGCTCACCCTCCGAGAGCACGAGGTCGAGCGACAGCTTTGGGTGCAGCTCGAGCAGCGCGCCCACGCGAGACGCGAGCACCTCACGCGCCACCGTGCAGGGCACCGAGACGCGCACGCGCCCCCGCACCTCGTCGCGCCCGTGCGCCACCACGCCTTCAGCCTCGGTGACGTCGGCGAGAATGCGTTTGCAGCGCTCGTAGAAGGCGCGCCCGTCTTCACTCAGCGAGACGTTGCGGGTGGTGCGGTGAATGAGGGTGACGCCGAGGCGCTCCTCGAGCTTCGAGAGCCGCTTGCTGACGGCCGAGGGCGTGATGGAGAGGCTCCTCGCCGCGCCCGACAGGTTCTTCGATTCGGCGACCCGCACGAACACGGCCAGCTCGACGAGAGACTTCATGTGCACCGCTCCGGCTCCAGCGCGCCGCCTGATGGCGGTCCCCGATGCGTCGAGTGTGTCAAAGGACGAGCGCTGGAGCACCAGCGGCCGCTGACGCAGAGCGATACGTGGCTGGCGTTCGCAGCTGGAAGGCTCAGCCCGAGAAGGCCTCGCTCATCCAATCGATGATGGCGCGCACGCGCGGCGAGGTGGCGTCAGCGGGAGGGTAGCGCGCGTACAGCGAGAGCTCGCCCTCGACGTGGCTTCCCAGCAGCGAGACGAGGCGGCCCCGCTTCACCGACGGCTGCGCGAAGAGCAACGGCAGGCGCGCGATGCCCAGCCCCTGCTCCGCCATCTCCATGAGGGCGACCGACGAGTTGGCGAAGAGGCGCTTGCGAGGCGTCACGCCCTCGGGCGCCGCGTCGGGAAACGTCCACTCGAAGGGCGACTCGGCTTCGGTGAGCATCAGCGCCACGTGGGTGCTGAGCTCGCGCGGCGTTTTCGGCGTGCCGTGCGCTGCGAGGTAGCCCGGCGAGGCGACCATCGAAAAGGTGCTCGTCGTCACCAGCCGCTGACGAAGCGAGGCCTCGCTCGGCTGCCCATAGAAGAGGGACACGTCGATGCGCTCGGTGAGCGGGTTGATGGCGAGCTCGGACGCGCGGAGCTCGACCTCGAGGTGGGGCCACGCCTGCAACAGCTTTGGCAGCGCCGGCACCAACACGCGGCAGATGAGCTCGGGCGTCGAGGCGACCCGCACCGTGCCGTGCACCTCGTCGCGACCGCGCACCACTTCTCGTTCGGCTTCGCGCAGCTTCGAGAGAATGTCTTTGCAGCGCTCGAAGAAGACGCGCCCGTCTTCGGTGAGCCGGAACTGTCGCGTCGTGCGGTGAACGAGCTGCACGCCCAGGCGCTTCTCGAGCCGCGTCAGTCGCTTGCTGACTGCAGATGGAGTGACGCCCATCACGACCGCAGCGCCCGACAGACTCTGCGCCTCAGCGATGCAGGTGAAGGCGTGAAGGTCGAGGAGGGAGTCCATGGGAGGTGCACCACCGCGAAACCGCAGCGGAAGAGGACCACCATCTCCCATGGGCCGACCGGTTGGCAGGTCGTTGTGGGTCTTTTGCTACCCGGGCATGAATCGAGCGCTCGGCTGCTTATGGCACGGTGAAGGAGACGACGGCTGGAGTCGCCTGACAGCGGTTGCACGCGTTGCAGGTGAAGGCCGCGAAGAAGAGGCGGCTGCCTGACGGCTGACCTCGGAGCGACTCTGCGTACTGGGTGAACATCGTCGTCAGCACTGGCGAGCCATCGGTGAGGCTGTTGGGCGCCGAGCCGATTTTTCGCACGAGGCGTGTCTCGAAGAAGCCGCTCGACGAAGCAGGGTTCGTCCAGTTGAGAAAGAGGGCGCCGTTTTGGGCTCGGGCGGTGAAGTCGGAGACGGGCTGGTTCGGCGCGGGCGTCGTCACTCCAGCATCGAGCTCGACCAGGGCGAGGTCGTCGCTCCAGCGGCCCTGCGTGTCCTGCGACCAGAGCCGGTAGCTGACGACGCCACAGGTGACGGGCGCGGCGCGGTCGACGAAGGCCGACGCGTTGCCGAGGAGGAGGACGGTGCCATCCATGCCGATGGGGTCGCCGACCGCTGGCGTACCGTCTGGTCTTCGTGCGCGGCCGCCGGGCGGAAACCGCGCGAGCAACGTGCGGGCGAAGTCGCCGTCGGCGGAGTTGGTCCACGACAACGAGATGCTCTGGTCGGCCTCGACCGTGGCGCGCTGGTTGGTGGGGGCTCCCGGCGCGAGGGTGTCGGGCGGTCTCACGGGAGCACCACAGGCCAGCACGAGGAAGAGACTGCTCCAGCGAAGGGCAGGCATGACGGGAGGGTCTCACACTTCAGGGCTGATCCGCGCGCCACGCTCCACGCGACGCGGTCGCCAGTCGCATCGAGCACGTTCGAGCGACGCGGCCGCGCAGTTGGTCGTTCGCGTGCGCGCTGCGGGCCGGTGGCTCGGTGGCGGCGTCAGGTCGGCCCACGAGTAACGCCGAGCCGCGCTGCACCCGCGGCGTTGCACACTTCCGGGCGTTGCACACTTCGGGGCTGCTCGACGCGCCGTGCGCGGGTAAGCGCGTGGTCCCGTGAGCGCCATCGACACCGAGACGGCAGGCATGCAGGCGTTGACCGAGGGCCGGGCGCGCGACGCCGTCGAGCTGCTGAGCCGCGCGGTCTCGGAGTACCGCAGCGAAGGCGACCTCGCCGGCGCGATGTCGGTGCTGGGAAACCTCGCGTTCCTCTCGCGGCAGGCGAACGACCTGAAGCGCGCGCTCGAGCTGACCGAAGAAGCGCTCGCGCTGCACGTGGCTCCGGCCGATGGCGCGATGGCGCTGATGAACTGCGCTGGCGTGCTCGACCGCGTGCGAGACCGCCGAGCGCGCGGCGTGTGGATGCTGGCGGCCCAGGGCTTCACGGGGAAGCAGCCGATGCTGCAGGTGTTCTGTCTCGCGCACGCCATCGGCGCCGAGCTCGCGCAGCAATCACCCAACGCCGTCTCGGCCGCGCGCGCGTTGCTCTCGCAGGTCGCGCCAGGTGCGACGCCCTCGATGCTGGCGGGCTTCGTCGGCGCCATCGGAGACTCCGCCGGCCCCGCGGGAGTCCCCTTCCTTGCGCAGTCCGTCTGGGTGCTCACGTCAGACCTCACGGCCTTCAATGCCTCGACGCAGCCGCACTGGGCGATGCTGGTCGAGCAGCTCGGCTTCGACGCCGACCTCGCCGTGCCGCTCTGTGTCCTCGCGCTCGGGGGAACGCTCGCACGACAGGGCCAGAAGGACTTCCAGACGCTGACCGCCGCGACGAAGCCGGTGTTCGAGGCCTGCGCCGAAGCACGTGGGCTCGACCTCGAGGCGTTCTCGTCACTCGTGCAGCAGCAGGTGTCTTCGCTCGATGGCCTGCCTGCGGCGCTCGAAGCGCTGGTGCCGGAGTCGTCGTGGGTGTTGCCCCTGCCGCGCGGGCCGAAGAACTGATCCATGGTCGGCCTTCGTGGCCGAAGCACTGAGGTGACGGAGTCCGTCGAGTCCGTGACGACGCCGCCAACCGGTGCTTCTGTTCCCGGCCGTGCTCGCACTCTCGCTCACGTTCGCACTCGCGCTGTCAGCCCTCGACGCGGGCTCGCCGACCCCGCTGACGGTCTCGCTCTCGACGACCGGTGTCTCGGTGAATGGCAAGAAGCTGCCGCCCGCTGACCCCGCCTTCATCAACAACGCTGCGCTCGACGAGCAGACGCGCACGCTCGAGGCCGCGCGTCGGCACGTGACGGTGCAGGTGGAGCCGGACGTTTCGTGGAAGGACTTCACCTCGCTCGTCGCGTGGCTCTTCATGAGCAACACGACCGCGACCGTCGAGGCCACGGGCGCCACCTGGCAGTTCGAGACGCTGACGATGCCGGGAGCCGCGGTGACGGCCCTGTACATCGACCGCAACGAAGTCGTCGCCGTGTCGCTCGACCAGGGCCGCACCCGGTGGAAGCGGAGTGAGACGCCACCTGCCCCGTTCGTCACGGGGCTCGCAGGTCGGGTGGTGGGCTTGCGCGCGAAGGCCGAGTTCCCCTTCTCCGAGGTCGTCTCGGCGTGGCAGCAGCTAAGCTGCGCGACCTGCCGTGCGACCCTCCTCGTCGGAGAACGAACGTGGAGTGGGACCACGCTCGCAGCGGCCGTGAAGGCTCCCGCGACCGGCGCGGTCGTCTCCGACATCGCGCTCAAAGCGCCCGTCGTCTCCGACAAAGACGCCATCGCGCAGGTCTTCAACTCGCACGCGAACGAGGTCTCGGCCTGCTACGACCGAAGCCTGAAGACGGCGCCCGACAACAGCGGAAAGCTCGTCATCTCGTTCGTCATCGGCACGGCAGGAGAGACGCAGTCGGCGAAGGTAGCGAGCCAGGACGCGACCCTTTCACCTGCGGTCGGCACCTGCGTCATCGAGGCGATTCAGAAGTGGAAGTGGCCGGCGCGCGAGAAGCCGACGCCCGTTCGCTACCCGTACACGTTCAACAGCCGCTAACGCACGCCCGACAACGTGCCCGAGTCGTCGTCTTCGTCGAGCACCTCGAAGACCGCCGTGCGCACGCGACTGCCGAGCAGCGGCCGCTCACCCAATGGCGTGACGTCGAAGCGCGCACCGACGGCCGCGAGCGTCTTGCCGGTGATGAGCACCTGTCCGGGCTCGGCTGACTGACAGAGCCACGAGGCGATGTTCACCGGCTCACCGATGGCCGTGTAGTCGAGCCGCGCTTCACTGCCGACGGTGCCGGCGAGCACCTTTCCGGTGGTGAGGCCCACTTTCAGCTGCAGGCGCTGGTCCGCGGGGCGCTTCTGCATGGCGCGCTCCCACTCGGCCTTCATCGCCATCGCCGAGCGGACCGCACGAATCGCGTCGTCGCCTTTGCTGTACGGAGCGCCGAAGAGCGCCATCACCGAGTCACCCACGAACTTGTCGACGGTGCCCTCGAAGCTGAACACGAGCGGCGTGGCCACGCGGTACAGCTCGCTGAGCAGCTCGGCGACCTCTTCGGGCTTCAGCTTGAACGCGAGGTCGGTGAAGCCGGCGATGTCGGCGAACAGCACCGTCACCTGGCGCTCCTCGAGCTGCGAGAGCCGCGCCTTCTTGTCGCTGGCGAGCTCCGAGACCCGACGGTCGACGATGTCGGGGCCGTGGAAGCGCTCCAGCGCGGTGCGCAGGCGGTCGCCACCGGAAGGCGCGCGCGTCGAGAACTTGTGCACGGCCGTCTGGAGCAACTGCGCGAGCGCGGTGCACACGTCGAGCAGCGCCTCGATGGGCTCGTCGTTCACCTGCGTGCGGTTCAGGTACAGCACGCCGTCGAACGGCGCCTTCTGGCCGATGGGTACGCACAGCACCTGGTCGATGCCGTAGAGCACCACCGACTCGCGCTCCGAGAAGCGGCTGTCGTCACGCACGTCGGCGACGGCGATGGCCTGGCCCTGCGTGAGCGCAGCGTCGACGATGGCGTCAGAAACGGGCACCTCGCCCTTCTGCAGCTTCTTCGCGTGGCGCACCGCCGCCGGCACCATCACGCCGGTGCTGTGGCGCACGAGCACGACGCCGGTGGAGGCGCCGACGCGCTTCATGACGGTGTCGGTGGTGTCGTCGAGGAAGGCCTGCAGCGACGGGGCGGTCGCGAGGCGCTCGGCGATGCGGAAGAGCATGATGAGGGAGTGGAACGCGACGGGGTACGAGGGGCCGTCGCTGGGCACCTGCACCTCCGACGTCTTCGGCTCGGTCTCGTCGGTGTCTCCCGCCGACTTGCGCTTCACCTTGCCAGCCACGGGCGGCGGCTCGGAGTCGGCCTCGAAGGGCATCGAGTTGTCGAGCACCCGGCGAACGATGGAGTCCTGAATGTCGCGGGCCATGAGCACCGCGTGAGACACGTCGACGCCTCGGCCGAAGCGGCGCACGGCGCCACCACCACCGGCGTCGACCATCTCGGTCGCGGCGGTCTCGGCGGTGCTGGGCTGGCGCACGACGAGGGAGTTCTCGCCGACGGCCACCACGTCACCCGGGCTCATGGGCGCCGTGCCGACGACCTTCTCACCGTTGAGGCGTGAGCCGTTGCGACTGCCGAGGTCTTCGAAGACGAGCGAGTTGCCGGTGACGTGAAAGCGGGAGTGCTTTCGCGAGACGAGGTCTCCCGACAGCACGATGTCGTTCTCGTCGGCGCGGCCGACGTGGGTGGTGCCCTCGGGAAGGTCGTACTTCGTGTCGAAGTAGCCGGGGCCGTTGATGACGAGCTGCCACATCGGTCGCGGGAGTATGCCGCAAGCCGAGCGCTGGCCGCACAATCATTGCGCGCCGCTCTCAGGGACAGGCAGACAGGCCACCGAGCGAATCGAGGTAGCTTCTCAGCTCGTCGCCAGACAGCCGCTCGACGCCTTCACAAGCAGGTCCCGACGACATGAGCCTGAAGCGGTACTCGCTGCGGGCGACGCCCTGAGGCAGTGGCTGGTCGAGCGGCTCACGTTGTCGTTCAGACAGCCTGCACGACTCTGTCTGTGGCGCGCCCTTCACCAACTGCTGCAGCGAGACCGGAAGCTGCTCGAGGCGGTCGACCGCGATGGCGACGTATCGCTCTTCGTCGACGCCGGGGAGCGCGACGACCTTGAACGACTTCTCACCATTCACGGCGAGGCGACCAGACACGTAACACGAGGGGTGCTGACTATTGGGAAAGGTCAGCAGGGCCTCGTCAGCCCAGGCGTCGAGGACGACGACGCAGCGCTTCCGGTCCGTCTCGAGCCAGAGCTTCGTCGTCATGCCGTCACACAGGTCGCCGTTTCGGGTGTCGACGAACAAGCGCACGCGCGGGTCGCGGTCGAGAGAGCGCGCGGCTCGACGACCCCTGGGTGCGATTTCTGCCGCGAACGGGAGTCGTGGGCCCGGGAAGACACGATCGCCAAGCTCGAGGCTCACCTGAAATTCGGAACGGGTGGGGTCGATGGTCTCGATGGTGGCGCGCAGCCGCCCGGCGCTGTTCGCAGCTCGCTCAGATGCGAGATCGACCTGGGCGTCGTGCATCGCGGCCTCGAGCGCGAGCCGCCCCCACCTCGAACGGGAGCCGCCGAGCGAACCGTCGTCGAGCACCTCAGCAATGAAGAAGAGCCGAGAGCCCTTCCGAGAAGAGGCCTTGAGTCGATCAGCAAGCTTCGAAACCGCAGCAGCAAGCGAACTCTGAAAGGCGGCGCTCGCGTCGTCGCGGCGGCGCTGCCAGGCCGCGAGGTCCTTCTCTTCGATGGCCGCTCCAGCGCAGATGGAGTCGGCAGAGGCGCCCGCCTTCCAGTCGTAGATGGAGGCCTCGAGAGACGAACAGTCGGTCTCGTTGCAGAGGCGGGCCAACAGCTTCGCGCGCGCCTCGCGTTGCGCGAGCTCCTGTGCGTTCGGCGTGGTCTTCGGAACCACCGCGGTTGCCGTGCGCCAGGTGCCCACGTTCGGGTTCTGGATCGTGCAAATGGCGTCGTCTGGCCCGGCGGCGAGCAGCGCGAGGAGCAGCGAGGTCATGGGCACATCTTCGCACGGCTCACGGGTCCCTTACGCAGCTGAACCGTCGGACAGAAAGGCTATCGATTACGAACAGCGCGGGGTCCTTCTCGCCCCCACAACTTCGGCGCGCGTCGATGGGCGGCCACTGAGCGAGGGCTGGTGTCGAGACAACGAGCAGGGCGAAGCAGCGCACTCAATTTCAGTTCTTCCCCTCCAACTTCCGAAGTCGAATCTCGATGGACTGCCGCTCCTGCGAAGAGGAGCCTTCCCGACACCGCGTCAAGAATGACATGGCCCTGGGCCAGTACTCCTTTGAGGCGGTGGAATACGCCCAACCAGCGCCACAGATGGCTTCACGATCGTCGCGCACTTCGAGCGCCTTCTCGAAGAGCGAGCCGGCCTCCTGACCACGCTTGTTTTCGGAGTTCGCCATCGCTGCGAGCGCCTTCGCGCGGAGCACCAACAGCTCGAATGACGGCCCGGTGGATACCTGCATCGACGACAGGAGCCGCTCAGCAGACGCCCAGTTGCGATATGCGAGGTGAAGACTCGCAAGTCCGTACAGGCATCTCACACAATTGGGTTCCTTCGAGAGTGTTTGCAGGAACTCACCAACGGCTCGATGAGGCTTGTCTGAACGAAGAGACTCTGCTGCGCGCAATCGGGCGAGCACCTCGCCAGTCGGCCATGCAACAGAAGCCTCGAGTGGCGGCGCCACCACGACAGGAGCAAACCTACCGGGTTTGTATCGATTCAAGTCATTCTGAGCAGTCACCACCCAGACCGAGTACTGAAGGCTCGAATTCGCGAGGTCGATGGCGCCTTCGAGTTGCTCGACAGCCCGCTCCTCGAAGGGAAAGATGTACCGGTTCTCGAGCTCCGACCGGAACAAGCCCTGCTGGTCGTCGTCGAGCCCAAGCGGATCCGGCAGATTGGCCACATCTCTTGCCATTTCGCCGTAAAGCAGACCCAACTGCGTCCGCGCGGCAATGGCCCAATACGGCGAACCAATCGAGATGACCCTGTTCAGTGACTTCTCGAAGGCCCCAAGTTGCTGCTGGCGAGAACTCAACCATGGTTTGAAGTCTGCCACTGACGCGGCGCGACCCGTGCGCCTGCTCTTGAGCTGCTCTTCGACCTCAGCGAACGCCGCCTTCGCGCTCGAATCTGCCTCTTCGTTTGACGACTTGAATGGCTCGATGACCACCGCGCCCTCGCTGCGGGGCTCACCCCCTTTGCGCTCGGCACGCTTGAGCGTCAGCGTCACGCGCTGCGCCTGCCCAGCCGTCAACGACCCGGTCCATGTCTCGGTGCCGTAGGCCTCGCGACTGACGCTGACCTCGTACGCGCCTGGCGTCAGGCCCTCGGCCTTCCACGGCAGCCCACCTTCGTTGCTGAAGCCGGGCCCCAGCACCTTCACCAGCGCGCCTTCGGGTGAACCGACCACCTCGAGCGAGGCGGGCTTCTGCAGCGACAGCTCGATGAACGCCACGTCATCAGCGGCGACCTCCACCTCACGCGCCTGAGACACGTACCCATCGGCCGAGGCCGTCACCCTCCACCGCCCTGGAGCCGCATCAGACTTCACGAGCGGCGAGCGGCTGGTCAGGGCCTGGCCCTTCGGGTCCACCAGGTCGAGCCGCGCCCCGTGCGGCGTCGTCTTGACCGTCAGGCTGCCCACCACAGGCTTCACGTTGCTGCTCGACACCTTGGGACCTGTCGCGACGGCCGGCTCCTGGGCTGCGGTCTTGCTTCCCGTCGACCCCTTCAGCCACACGAGGATGTCGACGAGCGGAAGCGTCTCGCCCGCCTTCACCTTCCCAACCGCCGCATTCACCGCGCTTTCGGGGTTGAGGGTCGGAGTCTGCGTACGGCCCGTCAGCGTGGTGCCCATCACGTTTCGGCTGAAGCTCACGACTTCACCTGCGGTCAACGTGCCGTCGTGGTTCTCGTCTGCCCAGCCTCGCAAACCGCCGAGCGCGAGGTAGCTGAACGCGGGCACGTCCTTGCCTGGCAGAGCACCGGCCACCTGTCGGCTCGTTCCGGCCGACAACACGAGCACGGGCTTCTTCGCGACCACCTGCGTCTCGCGCTCGGGCAAGGTCGGCATCGAGCCCTTCACCAGCAACTCGCCGCTCGACGACTGGCCCGAAAAGCACGCATCGAGCAGCACCACCGAGGCCTTCTGCTGCCCCGCCTCGAGCAGGCCCAGCAGCTCGGAGCGCTTGAGGCTGCGCGCCGAGAAACTCTCCATCACGTTCTGCGCGTCCGCGCCGACCAGCAGACCGTCGCTGCCGTCTTCGGAGGGCGCACCATGACCGATGAAGACGACCCACAGCACGCCACCCGGCTTCACGCGGGCCACCGTGGCCTTCAGCTCCTTGCGCATGCTCTCGAGCGCAGCCTCACTGTTTTGCAGCCACTTCACCTGCGTCCCGGGAACACCGCGCGTCTTCACCAGGTGCTGGAGCCACGCCGTCGCGTTCTCCTTCGCGCCCGGAATGCGTGGCAGGAAGACATAGTCTTCGAGACTGATGATGAGCGCTGCGTCTTTCTCGCCACCGCCCTGCGCTGGCAACGGCTCGAGGAGCGACGGCCACTGAGCCAAGGCTGAAGTCGCGAGAAGACCTGTCAGGAAGAGCGAACGCATCAGCGTTGAAGGTACCACGCGACAACCAGTTCCCTTCCGGCAACTCAGGGCAGCAGCGCACCGGTCAGAGCGCGTCGAGCAGACCCATGCGGTCCTTCAGGCGCAGCACGCGGCGCGTCGACTCCTCGAGCCGCTTCATCGCCTTCGGGTCTTCTTCGGCCAGCCGCACCAGCACGCCGACCGGGTCGATGCCCTTGTCCCAATCGGGCGGCGCCGTCGTGAGGATGATGTCGTTGCCCGCGAGGAAGGCCTGCTTCAGCACGTCTTCGGCGGTGCCCTCGATGGCGTCGGCGAGCACCTGAATCGCGATGTCGTCGGTGACGGCGAGCCAGTCGTGCTCGTGCACCAGCGCGACGAGCGGCGGCGACAGAATGGCCGGCTTCCCGTCGAAGGCTGCGTAGGCGACGTTCGCGAGCATCACGCCGCCGAGTGACGGCGCCGCGTCGGAGAACACCTTCGCCTCGGCCAGCACCCGCGCCTTCGGCCAGTCACAGGTGACGAGGTGGTGGTCGGAGTCTCCGTCGATGTCGCCATAGCCGGGGAAGTGCTTGCCGATGGGCACCACGCCCGTCGAGAGCAGCCCCTTCGAGTACGCCTGCGCCTTCGCGATGACGACGGCCGGGTCGCCCGAGAATGACCGCTGGTTGCGCTCCATGTGGCCCGACGGCGCGACGTCGAGCACTGGCGCGAGGTTCAGGTTGAGGCCCAACCACTTCATCGTGCGGCCCACCTTCACGCCCCACTCGCGAACCTCGTCGTCGGTCAGCGCCGCCATGTCACGCGCCGACGGCAGCTCACGCAGCGCCTTCACGCTCGCGAGGCGGTTCGAGCGCCCTCCCTCCATGTCGACCGAGAAGAACGGCGGCACCGAGGCGCGCACGCGGGCCGCGTCGATGCGCTCCTTCGCCTTCGTCGTGTTGCGCAGCATCGTGCCGAGGAAGAGCACGCCACCCACCTGCACGGGGCCTGTCTTGTCGATCTGCGGGTACGCGAGCAGCAACTGAGCAGCGCGGGCACGGGTGTCGAGGCTGGCCAGCACGCGCTCGACGCGCGCGTCGTCGACCTTTCGCTCGAGGGGAAAGGCGTGGAGCTTCTGCGTCGGCAGCGACAGCCCCGCATCGACCGGCACTGGAGCAGGCACCGTGCCTTCACGAACGCCACCGTCGTCGGCCAGCGCGTGGAGCGACAGGGTGAAGCTGATGAACAGGACGAGGCGAAGGAAGCGCAGGCGGTGACTCCGTGAGACGGCGACTTCATCACCGAAACACGCCGGGCGCCGCTTCCCTTCCTCGCCGGCGGGTCAGGGCCAGCAGGAGCGCGAGCAACGCCACGAGCCTGCCGTCGACCGAGGAGCAACCGCACACCGGAACGAACTGAGCGGTGCCGGTCCCTCCACCATCGGTCGCTCCACCATCGACGCGACCTGCATCAGCGGCCCCTGCGTCAATCGTCGTATCAGGTGGGCCCGCGTCGATGACCCCAGGGCCCGCGTCGTTCACCGGTACGACGCCCGAGTCGATGACCCCAGACCCCGCGTCGTTCACCGGTACGACGACACCCGAGTCGATGACCCCAGACCCCGCGTCGATGACGCCTCCGTCGACACCTGGAGCGAAGCCGGGCACGGACAGCACGCGCGCCCAGACCGAGTGCACCCCGCCATCTGCATCGAAGGCATGCCAGGCGAGCAGCGCCTCACCGGCAGGAGACGAGGTCGCGACGAGCTCGCTCACCACGCCCATCCCCGGGTTCAGATTCAGCGATGTCAGTCTGAATGGAGGACTCCTCACCAGGTGGGCGACGATGTTCTGGCCCTGGGGCCACGCAACGAGGAAGCCGTCACCGAGCGCGGTGACGACGGGGTCGCCCGTGGCGGGCGCCAGATTGGGTTGTGCCAGCACCTGCTGTTGCACAGGGTCGACGTGCGCGAGCTGAACCGTGGACCCTGCTCGCGCCACGACCAACACCGTTCCGTCCCTGCCGACGGCAGCGCAGCCAGAGCTGTCGTCATCCATCGGCGTCGCGATGATCAACGGTGCACCTGATGGCACCGGGGTGATGACGAGTTGGTTGTTCTTGACGCCAGAGAACCACGCCACGCCACCGGCAACCGCGACGCACCGTGGGGCCTGCGTCAACAACACGCTCCCTCCCTGTGCCGTCGTGGGGTTCGTGGGCGTCCACGAGACGAAGGATGGCCAGAAGAGGGCCTGCGTGGGGACCGAGTCGTTGCGGAACGTGGCGACGAGTTCGAGGGTCGCGGAGTTGACGTTCGAGTACGTGGTCTGCGGACCGGCGTCGGGCGGCACCTGCAGGCGCAGCGCCACGCCTCCGCCATCAGGCCCGTCGAGGAGACGTGGCGAGTGACCGGCCGCCGCAACCCTTTGAGGCAGCGCCGAGCTTCCGCCGTCGCGGTCGATGCGCGTGATCAGCACCTCGAAGCCGGCAGGTGAGCGCTGCTCCCAGGCCATCAGGAACTGATTCGCGGCAGCCGACCAGATGGCCGTCGGTGAGCGTTGCGGTGCCGTCGTCTTGAGCAGGGCAGGCAGCATGCTCACGTTTGGTTGTCCTCCAGACGCGACGTCGAAGCGACGAATGGTCGCAGCGCCTTCGTACGAAGCCAACAGCGTGCCTGTGTTGTCGTGCACGGCGAGTCCGAGCGGAAGGCCTGCGTCGAACGTACTGACGAAAGACACTCCGCCACCGCTCGGCACCGTCGCGACACCGGAACCGTTGACGATGACCGCGCGCGTCGAGCTCTGCACGGTGCTCACCAGCATGGGCTGCAACCCCAGCAATGGCACAGCCTGCGAGCGAAACACTCCGGCGTCGACCAACTGGAGCCTGACGCCGTTGGTGTCGCTGGTGACGAAAGAAGGGGGCTCGATGGGAAGCGGCGCCAACTGCCCGGGCGTCGAACCCAGCATCAGAATTTGTGCGGAAGGGAGCGTGAACTGCAGGAGGGGAACCAGCCCCGCTCGTGGGCCACCGGAGTCGATGAACGACACCAGGAACCCACCGTCAGCGCCGGTCACTCGCAGGTCTCTGACAGAGATTCCCGTCGTGAGTTGCTGGGGCATGCTGCTCTCTCGAAACAGGTTCACCTGCCCATCGCGACGAACGGCGAGCAGAAACTCGTTCTCGACCGCGGCGACGGCGATGCCGTTGACGGCCGCAGGGGTGGCAACGAGCGGGCTCTGTGTGGTTGCTCCGACCAGCGAGGTCGCGACCACTTGAACCCCGGCGTCATCGGACCGCACCACATAGAGCCGACTGTCGGTGCGCGAGACGGCCAGCTTCACGTCAGACAGGAACCCCGTGAGACGAGAGCTCACCTGGCTCAGCGTCTGGGTGTTCTCGTTCCATTGCCCGACCCACACGTCGACCGGCGCAGAAGGCACGTCGTAGCCACGCCGACGATCAGTCCACGCCACCCAGTAATCGGGGTTCCGCCAGGCAATCGCTCCACCTTCGATGCGAAGGGGCTCGAGCGTCGAAGGAAACCCGATGGGCGGCTGGCCCGCGAGCGGCGTGACGACTGGAGCCTGTCCAAGCACCATCGTCAGGACGAGCGGGAGCACGCCCAGAGTCTCGCATGAACCACCCGCGCAACCCCAACGGCCTCATGGCCAGGTCGACGCGATGAGCCGCCTCGGGCCTGCAGCCGTCGCCGAGTAGTAGGGGAACGACGAGTCGGAGCCCGGCATCTGCCACGGCCGCGCGGTCGGCTCGGCGAAGCGAATGACGATGGGCAACGCATTGAGGCTGCCCGTCGCGCCCAGCGTCGAGGGGCTGAAACCGGCAGGCAACGGCGGCAGGCTGGTGATGGTGAGCGGCGCGCCGGGCGCGGTGTAGATGCGCCAATACGTCGTGAAGTCGTTCACCCCCGAGCCGGTGATCTGCAGCTCGAGCGTGTCGAAGCCGGTGGCGACCCCCTCCCCAGAGAGCGCGTTCAACGCAGCGCCAGTCGAGGTCACCGAGGTCACCTCGGGCGCGGGGATGACGTTCGACGTGCTGGCGAACGGGTCGCGCACCCAGAGCCGCAGGAAGGTGTTGGCGCCGTTGCGGCTGTACAGCGCACGGTTGGGCTTGAGCGCGCCATCGACACCGCTGGCCGAGACGACCGCGCCGCTCCCCTGGCTCCACCCGGAGAGGACGTACGAGCTGCCTCCATCGAGCGCA
Source organism: Archangium gephyra (assembly GCA_943370055.1). GTDB lineage: Bacteria > Myxococcota > Myxococcia > Myxococcales > Myxococcaceae > Xiheimicrobium > Xiheimicrobium gephyra_A. Next base: position 62,528 of record CALRPN020000060.1, read on the forward strand.
GACGCCGAGTTGCCCGTGTAGTGAGCCACGAAGCCGCCGGTGCTCATCGACCCGAGGCCCGCAGCCGTGAAGAGCCCGGTGGCGGCTGGCGCCACGGTCAGCGTCGTGGAGACGGTCGGAGCAGGCGGCGAGGGCATGACGACGTTGAACATCTGCCCAGTCGACGTTCGACTCAACGGAGCACTGGCCACCCAGTTCAACAGCACGTTGGTGCTGCTCACCTCGAGCGCGATGACCTGCACTGGAGCCGGCGAGATGACGCTGTAGAACGAGTTGTACAGGGAAGCCGTGGTGGTGACGGTGTTGCCATCGTAGACATCGACGCTGACGCGATTGGCCGGCGCCGACTTTCCCGTGATGGTCCCCGTGAGCGGCGCGGTCGAATTCGGGGCCTGCGCGGTGGGGGCGATGAAGACCTCTTCCGGGAACTCGGTGGTGAGCCCGACGACCGAGACGGCCTCGTAGTTCGGCGCCGCGACCGTCAGCGAGAAGGGCCGCTCGTTGTCGGGGAACCCGATGGTGAAGACGCCCGCTCCGTCTGCAGTCGCCTGCACGGTGCGCGTCGGCCCGACGAGCACTGCGCTCGCGCCGGGCACAGGGCCTCCGCCTTCGGTCGAGACGCGCAGGGTCCGTCCGCACGAGACGACGATGTTCGAGACGTTGGTGGTGAGCGTGCCGCTCCCGTTGGTGACGGTACACGGAGGCGCGTTGCTGGGCTGGGTCTGCACCGTCACCGTCCAGGCGGCGCCAATCGACACGGGCGTGGGGAACATGAACGAGCCGTTGTTGGCGACCGCGAGCGTGCCGCCGAGGTTGTTCTGCAGCACGAGCCCTGTCGTGGAGAGCCCTCGCACGAGGCCCGAGAGGAACGCGCCTGGCACGCAGCTGGCGGCGTTCTGGGTCGTGCTCGTTTGACCCACCGCGCACGAGACGCACGCCCGATTGAGGGTGGCGCTGCCAGGCGCCTGCTCGAACTGGCCTGGAACGCAGGTCGTCCACGAGGCGCACGTGGCCTGGTTGGGCGAAGCCGTGAAGGAGCCGGGCGTGCAGGCGGCGCAGGTGCGGTCGGTGGTGGTGGTGCCTCGTGTCGCGACGACCGTTCCAGCGACGCACGTCGTGAACGGGGTGCAGGCAGGAACGTTGGTGCCCGTCGAGAAGCTGTCAGCGCACGTCGCGCAGACCCGGTTCACCGTCGGAGCACCATCGCTCACCATGAACTGCCCCGCCGTGCAGACCGACCAGGGCGTGCACGCGGCGGAGTTGCCAGTCGAGAAGGTGCCAGCGGCGCAGTTGGCGCAGGTCTGGTCGGTCGTCGTGGTGCCCGGCGTCGACACGAAGGTGCCGGCGACGCACGGCGTCCACTGCGTGCAGGTGCCGTTCTGGGTGGTGGAGAACGTGCCGCTGATGCACGCCGTACAGGTGCGGTCGGTGCTGGCGGTGCCTGTGCCTCCATTGGTGCCAGCGGGACACGAGCGCCAGGGCGTGCAGGCCGTGGCGTTCACGGCCTGGGTGAAGGTTCCAGCAGCGCAGGGAGCGCAGGAACGGTCGACCGCTGTTCCTCCGACGTCGAGAACGGTCTCGCCCGCCTGACAATCGCGCTTGGCCACACACCTCGTCGTGGTGTTCGAGTCGTGGTCCCACGTGCCAGCCGCGCACGGCTCAGCGGGTGTCGACCCTCCCGCGCAATAGTTCCCCGGCGCACACGCGGAGCACGTCGCAGCGGACGTCGACGTACCCGGCGTTCGCTCGATGAAGCCTGGCCCGCAGGCCTGGCTCGAGAAGCACACCGTCTCGTTCTCCGTCGAAGTGAACGAGCCGGGCGCACAGGGCAGACACACCCGATCGGCACCCGGACGGCCGACCTGCGAGATGAACTGGCCCTCAGGACAGCTCTTCCACGGCGAGCAACTGCCAGCGTTCTTCGTGGCGCTGAAGGTGCCGGCCGCGCACGGAGCGCAACGGCGGTCCTCGGTGTTGCTGCCTGGCGCCTCGACGAACTGGCCTTCGTTGCAGGTCTTCCAGGGCGTGCAGCCGCTCGCTGCGCTGAAGGAGCCCTCGGCGCACGACGAACCTGCATCTGCCGAGACTCCACCGTCGGGCCCTGGCTTCGCCCCGCCACACGCCACCAACGACACCGCAACGGCAATCAGCAAATATTTCACAATCCCCCCCTGGGATGAGTCGCGGCACCTTATCGCGACGCTGCACATTTCAAATCGTTCGAGTTCGAGAACGCAGCCACAACGTTGTCACAAACCAGCGCACGTCCTTCAGGACACGAACTGTCGAAGCAGGAGCCGCTCGGCGTCATCGGAGAAAAGAGGGCCCATGAAGGGCCCACGAAGCAGAAGACGTGCCGTCTCAGCGAAGACAGCCCAACCCATCGAGTTCAGGTCCGTTGTCTTCGCGATGTGTCACTGCGTGTGTCAGTCGAGCCCGAGCTTCCCTGGCCGCCGCAGCGTGTGCAGCTCGACCTGGTCTTCGTGGCCTTCCCACTCGACGTGCACGGTCTGAGACCCGTGCACATAGCCGGCGTCTCGAAACCGGCGAACGAGCGTGTTGGCCAGCTCGGCGCGCGCCGTCGGCCCCGCCATCACCAGCACACCTCCAGGCGCGAGCAGGCCGGCCGTGTGCGCGAGCGCGTAGAGCACGTCGGGAGATGAAGCCTCGTAGACGAGGTCTGACGCGAGCAGCAGCGGCGTCGAGGTGGTGATGGCGTCACTCCACTCGAGCAGGCTGGTGGTGAGCCCGCTGACGCCGTTGCGCTCGGCGTTCTCGAGGGTCAACGCGATGGCGAGCGGCTCCCGGTCGGTGCCGTGCGTGACGAGGCCCAGGTGCGCCGCCGTGACGCTGACGAGGCCCATGCCGCAGCCGAGCTCGAACGCTTCGCGAGGCAGCGAGGCCGAAGGCTGGTCGAGCAACCACCGGCTCATCGCGAGCGCGGTCGGCCACACCCGAGACCAGTGGTTGGGCCGAGGCTGCGCGACGGCTTCGAGCAATTGGAAGACGACGTCTGGGCGCAGCTCGACGTGAACCGTTCTCACCGCGTAGTCACGCGGCCGGCGCGTCAGGTCATCCGCCAGATGCTCATCGATGCGAAGCGACTCACCGAACACGACCGACGGCGATGACCGACAGGCCCGCCCGACGCGCGAGCAGCTTGTCGGCGAACTTCCACAACGGCACCAGGCGGTCGAACAGCGTCGCTTCGGCTTTGGGAATCTCGGGGCGCGCGAACAGCCCACCGGTCACCGCCCACCCCAGCGTGGCGACCGCGTTGAAGTACTGCGTGTTCGTGACC
>CALRPN020000061.1:0-64544 GCA_943370055.1 Archangium gephyra
CAGGCTCGGCGGCAGGTGGCGGCGTCACAGGAGCAACCACTGGCGCGACGTCGGGCTTCGGCGCCTCCTTCTGCGCGCCGAACTGGAAGTTGCCGCGCACGCCGACGGACAGCACCCAACCACCGGCGACGTACTGCCCGTTGCCGACGATGCCGCCCTTCAGGTCGGCGCTGGTCTGCCCCTGACGCTGGTCGGAGTCGGTGATGTTGTACGTCTGCGTCGGCGTGTAGACGAAGCCGGCGATGACATCGATGGGCCCGAGGTGGCCCGTCACGCCCGCGGTGAGGAACACGCGGTTCGGGTGCGGGAAGTCGAGCGCGAAGTACTGCGAGGGCTGCGCAGACGTCTCGTACCAGGCGCCTGCAGAGAACGTCGTCCACTTCCACGGGCGATAGCTGCCACCGACGCGCGCCGAGAACGTGCCCACCCAGTTCTTCGGAATGCGAAACGGCGCGACGGGCTGCGGCTCTCCGGCGCCGACCTTCAGCGTCACGTCCATGGGCGTGAGCACGAGCGCGTCGAGCGAGTTCCACCCCTGGTAGCGGAAGTCGGCGTTCACACCCCACGTCTGCGATGGCGAGAACCGCGCGCCGACCGCCAGCTCGAGCGGCATCGTGAAGGCGAGCTCGCCCTGGTCTCCCGCCACCTGCGAGTTCAGCGAGCGCGCTGCTTCACCCAGCTCGAACGTCAGCTTGCCGCGCGCACGAATGGCGATGGGCGGGCGCACCGAGACTCCGAACGAGAGCGAGTCGGTGGGCCGCACCATCACGCCCGCGACGGCGGTGAAGCCCAGCTTGCCCTGCAGGTTCGCCGAGACCATGGAGTCGAACGACGGGTCTTCTTCGGTCGACTTCGTCGGGTCCGACAGGCCGCTGTACACGGCCTGGTTGAAGTCGAACTGCGAGACGACGAGCTGCAGCGAAACGCCGACCTGCACGATGCGGTGGAGGTCGTAGGCGAGCGACAACGTCGGGAAGGCGATGACGATGTCCTGCTTCACGAGCATGTAGCGGTTGGGCGAGAAGCGGCGCGGGTTCTTCACGTAGCGGCCGTTCTCCTGCGTGTAGTCGGGCGCGGCGTACTCGTTGCGACCCACGGCGGGCGGCACGTACAGGCCCAGCGCGACGGTGGCCGCGCGGCCGAACAGCTCGAAGCCGTACGAGACGCCGAACATCGGCGACGCGAAGATGGAGCCTCCCGGAGCCAGGTTGCTGCCAGTGCGCAGCACCTTCTCCATCAGGTTCGACGGCGCGCTCGGGTTCCAGTTCGGGTCCTGGCGCCAGAACGACACTTCGTTGTTCATGAAGTTGCCGTCGACGAGGAACGAGAGCCCCCGAAGCTGCGTGAGGCCGGCCGGGTTGTGCTGCATGGCCGAGAGGTCGTCTGCCTGCGCGGTGAACGCCCCGCCCTGCACCATCGCCTTCGCGCCGTTGTCGCCGAAGTAGAAGCCCGAGGCGTGGGCCGCAGTGGTGAACAGCACAGCTGTGAGGAGCAGACGCCGCATGAAGAACTTCCCCCGCGAAGAGAGGCGTGGCGGCTTAGACGGCGAGGTGTCGGGTGTCGACTGTCGACACGAGAACCATGCGAGCCGTGACGTGCTGCGTTCAACGTGAGACGCGGTGTCGACGTTGGCTCGCGCTGGCGGAGTCGAACTGGGAAAACGTGAGACGAAGCCCAAAGAGCCTGAGGAGCGGCGGCTCATCGATGACGGCGGCTCATCGATGACTGGGGATCCCCGCCGCGGCGACGTTGGCTCTCGACGGCGGAGTCGAACTGAGAAAACGTGAGACGAAGCCCAAAGAGAGCCTGAGGAGCGGCGGCTCATCGATGACTACGGATCCCCGCCGCGGCGACGTTGGCTCTCGACGGCGGAGTCGAACTGAGAAAACGAGGAGGCCAACGGTTCGTGGTGGCTCGTGCGCCTGCCTCCTGGAAGACCCGTCGTCGTCGAAGCAGGCAGCCGTGACGACCTGCTCGCAACCGTTCCCGACACGCACTTCGCGGCGGCCGTGCAGGCGGTGCTCCGTGAGCGAGTGACGGCGATCAACGAGCGCTGATTCCCCCACCTGTCCGTGCCAGCTGACGCGCCATCGGGTCAGCGTTTGCAGTGGCGTCACCCTCATGACGGACGCGCGCCCCCGGCTGCTGCAAAGGATGCGGGAACGCGCGTTGCTGCGTTCGACGAGCGCATTGCTTTCCTGGGACGAGGCGACGGGAATGCCCGTCGCTGGAGCGCGGCACCGGGCTGATCAGCACGCCCTGCTCGCGGGCATGGCGCGAGACCTCGCGGCGGATCCCCAGGTGGGCGAATGGCTCACCGCCTGCTCCGACGACCCCGACGTGAAGCACTGGCGCCGAATCCACCAACGGGCGGCGCGCGTGCCCCGTCGGCTCATCGAGTCGCTCGCGAAGACGTGCACGCTCGCGCGTGAAGCCTGGGCCTCGGCGCGTGACGCGAACGACGGCCGCGTCTTCAAGGCACAGCTGTCGAAGGTGGTGAGCCTCAAGCGCGAAGAGGCCGACGCGCTCGCCAACGGAGGCGACCGCTACGAGGCGCTGCTCGACGAGTACGAGCCCTTCGTCTCGGCTGCCGCCATCGTGCCGCTGGTCGAGTCACTCGCGCACGAGCTGCTGCGGCGCGCGACGAGCTGGGAGAGCGGGCCGCCAGAGAAGCAGCCCGGCCCGGTTCCCGAAGAGGGCCAGCTGCAGCTGCTGTTGTCGCTCACGAAGACGATGGGCTTCGCCGACCGCCGCGGCCGCATCGACACGGGCACGCACGGCTCGGCCATCGCCATCGGCCCCGGCGACGTGCGCATCACCACGCGCTTCTCGAAGGTCGACGCGACCGGCCCGGTGCTGCGCACGCTGCACGAGCTCGGGCACTGGTTCATGGACGATGGGCTCTCCGAGAACGCGTGGGGCACGCCGCGCGGAGAGCAGTCGTCGCACTCGCTCCATGAATCGCAGGCGCGCTTCTTCGAGAACCATGTCGGCCGAAGCGATGGCTTCTGGGAGTGGCTGTTTCCCAAAGCGAAGGCGGCGTGGGCGCCGTCCTTCGACGGCTCCTCGTCGGTGGCGGTGCGTAAACACCTGCGGCGCGTGCATCGTGGGCTGTTGCGCTCGTGGGCCGATGAGGTGACGTCAGACCTTCACATCGTGATGCGCATGCGGCTCGAGCGCGCGCTCATCGAGGGGAAGTTGCAGGTCGATGACTTGCCCACCGCGTGGAGTGACGCCTCGGCGTACTGGTTCGGCACCCGACCGCGGAACGACCTCGAGGGCTGGCTGCAGGACGGCCATTGGAGCGCGGGCAAGTTCGGCTTCTTCCCCACGTACACCCTCGGAAACCTCGCGGCCGCGCAGTTCGCCGAGGCGCTCAAACGAGACCGCCCCGAGTGCGAGCACGAGCTGGGCCGTGGTGAGTTCGCCCCGACGCTCACCTGGCTCAGGACGCGCGTGCACCAGCACGGCGGCGAAGGGAACGTGTTCGAGCGCGTGCAGACGGCGACGGGCAGGCCGCTGACCGCGGAGTCGTTCCTTCGCCACCTCGACGCGCGCTACGCCAACGGGCGACGCTGATCCGTTCGAAGCGTGATCAGCGCCGCGCAGGGTCAGGCGGTCTGCGGTGCTTCGCCGTCGAAGATGACCCCGACGCGGTTGAGCACCTTGGCGAACGGCGGCATCTCGACCTCGACCAGCACGCTGCGGGTGATGACGAGGCCGGGGTTGCTCCTCGCGGCGTGCATCGGCGGCAGGTCGTCGATCTCCGTCGCGGTGAACGCGCGCTCGATGGACTGCCTGCGCACGAACGTGCCGCGCTTGAAGAACGGCGGGTAGTCGTTCCAGTTCACGCCCTTCTTGAACAACATCTCGTGCATCGCGGCGTTGCCCTGGTCGACGACTTCACTGTGCGGGTAGTAGGCGCGCGTCGCCATGCTGACCGAGTTCTTGCTCGCGTCGAGCTCGCGCCACAGCAGCACGTTCGCGGCCTCTTCTTTCGACGGCACGGCCCACACGCGACAGTCGAACAGCGCCATCGCGTCAGCCCGCTCGGGGATGGCGGCAGGCAGGTGCTTGTTGAAGAACGCCGTCGTCATCGACGCGAGAATCGAGGTCAGCTTCTGCACGCGGCGGTCGAGAAAGCTCTGCGCCTTCGGGTCCTCGTCGAACCACACGAGGCTGATCTCGTCTGACTGGGTGTAGCCGATGCGCGCGACGGTCTCGTCGACGAGGTGCTTCGTGGTCTCGACCATCAGCTTCGAGAGGCGCACGTCGTAGGGCCGCGGCAGCCCCTCGGTGAACTTCGAGAAACGTTTGCCATCGATGCGCGCGCAGATGGGAAGACGTGGCATGAGGCGCGCACCGGCCTCGGCCATCTCGTACTCCTTCATTCTGTTTCCCAGCTCGTCCTTCATGGCGTCCTCGATACCACCCGCGCGTGTCTTCCTCGACGCGAACGTCATCTTCTCTGCGGCGCTCGGTGGCGAGAGCTTCACCCAGTTGTGGAGCACCCGCACCGCAGGGCTCGCCACCTTCTGCACGAGCGCTCAATGTGTCGACGAGGCGCGCCGCAACCTGACGCTGAAGAAGCCCCATGCGCTGGCGCGGCTCGAGACGGTCTTCCTCGACATCGAGCTCGTCGAGGCGCCGCTGGCTGCGTTGCCGTGGGCGGAAGGGAAGCTGCCCGAAGACGATTCGTGGGTGGTGGCTGCCGCGGTCGGCTGCAACGCGAACGTGCTGCTCACCGGCAACACGCGCCACTTCGGGTGGATGATGACGAGGGACGACTTGCCGATTCGCGTGCGCACCGTTCGGGCGTGGCTCGACGAGCTGACGCGCTGATCAGCCGCCGAAACGCGCTTCGGCCCGATGTGGGACGAATACCGCTGCGATCGTACATTTCTTGCCACATTGCATCGAAGGCCCCGTCTTAGGTCTTGCCTCAGAGGGGTGGTGTGGAAGGTTTCGTGTGCTGGCCCCCGCTTGAAGGAGCTGTTCTTGACCAGACGAAGTCTTGGGCTGCTCCTCACGTTGGCCGGCGCAGCACAGGCGGAGTCGGGCCGAATCAACCTCAACGCTGATCTCGGAATCGCGGCGCCCTTCACGGGGCGCTACGGCACCGCGGTCGGAACGAACTACGCAGCGCAGGCCTTCGGGCCGCAGCTGGCCGTCGGCGTCGACTACCAGCTGTTTCGTCCCCTCTCGCTCGAGGTGATGGCCGACTTCGGCGTGTTGCTGCTGCCGTCATGGCTCTCGATTCGCAACCTCGAGAAGCTGCCCGCGGCGACTCCGACGCTTGGTCTCGGCGTGGGCCCGCGTTTGCGCTTTCTCGACACCGACAAGGGCAACCTCTGGGCGAGCGCGCACGTCGGCGCGCGGCTGCTCGACGGCGGAGCGTTCTCGGCGGACCTCGGCGTCGGCTACCAGTTCACGGTGCTCGACCGGCTGGGCATCGGGCCCTTCGCGCGCGGCCTCTTCGCGGCGCCCGGCCTCAAGCGCGGCGCGACGGTGATGGCAGTGATTGGCGTAAGCGCGTCGTTCGACCTCGTGCCGTTCCCCGTGCCGCCGCCGCCAGATGACGATGGCGACGGCCTCACCAACGCCGCCGAGCTCGACGTTCACCACACCGACCCGCGCAAGGCCGACACCGATGGTGATGGGCTGCGAGACGACGTCGAGCTCGCTGGCAAGACCGACCCGCTCAAGAAGGACACCGACGGTGACGGCGTCGCTGATGACGTCGAGCTCGCGCGCAAGACCAACCCGCTCGCGGCCGACACTGATGGCGATGGGCTGACCGATGAGGTCGAGCTCGCGGGCAAGACCGATCCGCTCAAGGCCGATACCGATGGCGACGCGCTCACGGACAAGCTCGAGCTCGCGACCAACACCGACCCGACGAAGGCCGACACCGACGGCGACGGCGTGGCCGATGGAGACGAAGACAAGAACCACGATGGCGTGGTGGACGAAGGCGAGACCGACCCGCGCGTGGCGCCGCCGCCTCCGCCTCCAGACACTGATGGTGACGGGCTGCCTGACCCGTCTGACAACTGCCCCGCCGTCGCCGGCCCGCCAGACAACCAGGGGTGCCCGAAGGAGCAGAAGCAGCTCGTCGTCATCACGAAGGAGAAGATCGAGATCCTCGAGAAGGTCTACTTCGCGACGCGCGACGCCTCGGTGCTGCCCAAGTCGTTCCCGCTGCTCGACCAGGTCGCGGCGGTGCTCAAGGCGCACCCTGAAATCAAGAAGGTGCAGATCGAAGGGCACACGGACAACGTGGGCGACCCGCAGAAGAACCTCGCGCTGAGCCAGAAGCGCGCCGACGCGGTCTTCAAGTACCTGTCGCAGAAGGTCGAGCCCGCGCGCCTCGAGCCCATCGGCTACGGCCCCGCACGGCCCGCCGACACGAACGACACACCGGTTGGCCGCGAGAAGAACCGGCGCGTCGAGTTCAAAATCGTTGGTGACTGAGTTGCCATTGCACGCCGCTCGTCGTCGAGGCGGCGCACTGAGGAGGTCTGTCTTGTCATTCGTGTACACAGGCGCGAGCCGGCGAAGGGGCGTGGCGATGGTCGCGCTCGCCGTGCTGGCAGCCACCTCAGGGTGTCAATGCGGCAGCAAGCCGGTTCCCGACGTCGCGAGCTCTTCGTTCCGCATGGACCGCGACGCGCTCTCGTTCCCGAACTTCGTCACCGGCTACGACTCGTCGGCGCTCGACACCGCGGCGATGCAGCGCATGTTCGGTGACAAGGTTTGCGCGCCGGGCAGCACGCCGTGCGAGCTGACGAGCTCGGCCCGCGCCTTCATGGAGCAGGCGAACAACTCGATGGCCGGCGGCCGCTGCGAAGGCTTCGCGGTGCTCAGCGATTTGATGGCCGCAAAGAAGGTCGACCCGAAGACCTTCGGCGCCGACACCGCGCGCGAACTCACGCTCGACGACAACGCTCCGCTCCAGCAGGAGATTGCGTACTGGTTTGCCACCCAGCTCGTGCCCGGCGCGGTCGGCTCGAAGACCAAACAATACACGGCGAAGGACGTGCTCGGCGTGTTGGCCGACTCACTGGAGGACTCCGCGACCGAGCACTACCGCATCGGCATCGTTCGCAAGAACGGCGCGAGCATCTCTGGCGGTCACTCGCTCACGCCCATCGGCTTCTACCGCGACCCGAAGGCGACCGGCGTCTACTGGCTGCGCGTCTACGACAACAACCACCCCGAGGTGGAGCGGTTGATGAAGCTCGACACCGTCAAGAACCGCTGGGAGTTCGAGTCGAACACCAACCCGGACGCGCCCTCGCGGCTGTATTTCGGCGACCCCTCGAACAACAACCCCATCTACCTCGCGCCCATCTTCTCGCGGCAGGGCGTGCTGCCGTGCCCGTTCTGCGAAGGCGGCGGCGCGCAGATCGTCACCACCGGCGGTGCGCAGCCGAGCATCGAGACGCCGACCGGCACCGTGGGGCTCGACGACGGAGAGATTTCCAGCGCCACAGGCACCTCCATCACGCCGTCGTTCTCCGACCCGGCCGACGCCGAAGGCACCACCTTCGTCATCGGGCTCAGCAGCGACACGATGTCTGGAATGGCCTCGCAGGTGGTCGTGAACGTGAACATGCCGCCCGACCCGCTCAACCCCGACGCGTTTCAGGGCGTCTCGGCGCTGCAGAGTGGAGCGTTCACCAGCGCGACGGGCCTGCGCGTGACGGCGAGCGACACCTTCACGGCGACGCCTCAGGGCGGCACGTACACGAACAACTCGCACAGCCCGATGCAGCTCACGACGCGAATTCCCACGAGCATGGGTGAGCTGACGGTGACGGCGTTCGTGAGCGGCGGCTCCGACTCGGTCACGGCGCAGGTCGACCCTTCGACGGGCAAGGTGACGCTGCAGCTGTCGGGAGCGATGGGAACGCCGGTCGCGGTGCAGGTGCAGGGGCGCACCGCCTCGGGTGACACGCGCTCGGCGCAGTTCTTCCTCACGGGCGCGGGCGCGGTCACGCTGCAGGCCGAGACCACCTCGTGGATGCAGGGCGGGCTGCTGACGGCGTCGCTGAACAACGGCGGCGCGACGACCATGCTCTCCAATGCCTGTACCGACGGCGTGAAGTCGGGGCAGGAGAGCGATGTCGACTGTGGTGCCGTGTGCAACGTTGGCTGCGCGGTCGGGCTCGCGTGTGCCGCTGATGCCGATTGTGGCTCGGGGTTCTGTCACCCGACGCAGAGGGTCTGTGTCGCCGACTCCTGCAGCGACACCCGGAAGAACGCCGACGAGACCGACGTGGACTGCGGCGGGAGCTGCGCTCCCTGCTCCGTGGGGCGGGCCTGCCGCACGGTTGGCGACTGCGCTGACACCGCGAACAACGACTGCGTGGCTCAAACCTGCCAACGCGTCTTCAGCATCGGCGCGGTGGTGAACCTGCCCTCCGACGTCGGAGGCAGCGGCGCGGAGTTCGAGCTCACCAACGGCGCTGACCGGTTGACCCTCTCGAGCTCGGGCACGTACCTGTTCCCGACGCGCACCACCGGCGCGTACAACGTGGCGATTGCGCGTCAGCCCAGCCAGGCCTCGTGCACCATCGCGAGCCCGAGCGGCACCGCGACTGCGAACGTGCTCCTCACCGTGACGTGCGTGCGCCGCTACCTCATTGGCGGCCTGCTCTCTGGTCTGCCTGCCGGCGAGACCGTGACGCTGCAGAACAACGGCGCGAGCCCGCTCGTGCTCAGTCAGAACGCTGTCTTCTTCTTCCCGCTGCAGCCGGCCGCGCCGTACGCGGTGACCGTCAGCGCGCAGCCCGCCGGCGCCACCTGTCTGGTGAGCAATGGGTCGGGACCAGCGCCAACCGCCGACGTGAACACCATCTCGGTCGAGTGCACGACAGCGCCCACGTACACCATCGGCGGCACCGTCTCGGGGCTGGGCACCGGCAAGTCCGTCATCCTCGAGAACAACGGTGAACAGCTGACCCGTGCCGCCAACGGCGCCTTCACGTTCACGACGCCGGTGACCGGTGCCTACGCCGTCACCATCGTCACCCAGCCCATGGGCCAGGAGTGCATCCTCACCAACGACACGGGCACCGCGGCGATGAACGTCACCAACGTCACCGTCACCTGCGCCGACGTCTTCACGCTCGGGGGCACGCTCTCAGGGCTCGGGGCCACCAAGACCGTCGTGCTTCAGAACGGAGCCGAGCAGTTGACGCTCTCGGCGAACGGCGCGTGGCAATTCCTCACACCCGTTTCAGGCATGTACAGCGTGACTGTCGCCACTCAGCCGGCAGGACAGACCTGTACAGTCCAGAACGGCGCCGGCACCGCGACGATGAACGTCGCCAACGTGACCGTGACGTGCGCTGGCGTGGGCCCGGCAGGGCGCGACATGACGTTCGGCACCAACGGCTTCTTGACCGTCGCGCAGACGACGGGGAGCGACGGGTGGCAGGCGATGGTCATCAACCCCGACGGCACCATGGTGCTGGCTGGGTTCGCAGAGCCCGTCTCCGGCTCGTCGCAGTGGCTCGTGTCGAAGGTCACGGCGAGTGGAGCCGTCGACACCACCTTCGGCTCGAGCGGCCATCGGCTCATCACGGCAGGAACGGGCCCCGAGCAGGCCTACGCCATCGCGCGCGACTCGTCTGGCCGCTATCTGGTCGCCGGAGCGCTGCGGGGCACGAGCGACCTCGACCTCGGCGTCGCGCGCCTCACGGCCACCGGCGCGCTCGACACCACCTTCGGCACCAACGGCGTCGCGACGTTCGACTTCGGTGGAGACGAGGTCGCGAGCGGCATCGCCCTCGACTCGATGGGCCGCATCGTCGTCGCCGGGCGGCAGGGCGCGTTCGTGGGAGACATGCTGGTGGCGCGGCTCACGACGGCTGGCGTGCTCGACTCCACCTTCGCGACCGCTGGCCGCTACCTGCCGGCGACGACACCGCTGGAGTCGCTCAACGCGCTCGTGGTCGACGCGTCGAACAACGTCTTCGCGGTCGGCGCCCGCGACCAGGACTCGCTCGTCATCAAGCTCACCGCAGCCGGCGTGCCCGACGCGACCTTCGGCACGAGCGGGGTGACGACGGTCGACCTCACCACGGGCCTCTTCACGGACCAGCTCAACGCCGTGGCGCTCGATGGCACGCGGCTCGTCGCTGCGGGCGCCGGCCAGGACTCGGCCGCCTCGAACTTCTACCTCGCGGCCTTCACCTCGACCGGCGTGCTCGACGCGACGTTCGGAGCTGCCGGCATCACCGCGGTCGGCGCCGCGACACCCGATGAGCGCTTCACCGCCATCGCGCCCAGAGCTGGCGGTGGCTGGTACGCGGTGGGCTCGAGCGACAGCAGCGTCGCGGTGCTGCGCTTCAGCGCTGCGGGTGCGCAAGACCTGACCTTCGGTACGGCAGGTCAATTCCTCGACACCTTCTCGGGGCAGGCCGTCGGGCTCGCAGCAGCCGTCGACTCCCTCGGCCGTGTCGTCATCGCAGGCGTGTTCTCGACGGGCGCGGCGTCGCCCAGTGACCCTGGCATCGCGAGGATCAACCCATGAAACGCACGACCCTCCTCCTCTCGCTCGTGGTGCTCGCCACCGCGTGCCAGCCAGAGCCCATTCCCGAGGCGCCGCCGCTGTTCTCGGCGTACGACCCGACGCAGTCGTGCCCCAACTCGAGCGAGATTGGTTGGGACCTCACGACGGGTGGTGGCCTCGAGCCGCTCAAGCGCAACTCGGTCGGCGACACGGTCAAGCTGCTCACCGTCAACCTCACCGGCTGTGGGCTGACGCCAATGGAGCTGCGCGGCGCCTGCGACGGTGAGGCCGAATGCCAGAAGCCCGTCACCTGCGACGACTCAGCCGCCGAGGTCACCTACGTCTGTGGCACCGAGCCGGCGACGTACAAGGCTCGCGTCGAAGGTACCGGCAGCGACCGCTTTCTGCGCGTGAGCTGTGGCCAGCCGATGACGATTCTTCGCGCCATCTACGCGCCGGCCAGCCCGTCGCCCACTGACATCTCTGCGCAGCTCGCGGCCACCTGCTCGGGCAAGCGCCGCTGCTCGAACGGACCCTCGGGCTATTCCCTCAACTCCTTCGTCGACCCGCACCCCAACAACGCCAAGACGGTGAAGGTCACCTACCGCTGCGGCGTCGAGGGCGTGGAGCGTGTCGTCGAGACCGACGACTTCAAGCTCGACTTCTATTGCCCGCTGGTCGCCAGCAAGTTCGAGGTGCGCGAGAACATTCGCATCGTCTCGGCGCTGCCCCGGCTCACGCAGAGCTACGAGCCCTACGGCGCCCAGGCGAAGGCGTACGCCGAGGAGCTGAGGCAGCAGATTGCGACGACGTGCGATGGAAAACCGCAGTGCGAGGTGACGTTCACCGGGCTTCGCGCCAATGGCTCCCAACCCCAGAACTGGTACGCGAGGCAGGGCTTCGACCAGACCTTCCTCCTTCGCGGCACCGACCAGATGGGGTGGCTCGACAAGCGCTTCATCAATGGCCAGACGCTGCGTGTCGGAGGCGAGTTGCTCATCGTCGGCTACACCTGCGGCGCGGGCAGCGCAGTCTATTATCGCGCGCTCGACCCGCAGTCCGCGTACCCCGACAACAAAGCAGTCATCAAATGCGGTGACTTCGTCACCATCACCGGTGCCGACCGCGAGGTCAGAGACAGGGTCTTCGTCGCCGACCCGGTGCTGACCGAGGTGATGAAGGCGCGCTGCGACGGCAAACGGACCTGCTCACCGCCGGCCTACGTCGGCGGCTCGGGGCTTGGCTTCTACACGAGCCCCGATGGAGGCACGCAGTCGCTCGGCAATCGCAGTCGCTATCGCTACACGTGTGGCACGCTCGTCAACAGCGTCACGAAAGAGACGACCATCGACCAGTACCAGAGCGCGAACGCCATCGACCTCGACTGCCCGACGTCGGCGACCGACCTGCTCGAGACCGGCGTGCGTCTCGTGACGGTGACGCCTTCCGAGCGCACCCTCGAGCTGAGCAGGCTCTGTGGAGGC
The DNA here is from genome assembly GCA_943370055.1 of Archangium gephyra. Classification (GTDB taxonomy): domain Bacteria; phylum Myxococcota; class Myxococcia; order Myxococcales; family Myxococcaceae; genus Xiheimicrobium; species Xiheimicrobium gephyra_A. Next base: position 12,007 of record CALRPN020000061.1, read on the forward strand.
CGCGATACCTGCGTCGCGCCGGTCGGCGTCACGGCGACCTATCGCTGCGCCGACGACCCCGCGGTGAAGACCACCGTGCAGGACGACAGAAACGAGTCTTCACGGCGGCTCGATTGCCGAACGCGCGTGAACGTCGTCGCGGTCACCAGCGACGGTCAGTACCAGTGCTTCAACGCTCCGGGGTCGTGGGCGTGCTCCGGTCAGCTCGGCACGTGCAACTACACGCCTGCCCTCGCCGAGTGGACGTCCCTCGGCGGTGCGCGCTTCCGCTGCGGCACGACGATCATCTCGTACACGTGCGGTTGTGACCCGACCATCAAGACCGTCAGGTGCCCGCCTGCGAGCGACGGGCTCGCCTGCACCCTCGGCGGCATTTCGGCTCCTCCGCTGACGTGCCCGAGCGTCGCGACCGCGTGTACCAGAAAGGCGTGCGTGCCGAAGTTCTGTACTGGCGCGACGCGGCGCAACGCAGACCTCGCGTGCGTGAACGACGCAAACATCAAACCGACCCATTTCGGAACGATGCCCGTGGTGAACGATTGGGTGCCCCTGCCCGACGGCGGCTCAGACCCTGTCGGCCGCCCGATGACGGCTCCGGCTGCAGGCGCCGCGTACACCTACAAGAGCGACTTTCCGTACAACGTCTTCTCCAGCGTCACGTACCAGACTGCCGACCGCACCGCGCTCAACGAGAAGACCTCGGGCGTCGTGTGGGCCTACGACCAGTTCGAGAAGAAGACGGGCGCGAGGGGGCTCGACGGTGGCGTGCTGACGCAGACCGTCTACGGCCTGCGCTGCGTCATCGGTGAGGCGTCGCTGCGTGGCGCCGAGCGCCCCTCACCCGTCGCCGGGTACCGGTTTGCGCTCATGGGCGGCAAGGGGCAGACCCTGCCGACGACCTGCTTCGAGCAAGATGGGTACAACGACCCGGCGACGTCCTTCTTCGACGCGTCGAAGCGTGCCGGGCTCGAGGAGTCCCAGTTTCGCAGCAGGTACGACTTCTCGCGGTCGTGGGTCACCTCGTCGTTCGACCCGCACGGCCTCAGCTCGTCGCGGCGACGGCTCGTCTCGCCCGGCGTCTTCTCGACGGCGGTCGGCATGAACCCCATCGGCTTCTTCTACGACCCGAAGCGCGATTACGTGTCGATGTTCGACTACTACGGGCAGTCGGCGCAGTTCGCGGTCGCCAAGCCGGCGCGCTTCGTGCCCAGCACCGAGATCGAGCTCGGTGCGCTGCTGCAGGTCGTCTCGTACGGCGACCTCACACTCGACGTCGAAGAGCCCGACTTTCTGCCCTCGTTGGATGTCGACTTCGGCTGGTACCTGCGCGGTGACGCTCCCGCCAACCCCTACTCGCCCCGCACCCGTGTCGCGAACAACCCGCCGAACACCTCGCTGCGCGACCGCAACCTTCGCATGTCGGTCGAGATGGCGCGGGTGGACAGCACGCTGGCGAACCCGTGGCAGGCCAACAACTCGGTACAGTTCCCGTCGCTACCGCTGAGCGGCGGCAGCAATTTCCTGCAGACCAACCACCAGCGCGTGCAAATCACGCCCGCCGTTCGCAAGCGCCTCATGTCGCTGCGCACCGGGCTCGACCCCCAGGCCGTCGTCACCAGCCCTGACGGCTTCATGAGCGACCTGCTCGACGACGACACCGAGTTCATGGTGCGCACGTGCATCGACCTCGACGGCAGCAGCCACACGCCGGCCGACACCTCGCTCGACAACAGCACGCTGCCTGCGCTCAATGGCTACACGCTCAAGGTCGCCAAGCGGTGCTCTGACCCGAAGAGCATCGTCTTCAGGCGGCAGCTGTTCGTGCGCCCGAAGATTCCCGCGGCGCAGCGCGAGTTCAAGAACGACAAAGGCAACGTTCAACCGACGGGAGACCGCGACATCGGCGGCAACAACGCGAACGGCGCGCAGGTGGGCTGCGTGCGTGACTGCACGACCAACGCCGACTGCGGCAACGGCGTGTGTGTGCCCGGCACCGGGGGCCGCATCGGCACCTGCTCGAAGACGCCCGAGAACCGGCAGTGCAAGGACGACCAGCGCGCCGAGGGAGGCATGAGCGGCCAGCTGCCGGTGAGCATGTTCGACTCGCGGTCGAGCTCGAGCTCCTCGGCCACCACCCAGCGCGCAGGTGAGCCGACGACCCTGGCCTGCGGGTCGGCCCGCAACTCGGTGCTCTCGTTCATCGTGCTCGAGCCGCCCATGCGCTGCGAGAACCAGCTCGACACGCCGATGAAGTGGAAGCTGAACATGACCTTCGCGCCCGACCTCAACCCGCTCATCGCGCTCTTCAAGGGTAAGAAGTACGGCGTCTTCAACACCGACGCGAAGAAGACGCTGATGGAGACGAAGCGCGGCAAGCCCGTCGTGCGCGCTTCGGAGCGCGGGAAGTTCCTCAGCAAGGACGGCTTCAAGTCGTGGCTCTCACCGTCGTCAGAGGGCCTCGGCGTGAGCGCCGGCCGTGAGTTCTTCATCAACATCGGGCCCGTGCCCATCACGGTGGAGATTGGGGCGGCGCTGGGCGTCGGCTTCAAGCTCGATCTCGAGGTCGGAGGCGAGCGCTCGTCGCTCGAGAACAGCTCCTCGACGGGCGCGATGAGCAACAACTACCCGTGCGTTCGTGCCGCAGACACGACCTGCTACACGGTCGAAGCCACGCCGAAGACGTTCGATGAGGCCCTCACCGCCTGCAAGAACAAGGGCGGCATGCTCGCCATCGCTGCAACCGGCGGGCTCCTCACCGACCTCAACCGTGCCATTGGGATTGCGAACGGTGTGGGGGACGGCGGAATCAGCAGCACGAGCCCCGCGTATTGGATTGGCGCCCAGACGGCGTACAACTACGAATTCAACGGCTGCGCCGACGGCGGCGGGTTCGTCGACGGGGGCATCGAGGGGTGCCGCACGCGCTCGTCGACGAGTTACCAGTGGCTCGAGGGTGGAGACTTCGCGACCCAGAGGGGGCTCACGCCGGCGGTCACCCCCTCGATCAACCACGCCTTCCCCAGCCTCACGCTCGCGGCGAGCCCGGTTCCCGTGCGGTCAGGCGTGACGTACCAGCGCTCGACCGCCAACGGCACCGTCGGCACGGCGAACACCTCGACACGTTTGCCGTACATCTGCGGCTACGCGAGCGCGACCGAGGTGAAGTCGAACTACAACGAGGTGAAGTTCAACCTCGAGTTCTCGATTGGTTTCAACGCCTCGGTCTGTCTGCCGAGCAATCGCCTCGGTGTTTGTGTTGGATTTGGCCTCCAGATCTTCACCGCGTCGTGGCAGTGGGGCATGAAACACCTCAACGTCGAGGTGTTCCGAACGCGGGCTGGTCAGAAGAAGTTGTTCAAGTTGTTCGGAGAGACCGAGAACACCGGCATCTGGGAGCGCAAGCTGCTCGACGGCTCGGTCGACTTCCAACTCAAGTTCTTCTTCTTCTCGCAGAGCTTCAAGATCAAGGAGTTCGGAGCGGCCACCAACCCCTCGCTGCGCTTCGACGGCGAACTCTATTCACCGGTCATCACCCCGTTCGCTGAGGAGGTTCCGTGATGAAGCGCGCCATTCTGGTCAGCGTCGTCGTGCTGGCGCTGGTCGTCATCGCACTCCTGTCGTGGCCCACGCCCAGGCCTCCGGCCATCACGCCTCCCGCGCCCGTCGTGCCGGTCGTGTCTTCGGGCGTCGCGCCCGAGGCGGTCGTGGCCGAGCCCCCGTGCAGGTTCTCGACCGGCAACCTGCTCGCCTACGACGTCACCTCGACCACGAAGGTGAGCACCACGTCGGCGCCCGAGGCTCCCGAGAGCCAGTCGACGGCGCGGCTGACGTTCGAGGTGCTTCGCGTCGACACCGCGAGCGCGGTGCTGCTCGCCCGGGCCACGGCGCTCACTGGCGCGTTCGACCAGACGGCCGCGGGCGCCGATTCCCCGTGGCTCGTGCGTGTCAACGAGCGCTGCGAGGTCGAAGGCTTCGCGCACCAGAAGGGAGTGCTCCGTCGGGTCGCGCGGCTGCAGCAGGGCCTCGTGCACGAGCTCTGGTTCACGCTGCCCAGACACCAGGCTCCAGCGCTGGTGGCGTTCGACACCGCCATCGGCCGCGCCTTCGCCACCATCGCGCCGACTGGCGGGCCCTCGTCGCACCACTACGTGCGCACGATTCAGCGCTACGACTCGACGTGGTCGCCTGCGATGAACGGCGTCATCGTCGAGCGGTCGCACACCGAGGTGCGACGTGGCAACGGCGGCTGGTTCGAGTACCTCGAGAGCGTCGAGGCGTTCTCGGTGCCGGGGCTCGTCGAGAAGGCGACGTCGTCGCTGCGGGCCTCGAGCGCGGCTCCCGACGGCGCGGTGCTCGCCCAGGCGGCGCGAGACGAGGCGCACTACGTCTGGGGCAACACGTTCGAAGAGGTGCCGAGCCAGGCGGTTCGGCCCTACGTCGCGCCCGACCACCAGCAGCGGGTCGAGGCCATGCGCAACGTCGCGTACCCCGACGCCCTCAAGGGCATGCTCGAGTCGTTCGGGCGCACCTCGAACCTCTACGAGCAGACGCGCGACATGTCGGCGTTCCTCGACGCGCACCCCGACCAGATTCCCGAGTTCGCCGGCGCGGTGCTCACCGAGTTCGAGCCCGAGTGGAAGGCGGCAGGGTTCCTGGCGTTGTCGTCGACGCAGAACGCGGCGGCGCGCGAGGTGCTGCTCGACGTCTGGCGTGAACGCGACGCCTCGGAGATGGACCGCATTCGCGCGAGCGTCGGGCTCGTCACCCGTCGTGACGTCGGCGCGCCGCTGGCGAAGGAGCTGCTCGCGGAGTCGCGCCGCTCTGGAAACCAGTCGCAGCGGAGCGTCTCGCAGCACGCCCTCATTCACGTCGGCATGCTCTCGGGCCTCAGGCAGGACGACGAAGAGGTGCGCACCACGGTGCAGACAGGCCTCGCGTCCGAGCTTCCTGGCCGCCAGACCATCGTCGAGCGGGCGCCGCTCTTCTCAGCCATCGGCAACACGGGCGACCTCGCGTTCCTGCCCGAGCTCGAGCGCGCTTCGCGTCACCCCGACCCCGAGTGGCGCGCCATCGTTCCCATCGGCATGCGCCGCATGCCCGTCGCTGCGGTTCGTGACTTCACGCTCGAGTGGCTTCGCCGTGAGACGAGCCCGCTCGTGATGCGTGAGCTCTTCGAGGTCGTGCAGCACCAGTATCAAGACGTCGGCAAGCTGGTGGACGACGACCTGAAGCGTGAGGCCGTTCAGTACCTTCGCCGTCAGCCGCGCATTCTCACCAGACAGTCGCTGCTGCAGCTGCTCGCACCGTTCGTCGCGACGGATGAAGAGGTGCGCGCCGCGTTCAGGGACCAGCTGAAGGTCGAATACGAAACCGACTCCGGAATGTTCCCGTTCATCGCGATGTACCTGCCGCAGGAGGACATCACGACGGTGCTGGCGACGATTCCTTCGCTGGCTGATCAGCACCGTGGCGAGGCGCCGGTTCGACTGCCCGTGATGGCAGCGCCGCCACCACCCTCACCAATCACCCCTGAGATGGTTCCCCGGGTCGACGTGCCTGATCAGGTGCTGCAATGAGCGTTCGCGTCATCGGCTCAGTTGCACTGCTCGTCGTGTTCGCGGCGTGCCCCCCACCGCCGCCCGTCATCCCCGAGGAGGACGCGGGCGAACCCGAGCAGGTGATCTTCGACGGGCCCACCCAGAACTCCGGCATTCCCGAGCTGTCCGAAGAATTCGCTGTCGACGCGTCGATTCCCGTCATCGACTCGGGCGTCATCGTCGTCGACACGCGGTGCTGCGCGACGAACTTCAGCATTTCAGATCAGGAGCCAGTGGCGGGCGTGACGGTCGGCACGCTGCGCATCGAGCTGAGCGCGTTCTCGAGCGGGGTGGCGCTGACGCGGGCTGGCGGTCGCTGGCGTGGCTCGGCCTGCTTCCCCGTCAACGTCGCGGCGCCGTACCACTACGAGTTCACGCACGACGCCGGGCTGGTGGACGCGGGCGAGGTGGCGCTCGAGGACGGGGGCATCGTCATCAGCGAGCGCCTCGAGCTGCAGACGACCTTGCGGGCGAGTGACGAAGAGCCCGGGTTCGACCTCGCCGACGGTCGCCGTACGAACTTCTTCCGTGCGGTGTCGAGCTGCGACGGGCTCGATGGCTCCGTTCCGCCCTGAGCGGCACGACGATGACGAGCACTCGCAGCCGGCCAGAAGCTCAGGTCATCGTCCGCATGGATGGCCAACACCATCGAAGCGGTTGATGACGGCATCGCTTCAGCCTTTGCGAGCGTGGGAGCTGGCAGGGCGCTCCGAAGCCTCGAGGGCTCCAGGTTGCGACGAATTGGCAGCGCGTCGAGTCCACACCACCCGCGTGTGGATCACTCACTCCACGGCTGGTCTGATCGCAACACAGCAATCGAGGTTCCCGGCCGGGTTCGATTCCAGGGGGTTCCTATTAGAGTTGCAAGAATTGAAGAATTGCACCGGAATGGCGCAGTGTCTGCCATACGGCACGCCCGGGTGCATCTGGTTGTGAAAGTTCACTTTGTGCAACTCTAATAGAAAGGGCCTGGAGGCGACCCGACCCCCGAGGCGATTGGAGGCAAGCGCCTGACAGGCTGCGATCAGCAGCGGTCGTCTCGGCTCGGCACTTCGTGAATTCCGAGTCACCGTCATCACCCGGGGCTTCGGAGCTCGACCCGCGACACCCTCGCTCATTCAGGCTGGTGAGACCCACGGCGTGTTCGACGACGGCGGCTGTTCGACGTCGAGTACGTTGCGCCGCATGGCTTCCGTCGATTCCCACCGCGCGCTGCTCGTCGCCAAAGAGCTGAACCTTCCCATCGCGGGTGTCACCAGCACGCTCGCGCTCCTCGCTGAAGGCGCGACCGTTCCTTTCATCTCGCGCTACCGCAAAGAGGCGACCGGCGGGCTCGACGACGAAGCCATCTCGCGCATCGCCGCGCACTCGAAGGTCGTCGACACGAGAGAAGACCGCCGCGAGAGCATTCTCTCGAGCTTGAAGGAGCAGGGCGTCCTCACTCCCGCGCTCGAGCAGGCCGTGAAGAACGCCGCCACGCTGAGCGTGCTCGAAGACCTCTATCTTCCGTTCCGCCCGAAACGTCGCACGCGCGCCATGACCGCGAAGGAGCGTGGGCTGCAACCGCTCGCCGACGTGCTCCTCGCGCAGGCACCGTCCTCACTCTCGCGTGAAGCGCTCGCCGCTCCGTACCTCTCGGAGGAGAAGTCCCTGCCCGACGTCGACGCGGTCTGGGCTGGAGCGAGAGACATCGTCGCTGAGCAGGTCGCCGAACGGCCCGAGCTTCGCGCCGTGATTCGCCAACGCTTCGTCGAAGAGGCGCAGCTGGTCGTCGACGCCGCGCGCGGAAAGTCGAAGGCACCCGAGCTCGCGAAGTTCGCCGACCACGTTGGCAAGAAGGAGCGCGCCTCTCTGGCGCCCTCACATCGCGTGCTCGCTGCAGAGCGTGGTGAAGCGGAAGGACTCCTCAAGGTCTCGCTCGAGCTCGAAGAGGCGCCGGTGCGCGGGTTGCTCCGTCAGGCCGTCGTGAAACGCGGCGCCGCCCCCGTGTTGCAGAAGGAGCTCGACCTCGCGCTCGACGATGCGCTCACACGGCTGCTGTTGCCGGCCCTCGAGCGAGACCGCCGACGTGAACTGAAAGAGCGCGCCGACCTCGACGCCATCACCGTCTTCGCGCGCAACCTCACCGACCTGCTGCTCGCTGCGCCGCTGGGTGGAAAGCCCGTCGTGGCCATCGACCCCGGTCTGCGCACCGGCTGCAAGGTCGCCGCGCTCGATGCTCGCGGTGGCGTCGAGGCGCAGCTCACCATCTATCCCCATACGGGCCACGAGGCCGAATCCGGTGCGCAGCTCGCCGCGTTCGTCACGAAGGCAAAGCCCGTCGCCATCGCCATCGGCAATGGAACCGCAGGCCGTGAGACCGAGCTGTTCGTGAAGAAGCTGCAGAGCGGCGGCTTCATCGCGAAGGAGCTCAAGGTCGTGAGCGTGAGCGAGGCCGGCGCGTCGGTGTACTCGGCGTCGGAGGTCGCCCGTGAAGAGCTGCCGACGCTCGACGTGACGCTGCGCGGAGCCGTCTCCATCGGCCGGCGCCTGCAGGACCCGCTCGCCGAGTTGGTGAAGATCGACCCCAAGAGCATCGGCGTCGGCCAGTACCAGCACGACGTCGACCAGACGGCCCTCGCGGAGTCGCTCGACCGCGTGGTGGAGACCGTCGTCAATCGCGTGGGCGTGGACTTGAACACCGCGTCGCCGACGCTCCTTCGCGCCATCGCGGGGCTCGGGCCGCAGCTCGCGCAGGCCATCGTCGCGTATCGCGCTGAGCACGGCGCGTTCGAGACCCGTGCGCAGTTGAAGAAGGTTCCGAGACTCGGCGCGCGGGCGTTCGAGCAGTGCGCCGGCTTTCTCCGCGTCTCGGGCAAGGAGCCGCTCGACGCCAGCGCCGTTCACCCCGAGCGCTACGAGGTCGTCACCCGCATGGCGAAGGACCTCGGCGTCACGCGGCAGGCGCTGGTGGGCAACGCGTCGCTCGCGCGGAAAATCGAGGTGCAGCGCTACCTCGACCCCGAGAACGGGCTCGGACTTCCGACGCTCAACGACATCATCGCCGAGCTCGAGAAGCCGGGCCGCGACCCGCGCGCCGAGTTCGTCGAAGTCGGCTTCGACCCGAACATCACCGAGCTCTCCCACGTGAAGCCGGGGCAGGTGCTCAACGGCGTCGTCACCAACGTCGCGGCGTTCGGCGCCTTCGTCGACATCGGCGTTCACCAGGACGGGCTCGTGCACGTGAGCGAGCTCGCCAATCGCTTCGTCAAGGACCCCGCCGAGGTGGTGAAGGTCGGTCAGCGCGTGAAGGTGAAGGTGCTGCAGGTGGACGAAGCGCGCAAACGCATCGGCCTCTCGCTCAAGGCCCTGCAGCCCGCAGGAGCGCCCCAGACCGCTTCTTCACCGGCCTCGAAGTTCGGAAACATGCCGAGGTTCGCGCCGCTGAAGTGAGGCTTCAGAAGGTGCCCACCGTGACGAGCGAGGTCGCGTCGACCGGTGCCGGCTTCGTCGAGTCGATGAGGGCGCGGCGCTCGGCCAGCAGCGCGTCGCGGTGGTGCTCCAGGTTGCTGGTGATGGCGGCGGCTCCGATGGCGACGCCGACGCCGACGGCCGCGATGACCCAACCCCAGACCGGCACCGCCATCAGCCCCGCGAAGAAGCCAATCGGGAAGGTGAACATCGAGAAGATGAGTGTGAGCGCTGACGCGTTCGCCAGCTCGACGACCAGCGCGACGGCCATCACGGTGGCGTAGATGACCGGCGTGGAGGCTGCGATTCCGCCGATGACGCCGAAGACCCGCGACGGCGTGGTGTTGAAGGTCGCGAGTTCCTCGTCGATGGCGTGAAGGCGGTCGAGCTGCTCGTTCGTGAGCAGCCGCGCGGTGCGTCCCTCGGCGCTCACCATCGGCGGCGTCGGCCAGCCCTCGGGCGAGGCCACTGCCTTCGTGGAGTCGGTCAGGGACCCGGCGACCTCGAGCGTGCGGCGTGGCGAGAGGTCGAGGTCGGCGGGCGAGAAGGTGAGGGCGAGCGCGATGAACGAGGTGAGCATGCGCCGTCGTTGAGCACGTCCCGGACCAGCGCACGCCCGTCACGGATCAGCCGCTTGCACGCCGCTGCGCAGCCAACCGCATTGCGCGGGTGTGCGTGCGCTTGCACACCTTCGTCAGCATGGCGCTCCCGGTCCATTCGGTGGCGCGCCCGGTCCTCGGGTCAGGGCACCCACTCCGAGAAGACGAACTCACGGTCCTTCTTCGCTTCGTGGCAGGTGTGGCAGCCCGCCTTCACGTCGAGCTCGAGGGCTTTCCCCGCAGGGTCGAAGGCGCCGTAGCGCCAGCCGCCGGTGTCGGTCGCCGTCTTGTCTCGCTTCATCACGGCTACCTTCAGCAGGGCTCCCTGCGAGACCGCGCCACCACCTTCGGCGACCTCGTAGAACGGCACCACCAGCGTCGCACCGTCCGGGTAGCCCTTGCCCTTCTGGTAGGCCGCGAGCGCCTTCGGGTGAACGTAGACGTGATGAAAGCCGTAGAGCCCGTGCGCCTTGTCGGGAATCACCATCGACTTCACGTGCTGCCAGCTGCGCCACTCGGCTGGGTACGTCAGGCCTGCACCAGCGAACGAAAGGCAAGACACGACCACTGCGGCGAAGGCCGCGAACCACGCACTGCGCTTCATGGAACGACTCCTGTGTTCGGGCGTTCGAGCCCGGGTGAAACGGTGCACGGCAGGTGCACCGAGGTGGTGAGACGAAGCCGAAAGCGAAGACGGGCGCAGCGCGAACCTGTCACCTGAAGTCAGGTGGCAGAATCGAACCGAAAAACAGTCAGCGGTTGAAGGCGCTCCAGAGCGACTCGCGCTCGGCGCCCGGCGCTTCGTCGTGTTCTGGGCACTCGAGGCGCAGGTGCCGCGCGCCCATCGGAGCGTCGATGAAGGCGCAGTGGTGCGGCAGGCTCGCCTCGCGGTGCGCGTTCGGGCGGAAGTGCCGACACGTCACACACATCTGGCTGATGGGAATCTGCTCTTCGCGCTGCAGGGTGGAGATCATCTTCACCAGGCCCCGCCAGAAGGACTCCTGCTCGCCCTCACTCAGCACCTCGACCGCGCCCGCGAGGAAGTCTGGCCAGCCAGTCGTCGTTCGCGCCTCGAGTCTTCCCCTCGCGGTCAGCACCACGAGGCTCACCCGCGCGTCCTGTTCGTCGGCGCGGCGCTCGACGAGGCCCTTCGTCGTCAGCGTCTTCACCGAGTCCGAGATGGTGGGCGCGCTGACCGCCAGGCGCTCCGCGATGACCGAGGGCTTGAGCCCACGGCGCGCCGTGGTCAGCATCGCCAGGATGTGCCCCTGCAGCGGCGACAACCCCCGCTCGCCCGCGGCCTGCCACTGCTGGAACTTCAGGGCGAGCCCCACCTTGTTCAGCCCTACGGCGATGCGCTGCGGCAGTGGGTCACTCTCGGTGTCGAAGCGGGTCTTCGTCATTGTTCGGACTCCTTAATAATAGGAGTCCGAAGTGTCAACCTCCGGACCGACGAGACAGTTGGCCGGTGACGTGACGAGCGGGGTGTGGTCGGCTCTGCAGTTCGAGATGCGCGCGAAGGACACATGCCCGTCGTGTGGCGCGAAGGTGTCGCCCGACGACCTGCTCTGCGCGAACTGCGAGTTGATCCTCGACGCGAACCTCATTCCCGACCAGCCGTCGAACGGCGACTTCAGCGTCGTGCGGCGCATGCTCGAGGTGCCGCAGCCGGGCCTGCCGTCGCAGCGCCCCGCACGGCCTGCCACACCGCCGCCGACGCAGGGCAACGAGGGGCCCACGCGCGTCTTTGCCCTCGGCCGGACGCGCGGCATTCCGATGGTGGTGGCGTCACTCACCAGGCGGGCCGCAGCGCTGAGTGAGCTCGAGGCCTTCGTGGTGTCGTTCATCGACGGCGAGAGCGACCTCGACACGCTCGCCGAGCGCTCGGGCATCAGGTCGTTCGAGATGGGGGTGGTGCTGCAGGCCCTCAACGACAAGATGATCGTCGACTTCGCCGACGAGTCACTTCAGGAGGACGAAGACGAAGAAGCGGAAGCACCCGCAGCCGAGGAACCACTGACCGAGGCGCTGCCGACGGTGAGCCCGGAGCCGCGCTCGGCGCCGACGGTGTTGATGAAGCCGGTCGACCCGAGCCAGCTGGGGCCGCCGCCAACAGTCCGAATGGAGCCGATTCGTCTCGAGGCACCGCGCCCGGCGCCGACCGAGCTGCTCGAGCCCGTGCGGCTCCCGCAGCCGAACCTCGACGGCCCAGCCGAGACGGGAGACGTCACCCCACCAGGCGAGGCTTCCGTCGACGTGTCGGGTGCGCCTTCGGCTGCGCAGACCCTCGAGCCAGCGCCGACGCCGCCACCTGCGGTTCCCGAACCGGCGGCGACTCCGCCACCTGCCGTTGCGCAGACGTTCGAGCCAGCGCCGACGCCGCCGCCCGCTGCGCAGGCGTTCGAGCCAGCGCCCACGCCGCCGCCACCCGCGCCGTTGCCGCCGCCCGTCGAAGGTCGCCGTCGCTCGATGAAGCTTCGGCCCTCATTGCCCGGACCGCCGCCGGGAGAGAAGCCGCCGCCACCCGTTCCGACCCCGCCCGCACCCGAGGGGCGTGCTCCCGCTGCGACGCCACCGGCACCTGCGACACCTCCGCCTGCTGCGCCGCCGCCACCACCTCGAACGCCGCCTGTTGCCGCGATGCGACCGCCGGCCATCGCGCCCGTTCCTCCGAGAAGGAACACGGTCGAGACGCGGCAGGAGCCGGCCATCGGCTCGCAGCCCATTCGCTCCACCGTCGAGACGCGCCAGGAGCCCGCCGTCGGGTCGCAGCCCGTGCGCTCCACCGTCGAGACGCGGCAGGAGCCCGCGGTGGACCCGCAAGCGTCAGGCGTCATCATCGACGCCACGCTCGATGAAGAGGCGTCAGCCCCGCACCGCCCCAGCAGCTCATGGGTGCTGACCTCGGTCACCGCGAGCACGAGGCCCGAGCTGCGGGTCGAGCCGTCCATCATCGTCGCGCCCCACGCCACTCCGCCCGAGGTGCCCGAAGTGGCGCTCGCGGCGCCACCGCCCTCGAGACCGCGCCGCACCCTGCCTGCCGGCTCACGCTCCACGGGCTCGCGGCCTGCACCTCCCCTCAAGCTCGACTCCACGCCCGGGCAGAGTGCCACGCGTGGTCCAGCGCAGACGCAGGTGCTGACGCCCGTCGCTTCCGCGCCAGTGCAGCCGAAGCCCGCACCCATGACGGTGCCGCAGTCCGCTCCCGTGCCGCCGAAGCCAGCGCCCGCTTCGCCTACCGCACAGGCTTCCGTTCCCGGACCGAAGCCAGCACCCGCTCCGCCCACTGCACCACAGGCGTCCGTTCCCGGACCCTCACAGGCCTTCGTTCCCGTACCCCCGAAGCCGATGCCGCCGAAGACCCAGCCCATGGCGCTCGATGTTCCTGAGCCGCAGCACGAGGGCACCGACCCGCGCATCGTCCATCGCGGCGGCAGCCGGGTGAACCGGAAGGTGCTCGACGCGCTCAAGCAGGTGAAGCGCCGTGACACCGCGCCAGAGGTCTCCTCCGAGCCGTCCGTCGACGAGATTCTCGCCGACAAGCTCGCCGCGGGTTCGCTGCAGGTCGCCATTCGCATGGAGCAGAACGGTCGGCTCGACGAAGCGATTCGGTATCTCGAGAACTCCATCGCGAAGAGCCCCGACGCGCCGTCGCTCTACAACCGGCTCGCCATCATCCTCATGCGGGAGCGCGCTGACCTTCGCCGCGCCGAGCAGTTGCTGCAGAAGGCCAACGACCTCGCGCCGGGCCATGAGGTCTACGAGAAGAACCTCGCTGCGGTGCTCGCCAAGCGGGCGATGAAGAAATAGCGGAGCGCTGATGAAAAGCGGTCTGTCGGCCTCTGCCATCTGACAGCGGGCAAAGTGAAGGCCGGGCTACGCTGCCGCCCAATGAACAGGACGCTCACTCTTGTCGTGGTCACGGCGGCGGTGACTTCCTGCTTCCCGAGCGTCGACAAGCTTCCGTGTCGCGTCGACCAGAACTGTCCAGGCGAGCTCGTGTGCGTGAATGAACTCTGCGTCGCGGCGCGAGATGGCGGCGCGTCAGGAGGCTCGGCCGGAGGAAGAGCTGGCGGCGCGGCGGGTGGGGGGCAGGGCGGCAGTGCTGCTGGAGGTTCGACGGCAGGCGGGTCTGTTGGTGGCGGAGTGAGCGGCGGTGGAGACGCAGGCGGCTCGATTGCTGGCGGCGGCTCCACTGCTGGCGGCTCGACTGCTGGCGGAGGCTCGACTGCTGGCGGCTCGACCGGCGGCGGAGGCTCGACTGCCGGCGGAGGCTCGACTGGTGGCGGTGGCTCGACTGGTGGCGGTGGCTCGACTGGTGGAGGTTTGACTGCCGGCGGAGGCTCGACTGCTGGCGGCGGCTCGACCGGCGGCGGAGGCTCGACTGGCGGCGGAGGCTCGACTGGCGGAAGCGGCGGCTCGACTGGCGGAAGCGGCGGCTCGGGCGTCGTCGACGGCGGCCCTTCCACCCTCGCTCAGCTCAACGCCATTCTGGCGGCCATCGACTCAGACGCTGGCACCGCCAACCTGCGCGTCGACAACATTCTGGTGACGTACGTGGCGCCTGTTGTGGCCACCGGCTTCGGCAGGCCCAGCCCCTGGGGCTTCTTCGTGCAGGCGACGCCCGATGGGCCTGCGCTCAACATCGACGTTCCGGACTCGGGGGTCCTGGCGGGCGACATGGTGAGCTTCGTCGTGACTGGCACCAATCGATTCGCCGGCATGCGACAGGTCACCTCGTACACGAACCTCGTTCGCAGCAGCTCGAACAACCCGGTGAGCGGCTACGTGCGAGACCTGAGCAACGTCGACTTCAACGTCCCCTCGAACTTCGACCTCTGGGAGAACCGTCTCGTTCGGCTCACCAGAGTGATCCCGCACGGCAGAACCATCACCGCAGGCAATGGCTTCTCGAGCATCTCGGTGACGAGCGGCGGAGTGACCGTGCCCAGCCTCGCGCTCCAGTTCCGCATGCCCACCGCGGTGCTCGACTCCCTCGAGCTCAACTCGTCCTGCACGGTCTCGACGACTGGCGTGCCGTTCATTCGTTTCAGCTCCACTGCCCAGCCCACGGTCTTTTCCGCCAGCGAGCTCACGATGCCGCCTTGTCCGGCGCCGAACCTCGTCTCGGCGGTGTCGGTCAGCCCGACCGACGTGCTCGCCACCTTCGACCGCGCGCTCGCGCCTGCGACGGTGACGGCGCTCGCCTTCTCCATCGACGCGGGCATCGGCCAGATGGGGCCCACCATCTCGACAGCGACGCTGGTGAGCCCTCGCGCGGTGAGCCTGCAGACTTCGCAGCTCACGCAGCGGCCCTATGAGGTGAGCGCCAACACGGGCGTCACCGACCTCAGCGGAAGCCCCGTTCTCCAGCGCACGCGGCCGTTCGTGGGAGCAACACCCGCTCCGATGTGCAGCCCGGTCGTCATCAGCCAGGTGTACGCGGGCGGCGGCGAACCCGATGGCGGGTCTGTCTACAACATCGACTTCATCGAGCTGCGCAACCGCAGCGCCAGCCCCGTGTCGCTCGGTGGTTGGTCGGTGCAATGGCAGTTCCCGAACACCGCTTCCTGGAGCGTGCTCGCCGTGCTGAGCGGCGAGATGGCGCCACACTCGTTCGCGTTGGTGACGACCGGCACGCCCGATGGTGGTGGGCTTCCGTTGACTGGCGACTTCCTCGGCACGCTCCAGCTCGTGATGAGCGGAGGAAAAGTCGCCCTCGTTCCATCGACGACGGCGCTGACGGCGACGTGCCCAACGACAGGAATCGCGGACCTGGTCGGCTACGGGTCGAATGCCGTGATGTGCGCAGAGGGAATGGCGGCGCCTGCACTCTCACTCACGACGGTGCTCGCGAGGGGGTCCTCTGGCTGCAGCGACACGAACGCAAACCAGACAGACTTCGTGGCCTCGTCCACCATCACGCCCCACACCCGGTCGTCAGGCGCCTTCACCCCCTGCGGCGTCTGCAACTGAAGAAGTGTGATGTTGTGACCGTTCGGTCTTGATTTCTACCGCCGGAGTCCGTTAGCGAGGCACGCATGACGCGAGCAACCCCGCTGCTCCTCGTGCTGGCTGGCTGTGCACCCGAGCTGCCGAGCGCGACCCCGACGTGGCATCGAGACGTGGCGCCCATCGTCGAGCGCAAGTGCAGCACGTGCCACGAGGCGGGAGGCGTGGCGCCGTTCACGCTGAAGACGCTCGCGGACTGGAACACGTACGAAGGCGCGTCGCTGTCTGCGATTCGTTCAGGCCGCATGCCGCCGTTCCCCGCGAAGGTGGAGTGCGCCGACTACGCGCCCACGCAGGCGCTGCTGGCCGAGCAACGCGCGGTCATCGAGCAGTGGCTGAGCGCGGGAAAACCAGAGGGCAGGGTGGAGGACTTCAAGCCGCTGCCCGGAGCTCCCGACAAGCTCACGCGGGTCGACGTGTCGTTGCCGATGAAGGCTGCGTTCACGCCGACGAAGTCACCCGACGAGTACCGCTGCTTCCTCATCGACTGGCCGTTCACCGAGACGAAGTACATCACCGGCTACGAGATGCGGCCGGGCCAGAAGTCGCTGCTGCATCACGCCGACCTGTTCTTCCTCAGCCCGTCGTACGTCGCCGAGTGGCAACGCAGAGACGACGCCGACCCTGCACCTGGCTGGGAGTGTTACGACATTCCCTTCGGTCGCGAGGGCTCGTGGATCGGCACGTACGTTCCCGGCATGCGCGGCGTCGACTTTCCCGAAGGCACGGGGCTGCGCGTTCCGCCTGGCGCGAAGGTGTACATCCAGATGCACTACAACGCCGCGGCCGGAGAGGCGGGGCCTGACCTGTCGACGCTCGACCTGCGGCTCGAGTCACGTGTGCAGAAGATTGCGGGCGTGCAGGCGTTGAGCGACCCGAAGTGGCTCAACCGGCAGATGCGAATTCCTGCAGGGAAGAAAGACGTCACGCATCGCTTCGACATCGACCCGACGCCGGTCGCGAGCATCATCAGCGAAGACTTCGTCGATGGGCGGCCCCTGAAGCTGTACGCGACCACGATGCACCTGCATCAGCTCGGGCAGTCGACGAAGCTCGAGGTGCTGCGCGCCGATGGAACGACGACCTGCGCGGTCGACATTCCGAAGTGGGATTTTCACTGGCAGCTCGCGTACACGTTGAAGACGCCCATCGTGATCAACCCGGGTGATCAGGTCTCGGTGCAGTGCACGTTCGACAACACGGCCGAGAACCAGCCGGTGATCAACGGCGCGCGCGTGACCCCGAGAGACCGCAACTGGGGCGCGCGCACGGAAGACGAGATGTGCGTGGGTGGTGTGTTCGTCACGCAGTAGCGTCACCTGCATGCGTCGTGCGCTTTGGGCCTGCTTCGTCTTCGTGATGGCCTGTCCGCCGAAGGAACCGACGTCTCCGTCCGTGCTCGTGGTCGACGCAGCTGTCGTCGTCGACGATGCCGGCGTCGATGCGTCGCCACCGATGCAGGTGGCGGTGAACCGGTTGGCCGCGACGACGGCGAGCGGAGGCCCTGCGATCGAATCGGAGCCGCTCGAACCTCACGACCCGATCGACTGGCGCGTGCACCTGAAAGCCAGGTTCCCAGCAGGCCGGGTCGAGGTCGGAACTCGAGTTCCTGTCTTCGGAGAGACCGATGACGACCAGTACTTCAACGGCGGCGAAGACCTCATTCGGCTCGTGACCAAAGGGCGTGACGTCATCTGCCCGCTGGCTGTGTCGGCGTCGTGCGCGAAGGCGCCAGGCGTACAAACGAAGGGCGAGTTCACGCTGGTCTGTCTGCCACAAGACGTGAGGCACGACGGCTGTGCGAGCAGTTGGTTCTCGGTCGACTGGAGCCGCCAGTGCGTGCTCTTCGATTCCGCGCGCAACGCATGTCATCGGTTGCCCTTCGTCGATGCGCGGTTCCTGAGCTCCACACGGCTCGAGGTCGAGCAGATCTTCAGCCGGCTCCCGCGAATGCCGACCACGCTCGCCGACGTCGCTGGCGGGACGAAGCTGGGCTGCGGCTCGATGCTCTGCAAACACTGCCCACCGGACAACCTCGTGCGCCTCGAGCTCGACCTGCTCGATGGAGGCATGGAGCTGCACCGCGTCGTCGGCGAGCTGTCTTGCGGTGAACAGTCGTGTGACCGGCAGACGAACGCCCAGCACCCGGTCGAGTTCGGGTGCCACTGATGAGCTCGCCTTCGCTGCTGGTGTTCGCTGAGACCGAGGTCGACGAGCGCGCGGTGGTGACGCGCCTCGGAGGACGCCCGCTCGCACCCAAGGACTTCGTGTGGCCCTCGTGCGGAGACTGCCAGCGTCCACTCCAGTTCCTCGCCCAGCTGTCGATGTCGGGAGCCGAGCTGTTGCTGCTGTTCAGTTGCCACTCCACCGATTGCGCGATTGGAGGCGGTCCTGACCTGCCCAGCAACCGCGCCGTCAGAGTCACTGCCTCCGACAGCCAGCTGCAGCAGGCACCAGCGAACACACCGCTCCTTCCCCTCACCGCGGTCGAGTTGGTGCCGTTCGACCAGGCCAACCGCCCCTACGACACAGCGCGGTTCGACCCGGGTCGTTTCGTCTTCGGCATGATGGGCGGCGTGCCCGACTCCGTCTCGCGGCACATTCCTCACTGCACGGCGTGCGCACGGCCGATGGGCTTCATCGCGTCGCTCGAGGAGGGCTCGCTCTTCAACTTCGCGGGTGTGCAGGCCTTCGTGTTCGCCTGCGAGGGTTGCACCGCGGCGCAGCTCTTCGTCGACGACTTCTTCTGAGCGGTCGATGATCAGCCGCGCCGTTCGAGAAACGCCTTCGGATCGGCCAACAACTCAGCCGCTTCGTCAGCAGTCTTCAACGAGAGGAACCGGCAGCTGTACGAGGGCTCGGGCTGCTTCGCGTCCCACGACTCGACCATGAACTCGAGCGGTGACGAGCGATAGAGCCGCGACCGACGCACCTCGAGCAGGATGTTCTGAAACCGCTTCTCGTGCTGCCACTCCAGTCCGGGAACGACGGACCAGGGGTCTGGGTGGGGCACTTCCTGCCGTGCGTAACGGACGTGGCGCGGGTTCGCCTCCCACGCCTCGCGAGTCTTCTTGTCGGGAGCCCGCAGCTCCTCGCACTCTTCCTGATCCCACCCGTACGCGACTCCGCTGCGTCGCACGACGAAGCGCGAACGGTCAGCCGGGTCCTGGAACACGGTGTACTGGTCCGAGCCCGTGCCACCGAAGTCCTCGGTCCAGGTGCGCAGCAACCGCATCTTCTCAGTGTCGATGTCTGGCATCAGATGCTGATGCTGCCCTCGCGGAAGTCGGTCTTCGCGATGTGCACGTTGATGCAGACCGGCACGCCCGAGGCTGACAGCCGCTTCGCCTCTGCAAGCGTCTCGTCGATCTTCGAGGAGTCGGTCAGCAGCAGGCCCTTGCCGCCGTAGCCCTCGGCCACCTTCTCGTACGAGGTGAGCCGGAGTCCCGTGCCGACCGCCGAGCCGAGCAGCGTCACCTGGTCGCGCGCAATCTGGTGCCACGACGCGTCGGTGCCGATGACGGCGATGGGCGCGTAGCCGTGGCGCACGAAGGTGTCGAACTCCGAGAGCGAGTACGCGCTCGAGCCGTCGCCGTAGATGATCCAGATCTCCGCTTTCGGGCGCACTGTCGCCGCGCCGACCGCGAAGCCGCCACCGACGCCGAGCGTTCCGAACACGCCAGGGTCGAGCCACGACAACGGCTTGCGTGGACGCAGCACGTACGCCGCCGTCGCCACGAAGTCGCCGCCATCGACGACCAGCACCGAGTCGTCAGCGAGCTTCTCTTCGAGGCGCTGGAAGAAGTGAATCGGGTCGACCTTTTCGCCCTTCGGCTTCGCCTTGCCGCGAATCTCGGCGTCGCGCGCGTCTTCACGCTCCCGGCACGCATCGATGAACGGCTGCCACGACGGGCTCGGCCGCACCTTCGCCGCGAGGGCCTGCAGGAACTCGCCCGCGTGCATGCGAATCGCCACGGTGGGCTTGCGGTTCTTCGTGAGCTCTTCGGCCGAGAGGTTCGCCGAGATGATCTTCGTCTTCTTCCCGATGCCGAAGCCGTACTTCATGCGGAAGTCGAAGGGGAACCCGCAGATGACCACCACGTCGGCGTCCTTGAGCGCCTTGCCGCGCGCGTGACGGAACTGCGTCGGGCTCGAGCGGCCGAGCAGCCCTCGCGCCGTTCCACCGAGCCACACCGGCATGCCCAGCGACTCCACGGCGCGCGCGAGCGGGTCTGCGTCACGCACGTTCACCATGGTCTGGCTGCCCACCACGAGCGCCGGCCGCTTCGCCTTCGAGAGCAGCTTCACTGCTTCGTTCATCAGCTTGTCGGTGTTCTGCAGCTCGGGCACGTCGGGCACGAAGTTCTTCACGTCGACGTGGGGCGCGTGGAACTGCCTCAGCAGGTGGCCCTGCAGGTACAGCTTGAGTGCGCGCTGGCCGAGCGTCTTGGGGTTCTCGACGCCGGTCTCCTTGATGAACATGTCTCGAACGGTCGACTCCGGGTACAGCACGTCGACGGGCACCTCGACGAAGACGGGGCCGGGAACGCCGCTGCGGGCCTCCTTGAGCGCGCGCTCCACGGTGGGCCCGAGCTGGTTCACCGTCGTGCAGCGCGCCGTCCACTTCACCGCGGAGTGGATCAACGCGAGCTGATCGATGTCCTGCAGCGCGCCGCGGCCACGGAGCACCGTCGCGGTCGCGCCGCCCAGCAACACGAGCGGCGACTGCGCGAGCTGAGCGTTCTTGAGCGCGGTGATGGCGTTGGTGACGCCGGGCCCTGCGGTGACGGCGGCGACTCCGGGCAGCCCCGTCATGCGCGAGTACGCGTCGGCGGCGAACACCGCGTTGCGCTCGTCACGACAGTCGACGATTTTGATCTTCCGGTCTTCGCACCCGACCAGAATCGGCGAGATGTGGCCGCCGCAGAGGGTGAAGAGCGCCGAGATGTTCCACTTCGAGAGGACCTGGGCGACGTGGTCGCCACCGTGACGCATGGGGTTCTTCATCATGGGCGCTCGTGTATGGCCGGCCCCCGGGCAAGTCACGCGACGCTGCGAGAATCCGAGCCCTCGTGATGTTCTGACGCCCTCATGCGCGCGCTGGCCCTCACGCTGCTCCTCGGGACTGCCTGTGGCTCGAAGGCGATGAAGGAATGCGAGGCGGGGAAGACGTTCTCAGCCACCGAGCACCTCCATCGTTGCGCAGGCCTGATCAAGGAACCGAACTGCCGACAGGACGTGCTCGACCTCGATGGGGGACGCGACTGACGAAGCTCGACGCTGCGAGCCGATTGATTGGAGATCAAGTCATGGGACCACGAGCCTGGTGCGCTTCTGGCCACGGGGCAGATCTCCACACAGACTCACGACATGCGCCTCCTGCTCACTGCCGTCGTGCTGTCGCTGTTCGCGTGTGAAGTCCCCGACCCGGACCCGATGGACAATGAAGACGCAGGCACGCCTGCTCAGATGGACGCGGGCACCGTCATCGACCCCGACCCGATTTGCCGCGTCACCGTCTCGGGCGCCGTGACCGCCACCTTCGATTGTCCGAAGACGAGCAGCTCGAACGTGACCGGCACGATGCTGCGCGCGAAGACGGCGAACCCCACCACCAACTTCTCCCTCGTCACCGGCAACACCAGCAACGGCACGAGCATCAACGTCTCCATCACCTTCCCGCCGGTGCCGACGAACGGCACCGTGGTGACACAGGCCGACGCCTCGGCCGTCGCCATCACCATCATCAAGACCGTTGGTGGCACGACAGAGCGGCAGTGGGCCGGTTTCAAGAACTTCGCCTCGCGGCCTGATCAGGGCTCCTTCACCTTGACCCTGAACTCGATTCGGCAAGACGCTGACACCTCGGTCGCAACCACCTGGTCGGCGAACGGAACCCTGTCGGCGACGCTGCCTGTGCTGCCCGACTACATGGGCACTGACTCCGTGACGGTCGCCGTCACCTTCCGGCCAAAGACCTGAGCTTGATGAAGAACCCTTCTCGGGCGCTCTGCCTCCCACTGGCATGACTCCGCTCGAGAAGACGCTCACCGACTCGTACGACCAGGT
This sequence comes from Archangium gephyra, assembly GCA_943370055.1. Classification (GTDB taxonomy): domain Bacteria; phylum Myxococcota; class Myxococcia; order Myxococcales; family Myxococcaceae; genus Xiheimicrobium; species Xiheimicrobium gephyra_A. The sequence continues at coordinate 33,734 of CALRPN020000061.1, forward strand.
GCTTGCGCGCCTGCCCGACGCGCTCAAGGCCGAAGGCTTCGGCGTGCTCACCACCATCGATATGAAGGACACGCTCAAGAAGAAGCTGGGCGTCGACTTCCGCCGGTACACGATTCTCGGAGCGTGCAACCCGACGCTCGCGCATCAGGCGCTCACCACCTCGCTCGAGGTGGGCACGCTGCTGCCCTGCAACGTCATCGTCTACGAAGAAGGCGCAGGCACCGTCGTTCGCGCGGTCGATCCACTCACGTCGGTGGGAGCCCTCGCCGACCCGCGCTTCAAGGACGTCGCGGTGCTGGTGCGCGGCAAGCTCGAGCGCGTCATCGCGTCGCTGGGTTGATCCGCTCGCTCGCTGGGTTGATCAGCGCTCGCCGTCGCGGTCCTTCGAAATCTCGTGCCGCAGGAAGTCGTGCAGCTTCGCGGCGACGGACTCGGGCATCTTCTTCGCGAGCGACCGGCGGCAGAGCGTCGCCGTGGCCTGATACGTCGCGAGGAAGTCTTCACACGGCTGGCAGCCATGCAGGTGCTCGTCGAGCTTCGCCTTCACGTCGGCTGACAGTTCGCCGTCGACGTAGTCGAGCAGCAAATCGATGCAGTCCTGACAGGTCGACGTCGCGCTCACGAAACCCCACCACCTCGGGAAGATGAGCCGATTACTGCGAGGCCCGCGGGGTCGGTGCAACCCCAAATGCGGTAGCTGAACGACTGGTCAGTCATCTCAATCAGGCCCTGAGCGGTCCAGAATCAGCGCGGCTCAACTGGCGCGGTCTGCATAGAAGCGGTCGATGGCAGCCCGGAGCGACAAGCGCGCACGGTGCAGCCGGCTCTTGATGGCGGGCACGGAGTCACCGGTCGTCGCGGCAATCTCTTCGTAGGTGAGCCCTTCGACGTCGCGGAGCAGGAACACCTGGCGGTACTCCTCGGGCAGCTTCGCCGACGCGTCGTCGATGGCGCTGCGCAGCTCGGCGTCGAGCGTCTGGCCTTCGGCGTTGGGGCTCCAGTCGGCGACCTCGTCGATGAGGCTGCCGCGCTCGTTGAACGACGGGCCGCCTTCGGGCTCTTCGACCTGCGCGGTCACCTTGCGATGGCGCAGCCGCATGAGCGCGTAGTTCGCGGCGATTCGGTAGACCCACGAGCCGAACGCCGACTCTCCGCGAAACTCGGGCAGCTTCTTGTAGGCCGCGAGAAACGCCTCCTGCACCACCTCGGCCGCGTCGTCATCGCTGCGCAGCATGCGCGCCGTCATCGCGAACACCTTCTGCTGGTGTCGCTCGACCAATTGCTCGAAGGCCGCCATCTCACCGGCCTGCGCTCTCAAGAGCAGCACGCTGTCTTCGACCATCGTCACGGCGCGCGCACCATCTCCACTTCCTTGTGGAGCATCAAGCTGCATCGGCTGTGTCGCGGGGGACGGCACGGGCGGGACCATGTCACTTTCCTGGTTTTTCGTTTGCTCCTGGGAGCGACGGGACGACTCCAAGCTGATGCGAGATATCGAGCCGTCTGCTCCGACACCGAACGACCCACGCGCACAAACTCCATACGCGTGAAGTGATTTCCCGTTTCGCCGGGTCGAGTGGTGAGGTGAGGCTGATTCGCTGAAGAAGCGCGCGGACTTGCGAGGCTGTCAGCGGGCGTTCAGATGGGTCGGGACGAACTGCTTCGACATTCCGGCATCGAGCGCTTCCATCTCTTCTTCGGTTGGGTCGTTCACGCCCCGGTCGTTTGGAACGTCGAGCTCGAACGAGGTCGGGTCTCCACGAAGTCCGTCGAGGGCGATCGGCGTGACGATGACGGTCAGGTGTCGACCTCTGGGGAGGCGCGGCAGCTGCCAGCAGCCAAGGTCTCCGAAGTGCGCTTCACCGTTCTCGCTGCCGACCATGACGGTGCGCGCGTAGTGGAGCCCTTCGAGTCGCACCTCGACGAGCACCGTCACAGCTGAAGGCGCCCTCGCTTCGAGTCGCGCGACGCGCTGGGGCAGCTCGCTCGCGTCCTCAGCGCCGAAGCCGAGAAAGCGCACGGGACCCACGAACACCGCCGGCATGGGCCTGTTGCGAATGGTGTAGCGGGCCAGGGTCGGTGTGGTGAACGGCCCAGTCACCAGCTCCGTCGCCTCGAGCCTCCACTCACCTGGGTCGAGTGGCGTCGCGACTCGTACGGAGTACTGACGCAGCTTCTGGCGGAGCCCACCCTGAATCGGAGCGACGATGGCCGCGATGGCCTTCGTGCCTGAGCGAAACACGAGCCCCGTCGGCAGCTGTTCGGCGCTGGCTCCGAACACGTTCAGCACCAGCACTGGCTTCGTGGGGAGGACTCCGCGTGGTGGGAGCAACTCGACGCGTCCTTCGGCGCCACACGACATCGCCTCTGCGGTTCCAGCGAGCAGACCGAGGAGCGCGACGAGCTTCATCGACCCGAGCTTACGTGCTTCGAGCGTTCATCGAAGAAGCGCAGCGGCTCTTTCGCCCAGCGCCCGGCGTAGTCGACTCCGATTCGCGCGCTGACGCCGATGGTTCGAACGAGAACTCCGCGTGCGAGGAAGAGTGGACCTTCGTCGAGTGGCCAATCGTTCTGGGCGCGGGTAATGCCGAGCAGCTTCGTGAGCCGGCCTGGACCGTCACCGCGCGCTCCCTCATCGTGACCTTCGACAGGCTCGACCGCGCGAAGGAGCACCGCCGCTCCGTCACCCGTCACCACGTTCATGCAGTGGTGCATGCCGTAGATGAGAAACACGTACGCGCGACCGGGAGGCCCGAACATCACCTCGGTGCGCGGCGTGCGGCCCTTCGAGCTGTGACACGCGAGGTCGTGCGGGCCCAGGTACGCCTCGGTCTCGACGATACGGCCGATGCGCGCGACGCCGTTCACGCGATGGACCAGCAGCTGACCGAGCAACGCCTTCGCCACCACGATGGTGTCGCGGGCAGCGAACGTCGACGGCAACGGCTCCAGCACGTCGTCACTCTCGAATCGCCGACTGCAGCAGCTTCAGCTGAATGTTCAGCTTCAACGCGTTCGACCGCTCGTGAATCACGTCAGAGAGACTGTTGAACACCAGGGCCGTGTTCTCCTGCGTGTAATAGCTGCTGATCTGCCCGATCAACCCGAGCAGGTCGCTCACCAGCGACAGGTAGTGCATGTGCTCGCGGCGAACCGCGTCGTCCTTCACGGCCAGCACGTCTTTGTTCGACTGCAGTTGGCTGAGCACCGAGATGAGCGAGTTGAGCTCGTGAAACTGCTTTCGCCACGCGACGGCGTCGAGGCCGAGGAGCGCGAGGAAGGCGAGCCCGATGTTGATGAGAATGCCGAAGAACGCGTCGACGCCCTGCAGCACCTCGGCCGTCGCTTCGGTCGAGGGAGCGACTGCTGCATCAGAGAGGCTGTGCAGCGGCTGCACGAGCCGCGTCGCCTGAGCGAGCAGACGTGGGGTCAGCCCGTCACGCGCGACCAGGTAGGTCGACACGGTCCACGCGCGAGTCTGCGTTGCCGGCACGAGCGGGTTCTGACTGAGCCAGCCTTCCTCGAGGGTCGTGCGGTCGAGATAGTCGAGGCGTCGTGAGGCGGCTCCGAGCGGCAGGTCGGCGAGCACGAAGCCGGCCTTCGCCAGCCGGGCCACGCCGCGCATCGTCTTCTCGTCCGACGGATCCTTCACCACGAACACCGCGTCGACGTCGGCCGGCACCGGCACGTCTTCGGCTTTCGTGAGCGCGCTCCAGTCGTGATGCAGCACGGGAACGGTCGGCTGGCCGAGCGCGTTGAGCACGTCGAGCAACACCGAGTGGCTGCCTTCACCTTCGGTCGACGTCAGCACCACGCGCGCATCGGCCAGGCTCGCGATGCCCGGCTTGAGGAACAGCAGCGCGAGCTCGCGGCTGGGCAGCTCGGCGCGGTGGAGCACGGGCGGAACCGGAATGCCGCCCTGCACGAAGGCGAGGTCGACCTGGCCGGTGGAGACGTGCTTCGCCGCTTCACGGCTGCCCGGCACCTCGACGACCTCGATGGCGAGCCGCGGGTCGGCCTTGAGCAGGTCCTTCAGCTCGGCGGCGTCACGGTCGGGCAGCGCGAGGCTCAACGAGGTGACGCGGAAGAAGGTGACGTACGTCCACCCGACGAGGCCGATGAGCGCCGCCGCGAGGAAGAGCACCGGCAGCCGGTGAAGGGAGAGCGGACGCTGCATCTTCGCCGACACCAGCTCGGCGTTGCGCGCGGCCTGCGTGATGGATGCCGTGCAGCGGGCCAGCCCGTCGTGCGTCGGCAGCTCCCGCTTCACCTGCTCAGCGATGCGCTCGGCCGTCTCGATGAGCGGGCCAATCTCGAGGCGGGCGACGGTCGGGTCGGAGCGGGCCATCGGTCGGCTTCAAAGCACGAAGTCGGTGGGTGATCAGAACTTCCGCGTGAAGGGCATCGGCGCGCGCATGCGCACGAGCAGCAGAATCGGAATCGCCACGTAGGGAATGTTGAACGCGAGGAACTTCACCGCGTTCGTCGTCTGGTACTGCGGCTCTCCGAAGAACTCGACGCCGAAGACGATGATGCCGGTGATGGTGCTGATCATCGTCGCGTAGATGACGGCGGGCAGTTGAATGCCGTTCTTCCCCTTCACGAGGCAGTACGAGAGGACGAAGTAGAACGGCCCGTACACGAACGTCGAGAGCCCCGTGACGATACGCATCCAGATGGGCGCGTTCATGAACAGCGGGTCGGCGTCGATGGCGTACCAGTAGTTCGCGCGCGCGAGCGAGTTGGGGCTGTCGGCCGTGATGGGAATGCCGAGCGTCGGAATCGCGTCGCTGATGCCGCTGGTGAGCGCGAAGACGAGGAAGATGACGGCGAAGAAGATGTCGATCTTCCGCTCTTTCAGCGGAAGGTTGGCGGGGGTGGGCGACATGGGCAGAGGCAGCTAGCCCAGCGATCGCCCGTCGTGAATCGTCACGTACGTCTATTGGCGCGCAGGCCGCCACAACGGTCCGACCGCGATGAAGAGGACGAGGACGTTGATCAGCGCGTTCGACGCGTTCCCCGAGGCGATGGAGCCCGAGCTGTCGAGCACGAACCACGACAGCACGCCGATGAGCACCGACCGGCGAACGCCTTCTGGCGCGAGGTCGTAGACCCAGACCGACAGGCACCAGATCATCACGCCCCAGCCGAGCAGAAAGCCGCCGGTGAGGGCCGACAGGAACCGCGTGTCGGGTGACGCGTACGTCGTCGCGCCGTCGATGGGCCAGCTCAAGAGGTCGAGCGTGAGGCGTGCGGGCTCGAGCGTCGACTCCATGGTCCCGAGGAAGAAGACCGGCCCGAACACGCCGATGACGATGGCGGTGACCTTCAAGTACAGCTTGTGAAACGCGTGCGTCATGGGAACTCCCGGTGAAGAGGTTCACCGAGGTACCGGGGTGACGTCATCGAACCAACTACCTGCGAGGTAACTGCCGCGCGGCGCGCTCGTGCCTATGAGGTGGGCATGGGTGCCTTCGCGGAGTGCCTGAAGACGTGGCGGAAGAGCAGACGGTTCAGCCAACTCGAGCTCGCGGTCGAAGCCGAGGTGTCGGCGCGGCACATCTCGTTCCTCGAGACGGGGCGCGCGAAGCCGAGCGCCGAGATGGTGGGCCGGCTGGGAGACGCGCTGCGGCTGCCGCTCACCGCGCGCAATCAACTGCTGACGAGCGCCGGGTACGCCGTGCGCTACGCCGGCACGCGGTGGGATGGCGCCGACCTCGCTCCGATTCGCGACGCGGTCGAGTACACGCTGGAGCGGCACTCGCCGTATCCGGGCCTCGCCGTCGACAGGCTGTGGACGGTGCTGCGAATGAACGAGGCCGCGACGAAGCTCTTCGCTCCGCTCGGAGTCGGCGTCGGGGGCAGCATGCTCGACCTGCTCGTGTCCGATTCGTTGCCGCCGTTGGTCGAGAACTGGGCCGAAGTCGCGCATCACGCGGTGCAGCGGCTGCGAACCGAGAGCGCAGCGCAGGGGGGCGTGGCGCGGCTCGATGAGGTCGCCCTGAGGCTCGCGAAGCACGCCAGCGCAGGACCCACGCGCGTGAGGCCCGTCGTGCCGACGGTGTTTCGCCTGGGCTCGAAGCGGCTGTCGCTGTTCGCGACGATTGCCCAGTTCGGAACGCCCGAAGACGTGACGCTCGATGATGTGAAGGTCGAGCTCTACTTCCCCGCCGATGCCGAGACGAAAGACGCGCTGCTTCGCTGAGCGTTACGCCGGAGCAAGTTCGTCTTCAGCGAAGTCGGCGAGCCACGTCGTCGAACCATCGCCGCGCTCACAGCACTCGACGACGAAGCGGTCAGGCTGGCCGGCTGCCTGCAGCACGTCGACGAGCGTGCCCACGTCACCGACTCTCGGAGCACGGGAGTTCAGCTTCCATCCATCGCGGTCCTGCGGCGCACTCAGCCTCACCACGCGGACGAGGTCGAACTGGCGCACTTGATCAGTTCGGCTTCGCGTCGGCGAGCAACGTCTTGAGCCGCGGCACGAGGTCGTCGACGGCGCCCGGACCCTTCACGGAGCCCTCGATGTGTTTGCCGGTCGCTTTCCCATCAGGGCCGGGCAGGGCGAACACCGGAATGAACTGCGACTCGTAGCCCGACAGCAGCATGCGCTCGGCGTCGGCTTGCGCGTCGAAGGCCACGAGGTCGAGGGCTCCGATTTTTCCGGTGAGCTCGCCGCGGTCGACGGCCTCGTGGAAGAACCGGCACGGCTCACACCACGGCGCTCCAGCGTAGAGCAGCACGCGGCGGTTCTCGGCCTTCGAGCGCTCGAGCTGGCTGGCGAGAATCGTCGAGACCGGCCCATCCATCGGAGGGGTGATGAAGCGCACCGTCGCGGCGGGGTCGATGGCGGGGGCCGCCGGTTGCGGCTTCGTGCACGCGAGGAAGAGGCAGCCGAAGACGACGATCAGACGCATGAGGCAGACGTTCGCCGAGCCTGCGCAGGGTCGCAACTCTCGAGCACATCGGAGACACTCCCGAGCCAGGTGAACCTGCCCGAAGACACGGTGTTTCTCGAAGCAGCGCGCGCCGCCGTCATCGCCAGCGGGTTGATGCACGCGCCACGTTTCGAGGTCAGCGGCCGCTTCGTCGAAGGCTCGTTGCAGCTCGACCTGCTCAACGCGTGGCACCTCTCGCGTCACGGGCGCTCGAGTCTTCCTGCGCTCATCTCACCGGAGACGCTGGTGACGGCGTGCTCGTTCGGCCGCGTCGACCTCGTGGAGCGCGCCATCGCCCGAAACGAGCCGCTCGACCCCTCGTCCATCGACGCGGCCATCGGCGCCTTCGTGGTGACCGACCTGCACGTCACGTGCATCGAGCGCTTGTTCGCAGCGGGTGTTCCACACAAGGCCACCCACCTCGAGACGTGGAAGGCCGAGTCGACCGGCAGCGAACATGACCACCGCATTCTCGAGCTGCTCCAGCACGAATGACCGAAGCCGACCTGCTCGCCGCCATCTCCGAGACGCCTGACGCCGATGAGCCGCGCCTCGTCTACGCCGACCTGCTCGCTGAACGAGGTGACCCGCGCGGTGAGTTGATGCACTTGCAGCTCAAGCTCGCGAAGCAGGAAGACGTGGTGCTTCGGCGGCGTGAACGCGCGCTCATCGAGGAGCACCACGAGCGGCTGCTCGGCACGCCCTTCTCACCCGACATCACCTGGAGCTTCGACCGTGGCTTTCCCACCGGCCGTTTCGCGCACGCGGGCGTGTTCATCAGCGTGCGTGAAGGGCTGTTCGGCTGTCTGCGGTGCTTTGCCGACGGCACGGCCATCAAGGTGTCCATCGGCGTCGCCTTCTCGTCGAGCAGCCTCTCGCGCGTCGTCCAGTGGTTCCGCCACGGGTATCGCGACTCAGGTCCGTACCGGGTGCTGCTGGCTTCCGGAGAGCCGCCTCGTTTCGAGAGCACCTTCGCCAGCGAGACGCTCGTCATCACCTATCGCGGAGAGCTGCTGGGGCGCACGTTGCCCATCGACTGGACCAGCACCTACAACGGTGGCGCGACGGGCCAGGACCGGTTCGAGTTGATGGGCACGCAGCTCTGTGACGGGCGGCTGCCTTGACGATGGATGCGTGAGCGCTTCGGGGCTGCTACCTCTGCGCGATGAACGCGCCGCTGCAATGGAGTGTGCTCGACCTCGCCACCGTCGCTCCCGGTCAGTCGGTCGGTGACGCGCTCGCGAACACGGTCTCACTCGCGCAGCACGCCGAGCGGCTGGGCTTCAAGCGGGTCTGGTACGCCGAGCATCACAACTTCGCGGCCATCGCGTCGTCGTCACCGGCGGTGTTGATTGCCCACGTCGCGGCGCACACGAAGACGATTCGCCTCGGCGCCGGCGGCGTCATGTTGCCCAACCACGCGCCGCTCACCATCGCCGAGCAGTTCGGCATGCTCGAGCACCTGCACCCGGGCCGCATCGACCTGGGCCTCGGCCGCGCTCCGGGGACTGATCAGGCCACCTTCCGCGCCTTGCGGCGGCGCCCTGAGTCAGCCGACGCGTTTCCGAACGACGTGCTCGAGCTGCAGGCGTTTCTGGATGATGAGTCCGCGATTCCAGGCGTGCACGCGAACCCGGGCCGGGGCACGCACGTGCCGCTCTACATTCTCGGCTCCTCACTCTTCGGAGCATCGCTCGCAGCCGAGCTGGGGTTGCCGTACGCGTTCGCGTCGCACTTCGCTCCGCATGCGCTGGAGGAAGCGGTCTCGCTCTATCGCGGTCGATTCCGTCCGTCGGAGCAGCTGAAGGCTCCGTACGTCATCGCGGGGCTGAACCTGGTCGCGGCTCCCACGCGGGCCGAAGCCGAGGCCGAGTTTCACGTGCGGAAGCGCGGCATGGTCTCGGCGCTGTTCGGTCGGGGAAGAACGCTCTCTGACGACGAAGGTGATGCGCTGCTGCGTTCGCCCGCGGGAGAGCAGGTCGCGCAGATGCTCTCGTGTGCTGCGGTGGGCACGCCCGACGAGGTGAAGCGCGCGGTGCATGCGTTCGCGGTTCGCGCGCAGGCCGATGAGCTGATCCTCGCGCTCGGGTCGCCGACGCTCGAAGGGCGCGTGCGGTCGATGGAGCTGCTCCGAGCCACGCTCGACTGAAAGTCTGATCAGCCCTCAGCTGGTGACCTCGACTCGCTCACCAAAGGCCTTCACCGCAGCCGCTTCCAGCTGATGACTCACATGCAGTCTCTCGAGCGTCGCGCAGAGCCCGCCCAGCCTCGGCACGTCTCCAGGCGTCAGCCCGGTGCCACGAACCCGAAGCCCCTTCAGCGAGCGGCCCTTTCGGAGCACGAGCTCGACTGACTGGGCCGTGATGCCCTGGTTCCAACCGATCTCGAGGTTCGTCAGACGGGGAAAGAAAGGCGCCTCGACGAGGGCCTCGACGCACGCATCATCGAGGTGCGCGTCGTTGAGCTCGAGCGCCTCGAGCGCGGGGAACGCTGCCTTCGCGAGCACTGCCGCTCCCGCTGGACCGAACCGATTCCCGGCGAGGCGAATCGACCGAAGGCCACTCCAGTGGGCCGTGCCGAACGCCTCGAGCGCTGCCGCATCGAGCTTCTGAAAGCCGACGTTGAGTCGCCGGAGCCGCGCGGTGGTCGCGTCCGTCGACAGGGTCTTCAGCTGCGCCGGCTTCAACGCCGTCAGCTCGACCTCGACCAGCGGTGTCGTCGCGAAGATGACCTTTCGACCCGACATGAACTTCGTCGCGTCGGCCACCACGCCGCTCACGAACCCGTTGTCCCACCGCCACGTGCGCACGAACGCGCGAATCGGCTCGAGCCAGGCCTTCGCGTACGTCTTGAGCAGCTTCGTTTCTCTCGCCTGCAGCTCGGCGGGGTCGCCTTTGAAGATGGGTTTGTTCCACGAGGTGCCCTTCGCGCCGTGGAGCGGGCGCCCGAGCGCGCATTGAAGCTGAATGAACTCGCCGCGAGGGTCACCGCGCTCGACGAGCCAGTCGGCGAACACCAGCCGGCTCTCGAGGTCGTCGGCATTTGCGACCACGGCGCTCAAGAGCTTCTCGCCGGTCGAGTCGAGCGGCAGGTTCGTCGGAGGGGGCGGTGTCTTCGCGGCGCGGGCCATCGCGCGCACGCTAGCGGAGCGTCACGCCTTCGTCGGCTTCCGTCGTCGCGTGCCGGCCAGCGCCGCCTTCAGCACACCGAGTCGCTGCTCGCTGTCGACGGTCGGGAGCGGTGGTGGCTCCATGCGAGGGAAGACGATGCCCACTGCGCCACCGAACGGCTTGAGCACACGGCTCAACGTGTCGAGCGTCGGGTTCGAATCGGGACGCTCTTCGAGCTTCTGCAGCGCGGCGGTCGAAATTCCGACGATGCGCGCGAACGTCTCGCGGTTCTTCTTCAGCACGACGGCGCGCAGGAACCGCACCGCCTCACCGAAGCGCCACTCACCCGAGTGAACCAACCTCGCGACGTCTTCGAGCAGCGCCTTTCGTTGCAGTGGGCCCATCGCTGCGAGCTCTTCACGATTCATAGAAGCCCCCACGCGCGCAGCCGCGCTTCAGTCTGGTTCAAGCCGAGCGCCGGAAACTCGAGCGTTTCGCGCGGCAACCCGAGCTCGCGCAGCAGGGTCGGGAGCGTCACGAGTCGCTCCGCCAGGTCTCGAAGCCCCGCGCGCACGAACGCTTCGTCTTCCCCAAAGCTTGCCAGCAGCCCGCGCCAGTCGACCTCTCCGCCCTTCTCGAAACCGCTCCACTGCGTCGTGCGGGTGATGCCCTCGAGGTCCATCTTCATCGGCGCGAAGTCGTAGACCGGCGCGAGCCACACCGAGTCCGCGCTCTTGAGCAGCGCCGTGTTGCGCCCATGGTTGTCGGAGTTGCCGAAGACGAGGTTGAGCACGTCACGCTGCACGTACTCGAGCAACAGCCGTGGCCAGTCGTCGGGAACGAGCCGACGCAGCGCGAGCAGCACGTCGTGATGACGCAGCCTCGCGCCAGGCCGTGCGCCGAGCAGCGAGAACATGGACTCGACGCCGAGCCGAACTTCCCGGCCTTCATGACGACGCACATCGAAGCGCGGCAGCCACAAGCTCGGGCCCGCTTCACCTTCGTGCAGCTCGAGGCCCTCGGCAGAAATCGTCGCAACGCCCAGCATCGTGAGCGCCCGGTAGAAGACGTACTCCGAGCGGAGAATGAGCTGGTCGCGCTCACGCCTGCTGCGCGCGAACTTCACCAGCACGTGTGACGCCGCGTTCTCCGGTTCGTCCTGCCAGACGTCGATCCACACCTGGTCTGCATCACGCCGCAGCAGCAGCTTGGGAGAGTCACCGCCTGCGCCCGTCGCTCCGCCGACCTGCGCGCCGTGATCAGCGGCCCACGCGATGAAGTCCTGCTCGCGGTCGATGACTTGCTGCGCGGAGAACCGGCGAGGCGTCTCGGTTTTCGGTGGCACTGCCTCGGCGATGCGAAGGTTCCCGACGGGAGCCACCGTTCCCTGCTGCAGCAAGCGGAAGTCGCTCGCGGGCGCATCAGCCAGGTTCAGCCGGTCGAGCCACCACCGACGCGCACTGCCCATTGGCCTCACGTCATCGAGAAACGCAGGCCAGGTCGGGAGGCTCGTCGACCCAAACTCGAGCGGCAACGCGACGCTTGCGCGAACGTCGAACCGCGCCGTCTCCACCCACCGGCAGAGGTACTCGTAGTCGTACTCGAAGTAGCAGCGCCCCTGGTCGCCAGCAGACTCCTCTGGGAACTCGAGCGTCGCGGCCGACTGCCACGCCCCATCGAGAAGTGCTTCCAGCGTCACGGAGGCCATCGATGCTTAAAGTATCAGAAGGCCGGCAGTTTCGCTGTTGTTCGACTCTTTTAGTCCATGAAAGGCCCAGATTTCGGTCCTATTCAGATACTTCAGTACACGAATGCTTACCGCACCGACACGAGGGTCGGAGCGACTGGAGCCACCGTCGGCGTGTTCTGCGCGAGCGCGTTCTTCACGATGGAGGTTGGCACCACCGCCACGCCCGCGAAGACGCCGAACGCCCGAGACGTCGGCAGGAACCCCGCCTCGACACCCGCACAGAACGCAATCTGCGGAATCGGGTTGATGTTGAGCGACACCCACCAGCCACCATCGACTGGCACGCGCTCGGCATCTCCGTAGAAGCCCCACGGCCCCGTCGACACGCCCCACACGTCGGTGAAGCTCCACGTCGCCGTGAGTGACGCTCCGCCGCGCGGCGCTGGCGTGCCTGCGAGGTCGAACGCGTTGAAGGTGAGCGTCGCGTCGAAGACGAGCTTGCCGAACGACTTGCTCGCGTAGAGCCACGCCGAGAGGTCGAACGTCTGCTGCAGCGCCTCACCGTCGAAGCGCGTCGGCATCGACACGTGGAGCGAGGTCGAGACCGTTGGAGCGACGTCTCCTTCGTCCACCAGCACGTACTTGCCCGCGAGCGACACGCCGTCGAACGCGTGACCGCCCAGCGTGTTGGCCCACACCAGCATGTTCGAGGTGGCCAGCTGCAGCTGGAAGTGGTCGGTCAGCGAGTACTTGAGGATGAGGTTGCTGCCGTGCACGAGGTCGAGGCTCGTGCCCTGCGCGTCACCCGAGTAGTTCGTCTCGACCTCGAAGTGCCCCGCAGGAACGATGCCCGCCGCGCAGCAGGGGCTGGGAGGAACGGCTGCGACCTCGGCAGCCGGAGCGGTCTCGTCATTCACCGAGCCAACCTGGGCAGACGACGACCACGCCACCAGCACGGTGGCCAACGACAGCATTCGTTTCGGCATGTGGGAGGGCTCCGGGGGAGAGTCCCTTCACCTGTTGCAGGCTTTGCGCCGATCTCGCTTTGCCAGTCGTTTCGCGACGACACGGCTCGGCCGGGGAGGGTCGTCGGCACGGGGCGGGTCGTGCGCTGCACGGGCACGCGGTGACCTCGCGCACCGGTCACCGTCGACTCGCTGATCAGCTCACGACGCGCACGCGAGCTCGGTCGTCATCACCAGCTTCAACCGCTCGATGAGCTCGGGGCCGGAGTACGGCTTGGAGAGAAAATGCAGGCCGCCATCCGACACGGCGTGCTGCGCGAGCTTCTCCTGCGGGTAGCCCGAGACGAAGAGCACGCGCGTCTCGGGGTGATGTCTGCACACCTGGTCGGCGACCTCTTTGCCACCGAGGCCGGGCATCACGACATCAGTGAGGAGGAGGTCGATGCGCGGCTCCTTGCTCGCGAGCTGGAGCGCTTCCTTGCCGTCATGGGCTCGCACCACGCGATAGCCGCCGTCGCGAAGAATGCGCGCCGTCACGGTGCCGAGCTGAGCGTCGTCCTCCACCAGCAGCACCGTCTCTCCACCAGCGGTGGCCGTCGTGCGGGGCCTTGGCGCGGTGACGGCGAGCGCCTCGTTGGTGCCGGGGAAGAGAATGGTGAACGTGGTGCCGCGGCCAGGAGAGGAGTCGACGCTGATGGTGCCGCCCGCCTGCGAGACGACGCCGTGCACCATCGCCAGGCCCAGCCCCGTGCCGCGGCCCAGCGCCTTCGTCGTGAAGAACGGCTCGAAGAGGTGGGCGCGCGCCTCTTCCGAGAGCCCTGCGCCGTCGTCCCGCACCGTCAGGCACGCATAGCGACCCGGCCGTGCACCGCGTGGAACCTGCGACGCGTTCAGGTCGAGGCCCGCCGTGACGAGCTCGAGCTTTCCGCCTTTCGGCATCGCGTCGCGCGCGTTGACGGCGAGGTTGACGATGACCTGCTGCAGCTGTGCCGGGTCGAGGTGCACGCGCGGCACGTCTTCACCGAGGCGGGTGGTGAGCCGCACGTCTTCTCCGAGGAGCCGGCTCAGCATGCGCTCGCTGTCCTTCACCAGCGCGTTGAGCTCGAGCACCACCGGCGCGGTGACCTGGCGTCGCGCGAAGGCGAGCAGCTGCTGGGTGAGCTTTCTGGCGCGGTCGGCCGCCGAGAGAATGCCCTCGACGTCTTCGGGGTCCGCCGGTCGGCCCGCCTGTGCGCTCTCTTCCAGCATCGCGCCGCAGCTGAGAATCACCGTGAGCAGGTTGTTGAAGTCGTGCGCCACGCCGCCAGCGAGCCGCCCGATGCTGTCGAGCTTCGAGGTCTCGGCCACCTTCGCTTCCAGCGCCCGCTGCTCGGTGACGTCACGCGCGTTGATGACGATGCAGCCCACCGCCTCGTCGGCGAGCAGGTTCCTCACCATCGCGTCGAGCGTTCGGTAGGTGCCGTTCTTGTGCCTCACGCGGTAGCTCAGCTGCATGAGCTCGGCGTCGCCAGCCGTGGGCGCGGTGATGAGCGCGAGGTCATCGGGGTGGATGAAGTCCGGCCCGAAGGCGCCGCGCGTCTCCTCCGCCGTCCACCCGAGGGCGCGTGTGGCGCCGGGGCTCCAGAACTGCACGTTGAACGACGCGTCGAGCGTGTAGAGCACGTCGGGAGAGAGCTCGAGGAGCGTTCGGTACCACGCGTCGCTGGAGCGCTCGTTCGTGGTCATCGCCACCGTCATTAACGCGTGTCGAGTCGCTGCGCACACGCATGTCACCCGGCGTGGGAGGTCGTTTGTGAAGCGCGTGCACGAAGGCGGGAGTGTCTGTGCAGGCGTCGAACGGTCCTCGTCTGTGAGTGAGCTCTGAGGTCAGCGCCGAACGCGCGCCGTGAGGGCCTTGAGGAAGTTGCGGAGGAACTGGTCTCCGCACGGCCGGAAGTTGCGGTGGTCGGGCTTGCGGAACAGCGCGCTCAGCTCGGGTCGTGACACCTCGAAGCCGGCCGACTTCATCATCTCGGCGAGGTCGTCTTCTTTCAGCTCGAACGCGACGCGCAGCTTCTTGAGCACCGTGTTGTTGGTGACGTTGGCCTCGCCGGCGTGCGTGTGCCCGGCAGGAGGCGGACCGCGTCGATGAATGACGAGCCCATCGAGGAACTGACCGAGCGTCGTCGCGTCGCAGAGCACGAAGCCCGGTTCCTCATCGCGCTTGAGGAGCGCGGTCACGTGCTTCGGCGTGAGGCTGCCGCCGCCGAGCCGGATGATGTCGCAGAGCGCCGAGTCGCCCACGTCGAGCATGAACCGCACGCTGCGCAACACGTCGTTGCCGATCATGTTCGCGTCATACGGGAACTCGGGTGTGCACTGCAGAATTCACCCCGGAAATTCCCCGGCGTCTGCGCAGCGGCTTTGCAGTTCGCTCACGCGTCGAGAACGCCAGCCTCAGGACAATGAAGGAGCATGAGCTACCAAATCAGATCAGGCGACACGCTCTCGGGAATCGCAGCGCGCAACCACACGACCGTCTCCGCGCTGATGCGGGCAAACCCGCAGCTTCGCAACCCGAACCTGATCATCGCCGGCCACCAGCTCAACCTGCCCGGCTCGTCGGACAGCTTTCAGCCCGCGCCCAGCAGCGGAGGCAATCGCTACACCGTTCGTCCCGGCGACACGCTCTCGGCCATCGGCGCGCGCTTCGGCGTCAGCTATCAGTCCATCGCGGCGGCGAACGGCATCGCGAACCCGAACCGCATCTACTCGGGCCAGCAGCTCACCATTCCCGGGCGGGGGACGAACCCGACTCCCACGCCGACCCCGACGCCTGGCCCCACGCCCACGCCGACGCCCGGTCCCGTCTCTGGCATCGAGAACCGCCCCGGCGTTCGCGGCACTGCGCGCCAGGCCATCGACTTCTTCATGTCGAAGGGGCTCACGCGAGCACAGGCCGCGGGCATCGCCGGCAACCTGCTCCACGAGTCGAACTTCAACCCGAGCGCGGTCGGCGATGGCGGCACCTCGTTCGGCATCGCGCAGTGGCACAACGGGCGCGGCGACGCGATGAAGCAGTGGACGGCGGCGCACGGCTACTCGCCCACTTCGTTCAAGGGCCAGCTCGAGTACCTGTGGCACGAGCTGAACCACAGCGAGAGCAACGCGCTCGGCAAGCTGCGCCAGACGAGCTCGCCGTACGACGCGGGCATGGCGTTCTGCCGGTACTTCGAGCGTCCGGCGGTCATCAGCCCCGCGCGTGGTCAGGCCGCCGAGCGGTTCTACCGCGAGAGCCTGAGCTGATCAGACGCTCGGTACTGGAGTTGCGTGGGCGAGCGCTGACGGCGTCTTGCAGCCGACGATGGCTGGAGCCTGATGAATCAGCGCGTCGTTCTCCAACGCCTCGACCATGAACGACGCGAAGTCGACCCGCCGTGTGCGATTGCTCGCGAGGACGGGGTCGCCCACGTGCTGGCTCCACACCGGCAGCCCCTCACTCTCGCCCTCGTCCAGGTCGCTCCCGCGCACCACCGTCCACCGGGCGGGGCTCTCGAACACGCGCCGGCAGGCCTCGACCTGATCATCGACGTCGGCGAAGCGGAACAGGCGGGCGATTGGACCGAAGAGCGCCAGCAGCACCTTCATCGAGCGCGGGTAGACGTCTTTCCCGTCTCTCGTGATGTGCCAGCCGCAGGAGAAGACCAGCCGCGCGCCCGGAGCGGCGAAGTCGAGCACGGCTTGCGCGGTGCCCGTCGAGTACTGCTGAACGCCGAAAGGAACGAGCACCACCAACACGCCATCGCAGCCCGCCACCGCGCGTTTGATGAGTTCTCGGTCGTTCGTGGCGCCGGGGATGATGGTGATGCGCCCCTTGAACTCGTCGAGCTTGCTGACGCTGTTGGCGCGGCACACGCCGACGACCTCGTGCCCTCGCGCGAGCGCCTGCCGCACCATGTACACCCCGAGTTTTCCCGACGCGCCGACGATGCAGACCTTCTTCATGGCTCCTCTGACGTGGGCCAGGCGGCTCGATTGCGAAGGTTACGAGCGGGTCTCATCCTCGAGCCGAAGGTCGAGCACCTGCGAGAGCTGACGCGCGACCTCGAGCGCCTGCGCTTCATCGTTCAACACGGTCAGGTCCATTCCGCGCCCGACGCTGACCGTGAAGCGGCGGCCGCCCTTCGCGTGGGCCACCCGGACGACGACCGCGCCTCCGGGCTGCAGGCGCTGCTCTGACGACCAGCTGAACAACTGGAGCCGGGCGATGAGGCCCCGACGGCTGAACGACTTCTCCTGCACCGTCGCGCCGATGAGCAGCACGAAGGGCAGCGTGACGAGCCCCGACACCAGCGCCAGGCCCAGCATCACGGCGTCGGGGTGACGAACGGCTCCGAAGGCCATCGTGAGAAACGGCAGGGCCAGCACGCCCGCGAGCGAACGACGCACCAGGCCCGGCGTGCTCCGGACGACGAGCTGTTCCTCGGTGAAGGAGACGTCGCTGAGGCGCAGGTCGAGGGGGCTTCGCAGCAGGCTCTCGAGGTTCACGGCGCTGTCTTCGCTTTCTCTGCTGGTGCGGGCGCGGGTGCCCACGCCTCGGGCGCCACCAGCTTCGCGCTGGCAGGGTCGCCCAGGTACTGCGGTGACATGATTTGAACGCCGTACCGATTGAAGGTGTCGAGCACGAAGCGGTGGAGCGCGCTGAGGGCGAGGGCCCGCACCGCCGGTCCGTCGCCGGTGGTGAAGGCCACGAGGCGATAGGCGACGGAGAAGTTGTCGAGCGAGTTCATCACCACCCGTGGCGCCGGCTGGGTCGCGACGTCGGGTGTGGCGCGCGCGGCCTCGAGCAGCATCGCCTCGACCTGCCGCCACGGCGTGTCGTAGCCAATCGTCACCGTCGCCTCGATGGCGTAGCCCGGCCCGCCGCGCGAGTAGTTCCTCAGGGCGCCGCCCACAATGCTGGCGTTGGGCACCATGAGCTCATCGTTGCCCGCGGTGAGCAGCCGCGTCGTGAAGATGCCGATGCTGAGCACCCGGCCTTCGTGCTCTCCGATACGCACCTGGTCGCCGATCTTCAGCACGCGCGTGTAGATGAGAATGAGCCCACCGGCGGCCTGCCCGAAGCTGCTCGACGCGCCAATCGTCACCAGCAGGCCCAGCAGCACCGTCACGCCCTTGAAGGCTTCGGTGTCGCTGCCGGGAAGGTACGGGTACGCCATCACGAGCGCGAACAGCCACAGCACCGTCGACACCAGCGTGCGCGTGACGTGCGCCGTCTCGGGCGTCAGCCACGTGGTGCGCCAGCGGCCCGTCTCGGCCTGAAGAAAGAGCAAGCCCGACAGGCGCGTCAGCCACCACGTGCCCCAGCCGATGAGCAGCGCGACCGCCAGCGAGGGCGCGGCGTCGAGCACGGCGAAGAGCGCACGGCTGGCCAGGCCCAGCAGCGAGTCATTCAGGCGATCGCCCCACGGCGCCGTGTACGCGAACTGCGTCAGCGCGAAGGCCACCCACTCGACCGACAGCACGATGATGACCGCCGTCAGCCCATAGCGCACCACGCCGGTGCTGATGGTGCTGACCCACTCCCAGCGAACGATGGGCCGGCCCGCGCCGTGCTGAACCTCGCTGCGTCTGGTGAACACGCGGTGGAGCAGGGCGAGCAGCTTCGCGCGGCCGCGGTTGATGACGAGCACGAAGGCGAGCCACGCGAACGAAGCCAACGCGATGCGGCCCAGCGCCCAGAGCACCGCGCTGAGGTGTCGCTCCTGGCGGCTCGTGGCGACCGCCGTCGTCAGCTCCTGAACCGTGCGCTGCGTGAGCGCTTCGAGGGAGTCGCCCGAGAGCGGGTCGACGTCGGCCTGCTGCAGAAAGAACACGAGGGTGCCGTCGAGCTGAACGGCGGTGCCCAGGTCGACCACGCTCGTCGTCACCACGGGCGCTTCTTCGGAGCGGGCGCGCTCGAGCCGCACGAGCGCTGCGGCCACGCGTTGCGCCGGTGGCAAGCCCATCAGCGGAGCTCGCAGCGTGACGATGTCGCGGTTGAAGTAGCGCAGCGTCGCCGGGCCGTCGTCTGCTTCAGCGCTCCCCGCGAGCAGCAGCACCGTGACCATCAGGCTTCGTCCGTGGTGCATTCCTCGCTGTAGCACCTCTGATTCACCCGCCCGTCACGGGCCCCGGCTTCTGGTCGAATCTCCCGGTGGAAATTCGCGCGTTCCGCCAAGGTGCTTTACGGAATGAAGACGGGCAGGCTTCAGCGATCAGCTGACAATGGGTCACCTTCTGCGAGGAGCCTGCATGACCGCCAAGATCTCGAATTCACGCCCTTCGACGTTGCCAGCCCGGCCGACGAAGCCTGCGGCGAAGCCGGCTCCTGCGAGAACGGGCTTCCTGCGGGACGAGATGTCGACTGGCCGCGGCCGTGCCCACCGCCGCTCGGCACAGCAGGCGGTTGGCCAGGCTCCTTTGACGCCCGAACAGCACGTGCAGCGCGCGTTCGATTCGCAGATCGCCAACCTGCGGCGCGCGGTGGCCAACGGCGTTCCCGGAGCGAAGGAAGAGCTCGCCAACGTGCTGCGCGACCGTGACGGCGTGGGCGCGGCGATGAACGACCTCGAGCAGAAGATTGCGGCCAACGAGAACCCGGCGACGTGGGCGAACGTGAAGCCGAAGAGCCTCGCGCAGGCCGAGCAGGCTGACACGCGGGCGCAGCTGAAGAAGCAGCTGAACGACCTCAAGGAGTTCGGCCTCAAGGTCGCGAAGATGACGCCGAAGGAGCGGCAGGACCTTCAGAACTTCTTCCGCCTCGCGAAGGAAGACCCCGAGGCCTTCAAGCGCTTCGTCGACGCGAACAAGCCGGGCGCGCAGGCTCCCACGCAGGGTTCAGCACCCGTCACGCCGAGCACCTCGACCGGAGCGCCGGCCAACATTCAGGCAGCCATCGACTTCGGTGTCTCGCAGCAGGGCGCTCCGTACGTCGGCGGCGCCAGCCCCTTCCGCTTCGGTAAGCCGGGCAACGGCAACACGTACCAGATGGATGGGCAGAAGGCGTACGTCTCTCCCAAAGGTGTCGTCGGCTACGACTGCTCGGGCCTCATGGTGACGATGCTGAAGAAGGCCGGCATCGACCTGAGCGGCATGGCGAGCAGCCGCGCGATGAAGGCGCAATTGCCGCAGGTGCCGAAGGACCAGCTGCAGCCGGGCGACCTGCTCGTGAAGAACGGTCACGTCGCGATGTACATCGGCAACGGCCAGATGATCGAATCGGTGCCCGGCGGCGTGCACGTGACGTCGGCCAGCAAGTACATCAACGACCCGGCGTACAGCGGCCACCGGCCGGGCTGAGCTCTTCGGTCAGTCGTGCGCGTGTCTCGTCAGCGCCCGCAGCGAGCCCGCGGCGAAGGGGCTGCGAAGGCACAACACGCCAGGCCTCGGGAAACCTCCTGCGCGCACGGCATGGGTCTCGAGCGCCGGCACCGTGGAGCAGAGCTGTTGGGCGCGCGCTGAGCTGACGGCGAGCACGACCGCGCCGTCTCCGTTGGCCAGCACCAGCTCGCGGAGATGGCTCTCGTCGCCAGTCGCCACGCGGCAGTCGACCTGCGGCTGCAGCGCCTCGAGTTGGTCGCCTCGCTCACCGACCCACAGCACGGCCGGGCGCTCTGGCGAGAGCGTCTCTGCGCTCGGCGGCAGGCTCACGCTGAAGGCTGCGCCGAAGGCCCCGGGTGCCTCGACGAGCTCGAGTCGCCCACCCACGCGCTCGAGGCTCGCCCTCGAGATGGCCAGGCCCAGGCCCGTGCCCTCACCGGCGGGTTTGGTGGTGTGGTGAAGAAGGGCTGGAAGAGGCGCTGCCGTTGCTCGTCCGTGATGCCCACGCCGGTGTCCGTGATGGTGATGACCGCCCACCCGCAGGCATCGGTGCGGCTCGAGATGGTGATGGTGTGCGCGCGATCGTTCTGTCTCGCCATCGACTGGCTGGCGTTGAGCAGCAGGTTGACGAAGACCTGACATAGCCGCGACGCCGAGCAGCACACCGCGGGCACCGGCTCGAGGTCGAGCATCACGCCTGCCACCTGGCGCCAGCGCTGGCGGGTCAGGCTCAGCGCCGTTCCCACGGCGTCACGGGGGTCGAACGTGCGCAGCTGGTCCTTCACGGGGTGCGAGAAGGTGCCCAGGTCAGAGACGATGCGGCCCACCCGTGTGGCGGCGTCGAAGGCGTCGACGAGCGCCTCGCGGCACTCCGCTGGAAGCGACACGTCGGGCCCCAGCGCGTAGCTCAGCCCCGAGACCACGACCGACAGCGGGTTGTTCACCTCGTGCGCGACGCCCGCCGCGAGCGTGGCCACCGAGGCCTGGCGCTCCGAGCGCTCGAGGTGCTGCTGGGCGACGAGCAGCTCGGTCAGGTCTCTGAGCGCGAAGACGGTGCCGAAGCGGCTGCCGTTCTGTCGCAGCGCCATCGTGGTGCCGGCGATGGTCCGCGGGCCGGTGCGGTGCACGAGCGTCGCCTGAAAGAGCATCGACTCCTGCCCCAGCGCGACCTGCGCCACGTCGTGCGGGACTCCAGCCAGCGCTCGCAGCTCGAACGACGACGAGAATGGCCGGCCGACCGCCTCGGCCGCCAGCCGCCCCGACAGCGCCTCGGCGGCCGCGTTCAGGTACGTGACGTTGCCCTCGAGGTCGGTTCTGACGATGGCTTCGCCGATGCACTCGAGAGTGACGCGCAGCGACTCCTCGCGCTCTCGCAGGCGGCGCTCGCTCGCGATGCGGGCCAGACCGAAGGTGACGGCGTTGTGAAGGTCGGGCTTCTTGAAGGGCTTGAGCAGGTAGCCGGTCGGCTCGGTGTGCTCCGCGCGCGCGATGGTGCGTGGGTCGCCGTTGGCGGTGAGGTAGACGACGCGCACGTCGAAGCGCGCCCTCAGCTCGGCGGCGAGCTCGATGCCGTCACGCGAGCCCTGCAGCCTGATGTCCATCAGCACGAGGTCGGGCCGCTCCTGCGCGACGAGCTCGAGCGCCGACTCCGCGTCCGAGGCCACTCCGCGCACGTCGTAGCCGGCCGCCGACAACGAGCGCTCGAGGTCCAACGCGAGCACGCCTTCGTCTTCGACGACCACCAGCCTGGCCTTCGGCGTCGGCAGGGACTGAAGCGCCGGCATCATCATCAGCGCCCTCCTTCGAAGACGAGGGTGACGGTGGTGCCCGGGCCTTCGCCGAAGTGCAGCTGGCCCTTGAGCTGTCGCGTGAGCGAGCGCACGAGGTCGAGGCCGATGTGGCCGGCAGGGTGGTGCGCCGAGGCGGGCAGGCCGATGCCGTCGTCTTCGACCTTCACCGCCACGCGGTTCTCGGCGCGCGTCGCCTGCACGATGATGGTGCCGGCGCGTGGCGAGGGGTACGCGTGCTTGAAGGCGTTGGTGAGCAGCTCGTTGACGACCAGCCCGCAGGGAATCGCGTCGCTCATGGTCAACGAGATGTCGGCAATCTCGAGGCGAACGTCGATCTCTGCGCGGGTGCTGCTCCAGCTGCGGGCGACCTGCTCACTCAAGAGGTTCAGGTACGGGCGCAGCTCGATGGAGGAGAAGCTGCTCGATTGGTAGAGCTGCTCGTGCACGAGGGCCACGCTGGTGATGCGGTCGCGGCACTCGCCGAGCACGTTGGGCCCGGGGTTCGCGCCAGCCAGGTCGAGCAGACTGGCGATGAGCTGCAGGTTGTTCTTCGAGCGGTGGTGCACCTCCATCAGCAGCACCTCCTTCTCGTCGATGGTCGCCTTGAGCTCGTCGCGAGTGCGCAGGCGCTCGGTGACATCCGCGACCGACGCCATCACGTAGAAGACCCCGAGCGTCTTCAGCGGCGTGAGGCCGACCTCGACCGCGATGCGATTCCCGCGGCGGTGCCGCCCGAACAGGTCGCGCCCGCTGCCCACCAGGCGCTCCGAGGGCTCAGCGAGGAAGTGCTCGCGGTGCGTTCGGTGGGTCATCGCCACGCCGTCGATGAGCATCTCGACGGGCTGGCCCAGCAGCTCGTCACGCCCATACCCGAAGAGCTTCTCGAGCTGCCGGTTGACGGCCACCATGACGCCGGCGCCGTCAGCCACGAGCATGCCGATGGGCGCCGCGTCGAAGGCCTCGCGGAAGAAGGCCAGGTGGTCGACGGAGCGGCTGATCAATGGCTCACCCCGCGCGCGACGAGCTTCCCAGACCACTGCTGAAGTCCTTCGCAGGTCGGGCACGAGGTGCTCGAGAGCTCGACGAGCGGCGCCTTGGCTCGCTCCTCGAGGTGCCATTCCCGGTGGCCACCGCGCAGCACGCGATGACAGCAGCTGCAGCGCTGGTCGCGTGGCAACGGCCCGCTCGCGTCACCCCAGGGAAGGTCCCACGCGCCACGCTCCATCGTCAGGTGGAGCACCGCGCTGCCCTGAAAGCCGCCCGCCGACACGGGGACGAAGTGACTGGCGAGGCGCCGCGCGACGCCGGGGCTGTCGCAGTTGGTGAAGAGCGTGAAGGCCTCACCCGAGCTGACCCGCACTTGAATCGACCGCAGGAGCTGCTCGGTGGTCTTGTCTCCCGAGAAGCTGAAGTAGCTGCGCCCGATGAGGTGCAGGGCCCTGGAGCGAAGGCCGCCGTTCTTCTCGGCGAAGCGCTCCCAGGCGGGGTTGACGTAGAGGAACTCCCAGTCGTCGCTCAGCAGACACGCGGAGTCGGGCTCGGCTTCGAGGCACTTCGTGGCCTGGGTGAGCACGTCGTGCCGGGTGGGAAAGTGCCGCTGCTGCGTCGTGGAGCGCATGCGGCAGGCTTAGGGCGCTCCTTCATTCCGGTCTGTCCGTCTCGTGAGAGGTCTCGCACTGCCAGTCGCTGCGACACGAGCTGTCGGGCATTCACCCGACAGGACGGGTGAGCTCCAACGCTGCTCTGAAGTCCGTGGTAGCTCCTCCTGCAGCCGTCCGCCGGTCGTGGAGCCGCGTGACCCGAATCCTCATCGTCGACGATCACCCGCTGGCGCTGGCCGGCATCAGCGCCACCATCACGGGCGCGGTGCCGCAGGCGTTGTTCGGCGAAGCCTCGACGGTGCCCGCCGCGCTCGCGAGGCTGCAGCAGGAGCCGTGGGACCTGATGGTGCTCGACCTCGGGTTGCCTGCGCCCGGCGGGCTCGAGCTGCTCAAACACGCTCACGAGACCTGGCCCGAGCTGAAGATTCTCGTCGTCAGCGCCTTCGCGGAAGAGGAGTTCGCGATGGTGTGCATGCGCGGCTGCGCTGCGGGCTACGTGGCGAAGACGAGCGGCGCGGCGGACCTGCGCGTGGCCGTCGTGAAGCTGCTGGCGGGAGGCCGCTACGTGTCGTCGGGGCTGGGAGAGCTGCTCGCCGACCAGCTGGCCAGAGGCGAGCCCGACACCTCGCTCGACGTGCTCTCGGCGCGCGAGCTCGAGGTGCTCAAGGCGGTCGCGTCGGGGCGCTCGGGGAAAGAGGTGGCCGCGAGGCTGGGCGTCTCGGAACGAACCGTGGGCACGTACCGCACGCGCATCACGCAGAAGCTCGGGCTGCGCTCGGCGGTGGAGATTGCCCGCTATGCCATGCGGCACGGACTCATCGAGTAGGGAGCGCAGACGGATCAGACGCCCACCGGGAGCGCGCTACGGTCGCTGCCCCGTGCGTCAGCTTCTGCTCTCCATCCTGCTGTGTGCGTGTGGCCGCACGGTTGCTGACGAGGTCGGCGACGCTGGGTCGCGCCGTTCCGCAGTGCCCGATGCAGGAGTGCCCGATGCTGGAGTGCCCGATGCTGGAGCGGTCGCTCCCGCCATCGCCTGCGCGGTGTTCCGAAGCGCGATTCCATCGGCGAGGCTCGTCACCCAGGAAGAGGCCTGCGACGCAGATCAACTCTGCGTCCACTTCGCCCCGGATGCCGGAGGCCTCGCTGAGCTGCTCCGCCGGTTTCCAGCGCTCGAGCAGCCCGCCCCTGTGCCATGCATGAGGGGCTTTCATTGGCCCAAAGATGTCGCGCTCTGCCCATCACGGTTCGGGGCTGCGACAGACCTGGGCTGGCGCGAGCTGTGTGCTTTGTCGGTGGACCCGAGGGTTCAGCGCGTCTTCCAGGCAAGCTGGCTCTGATTCTTCTCTGAGCTGAGGCAGCGCCGCTGTGACTCTGAAACGCCTTGCTCGGTTGAAAACGCGCACGACAGCAGCATCGGGCGCGTCTGGCTGGAGGTTTACTTCAGCGCGGCCATCGCTTCGGCGCGGTAGCTCGGCAACATTCGCTGGTGGTCGCGGTACTCGGGCAGCTGACGCACGGCCTCGGCGTCGTAGCCCTTCAACAGCCGCTCGGCGAAGTCTCGCTTGCCTGCCGCATCACCCGCGCGGTCGGCGGCCCGCATCGAGAGGCCCAGCGCGAACACGTGGTTCGGGTTCGTCGTCAGCAGCGTCGCGCACGTCGCGCGTGACTCGGCATAGCGCCCGCCAGCCAGCTCCAGCGCGGCGAGGTGGAAGGTCGCGTCGCCGTCGAGTGGCCCGAGCGCGCGGTACGCGGCGATGGCCTGGGGGAGTGTCTGCGTGAGCGTGGCCTGGTCGTTCTTCTCACTCGCCATCATCGCCACGTTGAAGAGCTCGTCGGCCGCTTCCCTCGGACTCGCCGGTTGGCTCAGCGCGGATTTGGGCGGCGCGAAGGTCGGTGCGGCCATCGGTGGCATCGCGGGCGCAGGCGAAGGGGCTGGCTGCTTCGACGACATGACGAAGAACGCGACGGCTCCAGCGACCACCGCGCCGACGAGAAAGCCCTTCACCGTGCGAGCGTCATTCATCGCACCAGCAGATAGCCCAGCGTCTCACGCTGCGCATGGGTGAACCCTGGTGCCGACCTCGAGCTGGAGTTGGAGCTGCACTGCGCGACTCTTGCGCGTCGCGACACCGGTCACCGCGGCTTCCAGTCGGCGTGGTTACTCGCGAGCCGCGAGCGCTGCGGCTGCATGCGGGAGCGCCGCGATGACGGTGAGCCCGCCCGAGGGATTCGCCTCGAGCCGCACCTCGCCGCCCAGCAACGCCGCCCGCTCGCGCATGCCCAGCAGCCCCAGGCCGTTGGCCGCTTCGCTCCCGCCCTGCAGGCCGCGCCCATCGTCTTCGACCCGCAGCACGACAGCGTCGCCTTCGAGCCCGAGGCTGATGGTGACGCGTGAAGCCGCGGCGTGTCGCGACACGTTGGTGAGGGCCTCCTGCGTGATTCGGTAGAGCGCAGTGACGACGGGCAGCTGCAGCTCGGGCAGGCCGCCCACCAGCACCTCGCACGTCACGCCAGAGCGCTCGCTGAAGCGCGTAGCTTCGAGCTTCAGCGCGGGCGCCAGGCCGAGGCTGTCGAGGAGTCTGGGGCGCAGACCCGATGCGATGCGGCGCACCGAAGCGTGCGCCTGCCCGACGAGCTCGGTGGCCTCCACCACCCAGTCCTCGAGCCAGCCGTTGCCCGACGTCTGCTGCACCCGGTCTTCGAGCCTGAGGAGATGATGGCTGAGCCCCGCGAGTAACTGGGTCAGGTCGTCATGCAGGTCTCTCGCGATTCGGGCCTGCTCGAGCTCACGGGCGCTCTGAAGCCGCGCGGCGAGCGCGCGCAGCTGCTCCTCGAGCTGCCGGGCCTGGGTGACGTCGGTGAGGGCGCCGGCGAGCCGTGCCGGGCGTTTCGATGGAGTGAACGTCGTCTTGCCGCTGAGCCTCAGCCAGCGAACTGGCGCGCCGGGGTGGAGCACGCGGAAGTCGAGGTTCAGCAGTCCTTCACCGCTGGCATCGCTCGCGGCGCGGCCGGCCTGGAGCATGGCGCTGCGGTCGTCAGGGTGAATGAACGTCGGCAGGCCGGCCTCATCGAACGGCGCGGGCGTCTGCGGCGGCAGGCCACAGATGGCGAGCAGCTCGGGAGACCAGCGGGTCGTCTTCGTCTCGTAGTCGAAGGTGAAGGTGGCGAAGCCGGCCGCTTGCGAGCCGAGGCGCAGCCGCTCCTCGTTGGCCTTGAGCTCACGGTCGTGCGCGCGCAGCACGGTGACGTCGCGGCTGAAGCTCGCGACCGCTCGACCCGGCCGGTGCCGTCGAAGATGGGGCAGAAGGTGGTCTCGAGGCAGATGTCGGCGCGGGTGTCTTCGAAGTCGACGGGCGCCCGCGAGGCGACGCACTCCCGAAGCCGCGCCATGCGCGCGTTGGCGAGCGCAGGTGGAAAGACCTCTGCGAAGGACTTCCCGATGATGGTGGCCGCGCGTGCGCCCATTCGTTCGAGGCCGGTGCGGTTGGCCGCCAGCGCGACACCGTCGACGCTGAAGAGCCAGATGGACTCGCTGGCGGCATCGAAGATGCCCTGCAACGTCGACTCGGCCGCGCGCAGGTCCAGCTCGCTGCGTTTGCGTTCGGTGATGTCGGTGAGGAGCACGGTGACGCCCGAGGCGCTGGGGGAGCAGCTGATTCGGTACCAGCGGTCATCGAGCGTGCCCCGCTCTTCGATGGCGTCGGGCTGCCGGTGCTCCATCACCCGGCGAAGGAGCGCTTCGTGGGGCGAGCCGAGCAGGGACGGGCGCACCTCCCACAGCACGCCTCCTGCCTGCGCGCTCGCCGCCAGCCCGAACTTCTTCGCGGCGGGCTGGTTGAGGAAGGTGAGGCGCCAGTCGCGGTCGACGGAATAGAAGCCGACGTGCAGCTGCTCGAGCGCGTCGAGCAGGTCGCGCTCCCGCCTGGCACCAGCGTCATCGGGGAGCGGGGCCGCCGGGTTGTCTTCCGTCATGTCTGGCACACGCGCTTTCGGCCGGGGCTGCGACACACCCGACGCGACCGAGCCTTCACGATCGATTCACATCGTCTTCAAACACCCTACTGCGTTTGGGGTTCGTTCAGCGAAACGAGGTTGCTCTCCGGTGATGACAGGAGCACACCTGCCGCTGGAGGCACACCATGACAGCGTCGTTCGAGCAGGAAGTGCAGAGCACCGAGGCCTGGTTCGCGAGCCCTCGCTTCAAGGGCATCGTTCGCGTGCACACGGCGCGCGAGGTCGTCGAGCAGCGCGGCGCCATCAGGCAGGACTACGCCATCGCCAAGGGCGCGGCCGAAGGGTTCTGGGCGCGACTGCTCGAGCTGTACGCGCAGGGCAAGTGCATCACCACCTTCGGCCCGTACTCTCCCGGCCAGGCCGTCACGATGAAGAAGCTCGGCATCGAGGGCATCTACCTCGGCGGCTGGGCGACGAGCGCCAAGGGCTCGATGCAGGAAGACCCGGGCCCCGACCTCGCGAGCTACCCGCTGAGCCAGGTGCCGAACGAAGCCGCGCCCATCGTTCGTGCGCTGCTCACCGCCGACAAGAACCAGTTCCACACGCGCGCCCGCATGAGCGACGAGCAGCGCGCCGCGACGCCTGAGATCGACTTCCGCCCGTTCATCATCGCCGACGCCGACACGGGGCACGGTGGCGACGCGCACGTGCGCAACCTCGTCCGGCGCTTCGTCGAGGTCGGCGTGCCCGGGTACCACATCGAGGACCAGAAGCCGGGCGTGAAGAAGTGCGGGCACCAGGGCGGCAAGGTGCTGGTGAGTGAAGACGAGCAGCTCAAGCGGCTGTCGGCGGCGCGGTTCCAGCTCGACATCATGGGCGTGGCGGGAATCATCGTCGCGCGCACCGACGCCGAGTCGGCCACGCTGCTCGACGGGCGTGGTGACGAGCGAGATCAGCCGTTCGTGCTCGGCGCGACGAACACGCGGCTGCCCACGTTCCGCGCGGCGCTGCTCGCGATGCTGCGTCAGTACCGCAAGGCAGGCATCGGCGAGCTGAGCGGTCATCTCCTGTACGCGGTGTCGGAGGCCGAGTTCGCGGTGGCCGACGCGTGGCTCGAGAAGAACGGGCTCGCGGCGCTGATTGTCGAGGCGGCGGCGGAGTTCAAGAAGAAGGCCGTGAAGAACGTCGACGACGCGCTCGACAAGGGCTTCGACAAGCTGGTCGATGCCTGGCAGGTCGAGGCGGGCGTGAAGACGTACGGCGAAGCGGTCGCCGAGGCGATGACGTTCCGACTGAAGGTGTCCAGTTCCCGCTCACGCCGGCGCAGTGGCTCGAGTTCTCGGGGCGCGTGGGCTGGTTCGAGGCGCAGGAGAAGGCGCGCTCGATGGGCATCGACGTGAAGTGGGACTGCGAGCACGCGAAGACGCCCGATGGCTACTACCAGGTGCGTGGTGGCCTCGATTACGCCATCGCCAAGTCGCTCGCCGCGGCGCCGTTCTGCGACATCTTGTGGATGGAGACGAAGACCGCCGACCTGCACGAGGCGAAGAAGTTCGCCGACGCGATTCACGCGAAGTTCCCCGGCAAGATGCTCGCGTACAACCTGTCGCCCTCGTTCAACTGGGACACGACGGGCATGAGCGAAGACGAGATGCGCCACTTCCCCGAAGAGCTCGGGAAGCTCGGCTTCGTGTTCGACTTCATCACTTACGGTGGGCACCAAATCGACGGGCTCGCGGCCGAAGAGTTCGCCTCGGCCCTCAAGCAGGACGGCATGCTCGCGCTCGCGCGGTTGCAGCGGAAGTTCCGCCTGCTCGAGTCTCCGTACCGCACGCCGCAGACGCTCGTCGGAGGCCCGCGCGCCGACGCCGGCTTGAGCGCCATCTCGGGCCGCACCGCCACCACGAAGGCGATGGGCAAGGGCTCGACGCAGTTCCAGCACCTCGTGCAGACCGAGGTTCCGCCGAAGGTGCTCGAAGACTGGCTCGAGCTGTGGCGCAAGCAGCACGCGTTCACCGGGAAGCTGAAGGTGTCGCTGCGGCCCAACACGGCCGGCGCCGACCTGCTCGAGCTCGCGCTGCTGTCGGGCGACAAGAAGGTGCTGAACGTGGTGTTCAACACCATCAAGGACCGCCGCGGCCGCAGCATCGTCTCGGTGCGTGACCAGAACAACTTCGACCTGTCACTGCGCAAGAAGCGCCTGATGACGCTCGTGCAGCTGTTCCTGATTCATCGGTACAAGGCTGACGCGGTTCACTTCCTCACGCCCACCGATGACAACTTGAAGCAGTGCGAGGGCATGAAGGCGCGCGGCATCTTCAAGTCGGTCGCGACCGAGATTGGCGAGATCATCGTGACGGAAGTCGTGAAAGACCGCGTGAAGGACCTGGTCGGCAGCGACAAGACGGCGCTCGAGGCGTTGATCAAGGGCTGATCAGCGCTTTCGAAACACGTGGAGCCGGTCGACGTAGACGGTTCCCGCGAAGATCTGATCTCCCACGCGAATCGCGCGGGACGAGCGCCAGTCGAGGGTCGCGTCGCCGAGCAGGTGGGTCTCGGTCACCTGGGGCGCGAGCGGCTCGCTGAGGTCGAGGGTGGCCACCGTGAGGTCGCCCGTGCGCACGTTCGGGCCAGCCACGAACGCGTGGTGTCCGTCGAGCCGACAGAGCGGGCCGTCGATGTCGAGCTTCGTGAGCTTGCAGGACTTCGAGAGCTTCGCCTTCTCTGGAACCGAGACGTCGACGGCAATCACGTCTTCGTTGCCAACCAACAGCAGCACGCCCGGCGCCCACCAGTGACAGCTCGTTGGCGCGTACCCACGCTGCGTCGACCGCACGAGCGTGAAGTCGGTGCGCGCCGTCCGTCGGTAGACATGCAGCCCCGCGTGGCGGCCGACGACGTAGAGAAAGTCACCCGCAGCCGTGAGCGCGGTCGGGTAGCTGCCGAAGAACTTGTCGTTGGGCACATCGAAGAGGTGCTGCGGCTTTCGTGACGCAGGGTCGAGCCACGCCACGCCGTTCTCGTGCGTGACGTACAGGTCCTCTCCCATCGACGTGATGGCCCGCTCGTGGCCCTGCTCGTACTCGAACAGGCGCACCTGCTTCGGAGCGCGAGGGTCGCTCACGTCGAGCAGCTCGAGCGACTCGTCTGAGAACACGGCGAGCAGCGGCCACTCTGGAAGGAAGTGCACCCGCACGGGCCGGGCGGCCAGCGTGGGGACCGAGAGCGTGCGCGGCGTGCCCGAGGGCTGCGCTTCGAGAATCACCAGCTTCACGAAGTCGATGTTCAGCGCGACCGTCTGCCCTTCGAGCGGCACCATGCCGCTGACCGTGTTCCACCAGGGCTCGTTCGGCTCATCGAGCGGCACCTCGACCCACTCCGTCGAGCGTGGCTTTCGTCTGGTCGCCATGGCTGGCGAATAG
>CALRPN020000062.1:0-61915 GCA_943370055.1 Archangium gephyra
GGAAGCCGGCGAAGCTCGCCCTCATCGCCGCAATGCGGAAACTGCTGCACGCCATCTACAGCGTCGCGAAGAACCGAAAGCCCTTCGTGCCGCGACTCGAGGTCACCGCATGAAGAAACTGCTTGCTGACCAACACGGAATCTCACTTCCCGCGTTGGCTGAGCACCAGGCCTGCGACACGTTCGAGCTCGGCTGTCGTGAGGCTCGAGCCGGAGGGCAGACAGAGGCCGTCGTCGAAGATGGCCTGCGCCGTCGAGCCGCCGCGCACCGGGCACTCCGCGAACACAGGCTGAAGATGCATCGGCTTCCACACCGGCCTCGACTCGACGTTCTCTTTCTCGAGCGCGAGCCGCACCTGCTCTCGCGTTGCACCGAACGCCTTTGGGTCGATGACGATGACCGTGAGCCAGCCATTCCACGAGCCCTCGGTGGCCAGCGGCATGAAGCTGACGCCTGGCACGCCGCTGAACGCCTTTTCGTAGAAGGCGCGGTTTCGGCGTCGCGCGGCGATGCGCTCGTCGAGCACGCGGAGCTGCCCACGCCCTACAGCTGCGAGCAAGTTGCTCAGCCTGTAGTTGTTTCCGATGTGGCTGTGTTGGTAGTGCGGCGCCGCGTCTCTCGCCTGCGTCGCGAGGAAGCGCGCCTTCTCGATGAGGGCTTTGTCCGAGCCGACGAGCATGCCCCCGCCCGATGTGGTGATGATCTTGTTTCCGTTGAACGAGAACACCGCAAGGGTGCCGAAGGAGCCGGCGGGTTTTCCCGCCCACGTGGCGCCGAGCGCCTCCGCGGCGTCTTCGACGAGCGGTACGCCGTACTGCTCGCAGAGCGGCACCAGGCGTGTGTAGTTCGCGCACTGGCCGTACAGGTCGACCACCACCACGGCCTTCGGCTGGGCACTGCCCGCACGGCGTCGCGACTCGAACTCCTCTTCGACAAGGTCGGGGTCGAGGTTCCACGTGCTGCGCTCGGAGTCGACGAAGACCGGTCTGGCACCCACGTAGGTCACGGGGTTCGCTGACGCCGCAAACGTCAGGCTCGAGACCATGACGTCATCACCGCGCCCGACTCCCAGCAGTTGGAGCGCGAGGTGCAGACCAGCGGTGCCGCTCGAGAGGGCAGCTGCATGCGGCATCGCCACCCTGCCCGCAAGCTCCTTCTCGAAGGCTTCGACGTGCGGGCCCAGAGGAGCGATCCAGTTCGAGTCGAACGCGTCGAGGAGCAAGGAGCGCTCCTCGGGACCCATGTGAGGGGGAGAGAGGTAGATGCGCGCAGCCATGCTGAGCCCCTATCACGTCCGTCGTACGAGCGGCCGAGCCGGAACGCCGACGACAGTCGTGTTCGACTCGACGGGTTTGACGACGCAGGCGCCCGCGCCAACCGTCACATCGTCTCCCACGACCCCGAGGTGAATCACCGAGGCGTTGAGCCCGACGTGCGATCGTCTGCCGACGCGGGCTTGTCCCCCGAGGGTGGCGCCAGGAGAAAGATGTGCGAAGTCGCCCACGACGCATTCGTGCTCGGTGACGCTCCGCGTGTTCAGAATCACTCCGGCTCCGACGATCGCTTCTGCGTTGACCACTGCCAACGCCATCACGACCGTTCCCGGACCCAGCCTCGCGGAGCCCGAAACCACTGCTGATGGGTGAATGACCGTCGCGAGCCGAAACCCTGCGGCGAGCACCCGACGAGCGACGCGCTCGCGCACGGCGTTCGAGCCGATGCCCAGCGCAATCCAACTGTCGCGAGACAGGGTCTCGAGTGCAGAGAAGGGCCCAAGGACGGCACTCGACAGCACTGTTCTACCGGGCTCGACGCCGTCGTCGATGAAGCCGCCAACGACATCGGCATTTGCCAGGAGCATCTCCGCAATCACCTTCCCGTGACCGTGTGCTCCGTAGATGTAGACCGTTCGTCGGGAAGTCACGTTCGCAGTATAGGAGCAGTGTGAGCCGCGACTATCAGCGCATCATCAAGCGAGCGATCGATGTCGCCGTGTCGGCGGCGGCGCTGCTCGCGACCGGGCCTGCCTTGATCGCTGCAGCAGCCGCAATTCGAGCGACCCTCGGCGCGCCGGTGTTCTTCCGCCAGAAACGCCCGGGGCTGCATGGCGAGCCGTTCGCGATCTGGAAGTTCAGGACGATGACGGATGCTCGCCGCACTGATGGCACTCTGCTCCCCGACTCGGACCGGCTCACGGGAGTGGGTCGATTCCTGCGTGCTTCGAGCCTCGACGAGCTGCCGCAGTTGTTGAACGTGCTCAAGGGAGAGATGAGCCTCGTCGGCCCGCGACCGCTGCTCATGCAGTACTTGGGGCGCTACAGCCCGCGGCAGGCGCACCGTCACGACGTCGTTCCCGGAATCACGGGGCTCGCGCAGGTGCGGGGCCGAAACTCGTTGTCCTGGGAAGAGAAGTTCGAGCTCGACGTGCAGTACGTCGAGAATTGGTCGCTGCTGCTCGACCTGCAGATCCTCGCCGAGACGGCCCTGCGCGTCGTCGACCGTCGCGGCATCTCGCAGGCAGGTCACGCAACGATGCCCGAGTTCATGGGCAGCTCGGGAGCGAGCTGACGTGTTTCACGGTCGTTCGCTCGTGCACGTCTTCTCGGTTGCCGACTCGCTCATCTTCGTGAGGGACCAGGTGCGGCGCCTTCGGGAACTGGGCATGGAGGTGACTCTCGTGGCCTCGCCCGACGAGCGGCTGACGCAGGCGGGCGCAACGCTTGGGGTTCGAACGGTCGGTGTCCCGATGGCGCGGCGCGTGAGCCCGCTCGATGACTGGGAATCGCTTGCCCGGCTGCGCGACCTCTTCACCCAGCTGGCTCCAGACATCGTTCATGCCCACACGCCGAAAGGTGGCTTGCTCGGCATGCTCGCGGCCTCGGCAGTGAACACACCCATTCGGCTCTACCAGATGCGGGGACTCCCATACGTAACGCAGCGGGGCGCGATGCGCGCACTCCTCTCGACGACCGAGCGGCTCAGCTGTCGTGCGGCCACGCGGGTGATTTGCCAGAGCCGGTCACTGCTCCAGACGGCGCTCGAAGACCGATTGGTCGATGCGCCCCGCGCCGAGGTCGTGCTGGAGGGGAGCAACGGCGTCGACACAGCGTTCTTTGCTCCCGAACGATGGGCCGGCGCTGGCGCCTCACTTCGCGGAGAGTGGAGCGCCACCTCGGATGAGGTGGTGTTCGTCTTCGTTGGCCGTCTGGTCCGAGACAAGGGTGTTCCCGAGTTGCTCGAGGCCTTCGGTCAGCTCCGGCAGCGCGAGCCACGGGCGCAGCTCGTGCTGGTTGGGCTGCTCGAAGAGCGCGACGCGCTCGACCAGCAGACGGTTGATCGCCTGGGGGATCCGGGCGTCCGGTGCGTGGGGTTTCAGTCGAACATCGCCCCGTTCCTTGCTGCTGCTGACGCGCTCGTGCTCCCAAGTCATCGAGAGGGGTTTCCGAACGCGCCGCTCGAGGCCTCGGCGATGGGCTTGCCTGTGATTTCGACCACGGTGGCTGGCTGTCGTGACGCCGTCGAACATGATGTGACTGGGCTGCTCGTCCCTCCGGCGAATCCGGCCGCGCTGTTCAATGCGATGGCGCGCTACGCTGCTGATCGTTCACTTCGACGCCAGCACGGCGAGGCCGGGCTCGAGCGAGTCAGCAGCAGTTTCCGCCGCGAGGTGATCACAGAGGCCGTGATGGGCCTGTATGCACGCGAATTGTCAGCCCCGAGTTGACTGGAGCTGTCGTTCTGTAGTGGACGACGCCATGAATGACGGGGGCGCCTTGGGCACCAATGCTGACATGAAGGACACCAGCCAGTGGCTGTTGCGGTACCGCCGCGTGGTCGCGCTGTCGGTGCACCTCGTGTTGTTCGCGGTCGCCCAGGCGGGGGCGTTTCTTCTTCGGTTCGAATTCGACGTGCCTGAAGAGTATGTGACTGCGGGCCTGTTCTGGCTCGCGGTGAGCATGGTCATTCGAATCGGCGTCTTCGCCTGGTTCGGCATGTTCGCCGGTATGTGGCGCTACACGGGAGCGAAAGATCTCGGCGCCCTCGCGAAGTCAGCGACGCTGTCGACGCTCATCTTTGCCGTGTTCCTCGTGCTCGGAGGGTTCCGAAACTACCCGCGCTCGATCCTCGTCATCGACTTCTTGCTGACCATGATCCTCGTAGGCGGGTTGCGCTTTGGAGTCCGCTCTCTCTGGCAACTCGCCGCGACGGTGTCGCAGAAACGAGAGGGTGTTGCGCGACGGGTGCTCATCGTCGGTGCTGGAAACGCCGGAGAGTCCCTGCTTCGGGAAATGCAGAAGACCCACGGCGGGCGGTACGACGTGGTCGGGTTCGTGGACGATGACAGCAGCAAACGGGGCGCACGGATTCACGGCGTCGCCGTGCTCGGTGTTCTGGCGGATGTCTCGACGCTGGTGCACCGGCACAAGGTCGACGAGGTGGTTCTCGCGATTCCCTCGGCAAGTGGTCAGGCGATGCGTCGCATCGTCGATCTGGTGAAGACGTCGGGCATCGCGATGCGAACCATCCCCGGCGTCGACCAGCTCATCGAGGGCCGAGTCACCATCAACCAGCTGCGCAGCGTCAACATCGAAGACCTGCTTGGTCGTGAACCGGTTCGCCTCGACATGCAGTCGATCGCCTCGCTCATCGAGGGTCGGGTCGTCATGGTGACGGGCGCTGGCGGCAGCATTGGCTCGGAGCTGTGTCGCCAGGTCGGCAGGTTCGCGCCCGCGAAGCTGTTGTTGGTGGAGCGATCAGAGAACGCCCTGTTCGAGATTCACCGGGAGCTCGGCAAGGCGGCCGCCGGGGTGATCGTGCCCTGTATGGCCGACATCACCGACGAGCCCCGCATGCGGCGCCTCTTCGCTGAGCACCAGCCCGCCGTCGTACTCCATGCCGCCGCGCACAAGCACGTGCCGATGATGGAAGAGAACCCCGGCGAAGCCCTGAAGAACAACATCGGCGGAACGCGCATGGTTGCGAACCTCGCGAACGAGTTCGGCGTCGACCGCTTCGTGATGATCAGCACGGACAAGGCCGTGAACCCGACCTCCGTCATGGGCGCGACGAAGAGAGTCGCCGAGCTGTACATTCAGGCCCTCTCTCAGCGAAGCAAGACCCAGTTCGTCGCGGTGCGGTTCGGGAACGTTCTTGGCTCCGCAGGCTCGGTCATCCCAATCTTCAAGGAGCAGATTGCCGCGGGTGGGCCCGTCACCGTCACACACCCCGAGATGAAGCGGTACTTCATGACCATTCCCGAGGCGAGTCAGTTGGTGCTGCAGGCTGCGACCATGGGGAAAGGGGGCGAGATCTTCGTCCTCGACATGGGTGAACCCGTGAAGATTGTCGACCTGGCGCGAGACCTCATTACGCTGAGTGGGCTGACGCCGGACAAGGACGTCGAGATTCGGTTCACTGGGCTGCGACCGGGCGAAAAGCTCTTCGAAGAGCTCTCCACCGCGGACGAAATGGCAGAGAAGACGCGGCACCCGAAGATCTTCATCGGGAAACTGCCTGTACGCCCGTTCGACCAGGTGTCTGCGGAGGTCCAGGCAATGATCGAGCGGGCCAACGGCGCGACGCTGCACGACTGTGTGGACCGCCTTCGAGCGCTGGTGCCCGAGCTTCAGCGCCCCGAGACCGGCGCTGAGGTCATTCCGCTCCGACGAGCCTGAACCGGCGCCGCGTTCGCAGTAATGCGCGCGAGCCTTGCCTTCTTCGCCTCAAGCCACAGCACCGCAACGAGCACCGCGAAGAACGGCATCATCGGCGCGCGATAGCGCGACAGCGTACCGAGGTTTGTCGTCAGCACGCCCACCGCGGAGCCGAACGAGGCCGTGAAGACCAGGCAGAACATCATTGCTGGCGACTCGACGATGATCGACCACGCCCTTCCGAGTCCGAGCCAGAACAGCGACACGAGCAGGAGGATGAAGAGCGTTGTGCTCTCGACTGAGTTGGCCAGCACCATTGCGGAGCGAGCCTCAAAGACGAGCGGACGGAAGAGGGCGGTAAACAGTCCAGCCGGAGCAAGGAGGAGCTGCTGGCTCAAGGGGCGCTCTTCGTCCGCCGCACCGCCGAGTTCGTAGTAGGAATCTCCGCCAGCCTCGGCTCCATGCATGTGCTGCTTCGAAGCGCGCTCCTGGATCTGCTCAGAGCCGTATTCTGGGTTGATTCGCGCGACGACGGACAATCCCCCGAGTGAAAGAAGCGCGCCGAGCACCAGGTAGACTGGCTTCACGACCAGAGGCGCTGACTTCTTGCGCTTGGCGGTCCAGAAGACCCAGACACCGCCAGCGAACGAGAGCGCCAGCAGGATGTAGGCCTTGATCATGGCGACGACGACGAGGGAGATCAGGGCGAGAGGCACCATCAAGAGCAGCCGCTCACGAGCGGCGATCTTTCGAAGCGCCCACACCAGCGTCCCGAAGAATGCAATCGCGACCGCCTCCTTCGAGAGGGACCCGCACCAGTAGACGGTCGATGGGAGGAGCAGGATCGCGGCGCCGACCGTCAGCTGCTTGTCCTCGGCAAGCTCGGGTTTGATAGCCGAATAGAGGCCGACTTTTCCCAGGAGGGACATCATCGAGAGAAGGAGTGATGAACCGAAAAGCGAATCGCCCGTGATGAACTGTAGAACGCCGCTCACCACACTCTGGGAGGCAGTTGCTCCCGTGCCGTACAACGTGAAGGGCAGGTCCGGCTGCTCGTGGAGGAAGGTGGTAAGGAGTCGCGGGGCGAACTCGACGAAGTCGTAACGGAGTACGTCGGCGAGGGCGATACCTTCGATCCAGTACACCATGATGTCGCCGGATCCGTAGAACTCACGTGTGATTGTGACCTGCGCAAAGGCGCCCAGCGCGTGAGCGACGAACGCGAGCTGGACCAGCCTGACCTCTTTGGGGGCGAAGAATCGCCTTGTGGTGAGCACGGCAAGCCAGCCGATGACGAGAACGACTGCGCTCGACGCGAATTCGAGAAGAAAGTCCGTCTGCAGATTCTCGAAGTTCAGCTGGCCCACAGAGGCCTTCGTACCACGGGCGGAATTGGCAATTCACCCTGCGGCACGTTCATCGTCTCGAGACCAACCGTTCGAAAAGCTCGACATAGCGGCCCGAAACCGAGGCAACAGAGAATCGGTCGACGACGAGTGAGCGCCCATGTGACCCCATTTCTTCACGTCGGGTGCGATCAAGGGCGAGGTCGACCAACGTCGCCGCCCAGTCGGCGCCTGGCGGCACGAGGATGCCAGCTCGGGAGTCCGAGAGAACGTCGACGTTGGCTCCGACGGCTGATGCGACCACGGCCGTACCAACCGCCATGTACTGAAGGATTTTGAAGGCGCACTTGCCGCGAGAGATCTCAGCGTCGAGGAGCGGCATCAAGCCGATGTCGAACGACTGCAGCAGCTCGGCCTCTCGGGCCTCCGTCCATGGAATGAACTCGGCCCGCGGCTCAGACGCCAGCTCTGGCATCGGCCTGTTCGAGACGAGTCGGAATCTGGCGTTCGGAATCATACGAACCGCAGCCAGCACCTGAGGCAGAACTGAGCGCACGTGAACGAAGTTGCTCGAGGTTCCCATCCACCCGATGACCACTGCGTTCCCGGACCGCGGTGTTCGAGGCGGCACCAGCCCGTCGACGTTGACGACTGTGGGAATGACGGTGGTCTTCGTGGGCGCAGCTGCAATTCGTGCGAGGTGCGAATTGCCCGCAATCACCCATGACGAGAGCGCGATTGCCCTTCGAAACGTCGCATCGCGGTGCCGGTCAGGCTTCCCGTCGCCTCCGAGGTAGATGGCGTCGTCGAAGTCGAAGACGCTCGGTGTTCCGGTGAGTGTGCGCAGTTGCTCTGGCAGCGCTGTCACGGGAAGTGCCGTGCGTTGGAAAAAGAGGAGATCGTAGCCTGGCGAAAGCACGGTCAACGCCGCACGGCGGAGTCGACAGTACGTCCGGTAGGGCGTGCTCAGGGCCGTGCTGGCGAATTGGTTGTAGTGGTGGCCGTAGGAATATCGCTCGTGACATTCGACGCCGAGTCGCTCGAAGGTCGGGAAGAACTGCTCGCAGCGAAACCGGCCTGCCGGGTTCTGAGGGCCGTCGGTGAGGAACAAGACCTTCATGCGTCGCGCGCTGGCGCTTAGCGGCTTCGGACGTCAGCGGCAACCAGCCGCAGGTGACTGCCGCAGATTGACCCACCAGGTGTCGTTGTCTACGAGTCGCCAATGGACGTTCGATTTCGACCGATGGCGAAGACGGAGGAAGACCTCGCCCTCTACCGGGCAGCCTTCGAACGAAACGGCTCACCACGAACCATCGAGCACCTGCGCTGGCAATTCCTCAAGAACCCCACTGGCCGGCTGAACGTCGAGTTCGCGCTCACGCCAGACGAGCAGCGTCTCGCCGCGATCTACGCCGTCATGTCGATCGACCTGAAGGTGGGCGACGTGGTGATGCCAGCGTGCCAGTCACTCGACACGCTGACCGACGTCGACTTTCGCGGGAAGGGCCTCTTCGTGCGAATGGCGAAGGCGACCTTCGCGCGTGCGGCGGATGAACAGAACGCGTGCGTCTACGGTTTCCCGAACGGGAACTCGGCGCATGGCTTCTTCGAGCGGCTCGGTTGGACGCGGCTCGACCCGGTGCCGTTTCTCATCAAGCCCCTGCGGCTGAACTACGTGCTGCGAAAGCTGCCCCGCGTCGGCGCGAAGCTGGCTGGTCTTCCTTCGATTCCGGTGTCGCGGGTGCAGTCGCCTTCTCTGCCGGGCCATCGCGAGCTGCGTGCCGTGCTGCGATTCGACGGCGCGTTCGACGAGCTCTGGTCAGAGTTCTCGGCCGGCATCCCTGCGGCCATCAACCGCGACGCGAAGTACCTGAACTGGAGGCTCGTCGAGAAGCCGAACGAGCAGTACTCGCGGGTCGCGCTCTTCGAGAACGGGCGGCTGAGGGGCTTCATTGCCTGGGCGGTGAAGGCCAAACACGGCGGTTCGGTCGGCTACGTCATGGAGTTGATGCACGCCCCGACCGAGCCAGACGTGGGGCGGGTGCTGCTGCAGCACGCACTGGCCGAGATGAAGTCGAGCGGCGCGGAGGTGGTCCTCGCGTGGTGCTTCGAGCACGCACCCAACTACGAGGCCTTTCGGGCGAACGGCTTCTTCACACTGCCCGAGCGCTTGCGCCCAATCGAGCTCCACGTCGGGGTGCGTTCTCTCGCCGCGCCGGCCTTGGCGAACCTTGGCAATCGGTTCAATTGGTACTTCTCGTACCTCGATTCAGACACGGTCTGAGGCGGCTGCGGCCTCAGCCATGGTCATGCTCTCCATCGCGTAGCGGCGCTGCATCAACTCGAAGTGGTCGAGGACGCGTTCGAGGAATGACAGATTCTGAGCGAGGTGGCTGCTGAAGTTGTTCGGGTGCCACCACAGGTGAAAGAGGCTTCCACGCCTTGCAGCGGCGGTCATCTCGGCGTGAATGCGGGCGAGCCGAAGTGGGTCTGCTGGTGCCAGCTTCGGGTGGTAGGGCCGGAGGAATCTCGAGGCAGGTACGTTGAACAAGCCCGACGGGTCTCGGAGGACATGCTGGAGTCTCGGCTCCGCGAGAGCGTAGGCGTCATAGAGTCTGAGCGCTCGGCGTGCGGCGGTCTGCTGCTGCCCAGACCCCGGTTGCCAGCACCAGGCATCGGGGTTTCCCCGAAACGTCGTCACCCCAGCTTCTCGCGCGACCGCGAGGGACTCCGTCGAGAACTGGTTCCGTGGGAAGACCAGCGAGTTCAGGACCCGGCCGTGGCGCTCTCCGATGGTGCGCGCCGCTGTGAGGTCTGCGGCGAAGGCAGCGGCTGACTGACCTGGCTCGAGGCAGTAGTAGTGCGAGAAGGTGTGGGTCGCGAGCTCCTGAAGTGGCGTGTGGGCGATGAGGTCGACCAACGAACCTGCGAAGTGGAACGGGTCTCTGTTCTCGTCTTCGCCGCTCGCGAGCAACTCATCGTAGGGGTTGAGCCGGGCGTCGACGTATGCCGGGCGCCGCGTTGGCGCGTGTCGCAGCGCCTCTTCCCGAGTTCTCGCGAACAGGATGCCGACGGTGGCCCACGTGGCGTGTATGGAGCGGGCTCGAAACAGCTTCACGAGCGCCTCGACGGCCTGACGCCCGTTCAGGATGGCGTCGCGGTGGTCCAGAAAGGGCGAGGCGTCGCGGGAGCCCCAGTGAAGCTCGAAGTCGAGTGAGATGACGAACTGGCCACGCATGGAGTTCCTCAGGTTTCTGAATCACGAGGCGGTTGAGGAGTACCATTGGCTGGCTTGATGGCACCACGCGCTTCGTATTCCAGGACGGCTCCCGTATTCGAGGTGCTCGCGCGCGTGCCTGACCGCGAGGGCGCTCTGCCCGCCGTGGTGGCTGGCCTCGAGTCTGAGGCTCTCGTGGCAGCGTGCGCGCGACATGGTCTGAGCGCCTTCGTGGCAGACGCGTTGGCGGGTATCGAGTTCGCTGGGCGGGCTGCGCTCGTAGCTGACGCTCGCGCCACCGTGGTGTCGAGCCAGAAGCTCAAGCGGCTCGCGCTCTCGGTCGTCGATGCGCTGTGTGCGGTCGGTGTGACGCCCCTCATGCTCAAGGGGGTGGTGTTGGCGGCGCGCCTCTATCCTGCGAACCCGCTGGCCAGGCCAGCCTCTGACGTCGACGTGTTGGTGGAGCGAGGGCAGGTCGAGGTGGTCGCCAGTGCTCTCGAGAAGCTCTCGCTGCGGCAGTTGGTCGACGATTCCCTCGGCGATCCCTTCGAAGACCATCACCATGTGGCCTTCGTCGGTCCACCTGGGCTCGTCGAGGTGCACTTTCGACTCATCTCGACGCTCGGGCGCGGCCTCTTCGACGACGATGCGATACGCCGACGCGCCATCGAATCTGTCTTCGAGGGACGACGGGTGCTGCTCCTGTCTCCCGAAGACGAGTTCCTGTATCTCGCCGTTCACGCGGCCAACCATGCCTATCTCCGAGTCTCCTGGCTGCTCGACCTCAAGCAGTATCTGGCCGTTCACCCGGCGCTGGACTTCCTGGCGATGGGCGCGCGGGCACGAGATGCCGGTTTTGCCCAGGCCGTGGCCGTCACCCTGGACCTGATCGAGCGGTTGTTCGACGTCGAGCTTCCAAAGGAGGCGCGCGCTGCCTTTCCAGCGCGACGTCGGCGCGGGCTGGTCGACAGCTTCTTGTTCTCGGCGGCCCGGGTCGAGAACGCCTCCTGGTCGGCGGACCGGCTGGGGAGCTTCGCGCTCAGGCTCTGGTTGGTGGATAGTCCGGGTCGCGGTCTTCGCCACGTCGTCGACGGCGTCGCGCGGACCGCACGCCACGTGCTCTCGAACAACTGATGCCTGCGCAAGACTCCACGCGATGGTGGTTGTCGGCCGAGATCGCCCTCGGGCTCGCGGTCGTGGCGCTGCCGATGTGTCTCGGGGGAGCTCCTCCATGGAGCGTCGGCGTTCTGCTGCTCCTCTCAGTCGGCTCATTGTTCAGCTGGGTGATGGGCGCCTGGCGGCATCGACGGCGGGCCAGCTGGCACCCGTTGCTGATCCTCCCGTTGGTGGTGGCGGGTGTGGCCCTCGTGTCACTCGTCCCGCTCCCTCCAGCGCTCGCGGCGCTGCTGTCCCCAGCCAACGCAGAGCTGCGCGCGTTTGCGCTCGTTCCGCTCGGGCTCGATGGGCCGCGCCCCATCACGGTCGATGCGCCTTCGACGTGGCGTGCCCTGTCTCGCGTCGTTTCGCTCGGCGGCCTGGCCTTCGTTGCGCTTCAGTTGGGTCGGTTGGCGATGGTGAAGCAGCGTCTGCTCAGCGTGGTGGCGCTCAGCGGCGTGCTGGTGGCGGTGGTGGGTCTGGGTCACCTTCTCGCCGGCGCCGAAGCGCTCTTTGGGGTCTGGCGGTTCTATGCGCCGCAGTCACTCCTGAGTTTCTTTGGCAACACCAACCACCTCGCAGCGTACCTCGCGTTCTCCGCCACCGTCGCACTCGGCCTCGCGCTCGACGCCCCGAAGCGAGAGGTGGCCATTGGATGGGCGATGGCGGCGGCCGTGTGTGGCCTTGGGGTGTTCCTGTCGTTCTCGCGGGGCGGAGTCGGTGGCTTCGTCGTGACGTGGGCAGCGGTTGGGGTCGTCGTGCTCGTTCGACGACAAGGGGGGCTTCGGGCGGCGCTGCCCTTCGTCACCATCGGAGCCGTCTCGCTGTTCGCGCTCGGGCTGGCGTCGGAGCAACTGTTCGAACGGATGGCCTCGGTCGCCACGATGGAACGACTCCAGAAGACGAAGATCGAACTCTGGCCGATGTTCTGGGAAGGTGCGCTCGCTTCGGGCATTTCCGGCGTGGGTCTGGGGGCGTTCGAGCTGGGCTTCACTCGATTCCAGACCGGCCCGGCTGACGTCACCTACACCCACCCCGAGAACCTGGTTCTTCAATGGGTGGCAGAGGTCGGACTGCCAGTCTCGGTACTGCTGGCCCTGCTGGTTCTGGTCATCGGCAGACGCCTGGTGCGCGCGTCGAAGCGCTCTTTTCTCGACCAGGTATTGCTGGTCGGAGTGTGTGGGGCGGCGCTGCACGACCTCTTTGATTTCTCGATGGAGCTCAACGCTCTGCCGGTGGCACTCGTGGTGGTGGTGGGGCTGGTCGCCGCCACAGAAGACCCGAGCCGCGAACTGCCACGCTGGAACGTGCATCGAGCGCTGTTCGTGGCACC
This sequence comes from Archangium gephyra, assembly GCA_943370055.1. Lineage (GTDB taxonomy): Bacteria > Myxococcota > Myxococcia > Myxococcales > Myxococcaceae > Xiheimicrobium > Xiheimicrobium gephyra_A. Next base: position 12,706 of record CALRPN020000062.1, read on the forward strand.
GGCGGGCGTCCTGATTCTTGGCGTGTTCGGCCTGACGCTCGGTCTGCCCACCCACCTGAGCGCTGAGCACCGACTCGCTGACCTTGCGGTCCAGCCGACCGACGAGCCGACGTTTCAGCGTGAGCTTCGTTCAGCCCTCGACCGGCACCCGGCCGACTGGGTGCTGTACTCGATTGCAGCGAGCCGTTCGAGCGTCGAGGGGGCGCCGCATGAGTCACTGGCCTGGGTGAACCGCGTGTTGTTCCTTCACCCCGGCGACGCTCGTGCGCATGTGTCTGCTGCTCGTGCGTTGCAGCGGCTTGGTCGGTCAAGCCAGGCGCTGCTCGAATTCCGTGTGGCGTGGCGACTGGGCGACCTGAGCAGCTTCGACGAAGGGCTCATGCTCGCCGCGCGGACTCGAGCCTTCGATCGTCTCGTCGGTGAAGAACGTGGCCTGCTCTCACGGGCCTGGAATCGCTACGTCGCGCTCGGCCGTCTGGACGACGCACGCGCGCTGCTCGCCGCCATTGCCGAGCTGCCGCTCTCGGCCGAAGTGGCCGACGAGGTGAGCGTGCTCTGGGTGTGGCAGGCACAGATGTCGAATCGGCCAGAAGAGGCCATCGCTCTGCTCGAAGGGCTCTCGGCCCAGACCCGGGCCACCCCCGAGTTGCTGGTTCTCGAGGCGCGCCTCCTCTCGCAGGTTGGTCGAGTGGCTGAGGGCATTGCGCTGCTCGAAGCCCACGCGCGCAAAGAGCCACAGAACCTCTCGGTCGCCATCACGCTGGTGCAGCAGCTCGCGGCCGCGAATCGAACTGGTGAGGCCCGGGCCGTACTCGAGCGCAGCCGCCCCTTCGCGACCGGCCCGGCAGGCCGTTCCGAGCTCTTTCAACGTGACGCCGAGCTGTGGGTTCAAGACGAGCGTTGGCCGCGGGCCCTCGAGGCACTCCAGACAGCGTCGCGAATCGAGCCGAGCCGCGCGGACCTGCGCTACCGCATCGCAGTGGTTTACGAGCGCATGGGAAGCCTCCACTCGGCGCTCGACGAGGTTCGGCGGGGTCGATTGCTCGATACACCTGACGGGGCCCGCGCTCAGGACCCGTGGGTCGCTCGCCTGGAAGCGGCGCTCGCGACCGAGTGATCATTCGCCCGACTGGTTTGAACACGAGGGTCACTCAGTGGTACTGACGACGTCGTGTCCGTCCAGAGTCCTTCCGAGGTCGTTGGCAGCAGCGGGGTGGACCTGCGCTTCTACTTGCGGGTGCTGCTCAAGCGGAAGTGGCTGATCCTTCTCATCTTTCTCCCAGTAGTCGCGGCGACCTCGTTGTGGGCGCGGAGCCAGCCGAAGGTCTACGGCGCCCAGATCTCGCTGATCATTGATTCGAAAGAGCCACGCTTCCTCGACAACCAGATTCAGGACGTCAACAGCGACTCGACATCGGCCTTCTGGGCGAACAAGGAGTACATCGAGACGCAGTCGAAGATCATCACCAGCCGAGCCGTCTCTCAGCGGGTCGTCGAGAAACTAGGGCTGAACACCGACGCTGAATTCCTCAACCTGATGCGGCTGCCTGAAGGGCAGCGGGCTGAGGCGATGAAGCGGGTCGACGCGGTTGCCATGGTTCAGGGGAAGATCCGCGTCGAGCCTCAAAAAGACTCTCGAGTCACGTACATCAAGGTCGAAGACAGCGACCCCAATCGCGCTGCGTTGTTGGCGAACGAAATCGCACAGGCCTACGCCGACGAGTCGTTGTCCCAGAAGCTGAAGGTGACCGAGAACGCTTCGAAGTGGCTCGATGAGCGCCGCGACAGCCTCTCGGCGTCAGCACGGGCGAGTGAGATGTCGCTCTATAACTTCCGCAAACAGTCCGACATGCTGAGCACGTCGATCGATGACCGGGCCAACATGGTCTCGGCGCGGTTGAGCGCGACGAGCCAGGCGCTGACCGACGTGCAGCTCAAGATCGCGGGGCACAAGGCCAGAGTCGCCGCCATTCGCAACGTTCAGCAGCAAAAGGGCTCCGACGACTCGATGTGGGCCGAGGCGCTTCCCGCAGCCAGAGAGAATCTCACGCTGCAGAAGCTGAAGGACCGCATGCTCACCCTGCGAACGGACTGCACCGAGTTGCAGTCGCGCTACTTCGAGCAGCACCCCAAACTCTCGGAGTGTCGAGACAAGCTGACGCTCGTCGAGAAGGACTTTCAGCGCGAGCTGGGAAACCTCGTGATGGGCACCGAGGCAGAACTCCGTGAGGCGATCGAGAAGGAGCGCAACCTTCACGTGCTCTTCACTGAAGCGCGGACCGAGGCCTTCGAGGTCGAGAAGAAGAAGCTCGAGCTTGGTCGGCTCCAGCAGGAAAGTGACAGCGCGAAGCGGCAGTACGAATCAGTCTTCAAGCGCCTCAAGGACATCGAGCTCTCAGGCTTGCTGCGAACCTCGAACGTGAGGGTGCTGGACGCGGCGCGACCCTCGATGGGCCCGATTCGGCCCAACGTGCCGCAGACGACGCTGTTCGGCGTGATTGCCGGGCTGGTCGCGGCCATTGGCTTGGCGTTGATGCTCGAGTTCCTCGACTCGTCGGTGACAAGCCAATCAGAAATCGAAGAGCGGCTCGGCCTCACGTTCCTGGGCTTCGTCCCTTCCATTCCCCCGACTGAAAGCAGCACGAAGGATCTGCATATTCACCGCGAGCCCAAATCGCATATCGCTGAGTGCACGCGCGCGGTTCGCACGAACCTGCTCTTCATGTCGCCGGACAAGCCGATCAAGCGCATGCTGGTGACGTCGAGCGGCCCTCAAGAGGGCAAGTCGACGACCGCCATCAACCTCGCCATCGCGATGGCGCAGAGCGGGCAGAAGGTGCTGCTCATCGACACCGACATGCGCCGGCCTCGTCTTCACAAGGCGTTTGGAGTTCCAAACGATGTCGGCGTGTCGTCGCTCGTGGTTGGTGAGGGCAAGCTCGACGAGGCCATCAAGACGACCGAGGTGCCGGGCGTGTATTTGTTGCCGTGTGGTCCGGTTCCGCCGAACCCAGCCGAGCTGCTCCATACCCGCGCCTTCGGGGAACTGCTCGAGACCCTCGATGGCATGTTCGACCGGGTGCTCCTCGACAGTCCACCGGTGGGCGCTGTCGCCGACGCCGTCGTGCTGGCCACGCAGGTCAATGGTGTAGTGATGGTGCTCAAGGCTGGTGTGACCAACCGCGACGTTGCGAAGCGAACCTTGCGCGCGCTCCAGGACGTCAATGCGACGATGCTGGGAGCCGTGCTGAACGACGTGAACCTCGAGCGGTCGCGCTACGGCGACTACTCATACGGGTACTCGTACCGGTACTACGGTTACGGAGAGAAGAACGGCTGACGCCGTGTTCTTTCTGCTCTCGAAGACGCTCGACCTGCTGATCGACCCATGGTGGTGGGGCGTCGTGCCCGTCGTCGTGGGCGTCGGACTGCTCCTTCGGGGCCGACGACGCAGCGGCGCCACCCTCGCTTTCGGTGGCCTAGTCGTGTGGTGTGTCATGAGCTCACCCGCCGTGTCGAACAGGCTCTGGCACGCCCTCGAGGCGGATGCGGTCTCGACGATGCAGTCCGGCGTCACCTATGACGCAGTGATTTTGCTCGGTGGCACCGTCGCCGCCTACGGGGCAACGCCCGAGATCGTCTCGTGGGGCGACAACGTCGAGCGCCTGACGGTGACCTATGACCTGCTTCGGCGAAACCAGGCGCGCTTCGCCATCGTGAGCGGTGGCGGCCTTCGCGAAGGAATTCCAACCGAGGCCGAGTACCTCGCGAAGCAACTCGAGAGCTGGGGCATCGAGCGCGAACGAATCATCGTCGAGCCATCGGCGCGGAACACGGCTGAGAACGCGCAGTTCTCGAAGGTCGTACTCGAGCAGCGAGGTCTCACCCGCGTGCTGATGGTGACGAGCGCCTTCCACGTGCCCAGGGCCGTCGGCTGTTTCTCCGCGGTGGGGCTGAGCCCAGACGTGCTTCCCGTCGACTACCGAATGCGGGTGCCTGAGGAAGACCCGCACTGGTTGCCGCGCGCCGGCTATCTGGAGGATTCGGCCAAAGCGGTTCGGGAGTTCGTGGGTCGCGTGACCTACCGACTGACTGGCAAGGCGCGTTGACGCTCAGGCTGAACGGGCGCGGGGCCTGCTGACGACCTGGTGAAAGAGGTCGACGTACTGATCGACGACCTTTCGGACCGAGAAGTTTCGCTCGACGTGAAGGCGGCCGGCCGCGCCCATGGCTGCACGCCGCTCCGGCGGTTGACTCGCAAGCGCGAGCAGGTGAGGCGCCCAGTCGTCGCTTGGTTGAACGAGCGTGCCTGCAGCTGAGTTCTCAAAGAGGGGCACGTTCGCGCCGACGGCCGACGCCAACACAGGCACACCGCAGGCCATGTACTGCAGCATCTTGAAGCCGCACTTCCCGCGGGTCTGCTCGGTGTCAGGCAGGGGCATCAGCCCGACGTCGAAGCTTTGCAGGGCCATCAGCTCGCGGTCGTCGCTCCAGCGCCACTGCTCGACGAGGGGGTGCGAGGCGTATTCGGGCAGTACGCCGTTCGAGACGACCCTCAGCCGCGCGCGTGGGAGTCGGGAGATTGCCTCGAGCACGGAAGGCATCACGCCACGCAGGTGAGTGAAGTTCGAGGCTGTTCCCATCCAACCGACGACGAACTCTCCAGTGTTCGCGTGTCTGGGAGCGGGCTGGTACTTCCCGGTGTCGACCACCGTGGGAATGAGGGTCGTCTTCCCCGGCGCGAGCGTCTGGGCCGCGAGGTGCGCATTGCCGGCGATGACGTGGTCTGCCGAGGCCACGGCTTGACGAAAGGCGCTGGCTCGCGTGGGCGAGTGGGCGCCATCGGGTGCGAGGTAGATGGCGTCGTCGAAGTCGAAAATCGAAGGAGTGCTTCGAAAGCCTCGGAGCCATTCCGGCAGGCCGGAGAACGCCAGCGTCGTCTTGTGCTGGTAGACGAGGTCGTGACCGCGCTCGAAGACGAGCCGCCCTGCCCGTCGCGTTCTTCCATACAGCTTGTAGAGAGGCGCCCACGCGCGATGGTGCACCTCGTTGTAGCGCTCGTCGTAGGCAAACTGCACCTCGCACGAGATGCCGCGCCGTTCGAGTTCGGGGAAGAACTGCAGGCACCGGAACCGGCTGCCGGGACTCATCGGGCCGTCAGTGAAGAAGAGAACGCGCAATGGGCTTCCGTCGCTTGGATATCAAGAGACTAGCAGTCAAGCTTCCGAGTGCCACGCCGAGAGCATGAGCACGTCCCAGAGATGGTGCTCCCAGGGGCGTTTGCGATTCAGGTGTTCCTGCCATCGTTGCTCGATGACAGTGGGGTTCAGGCCGAGCGCTTCGAGGTCTGCCGGCTTCAGGAGCGATTCCGCCCAGCTCCGCAGTGGCCCTCGCAGCCAATCACCCACTGGTACGCCAAAGCCCATCTTGGCGCTCGAGAGGGCGTCGCGGGGCAGGTAGCGGGCGAGCACCTCACGGAGAAGCCATTTGCCCGTCGTCCCTCGGATGCGCATCGACAGGGGCAGCGTCCACGCGAACTCGACCAGCCGGTGGTCGAGCAGCGGCTCGCGGGCTTCGAGGCTCACCGCCATCGAGGCACGGTCGACTTTGGTGAGGATGTCGTCAGGGAGGTAGCCCATGAGGTCGCGGACCATCATCTCGTGGGTGAGGTCTTCGACCGTGTCAGACGTGAAGGTTCGCGCGGGAGCGTCAGGCCAGACCGACTCGTCGACCAGCACGCCATCACCCTTCATCCAATGTGACGAGAGAATCTCGTACACGTGGTCGGCAGAGTCGGCCTCGAGAATTGCCGCGAGCTTGTGCATGCGCGCGCCGGCGAGTCGAAGCGGTGGGAGCAGGGGTCTGCCGCGCTCGAAGAAGGTGTCCCACGCGTCTGGGGCGAGCGCTGTGATGCCGTGCGCCAGCCGGTGTCGAAGGCTCGCCGGCACCCACCGGCTGGCAGCTCCGACACGGGGGGCATAGAGGTGCCGCGTGTAGCCACCGAAAAGTTCGTCACCACCATCCCCTGAGAGCGCGACGGTCACATCCTGGCGGGCGAGCTTCGACACCAGGTAGGTGGGAATCTGCGACGAGTCCGAGAAGGGCTCATCGAACATGCGGGGAATCAGGGGAATGACGTCGAGCGCGTCTTTCGCGGTGACGGTGAAGGGGGTGTGATGGGTGTTGAGGTGCCGGGCGACGGCGCGAGCGGCAATGCCCTCGTTGAAGGCGGCCGACTCGTTCTCGATGGAGAAGGTATGAACGGGCCGCGAGCTCTGGGCCTGCATGAGGGCCACCACGGTCGACGAGTCGATGCCTCCCGAGAGGAACGCACCGAGCGGTACGTCTGAGACCATGCGGAGCCTCACCGCATCGCGCAGCAAGGCGTCGGCCGCGTCGATGGCTTCACGGTCGGTGCCGGCGAAGCGTTGGGCCTGGCCGCGTCGGGCGACCTCGACCGCGTCCCAGTAGCGGGTGAGGCGGGGCTCGGCGTTCCAGGCGGAGAAGGTGAGGAACGTGCCCGGAGCAACCTTCTGCGTGCCGAGAAAAATGGAGCGCGTGCCGGGAACGCAGTTGGCGGCGAGGTAGCCTGCCATCGCTCTTCGGTCGACCGAGGTGTCGAAGCCGGGCAGGGTGCGCAGGGCCTTGAGCTCGGAGGCGAAGGCAAGGCTGTCGGCGGTTCGGGTCCAGTACAGGGGTTTGACGCCGAGCCGGTCGCGAACGAGGTGAAGCCGTCGCTCGACCTCGTCCCACAGTGCGAAAGCGAACATGCCGACGAAGCCCTGGAGCGCGCGCTCGAGGCCCCAGGCTTCGATGGCGGCCAGCATCACCTCGGTGTCGGAGCCTCCCCGCCACTTCGGGGCCCGGCCCTCTCGTTCAAGCTGGTCACGCAGCGACTGGAAGTTGTAGACCTCGCCGTTGAAGACGATGGTGAAGCGGCGTGATGCCGACACCATCGGTTGGGCCCCAGCAGGCGAGAGGTCGATGATGGAGAGGCGGCGGTGGCCGAAGGAAAGACCAGCATGGGGGTCGAGCTGGCCAGTCGCATCGGGGCCACGGTGCGCGATGGCTGACGTCATCGAGCCGAGGGCCGAGGGGGCTGAATGCAGCGCGTGTGGGGAGGCCCAGAGGCCGGTGATGCCGCACATGACTGTCGACCTCTATTCGATGCTGCCGCCGAGCGGAACGTGAACAGGAGCAGACAGATGTGGGTTTCGACCAAAGGCCGCACATGTGCGCGCTGCGTGATGGACGAGTCTGCGCCTGACCTCGCGCTCGATGAACGCGGTCTGTGCAAGTACTGCCGCGACTTCGACCGGCAACGCAGCCAGCCGGGACAGTCTGCCGAGGCGCTTCATCAGACCGGCCTCGACATCGTCGAACGCGTCAAACGGGCTGGCCGGTACCGCCGGTATGACTGCGTGATGGGGCTCAGCGGTGGTGCCGATAGCTCGTACGCGCTGCTGCTCGCGAAACGTCTGGGGCTTCGGCCGCTGGCTGTTCATGTCGACAATGGGTGGAACTCAGAGCTGGCGGTGATGAACATCGAGAACCTCGTGCGCAAGCTTGAGGTCGACTTGCACACGATCGTGATCAACTGGGATGAGTTTCGGGAGTTGCAGCTCGCGTTCCTCCGCGCGGGCGTCGTCGACCTCGAGTTGCCCAGTGACCACGCGATCATCGCAGGTATGTTCCAGACAGCTCGGCGATTCTTCATCCGGCACGTGCTTTCTGGAGACAACTCAGCCACCGAGGTCACCCTTCCTCCTGGCTGGAACCACCGGAAGACGGACCTGCGCAACCTCAGGGCGATTCACGACGCTTTCACCACCACGCCGCTCGATTCGTTCCCTCAGCTGTCGACGCTCGGCCTGCTGTTCTCGCAGCGGATCCTCTCGCTTCAGTCAGTGCCGTTGCTGTCCTACTTTTCGTATGTGAAGTCCGAGGCCATCGCAGAGCTTCAACACACGATTGGGTGGCGGCCGTACCCTGGCAAACACGGCGAGTCGATCATCACCCGCTACTACCAGGGCTTCATTCTTCCGAAGAAGTTCGGGTTCGACAAACGACGCATTCATCTGTCACGACTCATCTGCAACGGGCAGTGCACCCGCGAGGAGGCACTCACTGAACTCGAGCACCCCCCCTATGGGCCGGAACTCATGCAGCTGGACCGCGAATTCGTGATCAAGAAGTTCCGTATCAGCGAGCGCGAGTTCGACTCACTGATGTGTGCCGCTCCACACGATCACCTCGAGTACGCCTCTGAGGAGCCTGCACTGCAGGTCGCCTTTCGTGCCTCGCGCTTGTTGCGTGGCGCATTCGCGAAGTTGCGGGGCTGAACGCGCAGCCTTGCTTTCGTCGGAGCGCTTCTCTACAGCCCCTGAATCCTCAGGCGTTTGTGGGTACGAAGCACCACCGGAGGCAGATCTCGGGCATGAGCAAGAACTTCGCGGTCATCGGCGTGGGCGGCTACATCGCGCCTCGTCATCTCAAGGCGATTCGAGACACAGGCAATCACCTCGTCGCGGCCGCCGACCCGAAGGACTCGGTCGGGGTGCTCGATCAGTATGCCTTCGACGTGCGGTTCTTCACCGAGATCGAGCGCCTCGATCGCCACCTCGAGAAGGTGAAGCGTGGCCCCGATGCGGATCGCGTTCACTGGGTGACCGTCTGTTCGCCCAACTACCTGCACGACGCGCACTGCCGCCTCGCGCTGCGCGTGAACGCCGACGTCATCTGCGAGAAGCCGCTCGTCATCAACCCGTGGAACCTCGACGCCCTTCAGGAACTCGAGAAAGAGACGGGCCGACGCATCTTCACCGTGCTGCAGCTGCGCGTGCACCAGAAGCTCATCGAGCTGCGGCAGAAGCTGCTCGCCGAGCCCGGCAAGATTCACGACGTCGACCTCACGTACATCACCTCGCGCGGCCAGTGGTACGACGTCTCGTGGAAGGGGCACCCCGAGAAGTCGGGCGGCGTGCCCACCAACATCGGCATTCACTTCTTCGACCTGCTCACGTGGCTGTTCGGCAAGGTGCAGTCGTCGGCGGTGCACCTGTCAGAGGAGCGCAAGGTCGGCGGCGTGATGCAGCTCGAGCGCGCCCGGGTGCGGTGGTTCCTCTCCATCGACACCGCCGACCTGCCGTTCGCGCCAGAGCCCGGGAAGAAAACGACGTTCCGCTCCATCACGGTCGATGGCCAGGAGGTCGAGTTCTCGGAAGGGTTCACCGACCTGCACACGAAGATCTACGAAGAGACGCTCGCGGGCCGCGGCTTCGGCCTCGACGACGCGCGTGGCTCCATCGAGCTCGTGCACGACCTGCGCTCACGGCCGGTGGTGGCTGCGACGGGCGACGTTCACCCGCTCGTGTTCAAGCGCCTCAAGAAGAGCTGAAGGAGTCGACCATGGAGAAGACCTGGTGGGCCCACGCGACGGCGGTCGTCGACGAGCCCTCGAACATCGGCGCAGGGACGAAGGTCTGGCACTTCAGCCACGTGATGCCGAACGCGGTCATCGGCGAGCGCTGCAGTTTCGGCCAGAACGTCTTCATCGGCGGCACGGTGCGCATCGGCACCAACGTGAAGGTGCAGAACAACGTCTCGCTCTACGACGGCGTCGAGCTCGAGCGTGACGTCTTCTGCGGCCCGTCGTGTGTCTTCACCAACGTCGTCAACCCCCGCTCCGAGATCGTTCGCAAGTCGCAGTACCAGCGAACGCTCGTGAAGCGCGGTGCCAGCATCGGCGCAAACGCCACCATCGTCTGCGGCTCGACCATCGGCCGCTACGCGCTCATCGGTGCGGGCGCTGTCGTCACCAACTCGGTCGTGCCCGACTACGCGCTGATGCTCGGCGTGCCGGCGAAGCGCAAAGGCTGGGTGAGCCGTCACGGCCACGTGCTCGAGAAGCCCGACGCCGACGGCGTGTTCACCTGCCCTGAGACGAAGTGGCGCTACAAAGAGGTCGAACCCAACGTGCTGCGCTGCCTTGACTGGAACGAAGACGCCGACCTTCCCGCCGCTGGAGCGAAGCCATGACGACCGTGCCGTTGCTCGACCTGAAGGCGCAGTACGCGTCGATCAAGAAAGACATCGACGCCGCCATCACGCGCGTCGTCGAGAGCCAGCACTTCATTCTGGGGCCCGAGGTCGAAGGGCTCGAGAAGGAGATCGCCGCGTACTCGGGGTGCTCCCACGCCATCGGCGTGACGTCGGGCACCGACGCGATTCTGGTGGCGCTCATGGCGCTCGGCATCGGGCCCGGCGACGAGGTCATCACCAGCCCGAACACCTTCGTCGCGACCGCCACCTGCATCGCGCGACTCGGCGCGACGGCCGTCTTCGTCGACATCGACCCCGTCTCGTACAACCTCGACACCGCACGGCTCGAGCGCGCCATCACCTCGCGCACGAAGGCCATCATGCCGGTGCACCTGTTCGGGCAGATGGCCGACATGGACAAGGTGATGGCCATCGCGAACGCGAAGGGTCTGCCCGTCATCGAAGATGGCGCCCAGGCCATCGGCTCCGAGTGGGGCGGTAAACGCGCGGGCTCGTGGGGCGCGCTGGGCTGTCTGTCGTTCTTCCCGTCCAAAAACCTCGGCGCGTTCGGCGACGCGGGCGCGGTGGTGACGAACGACGCAGCGCTGGCAGCCAAGGTGAAGCTGCTGCGCTCGCAGGGCCAGGAGCCCAAGTACTTCTCGAAGATCGTCGGCGGAAACTTTCGCATCGACGCGCTGCAGGCGGCGATTCTGCGCGCGAAGCTGCCGCACCTCGACGGGTGGACGGCGGCCCGTCAGCGCAACGCGGCCTTCTATCGGAAGCGTTTTGGGGCGCTCGGCGTCGACGCGAACCAGGTTCGGCCGTCGAAGGAGTACCCACTCACGCTGCCGCGCGAGGCCTCGAACGTTCGGCACGTGTACAACCAGTTCGTCATTCGTTCGACCGACCGCGACGGGCTCAAGCGCTTCCTCGCGGAGCACCAGATCGGCACCGAGATCTACTACCCGCAGCCGATGCACCTGCAGGCGTGCTTCGCGTCGTGGGGCGGCAAGGTCGGCGACTTTCCCGAGGCGGAAGCGGCGGCCACGCAGTCGCTCGCGCTGCCCGTCTACCCCGAGCTGAACGAGACGCAGCTCGAGGCCGTGGTGCAGGCGACGCTCCAGTTTCATCGTCAGTCGCGCGCATGATCACGCTCGTCGACACCGGGCTGTGCAACATCGGCTCGGTCGCCAACATGCTCCGGAAGCTCGGGGTGCGACCGACCATCGCCACCGATGGCCGCGGCGTGGAGTCGGCGAAGGCGCTCATTCTTCCCGGCATCGGCCACTTCGACGCGGGCATGAAGAACCTCGAGGAGCGCGGACTCGCGAAGGCGCTCCACGAGCGGGTGTTGGGCGCGAAGGTTCCGGTGCTGGGCATCTGTCTGGGCATGCAGTTGCTCGCGCGCCGCTCGGAGGAGGGCTCGGCGCCGGGCCTCGGGTGGATTGCCGCCGACGTGAAGAAGTTCCGCTTCGAGGCGCCTGTCTCGCTGCCGGTGCCGCACATGGGGTGGAACGAGGTCGAGCCCGTCGATGTGCAGATGTTCAAGGGCCACGAGCCCGGGCGCACGCGGTTCTATTTCGTGCATTCGTTTCACGTGGTGCCCGATGACAAGGCTGTGGTGGCAGCGTGGGCGACGTATGGCGTTCGGTTCGTCGCGGCAGTGCGGCAGGGCCACATCTGGGGCGCGCAGTTTCACCCCGAGAAGAGCCATCGGCACGGGCTGAACGTGCTCAAGAACTACGTCGAGGCGGTGCGCCATGTTGCGTAGGCGCGTGATTCCTTCGCTGCTGCTCTCGGGTGGCGGGCTGGTGAAGACGCGCCGCTTCAAGGACGAGGTCTACGTCGGCGATCCGATCAACGCGGTGAAGATCTTCAACGAGAAGGAGGTCGACGAGCTGTTCCTCTTCGACATCCACGCGAGCCGGGAAGGGCGCCGGCCCGACTTCGCGCTGGTCGAATCCATCGTATCGGAGGCGTTCATGCCCGTCGGGTACGGCGGCGGCGTGAAGACGCTGGCCGACGTGCGCACGCTGTTGCGGCTCGGCGTCGAGAAGGTGGCGCTCAACACGGCGGCGCTCGACGACCTGACCTTCGTGCGGGAGCTGTCGAACGCGTTCGGCGCGCAGTGTGTCGTCGGCGTGGTCGACGTGAAGCGCGACTGGCGTGGGCGGCAGAAGGTGTGGTCGCACGCGGGCCGAACGCCTCAAACGACCGACGTGCGGGAGTGGATGAAGGCGCTCGTCGACGCCGGTGCCGGTGAGCTGCTCGTGCAGTCGGTCGACCGCGATGGAACGCTCGAGGGCCTCGATGTCGAACTGTTCCAGTCGGTGAAGGGCTGTGTCGAGGTCCCCGTCGTGGCGGCTGGAGGTGCCCGCGGCCTCGATGATCTCAAGGCGACCTTTGAGTTGGGCGTGACGGCGGTGGCCGCCGGTGCGCGCTTCGTCTTCATCGGCCCGCATCGGGCGGTGTTGATCAGCTATCTCTCGGACGCAGAGCGAGTCGGTATCTCGTGAACGCGAAGGAGCCAATCGCAGCCATCGTGCTCCCGACCGAGCAGATCGGTGGAGCCGAGAAGCGGCTCGCCGAACTCTGGGTCGCGCTTCGGCGGAGGAGCACGGTCCCCCACAAGCTGGTCGTGAGCGAGCCACTGCGAGATCACCTCGGCTCGATGAGCGAGTTCGGCCGTACGCTCGATGACCAGCGCGCAGACGTGGTGGTGCACGCTCCCGGCGATGCCGCTCGTCGTCGCGCTCTTGTGAGGCTCGGCGAACGTCAGGTTGTCGACGTCTGGCATGCCGTCATGGCGTCACCTCTGTCGCTCGGTCTGGTTCGGCCAGCCGCAACCGTCTTCACGGTTCCCATTGCGACGACCGATCTCTTGAACATCAAGGGGAAGCTTGCCGTTCAGGCAGGCGTGGCCTTCGCCGACGCGACCGATGTGCTCGACCCGAAGCTCACGACGGCGCTCCAGAAGCTGCTTCCGTGGAAGTCGTCAGCAATTCACAACACGCCCGGTAGTCAAATCGACATAGATGCCTACCGACCGTTGCCCCACCACGAGAAGCGCAACGTTCTTGTCTTCTGTGGGTTGCTGTCGCGAGCCAAGAACGCCGATCGCCTGCTGGCTGCGTTGCCAGAACTTCACGCCAGGCTGACGAGCGCTGGAGTGCGAGACTTGAGCTACGTCTTCCTGGGTCGAGACACGCCCGAACTCCAATTCTACGAACGGGTGCGAGCGATGAAGAATGAGCCGGTCACCGCCCACTTCGAGCCGAATCCGGCGAAGGTTCTCTCGGAAGCGAAGGTGTTCTTCTCGGTTCAGCCGCTGACGAACTACCCGTCGAAGAGTCTCCTCGAGGCCGTCGCCTGTGGCGCACTACCAGTAGTGACCGACGTCGGCGACTCCCGCCAAATTGCGCACGAGTCGTTTGCGCACTTCATTCGAGGGGAGTTCAGTGCGGAAGATCTGGTTGGACCCTGCCTCGAGTTGCTGACCATGCCGACGGCGGGGTTCGAAGGCCGGGTTGCTCGAGGCCGGGCGTTCATCGCTGAGCGGTTCTCGTTGACTGCAGCTGTCTCCTACTATCAGTCCCTGTACGCATTTGCGGCGAATGGCCGCGAGTCGATGTCATCGAAAGGCCGCGCATGACCAGCCGCTCCTTGCTGTCTGGTGAACTCGCAAAGATTCTCGGAGGCGAACTCGTTGGTGAGGACGTGGTCGTCGAACGCCCATGCACCCTCGACAACCCCCAACCCCATGGCGTCGGGTTCATCAAGGTGGTCGACGCGGCGGTCGTCGAGCGACTTCGGGCGCACCCAAAGTCGGTGTTCCTGGTCTCCGAGAAGGGCCAGCTCTCGGGGCCTCACATCGTTGTCGCCAACCCTCGCGCCGCTTTTGCCCGGGTATTGCAGGAGTACTTCGTGCCCAGGCCCGTGCCCGGCATTGCGAGCACAGCGAGCATCGCGCCAGACGCCGTCATCGGTCGAGACGTCGTCATCGGCGAGTTCTGCGTCATCGGGCCGGGCGCCCGAATCGGCGACGGAACGGAGCTGAGGCACCACGTGGTGATTGGCCCACGAGTTCAGGTGGGCAGTCGCTGTCTCATCAAGAGCAATACGGTCATCGGAGAAGAGGGCTTCGGAATCGACCGCGATGAGCAGGGCAACAACGTTCGAATTCCCCACCTCGGCAGCGTCATCATCGGCAACGAGGTCGAACTGGGGGCGTTGAACACCGTCTGCTCCGGGACCATCGACCCCACCGTCGTCGGCAACTTCGTGAAGACCGATGATCACGTACACATCGCGCACAACTGTCGCATCGGAGACAACTGCATCATCACCGCGTGTGCCGAGTTGTCGGGCTCGGTCACCCTGGGCCGAGATGTGTGGTTGGGCCCGAACTGCTCGATCATGAACGGGGTGACGATTGGAGAGCGCACGTTCGTCGGGCTCGGCTCGGTGGTGCTCAAGAACTGCGAACCCAACGGAGTGTACGCGGGCGTGCCCGCAGAGCGAAAGCGCGACCGGACGACGGGAAAGGGGACCGGCGCGTGATGGACCAGTCGTTCACGCTTGATGGCTATCGAGCTCTGGTGCAGTCGTTCCGGGCGATGGGTTACGAGACCGTTGGTTTCGAAGCCGTCAATCGCAGTGAACGTCACCTGGTGCTGCGGCACGACCTCGACATGTGCCTCGACCGGGCCGTTCAGCTCGCAGAGGTCGAAGCCGAACTCGGCGTGAGGTCGTCGTACTTCGTCTTGGTGCGAACCGAGATGTACTCCGTGACCTCGGCCCGAAGTCGGCATGCCCTGCAGACGCTGCGCAAGCTCGGGCGAGAAGTCGGGCTCCACTTCGATGCGGCCGGTCTTGGCGAAACGCCCGAGGAACTCGACGAGGCCTGTGCAGCTGACTGTCGTCTGCTGGAGTCGGTCTCAAGGGCCGAGGTCAGAACCGTGTCATTTCACCGACCGACTCCGGCGCTCCAGGGGTGGCCGCACCCAATCGCCGGCCGAACCCACGCCTATGAGCCCCGGTTCTTTCGAGACATGGGCTACTGCAGCGACAGTGAGGGGCGGTTTCGCTTTGGTCACCCACTGGACCATGAGGCGGTGAAAGAGAACCGGGCCCTGCAGTTGGTGACGCACCCCATTTGGTGGGTTGCTGATTCTGGTGAAACGGTCTTGCAGAAGCTGGATCGGTTTCGAAGCGGCCGAGACGCTGTGTTAGGTGAAGAGTTGGCAGCGAACTGCAAACCGTATCGCCCTCAGTAGGTCCTCGTGGCGAACCCGGAACCACAGATGTCTCACACGAAGGCACTGCCGGAGCAGAAGCCACAGCACGAGGCCTATCGTGCCGACATCGACGGCCTCAGAGCCATCGCAGTGTGTCTCGTGGTTGGGTTTCACGCATTGCCCACGCACCTGCCCGGCGGCTTCGTGGGAGTCGATGTCTTCTTCGTCATTTCGGGCTACCTCATCTCGGGAATCATTCTCGGCAACCTCGCGGTCGGGCAGTTCACCGTTCGTGGTTTCTACGTCAGGAGAGTGCGCAGGATCTTTCCAGCGCTGATTCTGGTGATGGTCGTCAGCTTGATTGCGGGTCTCCTGTTCCTTCTGCCTGACGAAGCCATCAAGCTCGGCAAGCACATGGTCGCCGGCGCCCTCTTCGTTTCCAACGTCGTCAACTGGCGCGAGGCTGGCTACTTTGACGACGAGGCCGCGCTGAAACCGCTCCTCCACCTGTGGTCGCTGGGGGTCGAAGAGCAATTCTATTTCGTCTGGCCGGTGCTGCTTGCCGTCGTGTGGCGCTGGCGTGCCCGGGCGACTCTGTTGGTCTTCGCAGTAACGGCACTGCTGTCATTCATCGCGAACCTGGCACTGCTTCCTACCCATCCGAGTGCGGTCTTCTTTCTCCCTTTCACTCGCTTCTGGGAGTTGATCGTTGGTGCGCTACTTGCGCATCAGGCGCGGTTCGAGCGCCCCTCGCAGACCAAAGCCTCGGACACGCGCCGCGACCTCGCGTCTGTGATCGGCCTCGTGCTGATCGCGCTTGCGGTCCTGTGCATTCGAAAGTCGAGCCCGTTTCCAGGCATCTGGGCCCTGCTTCCAACCTTGGGGGCAGGGATGGTCCTCTGGGCTGGTCCACGTTCGATGCCCAATCGAACCGTGCTCTCAGGTCGGTGGGTTGTCGCCTGCGGGCTCATCAGCTACCCGCTCTATCTTTGGCATTGGCCCGTGTTGTCGTTCGCACATATCTGGAGCCAACGAGAGCCCACATTGGCCGTCGTCCTCGGAGGATGCGCCCTGAGTGTCGTGCTTGCCGCTGGGACGTTTCAGTTGGTTGAGAAGCCCCTTCGTTCGAGCCGTCTCTCGTCGCTCCGAGTCGTCGGCCTCCTCGGAGGACTGATGGTGCTCGTGACCATTGCTGCTGGAGCAGTGTGGTTGGGCAAGGTTCAACCCATTTCGAGGCGCTTTGCGGGAATGGCTGAGGTTTCGGCTGCAGTTGGCGACATCAGCTACCCCGGTGATGCCGTTCTCGAAGGTACCGAGCAAGACCGGGTTCTGCTCTTCGGTGACAGCCACATGCAGCAGTATCTTCCAAGGGTTCGCGCACTGCTCGCCGACAGGTCGCTGCGCACGAGAACGGTCGTGTTTCACACCATGGGTGGGTGTGCACCGGTGCCCAGTATCGAGCGCGACCACATGTCCTGTGTTCCGTTTGTTCGCCGAGGCCTTGAGTTGGCTCGTGACCCACGAGTCAAGACTGTTGTGGTGGCTGGTTCATGGCCGGGAATGATGGCTCGCGGTGACTACCGTGACGAGCGCACGGGTCTCAAACTCGACCTCGCTGACAGCGCTGCCGACTATATCTTCGAGGGATGGATTCAGGCGCTTCTCGGCCTTCGACAGGAGGGCAAGCAAGTCGTAGTGGTTCTCTCCTCACCTCGTGGGGACGAATTCAATCCCAAGCACATGGTGAGGCGGGGCCTGTTCGAGTTCTCATTTGAGCCGCAGTCGGTGAGCCGAGCCTCGTTGGAGTCGAAGATGGGTGCTGCTGGCCGGCGTCTCGCAGCCGTGGTCTCTGCGACTGGTGTTGAAGTCGTCAACCCCCTCGATCATTTCTGCGATTCGAGCGGCCTCTGTGCTCCCGTCTCACTCCAAGGGCTGCCCATTTCGACTGATGGGTCCCACATCAGAGGTGAGTACGCGCGGGCCAACGTCAGCTATCTCGATCGCTATCTGCTTGCGAGCAGTCCACCCCGAGAGAACTGACGACTTCGGGTGAAATAGTACACGTAGAAGAGGCAGTAGTTTGCCGAGTACGTGGTGAGCGTCCAACGGTCTGCCACTTGGAGTTGCCGTGCGGCGATGAAGATCAAGAAGGTCGAGAGTGCAATATAGAGGTGCGCGTAAAGGTCTTCACGTTGGCGGTTGACGATGAAGAACGCATACGAGAGCGGGCTCGCCACCAGCTTGAAGGCAAACATGATGGCGAGAATCCTCGCCACCTGCCCCGCGTCCGCCCAGCGGTCTCCAAATACGAAGCCGAACAGCTCGGGGCCCCACGCAACGAGAACGACGGCGGGGCCAATCGCCAGGCCGGCGAGAAGAGGGCTAAGCGTGTTGAAGATCTGGGAGAAATTGCCACTCTCTCTGTAGTCCTTTGCAGCACGCTGCTTGAAGGCATCGTGAATCGCTCCGCTGACGAGCGTGATGGGGGCGCCAAGTACTGTCATCGCAAAGGAGAAGTGACCCACAATCGCGCCGCTCAGGAAAAAGAGCGGCGCCTGCGCGGTCAGGGTGCTCAGCAGGTCTGCTGGAACGGAGAACACGGCGAAGCGGAAGTGCTTACGGGCAACTCGCCTCAGAGTCGCTCTCGAGTGAAAGAGCTGCACCGGTCTGGCCGCATACAGGAGCACCCCGGTGGCGGTTGCGAATCCCATCACGGAGCCAGCAGCAAGTCCGTTCAGACTGAGTGCCGCGAGCCCGAGGGCTACGTTGAACACGGCAACGAGCAGCGCTCTGGCAACGCGCGCACGCGCAATGGCTTCGAAAGCTGCTTTTCTGATCTGCCAGCTGTTCAAAGCCTGAAATGCGGACAGAAAGAACACTGCTCCGGCGAGGAGCAGCCAGGTGCCGCTGAGCTGGGTGGAGCCGGTCGAGTGGGGCCATAGCCACAGGGCCAGCGTCACCAGAAAGGTGACGATCGAAACGAGGACGGCGACCGCGAGACTGAGCGAGAGCAGTGCGTCAGCTTCGGCCTCATCGTCGGCGTTGAGAATGGCGACTTCGTACCGAAGTGAGGCCAGCGCTGAGATCGTGTACGCGGCGAGCGAGAACTTTGCGTAGTCACCGTAGGTCTCAGGCGAGTACAGACGGGTGAGAACCGGACTCATCCCGAGAGGAATCGCCTGAGCCAGAACGGTACCGGTGAACATCGCGCCAGCAGCTTTGGCGAAGCCTGAAGAGACCAGTGCTCTCAATGACTGCTTCATGTGCTGCTAGACCTTCTCGTAGAGACAGCCGATCCACCGGGGGCTGGTCGGCCACGGAAGGGACTGCAGGAGGTTGCCTATCGTCGATGGTTTTGGTGTTGACTGCTGGTGCGCGGGTTTCTGGCCTCGATACGAGCAGGATGGGCACAACGTCCACCACGGCGGCTGCGGTCGTCCGCCCCGCCTGACTCGATTGGTGAGTTCGAGGGCCTGACTGAGCCTGCGCGGAAGCGCCCTGCGTTGCGCAATGTAGAAGACCTCGATCGGTTTTAGGTGCGGCGAGATCGTCTCGAGCTCCGGGCGCCTGTAACTACGAAGGTGGTAGTTCGGGTTGAAGCGACACCCACAGCGAGGGCAGTGAACTAGCGAGTGTTCGAGGTCTTCATCGTACGGAACGGAGATGAAGACGTAGCGCTTGCTGACACGAGCCAGCTCAGAGATGGCAACATCGTAGAATGTGATGGGGAGATGCTCGATCACGCTGTTGCAGACGACCATGTCGAACTCCCCGTTCTTGAACGGAAGAGCGGCAAGACTGCCAGAGTGCTTCTCAGCGAGGACTCTGCTCAGTGCTTCCGCGCTTCGATCGACTCCGCACAACCGGTCGAAGCGGCGCGACGCGGTCTGGTGCAGGTGATTCAGCAGAAGCCCATTGCCACAGCCCGCGTCGAGAAAGGTACGGACCGTGTCGGGAATCAACTTCTCGATGAACGAGATCCGCTCCTGGTCGTCAGGCCCGAAGAGTTCTTCCTCCCAAAGCCCCTCGATCTCATATGCGTCCTGCTCGGGTGAACTCGTGCTCACGGTTGTGATCTCCCAGGCGCCCAGCTCTTCAGCTGCGCCACTGCGTATTCTCTGAGGCCGGTCGTTACATTCGACCTCGATGCGGTCTTCCATGCTGCCGAAAGGGGGATGCCGAACCCCATCTTCGGTCGATCGAGGGTTTCCTTGACGAGGCAGTCGCTGAATGCCCTTCGAAGAACCACCTTGGTCATGGTTCTCGAGAGCTTGGCCGAACCTGGAAGGGAAAACGCGTACTCCATGAGGGCTGTGTCGAGGAGGGGAGCCCGGCACTCCAGACTTGCGGCCATCGAGGAGCGGTCAACCTTCACGTTGAGATCGTCGAGCAGATACGTCCGGGCGTTTGCGTAGAGCGTTTGATTCAGTGCATCAGCACCACGCTCACGAGCAAAGGCGCAAAGGAAACGGTAACGCTCTGCGATCACGGTCTCGGCGGCGTAGGGCGAGGAAGCTGGCCCAAGTCGTTCCTTGAGTTCCGCGGGAGAGAAACAGGTGACCCAGGATCGAAGACGATCGGGCAGATCCTGGCTTGCCTTGCTCAAGAACCGGTGCGCCCGCGGGAGTGGCCGATTGTCGCCCGGCCTCTCTGGCGTCACTCTGAGTATTCGGCCGACGGTCGTTCGCACGACGCGCGGAATTCTCTCGGCGGCGACGACGGCGGCGAACCTCGGGTACCCTGCGAAGAGTTCGTCTCCGCCATCGCCGGTCAGCGCGACGGTGCACCCCGCTTCGCGGGTGAGCTTCGAGACGATGAACGTGGGAATGGCGCTCGAGTCAGCGAAGGGCTCGTCGTAGTGCCACGCGAGCTGTTCGATCAGGCCGTACGCCTCGGGCTTCACCTTGAACTCGGTGTGCTCGGTTCCGTACCGCTCGGCGACCATACGGGCGTACTTCGTCTCGTCGAACTCGGGCGCACCCTCGAAGCCGATGCTGAACGTCTTGATGGGGCGTGACGACTGCATCGCCATCGCCGCCACCACCAGCGACGAGTCGATACCGCCCGAGAGGAACGCCCCCACCGGAACATCGGCGACCATGCGCCGCTTCACCGCCGCGAAGAACAGCCGACGCACCTCGTGCTCGACCTCGCGCCAGTCGTCCTCGGTGTCGACGCGGCGCTCACGGCCCAGCGGAAACTCCCAGTACTGGTGCTCTCGTGTCTCTCTGCGCCCGAACTCGAGCACCTCGTAGTGAGACGGCTTTACCTTGCGAATCTGTGCGTAGAACGTGTGCGGCGTCGGAACGTAGCCGTGTGAGAGGAACTGCCCGGCCGCTTCTGGCCACTCCCGCGTGTTGACGTCAGGGTGCGCCAGAATCGCCTTGATCTCAGACCCGAACACCAGCTTCTCGGCGTCTTCGTAGACGTACAGAGGCTTCTTGCCCGTGCGGTCCCTCGCCAGAACCAACTGACGCGTCCGCGAGTCCCAGAGTGCAAGGGCGAACATGCCATCGAGCTTCGCGATGCAACCCTCGCCCCATTCCAGCCACGCTTCGAGAATGACCTCGGTGTCGCTCCGTGAGTGGAAGCGGTGGCCAAGCTGCTCGAGCTCGGTGCGCAGCTCCTGGAAGTTGTAGATCTCGCCGTTGAAGACGACCCACACCGCCCCCGCCGCAGCGCTCATCGGCTGGGCTCCATCAGGGCTCAGATCGAGAATGGCGAGGCGGCGATGGCCTAGACCGCCCCCCTCGAAGACGTGCACGCCCTCACCGTCCGGGCCGCGATGGGCGAGGGTCGTGGCCATCGAGCGAACGCGCTCGGGGTCGGCACGCCTTCCGTCTCGGTAGATGACCCCGGTGATGCCGCACATGGCCGACTGCCTCCTCGAATTCCACTTACCTGAACTTTGTGGTGTCCAGTGGGGACTGTGTGATTCACCCTCCTCGTGGAACGCTCACGTCCCTGTCCAGCCTGCTCGAGCCGCGCCGCCCAGTTCATCGGACAGGCGCGAGGCATGCCCGTGCTTCGGTGCGCCTCGTGCGCGACGCTGTTCGTGAAGGACCTGCCCGGACCCGAGCAGGCCTTCGACTACGAGGCCTACTATCGGCCTCAGAACCTCGCGATTCCCGACTTCGTGAGACAGCGGGTTCGCGAGACCCTGCGCCGATTCACGTCATACCGAACCGATGGCGGGCTGTTCGACCTCGGCTTCGGGGCTGGCGCGTTCCTCGATGAGGCCCGTGCTGCGGGCTGGCGCACGGCGGGCATCGAGGCCTCCGCTCCGCCAGTCGCGCAGGCCAGAGCAAACGGTCACGACGCCAGGTTGTTGGCCGAGCTTTCGAGCTTCGACTCAAGCGCCTTCGACGTCGTCGTCGCCACCGAAGTCATCGAGCACGTCGAGCAGCCCATGGACGTGCTCGAGACCGCGTCACGACTGTTGAGAACGGGCGGCCTGCTCTACCTGACGACACCCGCCGGCGATGGGCTCAACGGGCGCGTGCTGGGCGCGGGCTGGGCCACGATGGCGCCACCAGAGCACCTCGCCCTCTTCTCGCGTCGCGGCCTCGACCTCTTGCTCGCCAAGGGCGGCTTTCGCGTCGTCGAGTCGAAGACCACGGGCATCAACCCGTTCGAGTTGGTTTCAGCTGCGCGGCGGAGGGCGGGTGGCGCTCGACCCGAAGCCTCGGCTGCTCCTGTGCGTGAGGTGAGCTCTGCGCAGATCAACGAGTTGGCCATGAGCAACCCCTTCACCTCGACGCTCAAGCGAGCCGTCAACGGCCTGCTCGGAGCGACGGGCCTCGGTGACACGCTCAAGGTGTTTGCGGAGAAGATCTGAGTGAGCCGGCCCGAAGAGATCCTCTACCTCACCCAGGACGGCCTGCTCGAGCCGCTCATGCACAGTCAGGTCGTTCGGGTCGTCGAACGCCTCGCCACCATGGGCTGGCGGTATCGCATCGTCTCGCTCGAGAAGGCGCGCGACCTCGCCGACGAGCGGAGCGTCAGGGACTTGCGTGCACGTTTCGAGCGGGCGGGAGTTCACTGGGAGTTCGAGCCCTTCGACTGGTCTCAGTCGAGCCGAGCAGCAGCGAACAACCTCGGCTTCCTCACGAGCCGTGCTGTTGAGCTCGCCCGGTCTGGTCGTGTTCGCGGCATTCACGCGCGGGCCTATGTTCCAGCCGTCGCGGCCCTCGCCGCGTGGAACGCCACCAGACTGCCGTGGGTCTTCGACGCCCGTGGGTACTGGATCGACGAGCGCCTCGAAGAGGGGCGGTGGTTCACGACGCCCTTTCGCCTCGGCGTTGCGCGGGGCCTCGAGCACCAGCTCTTCACCACAGCGTCTGGCGTCGTCACCTTGACCGAACTGCAGGCTCGTGAGGTCGAGCATCGCTTCAAGCCGCTCGGACCCAGGCCCGTTCGCTGCATTACGACTCTGGCGGACTTCGATGACTTCGTTCGAAGGCCGGCAAGCGCGCTCACGCAGGTCCCGCTCGAACAGGTCGCGGCCCTGCGCAGCAAACGCGTCGTCGCCATCATCGGGTCCATCAACAGCTCGTACCTCGTCGACGAGACGCTCGACCTCGCGCGCCGAATTCTCGACACCGGCCCCGAGATGCACCTGCTGGTGCTGAGCGGTCAGCGCGAAGAATACGCCCGCCGCCTCGCGGTCCTGGGGGTGCCAGAGACCCGCGTCACCATTCTTCGCGCCGCCCACGACGCCATGCCGCAGTGGCTGTCGCTGGTGGAGTGGTGCTTGTTGCTGCTCCAACCCAACAGCATCGCGAAACGTGCGTCGATGCCCACGAAGCTCGGAGAGCTGTTCGCGTCTGGAGTGCGGCCGATTCAATTCGGCTGCAACGAAGAGGTGAGCGGGTGGGTGAAGCGGGCAGGCTCAGGTCTTGTGCTTGCGAATGTGTCGCCGCAGACGCTCGACGAGGTTGCGAGACTGGTGGCGAGCTCGAAGGCCGACGAGGCCATATTGGCCACCGCTCGCGCGCGAACGAAAGACCACTTCTCCCTCGAGGCGGGAGCGGCGAAGTACGCCCAGCTGCTCGGCGAGGTCTTTCCCAGGCAGTGATGTCATCGCACGAAGGCGACCCCCGCCGCTCCTACGTCGCCGTTCGTGGCACCGGTGGGGGCTCCGAGGCCGCCCAACCCGCCACCAACGAACACGTTTCCGAGGTTCACGAGGTGCGCGCTCCCTCCATCGAGCGCTTCGAGGAAGAAGCGGCCACCGCTGCCGCCCCCACCCCCTCCCGCAAAGGTCGTCTGCAGTCGGCTCACGCCCGCGCCCCCTCGGCCACCGATGGCCGAGACCGAACCGCGATTCTCGAACGACGACGTGTGGAAGACCCACGTGCCACCAGCGCCGCCGCCGCCTCCTCCCGCGAGGGCATAGAGGCCGGCCGCCGTCTCGCCCGCAGTCCCATCGGCTGAGATGAGACCGTTGTTCACGAGCCGAGGCGCGAAGACGCGCACAATGCCTCCTCCGATGCCGCCTGCGCCCTGACACGCTTCTGGTGCGTAGGTGACCGCAAGGGTGCCGCTCGAGCCTCCAGCTCCACCACCGAACTGGGGCACATCAGCCACCGTTACCTCAGGAGCGCCTCCCAGGCCGCCGTCCGCGAAGCCGGTCGTGAAGCTGCCCCGTCCCCCGGTTCCACCAGCGCCCCCGTTCGCGCCACCCCCACCACCTGCCATCGGGCCCCCACCCCACCCGCCAGCGGGCGCTGCGCCGGAGACGATGTCCGTGCAGCCGCACCCGCAGCCATTGGCGCCAGTGAGCGCCTGCATTCCCCCAGAGCTGGCCCGGGGTTGGCTCACGAGTGCATTGCACGAGGTGCCGCGGCCTCCGGCGCCGCCGCGCGCTCCGCCGCCAGCGCCACCCACCATCTGTTCTGTTGGTGGTGCACAGGCTGCTGCGCCGCCGGTCGAGTAGGCGAGTGCCTGGGGCGATTGGGCGTACCACTTGGCGTCCTGGGTCACCTGAATGGACGTTGCTGAGCGCAGGGTGGCGTCGCTCGCAAGCAGTGTTGACCGCTCGGCGAAGACGAGATCGCCGCCGGTCGCGACGACGCTTCGAGGGCCAAGCTCCAGAACGCCGTTGGACTCCAGACGGAGCCAGTTCCGGGCCTCGAGCATCATGTCCGTTGGCACGACTACTTTGCCGTTCAGGCCAATCACGAGGCAGTCATATGTTGCTCGTGAACCAGTCAAGGTCGTCGTGGTCGTGACGGTGATGATGGGCGGAGCCGTACACCCTGCCCAGATGCCTCTCGTGCAGACCTCGGTTCCGTCACCGCACATGTTGTTGCACGCGCGGTTCAGCCCATCGACGACGCCATCACAGTCGTCATCGCGGTTGTTGCAGGTCTCCATCGCCTGCGGGTTCGCGTCAGCGCGCGAGTCGTCACAATCACCCATCACGCTCACGAAGCCCGACGCCGGAATCTGGCACGTCGTGGCCGCGTTCCTCGCGTCGCCGAAGCCGTCACCATCGGCGTCGCGGTAGAACGTCGACTTCACGCCCTCGTCGATGGTGCCATCGCAGTTGTTGTCACGCGCGTCGCACACCTCAGTGCGTCCGGGGAACGTCGTCGGGTCGGCGTCGTTGCAGTCGCCTCCACGGTTCACGAAGTTCGCCGGAGCCTGACAGCGGTCGAGCGACAACCCCGAGTTGCCATACCCGTCACCATCGGCGTCGACGTACCAGGTCGTGACGGCGCCCTCGTCGACCGTGCCGTCACAGTCGTTGTCCTTGCCGTCGCAGACCTCGGGCGCGCTCGGGAACCTCGCCGGGTCGGCGTCGTCGCAGTCATCGCAGCTCGCGCCGTCACCATCGGCGTCGAAGCAGCCGCAGCGCCCCGCTTGCACGAGCCCGCACCTCGCCACGCCGGGACACTCCGAGTCCTGCCGGCAATCACCACAGCGGTTGCCCAGACAGACGAGGCCCTGGCCGCAGTCGGAGGTCGCCTGACACGACTCCATCACGCCGGGAGAGAGCTTCGTGCAGCTCGTCACCGCAAACGCGAGTCCCACCATCATCAGCCATTTCATCGTGACCCCCACGTGGCGCATCGACGAGATG
This sequence comes from Archangium gephyra, assembly GCA_943370055.1. Lineage (GTDB taxonomy): Bacteria > Myxococcota > Myxococcia > Myxococcales > Myxococcaceae > Xiheimicrobium > Xiheimicrobium gephyra_A. The sequence continues at coordinate 38,071 of CALRPN020000062.1, forward strand.
TAACGGCCACAGTCACCGTCGCCTTCGGCAGATTCTGCCGGGTTCGTCGTGGGCTCGCGCCGAAAAGGAGGCGCGAAGGAGCCGATCCCCCGATTCGGCTCCTCCGCGCCATCACCTGCCGGGCTCCCCATTCCCCAACCCCACCACCACTGCCCGGCGAGAGGACCCTGAGCAGAATCGATGCCGAGCCACCGTCATTCGCGCTTCTCGTGGGTTGCCGGCGAACGCGCGTCTCGTCGACGAGACTGAAAAGTCTCTTCGTCCCGCTCTCATCGACTGAGAGGACTCACTCGCCGCCGAGCTGCTTGAGCAGGTCGTTGAGCAGCTTCATCGCTTCAGGGTCGAGCTGCGCGTCACTCGGCGTTCCCTGCGCGCCCTGCAGCAGCAGCTCCTCGAGGCTCATGGTGCCCACGTCTTCGTCGCCATGCATCTCCTCGAGCCATCGCTTGCGCAACGTCTCGAGCTGTTTCCCCTGACCCGGCGCCTGCTTCGTCGCCACCTCGGTCATCGTCTTCGACGTCACCCACCGATACCGGAACTGCTCCACGTACGCTTTGAGCGCCTTCTCCCACGCCTCGTCGCCCAGCAGCTTGCGCTGCGCATCGAACAGCAACGGCGCCTTCCCATAGACGATGCCCGCGTACTCGGTGGTCGACGTGAAGTCCCCCGTCGCCCGGTTCGCCTTCGAGTCGCGCCCACCCATCATGCGCCACAGCTGGTACGCGAGCTTCACCTGCCCCTCGCGCACGTCGTTGGCCGCCTTCTTCCCCCTGCGCCACTCGAGCAACAGCAACGCCGCGTGCTGCGTCAGCGGCTCATCGGCCACCGGCTCGTCGACCGCGTCACTGCCCACCAGACACGCGAAGTACTGATGCGCCACCTCGTGCAACACCGTGAACTCGAGCGACGTCTTCAGCAGGTCCTTCAGCATCGGCCCCACCATCGCCAGCATCGCCGGGTCAGACACCAGGCCTCCCAGCCCGAGCGCTGACAGCGGGTCTGACGCGCCCGAGACCAGCGAGCTCGCCACCGTCACCAGGCCGGGGAACTCCATGCCTCCGGCTCCACGCGCGAGCGGCGCTTCGACGACGCGAAAGGTGCTCCACGCGAACGGCCCGAGGCGCTTGTTCAGCTCCTTCACCGCGAACACCGCGTGGTCGAGCACCACCTTCGCGTTCGCGTGCCCCTTCGCCGCCCACACTTCGACCGCCACGTCTCCCGCGCTCGCGCTGAGCTTCTCGAGCCCCTTCGCGACGAAGATGGGGAAGTCGCGCGACCCGACGATGGCGTTGGTGAACCGCACGCGCCCATTCGGCTCCGGCACCTCGCCGAGCGTCACACCAGGCATGACCACCTGAAAGCCGCGCGGAGCCGAGACGCTCACGATGAACGACGACGGCGCGAACGCCGACAGGTCGCCCATGCCCGACGGCGCCGAGAACAGCTCGCCGTTCGCCTTCTCGGGCGGCACCATCGGCAACAGCCCGACGAGTGAGACGAAGTCTGGACCCGCCGCGAAGGCGCCATGGTCGAGCACCTCTTCACCCTGCGCCGGCTGCGGCGGCACCTTCGCCTGCACCTGCACCTCGACGTGCACCACGGTGCCCTCGACCGCTTCGATGGGCAGCTTCACCCGCCACAACGTCGCGTCAGGGTGCTCGAGCACCGCGGGCTGACCGTTCACTGTCGCGTTCATCACCGACACGGCCTCGGTGTGCGCCGCGTTCGGCGTGGTGCGCAGGTAGACCTCATCGAGCGCCGCGCCCTTCACCGTCCACGCGAGCGCCACCCGGCCTACGACCTTGCGGTTCGCGACGTCGACGGTGAGGTCTGCCCGGTAGAGCGGCTGCTCCACCAGCGGCCCGGCGGCCTTCTCGAGTCTGGCCAGCTCTCCAGCGCGCAACGACTTGAGGCCGAGCTGCAGCTCAGGCGCGAGCTCGTCTGCAAGCGCTTCGTGGCGCAGCAGCAGACAACACACGAGCAACCAGCCGGAGCGCTTCATCACCGCACAATCCCACGACGGCGCACGGGGCGTCGACTTGCTCGCCTCCGTGGACGAATGTTGAACCGCTGTGATGGAGATGCAGCGGGCAGCGTGAGCCCTTGATCAGCCGGTGACGGCGACGATGAGGGCCGAGCGCTTCTTCAGTTGCTTGCTGATCTCCTCGACGCTTGGGAACAATCCTCCCGCCGAGCAAGCTGCCTCGACAAAAGCACCGTCGAGAATCACCGCGACGCACGGCCAGTTGTAGCTGGTGGCCTTGAACCCGCTGATGCGTTTCAAGATCCACGGCAGGACCACCTTTTCAAACGTAACGCTTGTCGCATCGGAGACGAGCGCCTCGTCGACCGACAAGATTCGGAGGTAGGTCGAGGAGTAGGTCGCGCAGGTGGGAATGCCCTTCGTCATGTTCGGACCGTGCCGCGTCTGAAAGGCAAGCAACTCCAAGTCAGGGAGCAGCGAGCGAGCCAACTGCCGCGCGAGCTTCTTGTCGGTCAGGTACCGCTCGCCCTTGGCCGGTGGTGCGTAGGCAGTTCGCATTGCTTCTGGTCCCCCGAGGACCGGGGCCTTTCACTGATGCGCGCTGAAACGGCCTCGAACCACGCGTCATCCAGCAGGGACTTGTCGTGGTCGACGAACGCAACCTCGACCTGGTCTCGTCACCAGGTCGAGGTCGTAGACCCTCAGTGTGCGCGGCGGCGACGCGCGGTGACGGAGAGCATCAGAGCTCCGACCACGAGCCACCACGGATTGCCCTGAGTCTCGGAGCAACTGCAGCCCATCGGCATCTCGCCCGGAGTGCCGCCAGCTGCTCCTCCGGCCGTTGCAGTACCACCAGCCGTTGCAGTTCCACCAGCCGTTGCAGTTCCACCAGCCGTTGCAGTTCCACCAGCCGTTGCAGTTCCGCCAGCCGTTGCAGTTCCACCAGCCGTTGCAGTTCCACCAGCCGTTGCAGTTCCGCCAGCCGTTGCCGTTCCGCCAGCCGTTGCCGTTCCGCCGCCACTCGCGATGCCGCCACCAACCGCGGTGCCGCCACCAACCGCGGTGCCGCCGCCACCACTCGTGGTGCCGCCACCGAAGTTGCCGCCGCCGACAGGGAAGCCGCCACCGAAGTTGCCGCCACCGACGGGGAAGCCGCCACCGACGGGGAAGCCGCCACCGAAGTTGCCGCCGCCGACGGGGAAGCCGCCACCGAAGTTGCCGCCGCCGACAGGGAAGCCGCCACCGAAGTTGCCGCCGCCCACAGGGAAGCCGCCACCGAAGTTGCCGCCGCCGACCGGGAAGCCGCCACCGAAGTTGCCGCCGCCGACCGGGAACCCGCCACCCACGGGACCGCCGCCGAAGCCGCCTCCAGCAGACCCGCCACCCGCGCCACTGCCACCATCGTTCCCGCCCACCTGATCAACCCGAACGAAACCAGTCGACCCGAAGCCAGCCTCGGCGATGACGAAGTACGTCGTGCCACCGCTCAGATTGAGCGTGACGAACGACTGACCAGTCGCCAGCGAGCAGTTCGTTCCGCAGGTGCCGGCCGAGATGTACAGCGGGCTCGTCGAGGTGAAGGTGTACTGGCCCGAGGTCGTCGGCGTGAACCGGTACACGAGGTCTTCCGTCACGCGGCCGCTGCTCGGGAACTGGCCGCAGGAGTTCCCGCCGCCGTCGAAGCCGCCGAAGCTCGACTGGTAGTCATCGAACGCGGCCGAGAAGTCGAGCGCCGCGCTGACTCCAGGCGTGAGCACCGTGGCCCCACCGCAGACGTCATTCCCTGGCGGCGTGATGCTTCGGAGCGTCAGCGAGAACGGCGAGGTGGTGTTGCTCGAGCTCGAGTCGACCACCACGTAGTAGGCGGTGCTCGTCGCCGCGCGGAAGTTCACGCGCTGGCCCGCGGACGAGGGCGGGTACAGGCAGCCGCCGTCGCAGCTCCCCAGAGTGATGTAGGGATCGACTGGAACGAAGCCTCCGTCGGTTCCCACGGCCGACACCCGCGCCGAGTACGCACCGTTGGTGGGAACCAGGAAGGCGTAGAGGACGTCGGGGCCGCCGTAGCTGAAGCCGCACGTGAACTCGTTGCTCGCGCCGACCGTCGTGCCAGTCACGGTCTGGCCCACCGAAATGACGCCAGGCATCGAGCAGGTGTCGTTCGACGGAATGTTCACCGGGTCGACCCGCAGCGACCCACTCGAGCCGAAGCTCGTCTCGGCGATGACGTAGTAGGTGGTGCCTCCGGCGAGGTCGAGCGTCACCGTCGACGAGCCGCTCGAGAGCGAGCAGTTCGTGCCGCAGGTGCCCGCAGAGATCCACAGCTGACTCGACCCCGAGAAGGTGAACCGCCCCGACGAGCCCGGCGTGAAGCGGTAGACGAGGTCTTCGTTCGCGCGACCGCCGCCGGACTGACCGCAGTTCGAAGCGCCTCCGTCGAAGGTGAAGACGCTCTGGTAGTCGTCGAGCGCCGAAGCGAAGTCGAGGGCGACAGGAACCCCCGCCGTCAACGCCGCCGCCCCCGCGCAGAGGTCGTTCGCCGGTGTCGTGATGGTCTGCAACGTCAGTGAGAACGGAGCGGTGGTGGTGCTCGAGGTCGAATCGACCACCACGTAGTACGGCGTCGACTGCGTGCCGCGGAAGTTGACGCGTTGGCCAATGCTCGACGGCGGGAACAGACAGCCACCATCGCAGCTGCCCTGGGTGACGTACGGGTCGAGCGGCACGAAGCCACCGTCGGTGCCGGGCGCCGAGACGCGCGCCGAATAGGTGCCGTTCGTGGGAACGAGGAACGCGTACACCACGTCAGGCCCGCCGTAGCTGAAGCCGCAGGTGAACTCGTTGCTCGCACCGACGGTCGTGCCGGTGACGGTCTGGCCAACGCTGATGACGCCGGGCGAAGAGCACGTGTCGTTCGACGGAATGTTCACCTGGTCGACGCGCAGGGTGGCGTTGCTGCTGTTGAAGCTGCTGCTCTCGACGACGAGGTAGTAGGTGGTGCCGCTGATCAGGTCGAGCGTCACGGTGCTCGAGCCACTGGCCAGCGAGCAGTTCGTGCCGCAAGTGCTCGCTGAGATCCACAGCTGGCTCCCGGACGAAGCCGAGAACGTGTACCGACCCGACGAGGTGGGCGTGAAGCGATAGACGAGGTCTTCGTTCGTGCGGCCGCCGCCGAACTGGCCACAGTTCGAGCCGCCGCCGTCGAAGCTGAACGACGTCTGGTAGTCGTCGAGCGCCGAGGAGAAGTCGAGCGAGGTGGTGACTCCGAGCGTCAGCGGCGTCGAGCCGGCGCACACGTCATTCACTGGCGGCGTGATGCTCTGCAGCGTCAGCGAGAAGTTCGCCGTCGACGAGTTCGAGTCGACGACGACGTAGTAGGGCGTGGAGGGCGCCGCGCGGAAGTTCACGCGCTGGCCGCTCTGCGACGGTGGAAAGAGACAGCCACCATCGCAGAAGCCCTGAGTGATGTACGGGTCGAGCGGCACGAAGCCTCCGTCAGTGCCGGGCGCCGTGAGCCGTGCCGAGTACGCGCCGCTGGTGGGCACGAGGAACGTGTAGACGACGTCGGGCCCCGAGTAGCTGAAGCCGCAGGTGAAGTCGTTCGTCGCGCCGATGGTGGTTCCGACGATGGTCTGCCCGACCGAGATGACGCCCGGGTCGTTGCACGACTCGATGGCGGAGCGCTGGACGGCCACCGGCTCAGCCGTGAGCTCGACCTGCCCACACGCCGCTCCAATCAACACACCAACGACCGCGGCCAGACCGTGTCCGTTGCGACGAAGCATCATGAGGGTTCTCCCGGGGGTGAGGAGCAGGAGGCGACCACGAAGCGGCCCGAACACCAAGCAACAATCTCGCGCATGGCGTTGCGCAACGGACTTCGAGTCGGCGCACCGTTGAGACACCGCGCACGACCTTTCAGGTTCCTGCATCGGCTGATCACCCGATTCGGGAAGGTGGCACCGACCCAACCAGTTAAGCTGCTCGAACCGTGGAGCAGCTGTCTCCACCACGCACATGGCCGCCGGAGAGCTCGCTCGAAAACAAGCCGTTCGCTCGCGCGTGCTCCGCGTTCGACGTCACTTGAACCTCGCGGTGTGGCTCGACGCTGCGGTGGTTCCCGTGTGGGTCGGCGTGACGGCGTTCGTGTTGTGGCGCGTGTTCGTGCAGCGCGCGCTGCTTCCGTCGGCGCTCGTGCTCCTCGTGGCCGGCCTCGTCGTCGCGTGGTGGCGTGGGCGCGCGAAGCGGGTGACCGAAGACGCCGCGGCCGTCGTGGCAGACCGTCAGGCAGGCCTCGGCGGTTTGTTGCTCACGCGCCTCGAGGTGCCCATCGGTGGGTGGGAGCTCGACCTCAACACGCGGCTCAAGTCGCTCCCGCTGCCCGACATCGACGTTCGGCGGCAGGTGTCGATGTTGGTGTTCGCCTTCGTGTTTCTGCTCGTGGGGTTTCTGGTGCCGCAGACCGAGCGTCCCGTTCGGGCCGTGAACGCTGCGGCGGCGACACGCGTCGAGACGCTCGCCGAGAAGCTCGAAGCGATCGCGAAGGAAGAGCCAGCCGATGAAGCGGCGCGCGCCGAGCTCGAGCGGTTGCAGGAAGAGCTGCATGACGGAACGTTCGACGCGACCGACTGGGAAGCCGCAGACACGATGGAGAAGGCGCTCGAGCAGAAGGCGGCTGATGCGGCGGCCGAGCTGTCACGCGCAGAACAGGCTGCGAAGGCGCTCTCTGACGCCGTGGCGCAGACCCAGGCGAGTGACACCGCAGAGCGTGAACGTGACGAACTCGAACGCGCGTTGATGGCGCTCGAAGAGTCGGCCGGTTCCTCCGACGGCCAGCAGGGGCAGAACGGCGAACAGGGACAGCAAGGGCAGAACGGCGAACAGGGGCAACAGGGCCAGAACGGCGAGCAGGGACAACAAGGCCAGCAAGGACAGCAAGGCCAGCAGGGCCAGCAGGGACAGCAAGGCCAGCAGGGACAACAAGGCCAGCAGGGACAGCAAGGCCAGCAGGGACAACAGCAAGGCCAGCAGGGACAGCAAGGCCAGCAGGGACAACAGCAAGGTCAGCAGGGCTCGAGTCCCTCGCAGCGCATCTCTCAGAAGGCCCGCTCGATGAGCGGCAGTCAGGCTGATCAGCTCCGCAAGACGCTCGAGCAGCGCCGTCAGCAACTCTCGAACTCCTTCGGTCAGGGCAACCAATCCTCCGGGTCACGCGGCCAACAACAACAGCAGTCGCGGGGACAGGGGCAAGGTCGAGGACAGGGACGAGGCCAGCAGCAGCAGGGCGGCGAGAACGGCCAGGGCGGAAGCCAGGGCCTCGATCCAAACGCGCCCGGTCACGCCTCACACCAGGTCGACCCGAGCGCAGGCCACGGACCCGCAGGCGACACGCCGCTCGTCTTCGGCAACGACGCTGAGATCGACCCCGACCGGCTCAAGTTCGAGGCGCTCCCCAAAGGCAACGGTGGCGAAGCCGAAGAGCTCTATGGGCTCAAGGCGGCCAACCCGCGCGTGGGCCGTCAGCCATTGAACAGTGGAACGACGAGCGGAGCCGCCGCTGGAGACCAGGCGCCGGGCGTTGGCGAGACGCCGATGCTCCCGAAGAACCGGGCGCTCATTCAGAAGTACTTCGATACCAGGCAGTGACGGGGAGGATTCGTGGCCGACGTGTTGAGTCCCAACGAAGTGGCGGGCGCAGTCGAGGCCATCTCGATGTTGAAGGGCGGCCTGTCGAAGGTGCTGCTCGACCAGGAGACCGTCGTCGACCGCGTGGTGACAGCCGTGCTCGCGCGTGGCCACGTGTTGCTCGAGGGTCTGCCCGGTCTCGGAAAGACGGAGCTCTGCAAAGGGCTCGCGAAGCTGCTGGGCCTGCCGTTCAAGCGCGTGCAGTTCACGCCCGACCTGTTGCCGGGTGACATCACCGGCACGTACGTCATCGATGGAGAGACGCGCGCCTTCACGTTCCGCCCGGGGCCGCTGTTCGCCAACATCGTGCTGGCCGACGAAATCAACCGCAGCTCGCCGAAGACGCAGTCGGCGTTGCTCGAGGCGATGCAGGAGCGCAGCGTCACCGTGCTCGGCACGACGCATCCGCTCCCCGCGCCGTTCTTCGTGCTGGCGACCCAGAACCCCATCGAGCTGGAAGGCACGTATCCGCTCCCCGAGGCGCAGCTCGACCGCTTCCTCTTCCGCGTGAACGTGCCGGCCGTCGGCGCGAAGACGATGGCGTCGATTCTCACGCAGCGGGTCCGTGGAACTCCGCCCGCGCTCGATCCGGTCGTCACGGCCACCTCGCTCGAGCAGCTCTTCTCGGTCGTCGACCGCGTGCACCTGCCGCAGCCCGTCGCCGAGTACATCGGCCGCCTCGTCGAAGCGACGCACCCTGCGACGAGTGGAGCGCCCGCCTCCGTGAAGCGCTTCGTGAAGTACGGCGGCTCGCCTCGTGCGGCCCTCGCGCTCGCTGCCTCGAGCCGGGCGTGGGCGCTCTCGAAGGGAAAACCCAACGTCGGCTTCGACGAGGTGCGTGAGCTCGCGCCGGCCGTGCTCAACCACCGCCTCGTGCTCTCGTACGAAGCCGGCCTCGAGAAGATGACGTCGGCGAAGGTGGTCGAAGAGCTGGTCGCGCAGGTCGCGGAGATTCCGCGGTGAAGCGCGCGCTCGTCTTCGGGCTCCTGCTGCTCTCGCTTCCCGCGCTCGCGCGTCGGCCGCCACGCAGCTCGACCGCCACCGTCTCGGCGCCGACGACGTTCGGCACCTTCAACTACCAGTTCTCGCAGACGGAACGCATCGAGGTGGCGTCGGGCAAGACCATCGTCTCGGCCATCGGTCGCGGTCACACCCCGTGGATGGGCTGGTTCCCGCTGCGCATCAGCATCGACAACACGATGGGGCCGAAGCAGACGGTGAAGCTGACCTTCCGCACCTTCGGTGGTGGTGGTGGCAACACCGAGGTGAGCCGCTCGGTCGAGGTCGAGGCCGGCTCGCGTATGGCCTTCTCGATGCCCGTGCCCGCCGAGAGCCGCTACGGCAGCCTCGAAGCGACGAGCCCCGTCATCGGCAAGCAGGCCGGCCAGGTTGGCTTCACCAGCATCTACGACCGCAACCGGCTGGTGCTCGCGTACGGTACTCCCGAAGCGTTCGAGGCCTTCGTCAATCAGAAGCCCGACAACTCGGGTGGCGAAGACCAGGTCGTCACCATGCCGCTCGAAGAAGCACCGACCGAGCTCACGGCGTATCTCGGCACGCACGCCGTCGTCATCGTCGACCCGCGCGGCTTCGAAGGCCTCAACGAGGCGCAACGCCGTGCGCTCGAAGGCTGGGTCGCGACGGGTGGAACGCTGATGCTGCGCTCGTTGCCGCGAACCGCGGGCGTGCTGCCGTTGCTGGCTGGTGAAGACCCGATTCAGGCCTACGGGTTCGGTCACCTCACGCTGCGAACCGAGTCGGTGAACCTGCCGCAGCTTCCCGAGGCGCGCGTGCCGGTCGCGCCGATGGGCCAGCAGGAGACGACGCGACGCTACGCGACGACCGGCACCGCTTCGTACACGGCGCTCCTGCCGCAGGCGCTCGTGCCCGTCGGCCGCTTCCTCTTCATCATCACGCTCTTCACGTTGCTCATCGGGCCGGGCAGCGTGTGGATTGCGCGTCGACGCGGGCCCGCGGTGCTGCTCGCCACGATTCCCGCGACGGCGTTCGCGACCTGCGTCGTCATTCTCGGCTCGTCGCTGCTGCTCGATGGCTTCACGGTGCACGGCGCGACGTACGGCTACACGCTGCTCGACCGCGCGCACAACCGCGCCATCACCGTGGGGTTGAACGCCTGGTACGCGAACCTGGCGCCGCGTGGAGCGAGCTTCGAGTCGACGACCGCGCTCATCGCGCCGCAGCGCGCCGGTGACGCGACCCCCGTCGACGTCGAGTGGGGAGACGGTGCGCGCTATCGCTCCGGCTTCATTCCGTCGCGCACCTATCGCGAGTGGGGCGTCGCGTCGGTCGAGGCCACCCGCGCGCGCCTCGTGGTGAAGCCAAAGGGTGATGGCTTCTCGCTGCAGAACGCGCTCGGGCATCGCATCGCCGTCGTCTGGGTGCGCGTCGGTGAAGACCTCTTCGTCGCGAAGGACGTTCGAGACGGTGGCGAGGTGACGCTGCAGCCAGAAGACCGGGTCGACGAGACGCGGCTCGACATCGCCGGCAGCAGGCGCTTCGTGGAGTCGCAGTGGCGGCCGCTGGTGATGGCGCCGCTGGGTGATGGCGAGTTCCTCGCGAGCGTCGAGGGCAAGGGCTTCGTCTCGACGGGCGGAGTCACCATGAGCCTGCACGATGGCCGCCACGTGGTGCGCGGAGAGGTGGAGCGATGAGCCTGCTCGAGGTGCGGCACCTGTCGCGGTTCTACGGTTCTCTGCGCGCAGTGGAGGACGTCAGCTTCTCGCTCGAAGAGGGCACCATTCTCGGCTTCATCGGCCCCAACGGCGCAGGCAAGTCCACGACGATGCGCATTCTCGCGACGCTCGACGTGCCGACGGCCGGTGAAGTGTTGCTCGAAGGAAAGAGCGTCGTCGAGCGGCCCGACCTCTCGCGCCCGCTCATCGGGTACATGCCCGACCGCTACGGCACCTACGACGACATGACGGTGTTCGAGTTCCTCGACTTCTTCGCGCGCGCGTACGGCCAGAAGGGCAAGGCGCGCATCGATCGGGTCGACTCCGTGATGGACTTCACGGGCCTCATGCCGCTGAAGGACAAGCTCACCAGCGAGCTGTCGAAGGGCATGAAGCAGCGCGTGGCGCTCGGGCGAACGCTGCTGCACGACCCGAAGCTGCTCATCCTCGACGAGCCGGCCGACGGGCTCGATCCACGGGCGCGCATCGAGCTGCGGGAGCTGCTCCGGGCGCTCGCCGCGCAAGGCAAGGCAGTGCTCATCTCGAGCCACATCCTCACCGAGCTCAGCGAAATCTGTGACACCTGCGCCATCATCGAGCAGGGCAAGCTGCTCGCGACTGGCCCGGTCTCCGAGATCCTGCATCGCTCGCAGGGCGCGGCGCCGTCGACCGAGGTGCAGCTCAAGCTCTTCACGACGGCCGAGACGCTCGAGGAGTCTTCCCGACGCGCCGAGCGGCTGCTGCTCGAACAACCGCTGGTGAAGAACGTCGTGCTCGCGCAGGACCTCATTCGTATTCGCCTCGAGCTCGACCCGGGCTCCGACGCGAAGGCGTTGTGGGTCGACGAAGCGTGCGCGCGGCTGCTCGCGGTGCTCGTGCGTGAAGGCCTGCCCGTGTGCAGCTTCCAGACGCGGCAGCTCGACCTCGAAGACGCGTTCCTGCACGTGACGAAGGGCAGGGTGGCATGACGACCGAAGCGATTCCGGCTCCGGCGCCGCCGCTGCGTCCGCCCGACGCGCTCGACGTGTTGGGAGCGAAGCTCGCCGACCGCATCAACCCCATCGTCGTGAAGGAGCTGCGGCAGCACCTGCGCACGCGCACCTTCTGGGTCTTCTTCTCGTTGATGCTGCTGGCGTGTCTGGGCATCTCGCTGGTGGCCTTCGTCACCGCGGAAGAGAGCGAGAAGGTCGGCCTCGTCACCTTCTTCGCGTTCTACGTGGCGCTCTCGGGCGTCGAGCACTTCGTCATTCCGTACACGGCGTACCGGTCGATGGCGCGCGAGCAGGAGGACGAGACGTGGGTGCTGCTGTCGCTCACGGGCCTCGGGCCGCGCCGCATTCTCGCGGGCAAGCTGTCGAGCTTCATTCTGCAGGGAGCGCTCTACGCCTCGGCGGCCGCTCCTTTCCTGCTCTTCAGCTACTACCTCAACGGCATCGACCTTCCGACAATCGCCATCGCCATCGCGCTCGGCGCTGCGTTTCAGGTCTTCCTGGTGTCGGTCTCGGTGAGCCTCGCGACGCTGGCCGAGTCGAAGCTGGTGCGCAGCCTGCTGCACTTCGTGGTGCTCGGTTCGCTCGCCATCGGCGCCATCACGGGCACGAGCATCACCATCGGGCTCAGTGAAGAGCTGCGCAAGAGCTCCATCGGCTCGGAGTTCTGGGTCGGCGCGGGCAGCGCCTTCTTCGCGATGGTGTCGACGGCGCTGCTGCTCTTCGAGTCGGCTGCGTCACGGCTCTCGATGCCGACGGAGCCGTACGCGCGTGGGCCTCGTGCGCTCTTCGTGGTGCAGGCGCTCGGCGGGCTGGCGGCCTTCGTCATCGCGTGGCTCGTCGACGGAGATGACGACATTCTCGCGGGAGCTGCGGTCACCTTCGCGGTGTACCTCGCCTTCGTCGGCCTCTTCGTGGCGTCTGACCGTGACTCGATGGCGAAGAACCACTGGGCCAACAACGCGCGCTTCTCGTTGCTGGCTCCGGGAGGACTGCGCGGCTTCGTGCTCGTCATGCTGGTGATGCTCATCGGGACCTCGGTGCTGGTCGGCTGCTACGGCCAGGAGACGAACACCGACGCGGGCGTGCTCAACATCATCCTCGGCGCGCCGGCCTACGTGACGCTGTACCTCTCGGCCTCGCTCGTCATCGCGAGGTGGATTCCGCACCCGCCCTGGCAGACGCCCGCGATGGTTCGCCTCGTCGGCCTCGGGCTCTTCACCGTCGGCTCGGGCGTTCCTCCGCTCATCGGCGCGGTGGTGAGTGAGGGTGACGACCGCTCGCTGAACATCCTCAACCCGGTCGTGGGGCTGGTGAACCTCGGCCGCGACGGCAGCGGCGCGATGGTGCAGGTCGTCGTGGTGTGGGCCGTGGCCGCCATCGTCGCCGTCGGCGCCTTCCTGTTCCTGTTGAAGAAGGACGTGCGCTGGACGTGAGCGCGACTGCCTCCATCGCGCCCGAGCCGGCGCAGCCGTGGGACGAGCGCGTCGCCGAGTGGGCGGGGCCGCTCGTCGTCAAAGAGGTTCGTGCGGGCCTCAGGTCGCGCGCGTTCGGCGTCGCCTTCGGGCTCATGCTGCTCGCCGGCTTCGTCGTGGTGCTCGTCAACGCGGCGATGTCGCAATCGTCGGATGAGCCCCGTGGTGGCTATGCCTTCATGGGCATGAGCGTCGCGTTCGCCGTGTACGGCCACCTGCTCGCGCCGTTCATCGCTTTCCGCGCGATGGTGAAGGAGCGAGAAGACGAGACGTGGGTGTTGCTGGTGCTCACGGGCCTCGGCACCGAGGGCATCGTGCGTGGCAAGCACCTGTCGGCCATCTCGCAAGTCGCACTCGGCGCCGCGGCCACCGCGCCCTTCATGCTGCTCACCTACCTGCTCTCGGGTGTGGGGCTGGCGAACGTGCTGCTGGGCGTGTGGTGGCAGCTGGGCACGTCGTTCCTGCTCACCACCGCGGCGGTCGGCCTGGCCGCGCAGTCGGAGTCGCGCCTCGAGCGCACCCTGGGGCACTTCATCGTGCTGGGGCTGAGCGCCATCTCCGGAGCCGTCGCGCTCGTGGTGTGCGGTGCGCTCGCGTTCAACGGTGAGCGCGTGATGCGGGAGGGCGAGACCATCGGCGTGCTGACGTTCGTTCCCATCGCGATGATGGCGGTCGCGTACTGCGTCTTGCCTGCGGCCGCTGCGGCGCTGGCCCTCGACTCCGAGTCGCGCTCCCACCCGGCGCGCGTTCGCGTGATGTGGACGTTCGGCATCGGTGTGCTCGCCACCGCGTTGCTCGTCTGGCTGCTCGACGCCGAGGTGGGCGTGGCGGCCGTGGGCTCGGTCGTCGGCTCGTTGCTGCTCCTGTGTGTCGGCTTCTTCAGCATCTCGGAGTCGCCGGGCTACCCGCGCGCGACCCGCGCTGACGGCTTCGCTCGACCCGGTGCGTTTCGCAGCACCGTCGTCGCCTTCAGCCTGCTCGTCTTCGTCGGCTGCGTCTTCACCGTCACGCTGCTCACCGACTCGCACCGCAGCACGGGGCTCGCCATCGCGTCGCCGGCGTACGTGGTGCTCTATCTCTCCATCGGCGTCATCCTCGCGCGCATCACGCCGCTGGGCCGCCTCGGACATCGTGCGGCCACCCGGCTGGGCTTCCTCATCGCGACGGTGCTCGGCATCGCCGTTCCCACCGTGCTCGCGATGATCGACGGCTCGCGACCCGACCGGGGCCCCCTCTGGGTGATGAACCCCTTCTTCGGAATGATTCGTTTCGTCGACCGCACCCACCTCGAAGAAGAGGCCATCGTGCTCGCGCTCGTCGCAGCGCTGGCTGCAGTGGTCGCGCTGATGGTGCTCTACGCCGATGACGAAGAGCGCCGCCATGCGTGACGCGCCTCCCGACTTCGCGATGGTCGAGCGAGCGTCAGCGGGCCTCTCGCTGAGGCTGCCCCGGGTGCCTCATCGCGGGCGGCTGGGTGACGTGCGGGCCGCGTCGGTCGGCAGCTCGATGGAGCTCCACGACTTTCGCACCTACCACCCGGGCGACGACCTTCGGCACGTCGACTGGAACGCGGTCGCGCGCACGGGTGAGTTGGTGGTGCGCGTGCGGCAGGACGAGGTGTCTCCGCGCGTCGAGGTGGTGCTCGATGTCTCGGCGTCGATGGCGGTGTCCGAAGAGAAGGCGTCACGCGCGAAAGAGGTCGCCGCGTGGGTGTGCGAGCTGGCGCGGCATGGCGGCAGTGAGCCCGTGCTGTTGATGGCCGGGCGTGAAGTGCAGAAGGTGCCGGGGCCGCAGACGCGGCTCGCGCTCTCGCAGGTGAAGGCCGATGGACGGGAAGCGTTCGACGTGACGTTGAGCCGGTTGCCGCCGTTCTCGCAGTGCGGCTTGCGCGTGGTGGTGAGTGACTTCCTCGTCGAGGCGGTGCCGGGGCCGCTCGCTGAACGGTTCGCGCGAAACGCGGCCGGGTGCGTCCTCGTGCAGGTGCTCGATGACGAAGACGTCGACCCGAGCGGCGGCGCCGGGGCAAGGCTGACGGACTCGGAGTCGGGTGAAGTGCTCGAGCGCATTCTCACGCCCGACGTCCTCGCGTCGTACCAGGAGCGCTTCGGCGCGCACGTGCGGGAGTGGCAGTCGGCGGCGCGGCGCGTGTCGGCGAGCTGGGTGCAGGTGCCGGCGTCGCGTTCGTTGCCCGAGCTGGCGCGGCAGGAACTCTCGCTGCTCGTGGAGGCCGCGTGAGCCTCGGCATCGGACTCGGGCTACAGGCGGTGCTCCTGGATGCTGGCGTCGTGTTCGTTCGTGCTCGCGGAGGCCGCGTGAGTTTCGGCGGCTTCCTCGAGTTTCTGCCCATGCAGCAACGCGCGTTGCTCCGGGAGGCCGCGTGAGCCTCGGCTTCCCGCTCGGCCTGTTGGCGTTGCTCGCGGTGCCGGCCGTGGTGGCCGCGTATTTTCTTCGTCGCAAACAACCGCCGCGGCTCGTGAGCGCGCTCTTTCTCTGGCGCACGCCCGACCAACGCGCCGAGGCTGGGCCGCGCTTCGAGCGGTTCTCCCGTGAAGTCTCGCTCGCGCTCGAGACGCTGGCGCTCGTCGCTGCTGCCTTGTTCCTCGCCGATGCACGCTGTGGAGAGACTGCGCGCCGCACGCACGTCGTCATCGTCGTCGATGGGAGTCTCTCGATGCTCGCGTCGAAGGGCGGACGCCCCGTTGCCGACGCCGCGCGTGACGCCATCGCAGAGCTTGTGAAGTCCGAAGGTGCCTCGGTGCTGACCATCATCGAGACGGGCCCGAAGCCGCGGCTGCTGGCTGGCCCCCAGTTGGATGTGGCGCGCGCCCTCTCGGCGCTGGAGTCGTGGAAGCCCGCGCAACCGTCGCACGACCCGTCGCCCGCGTTCTCGCTCGCCAGGGAGCTGTCGACCGTGCCGAAGCAGCGCGTGCACTTCTTCACCGACGGCCCAGTGGGCGAGGTGACGCTGCCGCCCGAGGTGCACGGGCGTTCGGTCGGGGCACGGGTCGAGAACCTCGGCTTCCTCTCGGTGCAGCGGCGCGACGAAGCGGGCGTGGCGACGGTGACGGTGCGCGTGGCGAACTACTTCGACGCGACGAAGGACGTCGAGGTGCGCTTCTCGGCGAAAGACGGCGCGAAGCAGTCGCAGTCCGTCTCCATCGCGTCGGGGGCCACCGCGCTCGTTCGGGTCGGCATGAAGACCGAAGCGCCCATCGAGGTGACGTTGCCCGACGATGCCTTCGTGGAGGACGGCAGGCTCACGCTCTTGCCGGCTCCGACGCCGACGCTCGGTGTGTCGCTGCTCGAGGGGCTCGATGCGAACGCGCTCGCGACCGTCACCAGGGCGCTGCGCGTGATGGAGAACGTCGCGCTCGACGCGAAGGAGCCCGAGCTGACCATCGGCGCGCCGGACTCCGTGGCGAAGGTGCGCCTTGGCGCGAAGGGCACGCCCACCTCGTTCGTCGGTCCGTTCTTCGCGCAGAAGACCCACGCGCTGCTCGACGACGTGCAGCTGGGCGGCGTGGTGTGGACTGCGGGAGAGAACCCGCCAGGCCAGCCGCTGCTCAGCGCCGGTGCCGTCGTCTTGATGAGCGAAGACGACGAAGGGGTGGTGCACCTGAACCTCGACGTCAGCCGCAGCAACGTGCAGCGCTCGGTCGCCTGGCCGGTGCTGTGGGGCAACGTCGTGCGTCGCGCGCGAACGTCGAAAGAGGGCTTCCCACGCAAGCTCGTGCACGTCGGTGAAGACGTCGCGGTGGTGACCTCGGCCGGTGCGAACTGGGCGCTCGAAGGGCCGCAGGGCGTCTCTCGTCCCGTGCTGGGCGTGGGCACGCTGAACGTTCCGCCGCTCTCGCCGCCGGGCTCGTGGAGGTTGCTGCGTGACGGAAAGACGTTCGACACGCTCGAGGTGTTGGCGCTCGATGCGCACGAGTCAGACCTGCGCACGCGTGGCCCGTGGTCCGTCGACGCGGCGAAGAGTGATGCGCTCGCGTCGCTCTCGTCAGACCGGCCGCGTGCGTGGGCGTGGCTGGTGGTGGTGCTCGCCTTGATGCTCGCTGACTACTGGCTCACGGCCCGGAGGCGCGCATGAGCGTGGCTCCCGCTCTCTCCGCTCGCGCGCGGCCGTCGCGTCGCAACGCCGATTCCTCGGAGGCTCGGGTGAGCTTCGAGGTTGCCGCTGTCTCCGCTCGCGCGCGGGCGTCGCGTCGCTACGCCGATTCCTCGGAGGCTCGGGTGAGCTTCGAGGTTGCCGCTGTCTCCGCTCGCGGGCGGCCGTCGCGTCGCAACGCCGATTCTTCGGAGGCTCGGGTGACCTTCGAGGTTGCCGCTGTCTCCGCTCGGCCGTCGCGTCGCGTGTCTTCGGAGGCGCGAGTGAGCATCGAGGTTGCATCCGCGCACTCTGCTCGCGCGCAGCCCTCGCGACGCAACTCCTTCTCTCGGAGGCGCGCATGAGCTTCGTCGCGCCGCAGGCGTTGTTGTTGCTCGTGCCGCTGGGCCTGCTCCTGTGGCGCACGGGCAAGCTGAATGGGCCGCCGATGTGGCTGCGTGGCGCGCTCGTGGGGCTGCTGGTGCTCGCGCTAGCGCAGCCCGAGTGGAAGCTCGAGAGCGACGGCAGCGACCTCATCGTCGTCGTCGACCGCTCGCGCTCGATGCCCGCCGGCAGCCTCGACCAGGCGACCGAGCTCATTCATCTGCTCGAGAACGAACGTCGCACGGGTGACCGCGTCGGCGTCGTCTCGTTCGGCCGCGAAGTTCGGGTGGAGTCTCCCCTCTCGCACGACGCGCGCTTCGGTGGCTTCTCGCAGGCCATCGACGGTGAGGCGTCGAACCTCGCGACCGCGCTCGACGCTGCGGCCGACCTGATTCCCGAAGACCGCGCCGGCCGCGTGCTCATCCTCTCCGACGGGCGCTCGACGGGGCTCGACCCGCGCGCCTCTGCCCGGCGTCTCGCGGCCCGTGGCGTTCCCGTCGACGTACGGCCCCTTATTCGTGAAGACGCCGCGCTCGACGTCGCCATCACCGGCCTCGAGGCTCCTGCGAACGTCACGCAACAGGAGCCGTTCCTGTTGATGGCGACGGTGAAGACGAACGCGGCGACCGAGGCGACGCTCACGCTGCTGCGCAACGGCAAGGCCATCACCCAGTCTGTGCGCTCCCTGCCCGAGGGCGCGACCGTCATCACCTTCCGCGATCTCGTCGAGACGCCGGGCCTCGTCGCGTACCAACTGCGCGTCACCGCGAAGGGCGATGGGCTGCCCGAGAACGACCTCGGTCGTGCCGTCGTGCGCGTCGAGGGTCCCCCCTCCGTCCTCGTGCTCACCGACCGGCCCACCGGCGTGCTCGTGCAGACGCTCAAGGCTGCGGGCATGAACGTCGAGGCGCGGTTGCCGTTCGCCCTCGGCATGGAGCACCTCGAGAACGTCGGCGCCGTGGTGCTCGATGACGTCGAGGCCTCGCGGCTCTCGGAGGCCGGCCTGCAGGTGCTCGCGCAGTACGTTCGGGAAGCGGGCGGAGGCCTGGTGATGTTGGGCGGCCGGCACTCGTTCGGCGAAGGCGGCTATCGCAAGTCGGCGCTCGAGCCGGTGCTGCCCGTCTCGCTCGAGGTTCGTGAAGAGCAGCGCAAGGCGTCGGTCGCCATCAGCATCATCATGGACTGCAGCTGCTCCATGGGCGCGACGGTGCCCGACGGCCGAACGAAGATGGAGCTCGCAGCCGAAGGCGTCGTCGGTGCGCTGCAGTTGCTCAACGACCGTGACGAAGCCTCGGTGCACATGGTCGACACCGGTGACCACGAAATCTTCGGCCTCACGCCGGTCGCGAGTGGTCTGCCGCTCGACAAGGTGGCGCGCGGCTTCAGCGGCGGTGGCGGCATTTACGTCGGGGTCGGGCTGCGCACCGCGAAGAAGGAGATTCTGCGCTCGGGCAAACCCACGCGGCACGTGCTGCTCTTCTCCGACGCCGCCGACTCCGAAGAGCCCGACGACTACCGCGAAACGCTCGACGACCTCGTCGCGCAGAACGTGACGGTCTCGGTCATCGGCATGGGCACGAAGGCCGACTCCGACGCGCAGTTGCTCGAAGAGGTGGCGGCGCGCGGGAACGGCCGCATCTACTTCGCCGAAGACGCGATGAGCCTGCCGCGCATCTTCTCGCAGGAGACCATCGCCGTGGCGCGCTCGAGCTTCGTCGACGGAGAGATTCCGCTCGTCGTGGGCCCCGACCTCGCCATGCTCGGCCGCATTCCCACCGCGGGGCTCAGCTCGTGTGGTGGCTACAGCCTCACGTACCTGAAGCCCAACGCGAGCGTCGGCGTGCGCACCAGCGACGAGAACAAGGCGCCGCTGCTGGCGTTCTGGCCACATGGGCTCGGGCGTTCGGTCGCCTTCACGGCCGAGCTCGACGGCAAGTACACGGGCGCGCTCACCTCATGGAGCGGACGCCGCGCGATGCTCGAGCAGGCCGTGCGCTGGGTGATGCCGCCACAGGCCACCAGCGTCGACGCCGTCGCGCGCGCGCGCCTCACCGGCAACGACCTGCACGTCACGCTCGACTTCGACCCTTCCGCGCCGCCGCCCTCGGGCCAGGCGACGTTGATGCTGCTCAGCGGTGACGCGAAGGTGAAGCCCATCGAGCTGCCGATGCGGTGGGAAGACGAAGACCGGCAGGGCGCGCACTTCGTGTTGCCCGGCACGGGCACGTGGCACCCGGTGGTGAAGCTCGGCGACCGCATCTTCCGCGCGCCGCCGGTGACGCTGCCGTGGGTGCCCGAGTTCGAGCCCGCGCCGCCCAGAGAAGGCCGCAACGCGCTCGTCGCCGTCGCGAAAGCCGGCAGTGGTGTGGAGCGCCTCGCGATGACGGGGTTGTTCGCCGAAGGGCGGCAGTCGTTCGCGCGCGTGCCGCTGGCTCCCGTGCTCGTGTCGTTCGCCGTGCTCGCGCTCGTCGCCGAGGTCTTCGTGCGGCGTTTCCTCTCGGGGCCGAGGCCGAAGAAGCGCGTCGCGAAGGTCGCTGGACCGGTGAGCGTCGACTCCATGCCCGCCGTCGTCGCCAGGCCGAGCGCGCCTCGTGCTCCCTCGTCGCCACCGTCCGAGCCGCCACCGCCTGAACCCGAGCCGCAGCCGGCGAAGCCGGCGCCGAAGGATCCACTCGCGGAAGCCCGCGAACGCGCGCGGAAACGAACGCAGCGATGAACCGGTCTCGATTTCGCGACCGGAGCGCCACGTCGTTCACGCTCGAGCGAAGGCATCAGGCGGGTCGCCCTGCGCACGGTCTCTCCGATCAACGCCTCGTGTCGGTGGCAGCGCCCTCGAGCTGGAGCACCGTGGACGCCGATGAACGTTCATTCGTCGAAGGTCGCGAGCCTCCAGCTCCCAACGAAGGCGCTCAGTGCCGAAGCTGCGAGCCGCCACCACTGGACCAACGACTGCGGCGCGAAGCGTGCGACGGACTCCGCGTCGACGGGCAGAGGCGCGCGGCCAGCGCACTCGTTCTGTTCATGCTCCTGTGCGGCTGTCCCCAACGCGTCGCGGTGGCCCCCGCTCCAGCGCCGCCGGTCATCGCACCTCACGATGCGGGTTCATCCTGCTCCGCCGACATCGAGGCCCGCGCACCTGGCGCAGAGCCCGTGAAAGAGGCCGAGCTCGACCTCGACGGAGACGGCCTCAATGACCTCGTCTTCCGCTCGAGCGGCGACCTGCACGGGAACTCGAAGTTCTTTCTCTATCGGGTCGACGGTGCGTGCGCGCACTTCGTCGGCTCGGTCACCGCGTTCATCGTGAACACCCCGCACTGCGTGACGCGCCCACCAAAGGGCACCATCTGCCGGCTCTCGGCCATGCGTCGCATGATGCACGACGACTACCAGGAGACCTTCTACGAAGCGGCTTCAGGCGAGCTCGTCGAGGCAGGCGCTGGCCAGTACATTCCCACGCCGCCCAACCAGAAGCCTCGCCGCTGACCTCGACGTCGAGAACGCAGGGCCAGGAAGAACACCGCGCTCCAGAACCGACTCGCCTGCACGAGCAGTCGCAGCCTGACGTTCCTGCGTCACTCTCGAGCCCCGCGTCCGATCGTGCCACCGTCTTCCGTCACCGCTCCGGCGTTCGGGCCCAGAAGGACCCAGGTCGCTCCGCGTCCGGACACGCGAATGGTCACCACCCTGTCGTGAGAAGCGACTCGTCAGTTCACGCAGCCCCAGACGCCCATTCGCTCGAGCCACTCGGGCAGCGCGTCGACCTCTTCCCGCAGGTCCACCACGGCGGCGCGTTGCTCGGCGACCGGTATGTCGCAGCGCTTCGGGCGTTCCCGGCACTCGCGCTGCCAGGTGGAGCGCGACAGGTTCCGGCTCCAGCAGATGTCGAGGTATCGCTGGCACGGCTCGTACAGGCGCGTCAGCTCGATGAGCTGCTCCTCAGCAGTCTTGAGCGCCGCCCGTCGCTCGTCGGCGTAGTGCAGCGCCTTCGCGCACGCGGGCACGCTGGTTCTCCAGTGTGCGCGGTCGAACGAGCGCAGCAGCGAAGACTCCGAGAGCTTCAGCGTGGGCGTCGTCGGGCTGAGGCTCGCGGTCGCCTTCGCCGCTCTCGGCACCGACGCGAGCTGGTCGGTGTAGTGCACGACGCCGTCGGCATCGGTCCACGAGTAGATGGTCTGCGCGAGCAGCGCCGACGCCAGAATCGGGAGCGCGTTCATGGCGGGCCGTGACGAGCGGCCCGCCCGAAAATTCACTACTGCACTTCGTCGCAGCCGATGTCGGGCGAGGTGTTGATGGGCGTCGGGCGGCGGTCACCATCGATGTCGTCGGCCGGAGCCGCCGTGGCCGTGCCCGCACCACGCATCGCCGACAACACGGTCAGCCTGAAGTTCAGCCCGAAGCCCGGGTCGTTCGACAGGTTGTTCTGCGAGCTGACGCCGCCGCCGTTGAGGCCGTTGATCTGTCCCGCGTTGGTGAGCGTCGTCGCTCCCTCGTTCAGGTACAGCGTCGGCATTCCGGCGATGGTCGGCCCGGTCCAGAAGTCGTTGTTCTCGAGCACCGCCGGGTCCGTCGTGGTGTCGCCCTCGAGGAAC
This sequence comes from Archangium gephyra, assembly GCA_943370055.1. Lineage (GTDB taxonomy): Bacteria > Myxococcota > Myxococcia > Myxococcales > Myxococcaceae > Xiheimicrobium > Xiheimicrobium gephyra_A. Next base: position 59,954 of record CALRPN020000062.1, read on the forward strand.
GGGAAGCGCACGTTGGCGATGCCGAGCGCCGTGATGATGTTGTTGCGGTAGCGACCCAGCGGCTGGGCCAGCATGACCGACGGCAGCGCCGAGCGAATGGCGACGCCGATGATGAGCTGGTTCATGGTGCCACCAGAGACGCCCGCAACGGGAACGAAGGTGTTGCTGTGCACGTCAGGCGCGGGAGTGCTCATGTCGCCCGTGCGCAGCGCGTTCACCTGCTCGAAGGCCGTCACCGACGTGCACGTGCCGCCCTGAACGAGGTTGTTCTCGACGCGTGAGGCCGAGCCTTCGAGGCGCAACCCGTAGAGGAACGGAGTCGCACCGCCACCGCCGCCGCCGGTGTTGCACGCGTTGCCGTCGCCGCCGAAGGTGTTCCGCGCGAGCCTCGGTGAGGACTGGGTGACGAGGCCGTGCACCACGAGGCGCGAGTCCTGACCGCTGACCGCGCCGTTGCCCACCACTTCGGAGCACGAGCCCGTGCACGCCGCATTGCCGCTGGCGCAGTTTCCGATGCAGCCCAGGCCGACAGACACCTGCTGGCCACGGCCGCCCGTGATGGAGCGGTTCGTCGCGATGCGGCACTGCGCATTTCGACCCGCGGTGCCGTTGACGAGCTCGTGGGTACAGAGCACGCCCGCCGCCGTCTGGGGAACGATGACCAGCGCGTTGCTGCCGGCGATCTGATTGCTCTCGATGTTCAACGCGCAGCCGTCATTCGAGATGACGCCCACGACATAGCTGTTCGTCCCCTGGGCGACGCCACCCTGAACCGAGCTCGCGGTCAGCCTCGGTGCGACCGAGCCCGGCGAGAGAACGGGGCAGCTCGAGAAGCTGACGCCCACCGACGCGTTCGGCGGGGTGAGGCCATTGGGAATGCCGGTGCAGCCGCGCGCTTCGACGCCCTCGACGACGACGTTCGCGGAGTCGCCGGTGCTCGACAGGCCCGCGCAGGCTCCTTGCGCCGCGGTGCCTGAGGCCAACAGCGAGGTACGCACCGAGGTGCGGGCTGCGTTCGTGAGCAGCAGGCCGATGCTCGCCGTCCCTGCGCCGTTCGTGGTGCCACCAGTCGCGTTCACGAACTCGACCTCAGCCGAGGCGTTCGTCACCGAGATGCCGATGGAGTTCGTCGTCGCAGGTCCAGCCACGATGGGCGAGCGGTTTGACCCCGAGCGCCCAGCAATTCGGGGAAATGCCACGGCCAGCGGCGAGCCGCTTGTCGAGACCGAGATGCCGAACGCGATGGTGGGTTGTGGCAGCCCATTGCTGGGTGGGTCGACCTGCAGGTCGAGGATGGTGGGGGACGCGTCGACGATGGTGACCGCTGAAACGGCGGTCGCGCCGGCGATCGCACCCGAACTCCTGATGGCGAAGCCATCGATGCCCGATGTCCGGCTCGCGCCCGGCGCAAAGGTGACGCCCGTCGGGAGGAGGTTCAGCAACGGGGTGTGGACGCCGTTGCGGGTCCAGGTGAAGGCCGAGTTCACCTGGTATCGGCCCTGAACGACGATCCCTGCCGGGATGACGATGTTCTCTGCGTACGTCGTCGGCATGTTGGTGGGGGAACCGACGAAGACGGTGGGTCGGCCGAGCTGCTGCGCGACCGCGATGCCACGGTTGATGGTGCGGAAGGGGTTGCTCTGCGTGCCCAGGTTCGTGTCGTTGGAGCCCGCACAGGAGAGACAGACATACGTGTCGATCGGGCCACCCGAGCCGCCGGCCGAACCGCCGCCGATGGAGCCGCCAGCCGAACCGCCGCCGATGGAGCCGCCAGCCGTGCCGCCGCCGATGGAGCCGCCAGCCGTCCCGCCGCCGACGACCGTGCCGCCACCGATTCCGCCGCCGACGACCGTGCCGCCACCGATTCCGCCGCCGACAACCGTGCCGCCGCCGATTCCGCCGCCGACAACCGTGCCGCCGCCGATGCCGCCGCCGACGACCGTGCCGCCACCGATTCCGCCG
>CALRPN020000063.1:0-60818 GCA_943370055.1 Archangium gephyra
AACCACGATCTGGGGCCGCAGAAGAGCTTCAACCGCGTGGTGATGTGGGAGCGCGGCGAGTTCGAGCTGCGCCCGCCCGACCCGCAGGAGTTCATGGTCGAGCTCGACTCGTCGACCGAAGCCCTGCTGATGGACGCGCTGCGCCAGCTCGACGAGCTGCGCCGCATTCAGAACGATCTGCCCGCGCCTGACGCGACGTTGACGCTCGCGGTGCCGATGACGCCGGCGCTGCGTGACTTGACGCCTGAAGAGCTCGACGTGCTCCAGCTGATCATCAACTGGGGCACGATGCAGGGCGCGCTCGATCACTCGCCCATCGACGATCTCTCGGTCTCGACCGCCGTCGTGAGCCTGATGCAGCGCGACTACGTTCGGCTGGTCTGACGGTCGGAATCCTCGAAGGCCCGGCCCGCATCTCCTGAAGCATGAGCTTCGGAATGTGGGTCGCCGTCATCGTCGTTGCGTTGCTGGTCGGGCTGCAGCTGTTGCCGGTGGTCCTGTCGCGAAGGGCCGTTGGCAAGCAGGTACCCGAGCTGACGCCGTTCCTGAACGAGACGCAGAAGCAGGCCTCGCGGCTGCTGGTGTACTTCTGGAGCCCGACCTGCGCGATGTGCCGACCCATGTCGAAGGCCATCGACGCCATCGGCTCCGACTCGATCGTGAAAGTGAACGTGATGGACGCGATGCCGCTCGCGCAGGCGTTTCACGTCATGGGCACGCCCTCACTCGCGGTGGTCGAGGGCGGGGTGGTGAAGGCGCTTCAGGTCGGCGCGCGCTCGGAGGCGCAGCTGCGCGGCCTGCTTCAGTCGTCGACCTGACACCACGAGAGCTTCTTCTCGGGCGTCGGGTCTTCACAGCGGCTCCAGGTGCGGCCACTCACGGAGTCGACCAGCATGATCTGGAACGCCTCTGCGATGCGATAGCGCCCAGACGGCCCAGCGGGCAGCGGGTTCGCGTTGAACTTGCACCACGTCGACTTGCCGGCCTTCTTGGGGTGGGGACAGAGGCTCCACGTCACGCCAGTCTGGGTGTCGAGCTTGAGCGTCAGCTCGCTGGCCTTGAGCACGTGATAGCGGCCGACCTCCGAGGGAGAGGGCGCGTCGTTCACGATGGTGATCTGCGCGAAGGCGGGCGCGGCGAGCGAGACGGCAATCAAAGCGAGAGTGCGCATGAGGCTTGAGTGCACCATGAGCGTCGAGCGCTTTCCAGCCGTCACGTTCGTGATGGGAGCCGGCACACCGATTCGTCGAAGAACCCCGCCGATGGAACGCCCAGCCCCTGGTTGAAGCGTGACCAGAAGTTCACCTGGGCGATGGTGGTGGCGAGCACGACGATCTCCCTCGGCGTGAAGGCTGCGCGCAGGCCCTCTGCGAGCTCGGCAGCGACGACGACGGGCGTGACGCTCAGCGCTTCGGCGTAGCGCGCGGCCAGGTGAGGTCGAACCCCCAGGCTGTTCCACGAGTCTCGTCGGAGCTCGACGAGCAACTTCAGCTCGTCGTCCGTGAGCCCGGCGCGTTTCCAGGTCGCTGCGTTCATGTCGAGACAGAAGGGACAGCCGGCGACGGCGCTCGAGACGATTCTGGCGGTGGCGAGGCTTCGGCCGTCGAGATCACCAGGCGCTCCCGCTGCCAGCGCTTCGAACACCCCGACGCCCACGGCTCCTTTCGGAAACCACGCGAGCAGGCGGCCGGGCAGCGCGTCTTTCCCCGTGATGCGCCTCGCGATCCACAGCAGGGGCCTGAGGAGCAGGGGAGGCCGCAGAGGCGGCGCGACGACGAGCGATTCCATGGTGCTGTGATGCCAGAAGCGGGTGCAGCGATTCCAGCTACTCGGCCAGCCCGTATTCCTTCAGCTTGCGACCCAGCGTGTTGCGGCCGATGCCGAGCAGCTTCGCTGCGTGGGTGCGGTTGCCCTGGGCACGCTCGAGCACTCCGAGAATGTGACGCTTCTCGACCTCGGCGAGGGTGAGCGGCTGGTCGGCCGACGCCTTCTCGGCGAGCTGCACGGGCGGGGCAGGCAGCCTGTTCGTCTCGGGCAGCGGCAGGTGCTCGGGAAGAATCTCGCCATCACACAGCACCACGGCGCTCTCGATGCAGTTCTCGAGCTCACGCACGTTGCCAGGCCATTGATAGGTCTTCAGGCGATCGAGCGCGGCGATGGAGAGCTTCGGCTCCTTCCCGATGTGATGCTTGCGGGTGGCGGTCGCGATGAAGTGCCGCGCGATGCGCTCGAGATCTTCGGGGCCGCGATCACGCAGCGCGGGCAGCACGAGCTCGACGACCTTGATGCGGTAGTACAGGTCTTCGCGGAACTTTCCGTCGCGCACCATCTGGGCGAGGTCGCGGTGCGTGGCGGCGACGATGCGAACGTCGACCTGCACCGTCTGGGTGCCACCGACGCGCTCGAACTCCCGGTCCTGCAGCACGCGCAGCAGCTTTCCCTGCACGGGCAACGGGAGCTCCCCCAGCTCGTCGATGAAGACGGTGCCGCCGCTGGCGACCTCGAACTTGCCCATCTGCCGCTGCTCGGCTCCGGTGAAGGCGCCCTTTTCGTGGCCGAAGAGCTCGTTCTCGATGAGGGAGCCGGGCAGGGCGGCGCAGTCGACCTTCACGAACGGCTTGTCGCGGCGGCGCGAGTTCACGTGCACGGCGCGGGCGAACAGCTCTTTGCCGGTGCCCGACTCTCCACGCAGCAGCACCGTGGCGTCGGTGCCCGCAGCCTTCTGCACGACCTTGTAGATGGCCTGCATCGGGGCGGATTCGCCGATGACCTTGTTGAAGAAGTACCCGACGGGCTGCTCGGGACGGGCGCGGGCGCGCTTGAGCTCGGTGTAGAGCGAGGTGGCCTGCAGGGCCTGACTCACCTGACCCGCGACGTCGGCGAGCCGCTTCTCGTCGTCGGCGTCGAAGCGCCCTCCACCAAGCTTGTTGAGCACCTGGAGCACGCCGAAGACGTCACCTGCGACGTCGCGCAGCGGCACGGCCAGGAGCGAGCTCGTTCGGTAGCCCGTCATCTTGTCGATGTCGGGGTTGAAGCGTGACTCGTCGCGCGCCGAAGGAATGTTCACCAGCGTGCCGCTCTCAGCGACGGCGCCCGCGACGCCCTGGCCCAGCTTCAATCGAATCTGTTTGATCTCGGGGAGGTGCGCGGCGCGGCTGAAGAGCTCTCCGCGCGGGTAGTCGACGAGATACAGCGTGCCGCGATCGGCCTGCATCGAGGCCGCCACGCGATCGACGACCTGCGCGAGGAAGGCGTCGAGGTTGACCTCTTGACCGACCAGTCCGCCGACCGACAGCAACACCGAAGATGGATCGTCGGGCTTCTTCGTCATGGTGAGGCCAGCGAGGAGCGAGTCCATCGCGGCACCCGGAGCCGCACAAGCAGCAAGTGCACTCATTCGTGGGGCTCCTTCTTCAGAGAGTGATGCGCTTGCCTTCACGCGCGGGCTCGGCGAGCGAGAAGATCTGCCGGGCTTGCTCCGCCATCGTCTCGACCTGGTCGTCCGTGTGCGCGGGATCATGGTGGAAGAGGAACAGCCGGTGCGCGTCGGTCGCCTTCGCGATGCGCGCGGCTTCGATCATCGTCGAGTGGCCCCAGCCCTTCTTCGGCGGCCCGACCTTTCCGTCGTACTCGTCGGGCGTGTACTGCGCGTCGAGCACCAGCGCGTCGACGCCTTCGATCACGTCGCCCAGCTCGCGCTTGAGGCCCTCGAGGGTGAGCTCGACGTCGGTGCAGTAGGCGAAGCGCTTTCCTTCAGCCTCGATGTGGTACCCGATGCAGCCCTGCGGGTGTGGCAGCTCGACGGGCGTGACGCGGAACGGGCCGGTCTCGATCACCTGACCATTCACGGCAGAGCGGAAGTCCATCTTCGCGCGCATGGCCGAGAGCGGAACGGGGAAGTTCGGCGGCTCCATCTGCTTCGAGAGCACCGAGCGCAGCTGCTGCTCACCGTCGGCGCCCGGCCCGTACATCACGAGCTCTGAGTTCGGCAGATAGGCGGGGGTGAAGAACGGGAAGCCCTGCACATGATCCCAATGCAGGTGCGAGAAGAGCATCGTCGCCTTCACGGGCTGCTGCGCGAGCAGGGTCTCACCGAGCCCACGAATGCCAGTGCCAGCGTCGAGGATCAGCCGATGACCCTGGCTGACGACTTCGAGGCACGACGTGTTGCCACCGATGCGCGCGACGTTTGAACCAGAGGACGCGACGCTGCCACGAACACCCCAGAATCGAACTTCCATCGGTGAGCTCCCTGGTGCCCTGTGACGAAGATGCCGCAGGTGGAGGGAGGCTCAGCAGGCGTGATGCCAGTTCCGAAGTGCCCGGATCGTCGATGGAGATGATGTGCGCTGCCCCATGGTGGAGCGGTGCAGTGCTCCAGTGATGCTCAGTGGCGGCGGGCGAGCTGGCGCTCGATCGCTCTGATGCGGCGCTCGTGATCGAGGGCGCGACGATCGTTCTGTTGGCGGAACGCCGTGAAGCCGACGTTCATTTCCTGGCTCAGCGAAGTCAGCCCGTCGTCGACATCTTTGCGGAGCTGGACGACCTCGGTGCGGAGGCGCGTGAAGCCCTCGTGCATGCGCTCGTTCGTCTCATCGAGGCGCTTGTTGGTCTCGTCGAGCCGCTTGTTCGTCTCGTCACTCTTGTCGTTCAAACGACTCAGCTCGGCCTGGATCTTCTCCAGGACACGAAGCTGAAGCGTCGGAATGTCCGTCTCGGTTTTGTTGGTCATCGGCCGCACATACCGCGCGGGTCTGACATTCACGGGGAGGCGGGCTCGCTGCGTCATCGTGATCGGAAGCGTCGCATCGTGAGCAGCAACGCAGCAAGACCCAGCTCGAGGCCCGTCGTCGCCGAACAGCCAGTCTTCGGAGCCGCTGGCTGCGTCATCGGCACCGGCTCGACGAACACCGGCTGCTTCTGACAGACACCGGCATCGTTCTGGCCGCGTCCGCAGAAGGAATCTGCGGGACAGTCCGACTCGATCTCACAGGTCTCGAGACACGTCGTCTGTGCTCCCGGCAGCCCCGTGCACGTCGTCGCGCCGAGACATCGCGTGAGGCCGATCGTGCACATCCCGCCGAGCATCGCTTCTGGAGGTCTCGGCTCGCACACCCGAAGGTTCGCCTGTCCGGGAACGCACTCTTGCGACGCGGGGCACTGCGCGTCCATCAGACAGGTGGCTCGGCAGGTCGTCGATCGCCCCTGCAGTCCCGTGCAGGTTGTGCCGCCGAGACATCGCGTGAGGCCGATCGTGCACGCATCACCGAGCATCGCCTCGGGCGGCTTCGGCTCGCACACGCGAAGGCTCCCCTGCCCGGGAACGCACTCGTCGGTCGCGGCGCACTGGGAGTCCATCAAACACGTGGCGCGGCACGTCGTCGCTCGCCCCGGCAGCCCGGTGCACGCCGTTGGAGCCACACAGCGAGAGACTCCAGCCGTACACGCTTCACCGACCATCACCGGTGGCGGGCGCGGAGTGCAGAGCCGAACCGAGTTCACGCCATCGACGCACTCGTCGCTCATCGAGCAGTTCGCATCGGTGGTGCAGGTGAGCCGACAGGTCGTCGGACCTCCCGGAATTCCCGTGCAGGTCGTTCCGCCGAGACAGCGCGTCACGCTCACCATGCAGGCCTCTCCAGCCATCGCTTCGGGCGGCTTCCTCACGCAGACGAGGGCCGCGCCTTGCCCAGGCACGCACTCATCGGTGGTCGCGCACTGCACATCGGTCATGCAGGTCCGGCGGCAGGCGAGCGGCGCTCCGGTCGCAGAGGCGCAGACGGTGTTCGAGAGACAGAAGGTTGCGTTTGGCGTGCACGCCTGGCCTTCCATCGCGGTCGGGAGTTGCGGCTGCAGGCAGACCGAGCCCACACAGCTCGTGCCTGTCTGGCAGGTCGCGGTGCACGGTCGCGAGCAGTACCTGTTGGGACGTTGCGAATCGGTCGCGCAGGTTCGGTACTGACACTGGGTGTCTTGCGTGCAGGTCGCGAGCTCGGCGGTGCAATCGGGGTCGAGGCGAGGGCAGGGGAGCGTGGAGCACAGCCCGTCGGCGACGCACTCGGCTGGGCAGTCGGGATCGGTCAACAGGTTCTGACACTGCCCGTTGCACGTCCCATCGGCACCACACACGCAGTCGGGATCTGGCGTCGCACAGCCACTCGCGCAGAGCCCGTCTTCGACACACGTCGGCCCGCCGTTGTCGGTGATGAACTGGCGAATGAAGGGCCCGTAGAGATCGACGCGCGTGTCGAGGCCGTCCATGCAGTTGCCTGCCGGCTGGGTCCACGAGTGCACGCCGGCGACGCGGCGCACGCCATCACGCGCGGTGAGAAACGATGGCCCGCCGGAGTCTCCGTTGCAGATGCCCGCCGTCGACATGTTGCCGAGCTGGATGTGCTGGGTCGTCAGGCCTCTCAACGGCAGCGTCACGTATCGGCGAGTCCCAGTGCCGGTGCCTCCGCTCGAGGTGATTCCATAGCCGACGACCTTCATCGGCTGGCCGACATCCGCCGCCACGAGGGGACGATTCAGATACGGCGAGGGCGTGACCCCGGCGATCGGCGCAGGGAGCTGCACGAGGCCGAGATCGGTGTTCATGGCCGAGCCAGCGCTCCAGCTCGGGTGGCGACGCCAGCTCGTCGCCGGCACCCACAGCGCGCTGTTCGTCGGCGGAGCCACGTCGAAGTCGTGGAAGAAGACCCCGGTCAGCGCGTAGCCGGAAGGCCCGCCGTTCTCGTTGAGGCAGTGCGCAGCCGTGAGCACCACCCTCGGGGTGATCACCGTGCCCGTGCACGCGAAGCCCTGGGTCAGCCCCGCATCGTTGGTGAAGACCACGCGCAGCATGACGACATCGCGAAAGCCGCCGTCATCGACGCTGCCTCCGACGAGCGGAGCGCGTTGCTGCTGAGCTGCTTGCTGCTCGACCACTCCGCAGCCCATGACCAGGGCCACCAGCAGGAACGGGAGGCGCACGAGAGGGACTGTACCTGCTTCAGTCCTTCCACAGCATCTTCCACGGGTTCTTCCGCAGGTCGGCGAGCAGCGCCTTGAGATCGTCGTAGGCCTGCTTGTCCTTCATCAGCGCACCGAGGGTACCGTCACCCGCCTCGAGCTTCGCGAGCAGCTTGTCGGCGCGGCCTGCGAGCACGTCGACCTTCTCTCCCGCGGCCTGGTACTTCACGATCATGTCCTTGAGGCGTTTGCCGTCTTCTTCCGTGAACTGACCCGAGACCGCCGCGATGCCACCCAGCGCAGTCGAGGCCTTCTTCGAGAGATCAGGCAGATCGTTCTTCGCGAGTCGTGCGGCGCTGGCGGCGTCGTCGATCATCATGGTCGTGCGGCCGCCGGGCTCCATCTCTTTGCGGGCGATGGCGGCGAGCACGCGGAGATCCTTCGCGGCCACCGAGAGTTCCTGTGCGAGGTCTTTGATCTGCGCGCGGTTCTCGGTGAGCACGCCGTCGACTGTCGAGGTGAGTCCACCGAAACCGTTCACCAGCTTCGCCATGGCTTCAGGGTCGCTCTCGAGCACCTTCGACGCCGAGTCGAGGAACTTGGCCAGCCGGTTCGAGACGATGTCGATGCGGGGCGCGTCGATGCCACGAATGGGAACGGACGCGACGTGAGGCTGCGGGTTGCTGCCGGGCCAGATCTCCAGGTACGGCTCTCCCAAAGGGCCCTGGCTCGAGACGGTGATCGCGCAGTCGGTGCGCAGCGCCTTCTCGGTCGCCTCCGAGATGCTCACGGTCATCTTCACCGGCATCGGGTCGCCATGATCGTCGCGGCGATCGGCGAGCAGCTCGATCGCGTCGACACGGCCCACCAGCACGCCGCCCAGCTTCACGGGAGCGCCCTTCACGACGTTGCCGGTGTGCGAGAAATCGATGGTGACGTTGCGGCCGCTCGAGAACGAGAGCTCGCCCATCGAATAGAGCAGGCCCAGCGTTCCCACGACGGCGGCCAGCAGCAGCGCGCCCACCTTCAGCTCGAGACGTGACTCGTCCATACGCCCTCTGCGCTTACTTCGGCCCTTCGAGAAAGCCTGCTTTTTGACCCTGGTAGCCGATCACACCCTGACGCACCTCGACCACTCGATCGGCAAGGCGTTCGAGCGCGGCGTAGTCGTGTGAGACGACCATCGCGCCGAGCCCTGCGTCACGCACGGCCTCGAGCGCTTCGTTCACCTGATTCGCTGCGACCTGATCGAGGCCTGTCGTCGGCTCATCGAGCAGCAGACACGTCGGCTCGAGTACCAGCGCGCGCGCGATGGCCGTGCGTTTGCGAATGCCAGGCCCGACCTGCGGCGGATACCGATCGCGCAGCGCAGAGAGCCCCATGCGCTCGATGGCGCGATCGATCCGGCCGTCGTCGGGAAGCTCCTTCGCGGCGAGCGCCACGTTCGCCTCCAGCGTGAGCCAGTCGAGCAGGGCAGGGCCTTGCACGAGGTAGGGCACCCTGGCCCGCAGCGCCGAGAGCTGTCGCTCGGGCATCGTGTCGACGCGATTGCCGAGCAGCGACACCTCTCCCCGGTCGGGCTTCAGCAGCCCCACGGCCAGCCGGCACAGCACGCTCTTCCCCGAGCCGCTCTTGCCGACGATGAACGTGAGCCCGGTGAGCGGAATGGAGACCGTCAGCCCGTCGAGCACGGTGACGTCGCCGAAGCGCTTCACGATGCCTGTGAGCTCGAGCGTCTCCACTCACACTCCAATCAGCAGGAACGCTGCCGCGACGACGAAGTCGATCAACAGGCAGCCCATCGAAGCGTCGACGACGGCAGCCGTCACGGCCTCGCCCACCGCAGGAGCGCCACCCTTCGCCTTGAGCCCGCGTGCCGCAGCCGCGAGCGGAATGAAGGCGCCGCAGAACACCGCCTTCACGAAGGCGCACAGAATGTCGGTGGCGTCGACGAAGCGGGCGTCGGTGAACGCGCTGCCATCGGCGCCGAAGACGATCGTCACCACCAGCCTGGCCGACGCTGCGGCGGCGACGGTTCCAATCACCATCAAGGCCGGCAGCGCGATGAGCGAAGCGATGAACCGGGGCGTCACCAGCTCGGCGATCGGATCGGCGGCGCAGAGCTCGAGCGCTTCGATCTGCTCGTTCACCGACATGGCCGCGAGCTCGGCGCTGGTCGAGGCTCCGACGCGGGAGGCGGCGAGGATCGCGACGAGCAGCGGCGCGAACTCACGCAGCATCAGCTCGAAGTAGGCCGGCCCGACGACGGTGATGTTGCCCGTGTACTTGCGGGTCTGCGCCCAGGCGATCGTCACCATCACTGCGCCGAAGAAGGCCAGGCCCGAGACGATGAGCAGCGACGAGTTCGAGCCGATCTCGACCAATTGCACCATCGTCGCGCGGCGGTCGACGCCGCGCTGCCGAATGGCCGAGAGCGTGCGGGCGAAGAGAATCGCCGGCGCTCCGAAGATGCGAAGGAGCGCGCTCACCCGAAGAGCCTCGTGAGGAACGGGGTGAGGACGAGATCGAGCGAGAAGATCGCTGCACAGCTCAACACGACCGCCGACGCCGCTGCCTGACCCACGCCCACCGCGCCACCCTTCGCGCGAAGCCCGGCCACCGTCGACACCAGCGCGATGGCGAGCCCGAACGCGAGCGTCTTCGCGAGCCCGCCGACGAGATCGCCGACCCGCAGCATGTCCTGGTACGAGTCGAAGAAGACGCGCAGCGGAAGGCCGAGTGAGAAGTACGACGACACGGCCTCGAAGCAGACCGCGACGAGGAACGTGACGCTCCCCAGGCAGGTGATGGCGACGGCGCTGCCGACGACGCGCGGTGCGACGAGAATGCGGAAGGGGTCGAGGGAGATGCCGCGCAGGCCTTCGATCTGTCCGTTCACGTTCAGCAGCGCGAGCTCGGCGGCGTTGCGGGCTCCGATGCGGGCAGCCATCACCAGTCCCAGGAGGAGAGGACCGAACTCCCGCGTGAGCGCGTAGCCGGCCGCCCAGCCCGTGTAGAGCCGAGCACCGAACTTCACGGCGTACACACCGGCCTGCAGCACGACCGTGGAGCCGATCAGCATCGCGGCCATCAAGGCGAGCGGAAGCGAGCGGTACCCGAACAAGACGATGCTGCGGAAGAGCTCGCGGCGGTCGAGCCGGGGCAGGTTGAGCGCCGTTCGTGCGAGCACGAGCGCGAGCGCTCCCGTCAGCCGGGCGATGCCGAGACCGAAGGCCCCGAGCGCGCGAATCACGCCACGCTCCCGAGCCGGCCCTGTTCGAAGCGCAGCACGCGGCTCAGGGGCAACGACGCGACGGGATCGGGGAGCGCCGTCACCAACGTTCGCCCACGCGACACTTCGAGCAGCAGCTCGGCGATCGAACGCTCCGTCGAGGGGTCGAGGCCCGCGAAGGGATCGTCGGCGAGCAGAATCGACGGCTGCGCCACGATCGCCCGCGCCACGCCGACCCGCTTCTTCATGCCGCCCGAGAGCTCTTCGGGGCGCTTCCCCTGCGCGGCGGTGAGCCCGACCCGCTCCAGGACCGCTCGTGCGCGCTCCACCGCTTCGTCGCGCGGCACCTGTCGCTTCGTCAACGGCAACATCACGTTGTCGAGCACCGTCATCGAGTCGAACAGCGCGTCGCTCTGAAACACCATGCCGAAGGAGCGCTGACGGCTTCTGCGCTCTTCGATGTCGAGACTCGCGACATCATCGGAGCCCCACCGCACCTGCCCCGACGTCGGCGGCTGCAGGCCGGCCAGACACTTGAGCCAGGTCGTCTTTCCACTCGCGGCCTGACCCGTCACCAGCACCTGCTCTCCTGGCGCGATGGTGACCGAGACCTCGATGAGCGCCTCCACCCGGCCGAAACGAACGGAGAGCGCCTCGCACGAGAGGGGCACCGCAGTCTGTTCGAGAGCCGCCGACACGAGGGCGCGCAATGTAGACTCCATGGCCATGGACTTCGAGGTCAGCGCGATGAACCTCGCTGCATTGGTGAAGGCGCTGCGGGCCGACGGTTCGGCAGCGAAAGTGCTGGAGCGCGTCTCACCGCAGACGCGTGGAGTGCTCGAGATGCCGCATGGCCAGCGGTGGCACCCAGGAGCCATCGCCGTCGAGACGTGGGGCGCCATCATCGACACGAGCGGCGCGCCGAAGCTCGAGGCGCTCAACTTCGCGCTCACCCGCCAGTCGTTCGGCCCCATCATTCGGCCGCTGGTGAAGGTGGCGTTGGCGCTTGGCGGCAGCTCTCCCGCGACCGTGCTCGCCAGGCTCGATGACGCCATCAAGGTCGCCACGCGGAACGTGCACGCCACCTGGGTCTCTCAAGGTCCGCAGGCTGGCTCCATCACCTTCGAGTACCCAATCGCGATGCCGCGGTCCGACGTGGTCGAGTTCGGTTGGCGCGGCGCCATGCGCTTCGGGGAAGAGCTCACAGGGAAGACGCTGCACTTCGGAGCCTTCCAGATCCTCTCTGATCGACGCTTCCTGTTCCCCGTTCGGTGGTGACGGGTTGACGGGGAGGGCCTGCATCACGCAAGAGCGTCTGCGTGCGGTGGTGCCTTCTTCTCTTCGTCGTGACCGGTTGTCTGCCGACGATCGACGTCTCGCCTCCGCAGGTCTGCGACGTGGGAGACGCGGGCGTCTCGACGCCGGGTGGAGCCGCGGTGTTGATCGATCAGCCGCTCACGGTCATCGCCAGCCGCCGCGCGCCCACGTGTCCACCTTCGCTTGACGTGACGCTGCAGGCCACCGTCACCGATCCCGCCTCCCTCGAGCTGCCGTCGACGCTCACAGGGCCGTTCGCGCGTGGACAGTTCGTCTCGGCCGAGGTGACGTTCACGCCCAGACGCGCAGGGCTGCACAGCGTTCAGGTCACCTTCGATCCCTCCCTCGGTCGCGCCACGAACGAGGTGCTGGCCGTCGAGCCGATGCGCCTGGGCGCCCGGGTCGGCTCGGTCGATTCGACCGTTCGCTGTCAGGCTGAGGACGTGACGCCGAACGGCGCCTGGCTGTGTCTCGAGTCGGGCGTGTCTCAGGTGTCCGCCTGGCGCAACGGCATGCAGCTGCAGTCCTTCCCGGCCATCGGCTTTGCGCGCGTCGACGAGGTGATCTGGCTCTTCGGTCGCGGAAGTCTCGAGCGCTTCGTCGATCTCGGCGGTGACGTGCTCGTGCGGCAGCCCGATGCGCTGCTGAAGCTCGACGTCGATCTCGCGCAAGGGGAACTGGTCGCGATCGATCGTGACGCGGTCGTGGTCGTGACCGATGGCGCCGTGCACGTGCACACGCGGGTAGGGCAGGGCTTCGAGCGGTCGCCGGCGGTGCAGCTGCCTCGCGGGCTGTGTGTGGGATCGCCGCGCGTGATGCCGGTGTCTCGAACCGAGATCGCGCTCTCGTGTGGCTCCAGGCCCGACTGGCTGCGGTTCTGCCGCGTGCCGCTCGACGCGCCGGCGATGACGCGCTGTCGAGAGCTGCCGGGGCGCCTCGCTGGAGCCTCCCTCGACGGGCTGTGGCTCGCGACGGGCCAGACGCTCACCTTCGCCACACTCGACACCGAGACTTCACTGACGCTGCCCGCCGGGTGGTCGATCGCCTCGACCCGTCGCCTGGCGCAGGGGTTCTCGCCGCTGGCCCTCGATGCGCCGGGCCGCACCTATCTTCCGCGGGTCGTCAACTCGACGATCGTGCTGAGCGCTCCTCCCGACGGGCTGACGCTCGTGTCGTTTGGTGCCGAGCGAATCGTGCTCGAAGGCGTCGCCGGCCGTCTCGCGACCACGCGCTGAGTCAGCGCTTCCCGAGGAAGCGTTTGATCGACACCTTGCGGAAGCTGCCGAGCACCTGACGCACCATCGCGGTCGAGAAGAGGAAGACCGTCGCGCCGATGCCGAGCACGCCCATCACGGGAATGCCGGCGATCTCCCACTGCTTCGGCGCGAACGCGAGGAAGGTGCCGATGATGAAGCCGCACGCACAGAGCCCGGCGAAGGCCACGACCGCGAGCGCGCGCAGGTTGCTGTTGAGTGACTCGACCTGATCGTCCTTCAGGGTGATCGTGAACTTGCCCGACTCGAGGTCGAGCATGATCTGCTGCAGCTGAAGCGGCAGGTCGCTCGCGGCGCTCTGCAGTCGCAGCAACGTCTTCATCGCGTTGCCCTGCAGCTGAGACGGGTCGTAGCGCTCGGCCATCATCTTCCGCGCGTACGGCATGAAGATCTCGCCGATGGGCATCTCGGGGTACAGCGTGCGCAAGATGCCTTCGATGGCCACCGACGCTCTCGCGAGAATCGCGTACTCGCGCGGCACCTTGACCCGGTACTTCACGGCCAGGTTCAGCAGGTCGCGCACGAGCGCCTTCGCGTTCACGTCCTTGATCGAGGTCGGCAGGTACGCGTTCAAGATCGCGTCGATGTCGGTCTTGAAGGTGTGCAGGTTCGCGCGGCTGTCGGGTGTGCCGAGTCGATAGAGCTGGCGCGCCACCGACTCCGAGTCCTTCAGCGCGATCGCGAGGATGAGGGAGATCAGCGCCTCCTGCATCTGGTGGGTCACCCGCCCGACGAGCCCGAAGTCGATCAGCGCGAGCACCGGCCCCTCGAGGATCAGCAGGTTCCCGGGGTGCGGGTCGCCATGGAACAGCCCGTCTTCGAAGAGCTGCTTGAACGCCTCTTCGAGAATGATGTTCGCCAGCTTCTTCTTCCCCGCCTCGTCGAGCTGCGCGTTCGACAGCTTGGGCCCGTCGAGGAACTCGAGCGTCAAGACCGTGCGGCCGGTGAGCTCGTCGTAGACCTTCGGGATGCGGACCGTCAGGTGGTTCTCGTGGGCCCGCATGAACGCGCGCACGTTCGAGGCCTCGTTCAAGAAGTCGAGCTCTTCGTGCACCGCTTTGTCGAACTCTTCGATGATGGTGGTGGGCGAGGTGATGCTGACCTCTTCGATCACCGCCTCGAGCGCGCGCGCGATGCCGTGCAGCACCGAGAGATCCGCCCGCATGCGCTCGGTGATGCCCGGCCGTTGCACCTTGACGACGACGCCCACCCCATCGTGGGTGGTTGCCTTGTGCACCTGCGCCATCGAGGCCGCTGCGATGGGGGTCTCGTCGAAGTCGCGGAACAGCTCCTCGAGCGGACGACCGAACGCCGCCTGCACCTGCTTGCGAACGTCCTCCATGCCGAACGGCGGCACCTTGTCCTGCAGGGTCGAGAGCTCTTCGATGAACTCGGCCGGCAGCAGATCGCCGCGCGTCGACAACACCTGACCCAACTTCACGAAGGTCGGCCCGAGCTCGGCCAGCATCATGCGAAAGCGGCGCGCGAAGGGCATCGACTGCGCCTGCGCATCGCCTTCGATCTTCGCGTCGGGGAGGATCTTCTTGAGACCCGTTCGCTCGAAGAGGTCGGCGAAGCCGTACTTGCCCGCGATGATCGCGATCTGCCGCAGCCGGTTCAGGTCCTGAAAGGCGGAGCGAATCACCGGATCACCGTCGCACGAGCAGAGGCGGGGATCAAAGAAGCGTCATCGCCTGCCAGGCAGGGGAAACGACGCCTCGTGCGTGTCGATCAGCCGGGTGAAGTTCGTCATCGAGACCGAGAGGCTCGGTGAGAGAGCGCGCACGTGGTGCCACCAGCCCGCAGGCAGAAACAGCGCGTCTCCGGGGCCGACGGTCACCGTCAGGCGCTCCACCTCGGCGAGGTACGGGAAGCGCTTCACGTCGAAGTCCTCAGCGTCGATGAGGGAGTAGTAACTGAGCACGTCGCGCAACAGCTCTGCGTTCGCCGGATCGATCAGGATGAAGCGCTTTCGCCCGCGCACCTGGCAGAAGAGGTTGTTGGCGGTGTCGTGATGGAGCGGGGTGACGGTGCCGCCCGGCCCGACCCAGAGGTAGCTCAAGCCATCGAGTCCCTGATCGAGAATGCCGCCGAAGAAGCCGAGATCGCCGCGCAGAGGCTTCAACGCTGGAGCATCGAGCCCGTTGTTGCGCGCCACCATGTAGCGGGCGTTCGACGTCTTCACGCGCTGAATCCACCCGATGAACTCGCGCAGAGTCGTCGTCTCACTCAGGCGGTTCACGTTGAGATCGTAGAAGGCGGTCGTCTCCCGGTGCTCCATGACCTCGACCGGCGCGTCACCGACGGTCTTCGCCAGGAAGGCCCACGTCCAGCGGCGAAGCGCCTTCCAGTCCTTCATCATGCCGGTGAGCACGATCGGCCGGTTGGGGGCGTAGGCCCGCTCGATGAACTGCCGCGGCGTCAGGTGTTGAACACGCGGAACCCTGCGTCGGGACGGGTCGAGGCGCCCCGCCTGCAGCCTGATGCGGCCCTGCCACTCGAGCCGTGCAATGCGGGTCACGAGGTCGCCGAACTCCTCGGCGTGAGGGCTGGTCTCGAGGCCGCGGAGGAACGCCTTGACGGCCGTCACTGGAACGGCGGCCGGCACCCCAGCCAGGATCTCGTCGACGGGCGCATCGCGGAACCACGCCTCGGTCAACCAGGTTCGGACTTCTCGGGGCAGGGGCATTCGAGCGCCTCGGAGGAAAAAAGGGCCACCGCTTGCGCAGGGGCGGGGGCTGCGGTGTACATCGCTTTGTCTCGTCTCTCACCCTGGGGAACCTCACGATGCCTCGCATCAACAAGCCGCTGACCAGTGCAAACCCGTTCGCCAGCACCAAGCCGCTCGCGAGCAACAAGCCGCTGAAGTCCACGCCGAAGCCGAAGCCCACGCCCCCTGAGCCGCTGAAGTCGGCCAACCCGGGCTGGAAGCCGCTGAAGTCGTCCAAGCCGGCCAAGACGGCCCCGCTGAAGTCGGCGAACCCGAACAAGTCGACGCCGCAGCCGCTGAAGTCGGCGAAGCCGCCCGCGCGCACCGCGCCGCTGAAGTCCACCCCTCCGCAGCCGGCGCCGCTGAAGTCGGTTCGCCCGCCGCGCTCCGCACCGCTCGCCTCGATTCCTCCGCAGCCGGCGCCGCTGAAGTCGATTCGCCCCCAGCCGCTCGAGTAACGGGCGCTCGCAGTCGATGACGTCTTTCACCGTGCCCCCGGGTGTCCAGCGATGGCTCCGGGGGCGTGGTTTTTTCGTCGACTCGTCTGCGACCGCAGCGATCGCCTCCAGCCGGAACCTCACCTTCGTGGTGAAGCGGCGTGGCGGGCGGGCGTTGGCGAAGATCGCAGCGACTCCCGACGACCCCTGGAGCTCGCGCGAGCAGACGATGCTTCGTCATCTGGACGGCGGCACGGGCTCGTTCGCGACGCCGGTCGTGGTGGAAGGATCGCGTGGGCGATTCATCGTCTCGTGGTTCCAGGGCTCGACGACCTACGCGCGCCGCAGAGCAAAGCCGCAGCTCGCGATCGATGACGACGCGCGAATCGGCGAGGCGCTCGCGCACTTTCATGCGGCGGCCGGTGCTTCGAAGGAACGTGTCTCGGGAGAGCTGATCGAGCGGCTGATCTGGACGACGCCGGAAGACTACGCAGGCCTCGGTCCCGCCTCGCTCTCGCTGTGGAGGCTCGTCCAGTCACATCGGTCCGCGCAGCGACGATTGACGGCGTTGCTCACGCTCGATCGCACGATGACAGCGCTGTGCCACGGTGACCTTCGGCAGGCGAACGTCTTCGTTCATCGTGGGCGGGTGGGCTTCGTCGATCTCGAGCTCGCCGGGCTCGGAGATCCCGCGCGGGATCTCGGCATGTGGATCGCCGAGGACCTCGGCTCGTACCTGGTGCCGCGCGATCCCTCCGAGGCGACGACGTTGCCGCAGCTGCGTGCCCGGTTGAGCGCGTTCATGGGCGCGTGGGCTCGCGAAGCTGCGGTGCTCGAACTCCCTGGCCAGACAGGCCATCATGAGCGGGCCATCGCGTGGGCAGGAGAAGCGCTGCTTCGGCGGATCTACACCGTCACGTTCCACGCCGGCGCATGGGGAGAACCCGAGCTGCACGTCACGCGCTCGGCCCTCGGGCTGCTGACCCAGCCTCGCTTCTGGGCGCGCCACTTCCTGGGAGCGCGATGACGCTCGAGCGCACGATCGACGGCATCGCGAAGCAGCTGCGCTGGACCAAGCGCGGGCTCGTGCTGCCGGGTGGCGCGACCTTCTCGAAGGCCGACGCCGCGCAGGCGCTGGAGGACTGGCTGTACGCGAACGTCTTCATCGACTGGCGCCGGTCCGAGGGACGCTTCGCCGATTCGCTCGGTGGCTCACCAGAGTTCATCGCGTCGTTGCTGGCGGCGGCTCATGGCGCGACGTGGTTCATGCCGCACTTTCGGATGCTGTCCCGCGAGGCGCGCGGGTCGTTCGTCTTCAACTCCGACATTCGCCTGTTCCTTCGTGATGCGTCGCAGCTGCGGCCGTCGAAGGCCAGTCCTGGCGACAGCGTCTCGGTGAGGTTGCCGTGCGCGCGCGAGGCCGCGATGCCGGGGTACTTCTGCTTCAACTCCCGCGCGGGCCGCTTCTCGGACGATCAGCCGCACTTGAAGGTGTACCTCAACGTCACGCCCGCACACGCGCCCAGGGTGCTCCACGCGCTGTTGCACGATCGGTCACTCGCGAAGGTCCGCTTCGACGGGAAGATCGCGAACGACCCCGATTCGTTCGGCCGTCGCGACACCATGCTGCTCTACGTCGACCCACGCGCCATCGTGCCGGTGCTGCGCGTGCTGCTTCGGTACCGTCGTGGACTTCGTCGCGAGACGCCGCCGTTCGTGTGGAAGGTCGCTCCCGGGCTCGGCGTCGCAGAGTCTCCACTCGGCAGTGACGAGAGCTTCGGGGCTCAGCGCTGCCGGCTCGTCGCCGAGGGCCTGGTCACGTGGTTGAAACGGCCGTCGCTCACCGCGTGGGGCGCCGTCGCTTCGCGCTTCTCGACCGAGGGGCTCGACCCGTCGCAGCCGTGGCTCGGCTCGATGTCTTCGGCGTGGGTGACTCGGGTGATGAAGGCGCTGCCTCGTCGAGCTCGGTGATCAGCCGCTGCAGGTGTTCGTGCAGCCGGCCTTCGTCGATCATCGGCGCTCGCCAGTGGGTCTTCGTGAGGAAGTGCTGGGCCAACAACCCACCGACGTGATCGCCCCAGGTGGGGAGCGGCATCATCAGATCGAGATGCCATGACTCCTCGATCGTCTCGGTCGCGTGCCACGTCCCTCGCGGAACGAACATCATCGAGCCCGGCTTCAGCACGACCTCGACCGCATCACCGGGCAGCTCCGTCGCGAGCGGCTGATGCGCCTGCGCCTCGAGTGAGGGCGGAACGGCATCGCCCGCGATGTAGTTCTCGGTCGGGAAGTCGACGTCGCGGTTCGGCGCGAGCCACCAGCGCTTCTTGCCCTTCAGCTGCACCACGAACGACTCCTGCGAGTCGAAGTGCATGCGCGCGCCAGGGCCGGGCTTCGAGAGGAAGGCGCTGGCGCGAACGAAGGGAGAAGGGAGCCCGAGATCGCGCTCGATCGCCGAAAGCCAGCGCCGAATCGACGCGGAGCGCAGCTCAGGCTCGACGCCGTAGATCGTGAAGCCGGCATGAAAGAACGACGCCGCGGCTTCGCCCGACACCGGCACGTTGCCGAAGCCGTTGGGAAACTGCCCGGACTGCACCAGCCAGTTTCCTGCGGGCAACGAGGTCAACGCGCCGATGGACTCGAACTCGGCAGCATCAGCCAGCCCTGCGAAGCGCTCCACCGGCCCGTGCTCCACCATCATCGTGTTCGGCCAGTGCTCGGCGAGAAAACGCTTCACCGGAAACGTGCCCAGCAACGTCTGGAGTCCCGGGCGGCTCATGGCGTCGAGAGATCCGTCTGCGCGAGTCGTTCGAGCCAGGCCTGCTCCGAGTCGTCGAGCGGACCCTTCGCGATGGCGTCAGCCAGCGCGCGCACCTCCTTCGTCGACGACAGGGCGATCAGCGCGCCATCGACCGCAGGCTGCGAGAGCGCGTAGCGATAGTGATCGGTGATCGAGGGCCGCCACACGCCCGGCTCGAGCCCGAGCTCGTCGAGCCGATCGTCATTCACCCAGCCATCGGTGCTCTTGAAGTTGAAGAGGAGCGGGCGGCGCTTCGGCAGCTTCGCGAACACGTCCTGCTTCGCGCCGGGGTGGCCCGCGTTGAAGCGCACGAAGGCGAGATCGACCAGCCGGTGACGCACCGCCGACTGCGCGGTGCGCCGATCGTGAAAGCTGGCGCCGATCGCGCGATTGCCCACGAAGCCGTGCTCGCGATGCCGCTCGTAGACGGGCAGTCGCGGCCCGAAGTCGTTCGCGTACACGCCGCCCATGGCCAGCACGTCGAGGCGCTCGAGCCCGGGAAGCTCGGACAACACCTCTTCGAACGGCATCTCGCAGAAGTCGGGCTGGGTGACGTAGGCGGTCGCGCAGACGACGATTCGAGAACGCACGTGCTTCTTCTTCAGCAGCCGCTTGAGGCCCTCTCGCAGCGGCGCATACAGCGGCCAGTGCATGTCGGCGGTGAGGAAGAAGAAGTTGATGCCCGCCTCGTACGCGGCCGACACCGTCTTCGGGTCGTCCACCATGCCCAGGCAGATGGGGCTGACCTCGAGCCCATCACCGAGCACGAGCCTCTCAGTCAGTCGTGTTCGCATCGACGAAGAACGCTACTCCGCTCAGCGCAGCCGCGTGCCTGAGAACGTGCGCATGACCTTCGCGACGTAGTGCTCGGTCTCACCGTTCCTCGGCACCGCGCCATGCACCGCTCCAGGACCCGCGTTGTACGCAGCCACCGCGAGCGTCACGTCGCCAAACCTGTCGAGCTGCTGCTTGAGATAGCGCGCGCCGGCATCGACGGCCTCGTGGGGATCGAAGGGATCACTGATGCCCATCAACGCCGCCGTGCCCGGCATCAGCTGCGCAGGCCCCATCGCGCCCGCGAACGAGATGCGGTGCGGCCGCGCGCCACTCTCGGTCTGAACGATCGCCCACATGAGTCCACGGGGCAGGCCGTGCTTTCGCTCTGCCTGATTCGCCAGCGTCTCGAGATCGCCATGGCCCGTGAGCGCGCAGACCGGCCGGTGCTTGGCGTAGGTCTTCAGCGCGAACACCTTCTCCTGGAGAAAGAACGGCGACAGGGGAAAGACGACCGAGCTGCCGAAGAAGGCGACGGCCCCGTTGATCGCGAGCAGCGGAGCGCAAACCAGCACCACCAGCTTCTGGCCGAGGGAGAGCTTCCAGAAGAGCCTGAAGGGCAGGGCGATCAACCAGCGCAAGGTACAACCTGAAACGTTCGGCGCGAGGAAACGATCCCCGCGCCGATTCGCTCAGTGAAACCGGCTGGTTACTGGCAGGTCAGGCCGCCCGCGCTCGGCTGGCAGGACAGTCCTGGTGCGCAGTCGTTCGTCGAAGCGCAGCCCGTGGTCGCAGGGCAGTCACGACCGCGGCCGCCCGACATGCCGGTGACCGAGTAGCCCATGGTCGAGAGCGTGGTCGTCACGGCGACGTTGCCGAAAGCGCCCTGCGCGTCGTTGGTGAGGGTGACTGTCTCGGTCGCACCGCCTGCGGTGATGGCCAACGTGGTCGACGGCAGGCCGTTGATGGCTGCGCGAATGTTGTCTGCAACATCGGTGGCGCTACCGCCGCCTGGGTTGAGGTTCACGCGCGTATTGCCTCCGGTGAACGTGCCTGGATCGGGATCGGTGTCGAACTCGAAGACGACGGCGGGGTGAACGCCATCGCTGAGCGTGAAGGTGGTGGCGTCGGTCGTCGCCGCCCTGTTCGCCGCCACGATCGAGCCCGTCGCCGCCTGAAGCGATTGCGTCACCGAGCACCGTGCTCCGACGCCGCCGCCACAGGTGCCGCAGGTGCTGGTGTTGCCGTCGTCGCAGGTCTCGTTCGAGACATCGCGCACGCCGTCACCACACACGTTGCCGCGAAGCCCTGGAACGTTCCGGCACGACGAGTCGCAGCCCGTGCAGGTCGCCGTTCCGTAGGCGCACGCCGTCTCGGTGGTCGTGTTGTTGTCGTCGCACTGCTCTGGGCCGTTCGGCGTGCCGTCACCGCAGAACCCGCCGCTGGGCCGGTTGATGGCTGCAGTGCAATCTGCGTTGCACGCCGGGCACGTGGCGAGCCCGTAGGGGCAATTGCCGGTCTCGGTCACGCGGTTTCCGTCGTCGCAGAGCTCGCCCTCGCTCAGCTGCGTCGAGTTGTCGCCGCAGAACTGGCCAGTGAGGTTCAGCACCGCGGTGCAGAGGTCGTTGCAGCGCGTGCAATTCGCCTCGCCGTAGGGGCAGCTGGTCTCGGTCACGGGCGTGCCTTCACCGTCGTCGCACGCTTCGGGAGTGCCGGTGGTGCGCACGAAGCCATCTCCGCACGTCGGGTTGCGGCAGCTCGTCAGGCAGCCATCGGTGTTGGTCGGGTTGCCGTCATCACACTGCTCTCCAGCGGCCGTGTTCGGCGTGTTGTCGCCGCATCGCGCCGTCGTGCAGTCGCTGTCGCAGGTCGCGGTCGGCGTGACGTTGACGCCGACGGTGTCGCATTGCTCGCTCCGCGCCAGATTGACGGTTCCGTCTCCGCAGGTCGCTGCGGTGCAGTCGCGATCGCAGACGTTGGTGGGTGTCACGTTCACGCCGGGCGTGTCACACGTCTCGCCGCGCGCCGAGTTGATGGTGCCGTCGCCGCAGGTCGCCAGCGTACAGTTCGTGTCGCACGTGGCGGTCGGCGTGGTGTCGACACCCGCGGTGTCACACTGCTCGCTGGCCGCGGTGTTGATGAAGCCGTCTCCGCACGAGCGGAAGGTGCAGTCGTTGTCGCAGGTGGGCGACGAGGTGAGCCCCGGGTCGCACTGCTCGCCTGCGGCCGTGTTGGGAGTGCCGTCGCCGCAGAACGCGGTGGTGCAGTTGGTGTCGCAGGTCGCCGTCGCGGTCGTGTTCACGCCCACCGTGTCGCACTGCTCGCCAGCCGCGCGGTTGATGATGCCGTCGCCGCACGAACGGTTGGTGCAGTTCAGGTTGCAGCTCGCCGTCTCTCCCGGGCCGTCGCACTGTTCACCCGCGGCCGAGTTCGGAATGCCGTCGCCGCAGCGGGCGATGGTGCACGACGGAGCCCCGTTGCAGCGCGCCGTCGCGGCAGGGCCGTCGTCGCACTGCTCGCCCGCGTCGGGGTTGAAGATGCGATCGCCACACGCAGACAAGGTGCAGTTGAAGTTGCAGCCGCCCGCGTTCTGACCGAACGAATCGCAGGCCTCTCCGCGTGGCCCGTTGCGGAAGCCGTCGCCGCAGAACGCGACGGAGCAGTCGGGGTCGCACGCCGCGGTGCCACCATCCTGCACGCCCACGGTGTCGCACTGCTCTCCCGCATCTGGGTTGACGATGCCGTCGCCACACACGCGGGTCGTGCAGTTGCGGTTGCAGGTTCCGGTCTCTCCGGCGGTGTCGCACTGCTCGCGGCGGCCGGGCGAGCCCGTCGCGTTGACGACGCCGTCGCCGCAGAAGGTGATGGTGCAGGTCGGGCTGCAGTCGTCACCCGGCAGCTGGTTGCCGTCGTCACAGGCCTCGGTGTCGCTTCGCACGCCGTTGCCGCAGCCCACGCCCGAGCGGCACGTGTTGGAGCAGCCGTCGCCTTCCACCATGTTGCCGTCGTCGCAGTCCTCGTTGAGCGTGGCGTTGGCGAACTGGTTGTCGACGATGCCGTTCCCGCAGGTCTCGGTCGACTGGCAGTTGCCGCTGCAGCCGTCGCCGTTCTGCCGGTTGCCGTCGTCACACACCTCGGCGAACCCACCATCGAGCAGCACGTCGCGAACCCGGTTGCCACACGTCTCATTCGAGCGGCAGTCGGCCGAACAGCCGTCTCCAGCCACGCGGTTGCCGTCATCGCAGACCTCCTGGCGCGCGGTGTCGACGTAGCGGTTGCCGCAGGTCTCCTGCGAGCGGCAGTCGGAGGAGCAGCCGTCACCCGAGGTGTTGTTGCCGTCGTCGCAGACCTCGTTCGTCATGCCGCCGCCGTCGAACTGATCGTCGACGATGCGGTTGCCGCAGGTCTCCTGAGAGCGACAGTCGGCCGAGCACCCATCGCCCGACCTGGTGTTGCCGTCGTCGCAGAGCTCGCGCGCACCGAAGTCGACGATGCGGTTGCCGCAGAACTCGGTGGAGGTGCAGTCAGACGAGCAGCCGTCGCCGTTGCGGTTGTTGCCGTCGTCGCAGATCTCGTTCGAGCCCGCGTCGGGGAACATGTCGTCGAGGTAGCGGTTGCCGCAGAACTCCTTGGACTTGCAGTCGGCCGAGCAGCCATCACCCGAGCGGGTGTTGCCGTCGTCGCACACCTCGCCCACCGTCGAGTCTTCCACGCCGTTGCCGCACCGTTCGGTCGACTGGCAGTTGGTCGAGCAGCCATCGCGATCGCGCAGGTTCCCGTCGTCGCAGACCTCGTTGGGAATGCCCGAGTCAGGCGAGAACATGTTGTCGACGCGGCCGTTGCCGCACGACTCTGCAGACAGGCAGTCGGCCGAGCAGCCGTCACCCGAGCGCGTGTTGCCGTCGTCACAGACCTCGTTCTGCCGTCCGCTGCCGGCGGGGAAGCGGTTGTCGATGAAGCCATTGCCGCACACCTCGACCGAGCGGCACGTCGAGCTGCAGCCATCGCCTTCGATCGTGTTGCCGTCGTCACACACTTCTCCAGCCGCAGAGTCGACGACGCCGTTCGGGCACGCCTCGGTCGACTTGCAGTCCCCCGAGCACCCGTCACCCGAGCGCGTGTCACCCAGGTCGCAGACCTCGCCCTTCAGCGGGTCGATGACGGCGTTGCCGCAGAGCTCGGTCGACAGACAGTCACCGCGACAGCCGTCGTTGTTGGTGACGTTGCCGTCGTCACACTTCTCGCCATCGTCGACGGTGCCGTTGCCGCAGACCGTGCGCGTGCACGTCGTTCCGTCGGCGGAGCATCGGCTGCCTGCGGGACAGACGATGCCGCTCTTGCAGGCCGTGCTGGCGGGTTCGAAGCAGGCCGTCGCTCCGAAGAGCGTGACGACGAGCAGGCTCGAGATTCGAAAGGTGCGGTTCATGTCAGAAGCTCAGGAACAGCGTGGCCCCGGCGCCGTTGGGGCCGATGGTGGGAACGAGGTGGAACGCAGATTCGACCTTCACGTCTGCGCGGTAGGGCTGGGGCCGGTTCACGTAGAGCAGCACGGCGCCCGCCGCGATCGCAGCACCGCCGATGCTGTAGAGCACCAGCGCGCCGGCCTGTTGCCCCTGGGCCTGGGTCTTCATCGCCGAGAGGTCGAGCGAGGGCACGCAGCCGCCGGTCGCCACGTCGACGCAGCCTTCGATTCCGCGATCGTACGCCCCGAACTGGTTGCGGGCCGACAGATGCAGTCCGACGCCACCACCTGCGAGCGCTGCACCCGCCCCCAGGACGGCGAAGGGAATCCACGCGGGGAAGAGGCGGCGGTATTCGACGGCCTGCTCCGCGGCGACCAGCGTCAGCTCGAGCGTGCGGGTCTCTCCACCGAGCAGCGTCGGGCTCTGCTCGTTCGTGAGGAAGCCTTCCTTCGAGGCGACGACGGTGATCGCGCCCGCCCGCACCATCGTCTTGTACGTGCCGGGGCCGACGAGCACCTGCTGCCCGTTCAACTTCACGATCGCGCCGTCGACGTCGCAGCGCAGCTCGATGCGTGAGACCTGCTTCTCGACGAGCGCCCGGTAGCGCTGCGCCTGATCGAACTTGTCGGCGTCGAGCGGCGCCGCGCCGTACTTCAGCGCCGCCTCGAGCCGCTTGTACGTCTCGATCGGCTGATCGAGCTGCAGCAACGCGAGCGCGAGGTTGTAGTTGATGGCCGGGTGATCCCAGAGCGCGATGGCCTCACGGTAGCGGTCGGCCGCGATTCGCCACTGCGACTCCTTGAGCGCCGCGTTGCCGGTGCGGAAGATCTCGAGCGCCTGCTTCTGGGCCGACGGCGCGACACCTTTTGCCCACGGCCGCTCGGGCTCCTGCGCGAAGGCCAGACTCGCCAGCACCATCACCAACGTCACTGCCCATCGACGAAGCGTCATCGGCTCCCCTCACTCACTCTGAAACGGCTTCGGCTCACTTCAAGACGTCGATCACGCCACCACCGAGCTGCTCTTCGAGACGGCGCGCGCGCTCCTGCTCCTTCGAGTACGCGCCCTGCAGCTCACGACGGGCGTCTTCCACCGCGCGCCGCGCACGATCCGAGAGCTGCTTCGCCTTCTCGGCTTCGATGGCGTTGCGCTGCGCACTGCGCTCCGACGATTCGGCCGAGACGCGGGCGTCTTCTGCGGCCTTGAGCGCCGCCTCGAGCTTCTTGCCCTTCACCTCGAGCTCGGCCGCGAACTTGCGCGCTTCGGCTTCGTTGTCCGACGCCTTCTTCGCGTTCTCGACGGCCTTCTGCTCACTGCCGCGCGCCGACTCTTCGGCCTTGAGTGCCGCTTCTGCCTGCTTCTGCGCTTCCTGCCGCGCGCCCTGGATGACGACGAGCGCCACGGCCGAACCGGCGACGAGCAAGCTCAGGAACGCGACGGCTCCGACGAGCAGGGTGCGACGACGCCGCGCCGCCGCGCCCATCTGCTCCACGACAGCGTCGAGGAAGTCCTTCTGCTGATCGCCGAGCGGGCCCTTGTAGCGGCGTTGGAAGCGCTGGGCTTCGTCGGCCAGCTCTCCGCGCCAGAGCAGATCGTCGGGCCGGTTCTTGGTGGCCCACGCGCGTGAGGCCTGGCGCAGCTGCTCGAGGAAGGCCGCGTCTTCACCGCTCTCGTCGAGCCACCGCCGCAGCGTGGGCCAGCTCGTGATGAGCGACTCGTGCACGATCTCGACCGTCGCGACACCCGCCCCGGTCTGCACCACGAGCAGACGCGCCTGCACCAGCTCGTCGAGCACGGCTTGAAGCTCGCGGGAGTCGGCCTGGCCTTCACGGAGCTCGTCGGTCGAGACGATCGCGCGGGTGCGATCGCTGGTGACGAGGCGAAGGAAGATGTTGCGCGTGGTCGCGACCTTCTGCGGCGACATCTTCTGCAGCACCGAGTCAGCGTGGCTGGCGAGCGCACCACTCACGCCGCCGATGGCTTCGTAGGCGAGCTTGGTGAGTTGTTTGCGCGCCGGGTCCCGGTTCTCCCACAGCATCGACGCCGCGAACTGGAGCAGCGGCAGGGCGCCCTGCGTGTGCTGCAGGTGGCCAATCATGTCGTCGATGATGACGGGCGACTCGAACTTGTACCCAGCGAGCTCGGCCGGCTGAATGATCGCCTCGCGCAGCCCATCGGGTCCCGGAGCGGCGAGGAAGACGAGGCCCTGCCCAAGCTCGGCCATGAAGCGCGAGTCTTCGGCGGCCCGATCGAGGAAGTCGGAGCGGATCGAGAGCACGAGCCGGATCGGCGACGTGGGATCATCGGCGAGGCCCGCGAGGGCGGCCGTGAAGGCCTTGCGCTCGGCGGCATCGGGCACGAGCGTGTAGAGCTCTTCGAACTGGTCGACGAAGACGAGCACGTTCTTCTTGTCGCGCCGCGCGAGCGAACGCAGCACCGAGCCGACGTAGCCGGGCTCCTGGGCGATCTTCGAGGCCAGCTTCTTCTGCTCGGCCACGTCGTCCACGACCGAGGTCGCGGTTCCGATGAGCGGGTTGATGAGGGTCGCCAGCGCCGCCAGCGGCGATCGCCCGGGCCGCATCACCAGCGAGTCCCAGTTTTCTCCAGAGCGCTTGAGGGCAGGCACCAGACCTGCGCGCACGAAGGACGACTTGCCCGCGCCAGAGGGGCCGACGATGCCGAGCAGCGGCCGTTCGCGAATGCGGTTCACGACCGCGGCGATCTCCTGACGGCGGCCGAAGAAGCGCGCGGCGTCGGCTTCCTGGAACGATGAGAGCCCCGCGTACGGGCTCTCGTCGATCTTGATCTCCTGCGTGTAGCGGCCCGGCAGGAAGGGCTCGAGCGCGCGGAGCAGGGTGACCGCGTCGGGGAAGCGATCCTCCTTCCGCTTCATCAGGCACTTGTCGACGATCTGCGCGAGTGGAATGGGAATCTCGGGCGCCTTCGAGTGCAGCGTCGGCATCGGCTTGTCGAGCATGCCGGTGACCATCAGCTGGTGACCCTTGAGCGGATCGAGCGGGTGTTTCCCCGTGAGCATCTTGAACAACATGATGCCCACCGCCCAGATGTCGGCGCGGTGATCGATGGCGACGCCGATGCCCCACTGCTCGGGCGCCATGTACGACATGGTGCCCATCATCGCGCCCTTCTGGGTGAGCTCGCTGTCGTCTTCGTCCTCGAGGCTCGTTCGCGGAGCGCGCGGGCGTGCCGCAGCCTCGGGGGCGCTGTCATCGCCCTGGAGCACCTTCGCGATGCCGAAGTCGAGCACCTTGGTGATGCCCACGTCGGTGACGAGAATGTTGTCGGGCTTGAGGTCGCGGTGAACGATGCCCTGGCTGTGCGCCGAGGCGAGTGCGCGCACGACGGGCACCAACAGCTCGACGGCGCGTGCAGGCGGCAGCGGCTTGTTCTCGGGGATGAGCTTGGTGAGCGGCTTGCCCGAGAGGTACTCGAACACCATGAAGGGCGAGCCCTGCCAGGCGTCGACCTCGAAGATGACGACGATGTTCTCGTGCGCGACCGCGGCCGTCGTGCGCGCCTCGAGAATGAAGCGCTTCGTCATGTCAGCCGAGTGCGTGCGCAGGAACTTGATGGCGACGCGGCGGCCCAGGCGCAGATCGCGCGCGAGGAAGACGCTGCCCATGCCGCCACGGCCCAGCAGCTTGATGATCTCGTAGTGGTGCAGCCGGGTGCCGGGCTCAGGGTCGGTGACGGCCTGCAGCTCGGGCGACGTGTAGCTGTTCTGCGAAGGGCCGCTCTTCGAGCTCGGTGTCGGTCCCGTGCCCGTGCTGCGCACGCCAGAGCCTGACGAGGTCACCGGCGGCAGGCTCGAGCTCGACGGCGCCTTCACCGGCTGAAGGTTCGTGCTCGAGGGGGACGACGCGACGGGCGCGACGCTCGGCGGCTTTGGCGCGCTGGCCGTCGGGCTCAACGCGCCCTCGGGCTTCATCACGGTCTCGAGCCCCGCCTGCGTGTCTTCGAGCGGGGCGGGCACGACGGGAGAGTTGGAGGAGTCCGGCTTGGTCACGTTCGTGATCCTCGCAGCGATGGGACGGAGACTGCCGGGTGCAGCAGCGCGCGAACTCTACAACGTCAATGGCGCGATGTACGGCGCGTCAATCTTCGGCGCGCTTGATGTCTTCGAGCGAGCGCCTGGCGTCGAGGTACTCGCTGAACTTTCGGGTGAGGTACTTCTGGGCCTGACCGCGCAGCAGCATGCCGGGGTCCGAGGCTTCGCCCGCGATCTTGTTGCTGAGCACCTCGAGGTTGCCGTCGATGGTGACGCCCACGGCCTTGCCCTTCATCTGCGCCTTCATTCCGTTCCACGACGAGGTGATTCCGTACTTGCGGTTCCAGTACGAGAGCAGCGCTTCGACGCGCAGCTTCGAGTCCTCGATCGGCAGCGTGGAGGGCACTTCGAACTTCAGCATTCCCATGGTGGTTCCTTGCGCTGGGGGAAAGTCAGTTACGCCGAGCCGTCTGATGCAGCTCGAGCATGATGTTGCCGTCCTTGAAGAGCCGCACCGCTCCCGAGGTCTGGCTGACCACCATCGAGATGCACTTCGTGGTGGCCGTGATGCCGGCCGCGGCCGCGTGGCGCGCGCCGAGCCCGAGCGGAATCTTCACGTCGTCGTCCTTCGCCGAGAGGTAGCGCCCCGCCGCCAGCACCACGCCGTCTTCACGAATGACGAACGCTCCGTCGAGCACCGAGAAGTTCTTGATGGCCTCGCGGATCTTCGGGTCGAGCACGTTGCGCTCGGCCTCCGAGAGACCCTGGAACGGGTTGATCGTCATCTGCCGGCTCGTCTCGAGCACGGCCGTGTGATCGCCGATGCAGATGATGGTGCCGATCGGGTGGCCTTCGAACCCTTCCTGGCCGATCTGCAGCGCGAGCTGAATGAGCGCGTCGACGACCTGGGAGTTGAACTCGTCTCCGAGCTTCACGCCTTCGATGGCGACGCGATCGTCGAGGCTGCCGCCGATGCGCATCTGCATGAGCGTGTCGACCTGCCGGCCGATGCGGCCCGTGAGGCAGAGCACGAGATCGCCCTCTTTGAAGAAGCCCTGGCTGAGCGCCGAGACGACGGCCATCTTCACGCGCTCGGTGCGCGAGTAGTCGTACGCAGGGATCACGACGACGCGCTCTTTGCGGGCCTCGAGCTCGACGGCGATCGTGTCCAGCGTCACGGCGTACAAGAGCTTCTTGCGCGCCTTGCGCCCGCGAAGGTCGGCCGGCGCGAGCGGCGTGTCGCTGATGTAGAGGAGATGCGTGACCTCCGACTGGTTTGCCAGCGCCAGCGCCGTCTTCAGAAACTCGCGATCGAATCGGGACAGGTCCGACATGAGAGGGCCAGTCTATCCGGTGAGCGTGATTTCAAAGGGTTATTTCGTCATTGCTTGACAGTTGGCGAGCGCGGACGCACACTCTCGCGCCTTTTTTCCCGTAGGCCGGAGAGTTTTCGACCCCATGTCTGAACGAGGAACGCTGGGCGCGAAGGATCTGAAGCGCTTCAAGAAGATGCTCGAGGATAGCCGCACGGCCATTCTCGCGAAGGCCCGCAAGACGATGGAGGAGGAGTCGAACTTCGACACTGACGACCTCCCCGACGAGATCGACCAGGCCTCGAGCGAGTATGCGCAGTCGATGGCGTTTCGCCTGCTCGATCGCGAGAAGCTGCTGCTCGCGAAGATCAACAAGGCGATTCAGCGCATCACCGACGGTACGTTCGGTCTGTGCGAGCGGTGTGAAGAGCCGATCAGCCTGAAGCGCCTCGAGGCGCGACCGGTGACCACGCTCTGCATTCGCTGCAAGGAAGAGCAGGAGAAGAAGGAGAAGTCGTACGGCTGAGGCCGTCTCGTCTTCTTCGTTTTCACCAACCACGCGCCGCCTCGGAGACCGTCTCCGGAGCGGCGTTCGTGTTTCTGCTCAGGCCATCTCGACGCGCACGAGCTGCCGGCCGATGAGGAACTGATCGCCGTTCTCGACGAAGGCCGGAGCCGTGAGTCGCAGGAAGGTGCCGTTCGACGAGTGCTTGTCGCGAATGCCGTCACGAATGAGCACGCGATCTGGCGCGACGTAGAGCGTGGCGTGGCTCGACGAGACGAAGCCGTCGGTGGGGAACACGATGTCGCCCGTCTCGCGGCCGACGAAGTTGTCGCCTTCTTTGAGCGGGTACGCCGAGCCGCGCGTGCCGCCTTCCATCAGCTGCACCATGCGGAAGCGGAAACCCGAGTCGGGCGAGCCCCACGCCGTGGCTCCATCTTCACCGGGGCTCAACACCGGCAGTGGCTCGATCACGAGGCGTTGACGACCGAGGCGCACTTCGCCGCCGCTCGCCACCTCACGCTCGACGCCAGGCGCGAGGCGCGCGAACACGCCGTTGCCTCCACCCACGTCTTCCACCGCGAGCCGATTGCCCGAGAAGAACAGCCGCATCTGCGTGTCGGCCACGAACGGATCGTCGGCCAGCGACAGATCGCCGTTTCTCCCACACAGCATCACGTCGCCCCGCATGGGGATCACCGACTCCGGCCCGCCATCTGCACGGACCACCCGCACCGCCACTCGTGGACGATTCGCCATCGCGGCGCATGCGTAGCACGGCTGTTCCACACCTGTGAATCGTGGTGGCGCCGCTGACTCAAAGGTGGAAACATTCCTTTTGCCCGTGCCTCCTCCGGACGACACCATCGGCAAGAACATTGCCGGGAAGTACCGCGTCGAGCAGATGATCGGCGAGGGCGGTATGGGCAAGGTCTACAAGGCCACCCAGCTCGCTCTCGACAAACCGGTCGTGCTCAAGGTGCTGCGACAAGCGTTGCTCGGCGACGAGCGCACCGTTGCGCGCTTTCAGCGTGAGGCCAAAGCGGCGAGCCGGCTCAACCACCCAAACTCCATCTCGGTGCTCGACTTCGGTCAGGCCGACGACGGCGCGATGTACATCGCCATGGAGTACGTGCAGGGCAAAGACCTGCACCAGATTCTCTCGCGCGAGTGGCCGCTGCCCGAGTCACGCGTCATGCGGGTGATGAGTCAGGTGCTCTCGGCGCTGGCCGATGCGCACTCCGTCGGCGTCATTCACCGCGATCTCAAGCCCGAGAACATCATGGTCTCGCAGGGCCGCAGCGAGCCCGACTTCGTCAAGGTGCTCGACTTCGGCATCGCGAAGATCGTCGACGGCAGTGACGACGAAGGGCCGGCCCTCACCCGTGCCGGGTTCGTCTGCGGCACGCCCGAGTACATGTCGCCCGAGCAGGCGCGCGGCGCGAAGCTCGATCACCGCTCCGATCTCTACGCGGTCGGCGTCATTCTCTATCAGCTCGTGTCGGGCATGCTGCCGTTCGACTCCGACTCGGCGGTCGGCTTCGCCACCAAGCACCTCACCGAGATTCCGCCGCCGCCGACGAAGCGCCGCCCCGACGCGCGCGTCAGCCCCGCGATGGAGCGCCTCATCATGAAGGCGCTCTCGAAGAACCCCGACGAGCGTCCGCAGACGGCAGAGCAGTTCCGCGCCGAGCTGCTCGCCATCGACAAGGAGCGTCGCGCGGCGGTCGGCCGTCGCTCGGGCCCGCACTCGGCGCCGTCGCTCGCCCCGATTCCGCGCAAGGTGACCCCGCTCGACCAGCAGGAGACGAAGGTCAGCGGCCCGCCGCCGAACATGTCGTCGCCGTGGTCGCAGCGCGAAGACACGGTGAAGAACGAGCCGCAGACCTCGCCCGGTGTCGGGCAGATGACGGTTCCGACGAAGGTGCCGCAGAACGTCGCCCGCACCACCGTCGAAGGCACCGGCGCGCTGGTCTTCAAGGTCGCCACGGTCGTGCTGGTGCTGCTCGCGCTGCTCCTCGCCGGCGCCTACCTGATGCAGGTGTTCAACCAGTCGAAGGATCACTTCGTGCCTGGCGAGCCGACGAGCGAGACGCCTTCGAACGCTCCGATTCCGGGCAAGTCGACGACCAGCCTCTGGCTCGAACGCACAGAGCGGAACAAGCAACGCCCCGCCGACGCCCAGAAGTCGATCGTGCTGGGCGACGAGGCGTTTGCCAGAGGCAATTTCAACGAGGCGGCGTCCAGATACGAGAGTGCGTGGCGATCAGAGTCGCGCCCCGAGCTCGCGCTGCGCCTCGGCGAGCTCGCACATCTTCGTGAGCGCGACGACGAAGCGCGCGCCTGGTGGGACACGTACAAGTTGCTGGTGGGCACGAGCCTGCCCGACGACTTCAACGCGTACTTCGACGAGCGCCTCGGGCACTGAGCTGCTTCAGCTGAGCAGCTCGACCTGAAGCGTCTGCTGGCCCACGCGAATGCGATCGCCCGCCTTGAGGGGCCGCTCGCCGGCGATTCGCACGAAGGTTCCCAGCCCGCCCGAGAGATCGCGAATCATCGCGCCGGTCGGCAGTGGCGCGACTTCGCAGTGGCGTGGCGCGAGTCCTTCGTCACTCGCGAACGAGAAGTCGCAGCGGCCCTGCCCGATGGTGAGCACAGGCCCCGGCGTGATGATGCAACGGCCAGGGCGATCGCCGAGCAGCACTTCTTCGATCGAATAGTGAACGACGCCGTTCGGAACCGGAGCTCCGTAGACGAGCACGTCGAGCCGATTCCACGCCGGTGCTGGTTCGATGGCGCCGACGTAGCGGAACAAGCGCAGACCCGTGCAGAAGAGCCCACCAGCGGGCACCGTCTCTTGCCCTGCGATGCTCGCGTAGATGCCAGAGGTGCTGCTCTCGTCGCGCACGAAGAGCTTGCCGTCACGCACGATGAGCGTGGCGTGCAGCGGCGAGACGAACGGATCTTCGGGGAAGAGGATGACGCCCTTCGAGCGGCCGACCTGTGCGCCAGTCGCGCCGAGGCGGAAGCGCTGACCGCGTGCAGGGCCAGCAAGCACGGTGAGCCCGAACTTCGGGCCGGGCGTCTGCTGCGGAGGCGGCGTCGCCGACGACTGGAACGTGGGCCTCGCGGGAACACCACGACCTGCCGACGGTGACGTGGGCGTGGTCGCGAGCTCGGGTGCTGGCTGCACGCCGCTTCGTCGCAACCCCGGCGGCGCCTCGGGCGGCTTCGTCGGCGCCTGCGCCATCGGGGCCGTCTTGTCTGAGCCCTCCTGGTTCATCGGCTGCGCCTGCTGCGGCACGAGCTTCGGCGACTGATCAGTCTTCGCCGTAGGAGAGGGTGCGTCAGTGGCGGCACCGCACGACATGCACCGCACAGCACCGACGACGTTGAGGAAGTCGCAGTTCGCGCAGACGACTCCAAGCGATTTGGTCAGGAACGCCGTCATGGAAGAGGTGCGATACTGAGACTTTCCGCACATTTGCGCAACACATTCGTCGACGCTGACGCGTTGCAGCAGTGGTGCAGGGTGTTAGCATCACAGCGTTTGATTCGTCTGAACGACATTTTGACGAGGGTGTCGTCGTACCACCCGGCACCCGACCTCGACATCATCAAGAAAGCCTACGTCTATTCGGCGAAGGTTCATCAGGGCCAGGTTCGTAAGTCTGGCGAGCCGTACCTGATTCACCCGCTCGAAGTCGCCGGCCTGCTGGCGCAGCTGCGCCTCGATGAAGCCTCGATCGTCGCGGGCCTGCTGCACGACACCGTCGAAGACACGCTCGCGACCGTCGAAGAGATTCAAGAGCTCTTCGGCGCCGAGGTCGCGCTCATCGTCGACGGCGTCACCAAGCTCTCGAAGTACTCGGCGCCGCAGCAGCTCTCGCAGGAAGAGAAGCAGGCCGAGAACTTCCGCAAGATGCTCGTCGCGATGGCGCAGGACATTCGCGTCATTCTCGTGAAGCTCGCCGATCGCACTCACAACATGCGCACGCTCGAGCACATGAGCGAAGAGAAGCAGGCGCGCATCGCTCAAGAGACGCTCGACATCTACGCGCCGCTCGCGAACCGGCTCGGCATCTCGTGGATCAAGACCGAGCTCGAAGATCTCTCGTTCCGCTACACCCGCCCGAAGGACTTCTTCGAGCTCGAAGCGCGCATCAACCGCAAGAAGAAGGACCGTGAGAAGTACATCGACGACGTCTGCGCGCTGATCGCCGGCAAGCTCAAAGAGGCCGCGATTCCCGCGTCGGTGACGGGCCGCTTCAAGCACATGTATTCGATTCACAAGAAGATGCGGTCGCAGGGCATCGAGTTCGAGCAGGTGCCCGACGTCATCGCGTTTCGCGTGATCACCCACGACGTGGGCCAGTGCTACGGCGCGCTCGGGCTCATGCACCAGCAGTGGAAGCCGGTGCCCGGCCGCTTCAAGGACTTCATCGCCATTCCCAAGGCGAACATGTACCAGTCGTTGCACACGACGGTGATCGGCCCGCTCTCGGAGCGCATCGAGATTCAGATCCGCACCGAAGAGATGCACCGGATCGCCGAAGAAGGCATCGCCGCGCACTGGGCCTACAAAGAGGGCCGCTCGGCGCTCGCGAAGGACGACGAGAAGTTCGCGTGGCTGCGGCAGCTGCTCGAGTGGCAGCAGGATCTGAAGGACCCCAAGGAGTTCCTCGACACGGTGAAGGTCGATCTCTTCACCGACGAGGTCTTCGTCTTCACGCCGCGTGGTGACGTGAAGAGCCTGCCGCGCGACGCGACGCCGGTCGACTTCGCCTACTCGGTGCACTCGGCCGTCGGCGAGAAGTGCGTCGGCGCCAAGGTGAACGGCAAGATCGTGCCGCTTCGCTACAAGCTGAAGAACGGCGATCAGATCGAGATCCTCACCAGCCCGCAGGCGCACCCGTCGAAAGACTGGCTCACCTTCGTGAAGACGAGCCGGGCGCAGCAGAAGATCCGCTCGTTCATCAAGGAGCAGCAGCGCGAGAAGTCGATGGCGCTGGGCCGAGAGCTCGTCGAGCGCGAGTTCAAACGTTTCGGACTCAACCTGAACAAGGTGATCAAGGGCGGCGATCTGAAGCCGCACCTCGAGGGCTACGGCCTGCGGAGCGAAGAGGACCTGCTGGTCGCGGTCGGCTACGGCAAGATCCAACCCGGTCAGCTCGTCGAGCTGCTGGTGCCGGCCGAGAAGGTCGCCGAGGTGAAGGAGGCTCCGCCGCCGAGCGCCTCGAGCGCGTCAGGGCTGTTCTCGACGGTCTCTGACATCGCCAGGCGTGTCGTTGGGCGGAAGTCGTCGAGCGGCGTCACCATCGGCGGCATCGACGACGTGCTGGTGCGCTTCGCCCGCTGCTGCAACCCCGTTCCGGGCGACGCGATCGTCGGCTTCATCACGCGCGGCCGCGGCGTCACCGTGCATCAGTCGGGCTGCGAGAAGGCACTGGCGACCGACCCCGAGCGCAAGGTCGACGTCGCGTGGGACGTGAAGGGCGACTTCAAGCGCGCGGTCACCCTGCGCGTGATGACCGTCGATCGCCCCGGCCTGCTCGCCGACATGTCGCAGATCTTCTCGAAGAAGGGCGTCAACATCTCGCAGGCGAACTGCCGCGTGACGGGAGACGATCGCGCGGTGAACACCTTCGAGTGCGTGATCTCCGACTTGAAGCAGCTCAACGATCTCATTCGCAGCATCGAGAAGCTCACCGGGGTGCACTCGGTCGAGCGCGTGTGACAGGGAGACTTTCAGATGGCGCGTGAAGTGATTCAGACCGACGGAGCTCCAGCGGCGATCGGGCCGTACTCGCAGGCCGTCTCGGTTCCGGCGGGCCGCATGGTGTTCCTCTCGGGGCAGATTCCCCTCGACCCGAAGACGGGGCAGATCGTCGAAGGCGACATCACCGCGCAGACCGAACGCGTGATGAAGAACCTCGAGGCCGTGCTCGCGAAGGCGGGCGCCACCTTCGCCAACGTCGTGCGCTGCGGCATCTTCCTCACCGACCTGAACGACTTCGGGAAGGTGAACGAGGTGTACGCGAAGTCGTTTCCTTCGAATCCTCCGGCCCGTGCGACCGTCCAGGTGAGCGCCTTGCCAAGAGGCTCGAAGGTCGAGATTGATGCGATCGCAGTCATCTGAACGACTCACGAGGCGCCGGCCGGCAGTGGCCTCACGGAGATGGTCATGAAGTGGATGAGCTACGTGATGGTCGCGCTGCTGGTGCCGGCTCTGGCGCGCGGGCAGACGTCTGGCTTTTCTCCGCCCCCGCTCATTCCTGCGCCGCCACCAGCCGCTCCCGATCCGAATGGGCCGCCGCCCGCGCCGCCGGTCGATTCCCAGTACGGAACGCCCGCTCCGCCGACGAACACGCCGCCCGCGAAGCCGTACATGCCGTACGGCAGTCAGGCGCCGAAAGAACCACCGGGACCTGAGGTCGGGCTGATGGTCAGCGAGTCGCTCTTCGGCATGTTGACCGCCGCCGGCATTCTGGTGTTGCCGTTCTTTCTGCTCCTCAACGGTGGGTTGTTCAGTGGAGACCCGGTCGTTGGCACCGTCATCACCGCGCTCCTGTTCGGCAGCGCTCCGCTCGCCATCGCGCAGACCCAGGTGTCGATCGCGAACGGCAGTCGCAACTACTCCTCCGAGATGTGGCCCGCGGCACTGGCTGGGCTCGCGGCACAGGCGGCAGTGCTCGGTCTCACGTACCTCACCGGTGGCGGAGCGATCGTTCGCAACACGATCACCTGTCCGGTGGGAACGCCGACGACGGGCGCCTCGGTGCCGACCGGCTGTGGAAACGATGTGGTGCTGCTGGTCGGCGCGATCGTCGTGGTGCCGCTGATTCAGATGGCCGTGCTCAACCTCACGAAGCAGCCGCGCTTCAAGTCTGCCATCGCGAGCCGTGATCCAAAGTCGGGAGCGCTCTCCATCGGCATTCCCACGCCAACGCCGCTCATCGGCCCGACGTCGTCTGGCTTCTCGATCGGTGCGAGCGTGTCGTTGATCGACTGGCGCTTCTGATCATCCGGTGACGGCGCCTCTCGAGCGGTTGACCTGTTCGCAGTGCGGCAGCCCGGTTCCCCTCAGCACCGAGGCGGAGACGACGTGCCCTGCGTGTCAGACGAAGGTCGTCGTTCCTGAGCGGCACCGTGAGGC
The DNA here is from genome assembly GCA_943370055.1 of Archangium gephyra. Lineage (GTDB taxonomy): Bacteria > Myxococcota > Myxococcia > Myxococcales > Myxococcaceae > Xiheimicrobium > Xiheimicrobium gephyra_A. The sequence goes on from CALRPN020000063.1 coordinate 36,939, forward strand.
GCGGCGCGCGACGGAGCAGGTGTTGGCGAATGAAGCGGCTGCGCGTCGATGGCTCGATCGGGCGGGGCATGAGCCTCCGGCGATTCTCAGCGTGTTCACCTTTCTCGATGGCGGGCTGTTCTGGGGGCTCGTCTTCCCGGCGATCTTCCTTCCGATGGGCGTGTGCCTCAGCACCACGCTGGTGCCGGCGATCATCCGCTCGGTGGCGCACGTTCGTGTCGTCGACGTCTGGGCCGACACGACGCAGGGCGCGTTGAGCGTCGGGCTTCCCTTTCTCGTGCTCACGCTGGGGTTGCTGATCAGCGGCTTCGCGAGAAAGCGCGTGCTGGCGCAGGCAGGGCTTCAGGCGGCGTTGGCGGCGAAGGCTCCGGTGAAAGTGGAGGGCGTGTGGAGCTGCCGGACGTGTGGCGCTCCGCTCACCGTCGGCGCGAAGGACTTCAGCGCGCGTTGCGACTACTGCGACAGCGACAACCTCGTGCGCTTCTCGGAGCGTTGGCTGAGTCAGGTGCAAGCTCGCCGCGATCGCCTGAGCGCTGTCGTCAGCAAAGCGACCAGGGACTGGAAGGCGCTTCGGGCGGACCTGCGCATGAGCTTGCTGCTCCGAACGATCTTCGGGGCTGGGCTCATCGCGCTCGTCACCGTGCCCATTCTCGGGGCGAAGCCGTCGTACGCGAGCCCTTCGACGTTCGACGTGACGAAGCCGCCGAACGAGATGCCGTCGTGGGCCGAGCACCGGAAATCGGCGCCCACTTCGGAGTGCACGCCCACGCGAATCACCGCCTGGGTCCAGGGGAAGGGCCCGTGCGACGAACGCGGCTGTCACTTCTTCTCGCTGACGAGTCCGCTCGCTGGTGAGCGTGTCGAGGTGCAGGGCAGCACGCTCCCGCGCGGTACCGTCGTGATGCTCGAGCCCCGCATCATGCGGTTTCTCGACTCCATCTGGGCGCCAGCGAACGAATTCACGACGACGTCAGACGCGCAGCTCGTTCAGTTTCCTGTGGGCGAGGGCGGCTGGTACCGATTGCACCTCATCGTGCCCGACATGCAGGAACGCCAGATTCTGCGGTTCTGCGTTCGCCAGGTGATGAGCTCAGAGGTCTCGAAATGATGACGACGCTCGCGGCGCTCGTGCTCACGGTCTCGTGGGCCGATGGTGGGCTTGCGCTCGATGAGATCGAAGACGTGATCACCTTTCACGACGCCGAGCTCTCCGACTGCGTGAAGGGCAAGACGAGCGGCTCGCCGGTGATGCTGTTCGGAATCTCTGGCGACGGCGGCGTGCTCTGGAACTCGGTCCTGCGCGACTCGAAGCCCGAGCGCGCCGTGTGTTTCTCGAAGCAGTTTCGAACGTGGGTGTTTCCGCCGAGCGCGAGCGGCACGCGTGTCGAGCTCGAATGGAAACCCGTGGCTCGGAGAATCAGGATCGCCGCTGCCGGCGACGGCGGGCTCCCGATCGAGTCGGTGGTGCAGGTGCAGCGCGAACACTCGAGCGACGTCGAGGCCTGTTACCAGCACAACCGCAAGCGCACCGACAACGAGGGCGTCTTCTCGACCGAGGTGGTGATTGCTCCGAGCGGCGTCGTCATGGAGTCAGTCGCAGGCGAGCCTTCGACACGGCTCGTCGGCACCGGCGTCTCGGAGTGCGTGGCCGAGGCCTCGCGTGGCTGGCAGTTCCCCAGGGCACGCGGCTTCACCCGCACGAGCCTCGACTGGATCGTCGCCGCCAACTTCGAGCGGGTGAACCTGCTCGCGTCTTCAGCACAGCCCAACGCGGTGAGCGTGAACTCGGGCGGAGTGCTCTGGACGAAGCAGCAGCAATTCGAGTCGGCGATCGCCGACGAAGCTCCATCGCTCAGCGTCTGTGGCGATCTGGTCGATGGCGGCGTGACGGTGAACCTCGAGATCCGTCTTTCCTCCGATGGGGGCTGGCTGGCGTCAGGGCCAACGAGAGCTCGCGCGTGGCCGATTGCGTGGTGCGCGAGGTGTCGAAGTGGCCGCTGCCTGCCACGAAGGACCAGATCATTCTCCAGTCGTTCCGCATCGAGCAGGGCGCCGCGCGCAAGACGAGCAGCAAGGGTGCGAGCGCCCTCACGGAGGAGGACCTCAAACGGGTGATTCGGTCGCATCAGCAGGAAGTGCAGTTCTGCTACGAGCGTGTGCTGCAGACGGACCCGAGCCTCCAGACGAAGGTGGCGCTCGCGTGGGTCATCGGCGCCGACGGCAGCGTTCAGTCTGCGACCATCACGGAAGGCGCTGACTCGAGCGTCTCGACGTGTGTGGCCGAGAGAGTCCGGCGGTGGCGTTTTCCACCGCCGTTCGGTGGCGGAACCGTGACGGCCTCGTACGCCTGGGTCTTCAGACCTGCCGGGGAGTGATGCTCACGCGCGGCCGGGCTTCACCTTCCACTGCTTCTGCGTCGCCCGAACGTAGCCAGCGCGGTTGTTCCACCGCAGATCGTTGACCTGGCCCACACCCTGGTTCCCTTCGACGCGAACCGCGGGCGTGTCGCACATCGGCTCCATGTCGAGCGTCATCACCCAGTCTTCGCCCTGCGGCTTGAGCGTCATCACCGAATGAAGTGACTGCGTCGACACGTCGACCGCACACTCGAACGGAACGGGTAGCGGCGGCGGCACGGCCAGCGGGCGCTTGGGCGGCAGGCAGAACTGCACCGGAATGCCCTGAATCTGCACGGGTTCGCGATCTTCGCTCACGAAGAACAGCAGGCTCGCGACCAGGGTGATTCCGCTCGAAGCAAGGACCAGCAGGACGTCTGGCGGCATGGTCACCTCAGACAGCTCAGTGAAATTCCCGGTTCCCGCCACGCCCACACTCGGGCCAGACACGGGAGACGCGGGCTGCGGGCCGCGGTTGTTCGTCGACTTCGCATGGAGGCACGGTGACAATGCGAGGCCCATGCCGCGCGTGAAGCTTGTGCTCGAGTACGACGGCAGCAACTACGTCGGCTGGCAGATCCAGCAGAACGGGCCCTCGGTGCAGGGCCGGGTTCAGCGCGCGTTGCAGGAGCTGCTCGAGGTGCCCGTCGCCATCTGGGCCGCCGGCCGCACCGATGCCGGCGTTCACGCGACGGGGCAGGTGGTGGCGTTCGATTCGCCGAAGCAGCTGCCGTCGAAGGCGTACTGGATGGGCCTCAACGGACTGCTCCCCGACGACATCGCGGTGATCACCGCCGAAGAGGTCGACCCTGCGTTCGATCCGCGTCGGTGGGCGAGGGGCAAGCGGTACCGCTATCGGCTCAGCAATCGGCGCTCACGCTCTCCGATGCGCCGCAACTCGCACTGGGAGATCTTTCAGCCGCTCAATCTCGGCGCGATGCAGGAGTCGGTGCTCCCGCTCATCGGCAAACACGACTTCTCGGGGTTCCGCGCCGCTGACTGTCAGGCCGCGCACGCCGTTCGGGAGATCACGAAGCTCGAGCTCGCGGGCAACGTCGGAGATGAGATCACCTTCGTCGTCGAAGGCACCGCGTTCTTGAAGCACATGGTGCGCAACATCATGGGCAGCGTGGTCGAGGTGGGCCGCGGCAAGCAGCCGCCGTCGTTCCTGGGCACCGTGCTCGAAGGGAAAGACCGAACGAGGGCAGGGCAGACCGCGCCGCCGCAGGGGCTCACGCTCGAGGCGGTCTTCTACGGCAACGGTCCACGCGAGGATCCCGATGACGACGACTGAGCCGGTCTCGAAGGGCCCGACCGCCTACGCCCGAGCCGAGAACGCCAGCCGCCGCGTGCTGCTGATCGTCTGCCTCGGCGTCCTGGCGTGGGGCGTGGGCTCGGTGTTGTCGGTGAACCTGCGTGAGCTGCTCGAAGCGCCACTCGACGAGGCGGTCGACACGGGCGGCAAGGCCATCATCGAGCACTGGGCGTTCCAGCGTGTGTGGATGCTGCTGGTGCTCGCGCCGCTGAGCTGGCTCGCGGGCCGCTTCATCGGTGGCCCATCGGCCCTCTTCGTCTTGCCGGCCACCGTCTCTGGAGAGGCGCTCTCGTTCGCGGTCGAGTTCATCAAAGAGGGCTCGCCGTTCCACTCGTGGGAAGACGTGGCGGGCTGGGCGGTGAGCCTCGTCATCGCGCTCGTGCCGTGCTTCGCCGCGTTCATCAGCGGAGCGAAGGCCTTCGATCGTGCCCAGGCCCAGTCACTCGTCGACGCCGCTGGGCGGAAGGCCGAGTACGACGCGTTCGTGGCGAAGACGACCGAGCCTGCGCCGCCTTCGTCAGAGCCGCCGAAGCCTTAAGCCCGAGCGCCAGTGGTGAAGCGCAGCCCGTCGCCAGCCACCTCTGCGCGAATGTGATCGCCCGGCGTGAACTCGCCTCCGAGAATTCGAAGCGCCAGCTGATCCTGCAGGTGCTTCTGAATCGCCCGCTTGAGGGGCCGTGCGCCGTAGATCGGGTCGTAGCCCTCCTTCGCGAGGAAGGCGCGAGCCCCGTCGGTGAGCTCGAGCGTGAGCCGGCGGTCGGCGAGCAGCTTCGTGAGCCGCGCGAGCTGCAGGTCGACGACCGACGTGATGTGCGACTGGTTCAGCGGCTCGAAGAGCACGATCTCGTCGATGCGGTTGAGGAACTCAGGCCGGAAGCTGGCGCGCAGCTGGTTCATGACCTCAGCGCGAGTCGCCGCGTCGAGGCCCTTGTCCCCGACCAGCCCTTCCTGAATCGCCTGCGAGCCGATGTTCGACGTCATGATCAACACCGTGTTCTTGAAGTCGACGGTGCGGCCCTGGCTGTCGGTCAGGCGGCCCTCGTCGAGGATCTGCAGGAGCACGTTGAAGACGTCAGGGTGCGCCTTCTCGATCTCGTCGAAGAGCACGACCGCGTACGGGCGGCGGCGAATCGCTTCGGTGAGCTGGCCACCTTCGTCGTAGCCGACGTACCCGGGAGGCGCGCCGATGAGCCGGGCCACGGCGTGCTTCTCCATGTACTCGCTCATGTCGATGCGCACGATCGCCTGGTCGGAGTCGAACAGGAACTCGGCCAGCGCCTTCGCGGTCTCGGTCTTGCCGACGCCGGTGGGGCCGAGGAAGACGAACGAGCCGATGGGCCGGTTGGGATCCTGCAGACCCGAGCGTGCGCGGCGAACCGCGTTGCTGACGGCCTGCAACGCCGCCTTCTGGCCGATGACGCGCTGCCCGAGCCGATCCTCCATCTTCACCAGCTTCTGCAGCTCGCCCTCGAGCAGCTTCGAGACGGGAATGCCGGTCCACTTGCCGACGACCTCGGCGATGTCTTCGCTGTCGACCTCTTCCTTGAGGAACTTCTGCTTCTTCTGCAGCTCGACGAGGCGCGCGTTCTGCTGGGTGAGCTCCTTCTCGAGCGAGGGCAGCACCCCGAACTTGATCTCAGCCGCCTTGTTCAGATCGCCACGCCGCTCGGCGCCGGCCTGATCGTTGCGGGCCTGCTCGACCTTCTCCTTCACGCTGCGGATCGAGCCGATGACCGACTTCTCGGCCTCCCAGTGGGCCTTGAGCGCGGTGAAGCTCTCGTTGAGCGTCGCGATCTCCTTCTCGAGGGTCTCGAGGCGCTCCTTCGAGTGAACGTCGGTCTCTTTCTTCAGGCCTTCGCGTTCGATCTCGAGCTGCACGAGCTTGCGGCGCACGTCGTCGACCTCGGTCGGCATGGAGTCGATCTCGATGCGCAGCCGTGACGCGGCCTCGTCGACGAGATCGATCGCCTTGTCGGGCAGGAAGCGGTCGGAGATGTAGCGGTTCGAGAGCGTGGCGGCGGCGACCAGGGCCGTGTCCTGAATGTGCACTCCGTGGTGCACCTCGTAGCGCTCCTTGAGCCCGCGGAGGATCGAGATGGTGTCCTGCACCGAGGGCTCGCCCACGAACACGGGCTGGAACCGGCGCTCGAGCGCAGCGTCTTTCTCGATGTGTTTGCGGTACTCGTCGAGGGTGGTGGCGCCGATGCAGTGCAGCTCCCCTCGCGCGAGCGCCGGCTTGAGCATGTTGCCCGCGTCCATCGAGCCTTCGGCCTTCCCTGCGCCGACGAGCGTGTGCATCTCGTCGATGAAGAGAATGATGTCGCCGTTCGCGCTCGCGACCTCTTTCAAGACGGCCTTCAGGCGCTCTTCGAACTCACCGCGAAACTTCGCACCAGCCACCATCGCGCCGAGATCGAGCGTGATGAGGCGCTTGCGCTTGAGGCTCTCGGGCACGTCGCCGTCGACGATGCGGCGGGCGAGGCCTTCGGCGATGGCCGTCTTGCCGACGCCAGGCTCACCGATCAGCACGGGGTTGTTCTTGGTGCGGCGCGAGAGCACCTGGATCGATCGACGAATCTCTTCGTCGCGGCCGATGACGGGGTCGAGCTTTCCAGCGCGGGCGGCTTCGGTGAGATCGCGGCCGTACTTCTCGAGCGCGCGGTAGGTGCCTTCGGGGTCCTGGCTGGTGACGCGGCCCGAGCCACGAATCTCCTTCAGCACCGAGGTGACGCGGTCCTTCTTCACGCCGGACGAGCCGAGGATCTCACCCGCGTTGCCCTTGTCCTGCACGAGGGCCAGCAGCAGGTGCTCCGACGAGGTGAACTCGTCTTTCATCGCCTTCGCTTCGTCTTCGGCCTTGTCGAAGAGGGTCATCAGCCGATTCGAGATCGACGTCTGGCCGCCTTTGATGGTCGACATGCGCGAGAGCGACTCGTCGACCCGGCCGCCCATCAACTTCACGTCCGCGCCGATCTTCTGGAGCATCGGCACCACGACGCCGTCGCTCTGGTCGAGCAGGGCTTTCAGCAGGTGCTCGGGCTCGTAGTTCGGGTGATTCGCGCGGCGAGCGAGCGACTGGCCCTCTTGAATTGCTTCCTGGGCTTTGACGGTGAATTTGTCGATTCGCATGTCAGCACGGTAAGGGTCGATCGACCTCGCGCAAGGCCCGTGCCGAAACCGTGAGCCGAGTCACTTCGTTGGGCCGAAATCGCCGACCCCGACGCGCGGCGTTAAGGGCCTCAAAAGAACTGACGAAAATCGTGCGGGCAGCACTTGTTCGCCTCATTCCATTCCTGTACTTGCGCCGCGTTTTCGAGCGTTCGCATTGGGGGGTTCACGGGTGGAATCGCACGGTGGCTACCTGTGCCGATTCGAGGATGTCGACGTTGCCTGGTTGCAGCAGGTGGCACGTCACGCCCTCGAAGAAGACGGCCAGTCGACGACCGATGTCGGGCTTCAGGTCACCGTGCTCGGTGGGCCTGGCCTGGTGCGCTTCGCCTGGGACGCGCCCTTCACCTATGGCCGTTCGGGAGCGCGCTGGTACCTCTCGCACCACGCCCTCGCGCGCCGGCTGAGTGAGCACCTCAAGACCGCCCTGCACGTCTACGTCTTCGATCCCGACGAGCTCGAGCAGGTGATGGCGTACGGCAACGGCCGACGCGTCGGTGGAGAGATGCTTCGCTACGTCGACGTCGACTTCGACGAAGAAGATGACGACGCGGCCTTCGAGAAGCTCAAGGGCAAGTGGCCCATCGGTCACCTCGCGCGTGTGCTCGGCGTGGCTCGCGAAGAGCTCATTCGGCTGCCGCGTCAGTCGACGGTGCTGATCGAGCTCGAGCGGCACTACCACCCGCAGCCGCTGTGGCAGCTGTTTCCCGAGTCGCTGCGTCGTGGCCGTGCGCCGCTTCGTGCCGCGGGCGCCTGATCACTCTTCTTCGGGTGTGTTCCGGTCGATGAGCTCGAACGTCTGCTGAATGCGTTCGGAGCGGAAGTAGTTCGAGGCCAGCAGGAACAGGCCGATCACCACCATCGTCGTCATCACGCTGCCGGCCGAGAAGATCGTCATCGTGGCTTCGGCCTCGCCGAGATCGACGTGATGCTCCTTGAGCGCCTTCTCGTAGGCACTGACGGCGGCGCGCACCATCACCAGCTCCTGCGCGCCGTCGAGGGTGCGGAAGACGGCAGCTCCGATGGCGGCGCGTGAGAGCAACAACGCCAGCCCGCTGCGCTGAATGCCCGACGGCCAGCGCAGCCGGAGGGCCGAGACGAACACGAGCGCGGTCGCAGCCGAGAGCCCGAAGAGCACGGCGATGCGAGGCCAGCGCATGCTCTCGATGCTGTTGCGAATGGCGACGCCCTGCGCCCGCTGGGCAGCGGCGTAGGCCTCGGGGTTGGGCGTCAGCTTGTTGAAGAACGGCGTCTCGCCCGCCGACACGTCCATCTCTTCGGCGACGAAGGCGAGCCGCATGCCCTGAATCGACCCGAACGAGACGATCGCGCCCAGCGCCACCGTGGCGAGCGTCGCGTAGCGGAGCGGAGTGGGCAGCACGAGTTACTTCCCTTGTTGCTTCTGCACGTAACGCAGCCGCAGATCGGTCAGCAGCGTCTTGAAGAGCTGCTCTTCTTCGATCGTGAGGTTGCCGGCCGTCTTCTGACGAAGCAGCTCGAGCAGGTCGAGCGACTGCCGCGCCAGCACGAGGTTGATGGCGGCGCCGCCCGTGTCGGGGTTGGGCGCCTCTCCCAGGTGAATCAACGCCGACGACGCGAGGCCCAGCACGAACGTGCTGAACGACACCGTCTCGGCGTCGCGCTCCATCACGAACGTCTCACCACGACGCTCGGTCATCGAGCTCACTCCTCTTCGTCGATCGGGTCGTCTTCCGAGACAGTCTCGACGCGGGTGGCCTTCTCGGCGACGTCGGTCAGCGTCTTGACGTGCTTCTCGTAGGCCTTCTCGTCGACGAGGCCCTGGGTGATGTAGCGCGCGACAGTGCGCTTATCGAGGTAGCGGGGATCCAGCTCGGTCTTCTCGCTCATGGTCGCGGCGTCTATAGGAGTCGGCCATGGCGCTCAAGCTCCCGCGCGGGTTGTACGGGCTGGTCGACGACGGGCTGCGGCCAGAGGTGCCGGTCCCGATCAAGGCCAGATGGGCGATCGAGGGTGGGGCGGCGGTCATTCAGCTGCGCCTCGAGAAGACCCCCGACCGGCAGGCCCTCGAGTGGATTCGCGAGGTCGTGGCCCTCGCGGGAGCCGTTCCCGTCATCGTGAACGACCGGGTCGATCTCTGTCTGGTCGGTCAGGCGGCGGGCGTGCATCTGGGAGCGGACGATCTGCCGGTTTCGGTCGCCAGGCGGCTGCTGGGCCCGTCAGCCCTCATCGGAGCCACCACGCGAAACCTCGCCGACATCGAGCGGGCCGCTGCCGAAGGCGCCGATCACGTCGGCCTGGGGCCCATCTTCACCACCTCGACCAAGCAGGTGAACGCTCCGACACTGGGACTCGAGGGCTTCGAGGCGATCGCCACGAAGAGCCCGCTGCCGGTCGTGGGCATCGCCGGCATCACGCTGGAGACGATCGCCCAGGTCGCGAAAGCGGGCGCTCACTGCGCGGCGGTCGCGGGAGATCTGCTCAACGCAGCCGACGTCGTGGCCCGGGCGCGCGCGCTTCGAGACGCCTTCTTCACCAGCTGATCGGTGCGGCTTTCTCGCGAAGAGGGGCAGGGGCGTGCATTCTGTCTTCCATGAAGTCCCAACACGGCCACCACCACCCGCGACGGCCGAACATCGCCATCACGCCCGATCTCACTGCGCCAACGCCTGACTCACCCACGCCCCGCTACGAGCTCAAGACCACCTACGCCGACGCGGTGCTGCGCGCGGGCGGGCTGCCGTTCTTGCTGCCGTACTCGGATGATTCGCTCGTCATCGACGCGTACCTCGATCGGGTCTCGGGCGTCGTCATCTCAGGAGGCGCGTTCGACGTTCCGCCAGAGCTCTATGGAGAGACGGCTCGCGAAGGCATGGGGCCGACGAAGCCTGTACGCACGATTTTCGAGATGGCCGTGCTGAAGGCGGCCTTGCAGCGGCGAATTCCGGTGCTCGGCATCTGCGGCGGTATGCAGCTCATCAACGTCGCGTACGGTGGCACGCTCGTGCAGGACCTGAAGCTCGAGCTGCCGACTGCGGCGTCGCATCAGCAGAACCATGATCGGTCGCAGCCGCTGCACCCCGTCGAGGTGCGTGAAGGGTCGGTGCTGGCCGAGTGCGTGGGCAAAGGGCAGCTCATGGTGAACTCGACGCATCACCAGGCGGTGAAGACGGTCGGCAACGGGCTGCAGGCTTCGGCGGTCGCGCCCGATGGCGTCGTCGAAGGCATCGAGTCGAAAGACGGCTCGTTCGTGGTCGGCGTGCAGTGGCACCCCGAGGCGATGGTCGAGACCGTTCCTCCCCACCTCGGTGTGTACAAAACACTCGTCAACAAGGCCCGGGATCGCCGGCAGCACGGCTGATCAGCGCTCGATGTAGGCCGGGGTAGGGGTCCAAAAGTCCCCTTCGTGGTCACGCTGCGTATACTCGGGTCTCTGTTCGGCCGATTGGTTCCGAGGCGGAAAGCACTCATGCGCTCAACGTTGCTCATCAAGGTCCTCGCGACCGCTCTCCTCGTGTCCGCGTGCGACTGCGGCACGAAACCACCAGTGGTTGGTGACGGAGGCGCGGGTGGCGAGGCGGGCGGAAACTCGGGCGTGGGCGGCGGTGATGGCGGCGGTGGTGCTGGCGCAGGTGGCGGTGCGGCCGACGCAGGGCCTGTCGTCGATCCCAATGATCCGCGCAATGATCAGCGCGACTCCGACTGTGACGGACTGACGGACGCCGAAGAGTTCGGGAACGTCTACGGCGGTGGTGCGCGCACGAGCCCCAGCAACCCCGACACCGATGGCGACGGCATTCTCGACGGCGTCGAGGTCGGCAAGATGATGTCCGTCGAAGCGCGCTGCAGCTTCACGGGAGACGCAGACCCGGGCTCACGCACCCTTCCGACCGTGGCTGATACCGATGGCGATGGGTTGTCCGATGGCAGCGAGGACGTGAACCACAACGGCCGCACCGAGCCGACCGAGACCGATCCCACCACCAGCGACACCGATCAGGACACGCTGGCCGACGGCGCCGAAGACGCGAACAAGAACGGCACTGTCGACAGCGGAGAGACCGACCCGCGCGCCCGCGACACCGACATGGATCGCATCGCCGACGGGATCGAGCTGACAGTGACGCGCACGAACCCGACCAACCGCGACTCCGATGGAGACACCTGTCTCGATGGCGCCGAGGACTTCAACCAGAACGGCATGGTCGACATGGGCGAGACGAACCCCAACCTCGCGGCCGATTGTGGGCCGGCGAACAACCCCGACGCCGACAACGACGGCCTGCCGAACACCATCGAAGACAAGAACCGGAACGGCGTGGTCGACCCTGGAGAGACCGACTCGATGCGTGCCGACACCGACGGCGACGGCATCAGCGACGGCGTCGAGGACACGAACAAGAACGGCTTCTTCGACGCGGGCGAGACGAACCCTCTGCGCGTCGACACCGACTGCGACGGCCTGCTCGACGGACCTTCGGCAGCGCGCGGTGACGGCGGCATGGTACGAGGAGAGGATCTCAACGCGAACGGCGTCGTCGACATGGGCGAGACCGATCCCCGCAAGCGCGACTCCGATGCAGACGGCGTCACGGACGGCGTCGAGAGCGGCCTCACCACCGCGCTGATCGCCGACGCGACGAACTGCACGGCCGTACCGGTCGACGCTGATCCCACCACCACGACCAACCCGACCAACCGTGACACCGATGGAGATGGCATCGACGACGGCGCCGAAGACACCAACCAGAACGGCCGCGTCGACCCCGGCGAGCTGAACCCGAACGACATGACCGACGGCATGGGTCCAGCCGGTCAGGCCTGTACGCGCACGAACCTGCGGCCGGTGTTGTTCCGCTCCGAGGCTGATCCTGATCTGCAGCTCGGCCTGCCTGCCTCGTTCACCGAGCTCAGCCCCATCGTGGTGATGGGCCAGCGGCGTGGCCTGATGGGCTTCGACCCGACCAACCAGGTGGCCTTCGTGGTGTGGCGTGAAGCCGCGCGCGCCGGGGCTGCGAACCCCATCGCAGACGAGACCCAGCTGAGGCCGCTCTTCAACGGCGTGGGCGCAGTCACCAACGTCACGACCCAGCAGTTCACCGCGTGGGACAACATTCCCGCGGCCCAGGCCTTCTACGACATGGCTGGCACGACCGACGTGAAGACGCGCGCGAACGCGATCGCCAACGCGTTGGTCGGCTTGAACGGCGGCTCACTCGTCGGCTCAGGGACGGGCATGGGGCCGTTCCGCGTCCAGGTGCAGGTGCTGCATCGCACGAACGCGGCGGTCGTCGTGATGGCAGCGCTGACGCCGATCGCGAACTTCTCGGGGGCTCCGCTCTTCACCATGTCGGACACGGCAGGCGGCTCGGCCGTCGCCCAGTTCGGTGACGACAACGCTTCGCAGTGCGAGGTCTTCACGCCGGGCAACGCGAAGGTCGACTTCCTCTTCGTCGTCGACGACTCGTGCTCGATGGCCACCTCGCAGGGAGCGCTCGCAGCCACGGCCACGGCGATGACGACTCAGCTGTCGAACTCGTCGCTCGACTGGCGCCTGGCGATGGTCACCAGCACCTACTTCACCGGCGGCACCGCCACGAACAACAACACCAACGCGCTGCGCGGCTTCACGCGAAACGTCGATCAGTTCCGTGCGTGGCTCACCCAGAACAGCTCGTGCAACAACATGCGCTGCAACACCGTGGTGCCCACGCCTCCCGCGACCATGGGGCCGGCGTGCAACACGGGTGGCTCGAGTGGTGGGTGCTGGGTGGGGACCGGCGGCAATGGCACCGAGCGAATGCTGGAGTCGGCTGCACGCGCTGTGCAGCAGATCACACCCTCCTCGGTGATGGAGCAGGCCGGCAAGATTCGCGACGGCGCGCAGTTGGTGATCGTGCTGCTGGGAGACGCGGACGATCAGTCGGCGCTCACCGCGGCGCAGTACACGACGTTCTTCACCACCGCGAACGCGACCGTGACGGCGAGCGGCAACACGTACACGAACCGCACTGGAGGCCGCATCGTGGTGCACGGCATCGTCTGCCCGCAGGGAAGCACCTGCAACGCCGAGCCGAACAACAACAAACACGGCCAGGTGATCTCTGCGACGGGCGGCGTGCGCGGCGACCTCTGCAACCCGCGCCTGCCCAACACGACCGCCGACTGCTCGCAGTACCCGTCGATTCCCGTCGCGGTGCCGAACATCGTCACGAGCGCCATCGCTGCAGCCGGCTACCGCATGCAGAAGCCGCCCATCGGCGCTTCGGTCAAGGTCGCGATGGCCAACGTCGTCGACATGGCGCAGTGCAACCCGAACGATCTGCCGCGCAGCCGCATGAACGGGTTCGACTTCGACGGCATCAACCGCACCATCTCGTTCTTCGGCGCGTGCCGGCCGGCCGGAGCGATGAACCGCGCCGCCGTCTCGTACCGCTATTGGATTGACGTGACGCCACAGCCGGGAGGCAACCCGCCGCCCTGCTTGAACGACCCGAACTACGACCCCACGCAGCCCGACTTCTGCCGCGGCCGCCTCGCCTGCAATCGGACCAACGGCGTCTGCGAGTGCCCACAGGACTGTGGCGGCAACGGGCCGCCGGGCACGATCTGCAACACCAACCCGCAGGTCTGCGACTTCGTCTGCACCGCCGATTGTGGTGGCACGTGCTCCTCGTTCCAGCAGTGCAACACCACGAGCTGCTCGTGCGACTGCCGCCAGATGTTCACCTGCCCGGCGGGCTTCCGGTTCGCGAACTCGAACGGTCAGTGTGGCTGCGTCTGTGACACGGCGGCGCTCAACTGCGGTCAGGCGTACCAGGCCGATCCCGCGACGTGCTCGTGCACCTGCAAGAGCGACTGCGGCGGCTGTGGCCCCAACCAGACGTGCAACCGCTCGGTGTGCTCGTGCGGCGGTGGCATCAACTGAAGCGAACCCTCGCCTGCCTTCTGGTGATGGGGTGCGGGCGCACCGAGCTCGTCAGCTTCGCCCCGATCGATGCGGGGGCTCCGGTCGATCCCTGCGCTGCCGGCTTCGCGGAGGTCGACGGCGGGTGCCTCGAGATCGCGGCGAGCCTCGATGGCTTGCGGTGGGAGCTGCCGTGCCTCACCGCCGACCCCGACTACCCACAGCTCATCTGCTTCACAGGGCCCGATGTCACCCAGTCGAGAAAGCTGCGAGGCGCTCCAGGCAGGCTCTACGACGTGCGTGTTCGGGTGCGCGGGGTCGTCGAGACGCGTGGCTACGTCGGTGGTGTGACGGTCGCTCCCTTCGTCCGGCGCGGCGCTGAAGCGAACCCGGCGACCAGCGACGCGTGGAACATCTACCGGCTCGAGGTCAGTTTTCCGCCCGAGCACTGGTACCTGAACGCCGGCTCCAGCGGCGAGTACGTCTGTCATGCCGTCGACTCGACCTTCACCGTGCAGGTTCGTGCTGGCGCGACGGTCGTGTTGTTCGCGAGCTCGGTCGATGGGCGGCGCTCGCAGATTCGAAACCGTGACGATGCGGGAGTCGTGATCGTTCCGCCTGACGTCGCTCCTTCACCGGCTGCCTTCGACGGGCAGTTCCTGCAGCTCGACGTGGTGAGCGTCTCGGCGCTGTGACACCCGCGGGGGGCTTGTTGCCCCCTGAGGTTTCGTGGGAGAGGCTCTCGTTCCCGGTTCCGCTTCTGGAGGTCACATGCCCGATCGCGTCAGTCGTCCCTCGACTCCTGTCGTCCCCTCGACCAACCGCCAGGACACGCCGCAGACCCCGGCGACCCCGACGACGACGCCCGCGAACGCTGGCTGGGCCCCGAAGTCGAACGACAAGGTGCTCTTCGTCGCGATGAACAACTCCGACGCGCACCGCTCGACGCTCGAGTCCGACGCGCTCAAGGCTCGCGGGACGAACGTCACGGTCATTCAGGACGGCAAGAAGGACGACTCGATCACCACGAAGAACGCAGCGGGCCAGCTCGCGACGCACGATCTGACGACGCAGGACGGCGCCATGTCGTTCGCGCTCACGCTCGGGTTGCCCGGTGAGCAGACGAAGAAGATCGCCGATGTGCTCGTGAACGCAGGCCACGACTCGCGTGACGAGCTCGCGCAGATCGCGCAGCAGTGGGCGGTGGCGGAGAAGGGTGGACAGGCTCCGTCGCGGCTCGTGCTCTCGGGTCACCACGTCGGCTCTGGTGTGTACGGCGAGAACAACGGCCGGCTCGACTGGCCCACCGTCGGAGCGCTGGCCGAGGCCATGCCGCGCGGCGCGAAGTCCGTCGAAGATCTGCTCATCGCCGGTTGCTACTCGGGCGGGCAGAACATGATGGAGAAGTACACGGCCATGTTCCCCGGCGCGAAGACGATCGTCGCGTACGACGGCAGCTCTCCCGGCGCGGCCTCGGGCGCGACGGCCCACCAGAAGGCATGGGAATCGGCGACGCGCGGCAGCGGTGAGGGCATCAAGCGCGAGATCTTCCAGGGCATGCGCAAGGGCGAGAACGTCACCGTGTGGACGCGCACGCGCGGCTTCGACGACGGCAAGCCCCGCGCGACGGTCGACGAGCTGAAGGAGCGTCGCACCTCGCTCGAGCAGGGCTTCAAGGACGCGTGGGAGGGCGGCCCGATTCCCGACACGCAGCGCGGGCCGGTGCGCGACTACTACAACGCGACCCAGCGCCTCATTCAGCACCCCGACACCACGCCCGCTGAGCGGAAGGCGCTCGAGGGGCAGCGCGATCAGACGATTCGACTCATCTTCCACGCCCCGGTGTCGGCCCGCTTCCAGGAGACGTACGGCTCGAAGCTGAGCGCTGGCTACGAGGCGCTTGGAATGGCGGCGCCGAACTTCAAGACCATGAACCGGGCCCAGGCGCTGGCGTCGATTCGTGAGTTCGAGACGAAGCTCGCGGCCACGCCCAACGCGGGAGACGCTGCCACGAAGCTCGCGCCGATCCTCCGTGACTTCGCCGAGCTGAAGTCGAGCCTCATTCCCGACACCTGGATCTGACGTTCAGCGGGCCTGCCACAGCGCAGGCACGTCGACCCGAAAGCCCACGAGCGCGCTGCCGAAGTTGCCCCAGTTGTAGATGTCGCGAGAGGGCACCTCGGCACCGCCGCCGACCAGGCGCAGCCGCAGGAAGAAGTCGAAGCCAGGCACCACGGGAATGCCCATGGTGAGCGCGACATCGTGAATGCCCGCCTTCAAGCCGAGCCCGAAGGTGTTGAAGATGTCGACGTCAGCCTGCGCGTAGATGAGGCCGCCGTCGAAACGAGCCCGCAGCTTCAGCGCTCCGACGACGCCGATGTCACGCTCGACTGCGAAGAGGGTGGGGCTGGCGTCGACCGTGCGGAACTCGACCGAGGCGTTGCGCACCTGCACTGACGCGCCGGCGCCCAGATAGAAGCGCGGCACCCGCACGATGCCGAAGAGGTAGCTGAGCCGGTAGCCGTCGAAGAGGTAGCGGTGATCGACGACGGTGCCGCTCGCGAACGTCGTCGTCTGGAAGGTGAAGTCGCGCGTGAGGGTCGTGCGGGTGGTGTGATCGAGCGGAGCCCAGGTGGCGATGAGCGTGTGCCGGCCGAGCTGCGCTTCGAGGGCCAGGCGCGTTCCGACGGCGAGGTTGCGCTGCTGGCCGACCTCGGCCGCGGTGTACGTCGAGCCGTTGACGCCGTAGCGGCCGTCGTTCTGGAAGAGGTACGTGGCGCCGATCTCGAAGTCGGCGGTGAAGGAGTCGAACAGGCGTCGTTGGGGCTCAGCCGGGGTCTGCGCGAGGACGGCGAGCAGCAGCAGGGAGGTCATGGCTCGTGGCTGTAACGGTCCCACCGCGCCGCTTCATCACGATTCGAGCACTGCGCTGACACGCTCGGCGTTCACCGGGTCGATCGCACCCCGCTCGGTGAAGATCGCGCTGATGAGCGCTGCAGGCGTGACGTCGAACGAGGGGTTGTACGCAGCGATGCCTTCGGCGGCGAGGCGGCCCTGGCGGTCGTCCGTCACCTCCGAGGTCGCGCGCTCTTCGATGGGAATCGCCGAGCCGTCGGCCAGCGAGAGATCGAAGGTCGAGCGCGGCGCCGCCACGTAGAAGGGCAGGCCGTGGTGCCTCGCGAGCACCGCCACGCCGTAGGTGCCGATCTTGTTCGCGGTGTCTCCGTTGCGCGTGATGCGATCGGCGCCGGTGACGCACGCATCGATTCGACCTGCGCGCATCAGCGAGGCCGCCATGTTGTCGCAGATGAGCGTGCAGGGAACCTTCGCGCGGGTGAGCTCCCAGGCGGTGAGCCGTGCTCCCTGCAAGCGAGGCCTCGTCTCGTCGACCCAGACGTGCAGTCGTTTGCCCTGCTCGATGGCCGCGAAGATCACGCCGAGCGCGGTGCCGTAGCCACCCGTCGCGAGCGGCCCTGCGTTGCAGTGCGTGAGCACGTTCATTCCATCGCGCAGACGTTCGGCGCCGGTCGCGCCCATGCGCCGGTTGTTGTCGACGTCGGATCGGTGAATGGCGCGCGCCTTCTCGAGGCAGGCTTCGGGGCCTGAGGAGAGCAGGGGACGCATCGCCTCGACGGCCCAGAACAGGTTGACCGCGGTGGGACGGCTGGCGGCGAGGGCCTCGAGGCCTTCAGTGGGCTTCGGCTCCCGTGACGCGAGCACCGAACCGTACGCGGCGGCGATGCCGATGGCGGGAGCTCCGCGCACGGTCATGTCGCGAATGCGCGCGGCGACATCGGTGGAGCTTCGGCACTCGATCCACCGCTCGGTCTGCGGCAGCGCGGCCTGGTCGATCATCCACAACGTGCCGCTGCTCGCGGTGCCACGCCACTCCACGGGCTCGATCATCTGCATGGCGTCTCTCCCGTTCAGCGTCTGGTCAACGCGCGCAGCTCTGCGTCATCGAGCCGCTGCGGACGTTGCACGGCGTGCGCGGTCATCAACACCCGGGCCGCGTGCTCGATCATCTCGGTTCTCGCGAGCGCTTCACTGATGGTCCGGCCGACGGCGACGGTGCCATGCCGCTCGATGATGACGGCGTTCGACTGCTCGAGCGCGGCGGCGACCCGTTGGGCGAGGGCGTCGGTGCCCGGCCGCGCGTAGGGGACGGTCTTCACTTCTCCGAGCGCGATGACGAGCTCGGGCAGCACGCCGTTGATCGAGATGTTCCGCAGCAGCGACATCGCGACCGCCGTCGGCGCATGCGAGTGGACGACCGCTGTGACGTCACTGCGCTGCTTCAGCACGGCGAGGTGCATGCTGATCTCGCTCGTCGGTTGACCGCCGCTGACAGGAGCGCCGGTTTGCAGGTCGAGTTCGACGACATCGCGCGGGTTCATCAACCCTTTGTGAACGCCCGCCGGCGTCACGAGCACGGTGCCTCGGCCCGAGCGTACCGACGCGTTGCCATCGAAGCCGGCGATCAACCCACGCTCGTAGAGCAGCCGACACGCCTGCACCAACTGCACGCGCAGGCCATCGTCTGCCGACTGCTGGTGACCGCCGCAGGTCCCGAGTCCCTTGCAGCTGCCGTCGAGCCGATTCGCACACCCTTCACACGACATGCGTGCCTCATAGCCCACTCAGCCGCGCTACAGTCCGCGCGCTTCTCGACACGAAAGGTGCCCATGACCGTCATCAACCGTCTGAGAGATCGCATTCGTGACGTCCCCGACTTCCCTCGGAAGGGCATTCTCTTTCGCGACATCACGCCGGTGTTGGAAGAGCCCGCGCTCTTCAAGGGGCTCATCGACGAGCTGGTCGCGCCGTGGAAGGGCGCAGGACTGACGCGCATCGCGGCGGTCGAGTCTCGTGGCTTCATCTTCGGCGCTCCGATGGCGCTGTCGCTCGGCATTGGCATGTCGCTCGTGCGCAAGGCAGGCAAGCTGCCGCACAAGACGCTGCAGCGCTCGTACGCGCTCGAGTACGGAGAGGGTGTGCTCGAGATGCACGCGAACACGATGGCGCCGGGCGATCGCGTGTTGATCGTCGACGATCTCCTCGCCACGGGTGGAACCGCTGCCGCGGCGGCGCACCTGGTGAGAGACGCGGGCGCAGAGGTGCTCGGCTCGTGTTTCGTGGTCGAGCTCGCGTTCCTCGAGGGGCGCAAGAAGCTCGAAGGTCGTGTCGAAGCGCTGCTGACGTACTGAGGGAGAGACCATGATCGGCATCATCGGCGGCACTGCACTTGGCCAGGCGCTCGGCGCGCTCGGCGGCACCACCACCAGCGTCGAGACTCCGTATGGCGCGCCCTCTGCGCCCATCGCGATCACGAAGGTCGAAGGCATCGAGGTGGCGTTGCTGCCGCGGCACGGCGTCGGGCACACCACGCCACCGTCGGCCGTGAACTACCGCGCGAACATCTGGGCGTTGAAGAAGCTCGGCGTGACCCACGTGCTCGCGACGACGGCGGTCGGGAGCCTGCGCGAAGAAGTGCACCCCGGTGAGCTGCTGCTGCCCGACCAGCTCATCGATCGCACGAACCGCCGCATCGGCACGTTCTTCGACGACGTCGCGGTGCACGTCGAGTTCGCGCAGCCGTTCTGCGAGAGCGTTCGCACGGTGCTGAAGACGGCTGCCTCGACGTTGACGGGCACGACCGTTCATCCGCGCGGCACGTACGTGGTGATGGAAGGGCCTGCGTTCTCGACGCGCGCTGAGAGTGATCTGCATCGCGCGTGGGGAGCCGATCTCATCGGCATGACCGCGCTGCCCGAGGCCAAACTCGCCCGTGAAGCCGAGCTTTGTTACGCGGCGATCAGCCTTCCCACCGACTACGACTGCTGGCGTCCGCACGATGGCGGCCGCGAGGCGCTGCTGCAGGAGATTCGCGGCAACATGGTGAAGGCGACGGCGGCCGCGATGTCACTCGTTCGCGCGGCGCTGCCCTCGGTGGCGAAGCTCATCGGAACACCGTGTCACTGCCAGCACGCGCTCGACGACGCGCTCTTCACCGACCCGAAGGCGATCTCGGAAGCCGCGCGCCGACGGCACGAGCTGTTGTTCGCGCGACGCCTGAAGTGAATCAGTGGGTCAGGGCCTTCACCTCGAGCGTCACGGCGTGGGTGGGACCGAGCTCTGCAGAGAAGCGCGCGTGCGCCATCGCGTAGCAGGTCTTCGCGTCTGGCCAGCCGGCGCGCACGTTCAGGTCGCCGAGCATTCTCCACCAACGTGCGATCGGCAGCCCCGTGCCTTCGACGGCCGAAGCGATGGCGATCGCAGCCCGGAGCACCCGGTCTGATTCCTTGTCGTGCGCTGCGCCGACCCGAGCACCGACCGCCGCGACGCCGGCCAGATCACTCGCGTGCTCCATCGTCTTGGGCGCTGCCCTCTCGGTGCGCTCGAGCAGATCGCGGAACACGACGAGCGCCTCTTCGAACACGGCTGCATCCGCGAGGGCGTTGCCGAGGTTGCGGAGTGTCTGCCGCGTGTTGGGGTGATCGGCGCCGAACGCCTGCTGCATCAGCGGCACGACCTCCCGAAGCGATGTGGCGGCTTCGAGCGGGAGCTTCAACAAGCGCTGCAGCTCGGCCCGGTTGGCGAGCGCTCCTGCCAGGTACGAGATCGAGCCAGCGAGCGGCCCGCGTGCGAGCTCAACCATCTCGTCGGCCATGGGGAGCGCCTCGGTAAATTGCTTCGCCTCGTACAGCTCGCCGACGCGCTCCTGAAGCGCGAGGTACTGCTTCTTCGGGTCGTTCCCGAAGGTCTTTCTCGTTCCATCGGCGAGGAGCACGGCGATGGCCGTCGCGTCCTTCAAGTCGACAGTGACGTCGTCCATGCCCGGAATGCCGCTGGGACCGACGAAGGCGAGGGAGAACGATGCGCCGAGGGAGACGCGAGCCAGCGGCCCATCGTGCGAGCCCTGGGGCGTCATCACCGCCACGCGAACCACGTTTCCGGTGAGCGACTGGTTGGCGATGAACGTCGTGGCGGAGGAGATCTCGTCAGGGCGCATGGTGGGCGAACATACGCCGAGCGACAGGTGTCACTGCACGGTAACGAGGGTCGGCCCCTGCGACAGCCCCACGCCGCCGACGATGCCCAGCGCGAGGCCGACGATTCCTGACGTTGCCGACAGCGCGACGCCGGTCGACGAATTCGAAGACAGGGCGAAGCCGACGACACTCAGCCCAACCAGCGTGGCTGCGAAGGTCAGCGAGATGATGCTCCACACCTGACGCGACAAGCTCGCGGTCTTCACCGAGACGTTCACCGTCGGTCTGCGTGACTGGGACAACCCGAACTCCGCAGGCAGCACATCGGGCCCCGTGATCAACAGCCGCGCCGTTCGAAGCACGAGCGCACCACACGGCACACCGCAGACCTCGAGCGTTCCCTTCCAGCTCGCCCCTGTCCTCAGCTCCACGACTCGAACCGCCGGGTCATCACTCTCGAGCTGGAGCCGTACGCGATCTTGATCGGGCAGCGCATCGGGAGCGACCCCCGTTGGCTTCGGCAGCAGCGGCGTCGGCGCAGGCGTCGCGACGATGCTCCCGCCGAGTCGTGAAGACGGATCGATCAACAGCGACAACACCAGCGCCACGCGACCGTCGATCGAGGGACACGCTGAATCGGCCGACGTCACCTCGCGTTGGCCGAGCGGCGACCCCGACGCGTCCGTCACCACCAGCTTCACCAGCCATCCAGTCTCCGCGCGCGACACGACGCCCTCGACGAAGCGGGTCGCGGGCTCCGCGAAGACTGGCCGGCCAAGTCGTGTCTCGACAGCGCGGGTGTGAACCTCTGCCGCCGAACACCCCTCGGGCGCACGCCACGTGATTCGCCAGCCCTCGGCCGGAGCCTGGTGGAGCAGGGTGATGAGCACGGCCGTGAGCACGACGCGTCGATGCCATCGCTGCGTTCGAAGCGCCAGTGGTGATAGCCAGTGCGCGTGTTTCGCGTCGCTGCGCTCCTCCTGCTGGCTTCGTGTGCCTCACGGTACGTCGTGAAGGGCGAGGCTGCGCTCGAAGCCGGTGACGCGCGCGGTGCGCTGTCCTCGTTCGATGCTGCGCTCGCAGAAGGTGACGACGCCCGTGCGCGTGACGGTCGCAGCCGAGCCCTGTCGACGCTGTTCGAGCGGGCGTTGAACGAGGCTGCCGGAGCACGCACTTCAGGCCGGTGGATCGCTGCTGCGAGCGCACTGTCCGACGCGCAGACCTTCAGCGACGCCGGCGCGGGCCACGCGACTCGAGTGACACTGGAGCGTGAGGCGCTCGAGCGGGCCGTGGCTCCCTTCGTGCGCGAACCGCTGGCCCTCGGGCAGGCGCTGGAGTCCGAGGCGCGGCTGTCGGCGATGAAGCCCGCGCTCGAGCTCGCGCACATGCAGGCGCTCCTGTCGGAGTTGGAGAAGGAAATACGGTCGGTCGGTGCGCGTCGCTGCGCCGTGCTCTCGCCGCTCGCGCGCACGCCGTGGCTCGCTCGATTCATGGCCGGCTACTGCGTTCACTTCAAAGCGTCTGCGACCCCGATTCCTCCGATGCCGGAGCGGCGCTCCTCCATCGCGCTTCGGGTCGACGCGTTGAAGGCGCGCCCTCAGCTCCAAGGTGCCCTCGAAGCGGCGCTTGCCCACGGGCTCGAGAAGTCTCCCTGGTACGAAGCAAAGGCGACCGGCGCGATCCCCGTTCAGGTGAACGGCTCCATCGAGAGTGAACGCAGCGCCGAGCCCATCAACGCCTTCGTCGAGTGGACCGAGACCGAGACGTACTCGACGAACGAGAACGTCACCGAGAACTACACCGAGACGTACAGCGCCATGGAGAGCAGGCCCTACCAGCGCTCGTACACGGAGTCCGAGAGCTACACGTACAGCTGCGGCTCGGGCACGAGCTATCGGACCTGCACCGGCTACCGCACCGTGACGCGCTACCGCACCGACTACCGCATGGAGACGGTGACGAAGACGCGCCCTGCGACGCGTCAGGTGATGAAGACGGTGTACAAGACGCGCCCTGTGGCGAGGCGCTTCGACTACCCGGCGACGCACGTGAAGACGCGGAACGCTGGCGTGTTGACGCTGGCGCTCGCGCTCCCGGCCACGACGGCGCCGCTCTCGGTTCAAGTGAAAGACGAAGCGAACACGGAGGATCTCGAGCACCAGGTGACGCACGCTCCCGCGAAGCTGAAGCCGCACGTGGCCGCCGTCGTCGACGAGGCTGGCTTCGAAGGCCGCATGCTGACGGCGTTGCAGCAGAAGGTTCGCGCCGCGCTCGAGAGCGCGTGGGTCACCTCGTTCTGCCCAGGTGACGAGACGCCCGAATCGGCCGCGCGTTGTGTCGTCGCTCCAGGCGCTCCTGCTGCGGCGTGGCTTCCGCTCGAGCGCTTCACCGGTGAACGCTCCGAACAGCTGCGGCTCCTCGAGGTGCCCTGATGGAGCTTCAGCGCTCCAGCGTCGGGCCCGTGCCTGACTTTCGTGCGCTGTACACGTCGAAGGCGCCGCTCGTGTGGCGCACCTTGAAGCGGCTCGGCGTGCGTGAGGCCGATCTCGAAGACGTCGCGCAAGAGGTCTTCGTCGTCGTGCATCGCCGCCTGCCCGAGTTCGAAGGCCGCTCGTCGATCGACACGTGGCTCTACGGCATCTGCCTGCGCATCGCGTCCGACTTCCGCAAGAAGGCCCACGTCAAACGCGAGACCGATCTCGATGAGGCGCCCGAGCGCTCGCACAGCGGAGAGACGGCCACGAGACAGATCGCCATGCGGCAGGCGCGGCTCAAGCTCGATGAGGCGTTGAACGAGCTCGACGAAGACAAACGCGCGGTGTTCGTGTTGTTCGAGCTCGAGCAGCTGTCGATGCAGGAGGTCGCCGACACGGTCGGGGCTCCGGTGCAGACGGCGTACGCCCGGCTCTACGCGGCGCGGAAGCACATCGAAGCGTTCGTGAACCAGCAGAGGCAGGTGAGCGCATGACGACCGAAACGCGACCCTGGCTGCAGGACGAAGGCGCTGATCCGGCGCTGCGCGAGTTGCTCGAGAGCACCGAGTTCGACGGCCCGTCGGATCGCCAGCTCGAGAAGCTCACTGCGCGCGTGGCGTTCCTGTTCGAGCTGCCTCCGGGTGGTGGT
>CALRPN020000064.1:0-59553 GCA_943370055.1 Archangium gephyra
GTGGCACTGCGACGGCCGGTGGCACTGCGACGGCCGGTGGCACTGCGACGGCCGGTGGAACGGCGACGGCTGGCGGCACTGCGACGGCTGGCGGCACTGCGACGGCCGGTGGCACTGCGACGGCCGGTGGCACTGCGACGGCTGGTGGCACTGCGACGGCTGGTGGCACTGCGACGGCCGGTGGCACTGCGACGGCCGGTGGCACTGCGACGGCCGGTGGTACTGCGACGGCTGGTGGTACTGCGACGGCTGGTGGCACTGCGACGGCTGGTGGCTCTGCGACGGCTGGTGGCTCCGCGACGGCTGGTGGCTCCGCCGGTGGCACGACGATGCAGGCGGCAACCTGCGCTGACCCGATCCCCCTCGACCTCGCCAGCGCCGTTCCCGTCGATGGAGGTGTCGAACTCTCGTTCACCGTGAACACTGGTTCGTACGCGAACAACCAGACGGGTGGCTGCAACACCACCTCCTCTGGTCCTGAGGCTGTCTACTCGCTCACTCTCACCTCAGCTCGCGACGTCACGATTTCTGCCGCACGCCCTGCTGGCAACACCAGCTCCGACCCGGTCGTCTACGTGCGCAATGCGCCGTGCGCGACGGGCACTGAGCTCGCTTGCCAGGACTCGGCTGCTGCCTCTGCAACCGAGACCGTCACCCTCATCAATCGGCAGCCCGGCACCTACTTCGTCTTCGTCGAGCACTACGCGACGCCCACTGGCGCGGGTGCCGTTGACGTCGTGGTTCGTCTCGCCGCTCCGACGCTGCCCCCGACGAACGATCAGTGCCCTGGCGCGGTCGTCACGCTGACGCCGCTGGCCGATGGAGGCGTCGGCGAGAGCGCCGCGTTCTCGGTGAACACGGTGGGCGCCAACGACGACTACGTGAGCACCTGCGCAGCAACGGGTAATCCGGCCGAGGTGATGTACCAGTTCACTCTCGCCGCTCCGCGAGATGTGCTCATCACGGCCCGGGCTGCGACGGGCAGTCTCGCCGAGCCAGCCCTCTTCTTGCGCAGCGGCGTGTGCGCGTCGGGCACCGAGCTCGGCTGCTCGAACCGGGTCACTGACCCGCAGATCGTGCAGCGAAACAACCTGCCCGCTGGCACCTACTTCTTCGCGGTCGAGACGTTCACGACGGGACTCGTCGACGTCACCGTCGACACTGGTCCCGCGACGGTTCCTCCTGCCAACGACACCTGCGCCCAGCCTCAGGGGCTCACGTTCGCCGGGAACATCGCGACTGCGAGTGGAAACACGACGGCGGCTGCCAACGACAACCTCGCGGCTGACCCGAACCCGACGTGCTCCACCAGCGCGAAGGCGACTGGCCGCGACCTCGTCTACTCGTACACGCTCAACAGCGCGCAGGACGTCGCGATCAACGTGACGGGAACGGGTGGCTTCCAGCCTGCCGCCTACGTGCGGACGAGCTGCCTCGGAACGGCGACGACTGATCAGCTGGCCTGCACCGGCAACAGCACGAGCACTCCGGCGAACATCGGCCTCGTGAACCAGCCTGCCGGCACCTACTTCGTGTGGGTCGACTCGATGAACGACTCGGTTGGAGCGTTCACCCTCACCATCACCACCACCACGCCGAACCCCACTCCGCTGAACGACCTGTGCAGCACGCCTGCGCCGCTCTTCCCTGATGGCGGAACTGCTGGTCTCGTGACCGGTACCCTTCTTGGCTCGAGCCACCAGTACACGGCGACCTGCTCGCCCACCTCGACGCCGACCGGCCCTGACGTGGTCTACGCGTTCACCACGGCCACCACGCAGAAGCTGACCGTGACCGCCAACGTCAACGCTCCGCTCAACGACGGCGGCATGCTGCGACCCAACCTCTACGTTCGTCCGGCGGGTTCCTGTCTCTCTGACGCAGGCATCGGCAACGCGTTCGATGGTGGTGCGCTGCTCGAGCTGCCTGGCTGCACCAGCGCCCTCGGCTACCCTGAGCCCGGCAAGCTCGTGGTCTCGAGCCTGCCTGCTGGCAACTACCTGCTGTTCGTCGACACCTACGAGAACCGCAACTCGAGCGTTGGTCCCTTCACCCTCGTCTCGACGCTCGGTGCAGTCGACGCTGCCCCCACGAACGACACCTGCGCTGCCGCTCAGGCCATCACCCTCGTGAATGGACGTGCGGTCGTCGAAGGCACCACGCTCGGTGCGACGAACGACTACGTGGGCACGACGTGCGCGACGGCGGGATCGGGCGCGGGCTCGTCCGACATCGTGTACTCCTTCACGACTCCAGCCGCAGGAGGCGTTGACGGTGGTGTCTTCGCCAGGCTCTCGGTGCAGTCACTCAACCACGCTGAGTACCAGCCGTCCGTCTACGTGCGCAGCGCATGTGCTGACGACGCGGGCGTGCAGGTGGGCTGCAGCGCGATGTCGACGGCGCAGCGCCACTACGCGACGACCTTCGTTCAGGGCCTTGTTCCGAACACGCAGTACTTCGCGTGGGTCGACAGCAACAGCTCGACGGTCTCGCGTGCCGGTCCGTTCAAGATGACGGTCGAGCTGACGCCCGGTCAGTCGAACGACACCTGCGCCGGCGCGATTGCGGTGACGGCGAACACCAGCGTCGTCGGCTCCACGACTGGCGCCGTCAACGACTACACCTCGTCGAACATGTACACGGGCAACACGGCGTGTGGGAACACGCTCGCCGGCCCTGAGGTCGTGTACTCGTACACGGCGACTGCGACTGGCCCAGCGGTCGTGCGTGTTCTGCCCGAGCGCACGACGGACCTCGGTCTGGCCGTGCTCCAGAACGCCTGTGCACCGACCAACTGCGTCGACACCGAAGAAGTGAACTTCAACGGTGACCCCGAGACGATCACGTTCGCTGCAACCGCTGGAACGACCTACTTCATCTTCGTCGACTCGTTCAGCAACACGACGGGCGGAAACGCGAGCAACCCCTCGGGTCAGGGTGGCTTCATCCTCAGCGTTCAGCAATGAGCCTCACGAGGACCATCGGGCTCGCCGCAGTGACGGCGAGCCTTCTCGGTTGCCCTCAGCAGCATGACGACCCTGGCAGCGCTCAGCGCCAGGTGGCACCCGAGCGACTGAACGGGCTCGACCTGCGCCCACACGGCCTGGCGTTGACGTTGCCATTGCCGTCGAACGCGCAGGTCGTTCGTGCCGCCATCGATGACAGGGAGCTCGCCGAGGGGGCTGCCTCGGTCATCGTGGTGAAGGCCCCCGACCTCACGTTGTCTCTCTTCCCCATCGGGGAGCGCAGCCGCGAGCAGGTCATCAGGCTCAGCGGTGAAGGAGCGCTCGAGGGAGAAGGGTCGACGGAAGCAGGTCGCTGGGTGGTCACCTCGAACGGGCCGGCATCGACGTTCTTGCTCTGGAACGAGCGGCTCGGTCTGGTGTGCCGGGTCGAGAACTTCGCTCGACCAAAGTTGAAGGACGCCCTGAAGATCTGCTCGTCCCTGTCGGCGCCCTGAGCGCCACGCTTCGAAGGAATCCAGCGCGCTGGGACGAGCTTCGGCGCTGGCCCGACCCGTGCTGGTGCCTCGGGTATGAGCGCCCTGCCCGACAGCCGAGTCGTCGCGATGACCCTCGACACGAAGGAGCCATTCCCCAGGCTCAAGCTGCTGCTGGAGCAGGCGCGCCATGACGAGGTGCTCGTCGCGCTCCTCATCGACCTGCAGGGTGACTACCCGCTCTCGATGCCCATCGTGAGCGAGTGGCTCGCGGTGCTCATCGACGACAGCAACCGCATCACCTGCTTTGCCGTCGTGGCGCGCAGCACCCGCTCCAGACTGATGGTGACGGGGCTCGCGCTCGCTGCAAAACGACGGAGCATCACCACGCCCATCGACTGTTTCACCTCGCTCGAAGCCGCGCGGCACTGGCTCACGAATTCTCCACGCATCGTCTTCAACTGATGGCGCGGCCCATGCTCGCTCGTCGAGCACCATGCTGACCCGCGCGACGTCGAACCCCGACCTGGTGGCCGTCGTGCTCGAGTCCGAGACGACGATGGAGCCGCTCGTGCGCGTGCTGACCGACGTGCGCGCCGACGGCGGCCCGGTCGCGGTGTTGATGGACCTCGAGCCCGGCTTCGAGCTCACCGCGCAGACGGTCGCCGACTGGCTCGCCACGCTCATCAGCAAGGGCGACCGCATCAAGGCCTTCGCCGTCGTCGCGCGGAACGACCAGGAGCGGCTGCTCGTGGACGGGCTCGTCGTCGCTGCGAGCCATCATGGCGTCACCACGCCCATCGAGGCCTTCGACGCAGGCACGCCAGCGCAGCGCTGGCTGCTCGGGCCCCACCGGCCGCGTTGATCCTGCGCAGGGCGCCGTTCGAATTGACGAGCGGCTGCGTCGAATCGACTGGCTGCAGGCTCGGATTGCACCCGTGGAGCGAGCGGCGCGGGCCGTGCAGCGCTGCTGATCAGGAGGCAGTGTGATCACTCGAGTGCTTCGAAGTGTCCTCAAGAATGGGCCCGTCTCGGCCGCGCGTTGGGGCTGGTACCATCTGGGCGAGCGGTACTTCGACCGTCAGCTGGGCATTCACACGGCGCGGCGGCCGGAGTTCGCGGGCCTCGCCTACGACGCGCCTGAGAGCATCAGGTACGAGCCGTTGCCGTACTCGCTGGTGAGAACGGCGCTGGCGAAGATCGTCGACGACGCACCGCTCGGGAACGACGTGTTCCTCGACTACGGCGCCGGCCTCGGCCGCATCGTCATCATGGCGGCGACGCACCCCTTCAAGCGCGTCATCGGCGTCGAGCTGCTCGAGGCCTTGAGTGAACAGGCTGCAGCGAACGTGAAGGCAGCCACGCCGCACCTGCTCGCGCCTGCCGAGGTGGTGACGTTCGATGCGCGGCAGTTCGAGGTGCCTGATGACGTCGCCGTCATCTGCCTCTTCAACCCCTTCATCGGAGAAGCGATGGCCGACGTGCAGCGGCGAATCGAAGCCTCATTGCGACGCACCCCGCGGCGGCTGCGAATCATCTACGCGCACGCGAACGACCAGAAGGACCTCTTCGAGGGCTGCTCATGGCTCTACCAGGCGCACCGGCTGCCCGTCGGCGTCTTCGACCGGATGAACCTCGTCATCTACGAAACGCAGGCCACATGAGCGCGCGACTGGTCGTGAGCATCAGCGTGCTGTCGTGGCTGGCCTGCTCCTCGGGCGTCATCGATGACGGAGGCTCGGCTGGTGGAGCGGCGGCGAGTGGCTCGGCCGCGAGCGGGTCAGCAGCGGGTGGAACGAGCGCTGGTGGAACGAGCGCTGGAGGTACGAGTGCTGGTGGAGCAGCCGGCGGGGACACGGCTGGCGGCTTCGCAGGCGGAGCGGGCGCTGCTGGAGGTCTTGCCGGAGGAATGGCGGCGACCGAAGACGCAGGCCACGACGCGGGACTGGTCGACGCGGGTGTGCCGTGTGCGTGTCACCCCCAGGCCTGTCTGGCTGATGGTGGCTGTGTCGACTGTGTGATGGACGCTGACTGCTCGGCACCGACGCCGCTGTGTGATGCGACGCGCGGTCGTTGCATCACGTGCAGGGCGACGCTCGATACCTGTGGCGTCAATTCGTGGTGCTCGCCGCAGGGCGACTGCGTACGCGGCTGTCGCTCCGGCGCCGACTGCGGGAGCGGGCGCTGTCTTCCCACGCACGACTGCCTCACCTGTCAGCGCGACTCGGAGTGCGAGTTCAGCCGCGTCTGTGGCTCGGGTCGTTGCCAGGCCGCGTGCACCACGACGTGCGCCGGCGGCTTCACCTGCTGCGGCGGGCGCTGTGTCGACGCGACGACCGACCCTGCGCACTGCGGTCAATGCAATCTGGCCTGCGCGACCGACACGTTCTGCGGCACCTCGACCTGCCGGCCCGTCGTGCTCTCGAACGTCTGCTCCGTCGCCAGCGCAACCGCCGTGCTCGATGGTCGCCCCGAAGACGACGACGCGAGCGCGGCCCTCGTTCAAGCGCTCGTCTCGCTCTGTGTCCCGCCACCAGCGACCTCCTCGTTGCCGCAGCTCGACGCGGGCGTGCAGTCGATGGCCACGGGAGAGCCGCTGCTCACCGGCCCGATGCTGTGTCTGGGCGGAGGCTCGTTCTTCCAGCGCTCCATCGGCTGGCTCGAGAGCGTGAACCGCGCGCAGGTGAAGGACACGAGCACGACGACGCAGTACCGGCTGAGCTTGCGCGATGGTGGTGTGATCGCGACGGGGCCAGTCGCAGCGCTCGGGCCGACCCACGACATCGTGGTGATTCAGCTCGTTCGCGCACCGAGCGGAGCGACTGTGCTGAACACCGCCGGGTTTCACGCGCCGGGGACCACGGCGGGCGCCTGGTACTTCCGCAACGTGTTGTTGCCGATGCGCGTGAGCCTCACCTCGAGCTGGTACGTCATCGAGTGGACCGACTCGAGCACCAACGGACCGGACGCGCTCGACACGTTCACGCGCCTGGGGCCCTGAGCGCGCGAGGTGATGCCCGGCGCCGAGGGCTGCGCAGACGAGCGGGGACTTCGCCAGGTGTGAGGTCGCCGCTCCTGCAGCGCTCGTGGTGAGCGGGGAACGAGAGGCGCTGTGACGAGCAGCATGACCGATGAAGACCCGAAGGCTGGTGCCTTTCTCCTGACTCGTGAGCAGACCGTCATCGACTGGTCACCCAACGCCGAAGCCGTGCCGTCAGCGCCGTCTTCGCAGGCGGGAGAAGAACAGCATCATGATCACCGCGCCCGTCGCAGGAATGCTCGAGCAGTCACAGCCCACCACGTAGTGACGGGCGCTCGCAGTTCCCCCGTCCGTCAGCCCGGCATCGGTGGAGCCAGCATCCGTTATGCCTGCGTCCGCGAATCCCGCATCGGTGGAGCCCGCGTCGGTGGAGCCCGCGTCGGTGGAGCCCGCATCGATGGAGCCCGCATCGATGGAGCCCGCGTCGATGGAGCCCGCATCGATGGAGCCCGCATCGATGGAGCCCGCATCGGGGAAGCCTGCGTCGCCCATGCCCCCGTCGACTCGCGCAGGAAACCGCACGAGCGCCGACACCATCGCGTTGCAGCTTCCCACCGCGACGGGGGCGTAGGTTCCAACTGCGGGAACGACCAGATCCGCCGTGATGTCGCCGTTGATGTTGTTGCGCAGCGTGAAGCCACCACCATCGGCCTGCGTGATGGCGCCCTCGCACGCGAGCCACCAGAACAGCAGGTCGTCGGTCGACGCGCTCATGCTGGGCCCGATGACTGCTGGTGGCGATGAAGCCGGTGTCGACGTGTCGACGAGGTCGACCATCGCGCTCTGAAGCCCCGAGTACTCGGCCACCACGATCTCGAAATACGCCGGGAAGGGTCCGGTGACATTGACGGTGTTCGCGACCGGGACCGTCGTCGGCACCACGCCGGAATAGAGCGCAAGCGTGGCACCTGCGAAGCCGCCCGTGCCGGTGCTCGAGGCCGTCAGCACGTACGAGGTGCCGGCCGTGTCGGTGATGGATGACACGCTGCCGCCCGGAAGGTTGAAGACCCCGACGACGACGACGTTCCCGGCGACGGAAGGGGCAGGCAAGGTGCTCATCAGCACGGCGGCTCCGGGAGAGTTCACCTCGGCGTGCTGCACGGCTCTGGGCTGCGCGAAGGCACGATGGGCAAGCATCAGCGCCACCACGGCCAGCCAAGCCCAGCCTCGCGAGTTCACGCGGCGATGGTGCACGAAAGCGGACAGAAAGCCGACCGGTTCACGCGACTTCGCGCTTCACACATCTCAACAGAATGCCCTGTGGTGGCCCCAGTCCATCTCCTCGCAGGCGGACGAAACGCCCTGCACCACAGGAGGAACACCATGTTGAAGCACCTGCTCGTTGGCGCTGTTGGTCTCTCGTCGTTGGCTCTCGCGGATTCCCGCAGGCACGAAGCCGTGCCCGTGCCGCCTCCGCCGAGGCCCGCCGTGGTGATGCCCGCGGTCGTGGTGCCGCCGCCGCCCGTCATGGC
Source organism: Archangium gephyra (assembly GCA_943370055.1). GTDB lineage: Bacteria > Myxococcota > Myxococcia > Myxococcales > Myxococcaceae > Xiheimicrobium > Xiheimicrobium gephyra_A. The sequence goes on from CALRPN020000064.1 coordinate 7,952, forward strand.
CGTTGCGCCGATGCACGATGACCGGCGCGAGAACCGTGACGAACGCTTCGACGTGCGAGCTGCCAACGCGTTGCTGCGTCAGTTCGACTTCGCGGTGGCCAGTCGTGATGAACGTGCGCTCCGTCACATCGATGCACGGTTCGCCGACCTCATCAGCCAGGAGCTCGCCGAGCTTCGCGGCGGTGGCCGTGGCCGCTTCGACCGTGAGGACCGCCGCACTGCCGAACAGCTGGTGAGTCTGCAGCGTCAGCTGGAGCGCCTCCAGGGTCGGGTTGGCCGTTTCGCGCTGAACCAGAAGCGCAACCTGTTCGCGCAGGTGGCGGCGATTGCCGAGCAAGACCTTCGCGACAACCGCGGTCGCCAGTTCGACCGCTCGGAAGGCCGTCATCGCTGAAAGGTGCCACGACGAGCTGCTCGGTCATCGTGTCGAGCAGCCGTCCCGGTCGCATGAAGACTCGCTGGGGTTGGCTCCAGCGCGTGGTGCCTCAGCGAGCGCGAATCAGCCTGGTCCGCTTACGCCGAGGGCGCCGCGGGTCTCGACGACGAGCCGTTCAACCACGGCCTCGAGCGCCTCCTTGATGGCGTTGGCGACCGCGTCGTCGCCGTTTCCCTGGACGGGCCGCTCGACGGTGAACGTGCGCTGCGCCGTCACCACGCGTTCATCGCTGAGCGTGAAAGACACTCCGACACGCCCCACGTGCACCGGCGTCAGCACCTCCTCGAACTGCAGCAGCTCGACCTCGAGCACCGGCGCCTTGCCGCGCACGACGCTGTGCACCGCCCTTCCATCGAAGAGCGCGCGACTGAGCGAGCGGCGAAGGAACACCTCGGGAGGCTCCGTCCACCGGCGCTCTTCATCGAACACCACCTCGAACGTCGAGCGCCGCACCATCATCAGCTCGGAGCTGCAGGCGCCCGCGGTGACGCGCCCGAGTCGCAGCTCGACTCCGCCATCCACCAGACGTGACTGCTCCGCCCCCACCGGCTGTTCGAGGCTGAAGAAGCGTCGTGAGCTCACCTCTCCCTTCGAGAGCAGGGCGCAGGCATCGAGCAGCAGCACCCCGAGAAGCCATGCGCGTCTCATCGGTCGGCCCGCTTTCCCCGCCCCTTGATGAGCATGTCGGGGTCGGCGTCGAGCGCATCGGCGAGCCGTTGAATGGCCCGCGCGGCACGCTGCACGTCACGCGCGACATCTTCGACCGCCGGCCCTGTCTGCGTCGCGTTCTCGGCCATCGCGCCGAGCGAGTCAGACGTTCGCTGCAGACTGGCGGTCAGGCCCTTCTCACCGCCGAGCTGGGCCAGCACGACGTTGAGCCGGTCGACGGCGACGCCGATGTTCGCGAGCGCGGCGCGCGTGTCTTTCGAGATGGCGCCTGGCGCGATGGCGACGATGGCCTGGTTCACCGTGGTGAGCGTCTCGTCGAGCAGCGCGAGCGAGTGCGCCACCTTCTGCGGCAGGTGCTGCCCGTCGAGCTCGGCGAGAATGGTGTTGATGCGTTCGACGACCGCGAGCAGCCGCTTCATCATCTCGGGGAAGCCGTCGACGACGCGCACCACCGAGTCCTCGAGGCCCTTCAGCACCGAGCCGACCGCGGGAATGTGATTCTCGGGAACGTCGAAGGGCAGCTCGGGGGGCGGGTTCGTCTTCTGGTCGAAGAAGTCCATCTGAATGAACTTCACGCCGGTGATGCCGCTGGCGGCGAGCTGTGCGCGCAGGTCGGGAGGAATGAAGAGGCGCCGCGTCTGGCCGAGGTGCTTCTCGACGGCGAGGCCGAGCGCGTCGAGCACCTTCACGCCGAGCTCGTAGGTGACCTCGACGTGCCGGCGGTCTGCCGCGACGTCGATGCTGGTGACACTGCCGATGGTGACGCCGCGGAACTTCACGGGCGAGCCGGTCTCGAGGCCCTGCACCGACTCGTCGAAGTACGTCTTGTACGAGACGGTCTCGCGCTGCAGCGCGCGGCCGCCGAAGAAGACGAACGCGCCGATGGTGATGACGACACCCAGCACGACGAAGAGGCCCAGCTTCCAGTGGTTGGTTGGCGTGCTCATGGCGTCACCTCGAGGGGGAGCGAGCGGCGATGGAAGAAGGCGCCGACGCGAGGGTCGGCGCTCGACTCACGCAGCGTCAGCGGTGGTCCGTTCGCGATGATGCTGCGGCTCTCGCGGTCCAACATGATGCAGTGGCTCGCGACGGCGAAGATGCTCTCGAGCTCGTGCGACACCATCACCACCGTGAGGCCCAGGGTGCGGTTGAGTGACGTGATGAGCTCGTCGAACTCGAAGGCGCTGATGGGGTCGAGGCCGGCCGAGGGCTCGTCGAGGAAGAGCAGCTGCGGCTCGAGCACCATGGCGCGGGCGATGGCGGCGCGCTTCTTCATGCCGCCCGAGAGCTCGGCGGGCAGCTTGTCTTCGGCGTCTTCGAGCCCGACCAGGCGCAGCTTCGCGCGCACGATGGCGCTGACGGCTTCGGGTGGCAGCTTCGTCCACTCCGTCAGCTGCAGCGCCAGGTTCTCACCGACCGTCATCGAGCCGAGCAGCGCGCCCGACTGGAACATCACCCCGAACCCGGGCGGCCCGACGCCGAGCCGCGACGCGGTGACGCCTTCGATGGTGATGGTGCCGGCCTGCGGGTGCTCGAGCCCGATGAGGCAGCGCAGCAGCGTCGACTTGCCCGAGCCGCTGGTGCCGACGATGACGAACACGTCACCGCGGTTCACCTCGAAGGTGGCGTGCTCGAGCAGCCGCACGGCTCCCCAGCCGATGGAGAGGTCAGTGACGGTGATGAGCGCGCTCACGACGCCACCCAGTGGAAGAAGACCGTGAAGCACGCGTCGACGAGGATGAGGCCGAACAGAATCGAGACGACCGCCGAGGTGGTTCTGCGGCCGACGCCCTCAGCCCCGCCCGTGGTGGCCAGGCCCTGCTGGCAGGCGACGAGCGAGATGACGAGCGCGAAGAGCACGCTCTTGATGACGCCCGAGAAGATGTCCCAGAGGTCGACGGTCTTGATGGTCTCCTGCACGTAACCCGTCACCGTGAGGTCGAGCGAGATGAGGCCGACGGTGAGCCCACCGAGCAGGCCGACGGCGTCACCAATCAGCGTGAGCGCGGGCAGCACGAACATGAGCGCGAGCGTGCGAGGCACCACGAGGAAGCGCATGGGCCCGAAGCCCATCGTCTTGAGCGCGTCGATTTCCTCCGAGACCTTCATGGTGCCTATCTCCGCGGCGAAGGCGGCGCCCGAGCGGCCCGCGACGATGATGGCCGTCATCAGGGGCCCGAGCTCGCGCGTGATGGAGAGGCCGACGAGGTCGGCGACGTAGATGTTCGCGCCGAACTGCTGCAGCTGCACCGCGCCCTGAAAGCCCATCACCAGTCCGATGAGGAAGTTGATGAGCACCACGATGGGCACGGCGTCAGCGCCGGTCTTCTCCATCGTCGGCCACAGGTCCTTCCAGTTCACCGAGCGCGGGTGGCGCAGCACGCCGGCCATCGCCACGAGCGCGTCTCCGACGAAGCCGAACACCTCGCGGAAGTCGTCGAACAGGGTGAGCGTCGCGCGGCCGACCTGGTCGAACAGCCCGATGGGGCGGCGTTCGGGCAACGGCCCCGGCTTCACGTCACCGCTGTAGAGCGAAATCACCTGCAGCACGCGTTCGCCTGCCCCGAGGAACTCCGATTGAGCGCCGCGGCGGTGCAGGTCGGCTCTCAACGCGACGAGCAGCGCCATCGAGCCGCCATCGACTTCGTCGACCTTCGTCATGTCGAGGTCGAGGCGCTGGCCGGCGCCCACCTTCGCCGCCGCTGCGCTCACCGCTGCCCAGAGCGCGTCGGTGCCGGCGAACGAGAGCGTGCCGGTGAACTGGAGCGTCGGTGGAGGTTCGGGTGCAGGCACAGGTGGTGTCCATCACGGGCCGAACGCTTCCCTGGCGTTCGCCACAGTGTCGGGGCCCATCAGCGCGATGAGCGGGGAACCCGTGGCTCGACGGACGAGGACTCACTCGAGCGGCGCGAAGGCGGGAAGCCCGGCACCGCGTCGTGTGAGTCCGCGAGGGTCAGAGCTCTGAGCTGCTGAGGACGAGGGTGGGTTGGGAGTCGTAGTCACAGCGCACGCCGTTGCCAGTCGCTGCGTCGCGGACGACGACCTTCGCGACGACATGGGCCGTACAGCGCGTGCGGTTCTTCACGGCGCGCTTCATCACCTCGAGCGCTTCGCCCTTCAGCACGACCGTCATGGGCAGCTGGCCGAGCTCGTCGACGTTCAACACCTGCTGCCCGTTCACCCAGAGCTCGATCTCGTGAATGCGCTCTCCGATGACGAAGCGCTTCCCGTCACCATCCGAGAAGTCGAGCTTTCGCACCTCGAGCTCGACGCGGTTGAGCGTGTTGGCGAGCGAGGTGAACTCCTTGATGGTCTTGTAGTCGGCGTCGGCGAGCACCTCGACGTCCTGGTCGAAGGTGAAGAGGCAGCCGCCGAGCACCGGTGCGGTGGTGACGGTGTACGACTGGGTGGCGGTGTCGCCGATGATGGAGTCGCCGCACGCGAAGGTGCCGCCGGTGTAGCTCGCGCTCAGCGCGCCCGTGACGGGCTTGATGCCCTGGGCCTTGCTGAGGCGAATCTCGACCGGGCCGCACGAGAGCGCGAAGGCTCCGAGAAGAACCACTGAGAGAAGAACGACCTGCTTGAGTCCCGTTGCAATCGACATGTGCCCCGCCTGGTTTGGGCGGCGAGCAGGAGCGCGAGCCGTCGACCAGGAGCAGTGCAATCGCGGGCCCGATCGTGATTCAGCACAGCTGCAGGCTCTGGCCGTGAGCACGTGTGCGCTCACGACCAGAATGACCAATCACTATCGGGTGACTTCCTTCGCAACGCTCTTGGCGTCCTTCACGACGGTCTTCGCGGCGTGCTTCACGTCGGCGATGGCGCCTTCGACCTGGCCCGCGCGCTCGTCAGCTTCGCCTTCTCGTTTGAGGGACTTGTCGCCCGTGATGCTGCCAACGGCCTGCTTCAGCTTGCCCTTCGCCTTCTTCGTGTACTGACCCATGTCGTGCTCCTTCGAGGCTGCGAGAAACCGGTCGACGTCGGCCGGGACCAGCGGCCGGTGGTGCTGCACCCGTTGTGCCGCCCTCGAGGCTGTGCTTCCTGTGCGCCCATGACTCAGCAGTCGCTCGTGTGTGCTCCGACGAAAGACCCGAAGCAGGTGCGCGCGCCCGATGGCAGGGTGCTCACGATTCCTCCCGAATGGAGTTGTCTGCCTCCCGGTGACGCTGGCCTCACCCGCCGCGTGAAGGCCGCAGGACCGACGTGGGCGGTCGTCGAGAAGGTGGGGCGGAAGACGTTCTCGAAGGGCGTGTGGGCGGCGAAGACGACCATCGACGCCGAGAAGGCGAAGCTTGAGGTCGAGCGGGCGACGCCTCAGTACGCGAAGAAGCGCGCGAAGGCCGTCGAGCGTCGGCAAGAAGAACAGGCCGAGTACGTGGTCGATTTCGAGACGGCGGTGCGGCGGTTCCTGCGGTTCACTTCGACGTTTCAGGCGCTCGAGCTCGAGGTGGCGAAGCGCGTGACGGCGCACGCGACGCCGGTGGGCAGTGGAACGGTCGCGCGCACCGAGCGCATTCCGCTCGAGCGAAGAGCCGAGGCGGCGGTGCTCGCGTGGATGCGTCATCAGACGACGCGCTACGACTCGATGACGGTGGCGCGGGTGAAGGGCGCGCGGCGTGAACTTCGGCGTGAGCTCGCCGAGGTGTCGCGCGCGGTGCTCGACCTGCATCGGAAGCCAGCGACGCATGTGCCCGCGTCGTGTCCGTTGTGCACGGCGGCCTCGCGCTGAAGACGGTTCAGGTCGAGGGCGGTCGCGCGAAGCACGAGGCCAGTGACGTCGGAGCCGCGATGGGTTCGAGCGAGATGCCTGCTTCGTCCGCGCAGGCCGTCGACCGGTAGCTGCCCTGCAACGTGCCGTTCTGGCCGTTGGTCTCCAGCCGGTATGAGTCGATGAGACAGAAGCGCCAATCACCGCGTGGCCGGCTGACGAGGAACGAGACATCGCGAAGCCGGAACTCGCGCCGCCGCACGTCACCTGCGAGCGAACGAACGTTCTCACCGCTCTTCCCTGACCACGACAACGTGCCGCAGAGCTCGTTCTTGCGTCGGCAGAGCCAGAGCTGCGTCTTCACGTCCGTGTCGTTGCCCCACATTCGCCCGCGCCAGAAGCCGCACGCACCGTCGGCCAGGACAGGAGGACTCGAAGCGAGGGCCAGCGCCACCATCGTCGCGAACATGAACGTGAGGCTAGCCGGTACAGGCGATTCCGTGGCGAGGGCCCGACACCGCGCGTAGTTGGCCGCATGGCTTCTGCGACGACTTCGCGGCTTCAGACGGTGGCGCGGTGGGTGTTGGGCGCGAGTCTCGTGTTCGCAGGCACGTCGCATCTGACGTTCGCGCGGCAGGAGTTCCTCGCGCAGGTGCCGAGCTGGGTGCCGCTGGACGGCGACCTCGTGGTGGTGCTCTCCGGTGTTGCCGAGGTTGGGCTCGGCGTGGCGCTGCTCGCGCTCTCGCGTCATCGCGCGCTCGTCGGACTGGTGGTTGCTGCGTTCTTCGTCGCGGTCTTTCCCGGCAACATCAGCCAGTACGTGAATCACATCGACGCGTTCGGGCTCGACAGCGACCGCGCGCGGTTCATTCGGCTCTTCTTTCAGCCGGCGCTGGTGGCGTGGGCGTTGTGGTCGACGGGCGCGTGGGCGGCGTGGCGAGCGCGGCGCGGCCTCAGCTGAGAGGCTTCGCGAGTGCGCTCAACCCGAGCCCGCTGACGCTGACGGCGCTCGAGAGCGCGAATTTCCCACGAGAACCGACCGCTCCCGAATCCGAGGGGTGGTGACCTGTTCGCCCCGTCGCGGTTGGCCTACCTGTGCGCGATGCGTCTGGCTCTGCTCGTGCTCTCGCTGACCGCCTGTGGGGTTCCTTCGACGCCGAAGCCCGAGTGGGCATCCATCGTCACCATCGCCGGGAAGAACGCCGAGACCTATGGCTACCGCGACGGCGTTGGCAGCGATGCGCTCTTCGCGGGGCCCGAGGGCATCGCCTGGGACGCGAAGCGGAACGTGCTGTACGTCGCCGACCCGGCCAACCACGTGTTGAGACGAATCGACCTCGGCACCATGGAGGTCATCACCATCGCGGGTGTTGGCGGAAAGACCGGCTCCAACGACACGCTGCCTGATGGAACCAGTGCGCTGTTGAACTGGCCGCGTGCGGTGGTGCTCCACGAGCGGGAGGACGCGCTCTACTTCACCGACACCGGCAATCGCACGATTCGTCGGCTCGACCTCTCGACGCTCTCGGTGACGACCGTGTTCGGCACCGCGGGGCTCGGAGGCAGCACCGATGGCGTGGGCGCCGACGCGCGCTTCGGCACGAGCTCGCCGTTCATGTTCTGGTCTGGCGGCCTCGCGCTCGACGCCGATACCGACCAGCTCTACGTCGCCGACAGCGCCAACCAGACGCTGCGGGCGATGGACCTGCGGACACGCGCGGTCTCGACCCTGGTCGGCCGGGCTCGCGTGCTCGGGTTTCAAGACGGCAGCGCCGACGTCGCCACCCTCAACAAGCCCACCGGTCTCGCCCTCGACGGAAGGGGCGGCCTGTTTGTCGGTGACGCCAACAGCCTCACGCTTCGTCGCGTCGACCTCGCGTCGCGAACCATCTCGACCGTGGGCGGCAAGGCGCCCGCCGACGTGAACACCTTCTGCGAGGTCATCAGCCCGCGCCTGCCACCCGAGTGCGAGTGGGTCGATGGGCCGGTCGCCGAGAGCCGTTACCGCTTCCCCTTCGACCTGTTGCCGCGAGGCTCGAAGGGCCTCTTCGTCGTGGACTCACACAACAACGTCATTCGCGACTTCGACTTCGCGGCTGGCTCCGTCGCCACCGTCGCGGGCGTGCAGCGCACCATTCTCGATGACTTCCCACACGCGAGCACCGAGTCGACCGACGGCGCGCCAGGGACCTTCTGGCACCCGACGCACGCGGCCTTCCGCCCACCGAACACGCTCTATGTCTCCGACCGCGGCGAACTGCATTCGCCAGGTCGAGCTTCGCTGAGTGCAGACCTGAGCGCGGCGAACAGGCGCGCGAACTCGGCGACTCCATCCGTCAACGGTAGGCGTCAGCGATGAAGCGGTACTCCACTCGAGCGTCGAGGTCGGCCCAGCCATCGCCCGCGCGCAGCTTCGGAGGCACACGCCCCTCGAGCCGCACGAGCTTTCCCGTCGCGGTGTCGAAGGTGAAGAAGATGGGGTCGATGGCCAGCGCGTAGAGGAAGTTCGACGCCGCCATCTTGATGCGCGTCTGCCCCGCGGCGGCTTCGACCTGCGACAACTCGAAGCCAATCGTCTCGAGCCGGTCGAGCACGGCGAAACGAACGGCCACCTGCTGCTTCGCGCGTAGGCCAGGCAGGTGCTTCAGCGTGAAGCCGACCAGCGTTGGGCCGATGACGACGGGCAGGCGTTGCTGCTCCACCTTCGTGTGCTCTCCCGACTCGTCGACGAGCTTGAACGTCACCTGCTCGCCCTCGACGTTGATGGAGCCGCGCTGGCCCAGTTGATTGGCGTGCAGCGTGTACTGCTGGAGCGCGTAGTCGGTCGTGTGCGTCGCCGCTTCAGCGATGGCGATGGCGCCAGTCGACGGCTCCCGCGTCACGTGCGTCGACACCAGCACCTCACCGCGCTGCTCGACGCGCCGCTCGTAGACGAACAGCGGCTCGCTGCCGGCGTTCTTCAGCGGAAAGGTGCTGCCGAAGTAGACCGTCTCTCCGCGTTCGGTGACCTCGGCCGGAACCGTCACCGGCTCGCTCTTCCGCACCGCCGGCGCTGACTGGCACGCCGCTCCGATGACCGACGTCGCCACGACCGCCGCGGCCTTCAGCGAGCGCCCACCCGGCACGCGCACCTTCGAGCGGACGACGAGCAGCACGCCAGTCGCGAGCGCCCACACCGACCACGCGATGAACGCGAGCATCGGCAACGGCTGAACGAAGGCAGGCATCGGCACGGCGCGCGACAGCCCCGAGCCCAGGCCGCCGATGAAGAGCACCGAGCTCACGAAGCCAGCAATGGGGAGCAACCGCGGCGCGTTCGACTTCAGCAACATCACCGAGGCCGACGCCGTCCACAGCGCCATGAAGAGCGGCCCGACGTGTTCACCCAGCAGCACGCCGAAGAGGCGGTGCTGCACCTCGTACGCGACCTCGAGCGCCTGGTGCTGCTCGGGCCGTTCGACCCACCGCGTGGCGAGGAAGGGCACGACGAGCGTCCATCGCAGCAGCCCGAACAACTGCGAGAGCGCTGCGATGACCCCGCTCGCCACCGAGAGCCGCGCGACCGCACCCTTCTGCTCGAGCGCATCGGGCAGCATCGTCGCGACGAAGAAGAGCCCCAGCGTGCACAGCGCATAGACGTACCAGGTCCACACCATGGCGCTGCCTCCGGCGTGGAAGCGCGTGAGCACCTCATCAGCGCTGCGCAGCAGAATGTCGGGGTAGCTGAAGCGCTCGACCAGCAAGGTGAACGGCACCTGCACGGCGAGCGGGAAGGCGATGAGCGAGAGACCGACGGCGAGACGTTGGCGATTCATGGGGAAGGCTCCTTTCAGAAGACGGTGGACCAGCTGAAACCGGGAGTGGGGTGCACGTTGAAGCGGCCGTCGAAGCCGACGAGCGCGCCGACCCCGAGCCGTACGTCGAGCCCGCGCCACGCAGCCCAGACGACGCCGAGCTCTCCGTGAACGCCGGTGCCGCGCGTGATGGAGGTGCCGACGTTCCAGTCGTTGTTGAGGCCCTGCACGAGCGACACCGAGGCGAAGAGGCTCGAGGGCCGGCCGGAGCCGAGGTCGTAGCGAAGGAAGTACGCGGACAGCCCCGTCTTCAGGAACCAGGTCGTGCGCGTGCCGCCTTCGGGCGTGGAGTCGACGATGAGCGGAAAGGCGCCGACGTGCAGCGCGAGGAAGCCTTCACGCAGCTCGACGCCGATGGAGGGCGAACGAAACGCGTGCACGCTGAACTGACGTTGCGGCGTGGCAGGTGGAGTCGTGGGCGTCTGAGCCAGCAGGAGCAGCAGGGCGAGTGCGTTCATGCCCCTGTTGTCGCGCCGAACCGCTCTGGCGACAGTGGCCGCTCACGACACTCGATTGGCGGCGGACGACACCGTCAGTGGACTGCCGCGCTCAGCGCCTGCTCGCGCCACGCTCCGGGAGGCACGCCCTTCCACCGTCGGAACGCCTTGTGGAACGTGCTCGGCTCGTTGAACCCCAGCAGGTACGAAATCTCTCCCAGCGTCAGCTTGTCGTCGGCGAGGTAGTGCTGCGCGGTGGTGAGGCGCGCTTCGTCGACGAGCTGCGAGAACGTGTCGTTCGTCTCGGCGAGCCGTCGCTGCAACGTGCGCGGCGTCATCGCGAGGCGTTGGGCCGCCGCTTCGATGGTGAGCCCGCCCGTCGGAAGACTCGAGATGAGCGCACGCAGCACCTGGTCTCGCAGGTCGTCGTGCTTCTCGGGCAGCTGGCCGAGCAGCGTTCGCGCGTACGACTCGAGGTATTGGCCAATGCGCGACGGCGAGCTGACCCGCACGGGAAGCGCGAGGTCCTTCTCGGAGAAGACCAGCTCGGTCTCGGGCTGGCTGAACTTCGGCGCGACGCCGAACAGCGCGCGGTGCGGCCGCACATCTGCCGGCGCGGGGTGAAAGAAGCGCACCTCGTTCGGCTTCCACTCAGGCCGGCCGGTGATGAAGCGAATCAACACGACGGTGCTCGCGGTGTTGAACTCGGCGATCTGATTCGGCGGCGCTTTCGGCAAACCGCGGCACCCGGGGAAGAGGTGCACCTCACCATCGATGCGCTCGGCTTCGGTGCGGCCGGCGTCGTGGAGCAGTCGTGAGAACTCCACCACGCGGTCGATGGCTTGACCCACGTTCGTGCTCGACGCCGCGAGATGGCCGACGAGGTGAAAGCCGTCGAGGTCGAGCAGCGCCGCGAAGCGCAGGCCGAAGTCGGGCTCCTTCATTCGGTCGGCCGCCAGGACCCACAGCGCCTCGGCGGTCTCGACGGCCACGCGGAAGTCGGGCTTGAGCAAGGCCTCCATCGTCAGGCCGTACGGTGTGAGCTCGTGCGTGAGATCGAGCCCGCGCGCCTTCACGTAGCCGAGCAGCGCGGCGACCGTGGCGCCGGCCACCGTGTACGAGGGCGTTCGGGGGTTGGGCATCGGGCAGAAATATCATGGTGGCGTGTGACGACAGCCGTCTGTCGTGTCGCGCCAACGCTTCGGCACCACTTCCGGGCGACTGTTCCTTCATGCCGCACCGACGCGGCCCTTCGCGGAGGAACACATGTCGAACCGTCACGTCGTCTTTGGGTCTGGTCCCGTTGGTCGCGCCGTCATCGCCGAGTTGCTCACGCGTTCTCGAGCCGTGGTGCTCGCGTCTCGTGGTGTTCGACCACCGTGGCTCGATGCGCGCGTGGAGCACGTTCGCGCCGACGCCACCGATGCCGCCACGACCCGCGGCGCGTGCGCGCGCGCCAGCCATGTCTACAACTGCACCAACGCCGCGCAGTACCACCGGTGGCCCGAGCAGTTTCCACCGCTCCAGCGCGGAGTCCTCGAAGGCGCGCGCGCGAACGGTGCGGTGCTGGTCGTCGTCGAGAACCTGTACGTCTATGGCCCGCATGGTGGCGCGCCGATGACGGAAGACCTGCCGCTGAACGGGCGCGGGCTGCGCAGCACCACACGCGTCGAGATGACGAAGGCGCTCGCAGCGGTGGACGACCTGCGCATCGTGCGCGTGCGCGCCTCGGACCTCATCGGCCCCGGCGTCATCGAGTCGATGGCTGGCGCGCGCTTGTTCGAACCGATTCTCGCGGGCGCGCCGAAGGTGAGGGTGATGGCCGACCCGTCGCTGCCGCACGCGGTGACGTCGGTGACCGACTTCGCGAGGACGCTCGTGCTGGCTGGACTCGACGAACGCACCCACGGGCAGGTGCTGCACGCGCCGTCGCTCGCGCCGACGCCTGCCGAGCTGGTGACGCTCATCGCAGAAGAGGCGGGAGTTCGGCCTCCGCGCCTCTCAGCACCCTCTCGCAGGGTGGCGTCGCTGCTGATTCCCCTGCTCGGCGTCTTCGTGCCCGAGCTGCGCGGCCTGACCGAGAACGTCTCGATGTTCTACGAGCCCTTCGTCGTCGACTCGACGAAGGCGAAGACGCTGCTTGGCCTCGAGGCGACGCCGCTTCGTCTGACGATTCGTGACGCCATCGCGTGGTACCGCCGCCAGCCCGCGTCTCAGGCCGAGGCGTCGATGGCGCCGGCCTGACGGCGAGTCACGCGGGTCATCGACGTCGCGGTGTTCGAACACAGCAACGCCATGTGCACGATGGTCGCCGGCACGTGTTGCACGAAGAGAATGCGTGACGAATCCCTGGCACATTTCCTTCGAGCGCAGCCGGGTTGGTGGGTGGCGATCCCTCCAACATCGCCCACGGCGCGCGAAGGAGATCAGGACGTGACGAGTCGCGCCCCGAACGCTGCAGTGAGCTGCGCCATCAACTTCGGGTCCAGTCGCTGGGAAACAGAGACCCACGCGGTGCCCTGCCTGGCCAGCGGAGAGTTCGTCAGCGCGGTCACCGCCTCGGGGCTCAGCGCGAAGGGCAGTGAGACGGCGTCGAGCCCGACGGCATGCGCAGACGTCGCCAGGGCCACCAGGTCAGCCTCGGTCAGGTCGAAGCACGGCGGCAGCACCTTCAAGCCCGGCTTCCCCGTCTTCAGGAAGCAGCGCCACAGCTCGGGGCCGTAGTTGTTCATGCCGTCGACGACCTCTTCGAGTGCTTTCAGTGAGGGGTTGGCCATCAGCGCGCGCATGCCCAACGAGCCCATCCAGTTGTGGCCGAGCTTCAGCACTCGCAGGCTCGTCAGCGTCTTCGCCGTCGCCAGCGCCTTGCCACCCTCGGTCTGGAACTTGTTGTGTGAAAGATTGAGGGATTGAAGGGTCTTCAGGAATGGCGCTTTGACGAAGGCCTTGATGCCGACGTGTGTGGCAGAATTGCCGGCGAGATCGAGCTGTCTCAGCGCCCCCAGGTGTTTGGCTTTGGCGAGCGCGGCGAAGCCTTCGTCTTTCAACGAGCAGCCGTTCAGCTCCAGCGATGCCACGTTCGCGAACGCCTTCGAGCTGGCGAGCGCCTCGGCTCCTGCCTCGCGCAGCGCGTTGTTCGACAGCACCAACCGACGCAGCTTCGGCAGCGCGAACGAATCGACGAATGAGGGGAAGCGCTTGCCAAGCGTTCCCTGGCCCGAGACGTCCAGCTGCAGAAGGTCAGGCGCCTTCAGCTCCGAGAGCGCGGCCAGACCCTTCGGGCTGAACTCGGTGTGAGGCAGGAGCAGGCCCTTCAGCCGCGAGACCATGGACGAGTTCAGCAGCGTCACGCCGCCTGTCGTGCCGACGTCGCAGCGCGAGAGGGTCAGCTGCTCGAGCGCGAAGGTGCTGGCCGCCAGGTGCGCGGCGCCCGCCTCGCCCAGCGGAAGGGATGAGAGTGTCAGCTCGCGCAGCGCAGGCAGCTTCAGCGACACCAATGGCGCCACATCGACCACCGACAGAGGCATGCCCCCAGCGCTCAGGGTCAGCACGCGAAGGCGGGGCAGGGCAGCGAGGTTCGCGAGCCAGCTCAGACAGGCTCCGTCGGCCCACGGCAGCTCCAGGTGCTCGAGGCCTGACAGCGCAGGAGACGCCAGCAACTTCCCCACGTCGGCCATCACGGCCTGACCGCCGATGACCAGCTTCGACAGACGGCTCAAGAGCCCCGTACCCATCAGCCGCTTCACGGCACCAGGCGCACGGTCGTCGAAGTGCACGGCGGCGATGGGCACCTGCGCCAGTCGAGCCGGCTCCAGCGCGTGCCACGCGGGGCCCGTACACTCGAGCGTCGAAGGCAAACCGCGGAAGGCAGACACGCGCCGCTCGAGCCGCGGCGTGAGGTCGCCCCAGAGGTCCCTCGTCCACCGGGGGAAGTGCCGCCGCTCGAGGGCCAGCAGCGCCCAGCCGAGCTCGTCCCAGCGTGGCTCGAACGGGGTGAGCGCCTCGCGGTCGAGGGACAGCCGCAGGAAGTCGCCGAGCGGTTCACCCTGCTCGAGCAGCCTGTCTGCCAACACCCGAAGGCCGACGACGTCGCCTGGTCGTGCGAGCACCGGCTCGAGCAACTCCGTCTTGAAGGAACCAGCAGTCATGGGTCGCGAGCATACCGAGGGCGCTCAGCGGCCCAACGGTTTGAGCAGCGCGGCGAGGTTCGAGAAATCATCCGTCCACACCTGGGGCAGCTGGGCTGGCCGCGGCACCACCGTCGTCATGGCGCCCAGTCGCTCGAGTTGCGCGCGGTCCTTCGACAGCAGCATCCAATCGCTGGGCAGCTCGAGCGGGTCATCCTCTCCCCTGGCCGGCCGCGCCACGACGTGCACCGCCTCGAACCCGAGCTCGTCGGCCATTCGGAAGACCAACGGCGCGAGGTCGAGCGTTCGGTTGAGCACGTTCACCGCGACGATGGACTCGGGGCCACGCAGCTGCGCCGCGTACACGGCGAACGCCTCGCGCGTCAGCAGGTGTACCGGCACGGAGTCACTGCCGAACGCGTCCATCGCGAGCACGTCGAGCTGTCCCGCGCCGCGCTCGAGCGACAACCGGCCGTCACCCAACACCACCGATACCTGGCCGCGTGCATGGCTGAGATACGAGAAGAACCGCGCGTCCTGCGCGAGGCGGCCGACGTCGGGGCTCAGCTCGTAGAACCGGAAGTCGTCTCCAGCGCGCGAGTACGAGGCGAGCGTACCGATGCCCAGGCCGATGACGCCGACGTTCACCGGCGCTCCAGTCAGCCGGCGCGCGTGGTGTTCGAGCGCCAGGCCGACGCCGCTACGACGCGTGAAGTAGGCCGTGGGCTCGTCGGCGAAGGCGGAATTCGCGACCTGAAACCCGTGCACCGTCGCGCCGTGCAGCAGCGCCGTTCGTTTCGCGTCCTGTGGCCCGCGTCCGTCTTGAACCACCCGCAGCGTGCCGAAGAAGCTGCGCGAGGCCGCCAGCGAGCCGACGCTCGCCGACAGCGTGTGCGCGACGATGACGCCTCCGAGAATGAAGATGAGCAGGTTCATGCCGACGCGCGCGGCCAGCGCCTGACCACCGCGAGGCCAGGCGCGGTCCCGCAGCAACGCCCACGTCAGCGCGCCCATCGCCAGCAGCCCGAGGTCGAGCTCGAAGAACGTGTCGAAGACGAGCGGCGCAATCACAGCCACGAAGATGCCGCCGAGCGCTCCGCCCAGAGACATGGCCAGCGAGAAGCTCGTGAGCCCTGCGGCTTCTGGCCGTCGCAGCGCGAGCTCTCCGTGACACACCATGCAGGCGACGAAGAGAAACGCACTCCACACCAGAATCTGCGGGAGCACCGGCGCGCGCGTGACGAGCAAGCCGCCCGCCGCGACCAGCAACACGCCGAGCAGCGGCGCGAAGAGGTCTCGCCGGTAGAGGCGCGTTCCTTCGAAGCAGAGAATCAAGCTCACCAGGTACAGCGCGAGCGGCAGCACCCAGAGGAAGGGAACGACCGCGATCTCCTGACAGAGGTGGTTGGTGATGGCGAGCAGCAGCAGCGACGGGAGTGCCGCCAGCGCCACCCAGCGCGCCCAGACCGCGCGCGGAAACGTCGGCGAGACCTCGTGCGGGTGCACCGCCGCGTCGCCCGCCGCGCCACGCGACACCAGGAACAGCAGCGCTCCCAGCACGACGAAGCCCGCGGCCCAGCTCCACGCCTGCGTGCGCAACGTCATCAGCGGCTCGAAGACGAAGGGGTACGTCATCAGCGCCAACAGTGAGCCCGCATTCGAGAGCGCATAGAGCCTCCAGTGCGAAGCGGCGGGTTGCGCGAGCGTGAACCAGCGCTGCACGAGTGGGCCCGTCGCCGACAGCACGAAGAAGGGCGCACCGACCCCGACCAGCAGGACTCGCACCGTCATCCACCGCGGCCACTCACTGTCGGTTGGCCTCCAGCTCTCGCTCGGCAGCAGCGGTGCACGCCACTCGACGGCTGCCGCCGCCAGCACGGCCAGCGCGATGATGACGACAGCCGCGTGCGCCTGGACCTGCCGGCGCGGCGCGAGGCGTTGCAGCTGATGCGCCCACGCGTAGCCGCCCAGCAACAGCACCTGGAAGAAGACGACGCACGTCGTCCACACCGCGGGCGAGCCACCGAACCACGGGAGCAGCGCTTTGCCGATGAGTGGCTCGAGGGCGAACAGCAGAAAGGCGCTCAGGAAGACACAGGCGCCGTACCGAACCATGTCGTCAGGCTACCCCGGAGCGCTCCTTCCTCAAGCCCAGCTTCAGCCTCCTGTCGTGAAGAGCGCCTTCGCCCGATTCTCACTTTGACCGCCTGATGCGCAGACCTGCGCGCCGGTCATCCTGCGACAGTCGGCAGGTCAATGTGACGCGGCCTCGCGAGACCGACCCTCTGAGATTGCGGGTCTTCGCCGTCGGCCCATGGGCTGCAACCGTTGGGGCTGGACCACCTCAACCGGAGCGGCGACATGATCAATCAAGAGCAGGCAACGCAGAAGACGAAGATCAACGCAGAGACCGTGAAGCCCGACATGCCCGTGGTGTGTTCGAACGACGGCCAGTTCGCCGTGGTCGATCACCTCGAAGGCAAGGACAGCATCAAGTTGAAGAAGGACGGCACCGGCAAGCACCACTTCATCCCCATGAGCTGGGTGAAGCTGGTCGACGACAAGATTCACATCGACCGGCCCGGCGAGCAGGCCATGAAGGAATGGCGTACCGAAGCCTGAGCGTGGAACCGGCGCGCGCTTCTGACGCTCGTGCCGCGTCGTCCCAACCCTTTTCAGGAGTTCACGATGACTCGATACACGATGTACGTGGCCGGAGTGCTGGCCCTCGCAGCCTGCGATGATCAGACGAAGTCGTCCGACATGAGGAACACGCGCGCCGCCGAACGAACGGTCGCGCCCACCTCGCCCGAGGTGCGGGCCAGCGGCAACCGGCTGGACACCGACAACACCGGAAGGAACGAGCGCGACCGCGACGACTCGCTCACTCCGATCGACCAGGGCAACACCCCCGCCGAGATCGTCATCACCGCGAGCATCAGGAAGGACGTCATGGAGGAGCCCTCGCTCTCGTTCACGGCGAAGAACATCAAGGTCGTCACCATCGGCAACCGCGTCACGCTGAGAGGGCCGGTGGCCACGGAAGCAGAGAAGTCGCTCATCGAAGCCATGGCGCTGAGGACGACTGGCGTCGGTCACATCGACAATCAACTCGAAGTCACGCGGTAAACCCGTTGCACAGGAGCTCTCATGAAAAAGTCAGTGATGTGTATCGTCGAGACGCAGGGCAAAGCCGAGTTCCTCGTCGAACAGGTCGAGCAGGCTGGTTTTCCCCGAAGCGACGTCTCGGTGCTGCTCCCCAGCAAGTCCGGCACGAAGGACTTCGCGCATGAGCAGAACACCAAGGCGCCCGAAGGCGCAGTGGCTGGAGCTGGCGCTGGTGGCGCGGTGGGTGGAACGCTGGGGCTGCTCGCCGGTATCGGCGCCCTCGCGATTCCCGGCTTGGGACCCTTCATCGCCGCTGGTCCCCTGCTGGCCGCACTCAGTGGCGCAGCCGCTGGAGCCGCGGTCGGCGGCATCACGGGGGCCCTGGTCGGCATGGGAATCCCCGAGATCGAGGCCAAGCGCTACGAAGGGAAGATCAAGGGCGGCAACATCTTGATCTCGGTGCACACCAACAGCAGCAACGAGCAGAAGCGCGTCGAGTCGATCTTCAAGACGAACGGCGCGTACGACATCGTGTCGGCGTCGGAGTCCAGCGTGCCTGATGCGCGGCCGCCGCCGAGCATCGAGTACCCGGCCCTGACACCCCCGAGCCGCTGACGGCGCTGTTTCCCGCGAGCCCTGATCAGCGCTTCACTTCTTGTTGTCGAAGGTCTTGAACATCTTCGCGCGCGCAGTGGCGCCGACGATGAGCGCGGCCTGCGCGGGTGTGTGCCCCAACGTGCTCTTCACGCTCGTCTTCGCGCCGGCCTCTGCCAGGGCTCGGGCGGTGGCCAAATCCCACGCGCGGAAGAAAGCGGTCTCTCCTCGCGCGTTCCGGGCCTCCAGCTTCGCCCCCGCCTCGATCAGCAGCTCGATCACCTCAGTCGCGCCGTTGCTGGCCGCGTTGTGGAGTGCGGTCGTCTTCGTCGACTTCGACTGCAGGTTCACCCGGGCGCCGCGGGCGAGCAGCAGCTGGACCACCTTCTTGCGGCCACGCCCTGCGGCCATCATCAGCGCAGTGGCGCCTGCGGGGTTGGTGCTGTCCACCGGCGCGCCGTCGTCGAGCAGAGCGGTGACGAGCTTGAGGTTGCCCTTCTGGGCTGCTGCGAAGAGCTCGGAGTGATCGAGGGGCATCGGCCCAGCGTATCAGCGCACCGATCGACCGGCGGGGACTCTGCGGTGCGTCCTCGGCGAACCTCGCACCAGCTGCTCCGCAGGCTGAACCGTGAGCCGTCGTGGGCCACCGTCATTCGCCGACGGCGACGTAGCGCATGCCGTCGGTCTCCCGCTGCTCCCCGACCAGCGCGTTGGGCAGCGCCTTACGCACTTCCTTGATGCGGCGCTCCAGCGCGTTGCCGCGCAGGTCGAGCTGGCGCAGGTGGGCGAACGCTTCTTTCTTCTCGAGCAGCACATCGACGTCCTCGTCGGTCAGCACGCCGAGCGAGAGGTCGAGCACCTCGAGCTGCCGCAGTCGCTTCCACTTCGCGAGGATGGGAAGCAGCGTGTGCGTGAACTCGGCGTTCTTGAGCCCGAGAGAAATCAGGTGCGGGTCTTTGCGCGCGAGCAGGCGCTCGGCGTCTGAGAGCTCGCACTCGCCGCCGTAGCCCGAGTCGCCGAACCACACCTCGAGGTGCTTCAAGCGCGGCAGCTTCGCGCGCGCGATGGACTCGAGCGCCTCCTGTGAGAGCCCGCCCGTCTCGACCGTGAGCGACTCGAGCTGTTCCGCGCGCACGTCGCCCATCGGGCCGCTCGCGCCGCGCAGACGCACTTCGACGAGCGATGGACAGGTCGCCCACAGCGCCGAGACGTCACCCCACGGCGCCCAGCTCATCTGCGCCTGCTCGTCGTCGAAGCTGCCCAGCAGCACGGTGCGCAGCAGATGGGCACCGCTGGACTCTCCGATGCGCGCGATGGCGTCGGCGTAGTCGTTGTCGTGGCCGGCTGAATCAGACAACCCGAGCTCGAGCTGCGACAGGAACCTCGCCGTCGGCGCGCCGAGCAGCATCTCGAGCACTTCCTCGAGGCTGAGGTCGTCGATGCCTGTGACCAACGCGCGCTCGATGAAGCCGTGCCGCCAGGTGAGTCCCTCGAGCAGCTGCGGGAAGTCCTCGGCCAACAGCTCGTCGAGCCCACCGAAGAGCGCGGCGCGATGACGGTTGAGCGCCGCCTTGAACTTGCGCGGGTTCGATGACGTCGTCACCAACTCGCCACGCACGTCGCCAGACGCCAGCAGCGCGTCGCCGTACACGGCCCACGACTCGTCGGAGCCGCCGGTCTCGAGCTGCAGCTCGATGGCGCGCAGTGGATCGCTCGCCTCGCCTGGACCCGCGAGCAGCCTGCGCAGTGCCGAGACAGTCTCACGCTCCTCAGGCACGGCCTCGAGCGCCTCGACTGCCAGCTCGAGGTGTCTTCGCGACAGCCGGCGCCCACGCGCGAGCCGTCCAAGCGAGGCGGCAACGGCGACCCGCAACGAGCCACGCGACTTCTTCGTGAGCGAGACGAGCGGTTCGATGAGCGCCCGCCAGCGAGACACGAGCAGCGGCTCCACGGCGACGAGCGCGGTGAGGCGTTGCTCGGTCGAGCCCTTCTCGAAGGCCGTCACCACACGCGAGACGAGGTCTTCCCTCGTCAGCCTGTCGAGCCCTTCACTCGCCTTCGCGACCACCGTCGCGTCTTCGTCGAGAAGGAAGTCCATCAGGCCCGCGTGGCCGCGGAGCGCCTCGACGACCGCGAGTCGTTCCTCCACTGGCGCCTCGGTGAACTCACTGCGCGCGTCGGGTGAGATTTGCAGCAGACACCGAATCGCCGCCAGCCGAACGGGGCCATGGCGCTTCTCCGTCAGACCTCTTCGAGCGAGGCGCTCCAAAGCGCGGCGTTGAGAGGTCGTGGCGACCTCGAGCAGGTTGACGAGGTCCTTGTCGAGCGTTGCCAGCAGCTCGGTGAGGCGTGCGTCGTCGGCCGACTGCGCGCGCGTGTCGAGCTCGGTCACGAGATCGAGGCTGCGTACCGTGTGCAGGAGCGCGGTGAGGGCCGCGTCGTTCGAGGAGGAAAGGGCGCTGGTGGCGAGGGCCCGGTCGCCACTGAGCAGTGCCGCTTCGAGCCCCGCAGCTCCGCCCAACAAGGTTGGGAGCGCCACGGCAATTTCGTCGGCTTGTGCGCGGGTGAGTTCGCGGCCGTACAGATAGACGCTCCCGTCCTCTCGCCTTGCAGCCAGGTAGCTGGGCAGCGCCTCCGCGCTCACGAAGGGGTCCTTCAGGCGCCCCTCGAGCCAGGTGAGGACGTCACTGCGGCGCTTCTCGGGGCCGGTCGTGCTCATTCGGCCGCGACCCTTCCACGCGAGCGAAGGGGCCGTCTACGAAAGCGCTTACCGACCGACACTCCTCGACGAGCGTCGGCCTGCCGAGCGCACGATGCACCTCAGTGCAGCGACACGGGCCCAACCGCTTCGGGCCGAAGTTCAGGGCGGGTTCATCGACTCGTGACGGTCTCTCCGATGGCCTCGGAGATTCTTCGCGGGACCTCGCCGAACCGGTCGTCGTTGCACGTGACTGCCACGGTCGTGTCGCCGACGGTTGCTGCGAAGGTCAAGAACCCGAAGGTGTCACCCGAGTGACCCCACGCGAACTTCGTCGGGCCGCCGTAGCGCCACAACCCCAGCCCATAGCTGGGGACAGCTGGGGGGTCTGGGCTCGTCTGCATCGCCTTGAGGCTGTCGGCGTTGACGACCTGAGCGCCCGAGAGGGCGGCAAAGAAGAGCGCGATCTGGTCCACCGTCGACACGAGTGCGCCGGTCGTCCACGCGTTGGTCTGGTGCAAGCTGTCGGTCGCGTCGATGAGCGGCCCCGGTGCCGGCAGCAGGCGAGCGCGCTCGTCGACCCGGGTGCTGTAGCCACGCGCGGTCGGCTCGGGGACAGGCTCAGACCCCGCAAGCCAGGTGCGCCCGAGGCCCAGCGGCGCGAGCACCTCGCGTCGAAGCACCGCCTGAATCGGCTCGCCGGTGACGCGCTCCACCACCATTCCGGCGACGATGAAATTCGAGTTGCTGTACGAGAACTTCGACCCTGGTGAGAACTCGAGCGGCAGCCCCGTCACGGGCTCGAGCAGTTGCGCCGGGGTGTGGGCCTCTGTCGCGTGGTCGAAGAACCCGCCGACGCTCTGATACGCGGGCAGTCCCGACCGGTGCCCGAGCACCTGGCGCAGCGTGTACCGGTCGGCGCCGGGCAGCTCGGGCAGGCGGCGCGACACCGGCTCGTCGAGCGTGAGCTGGCCGCGCTCGACCAGCTTCATCACCGCCGCCGCCGTCACCGACTTCGTGACGCTGGCGACCCGCACGAGCGTGGTCGGCGTCAGGGGCGCGTGCGTCGAACGATCTGCCTCTCCTGCTGCACCACGCCAGGCGAACCCCGCCCTGCGAACGGTCGCCGCGTGACGCCAGCGTCTGCCACCATGCCTGCGAGGACCGCGTCGAGCGCCGGGTCTGCCTGCCAACCCGCATCGAAGGTGAAGCTGGTGTTGACCGGAGTGTCGACCGGAGGAGCGGCAGCGCAGCCCGTGACCCCACCCAACAATGCCCAGAGCAGCGCTCGCGTCGGCCTCGGTGTCGATGGCTTCGTCATTCCGGTCGAGTGTATGAGACGAGAACTCGGCCTCCCAAGGTCTTCACGTACAGAGAAGAGGAACAAAGCGCGAAGCGGGTCCCGCTCGCGTTCCTGGGCGGAGGCACCAGAGACGAGACGGCGGACGAGCTGCTGGGTGAAGGAGACTCCCTTCTTGGGCGTGTACCCTGACGTGGAGCGCTCGCTCAGGGCGTCGTGATGGTGGTGACGTTCGCCGCGGGCTGGGTCGTGCCGGTGACGGCGTTGACGCTGTGGAGCGCGACGTAGCCAGGCGACGAGGTGTTGCTGATCATCATCACCGAGGTGGCGACCATGCCATTCGCGGTGACGCGATCGGCGCCGACGTTCAGCGTTCGGCCTCGCAGCAACACATACCCTCCCGACGCGGCAGTGCTGCGGCCCAGCGAGGTGGGGTCGGCCGAGATGCGGCCGGTGCCGGTCACCTGCAACTGGTCGACGACGAGGTACACGATACCGCCCGCGTTTTGGCCGTACGGCAGCAGCTGAGGCGGCCCCGAGAAGGCGGTCGTGCAGGTGAGGTTGCCGCTCGCGCCCGAGCCCATGGTGAGCTGCGTGCCGTTCGCGACGCCGTAGGCCACGCCCGGCGCGCCGATGGTGCGCCCCTGGCTGTTGCCGCCTGGCTGGCCCGCGGCGCTGTGACCGGCTGACGAGTTGAGCGGGTCGTTGGTGTTGTACGAGGGGCCGCTCGCCGCGCCGATGCCGCCGGCGCCTCCGCCGTTGGGGTCGGTGCTGTCCTGTGATTGGCCAGTGAGTGATTCACCCGAGCCGGTGGTGACGTTCTGGAGGCAGTCGGAGTCATCCTGGCTCCAGCCGCCGCTGCGATAGCCGAGCGCCTGCGCGCTGATGAGGCCCTCGACGGTCAACGAGCGCGCGCGGAACGCCACGACGCCGCCGGTGCGCCCATCGAACGCCGCCGCCGTCACCACACCTGCGTCGGTGATGATGACCTCTCCGAAGACAGGCACGCGGAAGAGGGCCAGCTTCTGTCCGCCGTCGGTCGACAACGTGTTCTGCGGAGCGCCCGGGCCCGTCGGCCGCACGCTCTGCGAGAAGGTGACGTTGCCGCCGTCGACGCTGCCGACGATGAAGAGGTCGTGGTTGCCGACGCTCGAGAAGTCGGTGGGCGTGCCCTGCAGGTCAATCGCCATCACGCGGTCGCCCGCGGCGAGGCAGCCGGCATCAGGCGCGCCGTCCAGCACCGCGCCGGTCGCCGTGAGGCTGGTGATGGCCCACGACGGCGCCTCGCCACAGCTCCGGCCAGGCGTCAGAGCGTCGGTCGAGAGGTTCACGAGGCTCGAGATGACGAGGGGCGTGCGGCAACTGCCGGACAGGCAGGAACCGCCATCACAGCCGACGCCGTCGGGGCCCGGGCCGGTGTCGGTACAGACGCTCTGTCCGGTGGAGCACGTCACCACGGTGGCGCGGCACTCCACGCCGGCGAGCGTGCAACTCTGGCCTGCGGCGCACCCGACGCACGTGCCTGACGGCGAGCACACCTGGGCAGCGCCGCACGGCGTGCCAGCGTCGAGGCTCACGCTCGTGGCGGTACATGTCTGCGCTCCCGTGGAGCAACTGGTCGTGCCGACAAGACAGACATTCATCGGCGTGCAGCTCAGGTTCGCCGTACAGCTTTGACACGCCCCAGTCGCAGAACAGACCTGGTTCGAGCCGCACTCGGTGCCGGCCGGCGCGTTGGTGTTGGAATCGACGCAGACGGCGGCGCCCGTGCTGCAATTGGTGACACCGAGGTGGCAGAGGTTCGCTGGCGTGCAGGCCCGGCCCGAAGGGCACGAAATGCACTCGCCACCGTTGCAGACGTTGCTCGCGCCACACACGGTGCCGTCAGGTTGGTCGCCCGGCGACACGCAATTGGAGACGCCCACCGTGCAGACGGTGGTGCCCGGCAACGCGCAGGGGTTGTTCGAGCCCATACAGGCCACGCCCGCGATGCAGCTGCCTGCGTCGACGCCTCCGTCGAGGCCTGCGTCGGCTCCACCGTCCTGCCCTGCGTCGGCTCCAGCGTCCCGACCTGCGTCGGCTCCAGCGTCCCGACCTGCGTCGGTGTTGCCCAGCTGGCCCCCGTCTCGTTCGGGACCGGCGTCGGGCCCGGCGTCGGGGTTCGCGGTCGCGCCTCCGCAGTTGCAGCCGACGGCGAAGACGGCGACCACGAAGAGGGCGAGCGCGTTTCGAGTCATGACTTCGCGTACCACGCCTGGCGAGTCACCCCGCCCACGAATTGGGAATGACGAGCATCAAGCAACAGCGCTGCTCGCTGCGTCCTGCGCCGTCAACGCGGAGTCGGACTGCCAGACGCTCGACGCCTCTCAGTCCTCGCACGTCAGGATTTCAGGTCTACGGACACGAGCACGATCCGTAGACCGACGCGGTATTTGGGTTGCAACTTCCAACAACTGCCCCAAGACACTTCCGTTGTCCTGTACACTCCAGGTCAAACAAGCAAGGCGCTCTACAAACGCCAACTACGATTTCGCATTTGCCGCTGGTGCCACTGCAGTGCGTCGAACCCAAAGGCGACGGTGCGCACCGATCTGACGGCGACACGTGCCTCATCTCCGCTCCAGAACATACTTCACCGCATGACTCTCCGACAGCCGAGAGACACCGCTTCTTGTCTGGATTATAACATCTCGTGTCTGTTTGGAGACATCCAGAGTACTCGCGGTCTGAAACGCACTTCCCGCTTCGGCATTGCTCATCAAAATCGCAATAATCCCCGGTGGTGATTCGACCTTCACTCAAACACGTTGGGACCGTCCTGCCACTCTCAAGCCCGCAATAGGAGCCGCCCACGCAAGCGTCTCTGCCCCGCTCCGGGCAGCACTCTGTGCCCGCCGCACTGAGCGCCTTGCACGGAGTCGAGCCACACGAAGAAGCAGCGATCAAGAGAATCGCGAGAACGTGAACTCGTGCAGAACCATTGGAAGGGTCTTTGACGAAGGTTGGAGTCGGCGAAGTTGGTGAGGCCGAAGGAATCAGGCGCATGGCGGAGCGAGCTATGTCGGCTGATAGGCGGAGGCAAGCGCAGCGTGACGTGAGTGTTTGCTCAGCGAAAATGTCCGCCTTCACTGCGGGCAGCTCGGTGCACGTTTGGGGTCCGAACCGTCTGGGCGCTGCAATATGAGCCTCCGTGCTGATCAGTGAGGACGATCTGGCAGCCTTTCTTTCGGTCTCGGACCTGCGTGATACTCGCCCTCGCGTTGGTGCGAGCGGGGTCATCGACTCGGGAGCACGATTCAGCGCCGCTTCATCAGCCGAGGCATCGTCCAATGCACTGAATCAGATGGAGCCTCCGTCAAAGAAGCCAGCAGAGAAGCGCAGTGGTGCGTTGTCGGGGAGCGCGGAAAATTCAGTGAAGGGTCTCGGCCCGCCGCCATCAATCGGAGTCACGACGACACGACGTGCGTACTCAGTGAATTGAATCGTGGGTGTTCCCGCATCGGGGACGCCGGAATCCACTCCCGCATCGTTCAGTCCGCCGTCGCCCGCTGAGCCGCCTCCAGCCCCACCGGCCGCGCCGCCGCCTGCGCTTCCACCTGCTGCGCCACCCGCGCTTCCACCTGCGCTTCCTCCTGCTGCGCCGCCTGCGCTTCCACCTGCTGCGCCACCTGCCGCTCCGCCTGCGATGCCTCCTGCTGCTCCGCCCGCGATGCCTCCTGCCGCGCCGCCAGCGATGCCGCCTGCCGAGCCGCCCGCGATGCCTCCTGCCGAGCCGCCCGCGATGCCGCCTGCCGAGCCGCCCGCGATGCCGCCTGCCGCTCCGCCCGCGATGCCGCCTGCCGCACCGCCCGCGGTGCCTCCTGCCGCACCGCCAGCGATGCCGCCTGCCGCGCCGCCCGCGATGCCTCCTGCCGCACCGCCTGCGATGCCTCCTGCGGCTCCGCCGGCCACGCCGATCCCGCCCGCCGCGCCACCGCCCGACACACCGCCATCAACCGCCGGATTGGTGCCACACGTACAACCGGCAGCGACGCCACAGACCAGCGCCACTGTCAGAGACCTGTTCGACCAACTCACGGCGCACCGGGGCGCGGAGTGTTGAGGTACGGGAACACCGATTGGAACGACGTTGGGCCGGCGAAGGCGCCGTCGACGAACGGCAAGGACCCGGACGGTGCGCTGGCGGTCGGCGCGAGGAAGCCCATCGAGACGCGCAACGTGATGTCGACGACATCATCTCCAGGTCGGCGACCATTCGGGAAGCCGGCGACGTCGCACCCGGGGTTGGCCAAGTTCACCACGGCACCAGTCGCCGTGCGAGTGAAGCAGAGCATCGCGCCGAGTGGCTCCTGCATGGATGACGGCGTCGCCGGCAGGGCCGTGTTGAGTCGCAGCATCTCGGCGGTCGAGCCGTTCGCGTTCACGCCCGAGACGCCCGTGAGGAAGGCCGCCACCAGGTCAGCGCGCGGGAAGTTGTTGGGAGCCTGGACACCGGCGGCGCCGAAGAAGAGCTCGACGATCTCGGGGAGCGAGGGGTGCGTGACGTAGTCGAGGAACTGGGCGTCGTCGGCCGGGCTCGAGGCATTGAACCGGTCCTTGTCGGTCACGCCGATGACGAGCTCGTTCACGAGAGGCATGCCCAGTCTCGACACCTGGGTCCACTCACCACCCTCGCGAGCTGGAGTGGTGAAGCCCGCGGTCGGGTTCAGCACGCGCACCTGCGGCAGGCTCGCCGTCGTCCACGCGCCGATGATGGTCGAGCTTGCCGTCACCAGGCATGAGGTCGGGACCTCGAGCGCCAGCGACGTGACGTTGGACGAGCCGAGCACGTTGGCTCCCTGGTCCATCTGCCCCAGGGGGTTGGCCTGCGGCGTTCCGACGTCGAGGTCGAGGTTCAGGAGGTCCATCAGCTGACCGAGGTTGGCGGCGAAGCTCTCGCTGCGCTGGCCCACGAACACTCGAGCTCCCGTCGCGGCGCACCCGGGAATCGTCACGTCGAAGACGTGGGCATTCGCATACGCGGCGTAGTTGGCGATCGACTTGGACCCGACGTTGTCGAGCGGCACCCGAAAGATGTCGCCACCGGTGCCAGTGACTGACGCAACGGCTCCCGTTCGCCGGGGTCCTCGAATCACCTTCAACGTGTACGTCTGCAGCACGTTGCGGTCGGCCTCTGACGCGAAACTCACCGGGCCCACGTTCGCAACCGGGACAGCGACGGAGCGCTGATTGCCCGGAGGCCCGACCGTGAGTCTGAGCCCTGTTCCGGACGAGGCGAGCGCCAACGAGAAGTCGAACTGAAAGGTGATGTCCTCGACGCCATCTCCGGTGTTGTCGATGTGGATCTCGTAGAGCGCTGACGGGTCGAGGCTGTAGTAGTTGGGCCCGCCCCAGGGCGCCTGGATGGGTTGGTAGTTGGCGATGAGCGTCACGAAACCCGCGCGGCCAGTCTGGTAGCTGGAGAACGCGTAGAAGTCCGTCGCGTCGACCTTCGGGTGGTGGGTCAGGAATGGGGCTTCGCGATGGCTCGAGGCCAGTGCGCCAGTCGCCGCAGCCACGCCCACCACACAGAGCAACGTTCCCAGTCGAGCGGTCTTCATGAGGACTCCTGTTACGGCAGCGTGGTGAAAGTACGTTCGAGCAGGTCGCGTGTCTGTGCAGTGGCCAACTCATCGGAGCTGGTGAGGGTCAACATCGTCGACCTGTTGATGATGCTGCGCCGCCCGGTGACGGCTGGGAAGCGTGCGATGACGCCAGCACGGCCTTCCTCCGCTGCAGCGGCGCTCGGGTACTCGCAGACGGCGATGGCCACGCCGTTCGCGGTCGCACCACCGGCGCAATAGCTCGCGCCGACAGTGCTTCCGAGAAACTGCTTCAGCTCAGAGACCGGGGCTCCACCGTCCGCGAACGCGGCGACGACGGTCTCGACGGTCGGCGAAGCGTCAGGTCGGTGCGTCGCTTCGAGGCGCAGACGCTCCGTCAGCGTCACCTGCGGAGCCGTCAGGGGAGCGACCACGGGCCGCGGAACATCGGTCTTGCAGGTGCACGCGGTCGCGAAGAGGCCCAGGACGAAGACGCTGGCCCTGCAGAGACTCAGGCTCACTTCGAATCCCGTCGCCATTCACGAGTCGTCGCGGCCATCGCGTCTCGAGCCTACGTCACCACGCTGGCGTCGTCTGCGACGCCGAACCTCGACTTCGCGAGGCGCGCCCAATCCAAACCGGGACCGTATCCATCCGTCAGTTGCAGCCCATCCAGTTGGCCGTGCCCGTGCCTGCGGTCTGCTTTCAGCTCGTCACGCCGACGCACGTCGCCTGCGCTGTGCGCTGGCACCACCGGGCACTTCACGCCTGCCTTGCGTCACGCCACGACGCCATTCGCGCAGCGCTCACGCAGGTGAAGACGTTCGCGAAGTCCGTGCACTCCGGCGCCATCCAGTCTCCCGCCGGCAAGCTCTTCACGCAGGTGCTCCTCATCGGCATCGGCGGCTCGGCGCTCAACCCACCGACGCGCTCGGTGAAGCAACCGACCCGATGACCTCGCCCCGCTCGCGTTCACGTCGATGGGGAACGAGGAGCACGAGGCCGCGCGAGGATTGGGTGAGCCAGAATTCGCGCCCCGACACGGCTCACCTGCGGCGCTCAGTGCAGCGAGACGGGAGCCGCCGCCGCAGGAGCGCCGGCCTTCGCGTCGACCGACGCCTCTTCGGCCGCAAAGCCCTGCTTGCGCACGCGCACCTTGTACTTGCCCGAGTCGAGGCTCTTGAAGCGGTACTGGCCTGAAGCATTGCTGCGCACGCTCTGCACCACGTTGCCCTGCACGTCGACGAGGTCGACCTCGGCGTTCGCTGCACCGGAGCCATCACGCGAGAGGTCGAGCTTGCCCTGCACCTCGGCGTACCGCGCGCTCTGCGCCTCGGGCGTGTCGTGCACGAACACGAGCGTCTCGGTCTGCTTCGTCTGCCGATCGTCTCCGATGAACATCAGGCGCGCCTCGTAGCGGCCCGTCGCGAACGGCTTGCCGTCCTTCCCCTTGCCGCCGAAGACGAAGGCCATCGCGCCGTGCGAGCTCGCCTGCGTCGACGTGTACGCGACGTCGGTGGCGGCTTTGCCCTCGGCCGGCCGCACCTCGAGCTTCACCTGCCCCTTCGTCGCCTCGGGCGCGATGTTGCGCAACGTCACCTGCGTGCCTTCGTTCGTGAAGCGCGAGCCGAGCTCGAGGAGGAACAGGTCTCCTGCGTACACCTCGAAGCGGCGGCGGCTCTGCTGGCCCTTCGCGTTCGTGGCGACGACGTCGACGGTGTGTTTGCCGGTCTTCAGCTCTTTCGTGTTCCAGGTGAAGCCGAGCTCGGCGCCGGTGGTCTTCTTCGTCGAGAGGTCATCGACGAGCACCTCGACGGTCTTCACGTCGACGCCGGAGTTGTCGGTCGCCTTCACCGCGAGCTCCATCATCGGCGTGACGTGCTCACCATCGGTGGCGAAGATCTACGAGGCGAAGGGTCGCGTGCTCGAGGCGATTGAGGAGCTGAACGGGATCGCGAAGAACGCGTTCGCAGGCAACGCCGCGGTGATCGGGAAGTTCAACAAGGACCTGTTGCTGCGGGCGAGGCGTGAGCGCGCTTCGAAGGAAGCTCCGAAGCCGGAGTGATCGGGTGAAGCACGCAGCGCTTGTTGACCGCAGCGACAGTCGCGTGGAAAGCCGCCAACCGACGTGGTCAGAAAGGCCAAGAGCGAAGGTTCGCAAACAACCCGTCGTCGAAGAGTAGACTGCGACGGATGAGCACAACGATTCTGCACATCTCCGACCTGCACCGGGACTCGGGCAGTGCGGTCACGACAGACAGTCTGCTCGAGTCACTCCGTCGCGACCGCGAACGCTACATGGCCGAGGGAATCGGAAAGCCAGATCTGGCTGTCGTTAGCGGAGACATCGTCCTGGGCGTGATCGACAAGGAAGGCGATGCGCAGCTAAGGGCCCAGTACGACGAAGCCCTCAACTTCCTGACGCAACTGACCGTAGAGTTCTTCGGAGGCGATCGAAACCGTGTGATCCTCGTGCCGGGCAACCACGACATTAGTCATCCGCACGTACTTAGATCGACCGAACTCACGCCGCTCCCCGAACAGCCTCTACAAAAGCGGTTAATCGCCTCACAACTTGCCGAGGAGAACTCTGTTTGGCGTTGGGTGGCCTCAGACTTCGAACTCCGCCGAATTGTCAATGCAGACGCATACCGTCAACGACTGGAGCCGTTTGCACGCTTCTATGAAGCATTCTACGAAAGCTCGAGGACCTACTCTCTTGACCCCTCGAAACAGTTTACCAAGCACGACCTTCCAGAACTTGGGCTAGTCGTTGTCGGCCTATCGAGTTGCTGCGACAATGACCTCTTTAGTCGTTCAGGGAGGATACATCCCGACTGTATAGCTGGCGCAACTAGGGCAGTTACCGACCAAGTGCGAGAGGGCCGCCTAGCGCTGGCGGTCTGGCACCACAACCTCGCGGGTGGCCCTAAGGAGAGTGACTACGTCGATTCCGACATCCTGCAGAGCCTCATTGATGGAGGATTCGCGATCGGACTTCATGGTCACCAGCATCGACCACAACTCCTCGCACACCGGTTCACGGCGGATCGAAAGAGGTCGATATCCGTAATCAGCGCAGGGACTCTCTGCGGCGGCCCGACTGCCCTTCCCTCAGGCAGAATGCGCTCCTACAACCTCATCCATTTGGACTCGAACCAACGAACTGGAATCCTCCACGTACGCGACATGCAGAACAGCAACTTCAGCTTGCCCGTATGGGGCCGCGCCCATGTAAGCGAGTTCTCTGGGTCGTCAATCGAGATCCCAATCATCGCACCAACTCAACCCACCTCGGACGTCCGAACCATCTCCGACGCTGACGTACTTCTTCAGCGCGGCGACGCCGCCGGCGCCTACGCCTTGGCAAAGAACCAACCAGAGAATGGCCTAGCTAGACGCGTAGCCGTGGAAGCACTCGGTCGGCTTGGGGACTGGCATGAAATTGTGCGCTTCTGCAGCCCACCACGCTCCGCACCAGAGTTCATTGCTCTTGCAGACGCGCTCTACGAGACGAAGAAGCACTTAGACTTGACGGCCCTGATCAATTCTGAGTTCGCTCGAAACAGCACGGATGTTGGTGTTCGAGCCTCAATTGCCGTGGCAAACAACCGGATCGGATCGCGCTGATGTCCCAGATTCCCTTTCTCGTCGAGACCACCAGAGTCCTAGAAATTCTCTCGAAGCAAATCTACGACTCGCCGTACGCGATGGTCCGAGAAAATGTCCAAAACGCATATGACGCAGTCCTGATGAGAGCGAATAAGGAGGCAAAGCCGCTTTCGCACTACTCAATTCAGATAACTGCAACACCAACAAAGATCGAGATCGTCGATGATGGTATAGGGATGTCAGAAGATACCCTGCGAAATAACTTCTGGCGTGCGGGCTCATCGGGCAAGAACAACGACATAGCGCGAGCCGCAGGCGTCATTGGCACATTCGGAATCGGCGCAATGGCGAACTTCGGCGTTTGCGACCACCTTCAAGTCGAGACGCGCGAGCCGGGCGCAGCGACCGGAATCCGGACGTCCGCGAAGAAGAGCGAGTTGTCGATTGGGAAAGACTGCATTGACCTGGAACTGGTCGAAAGCGGGCTTAAGGAAGGAACAAAACTGTCTGCGGATATTGGCGCCCAATCGCGCGTTGATGTCGCAGCGCTACGAAACTATGTGTTCCCCTTCGTGCGATTCCTGCGCGTCCCGGTTCGCCTCAACGGAGACGTGATCAGCTGCGAGGATCCCCGACTCGCCGTTGGAATCAGCCCGACCTGGCGGGAACTCGGCAGGCGCTCACTTACAGCGACGCGCTTCGCGTTCGAAGTAACCGCATATACAGACGGCACACAAATCGGCGCACTCGTTGAGAACATCTCAATTGATGGCCGGCCAACCTCCGACGGCATCTGGCTTCGCCAACAAGCTGGTCAGATA
Organism: Archangium gephyra; assembly: GCA_943370055.1. Taxonomy (GTDB): domain Bacteria; phylum Myxococcota; class Myxococcia; order Myxococcales; family Myxococcaceae; genus Xiheimicrobium; species Xiheimicrobium gephyra_A. The sequence continues at coordinate 39,898 of CALRPN020000064.1, forward strand.
ATGGGACTACGGTCCCGCTTCGGTCTAGCCCCACTGCCCTTACCAGGACTGTATCAGTTTGGCGGTTTTGCGGATCTTCACTTCCTGGTTCCAACTGCGGGTCGGGAGGCCCTGACACGTGAATCGATTCAGGAAGCAGCGCAGTTAATGCAGTCGATTGAACGGGCAATAACCGAAATCATCAAGGACACAGAACTTGCTGACGCCTCATCGGCCTTTCAGCAACATGTTCTGCAACTTGGCCAGACAGCCTGGGCCTCAAGAGTCATGGTGCAGCTCTCACCAGGTGACGAGCGTGTCGAAATGGGCCAAGTGCGGACCCGATTCTTGGGCGAAAAGCTGCTTTGGTTCGCCGGCACGGATCCCGAGACCATCAGCACCTTCTCAAGCCAAGAGAGGCCCCTTGTGCGCGTAAGCCAACAGAATCCGCGGAGGGAACTACAGTTGCGATACATTCGCACCGTTCTTGGACTGGATGAGGTCCCCAACACTGCCCAAGTACTGGAGACGTACCGACCTGAGGATTTGGTTTATAGCGAGATCACGATGATGCTCTCGATCGCGCGGATTCTTCGCTCCGACTATCTCATCGAGGACATTCACATCGAATGGGTCAGGATTGGTCACGGAGTCCACCTTCTCGCGGAAATGCTCGGCGACCGTCTGGTGCTGAAATTGTCGAGAACATGGCCTGTGGTCCAAGCCCTCATCAAAGCCATCGAAGGCTCGCCCGAACTCGTCGATGGTCTTACCAAGGACCTTATTCGCGTTCATATCTACGATCGAATCAAGTCTTTCGTCCCTTCCTCCCAGCGAGCGGGTCTCGATGCCCTTCAGAAGACTCTCGCGCGTCGGCGCGAATTGTACAGACTTGAGGCTGAAGACAAGGGCGACCTGGATACGCTCGTGGCCGAGTACCTTGCTGGCGAACTCAAGTTTCAGGAAGTGCTAACGGCGGCAACCCGAGTGTCCTCCGGACAAAGGCAACGCGTCGGCAGCGAGAGCGTCGGCGCCGTCGAGAGCGTCTTCGTTGATGTCGTCAATGCTCCACCGCAACTGGCCTCGGTCCAAACCATCTCTAGTCCCGTTGCTGGGTCCCCAATCCTCCGGGCTGACACCGATGTTCAGGAGAGACTCCTCACCACGAATCGCGCCATTCCACAACTAAACAATCACCGGGTCTTTCTTGCGCTCTCAGATCGACTATTTCAGCTTGAGCGCGAGTTCTTCACTTGGCCGCATTCCACACAGGTAGCCTGGGCAGGACGCCGAGTTGTATTTCTATTCGGCTTGGCGCAATCAGCACAGAGCCTGTACTACGATATCGAGCTTCGCGGAAATCGGACTGCCGGCGACGCAGGAGGCGCTCCTCTTGTCACAACCACAATTGTAACCAAAAACAGGATATTTGTGCCAGTCCCTCCTCAGCTCACAGACTGCTTTCTGGTTACGGATGCTGCAATTGAGTTCTTTGTTCGTTTTGACCTCCTCGGAAACAAGTAGTCCGCCGTCAATGAAACTGGGACGGCCAGCCGCAGGAAGACGAACAGAGGACGAACAGAGCCCGAACGGGTCGAGCGGTCGAGAGCCGACGTCATTCCGCTCGCGTTCACGTCGATGAGGGACGAGGAGCACGAGGCCGCGCGAGGGTTGGGAGCTAGAATTCGCCTCTCGGTCGCAGCTCGCCCGGTGCAGGCAAGGGCGTGAGGAGTGAGAGAGATACTCAGCCAGCGAGGGGAAGGCTGGGCTGTGCGGTGGCGGGGGAGAGTCGGCGAGGCGGCAACGGATGGCCGAGCTGAGAGACGCGCCTCAGCGGCTGTGCGGGAGGAGTGCACGCCCTTACACGGCTCTGCTTCGCGCACGGTGAGCCGGTGAGCAGCGCGAAGTTCTGTGTTCGAGCCGTCTCGGAGGCGCTCAGTGCAGCGACACGGGAGCGGCGGCAGCAGGTGCGCCGGCCTTCGCATCGACGGAGGCCTCTTCGGCTGCGAAGCCTTCCTTGCGCACGCGCACCTTGTACTTGCCCGAGTCGAGGCTCTTGAAGCGGTACTGGCCGGAGGCGTTGCTGCGCACGCTCTGCACCACGTTGCCGCGCTCATCGACGAGGTCGACCTCGGCGTTCGCCGCGCCCGAGCCATCACGCGAGAGGTCGAGCTTGCCCTGCACCTCGGCGTACCGCGCGCTCTGCGCCTCGGGCGTGTCGTGCACGAAGACGAGCGTCTCGGTCTGCTTCGTCTGCCCATCGTCTCCGATGAACATCAGGCGCGCCTCGTAGCGGCCCGTGGCGAACGGCTTGCCGTCCTTCCCCTTGCCGCCGAAGACGAAGGCCATCGCGCCGTGCGAGCTCGCCTGTGTCGACGTGTACGCGACGTCGGTGGCTGCCTTGCCCTCGGCCGGCCGCACCTCGAGCTACACCTGCCCCTTCGTCGCTTCGGGCGCGATGTTGCGCAACGTCACCTGCGTGCCTTCGTTCGTGAAGCGTGAGCCGAGCTCGAGGAGGAACAGGTCTCCCGCGTACACCTCGAAGCGGCGGCGGCTCTGCTGGCCCTTCGCGTTCGTCGCGACGACGTCGACGGTGTGTTTGCCAGTCTTCAGCTCCTTCGTGTTCCAGGTGAAGCCGAGCTCGGCGCCGGTGGTCTTCTTCGTCGACAAGTCATCGACGAGCACCTCGACGGTCTTCACGTCGACGCCGGAGTTGTCGGTCGCCTTCACCGCGAGCTCCATCATCGGCGTGACGTGTTCACCATCGGTCAGGCCCTTCACGGCAATCGACACGACGTCGACCGAGACGAGGCCCATGACGCCCCACATCGCTTCAGCGCGGCCCGAGCCTGCGTGTCCCCAGCCGCCGTCCTTCGCCTGGTGCTCGACGAGCCAGCCGAGGCCGCGACGCACCGACGAGTCCGCCTCGGTTCGGCCTGCGAGCTTGAGCGTGTAGATGGTCTGGCCGGTGGCGAAGGCATCGGAGGCTCCGCTGAAGCCCCAGCCGCCGTCTTTGCTCTGCCGCGACTCGAGGTGCTTGATGAGCCGCGCGAGGTGCGGCTCCGAAGGCGACGCGCCGGCGACGAGCAGCCCCATCGTCACGTAGTTGAGGTCCTGCAGGTAGACGGCGTCGGGCTTCTCGCTCCACGCGCGCGCCTGGGCGTTCATGTACTTCTCGGCCTGCCGCAGCGGAGCCAGCCACATGTCATCGGCCGTGCGCGCGTACGCCTGACGCCACGTCTGCGCGGCCTGAAACGTCGCCTGCATCGGCCCCGTCGTCACTGGATACGACTGGTGGTCGCCTGCGACCGCGCCGCTCGTGTCTTGAAAGGCAATCAACTCCTTCGACAGCTTGAGCAGGTCGTCGGTGAGCGCGCCGTTGACGAGCGCGTCGTAGCGGGCGAACGCCGAGGCGCCGAAGGTCTTCGCGGTGCGGGGGAATCCGGAGTGTGTGAGGCCACCGGGCGTGCGTGAACCACCCGGCGTCTGCATGATGCCGCGCAGCACCTCGTCCATGATGGGCTTCGGCACCGAGTACTGGTTGTGCATGCCGACCGAGAGGCCCTCGAGCGTGACGGCCTGCACGTGGCACCCGTAGCAGTTGTTCGATTTCTGCCAGCGCGCCGTGTCCTGTCCGAGGAAGTCGAGCGCCTTCTGCGCCGAGCTGCGGAAGCCCTCTTGCGGAGCGGCGAAGGCGAGGGCGGGGATGGCGAGGGACGTCAGGGCCACACGTCGAACGGTGCGGAAGAAGGGCATGCGCTGCTCCGGAAAGGTGAGGTTCGCCTTCAACGAATGGCCTGCGAAGACGATCTACCCACCGCGCAACCCCGCGAATCAGCGCCTCGTGACCGTGACCTTCAGGTCCTTCTCGAGCGCCTCCATCGCGGACTTCTCGCCACTGACAGTCACCCGCTGCACTGACTTTGGCCAACGACAGCTGCGCCACAGCGGCGAACTCGCGGGGGCACCCGTGTTCACCCGGGCCGTGACGTTCGCGGGGCGCTCCATCGACACATGCTCGAGCGCGACACACGCACGCAGGTGACAGAGCCGGTGCATCGTCTCGGCGAGCGCCGCATCGGGCACGCCGCCCAGCTTCACCTCGCGCACCAGCGCATCTCGAAGCGTGAACTCGATGAGGCCGCTGCGGTCGAGGCCTTCGAGAAACCAGTGGCCGGCGGGCCCGCGCTCCTTGAGCAGTTCAGGGTTGAGCGCCGCTGCGTACGGGTCGCCCTGTTCTTCGAGCCAGTCGGCATAGACGAAGATGGCGCCGGCATCGGTGGCCAGCGTGGACTCGAGCTGTGGGTGACGCGCTTCGGGGAACTCCATGAAGCTGAAGACCGCGCTGCCGCTCGAGGCGGTGGTGCCGTGAATCGCCCAGCGACGCTCGGCGATTGCCTCACCAGGGTCGACGCCATCATCATCATCGCCCTCGTCGAACGGCGACGCCGGCCAGCGATGTTCGACGTGGTACCAGGCTCCATCGAACTCGAAGTGGTCGGTGGCGGTGCGGCTGCGGTTCACCCGGTGAGCGGTCACCAGGTGCTCGTTCGGGTCGAGAGACAAGACGGTCAGCTCGCCCGACTGCAGGTCGATGCGTTTGACCCACGGCGCCGCGACCACTACTGCGGGAGCCCGAAGAACGAGGTCCGCTTGCCGCGCGCCTTCGAGTCCCACGCCTCGATGAGGAACGCCTTCCCCGCGCCCGTCGCGTTGATGGGCATGAAGTACATCGACACGAAGCTGCCCGGCCCGACGCCAGCCGCCGCGAAGCCAGGCAGCTCGACCGGCTCCACCGTCGACGTCTCTTCGTGCTCGCCAATCACCTTGCACGCCTTGCGATAGAGAATCGTGCCGTCGGAGGTGATGCGGTCGATCTTGTTCGTCTCGACGCACGACAGGTCGGGCACCTTGTACTTCTCGGTGCGGAACGTGAGCTTCACCGACTCGCCCTTCTTCTCGACCGCCTTGACGACTCCACTGCCGAAGATCTGATCAGGGCTCAGCGTGTTCACCGTGCCGAACATGCTCGTGGTGCGCGGCGCCTCGTCGATGGGGTTGTCGAGCGGCTCGGGCAGCGACGACGGCCCCGACGGGCGGCCGCCGCGTTTGGAGTCATCGAACGCCGCGTTCTTCTGCGAACCGCCCGCCTCGTTGAACGCCTCGACGTACGCGAGATACGCCGCGGTGAACGGGCCACGCACGGCCGTCGAGCGCTCCGCGAAGTACGAGAAGACGGGCTCCATGCCGCCTGCGTCAGGGTCGCGCGACGCACACTCGGCCAGCGCCCACGCGAGCAGCCCGGGCAAGCGCACCTCGCTCAGCTTCGCGCTCTTCTGCGGCTCCATCTCTTTCACGAAGAACGGCCAGAGCTTCTTCGCGCAGCCTTTCAGCTGGCCGGTCTGTGACTCCATGGCGAGCACGAGGTCGAGCAGCGGCTTGTCGGCCGGAGCCTGCTTCGTCGCCCAGTCCTGCGCGGCCTTCGTCGGCGTGTCGACCACCAGCTTCGTCAGGCCCGGCAACTTCGCGTTGAGCTTCTTGTAGGACGCCAGGTGCGTGGTGATGAGAGCGCGCGCCCGGAGCCACGTCAGCCGCGCCCGGCTCTCGGAGGCGATGTTGAAGTTGAAGGCCTCGAGCTGCTTCTCGAACGCGGCGACGTCGAGCGGCACGGTGTTGAGCATCGCGATGTCGGAGGCGACACGCAGGCGCTCCTCGTCAGTCGAGGCCGACGAGCTCGGCAGCACCTTCAAGATGAAGCCCGCCATCGCGAGCTGCGAGGTGAGGCCCCCGGGCGTGTCGACGTCGAGCAACCGAACCTCGGGCTCGTGCGACGCGGCGTTGCCGCACTCCATCACGCGGCGCTCGAGCAGCCGGTTGGCCTTCGCCGCGGCGGTGCCGTCTTCGAGCGGCGGAAACGGGTCGCACGACTGCTTGTTGAGCGCCTTCGTCTTCTCGTAGCCGGCGATGACGAGCCGCGAGCCGAGGAACATGAGCCGCTCGTTCTGCGCCGCGGTGAGCCCCAGCTGGTTGCTCATCGTCTGGCGGAACGCCGCGACCACCTGCTGGCGCACGTCCCAATCCGGGTCGAGGCAGGAGAACAGAATGCCCTCGGTCAGCTGGCTCTGCCACACGGTGGGAATCGCGGGCCGTTGGCTGTCGAGCGACTTGCCGAAGCTCTCGAGCACACCCTCGCACCACGTCGGCTTCATCGCCGCGATGGCCTCTGCACCATTCACCGGAGCGACGGGCTGGGGCGGTTCGATGAGCTTGCGCAGCTTCTCGGTCTGCGCGTCGCCCACGCCCTTCTCGATGCTGGCGAACAGCTCGTCGCGCTTCGTCTTCGCGGCGGCACGCGCGCCCTCGTCCATCTTCGCGAGCAGGTCGTCGAGCTCCTTCTTCGCCTTCTCGAGCTGCTTCGGGTCGGCGTTGGCGAGGTTCTTCTTCTCGGGGTCGAAGTCCTTGGTGACTTTGGCGAGCTTCTTCTCGAACTCCTCCGACGCCTTGCCGGCCGCCGCGCCACCCACCGCTTCCTTCGCAGCAGCGACCGCGGAGTCACGCTTCGTCTTCAGCTCGGCACCACCGGCCGCGTCGAGCGCTGCGAGCGCGTCGAGCTCCTTGTCGAGGTCGGCGATGTCTTTCTCGAGCTCGGCGCCTTTGCGCGCGAGGTTCTTCGACGGGTCGTATTCCTTCGTGAACGCTTCGAGCTTCTTCTCGGCCTTCGTGCGCTGCTTCTCGGCCTCGGTCTTCGGCGCTGCGAACACGCTCATCGCGAACAACGACACCACCACCGCCACGCACATCCGCATCGGTTGCCGCTCCCGGGAACAACCCGCGCGGTCATCCGGGCGGGGAGCGTTGATACTGGCAGGTTCGCAAATGGATCACTTCGACGGATTCTTCTGTGGTTCCGGCTTCTTGAAGCCCTTCGCTTCGATACCGAGGGTAGGAATCGAGGTGACAAGGTACTCCTCGAACGGAATCGGCAGGGCGGTGGCCTTCGCCATCACGGCGTTGGTCCCTGCGAGGCCGGCCGACACGATGGGCGAGGCCATGTCCCAGCACGCTTCGCCGCGCTTCCACATCACGTAGCGGCCCTGAAAGCGGTTGCGCTTCGCCGGCCGCACGTCGGGCACGCCGGGAATACCGCCCTCCATCGGCTCGGCCTTCTGGAACACGACGTCGTCCGTGAGGCTGTCTTTCGTGTAGCGCAGGTGCAGGCGCGTCAGCGTCGTCTCGGCCGCCCACTTCGCGACGCCGGAGTCTCCCTTCACGCCGGGAATGACGTCAGCGCCCATGAGGCGGGTGAGCGGGTCGTCCATCGGGTGCGGAGGCGGGCACGGGTCACATGTCACGCCGTAGATGCCCTGGTCGACCATCACTTCCGGCGGCGGCATCGCACCCTTCCACGCGAACTCGGTGACGGCCGCGCTCGGCGTCTTCTCGAACGTGCGCTTCACCAGCTCGGAATAGAAGGCGCCGAAGCTGCGCTCGACGGCCACCTTCACGTCGAGGTTGCTCGGCACGAAGACGTTCTTCCGGTTGGCCACCTCGTACCGGTCCTTTGCGATGACGTGCACGATGAGGTCCTGCTCGCCCGAGCTGTTCACGAGGCCCAGCCGCACCGGCAGCTCGAACTTCTCGGAGTCGTAGTGGAAGCGCAGGGGCGACAGCACCGCCTGGCCGTTGACGAACTTCACCTTCTTCGCGTTCACCTTCGCCACGAAGAACTTCGAGTTGTTCTGCACGTACGGCCGCAGCAGCGGCTCGGCGTTCGCGGGAATCTGGTACTTGTTCTCCTTCAGCCAGATGTCGAGGCCGAGCGCGTCTTTCGCCGAGAGGATGACAATCTCGTATTCGTTCACCTCGAACTGCGCTTCGACCTTCACGCCGAGGTCGCGCGGCATGGCGCTGTCTGCGGTCGATGGTGCTTTGCCGGCTCCCATCGCCATGCCGCTGCCGACGCCGCGCATGCCGTCTTCGACGCACATCTGCACCAGCCGCGGAGACGCCAGCGCATCGAGCCGCTCGAACGCCGCTTTCGGCAGCGTGCGCACGTTCTCTTTCTGCAGCACCACCGGCACGGGGACGATCATCGCGAAGTCGCTCGGCGGGCCGCGGTAGTTGTTCTGCATCGACAGCACCGTGCGCGTGCCATCACGCATCAGCACCACCATCGTGGCGTCGTTGAAGAGCTGGCCACCGGCAGACGAGACGTAGAAGCCGCAGAACGCCGAGGCGGTGGAGGACAAGAGCACGACGAGCGCCGTGAGCAGACTGAGCAAGGTTCGCATGAGGGGCATCGTCTCACTTCCTGGGTGCTTCCGGTTTCGTGAAGCCCTTCGCCTCGATGTCGAGGGCGGGAATGGAGCTGACCAGGTACTCCTCGAAGGGCTTGGGGAGTGCAGTGGCCTTCGCCAACACCGCGTTGGTGCCCGCGAGCCCGGACGACACGATGGGCGACGCCGCATCCCAGCAGGCCTGGCCGCGCTTCCACATCACGTAGCGACCCTGAAAGCGGTTGCGTTTCGCCGGCCGCACCTCGGGCACGCCGGGAATGCCGCCTTCGATGGGGTCGGCCTTCTGGAACACCACGTCGTCGGTGAGGCTGTCTTTCGTGTAGCGCAGGTGCAGGCGCGTCAGCGTCGTCTCGGCGGCCCACCTTCCGACGCCCTGGTCTCCCTTCACGCTCGGCATCACGTCGGCGCCCAGCATTCTCGTGAGCGGGTCGTCGATGGGGTGGGGCGGCGGGCAGGGGTCGCACGTCACGCCGTAGATGCCCTGGTCGACCATCACCTCGGGCGGCGGCATCGCGCCCTTCCACGCGAACTCGGTCACGGCGGTGCTCGGCGTCTTCACGAAGGTGCGCTTCACCAGCTCGGAATAGAAGGCTCCGAAGCGCGGCTCGACGGCCACCTTCACGTCGAGGTTGCTGGGCACGAAGACGTTCTTCCGGTTGGCCACCTCGTACCGGTCCTTCGCGATGACGTGCACGATGAGGTCCTGCTCGCCCGAGCTGTTCACGAGGCCCAGGCGCACCGGCAGCTCGAACTTCTCGGAGTCGTAGTGGAAGCGCAGCGGCGGCAGCACCGCCTGGCCGTTCACGAACTTCACCTTCTTCGCGTTCACCTTCGCGACGAAGAACTTCGAGTTGTTCTGCACGTACGGGCGCAGCAGCGGCTCGGCGTTCGCGGGAATCTGGTACTTGTTCTCGTTCAGCCAGATGTCGAGGCCGAGCGCGTCTTTCGCCGAGAGAATGACGATCTCGTATTCGTTCACCTCGAACTTCGCTTCGACCTTCACGCCGAGGTCGCGCGGGAGCCCGGACCTGACTGCCGAGCCGTCCAGCTCACCTGACCTCGAGGCCAACAGGCCCAGCATCGCCATGTCTTGAATGGGCGGAGGCGGCAGCTGGGGATCGAAGCAGAGCTGCACCAGCCGCGGAGACGCCAGCGCATCGAGCCGCTCGAACGCCGCCTTCGGCAAGGTGCGCACGTTCTCCTTCTGCAGCACCACCGGCACCGGCACGACCATCGCGAAGTCGCTCGGGGGACCGCGGTAGTTGTTCTGCATCGACAGCACCGTGCGTGTGCCGTCACGCATCAGCACCACCATCGTGGCGTCGTTGAAGAGCTGGCCACCCGCCGACGAGACGTAGAAGCCGCAGAACGCCGAGGCCGTGGAGGACGAGAGCACGGCGAGCGCCGTGATCAGACTGAGCAGGGTTCGCATGAGGTGTCGCTGAGACAGCAGGCCAGTGGGTCGAGTTCCGCGGGCCGAAGGGCGTCTGACAGGTGCCAACGCGACATGTGCCGGCTGGGAACCCTTGTCTGCATGACGCGTGAACCCTCGCGGTATCCTGTTTGGATGCCTTCTCGATCTTCTCCTCTGACCATCGCGCTGTGCGGCGTGTTGTCCGTCGCGTGCGCCACCAACCCGGCCAAAAACCTCGAGCCCAACGGCGTCGACGTGAAGGTGAACGACGACGAGACGCCGCAGGGCCTCTTTCGCGGAGACGAGCCGCTCGACGAGCAGGACTTCTACCACCTCACCGGCGACGTGGAGTCCGAGACGGTCATCAAGGACTCGCGCGCGACGGGCTTCACCATGCAGAGCATCGGCGTGACGCTCGCGACGGTGGGCATCGCGGCTGCCGCGTTCGGTCTCGCGTCCAACTTCCTCGCTGACGGTGGGCTGCTGGGCTCGCCGGGGTTGTTCCCGCGGCTCTTCGAGAGCGGGTGGATTCCGTACGTCATCGCGGCCGCAGGAGGCGTGACGGCGGCGGGCGGCTTCTATCTGTTCGGTGATGGCAAGACGAAGACGCTCGGCGAGACGCCCCTCTTCGACCTCGCGCACGCGCAGGCCAGCATCGAGAACGGCCGCTATGGCAAGGGCGGCCTCAAGCCCGAGAACGTCGCCACGCTCGAGCTCACCGCCGCGCGCGCCGGCTGGTGCTCGCTCTCGGGGGCGAGCCTCAACCCCGTCATCGCGAAGGACAACGCCGGCAAGGAGATCAAGATTCGCAACCACCTCGAGTGGCTCACGTGGACCGCGGAGCCCGGCGGTGTGCTCGGCGAAGCAGCGGCGGCGCTGCCCGAAGACGCGCCCGTCGACGAAGAAGGCAACGCGGTGAAGGCCGAGACGCCCGAGCCGGTGCGGTACGTGCGGTCGCCGCTCGAGACCTCGTTCTCGTTCGTGGGCAAGCCGGTGAAGGTGACGGTCGCCGTGAAGGGCACGGGCGTGACGACGTCGGTCTCGCTCCCGCACGACCTCGCGTGCCCCGAGTCGGTCGACCGCTCGGGCAGTGAAGGCGGGAGCGGCCAGTACGGCGAGTCCGGGCGCTCGGGCTACAGCGGCGCGTCGGGCTCGAGCGGCGGCAACGGCGGCGACGGGTCCGATGGTCAGAGCGCTCCCGACGTCGAGGCCGAAGCGGCGTGGGTGACCGACGCGCAGGGCAATCGACTGGCCCTCGTCGCCTGGTCGACGGGCGCTGGCACGCGCGCAACGCTCACCGGCCCGAGGGCCAGCGTCACCATCGACGCGAGCGGAGGCGGTGGCGGCCGGGGAGGCAGCGGCGGTCGCGGCGGCAACGGCTCGTCGGGCGACTCGGGCAAGACGCCGAAGTACTGCGCGGGCAACGGCGGCAACGGCGGCTCGGGTGGCAAGGGCGGGCGCGGCGGAAATGGCGGGCGCGTCACCCTTCGCCTGGCTGACGAGTCGCTGTCGTCGGTGCTGCAGGCCTCGGTCTCGGCTGGCCTCGCGGGCGGCGCCGGCTCGAAGGGCTACGCCGGCTCGGGCGGCTCGAGCTCGTCGCAGTGCCGCTCGGGAACGCGTGGCACCGATGGCGTCGGCGGAACGTCGGGCTCGCGCGGGCAGCCCGGCAGCATCAACAAGCGCGTGATGTCGTCGAGCGAGCTCTCGATGATCAAAGAGGTGCTCTCGGCGAACCCGGGCTTCACGCTCGAAGCCTCGACCGGCTCGCCTGCACCGAAGGGAAAGGGCAAGAAGTAGGGCATGACGCCCGACCCGTCGACGGTTGCTCCGAAGAAGGCGAACACGCCGCTCATCGTCGGCGTCGTCGTCGGGGTGCTGGTGCTCTGCTGCATCATCGGCGCGCTCGCAGCCATCGCGATTCCCAACTTCATCCGGTTCGGCGCGAAGTCGAAGCAGAGCGAGGTGAGGAACAACCTGAAGGCCGCCTTCGTCGGCGAGGTCGCGCTGCGGGACGACAAGGCCACGCTCTCGGAGCGAATCGACGAGCTTGGCTTCATGCCCGAGCGGGGCAACCGGTACCTCTACCTGCTGTCGACCGAGGGCGAGGTGCAGGACCGCTCGGCGCCGACGCTCCCGACGGGCAGCTTCACCGGCATCGCTCCCGACGCCTTTCGCCACGTGGGCGCTGACGTCGAGGCGCTCGAGCGCGCGATTCCCCGCGAGCTGTGGAACGAGCTTGGCGTGACGGGGAAGTGCCCCGAGGCGTGCGACATCACCATCGTCGGCGCGGGCAACATCGACACCGACGAAGCCATCGACGTCTGGAGCGTCTCGACGAAGGAGCGCACCATCGACGGCGATTGCGTTCCCGCCGGAATGCCCCACTGCCACGTCGACGACACGAAGGAGTGAGCGGTGTCGGTGTTCCTCGCGGTCGACCTCGACGACGCCGTGCGCGCGAAGGTGGTGGCGCTCATCGAACGGCATCGGCAGACCCTCGACGCGAAGTGGCTGCGCGCCGACAAGCTTCACCTCACGCTCGTCTTCCTCGGCAACGCGACGCTGGAGCATGTCTCCACGTTCAAGCCATTGCTCGACGCGCTCGCGCGAAGACATCAGCCCTTCGAGCTCTCACTCTCCGGCGCAGGAACGTTCGGGACCGCGCGCGCTCCGTCGGTGTCGTGGCTTGGCGTGCAGGGCGCGTTGCGTGAACTCGGGGAGCTGCAGGCCGACGCGGCGAAGGTGCTGTTCACGCAGCCGCTGCCAGGCGTGAAGCCAGCAGAGCGGGAGCGCCACTTCACGCCGCACGTGACGCTCGCGCGCTCGAAGCGGGAGACGGCCTTCGTCGAGCTGACCCGAACGCTCGCAGACTTCACGACGCCGAACTTCCTCGTCGACCACCTCACGCTCTACGAGAGCTCGTCCGAGGTGTACCGGCCGCTGCATCAGGTGCAGTTGGGTTGATCAGCCCACCAGCTTGCGCAGTTCGGTGCGTGCGTCGGCCAGGCTCTTGCGCCCGCCACCGACGACCTTCTCGTTCAGCGCCATCAAGCGGTCGGCCATCTGGCCGGCGAGGTTGTTGACGATCTTCATCATCGCGACGTCGTGCGAGCTGCGCATGCGTCGCAGCTGCGGCCCGGGAAAGCGCAGCCCCACGACCTCGGTGAGGGTGAGAGCGGTCGCCGAACGGTTGGGCAGCTGGCGGAAGAGCGAGAGCTCTCCGAGCGCCGCGCCGGGCCCCAGCTTCGCGAGCGTCTTTCCATTGCGCGACACCTCGACCTCTCCGTCGAGAATGATCCACAGCGCGTCGCCTGGCTGACCCTCGTGGAACACGCTCTTGCCCGGGTCGAACCGGCGCATCTCGCAGAGCTCGAAGAGGCGGGTCATCTCTTCGTGGTTGAGCCCCACGGCCAGCGGTGACGCTGCGAACCGCTCCAGCAGAGGTCTCGTATCCATGATCAATCTCTAACCACTTCACCCCGTGCCGACAGCGGATCAGCGCGCGCGAGGGCCGCGGCGACCCAGCCCACCGTGAATGACCCACCCCACGGGTTCAGCTTCACTCGTCAGGTGCTTCATCTTTCGTGAGCACCTGGTCGTGGTTGGTGTCGAGCGTGTTGAGGAGGAGCGACACGGTGGCGTCGGAAGGCGGCGGGCCCACCTTGCGCATCACCCGCTCGAGGTCGGCGCGGGTGACCTTGCCATCGTGGTCAGAGTCGATGACGTCGAAGCCACCGAGCCGCTCGAAGCGGGAGCGCACGAGGGCCTCGAGCATGATCAACCGCGGTGGCCGACCGCTGCCTGCGGCCGGAATCGCCGTGGGGCTCTCTTTCGAGAAGCGCTCGAACGGCTCGATGCGGTCGAGCCCCAGCAGGTGCGCGCGGGGAACGGCCACGCGGTACTTGCGCTGCAGGTCGAGCGGTGTGCCCGCGAGGCGGATGAGCTGATCAGCGTCGAGCCTCGCCTGATCATCGACCTGCAGAAACCCACCATCGCCCTGTGGTGCGAGTCGTCGCGAGTACGCGATGGCGTCACGCAGCACTGCGCCCGTCAGTTCGACGATGACGATCTCGTTGTCGAAGGGCAGCTCGTTCTGCAGGTCTCCGAGCGTGAGCAGGTCGGTGTGAACCTCGGAGCCACGCAGCCCACCGCCATTGAAGACCGCGGCGTCGGCGCCGAGCGCGTCACGCAGGCAACTGCACACGAAGGAGCCCATCGACGTCTGGCGCGCACGGGAGCCAGCCGAGCTGAGCGGCTCTGCGAGCTCGGGCAAGAGCACGCCACCCGCCAACCGCTCCACCAGCGCGTGGGCTTCGTTCACCAACACCCGCACCGCCGCGTCCTCTGCGTACGGCGCGACCGCCTCGTGACGAACCTCGACGTGCACGGGCTCGCTCAGCGTCACCGTCACGACGGCCGCGTGGGTCGCGTCCATGCCCGACTTCGTCAGCACGCACTGCTCGAAGCGCTCGAGGAACGGGTCGTGTTCATGGCCGCCGAGAATGAGCGGCACGACGCCGGTCTTCGCGAGCGTGCGGTCGTCAGCAATCCACTGGTGGGTGATGGCGATGACCGTGTCACAGCGCTCGTCTGCTCGAAGGCGCGCCGCTTCATGAACCACGGCGTCGTTCGGTCGCGTGAGCTCGACGCCACCGAACGGCCGTCGCCGATAGACGTTGGCGTCGTCCATCACCACGCCGACGAGGCCTACGCGCTTCCCGCCGACCTCGACGACGTCGAACCTCGGCAGCGGCGGATCGAAGCCGGTGACGTTCGTGCCCAACCACACACCTTGAAACTCACGCACGCGCGCCTGCAGCTCAGACAGCGGCACGTCGTCTTCGTGGTTGCCGAACACCACGTGGGTCACGCCCAACGCGTTGAGGCAGCGCACCATGCTACGGCCGCCATCGAGGCTCGAGAGCACGCTCGGCGCGATGAAGTCTCCCGCCAGCACCACCAGCCAGCGGTCGGCAGGCGTCGTCGCCCGGTGATGCGCGATGAGCGTCGCGAGCCGTGGCAGGTGCTCGAGGGAGTAGACGTCGTTGATGGAGATGAGGCCGAGGGTCGGCGTCATGGCGTGACGCACATCACCCCTGCGGAGCCTCCGGCGTTCGGCGCGCTCGCGACGCCACCCAGTTCAGGGGAGACGTAGTGCACCAGACTCGACCCGGGAGCATTCGTCGCGGTCCAGAACCCACCCGCCGCCCTCAACCCCGGCACGAGGCGCGGAGTCGCGACGCTGATGTTCGAGACGCCCATCCACTCCCAGACTTCGGGGAGTCGCCCACGAGCTTGCTGACATGCCGTCCGTGCGAGTCCCCAGTCTGGGGCGGTGGTGGCTGGGCCAAACCAGGTCAGCCCAGTGAGCGGATCGAAGAGGCCCAGCACCCCCGCGTCCACGATGCCCGCATCGAGGAGACCCCGCTGAGGCTCTCGCTCATTCGACCAGACGCAGCGCCAATGATGGGACTCGGTCCTTGGTGCCTCAATCAGGTCGCCGGTCGAGAGCTGGAGCTTGAAGGAGGTGCCGCCAGTGGCTGCCTCGGCCCACAGCACGCTCCCTCCATCTTCGAGGAACGGGAAGCCTGGAAGGAGCGACAGCTGCCCATAGTGGGTGATGGTCGTGAGCTCGACCGCGGTGGCCAGCCGCCAGCGCACACCGCCGTCGCTCAGCGCCGCGCAATCCGCGACCGCAGCGTCCCAGGTGCCTGGGCCTCCCTTGCCTCTCTTCCAGGTCAGGCTGGTGTACTGGTCGACCACGTCACCGTTCGCGAGCACGAAGTCGAAGGGGTCGCGAGGCGGAACGGGCATCGGCCAGCGCGCCACGGAGAAGCTGGTGAGGGGACCTGCATCGGTCGACATGCCTGCGTCGGTCGACATGCCCGCGTCGGTCGACATGCCTGCGTCGGTCGACATGCCTGCGTCGGTGCGCACGCCTGAGTCGGTCGACATGCCTGCGTCGGTGGACACGCCTGCGTCGGTCGACACGCCTGCGTCGGTCGACACGCCTGCGTCGGTGGACACGCCTCCGTCGGTGCGCACGCCTGCGTCGGTCGACATGCCTGCGTCGGTCGACATGCCTGCGTCGGTCGACATGCCTGCGTCGGTGGACAGGCCTGCGTCGGTGGACACGCCCGCGTCGGTGGACACGCCTGCGTCGGTGGACACGCCTGCGTCACTCGAGACACCTGCGTCACTCGACACGCCTGCGTCGAAGGAGACGCCTGCATCGCTGGGCACGCCTGCGTCCGTCCCAGCATCGATGTCCGAGCCGGCGTCCACTCCCGCATCGACCATCAACCCTGCATCGTTGACGCCCGAGTCGGATGGACTTCCACCCGCATCGACCCGCCCCGCGTCCGTCACCAGGCCAGCATCGGCATGGCTTGCCTTCCACGCCTCGAGCTCCTGATCGAAGTCGGTGCACGAAGCGACGAATAGGGCAGCAACCACCGCCACCAGCGACGAGGAGCGCCTCACCAGTTCGTCCCCACGATGAGCCCAGCCTGCGAGCCTGTCACCCAGCCTGCGACTTCGACTGGCGCGTCCGAGAGCCCGAGAATGGCGAGCACCACGCCGGCCGCGCACGCGACGCCGCCTCCGATGAGCAGCGCAACCGCGGCGGTCTGCTCCGTCTTCCCGCGAGCGGCGAACGCCTCTGCTGCGCCGAGCGTCATCGAGCTGCGCAAGAGTGACGCGGTCGTTCCTGCCTGGGCCATCACCACTCCGCCGACGGCCAGGGCGGCCACGCCGAGCCCACCGGTCAAGATGGGCCACGCGAGCTTGCTGCCCAGACTTCGCGAGGTGGAGGCTCGAGGCAGCAGGCCAGACGCCAGCACCTTCGCCACGCGCTCGAGCGCCTCGTCGAGCGTTGTCCCGGAGGCGACGCGGTCGGTGCTCTCTGCCAGCACCTGACTCGTCTTCGTCGACACCACCTTCGCAAGCACCGTGGTGGTGCTGCCGATGACACCCACTTGACCAAGCACCACCGCGTCGACGCCCAGCGCTGCGCCCAGCTCGGTCATGCACGACGCGTCCGAACAGGAGAGGAGCTGGCGCTGGCGGTCGAGCCCCACCACGGCCGCGATCTCGTCGTTCGTGATGACCTTGATGCCTTCACGCCGCAGCGCCGCCGCGAAGTAGTTCGTCAGCAACGTCACCTGGTCGGCCTTCATGCCAGGCGCGTTGAAGTTCTGCAGGGCGACCGAAGGGGTGGCCGCCGCGAGAAGGAAGAGGAGTGGATTCAGCAACTTGACCTCCCTGAGGGGCCATCGGACACAACCTCGAATCTGCGTCACCGTCGAGACTGTTCGTCGCAACCTTGCCTGTAGACGTGGAGTCACAGGCTGTGTGAGCGGTTGCCAGAAGCCGCCCCGGACCACCCAGACCAGCTCACGAGAATCTCTTCGTCCCCTCGAAGTTCCGGAGAGCCCCAGTGACCATTCAGAGCACGCAGCGCACCCAGCGTCAGCACGTCGCCAAGCCCCGTCCCACCGTCCAGAAGAAGCAGGTGACGAAGAAGGCGAAGGGCTACATCTCGAAGGTCGACCTGGCGAACCTGCCGAAAGGCATGAACCCGAAGCTGGCCGAGAAGGTTCGCAAGATTGGCCTCACCACCGACCGCGAGCTGCAGCCGGGCTACCCGACGAAGGGCACCACGCACTGCAACCAGGCCGCGCACAAATACGCGAAGCAGTTCGGCTACGACGGCTTCAAGGGCCTCAACGCCGACAAGATGAACAAGCTCATGTCGAACCCGAAGAGCGGCTGGCACAAGGTGACCGAGGCCGAGGCGATTCAGGCGGCGAAGGACGGCAAGATGGCGTTCGCGTCGGTGCCGGCGAGCAAGGGCCACGCGCACGGTCACATCGCCGCGGTCACCGGTGAGTACGCACCCGGCGTCGCGGGCATCTCGCAGGCGGGCTCGAACAACTACGAGTTCGGCACGTGGCGTCGTGAGACTCCCTCCTTCTTCGTGCGCGACTGATGTGGCCCGGCACTGAGGCATACGAAGACTCGACCGCCACCCTCGACGAAGACGCGCCGGCCGATGAGGTCGACGAGCTCGACGATGGTCCCGTGGATGACGGAGCGCAGCTGTGCGCGGACGAGTCGGAGATCGACCCGCACATCCTCCACCTGATCCGCGAGGTCGAAGACCCGGTGGGCTACGAGAAGTTCGAGCGCAAGGCGCCTCCGACGTTGCCGCAGCCCGACCGAGCCCGCTCGGTGCCGAACCTGCCGAAGGTCAAGTCGAGCGCGTTCAAGCGCATCTTGCGTTGAGCTCGCAGCGGTCGGCGCGGGAGAAGCACTTTCTGCCCGAAGGTGCTCGCGTTCAGCGTCTGGCTTGAGCCTTCGGCTTCTTGTCGGCTGCGCTCTGTGCTTCCAACAGGGCCCGCGCTCTCGGGGTCGGAGGCTGTTTGCCTGCAGGGTCGGCCTTCAGCGCCGCCTCGAGGTCTTCGCGCCCTTCCTTCACCTTGCCGACGCGCAGCCGAACCTCGCCGCGATACGCGAGCGCTGGCACCGAGAAGGGATTCAACGTCAACGCTCGGCTGAAGCGCTGCTCGGCGACCTCGAACAGCTCCTTCTCCATCGCCACCGAGCCCAGACAGACCTGCACGTACGCGTCGTAGGGGTCGAGGGCTTCGAGGCCGAGGAAGACCTGCACGGCCTTGTCCACCAGGCCGTCCTTGAGGAACTTCACGCCCGTCGCGGCCATCTCGAACTGCTGCTGTTTCGAGACGCCGGCGAGCTCGCCCAGCGTGAGGTGACCCCGCAGCACCGCCTCGATGCGTTTGGGGTCCCACGGCTTGATGGGCACGCCGAGACCTTCGAGCGTCTTCTTCACGTCCGCAGGCAGGGCGCGCGCAGCGACTTTGGGTCCAGGGCGCTTGAGCGCTCTCGTCTTCGCGGTCGCCATCGCGTCACGAGGCCATGAAGGCGTGACGGTTCTGCTTCATGCCGAAGAGGTCGAAGAGGTTCATCGAGCGCGACAGCAGCGTGAAGAAGTTGCTGAACCGCTCCATCAGCGGAGCCAGCTGCTGCTCGAGGTTCTTCTCGACGTGGTCGACCGCAGCGCCGAAGGCGGTGATCTCGGTGATGACCGAGCCCTTGCCGAACACGTCACGGGCGACGTCGATGGCCTGGTCGCGCATCATGTTGCCCCACGCCTGGCTGCCCACCTTCGGCTGCAGGCTCGGGTCGACGGCGTAGGTCGACTCCTTGTTGACGGTCTGCTGGTACGCGTTGCCTTCCATCTTCGCGCCCGTGATTTCGCCCTCGACGACGCCCTTGTCGGTCTTGAACCACGCGACGTGGCTCTGGTCTCCGCCGAGCACGAAGGCGCCTTCCGCCTCGAGCCGCGCACGAGCGCCGTAGCCGTCGGTCTTCATCTCTCCGACGACGGGCTTGTTCTGCGCGAGGCCCGTCACCGCCACGTGGTCGAAGCCGTTGGTGATGTCGATGGAGTCGGACACCTTGTAGCCCTCGCCGAAGCCCGGCAGCTTCGTGGTGGTGACCGAGATGTTGGTGCCGTCAGGCAGGCGGAAGTTGCTGTTGTTTGTGAAGTCCCAGCGCGTGCCGTCCTTCTCGTCGACGTGCGGGTCGCCCCAGATGCGAGTGTGCGGCTTGTCGCCCGGCTTCTGGCCCGGCGCGTAGATGCTCCACGCCTGGTCTTTGCCTTCAGCGACGATGGTGTAGCCACCGGCAGTGCGAATCGCGTTCGCGCCGAACTCGTTGCCCTTCGTGAGGCCCTGACCAGCCGGCGGGCCCGACTGCTCGGGGCCAGGCGCAGGCAGCGTGCACCACGCCGGTCCCGTGGCACATGCTCCAGTCGCTGCGTGCGGCAGCGGCGTGGCGGTCGGTGCGGTGGTCGTGGTGGGCGCTGCTGTCGAGGCCGCCTGCGTCGTGTGTGGCGCGTGGGTTCCGTGCGCGTGGTGACCGTGGTTGACCGAGTGGTGGTGG
>CALRPN020000065.1:0-54494 GCA_943370055.1 Archangium gephyra
CGATGCGGGTGTCGTCGATGCGGGTGTCATCGATGCGGGTGTCATCGATGCGGGTGTCATCGATGCGGGTGTCATCGATGCGGGTGTCATCGATGCGGGTGTCATCGATGCGGGTGTCATCGACGCGGGTGTCGTCGACGCCGGCCTCACCATCGATGCGGGCGCGCGTGATGCCGGCACCGTCACCGATGCAGGAGTGACGCTCGACGCGGGCCTCGTCGACGCCGGGCCGCTCATCGTCATCGACTTTCAAGCAACCAGCTCTGCGTTCCCGCCCACGGTCAACAAGATCGGCTTCAACAGCTTCTGGAACTCGACGAGCAACGACAACAACGTCGACGCTTGGATCATTCGACGAAGCGCTGCCTACCGGGCGCCGATGATCGCGGGGCTGATCGAGCCAAAGAGCCTGCTCAACCTCCCCGACGCGGGGCCGGACTCCTACGAAGAGTGGGACGGCGACAAGTCCGCCGCTGAGCTCGAAGCGCAGAGCTGCGCCCTCTGGCAGCCCGGCTACACCAACGCGCTCTTCTTCACCGACGGAGGCGTGGTCCAGGCGCGCACGCCCTCTGATCCCGATCTGCTCGCCATTCGAGCGCTCGCGAGCAACGAAGGAATGCTCACCTTCCTCCAGCTCTCAGGAACGCCCGGCCTGCCCACCGCCACCCCGCGCACGACGCGCTTCAATGGCCTCTTCACGATCGACGGTGCGGCGACGACGGGCGGCAACTGGTACCCGCTCCCGATCGCAGCAGAGATTCCTGCGCTGGCGCGCGCCTACGGAACGCTGCCGGACGCGCTCGGCTACGCGGCGCCCACCATCTATTCCTTCTGGCAGGAGCCCAGCCACACCATCGACGAAGACATCTCTGCCACCGACAGCATCACCCGGTACACCTCGTTCTACTCGCAGCTCAGCAACGAGTTCGTGACGCAGTGCCGGTGGCAGCGCTGCCCGATGGCCGCGGCTCAGCTCAACTCGAACGATGGCGATGTCAGCCCCGCCGATGGTGGTCGCTACAAGCTCTTCGTCGACACGCTGCTCGCGCGCCGAGCCGCGAGCCCCTCCCTCGAGATGCCGCTCGATTACTTCACCGTTCAAAACTACTCGGCGCAGTGGAACGACAACATCCTCGCCAACAGTCGCGTCGCACTCGGCACCCGGTTCCCCTGGACACCGGTGCTGATGAACGAGTGGGACTACTGCGTGAACAGGCGCCAGGGCGATGGCTGTGCCGCAGTCGGCAACCTCGCCCAACGCTACGACTCAGAGGGCTCACTGACGGCGCTCCATTGGCTCGTCGACTCCATCGAGCGGCCAGACGTCTCGCACGTCCTGCTGCGGGAGACGGTCCTACAGGACAAGAGCTCGACCGGAGCGTTCAGCTACCCGTGGGCACAGGTGCCGATTCTCTTCCTCGCGTCGATGAGCGAGTTCCGCCGGCCAGCGCGTACGGGCTACGGCACGGTGCCCATCATCGCGAGTGGCGACGACGATCAGCTGCGCATGCTGCTGTGGAACGAAGGGAGCCAGGCCCGCACCATTCCGCTCGAGCTGCGCAACGTCGCGGCCACGCTCAACAACCAGACCCTGTTCGTGAAGAAGTTCAGCTGGGCGATTCGCCAGGCCAACTGCCCTGCCCCGGCCGACGTGATGAACGCGAGCCACGTCGTGACGTGCTGGCAGGACGCCACCGCGCCCGTCACCATCACCGGCCCGACCACGAGGGTCACCTTCACGATCGAGCCCAGCGAGGCCATCATGATCTTCGCAGGAGCGCCGCCGGCCTACCGTTCGACGCTCTTCGACACGCTGTACGTGCGCGCGGCCAACTTCGTGAAGCGTGACGGAACCACTGCTGCGCCGCTCGGGCTGTCGCACTTCGACCCTCGCACTGGCAGCGCCACGGTCGCGATTCGAAATGGCGGAGACGCCGCCGTGCGCTTGACCCTCAGGAACGTGCCGAACACCCTGGCGATCTCGACCCGCTTCGCGTCGATGGGAGCCCCCAGCGCGTCGACGGTGGCAGGCATTCGCGTCGACTACCTCGACGCAAACAAGCTGCCGATCAAGACGGTCTTCTTTCGCGACAACCGGTGGACGAGCGCGACCACGAGCTGGGCGCAGTTCGCCTGGCCTGTCGTCACGACGGCCTCTGTCGAGGTCCCCACCGTGCTGGGTGGAGCGAGCCAGACGCTCGCGCTGGCGGCCAACGCTCCGGTGGCGTGGGGCGGCGACGTGCTGCTGGGAGTGATGCTGAGCGGGGCCGCGACCGACGCAACCTGGCGGGTCGACTTTCCCTAGAGAAATTGGCGCAGGCGCTCGACCTCGGCGTCGAAGGCCCGACGAAACGCAGCCTCGCGCGGCGCCTTCCCCGACACGAAGCCGGCCCGTACGTCGAGCACGCCCTCGACGACCTTCGCGTTCGCCCAGCCGATGACCTGCTCTCGCCACAACAGCGGGAGCGCGTAGTACCCGAGCTTTCGTTTCGGTGCCGGGGTGTACGCCTCGAAGCGGTACGTCCACCCGAAGAGGTGCTCGAAGCGCTGCCGATCCCACACGAGCGGATCGAACGGGGCGAGCAGCTTCACCGCGTCTTCCACAGCACCACCACGCAGCCGCTCCCCTTCTGGCACGAACCACTCGACGCCATCGACACGATGGCTGGGGAGCCGCTTCTTCGCGCGGGCGAGCGCGGCTGCTCGAAGCTGGCTCCACTGCGGAACCCCACCGCGCAGGTGACTCACGAGCTTGCTCAACGTCGTGGCCGAAAGCGGCGCGTACTTCTTCACCACCGCGTCGATGAGCGCGTCGTGTGCAGCCAGAGGGTCGGGAGGTGCGGGTGTCGGCTCGCGAACGGCGTAGAGGCGAATACCGCCCTCACGGTGCGCGACGCGGAGCAGGCCGCGATAGTGCAACCCATCGAGCAGCTGCGTGCTCACGTTCGATCGGCCGCCGAACCAGTTGGTCGCCGTTCCCAGACCGAGCGTGGACTCGACGTCACGCGGGTGAACGATGCCGCGTGAACGCACGACCTCGAGCACCGCGTTGGCCTGGCTCCATTGCGCCTTCGTCCATTGCTGGCGCGGCGTTCGCGGGTGCATCAACGAGTGGAGTTCGCGCGTGACGAAACCGGCGTTGACGAAGAAGTCCTCTTCGATCGGCAGTGTCGGGTACCTGCGCTCGAGATCTCCAGCGCGATAGCCGACGACGCGGTGGCGAAGCGTCAGGTCCTGCGCTCGCGCCGGTGCTCGAATGGGGTCGGCCTGCACGAACCCGAGACGTGCGAGCGCGCGCGGCAACGTGGTCGGCCGGAAGAAGGTGCGGTCGATCGCGAACCGCCGAACGTCGACCAGCGAGGGAGAGGTGCGCGCCACCTCGCTGCAGTACCTCGAAGCCCCACCCGTTCGCGAGTGTCTGGTGCCGTTGGCGGCGTGACGGTTCCTCAGACGAAGCAGTCAACGCGAACCGCGAAGACCAGCCATCGGCGCTCTTCGTCCCTGATGTTCAAGCAGCAGCGGCGCGGCGGACAGCGACATCTTGTGGATCAGTACGGTGCCGACAGGGCCGGTTCTCGCGCTGGTGACGGAGTTCCTCATGGTGTTGCGGCTGCTCGACAAGGGTCCACTTGCTCTGGGGCTCAGCGCTCCGACTGAAGCAGCAGCGGTCCTGGTCGCTGCTCTGCGTACCCTTCACTGCCGCCCCAGAGCCCTGCGCAGAGCGCATCGTCGGCGCCGGCTTCGAACGAGATCATCGTCGCCACCAACCAGTCCACGGGGAAGCGTTGAGCGAGCCGCTTGCCCACGTCTTGTTCGCGAAGGCGAAAGCGCTGGGCCGAGAAGTGCTCGACCGATTCCTCCAGCCAGTCGTCGGTCTCGAGCACCGAGGGATCAGGCGCCCACGTCGTGAGTCGCAGCTGCTTCAGTCCGCCCAGCCGGGGCGCCGCATCGATGAGCGCACCCCACCCTGCTTCGCTCGCGTCGAGGCCGCCGAGATCGAGAGAAGCGAGCTGCTCGAGCCTCGGGCTGGCCAGCAGGGCGCGCACCACGTCATCGCCAATCTCACGCCCGCCATCAGTCGCGGGTTCGACGATCAGCCCGAGGTGCCTGAGTCGATCGAAGCGTGGGTTTCGAAGCAGCAACTCGACATCGGAAGGGAACGAGACTCGAACGATGAGGGTCTCGAGCGCGGGCAGGTTTCCTTCGGCGATGGGCCGCAGATGAGCCCCCGAACCGACGAGCAGGGTGCGCAACGAGGGAGCGTCGATGGTGCCCAACTCCAGCTGCTGTGGCTGCGCGATGACGAGCGACTCGAGCCTCGGCGCGCGCTTCCACAGCGGCGAGAGATCTCCGACCTCGATGTCTGCGTCATGCATGAAGCCGAAACGGAGAAACGAGAGCTGCGGTCGGCCGTCGATCGGACTGGGCAGCAGCTGCCCGTCGAAGTCGAGGGAGCGGAGCCACGGCCGTGGTTTCGCGACCAGCGCCTCGGTGAATGCCGTGTGGCGACCCCAGCAGCCGTGATTGCCCTCGGCGTCGATCGGACAGAGCACCGAGAGGCGGGTGAGCCGCGCCGCGATCGTTCGATCGATGAGCGCCCCCAGCGCACGCCCTGGCGGCAGCTCGGCGTGTTCTTCTTCGTCTTCGTCTTCTTCTGTTTCGCCGTATCCCTGCGGGTCCTCGCCGCCCACGGGTGGCGAGTAGGTGATGGAGTCGACGAAGCCATCACGCCACGAAAGCGTGAGTTCATCGGCGATGCAGCCGGGGCACCACGTCTCACCGTGTTGCTCGACCAACGCCGCCAGGGAGCGCTGCAGCGCTGCATCTGCGGGCGACTTCTCGAGATCGCGACACAGCGCCACCAACGCGCCGCGGGCATCACCGAGCTCGCTCAGCCGATCGCCCCACACGGCAAAGCGGGGATCACCAGGCTCAGCGCTCAGCAACGACTCTTCGTCGAGGGCCATGCAGCGACGACACCCGAACCGGCCCTGGTGAGCAACTCAGCTGAGGTTGGCTTCGAGCTTCTTCGCTTCCGCCATCATCGGGTGCTTCGCCGGGGCATCGCGGATGATGGCGCGCACCAGCTCGAGCGCCTGCTCCTTCTTCCCCAGCCGCGTGAACGCGAGCGCCGTGTTGTAGGGCACCCGCCACTCGTTCGCCGGAGCCAGCTTCGCAGCCTTCTCGAGCAGCTTGAGGGCGTCGGGGTACTTCGCCGCCACGTTGCCCTCGAGAAATGACGTCGCCAGGTTCACCAGCGGCCGCCAGTTGTCGGGCGCAGCGTCGATGGCCTTGCGATACGCCGCCTCGGCCTTCTCTGGCAACGGCACCGCCGCGTAGAGATTGCCGAGCACGAAGTGCGCCTCCCACTGCGTCGGGTTCTTCTCGAGCAGCTGCTTCGCCACGCGCTCGGCCTTCTCGAAATCGCCAACGAGCATCGACAGGTTCGCGAGGTTGAGCCAGGCCTGTTCGTGCTGCGGAGCAACCTTCAGCTCGCGCTCGAGGTACGCCACCGCGCCCGGTGCATCGTCGAGCATCATCGTCGCCGCGAGCGCCTTCTCGAGCAGCGCCGGGTGATCGCCGCAGGCCTTCAGCCCCAGATCGAGCATGTCGCGTGCGGCCTGGAACTCCTTCAGCTCGAACAGCACGTCGGCCAGCGTCGCCCACGCATCGACGTTCTTCGGCGCGAGATCCTTCGCCTTCTCGAGCGAGCGCAACGCGAGCCGGTGCTGCTTGCCGACGCGATAGGCGAGCCCGAGAAAGAGAAAGCCGTCAGGGTTCGTCGGAGCGAGGCCCGTCGCCTGCGTGAGCGCAGCCACCGCCTCCTGCGCCCTGCCCTGCGACGCGAGGAACCGCCCGAGATTGAACTGACAGAGGAACGAATCGGCCGACAGCTCGGCGCCCTTCTTGAGCGCCTCGAGCGCAAGCTCGTTCTCGTTCAGGCTCTCGTGCACGAGGCCGACGAGCGTCCACCCGAGGCCGTGACGCGGCGCCAGGCGCACCGCCGCCATCGCGTGCACCTTCGCGGCGTCGAGCTGGCCCGTGAAGAGCGCCACCCGCGCGAGCCCCTGGTACGCCTCGGCGACCGACGGGTTTCGCTCGAGCACGGCTTCGTAGAGCGTCGCCGCTGCATTCACGTCGCCAGCCGCGAGCTTCGCGTCCGCCGACTGCAGCTTGGCCAGGGAGTCGGCGCGAGAGCCCTTCGCGTCTTCGTCCTCGCGGAAGAGCTTCTTCGCCTCGTCGTACGCGCCAGCCTTCAGCGCTCGTTCGGCTCTTTGAAAGAGATCGGAATCGGCCATGGGGACCACAGCATCACCATTGGGGGAGTGAAGAAAGGAGGAGTCAACCGGACGAACTCACGCGGAATCGACGGCGTGGGAGAGGGTGGGTGCAGCCAGCGTGACGCCCAGCGCGCCGTCTTGCCGACCGCTGCCGTCGCGTCCCAGAAGTCGACCTTGCCGTCGTGGTTCACGTCGGCGGCGTTCTTCACCATCTGGCCGATCTGGCGGACGTCGATCTCGACCGTCGCGGAGCCACCGAGGCCGACGCCGAGCGCCGCTCCGACACTGCCGCCGATCTTCAGCTTGCCGTCTTCGTAGCCGATGATGCCCGAGGCCCGCGCTTCGGCGCCCGCGCTCGCGTAGCCGCTCGCCACCACCGCGAACGGTCCCGCCGAGAAGCGCACTTCGCCTTCGATCTTCGCGACCGCCGAGGCTCCGATCTCACCCTTCGCGATGGCCGTGGGCGGATCGATCGTGACCTGCACCGTGCCAGTCGCTTCAGCGACGGCTTCGGCCGAGGCGCGCGCGTGCCCGTCGACGGCCGCGTTCATCTCGACGCCACCGATGGTCACGCTCTGCGTCTGCGCGTGGCCCGTGACCTCGGCCTCGACCGAGACGCCGACCTTCGCGTTCACCGAGGCGTTGAGGCCGTTCAGATCGAGCCGACCCTGCGCGTCGACGCTCGCCCGCGCTTCGGCCTTCACCCGCGCGTCGTAGCTCGCTTCGCCAAACCGGCCCGAGACGCGACCCGAAGCCTGCGCGGTGACGCTGGCGACCGCTTCACGGCTGAACTGCCCGCTGATGCTCTTGCCGTCGAACTGCGCGCTCTGCTGGCCGCTCACGCCGTACTTCGCGACGACCGAGCCGTGCTCACCTTCGACCAGCGTCTTCTCGTGCATGCGCGAGGGGTCGACCTCTCCCGACCACTCCGCGGGCTCGAGGCCCATCCAGTCGAGCGCCTTGCCGGCGCGCTCGGAGATCTTGTCGGCCTTTGCGACCACGCGAGACGAATCGGCCTCACGCTCGTGGAGCACGCTCTTGCTGACGCTGGTGCCCTTCTTCCAATCAGCGCCGCCGCCGAGCGTGAAGATGCCGTCTTCGTAGGTCGTGGATGCCGCAGTCTCGAGCTCGGAGCCGTTGGCGCGCTTCTCGTTGCGCGTCACCGTCTGCTCGCCCTGCTGCCGAACGGTGGTGACGTCAGAAGCCGTGTGCACGTTGCCGCGCGAGTCGCTCGACTTCGAGTGCGTGGCGCGACGGTTCGCGTTCTCGACCGTCTGCTCGCGGCGATCCTTCGTGATGCCGTAGACGTCGGCGCTCTTCGTGGTGACGGTGGTGCGCTCGGTGTCACCCTTCTGCGAAATGGTCTCGAGGCGTGAGTCGCTCGAACGCCGGCCGAGCATGTCGGTGCGCTCGGTGAACTCGCTCGAGGTGTCGCGGCCAGGGCGGGTCGTCTGCTTCGAGTACTCGAGCGTCGACTCGAGCATCTTCCCTTCCGACTTCGTGAGCGTCTGGTTCGTCTCGACGTCGTTGCGCTGCGACGACTTGCGCCTGGTGACGCTGCCGTCTTCAGCGGTCGTTACTTCCGCCGAGGTCGACTTCTCGAGGCGGGCGACGTCTTGCGCGAGCCGCTTCGAGGCAGCCCGCTTTTCGGCCGCCGCCGTCTTCGCTGCCTTCGCCCTGGAGTTGACCCGAACCACGCAGATCTCCTTGAAGAACTCTCAGGAGAATAGTCGGCCAGGCCAGGTGGGATGTTGTGCGCCCGGAAGCCAGCTCATTTTACATCTGACGAGGAAAGCCCGACCTCGGCGGCGAGCTTGAGCACCTCGGCCAGAAGGGCATCGGCGCGCGCCGCTCCGTGGCCCCAGACCTCGACCTCGACCTCGTTGGTCGCCACGACGTCGGAGCGCTCATCCATCACGCAGACGCCACTGCCATCGGGCAGCCTCAGGATCATGCCGGTCTGGTACTCGTTGAGATCGACCCTGATTCGCATGGGCTCGGAGCCGGGGCCGAGCGTGTCGATGGCCGCCTTGAAGGCACCGCCCTTTGACGACGGAGAGGCCGTGAACCGGCGCGTGACGAGCGGCTCGGGCGTGGTCTCGGCGATCACCCAGTCGAGGTACTTCCCTAAGCCGCGCTCCACCGGCACCGCGAGCACCTCGGGCACCTGATACGGGTGGAGCGCCTTCACGCGAGCGATGACGGCGTCGGTGAGCGACGTCTGCGTCTTCATCACGAGCAACACCTCGGGCTCGTCGTGAATCGCGCCTTCCCAGCGGTAGATGGAGCGGATCTTCGGAATCAGGTTCGCGCAGGCGATGAGGCGCTCTTCGACGAGGGTTCGCCCCAGCTTCGCGGCGACGTCTTCATCGGGCGCAGTCACCAGCACCACGCGAACGGGAGAAGGAGGCTCGACGGCCTTCGGCTTCTTTCCCACTACAGCTTCACCTCGGAGGTGACGTTTCTTCCATCGGTGAGCGTGACGACGACCTTCGCGACGACGCCTCTGACTCGCTCAGCGGTGCCCACGTCGAAGTGCAGCCCGTGATCTCCGACTTCGTGGGCCACGCTGCGCTGAGGTTGATCTGGCAGGTAGACGGCGGCGGCGGCGAAGCGATCCTGGCGACGGGGTTGAACCACCACCTGGACACGCTGCTTCGTGCGGAACACCAACAGCTTGAACTCGGTGCGCTCCTCGACGACCTCGGGAGCCTCTCTCGCCGTGCGCTCGACGGGCAGCTGCAGCACCGGAGCAACCTTCATCACGGGCTCGTCCTTCGTGAGCGCTGCGATCTCGAGATCGCCCTCTTCCATCGCCTTGAGCGCCAGCCTCAACTCGGGGTCGTTCTCGGCGGCTTTGCGAATCGCGTCTGCGTCGGCGTTGCTGGCCATTCCAAGGTCGAAGCGAAACAACTCGTCGAACCCGAACTGCCGCGTGCGCTTCTGCATCACCAGCTCGTGCGCAGCCTGGGCGCCTTTCGGGAGGCTTCCGCGCGCTTCACCACCGAGCACCTTCACCACCAGGTCGTGCTCGAGACCCGACTTCTCCGACAACCACCACGCGGCCGCGCGCCGCTCGGTGTCCAGAATCGCCAGCTCGTCGCGGCGATCGGCGTTGAGCGCGGTGAGGCGGGTACAACACCTGCGACCGAGCTCGTCAGCAGCGGCGAGCTCCTGATTCAGGCGGCCGAGGACGATGGTGGCACCTGGGCGGCCCTTCGCGGCCATTCGCTCGAGGGAAAATCGAGCAGACTCGAGCCGGTCACGCGCCATCAACGCCTGCATCGCCCACGTCGTCAGCGTCTTGCCGTCGGCGTCACTCTCGGGAATCGCGGCGTCGACGGCTTGATCGGCAGCGCGCTCGACGCGGGCCCTGACTTCGGCCGCCTTCACCCCATCAGCCCACGAAGAGAGCCCCTTCTCGGGCAACACCGCGAGCGCCGCGTCGATCAGCTTCTCGTCGGAGGGCACCTTCGCGCGCCGCCGCAGCAGATCGCCCGCGGCCTCGAGCATTCGTCCCACCACCGGTGCCGGATCTCCGGGTCGACTCGCCGCTTCAAGCTCCGCTCTCAACGACTCGAGTTCTGCGCTGCGGGCCTGATACTTTTCGATGGGCGAGACGGTCACGGCTGCTCCTCCTTGCGTGCTTCGAGCACGTACGACTTGAGCCACGCCTGCGCGCGGCTGACGCGTTTGTACGAATTGACCACCGTGATGTTGAGCTGACGGGCGACCTCTTCGTGATCGTCCATGTCCTGGTGGTGGTACAGATCCCAGGCAGCCGCCTCGTTCGGGTGCTCTTCCTGCAGCTTCCTGAACGCGGCCCAGTACTCTTCGTTCGCTTCTTTGGCCTCGGCCTTCGCCGCTGAGAACGCGACGGCGCGGTTGGCCTCGGCGAGCGACTCTTCCCGCTCGTCTTCTTCGTCTCCGCGCGGCCCCTCGGCGAGCTCTTCACGCTGGCGTCGATAACGATCGATCGCGCAGTGCTTCACGATGCGCAGGAAGAACGTCTTCGGCGACGCGGCCTTGCCCGGCATCTGCTCGGACACGCCGCGGAACTGGTCGAGTCCACGAGACATGAACTTCGCGGCGGCGTCTTGAAACACTTCGTCGACGTCGTCCGGGGAGCCCCTCATGAACGCGCCCTGGACGCGCCGAATGACGGTGGTGGAGGGGTCCCTCCAGCGAAAGACGAGCTCTCCAAGCTGCTTCTTGAAGTCGCGGCCTTCGGCTTTACGTTTCGAAATGTCTGCGAAGAGTTCGTCGTCGTTGAGCATGGGCGAAGGCCGTCGACCATATCCGCTCTGACGAACCCCCAAACGGATTCCTGACAGTGCTCAATCGCCAGGAGGATCAGGTACTTGGCCGAAGTCAGGCCGCGCGTTCACTCATGGGCGCGAGCGGCGTCACGCGGGCCACTTCCAGCGGCGCCTCGACCCCTTTGAGCTTCGCGGCATACCGCTCCGACACGGTGCGCGGGTCGATGAGCCCCTTCGCGATGGCCTGCTCGACGATGTTCGCGGGCACCACGATCTCGCCAGGCTTCGCTTCGTTCTGAAGGCGGGCCGCGACGTTCACGGTCTGGCCGAAGTAGTCGAGCACCTTGTTCGCGGTCGCGATGAAACCCGACCCTCCGAACACGCCGAGCTTGAGCGAGGTGCGTGCGCCCTGCACCTCGAGCAGCCGGAACGCCTCGAAGTCCTGCAGCATCTCGCGCGCACCCGCGATGGCCGCGAGCTCGTCGGGGAACACCGCCATCACTGCGTCGCCCATCGTCTTCACCACCGAGCCGCCGTGCTTCTCGATCGCCTTCGTCAGCACCTCGAAGTGCGCCTGCACGAAACGGAACGCTTCGGCGTCTCCGGCGCGCGCGTACATGTCGGTCGAACCGGTGAGATCACTGAAGACGAGCGCGAAGCGCTGCACCGAGAGCGAGAGGCCCGGGCGAAGGACCTGCGACGAGAAGTCGCGCCGGAAGATCGGCAGCATCATCACGTCACGCGCGGTCGCGGCGAGGCTGGCCCACGCGGCCTTCTCGAGCTTCACGTGGCGCTCCGATTCGCCCACCGACTTCACCGAGATCTCGGCGCGAGGGCTCACCTGAAACCGCTCGGGCCACGCGGCGCCTTCTTCGGGAATCTCGAACTGACTCGGAGCGCCCTCCTTCGCTGCGACGAGCGCCGCTTTGCCACCACGCATGAAGAGCCTGAACAGGCCCTCTTCATCGGGGACTCGCAGAATCGCGGTGCCTGTCTTCGAGAGAATGGCCTGACTCACCACGTGCGGCATGCGGGCCGGGCTGCCGACGCAGAACGGGCCAACCTCGACCACGCGGACGCCTTCGACCGGCCGAAACGTCGCCTCCACCGCGTCGTCGAAGTCGAGGCCGAAGCCGATCTCACACAGCTGACAGAAGCCATGCGTCGTCAGCTCCTGCAGGGAGTCGATCGACGAAGCGCCCGTGCGACAGCTCGGGCAGACGATGTCCCACCGAAGCTGCAGCAGCCCCGCTCGCACCGCCAGCAGACACGCCGTCAACACCTCGCGCCGCGGCGCCTTCCACTCGTCTGCGAGTTCGTACGGCCTGATGCGCATGACGCGATCGTCCGAGCCCGTTCCAACCAGATCGACCAGCAGTCTGCCAACCTCACCCGCACCGCTCTCACGCAGCATCGCAGCTGCACGCTCGAGACGATCCTGTTGCACGGGGTGAACCGGGGGAAGCGCGGGCGGCCGGCCGTTGCGAACGAGGGACTGGTCGAGCAGCACGATCGCGTCGACGACCTTCTTCAGGGTCATCGAGGCCGAGAAGCGCACGACCGGAGCCAGGAAGATGCTCCGTGGCCAGAGCGTGAGCGTCACCGAGATGCGGCTGTTCACGCCTTTGGCTTCGGTCGCGTAGGCGATGTCGAGGCGCTCGACGGGACCCGACTGCATGTCGCGCCGCACTTTGAGCGACTTCATGAAGTCGAACTCGTACGGCTTCTCGGCCCACGTCACCTCGAAGCCGGCCAGGCGGGTCTTCACGAGGTAGCGGGCCGCGCTCTCGGGTTCAGTGGCTCCTGCGACGGCGAGCCGCTCGTTGCCCATCGCCCGGTTCAGGGCCTCGGTATCGGACAGACCCTTCCACATGGCGCAGACGTCGCTCTCGCACTCGACCCATTGCTGAAGGACGATCTCTTTCGACACGCAACACACCTTTCGAACGAGGTCAGGCAGTGGATTGGGCGCTCGTCAGTTGCCCGCAGGATGGCGAGGGTACACTGCACGACAGCGTGCGCGAGCCTCCTACCCTTTCATTGACCCGCTTTCGCGGGAGGAGTCTGTCGTGAGCCGCACCATCGTCATCGGAGATCTGCACGGCTGCTTCGATGAAGCCGAAACCCTGCTCGACCGCCTCGCGGTCACCTCGAGCGATCGCGTGATCTTCGCGGGCGATCTCGTCGATCGCGGCCCGAAACCTCGGGAGTGCGTCGAGCTCGCCATGAAGTACGAGTGCGTGCTGGGGAACCACGAAGAGAAGCACCTGCAGCAGCGGAAGCGTGCGGCAGAAAAGCTGTCTCCCGATCATCTCAAGACCCGCGACGCGCTCGATGCGGAACACTACGAGTACTTCGCCAGGCTTCCGCTCTTCATCCGCCTGCCCGAGTTCGGCGCAGCGGTCGTGCACGCGGGCTGCTTCCCCGGAGTGCCGCTCGAGCAGCAGTCGACGCACCACCTGCTTCATCTGCAGCACATCAACCCGCCCGCGACGAAGTCGTTCTGGCCCTCGAAGGCGCCGGGCGATCACCGCTTCTGGACCAACTTCTGGCAGGGGCCGGAGCGGATCATCTTCGGGCACTCGGTGCTCGATCGTCCGCTCGTCACGCAGTGGGCGGTCGGGGTCGATACGGGAGCGGTGTTCGGTCACGGCCTCACGGCGCTCGTGTTGCCGGAGTGGACGTTGGTGACGGTGCGGACCGGCGACTACTCGGGCGGAAAGAAGACGGTGGCGAAGTTCGACGTGCAGGCAGGCGTCAAAGCGTTCTCCTGAGCGGAGTGGTTGCGTGGGCAGGAATCCATGCTGACACCGGTTTTGACTGCCGCTCGCCGCGAGCATCGTCGCACGAGTCGAGCGAGCGGCCTCTGCGTGAGCCGCGCACTCGCGCCGTCTGGCCTGCCGACATGCTGAAGGTGCCTGCTCTTCGCGGTCTGACTCCCGTAGGTTTCCGTGGACGAGCGTGCCGGACGCGCCGCGAGCGCACGCAACCTTCACGCGGGGCCACCACGAACAGGCCTGCGGCATGCGAGGCAGGGAATTGACTGCGTCTCACCGCGCCGTCTGACGAGTCGAGCCAGCGGCTGCGTCAGCGGCAGGAGCTTGGTGCTCACGCCTGTTTGGCGCGATTCGAGCGCGGTCATCACCACCACGAAGAGGGTATTGGCGCATGAGAGGCAGGAATTCCGCGCTCACGCCGGTTTGGCTGCCTCTCGAGAGTTGTCACGAGACCGCAAAGACGTTGGCTGCAAAGCGGTGCATTGCGGTTGCATCCCTCGAGCGGTGCCCTGCAGGCGCTCAGCGCGAGCGTTTCTTCAGCCTGCCCACCACGAACTCGAGGCGATCGTTGCCGATGAACATCTCGTCTCCGACGAAGAACGCAGGCACGCCGAACGCGCCACGACTCACGGCCTCTTCGGTCGCGGCCTTCAGCCGATCCTTCATGGGCTGACTTGCCGCGAGTTCGAGCGCCCGGGCTGCGTCGAGCCCTTCGCTCGTCAGCACCTCGGACAGCACCTGCGCATCGCTCGCCGGCCGGCCGTCACGCCAGATCGCGCGGAACATCGCCTTGATGAACGTGGCGCCCTTTCCTTCGTCGAGCGCAACGAGGGCGCAGCGGTTGGCCTGCGTCGCGAGAAACGGCACCGACTCGGGCAACCGAATCGGAGGCAACCCGAGGTGCTCCGTCCAGTCGTTCAGGTCCTTCATCAAATGGGCGAGCTTCGCCGGCACCTCCGCGGGCCCACGGTTGTCGGTCGCGCGCAGAATTCCCGGGAGGAAACAGGGCCGCCAGACCACCGGTGTGGGGTGCACCATCGCTTCCACGCGGGTCGACGCGAGGTACGAGTACGGGCTCATGAAATCGAAGAAGAACTCCACCGCCCCGCTCATTCGGCTGGCCTTTCACGCGATTTCGCCTTGAGTCGCGACCTTCTCTCGCAAAGGTTCATTCCACGATGAGCGTCATGACGAAAGCGACGATCGACGACCTGCGCGCGCTGCTGGAGCGGGACGCCAAACACTTCGGGCCCACCCTGGCAAAGCTCGCGGCCGAACGTGGGCTGGCGGTGACGAAGAAGGAAGATGGCTCGATTCGCCCGATTCCCATCACCGCGACGCCGGTGATCGTCGAAGGCGCCGAGCTGGCCCGTCGGCAACGCCTCGCTGCGCTGCTGGCCTCAGCCGGCCTGAAGATGTCGCGCGCAGTGCTCGAAGGGCTGCGCCGGGACGTCGTCTTCAACGGGCTCTCACCGCTCGAGCAGCAACTGGCTCAGGCCACGTTCCGCACGCTCGATACGCTGGTCACCACGCGCGTCGACTTCTTCGTGAGCGATGCGGTGCATGCGCTCGAGCTGAACGCGACGATCCCCGCGATGCAGGCGTACAGCGACATCGCCGCCAACACGTTCCTCGAGGTCGTCGGTCGGCACTGGGGCGCGTCCGAGGCGCAGGTCTCAGCGTGGAAGTCGAAGAACGGCAGCAACGCGAAGGCCCTCTTCGATGCGTTGATGGCCGGCTACGCCAAGGTGCGGCCGGGCAAGAAGCCGTCGCGCATGGCCCTGCTCTGCCGCCGCAACGACGCACAACTGACCGAGCAACGCTCCCTCTGCGCGCGGTTCAACGAGCTGGGCGTCGAGGCCGAGGTCGTGCACCCCGATCAGTTGAGCGGAACCGATCGCGTGCTCGCCAATGGCAAAACCGTCGATCTCGTCTACCGACACCTCTTCGTGCGGCGCCTCGAAGAAGCCGATCTGCCGGGCGCAGAGTTCGTGAAGGCGCTGCTCGCCGAGCCGAATGGAAAGCGCGTCGTCGTGCTGAACCCACCGGCGTCGCAGGTCGAGGTGAAGGCGGTGTTCGGGCTGATGTCCGAGGCGGTCGAGGATGGCGCGATCGCGAAAGCAGCTGGACTGACCGATGACGAGCTGAGCGCCATTCGCAGCGCCGTCCCGTGGACACGGCTCTTCAAGGGAGACGCCCGGCTCAAAGAGGTGCTCGCCAACCCTGATCGCTACGTGCTCAAGCGCTCGTGGGACTACGGCGGTCGCGCCGTGTTCGTCGGGCGCACGCGTCATGAGGCCTCGTTCGGCGATCGCGTGAAGGCGGCCTACGGCGAGGCGCTCGACTGGGAAGCGATGTGTCGGCGCGCGATCGAAGACCCCACAGGCGGCGGCTTCGTGGTGCAGCAGGTGATCGACATCCAGCCCGAACGGCACCTGCTCTGCTCGGGCGAGTCGCAATCGTGGGCCGACCTCTTCGTCGACTTCTCGTCCTATGCCTCCGTCGGCCTGCCCGACCAGCCAGCCTGGGGTGGCGTCTGTCGCGGCTCCATCTCACACATCGTCAACATCGTTGGCGGCGGCGGCGTGTTGCCCTTACTCACGAGTGAGGTCGCCGGTGAGTTGCACTCGGCAGCAACAGGCAGGGTGAAGTAGACGGTTGATGTCTTGTCGAACAGGAGAACACTGATCATGGCTTTCGACCCGCAGCAGCAGTTCGCAGCACCCTCCGCCGCCTCGATGCTCGCCGAGGAGTCGGCCAGCGCCTTCATGGCGAAGGTCTATCGGTGGATGGTGGCCGGCCTGGCGTTGACGGCGGGCACCGCGTTCTTCGTGGCGTCGAACCAGGAGGCGTTCGCGCTCGTGCGTGGGCTCTACCTGCCGCTCATCATCGCCGAGCTCGGCGTGGTGGTCGTGTTCTCGTTCATCGCGCACAAGATCAGCGGCCCTGTCGCTGGAGCGATGTTCCTCGGGTACTCGTTCCTCTCTGGCCTGACCCTCTCGGCGATCTTCTTCCGGTACAACCTGGGGTCGATCTCGACGTCGTTCTTCATCACCTCGGCGATGTTCGGCGCCATGAGCGTCTACGGCACGGTGACGAAGAAGGATCTCTCGGGCTGGGCGACGTTCCTCTTCATGGGCCTCATCGGCGTGCTGGTGGCCGGCGTGGTGAACATCTTCCTGCAGAGCGACTTCCTGGGCTTCGTGAAGAGCTGCGCTGCGGTGGTCGTGTTCGCGGGCCTCACGGCGTACGACACCCAGAAGCTGCGCCAGATGCACGCCTCGAGCGGCTACTCGAGCGCCGGCAGCCTCGCCATCAACGGCGCCCTGGTGCTGTACCTCGACTTCATCAACCTGTTCCTGAACATCCTGCGGCTCTTCGGCAGCCGCCGCTGAAGCACCCGTGACGTGCGAACGGGCCGGTTCTCCTGCGGGAGGGCCGGCCCGTCGTCGTTTCTGCGAGGTCGAGTGGCAGGAAACCCGCGCCTGACACGGCTTCGCTGCCGCTCGATGTCAGGGTGGTGTGATTGAAGGCTGGTCCGGGGGTGGTCGATGGGCGGGGAAGTGGCGCTGCTGCGCGTCGCGGCGGACCAGCACGGGGTGATTTCGCGGTCGCGCGCGGTTCGGGCGGGGCTGTCGGCCGATCAGATCGAGCGGCGGGTTCGCAGCGGCCGTTGGGAACGCGTGCTGCCGGGCGTGTACCGCATCGAAGGGGCTCCCTTGACGTGGCAGGCGAGGCTCTCGGCCGTCTCGCTCTGGGCGGGGCCAGGCGCGGTGTTCTCGCACCGCACGGCGGCAGCGCTCTGGGGCTTCGCCCGCTTCGAAGAGAGCGGCGCCGTGCACGTGACGCTTCGTCGGCGCGCGCAGGATCCCGGCGGAGTCGTTGCGCATCGCGCGGCAAGCCTCAGCAGTGCCGAGGTCGGCTCGGTGAAAGGCGTGAGGGTCACCTCCGTGCTGCGAACGCTGCTCGACCTCTCGGCCACCGAGCCCGAGAGCGACGTGCGCGCGTCGGTCGACGAAGCGCTGCGGCGAAAGTGGACGACCACTGAGAAGCTCCAGTCTTTCGTCGCCCGCAACTCGAGGCACCGCGGCATCACGTTCCTCGCGAAGCTGCTCCAGGAATACCTGGGCGGTGACGGCCCCAGCGAGAGCGAGCTCGAAGCCCAGGTGCAGGAGCTGCTCGAGGCCGAGGGCTTTCCGCGCGCAAGCCGCCAGCAGACGCAACTCGTCGGGGGCCGAAGATGGCGCCTCGACTTCACGTTCCCCGGAACGAAGGTGGTCATCGAAGCCGACGGCTACGCGTGGCACTCCAGCCCCATCGCCTTCGAACGTGATCGCGCACGCGTGAGCGCACTCACCGCGAGGGGCTTTCGCATCCTGCAGTGGACCTGGGCCGCCCTGCACGAACGCCCTGACGAGCTGGTTCGAGATCTCCGCCTGGCGCTCGCGAACGAACGCCGGGCGGCGTGACTCAGTCCTTCTTGCGCTCGATGGGGAGCTTCATGCGAAGGCGCTCGACGACCTGGCCATTCTTCAGGTGCGACGAGACGATCTCCTGCACGTCGTCTTTGCTGACCGGGCCGTACCAGACCTGCTCGGGGTACACGACCATCGCCATGCCGCGCTCGCAGGCATCGAGGCAGCCGGCGCCGTTGATGCGGGTGCCCTTCACGTCCTGGGCGTCCAGCTCCTTCTTGAGGGCCAGCCGCAGCTCGTCGCCGCCCTTCGAGGCGCAGCACCCGCGAGGCGAACCGTCGGGACGACGATTGGTGCAGACGAAGACCTGACGCGCATACGGAGGAGGCATGTGGCGTGATTAGACGCCCGCCCTTCCCTTCGCCACCCTCCGCAGCGCCGAGAGCGAATTTGCACGCTCCCGACGGGCGCCGACTCTGACGGTGCGGAGTCGCAAAACGCTCGTTCGTCTCGGAAAGACGTGCCCTCCCCAGAGAGAATTGATCAGTTTCACATCACAGACACTCAGCAAAGTCGGTGGTCCAAAAATGACCTGCTGATGAAAAGTGATGTAGGGCCATGACCATATCCAGAAGGGGTGCTGATGCGCAGGCTGTCGCACCTTTCCGCCGAACCGTGCTCTGAGGCCGATTTACCGCCTTTGGAGCCCAGCGGGTTTTCCACAGGGCTGGAAAAACCCCCTAAGTGTTGGGTATCGGTCGAAAAATTGACACAACATGTTGGGCCTCTAGGCTTGACACCGAAATGTGGCGAGCGCATAACGCGCCTCCGAATTCGGAGGCGAAGCACCCTGTAGCACCCCGTCCGGGAGGGACGCTGGGTGCGAAAACTCCCACCTTTCACGCTTTGCACCCCCAGGGGTTACACACCTGAGGGGCTGATCAGTCATCACCCATCACTCATACCGGCAGTCACATGTCAGACCACGCTGAAACACTGGAGGGGAATCACATGGAGAAGGAGCTGGCTTCCATGAACGTCGCGGTGCCCGGAGGTTCCATCTCGCTCGATAGCCGAGCGGTGCCTCGTAATGGCAAGCGCCAGGGTCTGACGGTGAAGCGGTTCTTCACCACGCCCGGCGTCGACCCTGCAGACGAGATCGCGTGGGAGTACCGCACCGCCTCCATCGCTGGCGAAGACGGCAAGGTCGTCTTCGAGCAGAAGAACGTCGAAGTGCCGAAGTCGTGGTCGATGCTGGCCACCAACGTCGTCGCGTCGAAGTACTTCCGCGGCACGCCGGGCACGCCCGAGCGCGAGACCAGCGTTCGCCGCCTCGTCGGCCGCGTCGCCGACACCATCACTGCCTGGGGTGAGACCGGCGGTTACTTCGCCACCGGCGAAGACAAGGCCGCGTTCCACGCCGAGCTCACCCACCTGCTCCTTCGTCAGAAGGTCGCCTTCAACTCGCCCGTCTGGTTCAACGTCGGCGTCGAGGAGCACCCCCAGTGCTCGGCGTGCTTCATCAACTCGGTCGAAGACTCGATGGAGTCGATCCTCGGGCTCGCGAAGACCGAAGGCATGCTCTTCAAGTATGGCTCGGGCACCGGCTCGAATCTGTCGCCCATTCGCTCCTCGAAGGAGATGCTCAAGGGTGGCGGCACGGCCTCGGGCCCCGTCAGCTTCATGAAGGGCTTCGACGCGTTCGCTGGCGTCATCAAGTCGGGTGGCAAGACCCGCCGCGCCGCGAAGATGGTCATCCTCAACGTCGAGCACCCCGACATCCTCGACTTCATTCGCTGCAAGGTGAACGAAGAGAAGAAGGCGTGGACGCTCATCGACGGCGGCTACGACAGCTCGTTCAACGGCGAGGCCTACTCGTCGATCTTCTTCCAGAACTCGAACAACTCCGTTCGTGTCACCGACGACTTCATGAAGGCCGTCGCCGATGACCGTGCGTTCCAGACGCGCGCCGTGCGTGATGGCGCTCCGATGGACACGTACCGTGCTCGTGACGTGTTCCGTGAGATCTCCGAGGCGGCGTGGCACTGCGGCGATCCCGGCCTGCAGTTCGACACCACGATCAACGCGTGGCACACCTCGTCGAA
Source organism: Archangium gephyra (assembly GCA_943370055.1). Classification (GTDB taxonomy): domain Bacteria; phylum Myxococcota; class Myxococcia; order Myxococcales; family Myxococcaceae; genus Xiheimicrobium; species Xiheimicrobium gephyra_A. The sequence goes on from CALRPN020000065.1 coordinate 19,838, forward strand.
CACGGCCCGCATCAACGCCTCGAACCCGTGCTCCGAGTACATGTTCCTCGACGACACCGCCTGCAATCTGGCGTCGTTGAACCTCATGCACTTCCGCTCGATCGACGGTGAGTTCGACGTCGAGGCCTTCTCGCACGCCTGCGACGTCACCCTGCTCGGCCAGGAGATCGTCGTCGGCTTCTCGAAGTACCCCACCGAGAAGATCACGAAGAACTCGTACGACTACCGTCCTCTGGGTCTCGGCTACGCCAACCTCGGCGCGCTGCTGATGGCGGCCGGTCTGGCCTACGACTCCGATGAAGGCCGCGCGTACGCCGGAGCGATCACCTCGCTCATGGGTGGCCGTGCCTACCTGCAGTCGGCGAAGATCTCCGAGCACCTCGGCGCGTTCGCTGGCTACGCCGCCAACAAGGAGCCGATGCTCGGCGTCATTCGCAAGCACCGCAAGGCCGCCTACCAGCTGCCCATGCAGCGCACCGAGACCAAGCTGCACGCCGCCCAGAAGAAGGTGTGGGACGAGGCGCTCGCGCACGGTGAGGCCCACGGCTACCGCAACTCGCAGGTCACGGTGCTCGCGCCGACCGGCACCATCGGCTTCATGATGGACTGCGACACGACGGGCATCGAGCCCGACATCGCGCTCATCAAGTACAAGAAGCTCGTCGGTGGCGGCATGCTCAAGATCGTCAACCAGACGGTCCCGCTCGCGCTCCAGAAGCTCGGCTACAGCTCGACCGAGATCGAAGCCATCACCACGTACCTCGACAAGAACGACACCATCGAAGGCGCCAGCCAGCTCAAGGCCGAGCACCTGCCCGTGTTCGACTGCGCGTTCCGTCCCGCGAAGGGCGTCCGCTCCATTCACTACATGGGGCACATCAAGATGATGGGCGCCGCGCAGCCGTTCCTCTCGGGAGCGATCTCGAAGACGGTCAACCTGCCCACCGAAGCCACCGTCGAAGACATCGAGATGGCGTACCTCGAGTCGTGGCGCGCGGGCCTCAAGGCCGTCGCCGTCTACCGCGACGGGTGCAAGCGCAGCCAGCCGCTCAACACCTCGAAGGAGGCGAAGAAGGAAGAGGTCGCCGCCCCCGCTGCCGCCGTGCAGCGTGACGCCCGCCACCGCCTGCCCGACGAGCGCCGCGCCATCACCCACAAGTTCAGCATCGCCGGCCACGAGGGCTACCTCACCGTCGGCATGTACGAAGATGGCCAGCCCGGTGAGCTCTTCATCACCATGGCGAAGGAAGGCAGCACCGTCTCGGGTTTGATGGACTCGTTCGCGACGGCGATCTCGCTTGCCCTGCAGTACGGCGTGCCGCTGCAGGTGCTGGCCGACAAGTTCAGCCACACCCGCTTCGAGCCGGCCGGGTTCACCAACAACCCCGACCTGCCGATCGCCAAGTCGATCACCGACTACATCTTCCGGTGGCTGTCGCTGAAGTTCCTGCCCCAGGAAGGCGCGAGCGAGAGCCTCATGGAGGCCGAGGCCAAGAAGGTCGCGGCCGCGCAGCCGGTGAAGGCTCCGACGCCGACGCCGCCCGCCGCGATGGACACCAAGGGCACGAACTTCTCGTTCCTGAACCAGGCCGACGCTCCGCCGTGCCCGGTGTGCGGCACCATCACCGTGCGCAACGGCGCTTGCTACAAGTGCCACAACTGCGGCGCGACGACGGGCTGCAGCTAAGACACACGGAGGACACCGCAGCGCCTGCCACGCGCGGGCCCGACGGGGGATGCTTCGGCGATCCCTGTCACTGACGGTGCTTCCAGGGAGGGGGAATTCGGCCTCGGGAAACCGGGGCCGTTTTCTTTTGTGCTGCTGAATCTCGCAGGCGGGTTCGGCGCTCCATCACGGTGTGCGCGTCACGCTGCCGGCTCTCGCGGGAAGCTACGGCCTCGAGTGGGTCGTGCAGGCCGGGGCCAGGGTCGAGCAGGGCCAGGTGCTCGCCTGGCTCGCGGTCGCCGATCACTGCGCCTTGCTGCCACTGAACGCGCCTGCCTCAGGTGTGCTCACGGCACGATGGAGCGAGCTGATCTCGTCGGGGCGCGCAGGGACCGTCGTGGCGGCGATCGATGGCGACGACGTGCCCTGTCTCGCGGCGCAACGCCGTGCACTGGAACAGGAGCGGCTCGTCGTCATCGAACGGCTCGAGGCGATCGACGCAAAGGCGAAGCACCCGACCGCGTTCGCGCTCCTCGAGCCCGAGCGACGCCGGCTCTCGCTGTGGCTGGCCGAATGCGACCAGATACTCACCACTGAAGCGGGGTCGTGACTCCACTGCGGTGCGGCTGCTCGCGAAGGTGTTCGTCCTCCCGCGCCGGTTGCTCCTTCAGGGCGTGCGGAACCGACGCTGCGCGTCGTTGAAGCGGGCTCCAGCGCCGCACTGCACGGGAGCGTGTTCATCACCGAGTCGTCGATCATCTCGAGCCAGATCGATGGCTCCGGGTTTCCGAGCAGCACTCGATCGCACCGGTGGCCTCCGAGCCCTCTGTCGTCGAGCGGAACGAGCCCGCCCCAGAGCTGGACCCGGGAGACGGCTGCGTGGCTGACCGTTTGGGCGCGCGCTGCAACCGGTCGACCCGGCCCGCGAGCTCAGCGCGCCCTGCGTCGGGCCCCACGCAGACCGCGAATGTTGGAACGTCCGTGCCATCGAACGACGCGCAGAAGCCGACCGTCATTCTCCTCGGCGGCTCGTGGTACTGAGCCGCACGACGGCCCTCACGGAAGAGGCGGCTTCAGCGTGACTCACACCTTCGTCAGCGATCGCGTTCGCCTGTTGATGATCGGCATCTTCGTCGCGCTGCTCTTCGGCCCGGGCTTCGTCTTGAGCCTCGTCGACCGCTTCACCAACCCGCACCCACCCGACGTGCAGTCGATTCTCGTCGGCCTGGCCGTCGTCTTCGGGCTCGGCCTGCTCTGGAGCGCCTGGCTCTCGCTGCCTCCGATCGTCGTGGTCGACTCGACGCTCGTGGAGCGCCTCAGCTTTCACCAACGTCGCATCTCGCTCGAGCCCGTGAAACGCCTCGAGCGAAAGAAGGTCACGAGGCACCGCGCGCGCTTCGACACGCTCACCCTCTTCAGCGCTGGCGACCGCGTGCACGCGACGCTCGATCTGATGCGCGTGCGTGACGGCGATGCGCTGGTCGAGCTGCTCCGACGCATCACGGGAGCGCAGGTCGTCAAGGCGCCGTGACGACCGTTCACAGCCCCGTGAGCGGAGTGACGAGGTAGCGCCGCCCATTCGGCTTCGGCGCGGGCAACTGCCCTGCAGCGATGTTCACCTGCACCGACGGGTACAACAGCCGCGGCGGAGACAGCGTGCGATCGCGGGCAGTGCGCTTCTCGACGAAGGCCGGCTTCGACATCGACGCGGTCAACTGCGCGTTCGCCTGCTTCGCGCTCCCAACGGTCGTCATCGCGCGCCAGGTCCGTCCTGCTGGTGGGTAGTCATGACCGACGAAGAGCCGGGTGGTGTCGGGCAACGAGAAGAGCCGGTTCACCACCGAGTCATAGAGCGCCGCCGCGTCACCCTTCGGGAAGTCGCAGCGCCCCACGCCCACGTCGTCGAGGAAGAGCGCGTCTCCGGTGAAGACCGCGTCGCCCACCTGAAAGCTCATGCACGCCGGCGTGTGCCCAGGGGTCGCGATGGCCGTCAGCGCCACCGAGCCACTCTTCAGCACCTGCCCGTCCTTCAACAGCACGTCGAACTGCCGCCCGTCGACCGGAAGCTCGTCGAGCGCGAACACGTCTTTGAACACGCCCTGCACCTCGGTGATGCGCTCGCTGATGCCGACCTTCGCGCCGTAGCGCTTCTTGAGCCACTGGCTGCCCGAGAGGTGATCGGCGTGCGCGTGCGTCTCGAGCACGTGATGCACCGTGAGCTTCTTCTCGTCCACGAAGGCCGCGAGCCGCTCGAGCGACTCCGTCCAGAGCTTGCCGCCCGAAGGCTCGTAGTCGAGCACCGGGTCGATGATCACCGCGTCGCGAGTGGCCTCATCGAAGAGGACGTAGGTGATGGTGAAGGTTCGTTCGTCGAAGAAGGGTTCGATGTGCATGGTGGGTCTCCAGGTCAACGTTGCGATGGAGAGCCGGGCCAGACACGGAACGATTCGCGCGGCCCGGCCATCAGAGGAGTCCCGCAGCAGCCAGCGCCATGCCGGTCGCGACCACGAAGGCGAGCACCGCAAACCCGAGCTTGAGCGGCTTCTCCGGAAGTCGTGCCGACAGCGGTGCGCCGATGAGCGCGCCCATCACCGCGCCCGCCGCCATCGGAGCCACGAGCTCGAGCGGAACATGCCCCGCGACGAGGTGGGTGATCGCGCCCGACAGACTGCTCGCAGCGATGACGGCCATCGAGGTGCCGATCGCCCGATGGAGGGGAACTGCGGCGAACACCGTGAGGGCGGGTACGATCAAAAACCCGCCTCCCACACCCAGGAAGCCGGTGAGCACTCCCGTGGCGAAGCCGACTCCCAGCAACAGCGCTGTGGAGCCTGAGGCGGCCGGGTCTTCGCGGCGCTTGCGCAGCATCGAAGCGACCGCGATCAGCAACACGAGCGCGAAGAGGCCCATCGTCACCCGCTCGGGCACCAGGGCGTGCAGTCGGGCACCAGCGACCGCCCCGAGAATCGACGGTGCGCCGAACAACCCCGCGACCCGCCAATCGACCCGCTTCGCCCGACCGTGGGAGATCGACCCGGCGACCGCTGCCGCGAAGACGACAGCGAGGCCCGCGCCCGTCGCCACCGTCATCGACTCCGAGAAGACGACCATCAACGCCGGCACCGCGAGAATGCCGCCGCCCGCGCCCAGGAGTGCGAAGACGACTCCGAGGGTGAGGCCGACCGCGAACGCGAGCATGGCGACCTGAGCCTGCCACTGCTGAGGACGGTTCCTGAATCTTCCGCGCCGGCCCCTGGCTCTTTGTCGTCGCTCCCGCCTCAGCGGGAAGACCCCCGGAGACTCCATGATCGACACGATTCACCATCGCAAGCTCGTCGCCGACGGCGCCCTGCTCCTCGACGTTCGTACGCCCTCGGAGTTCAGCGAGCAGCACGTTCCACACGCCCTCAACGTGCCCGTGCAGGACCTGCCCCGCAGGCTCAACGAGCTCGGCCCCACCACACGCCCCATCGTCGTCTACTGCCGCAGCGGCGGGCGCAGCGCGCAGGCCTCCGCGATGCTCCGCCAGGCCGGCTACCAGGTGAAGGACCTCGGTCCCATGACTGCGTGGTGAGCGCCGTCGCCGAACGGGAGTAGGCTCCACTGCGTGACGAAGGGGCCCATTCTCATCGTCGACGATGATCCGAACCTCCGCGAGGTCGTTCGGGTCGCGCTCGAGCTGCAGCACTTCGAGATCGTCGAAGCCAGTGACGGAAAAGCCGGCGTCGAAGCGTTTCACAAGCACCACCCCAGCGCGGTCGTGCTCGATCTGATGATGCCCGAGCTCGACGGCTTCGAGGTCTGCCGCCGCATTCGCGCGACCAGCCGGGTGCCGATCGTCTTTCTCTCTTCCCGTGACGATGAGCTCGATCGCGTGCTGGGCCTCGAGCTGGGGGGAGACGACTACGTCACCAAGCCCTTCTCTCCCCGCGAGCTCGTCGCCCGGGTGAAGGCGGTGCTCAGGCGCGCGGAACCGGTGGCTCCCGCGCCCACGACCGACGACGCGAAGAAGGAGCGCACGCTGACCCGCGGGGCCCTCTCCCTCGACTTCGAGGCGTGGCGCGCGTTCTGGAACGGCGCCGAAGTGACGCTCACGGTGATGGAGTTCAATCTGCTCGCGGCGTTGCTCCGCGCCCCGACGAAGGCCTTCAGCCGAGATGAGCTGATCGATCGTGCCTACGAAGGGGTGGTGGTGAGCGATCGCACGGTCGACAGCCACATTCGCCGCGTTCGCCAGAAGTTCGCCGCCGTCGGAGGCACGGTCGTCGAGACGGTGCACGGCATTGGCTACCGCCTGGGCCTGCCGTGACCTGGCGCCCCCGCTTGTGGATGGTGCTCGCCGCGGTCGCGGTGGTCGCGATGGTCGCCGCGATCGGGGGGCTCTCGATCGTCCGGTTCTACGACGATCAGCTCGTTCGCCAGACCGAGGGTGAGCTGCTCGCACAGGGAGCCGTGCTCTCAGAGGTCTTCGCGCTGCAGATCGCCCAGCGCCTCGAAGACGAGAACACGTACGGCGTGGTCGCCACCGTGCAGCGCCCGCGAGCTGCAGACCCCACGTTGACGCCCCTCGTGCCGATGCTGCGCGCGAACGATCCCGTACTGCCCTCTCCCCCGCCCGCGCCAGCCGCGACGCAGGCCGCCGATGCCGTCGCCAAAGACGCCGCGCTCGCGATGGGCAGCCTCATCGAAGAGGTGAGCAAGACGACGCTCGCCGGCCTGCGCCTGGTCGACGTGAACGGCGTGGTGGTGATGTCGAGCCAGGAGGACGTGGTCGGGCACTCCGTCGAGACCCGCGTCGAGTTCCAGCGCGCGCTCACGGGAGAAGCCGTCAGCCTGCTGCGCGAGCGCACGCCCGACCCGAAGGACTCCGCGCTCGAAGGGCTCTCGCGCTCGAACGCGATTCGCGTGGTGGTGGCGCTGCCCGTCGTTCGCCACGGCCGCGTCTGGGGCGTGGTGATGTTGCTCCGCACGCCGATGACGCTCGCGAAGGCGGTGTACGGCGACCGCAAGAGCCTCGGCGCGACGACGGCCGTGCTGCTCGCGGTGATCTCGCTGGTGGTGATCGGTCTCTCCATCGTCGTCGTCCGGCCGGTGCGGGCGCTCGTGAAGCAGACCCGCGCGATCGCCTCGGGCGACGTCGATGGCTCGAAGCCGATCCCCAGTCCCCGCGTGGCCGAGCTGGCAGAGCTCTCGGTCAGCCTCGCCTCGATGGCCGCGCTGCTCGATCAACGCGCGAAGTACATTCAGGGCTTCACCTCGAGCGTGTCACACGAATTCAAGACGCCGCTGGCCGCGATGCACGGCGCGATCGAGCTGCTCACCGACGATCACGACGCGCTCTCGCCCGAGCAGCGCATGAAGTTCCTCAACAACATTCGCGCCGACGTCGATCGCCTCACGCGCCTCGTGGAGCGCCTGCTGTTGCTCGCCCGCGCCGACGTGGCCAGCGCGAACGCCGAGATCGCCGACGTCACCGCCATCGTTCGCCAGCTCGAGCAGCCGCGGGTTCGCATCAGCACCGACGACGGGCTGCGCGCGAAGATCCCCGCTGACGCGTTGAACGCGACGCTCGGTCACCTCGTCGAGAACGGGCTCAAACATGCTGGACCGAGCGCGACGATCGACGTGAAGGCCACGCGAAGTGGAGACAAGATCGTGATCGATGTGAGTGACGACGGACCAGGAATCTCGGAGGCGAATGAGAAGCGCATCTTCGAACCGTTCTTCACCACCGCTCGTGCGTCGGGCGGAACAGGGCTGGGTCTGTCGATCGCTGCCGCGCTGCTGAAAGCGTTCTCCGGGAGCGTCATGCTCGTCAGACCCGCGCGTGGCGCCCAATTCCACGTCGAGGTTCGGTCTGCGTGACGGTGTGGTGCGGGCGGGCGATCTGCGACGCATGCGAGTGCTCCTCCACGTGAGCGGGAGCTCGCATGGGGAGCGGACGGCGCGGGGGTGGACCAGAGCGTCGATTCCCTGACCTCGGGCGCAGGGTCGGGTCGGTCACAGGGACACGACCTGGAGCTGCGAGGCGTCGCTTCGCGGCCCCGTTCATCCCGACGTGATTGTCACGGCATGCCGACGGTGAGTTCCGTGATCACACACAACATCGCCACCGTGAGCGCTGCCGACAATGCGATGCGCACGACATCGAGCTGATGCGCGACGCCTGTCATCGGCACATTCAACAGAATCAACGCAAGCAGCCCGCCGAACTGAACGAGCGCTCCGATGAACGACACCCAGCGAATCGCGCGGGGCCACCAGAAGCGGCCAACCGCGAGAATGAAGGCCCACGCGCCCCACGCCGAACCAGCAAGCACCGAGGGCCAGACCTCCATGACGACGGAGCATCGACTCAGCCCCCGCCTCACCGCAAGTCAACGAAAGTAGCTGCCGCGGATGTCGACGGAGTACCCCAGCGAGATCTCGGGAGCGCTCGCCGTGATGAGGTGCTGGGTGAAGAACAGCGCCTTGCCGGGCACCTCTCCGCGCGCCTCGGCTTCCGTGCCCATCTGCTCCATCGACCCGCCGTGCCGCGCCCACGTGAACACCTTCGGGAGCACCGCCTCGGTCGTCCACCGCGCGACGGGCCACGAGATGAGCGGAGACTCGAGCTCGAGCTTCCCCGAGAGGTGAAACACGCCGAAGTCCTGCGCGAGGGCGAGCTCGACGACGGCCTCTGCCGCACCCAGTGACGCGGGAGCGACCTCGAGCGTGAGCCGCTGTGAGGAGGCGTCGAGTGGAATCGGAAGCCCGTTCACCCGCGCCCGCAAGAACCGCTGCCCCTCGGGAGCCGTCACCACGAGATTGCCGGCGCGATCGAGCTGCAGCGTCAGCTTCACCTCGTGCGTGGCCCGGCCCTCGAGCGTCGTCACCCAGCGGCTCGTCGCATCTTTCACGAGGGGATCGACGGGCGCGCGCTGTGCCACCTGCGGCTTGCTCTGCACCTCCTGCTTCGAGGCCCACGATACCTGGTACACGCGCTTCTGCGGGAACACGACGTAACCGCCCCACTCGCGCACCACCGTCGCGCCCGGCACATCGAAGAGGCCGTCATCGACATCGAGCTTGAGCGGCGTCGGTGGCGCAAGGCTGGTCGTCTCGAAGCGCGCGATCGATCGTTTGCCGTCTCGCGAGGCCCGCACGAGCAGCTTGAACGAGAGCCGATGTGCTCCCGGCCCTGCGCAGATCGCCGTCACTGCGCCGTCGTCGAGCACCACCACCGCGTCAGCCGAGTCTGGCAGTGACTCCACGACCGTATCGGCGCTCACCTCGAGCAACGGCACTGCGACCGACGTTCCACTCACCACGCGCAGGTTCGCTTCGACCTCGACCCACAGGCCCGCTTCACCTGGTCTTCCGATCAGCGACAACGACGTCACCGCCGCGACGGGCTTCGCAGCATCCATCGCCTTCGGACCGAGCAGCTCGACGAGCTCGTTCAACGGCACCGTCGCCGTCCCCGAAGGAGCCGCCGCCAACAGCAGCACGACGAGCGCGTTCATGGCGTCACCCCCGCCTGGCGCGTCGAGGAGTCATCGAGCCAACCGCGCACCGACTTTCGCGTCGACAACGCCAGCGCGCCGATGAGACCGGCGAGCAGCTCGACCGTGTAGATGAGGCCGGTGTAGCCCTGCGCCACCACCGCCAGCGTCGGCACCGCCATCGTCGCGATCCACAACGCGATGAACGTCTTCTTCGGCTCGTCGGGCATCAGGCGCGAGAGCCAGGTCACGAAGATCGCTCCGAGACCAAGCACGGAGATCGGCCATGCGGCCTCGAAGGTGAGAAACGCCGAGAGGTACGCGATCAACACGAACGTCATGCCGAAGAGGCCGGCGACGAGCGGGGTCTCGTAGAACGCGAGCGGCCGTTTGTGCTTCACGCCCAGCGCCATCAACAGCGCGACGAGCCCGAGAAACGGAAACCACGCGCGGCGCGACATGGTGGAGATGATCGTGTCCCACGTCTTCAGCGACGGCAGCTGCACGCCGAGGTTCACGCCCGACTCGAGCGTCGAGAAGTTCCAGTCGAGCCCGATGCCGTCCTTCGACTGGCTCACCGCTGACGCCGAGAGCACGCCCGCCGGGTAGTCGAAGTTGTCTCCGCCCACGACGCCCACGTGCAGCTTCACGTCGTTGGCCGGGAGTGACGGATCGAGCCGGTACATGAACGAGTCGAGCCCGCGCGCGCGGTAGCGAATGGTGAACTGGCGCGTCTCGCCCTTCGCGATGCGGCCGGTCCACACGAGGCGGTTACGCTCGTCGCCCATCTCGAGCGGCGACAGCTGGCCATCGATCAGGAACTGCAGATCGCTCATCAGCACCTGCGCCTTGTTCATCTCGATGGGGAAGATGAAGGCGACGTCGATGTCGTGCGGATGCGGGTTGGCGACGGCGTACTGGCCAGTGAAGTCGAAGTCGAAGCCCGAGAAGTAGCGGAGGCCCCGCTTGCGGTAGTTCATCTTCGCGTCGACGGTGACGTGCTGACGAGACAGCGGCATGGCCTCGAGCGCGGTGAAGACGGTGCCGCTGGGCACGGCGCGAACCGACGGCGCGGGCTGATCGACCGGCGCGCCCCAGCGCTCTTCGACGCCTGAAGCGAGCTCGGAGTTCGCGAAGTCGTCCCGCGAGTCGACCTGCCCCGAGATGATGAGCGTGAGCGTGAGCACGATGAAGATGCCGGCCACGATGGGCAACACGCGCGCCCTCTTTCGCGGCCGGGGTGGCGGTGGTGGAGCTTTCGGCGTTTCAGGAGTCGGCGTCGGAGCAGGTTGGTCCATGCCGCCATCAACACCGGTGTCGACGAAGAGCGTGCGCACGACCGAAGGAGAGCCTTCGGAGCTTTCGTGCAGATTCGGTGCAGTCAGCTCGTGGCGAGCGCCTCGAAGGGGCCGATGAACCGACGCTCAGGGCTGGAATCGAGAATCGCGAACGAGAGCGCTGCGAAGCAGCCCTGCCAACGAGCGACCGCGTCAGCGAAGAGCCCAGCCACCATCGAGGAGTCGTTCCCGAAGGCGCCGCAGCCCCAGGCTCCGAGCACCAGCGCGTCATGTTTCGCCTGCGCCGCCACAGTGAAGACGGCATCGATGCGCTCACGCATGGCGGCCTCGACTTCGCCCCGGCGCTCCGGGCTTCGGCCCAACACCACCTTCGCGTTCGGCGCAGGCGACGAGAGGAACGACACCGACCACGGCTCAGCCAGCAACTCGGCGCCCTCACGGAACACCGGCACGTTCGGGCTGTGAACGACCCACGTGGAGTACAGCGGATCGTGACGCTGCCGATGGTGTTCGTACATCGGGCTGTGCTCGAGACAGACGAAGAGGCCGCTCGCTCGGCAGATCGACTCTTCCTGCGCTCGGGCTCCGGAGAGGAAGCCGCCGCCGGGGTTCTTCGCGGAAGCGAAGTTCAGCACCGCGACGTCGAGACCTCGATCGACCAGTCGTCGCGCAGCCTGCAAGCAGTCGGAGTTCTCGACGAAGACGCGCGTCGAGGCGTGGCGCCGCTCGGGAACGATGGTTCGAACGCCCGGTCCAACCGTGCGGGTCGCGGCGACTGCAGCGCTCAGCGCGCCTCGCAGGTCCACCTCACCGGCCTCAGTTCGGTATTCGCCAGCGCGCATGATCGTCAGCGCTTCCTGGCCCATTCGCGCTGCATCTGACCGCGAGGGATACATGAGAGTCATGTCGACTCTTACGCACGAGCCACGGCGGTCTGACGGGCGCCTTCAGCGACCGGCGTCGAGCGGCATGCCTGCATCAGCCAGCGAGGAGAGCTGCTTGAGCAACGCGCGCGCATCGGCATTCGCGGGGTCGACCTTCAGCGCATCTTCGACGAACCGAACGGCCTCGGCTGCGGCGCCCTGCTCGGCCCACAGCTTCGCGCGCGCCATCGGCCCGTTCACATAGCGTTCGAAGATCGGCTTGGTCAGCTTGCCCTGATCCTTCGGCGAAATGCGTCGATCGAGCGCGATCACCTGCTTCGCTTCGTCGAGCGTCAGCGCCTCGAACTTCGACATCAGAAACTTGTACTCAGCGAGATCCTTCAAGAGCGGCTTGCAGACCTTGGCTTCGCGCTTGAGCCCCCGCTCGCACCACTCGCGCGAGTTCGTCAGATCACCCGCGAGGAAGTAGAGCCGCGCCGTCTCGATGGCTGTTGGCCCGATCATCTGCTTCACCCCGGGAGGTGGCAGCGGCGGAGCCTGCGTGACGACCACGGCGAGGATGATCGAGAGCATCAGTACGCGTTCTTCGAGAGAAACCCGCCGAACGCCGTCCGGAGCAGGATCTTGAGGTCGAACAGCAGCGACCAGTTCTCGATGTAATAGAGGTCGTAGTCGATCCGTTCCTTGATCGACGTGTTGCCGCGCAGCCCGTTGATCTGCGCCCAGCCCGTGACTCCCGACTTCACCATGTGCCGCAGGTGGTAGCGGGGGATCTGCTTCTTGAACTCCTCGATGAAGACCGGTCGCTCCGGCCGCGGTCCGACCAGGCTCATGTCGCCCACGAGGACGTTGAAGAACTGCGGCAATTCATCGAGCGAGTACTTGCGAAGGAAGGTGCCGATGGGCGTGCGGCGCGGGTCGTCGGCGGTCGCGAACTTCGCGCCGTGCGCCTCTGCGTCGATGCGCATCGTGCGGAACTTGAGCATTCCGAACAGGTGCCCATCCATGCCCATGCGCTCCTGCCGATAGAAGACCGGGCCGCGGCTGGTGAGCTTCACCAGCACCGCGAGCATCAGCATCACGGGGCCGGACAGGAGAATGAGCAGCAGCGAGCAGAGCGTGTCGAACACCCGCTTCGCAATCAGGTTCCACCCCTCGAGCGGAGCGCCCTGCAAGCTGATGATCGGCAGGCCGCCGAACTCCTCGAGCCCGCCTCGCAGCGTCACGTAGTTGAAGAGATCAGGCACCATCTTCACGTCGACAGTGCGCAGCGCGAGCTGCTCCATGAGCTCTTTGAGAATGGGCTGATCCTCCAGCGGCAGCGCGAGGATGACCTGGTCGACTTGCTCACGATCGAGCACTTCACCGAGCTCGAGCATCATGCCCAGCACGCGCTTGCCCTTGATCGTCGTGCCGACTTTTTCTGACTTGCGCGTGAGCAGCCCCATCACCGTGAAGCCGAGCTCCTTGTGCTCATCGATGGTCTCGACCACGCGCTGACCGAGCACGCCGGCGCCCACCACCAGAATGCGCTTCTCGTTGAACCCACGGCGCCGCAGCTCGTTGAACACTGCTCGGAAGATGAGCCGCACCCCGCTGACGCCGAAGAACGCGTAGCCGGTGAACAGGGCGATCGTGGCGCGCGAGTAGCGCTCGTAGAAGAAGAACGTGAGGGCGACCAACAGCGTCGTCGCGAGAATCGTCGACTTGAAGACCTCGAAGACCTCGCTCATGTGACTTCGAGCGCGGTTCGTCGTGTAGAGGCTCGCCTGCCGGAACGTGAGCGGGAACACCACCAGCACGACCGCGAGAATCACCAGCGTGTCTTCGAGCGGCGGCTTCGACTCGTACGCCATCACGCCCGAGAAACGCGTGAAGTAGGCGAGCCCGAACGCCGCGACCAGGGCCAGCAGGTCCGCCAGCAGCTTGATCGAGTTGTAGAAGCGCTGAAACCGGGTGAACACGACGACTTGGCCATAGCACAGCCTGCGAGGCCCGCCTCAATCCCCCCCGGGGAGCAAGGCCGCGATCTCGCTGCGAAGACCTGCCTGGAAAGCGTGCTTGGTGAACCGTTCGGCCTGGGCGCGCGCGGCCGCCGGTTTGAACTCGGTCTCGAACGAATCGAAGCGATGGAGCGCGGCCAGGAGCGACTCCACGGCCTGCTGTTCGAACAACACTCCTGTTTCCGGCGTGACGGTCTCGAGCGCTCCTCCCGCACCGAAGGCGATCACCGGCCGCCCGGTCGCCTGCGCTTCGAGCGGCGTGATGCCGAAGTCTTCGAGGCCGGGGAAGATCAACGCCCGCGCGTTCCGGTACACCGCAGGCAACTCGGCGTCACTCACCTGCCCCAGCACCTTCACGTTCGGCGGCAACGAGCGCAGCCACGCCTCGGACTGACCTGAACCGCCGATCCACAACGGCCAGCCGAGCTGCCTGAACGCCTCGATGGCCAGATCGATGCGCTTGTACGGAGCGAGCGCGCCCAGACAGAGGAAGTAGCCACCCTGCCCCGTGCCCTCGAGAGTGCCGCTGGTGAACCGCTCGAGCTCGACTGGCGGGTGAAGCACACGCGCGAAGCGTTGGTACCGCTCGGCGATCTGCGCGGCGACGTGCGTGCTGTTCGCGACGAAGCGGTCGACTCCCGTTGCCGTCGCGACGTCCCACGCCTGCAACCCGGGCCGCAGCACCTTCGCCGCAAGCCGAACCGGAAGCGACGCCTTGCCTGCTCCGAAGTAGTCGTCGAAGCGATCCCACATGTAACGCAGCGGCGCGTGCACGTAGCTGAGGTGGCGGGCTCCGCGCGGAATGCGCACGCCCTTGGCGACACAGTGACTCGACGAGATCACCAGATCGACCGGCGCGAGCTCGAGCGCACGAATCGCCGTCGGCATCAGTGGCAGAAACTGACGATGCCGCGTGCGCGCTCCGGGAAGACTGTCGAGGAACGACGCGACGATGGGGTGCGACTCCACGACGTCGGGCATCGCGTCGGCGTCGTGAAACAGCGTGTAGATCGGCGCCTCGGGGAACAGCTCGGCCATGGCCGCGAGCACCTTCTCGCCGCCACGCCACGTCACCAGCCAGTCGTGAACGAGGGCCACCCGCACGCCCGAAGCGATAGCGCACCGACGCAGGTCAAGCGATCGCGAATGTGGCTGCGCGTGCTGCGGTGGGAGGTAGTCTGTTCGCCGTGGTCAAAGTCGTCATCGATCTGCGCATGGTGCGCGGTCCCCTGCATGGAATCGCCCGCTACGCGCTCGAGCTCGCGCGCCGCATTCCCCCACTCGAGCCGGGTTGGCAGTTCGTCGGGCTGACCGGCCCTGACGGGGTTCCGGAAGATCTGGGAGACCTCGCCCCCCGCATTCCGCTCGTGCGCACGGCCGCCGAGTTCCTCTCGCCTTTCGAGCAGCCAACGCTGGCGGCCTCGCTGTTGAAGCTGTCGCCCGATCTCTTTCACGCCACCTCGTTCTCGTTGCCGGCCCTGTGGCCCGGCCCGCTCGTCGCGACGATTCACGACGCGAACCACGTCGCGCTGAACGAGAGCCAGTCGAGAACCCGCACCGCGTACTACCGCTTCGTCGTCGGACCTCGCGCGAAGCGGGCGAAGGCGCTGGTGACGGTCTCCGAGTTCTCCCGCAGTGAGATCGCCAGACACCTCGACCTGGCGCCCGAGCGGCTGCAGGTGATCGCGAACGGAGTGGACACCTCGTTCCGCGTGCCGCCATCGTCGGAGCTCGAAGACTTCCGCTCGCGGCGTGGTTTGCCCGAGCAGTCCTTCGCAGCCATCGGCAGCACCAAGCCGCACAAGAACCTGCGCGTGCTCCGAACGATCGCGTCGTCACTGCCTGCGCCCCTGGTGCTGCTCGCCGGTCGTGGAGCCCGCCGCGCGCTCGGCTTCGAAGAGTCGGTGATCGAGCTGTCGCCGCTGCCCGACGCCGATCTCGTGCGCTTCTATGCAGCCGCCCTCGCGGTGCTGGTGCCCTCGCACTACGAGGGGTTTGGGCTTCCAGCGCTCGAAGCCATGGCGTGTGGCGCTCCCGTGATCGCAGCTGACGCAGGCGCGCATCGCGAAGTCGTGGGTGCGGCAGGCTTGCTCGTCGACCCGCACGATCCCGCCGCGTGGCGTGATGCCTGTCAGCGCGTCTTCCGTGACGAAGACCTGCGTCGAAGCCTCTCGCAAGCCGGAGTCGCCCGCGCCGCACGCTTCTCGTGGGACGACTGCGCGCAACGAACGCTGCAGGTCTATCGACGCGCGCTCGGCCTCAGCTGACCCTCAGCCCAGCCCCACATTCCGAAGCCGAGCATCAGCAACCCGGCGATCGGCGCCCACGCGGCCACCCCGGGAGAGATGTGCTCGCCCAGCACGAGCGCCTTGCCCATCAGCATGAAGGCGAACAACGCGAGCGAGACCAGCAGTCCTTCGATCAGCGCGAGCGTGAGATGGCCGCGCCGATTGGGCCGCAGCGCGAGTGACATCGCGAGCAGCGCCGCAGCCACTCCCAGCAACGGGTAGGCGAAGCGGTTGTGCATCGCGAGCCAGAAGCGCTCGACCGGCAGGCCGACCTTCGCGCGAATCACCTGCTGCGCCCGGAGATCAGCCAGCGGCATCTGTTCGGGCCTGCCCTGGCGAATGCTGAACGTGCGCGGGTCGCTGCCGATCAACGTGATCGAGAGCTCAGCTGCGCGAACGAGCGTGGACGAGCCGTCGGCTTCGAACTTTCGCTCGACAGCGTCGAAGAGCGCCCACCTCGAGCCCCCCCGCGACTCCAGCGCGTCAGCGTCGATGCGCGAGTCGAGCGTGAAGTTCGATCTCAGCTTGTAGACGGTGACCTCGCGGAGCCGGCCCGAGTCTTCCGTCACTCCACGCACGTGCACGATCGCGTCGCCGACCCGGAACCACTGCTTCGGGAAGTAGAAGAACCCGTAGTCGCCCCAGCGGCCGAACCGGTTCACCATGAGCCCGTCGACCCGCTCACCTGCCTTGGTGACGACGAGTTCGTCGAAGAGCATCAGGCTCAGGGCGACGACGGAGGCACTCACGAGGACGGGTGTCACGACGGTCCACCGTGAGGCGCCCAGCGCCTGCATCGCCGTCCACTCCGCGCGCTTGCGCAGGACGGACACGGTCGCGCCAGCCGCCAGCAACATCGCGGCAGGCGACAACTGGTGCAGCGTCATCAGTGATTTGTACCAATACAGCTCTGCCACGTGCGCCACGGGGTGATTCAGGAAGACGTTCAACCGATCGCCGAAGTCGGCCACCAGGTAGACGAGCGTGACGCCGACCAGCGCAAGGCCGAAGAGCCCCAGGTACAGCTTCGCGATCAGTCGAAAGAGCGTGCCGCTCACGCCGCGCCCTTCCGCTCGACTCGCAGCATCAACAGCAGGCCCGCGACCACGAAGAGCAGGTTCGGCGCCTGACCGGCGAGCGCTGGAGCCAGTTCACCCTTCTCGGCCACCTGCACCGCTGCGCGCGCGAGCAGGTAGTAGCCGACGTAGCTGAACAGCGAGAACAAGACGCTGAAGGCGCGGCCTCCACCACGCCTCGAGAGCGCGAGCGGTGTTCCCAGAAACGCGAACGCGAGCGGCATCAACGCCTGACCGAAACGCCAGTGGAGCGTCACGTCGATGGGCAGCGTCGGCTCACCTTTTTCGAACGCCGCCTTGCGCGCCTCGAGCAGCTCGATCGGCGAGTACTCCTCGCGCACCGACCGGAAGTTGTTCTTCTGAAAGAAGGCGCCGCCGACGTCGGCTTTGAACTCGGCGCGCGAGAACTCCACCGTCGAGTAGTCCTCGTTGAAGCCCTGCGCGCGGTGCACGCTGCCGTTCTCGAGCACGAAGACGACGTTCTCGAGGAGTTCGTCCGGCTGCACGGCGCCACGCGCTCCCAGAGCGAGCAGCGGCGTGGCCTTGTCGCGCCCGTCGAAGAGCAGCACGTTCGTCCACTTGTTCCCGGCCTCGACCTTCTCGGCGTACAGCGTGAAGTCGGGCACCTCTTCGTGAAACACGCCCGAGCGGATGTCAGAGACGAGGTTGCGGCGAATGATCTCGTGCGCGATTCGGCGCAGCGATCGCATGCCCCACGGCTGCAGCGTGAACGACAGCCCGGCCAGCACGATCGTGAGCACCAGCCCGAGCGCCAGCGGGCCGCGGAAGAACACCCGCGGTTGAACGCCCAGCGCCTGCATCGCCACCAGCTCGCGATCGTCCGCAAGCCGCCCCAGCCCCAGGAGCGTCGCCAGCAGCAGCGCGATCGGAATCGCCTGCACGAGGAATTGCGGCATGAGCGCGGCGGTGAAGCGAACGAAGTCCCACGCGGTCACCGCGCTGCCGAGCAGAAAGTCCATGCCCCGCAGGAAGGCCATCACGAAGAACAGCACGCAGAGAAACGCGGTCCAGGCTCCGAAGGGCGCGACGACTTCCTTGAGCAGGTACCGTCGCAACATGTCAGGCGGCCGGAGCGCCGTGGCCGATGTCGCGTCTCAGCTGTCGGCCCTCGAAGGTGATCGCCGACGCCGCCTCGAGCGCGCGTGCTTGCGCGAGCTTCACTGTCGCACCACGCGCACACACCGTCAGCACGCGACCGCCCGACACGATCACCCTGCCCTGCGCATCGCGCTTCGTGCCCGCGTGAAACACCACCGCGTCACCCGTCGCGTCGAGCCCGTCGATGATCGCTCCGCTCTTCGGCGCCTCGGGGTACCCCTGCGCCGCGAGCACGATGCCGACCGAGTAGCCGTCGTGCACTTTCAGCGCCCGTTCGGGAAGTGCACCCACCGCCGCAGCGTGGAGCAGCGGGAGCAGATCGTCGGCCGTCTGCATCATCAACACCTGCGTCTCGGGGTCGCCCAGGCGCGCGTTGAACTCGAGCACCTTCGGCCCGTTCGGCGTCAGCATGAGGCCCGCGTAGAGCGCTCCACGAAACGGGGTTCCGCGCCGGGCGAGTTCCTTCAGCGTCGGCAGCATCACCTCGCGACGAATCTGTTCGAGCTGCGCGTCGGTCAAGAGCCGTGCAGGAGCGTACGCGCCCATGCCACCCGTGTTCGGCCCACGATCACCATCGAGCAGTCGCTTGTGATCCTGTGATGGCGGCAGCAAAACCGCGCGCTCCCCATCACACAGCGCCATCACCGACAGCTCCGGGCCAGACAGGCGCTCCTCGAGCAGCACCGTCTGCCCAGCGGGAAGTCTGCCCAGCGCGCGCACGGCTTCAGCAGCTTCCGCTCCCGAGTCGGCAACCACGACCCCCTTGCCCGCAGCGAGGCCATCGGCCTTCACCACGATCGGTCCACCCGCTGCTGCGTGCTTCGCGGCGGCCTCGAGATCGGTGAAGACGTGCGCGCCAGCCGTCGGCACTCCCGCGGCCAGCATGATCTCCTTCGCGAACGCCTTCGAGCCCTCGATGCGGGCGGCAGCGGCGTCTGGCCCGAAGACCGGAATACCGGCAGCGCGCAGCGCATCGGCGACTCCCGCCACCAGCGGCGCCTCGGGGCCCACCACGACGAGCTCGATGCGATGGCTCTTCGCGAGCGCCACCACGTCAGCAGGCTTGGTGGAATCGACGGGAAGCGATGGTGCGATCGCCTCGGTGCCCGGGTTTCCCGGAGCGACGAACAACGCAGCCACCGACGGGCTCTGCGAGAGCTTCCACGCCAGGGCGTGCTCCCGCCCGCCGCTGCCCAGCACCAGCACTCTCACGCAGCGCCTCCAAACATGACGATCAGAGCGACTGCTTGAAGAGGGCCTTCTTGGCCTCGCGGAACATCGGGTCGGCGAGCAGCACGCCCGTCAACAGGCGCCGCGCCTGATCCGGGTTCTTCTGACGGGCCTCTGCGTCACCCATCACCACCCTGGGCCCGAGCAGCGCGGGTGAGAGCTTGTTCGCCTCGACCGCCTCGATCTTCGCAGCGTCGACCTTGTTGGCCGTCATCAGCGCGATGGACAGAGCGTAGCGCGCGAGGCCATGAGCCTTGTTCGCGCCGACCGCCTTGCCGCCCTGGGTCACGGCGGTGCCCACATCGCGACGCTTGAGCCCCACGAAGGAGCGCATCGCGAACCCATCAGCGCTCCGGGGATCGATGCTTGTCACCCTCGCGAAGTCCTTGTCCGCCGAGGCGAGGTCGTCGGAGTACCAGGCCACCAGCCCCTCGCAGAGGAACGGGTTGGGGTCTTCGTCTCCGCCTCCTGCGCCGAGGCTCGCCCAGACCCCGACCGCGGGCTTGAGCACGTCGGCCTGGCGTACGAAGAAATGGGTCATCGCCGGGAGCGGGTTCGACAGGGGGTCTGCTTTGAGCCCGCGCTTGAGGCACAGCTCCCACGACTTGCCAGCCATGCGCGCCTTGGCGGCCGCCGCGCCAGCGAGCAGCAACGCGCCCGTCTGCGATGGATCTTTGTCGACCAGCGCAGTGAGCCCCGTGACGGCCTCGGGGAAACGGTTCTCGAGGAAGAGCAGCCGGCCCTCGAGCACGGCCTCGAGCGCGGGCGTCAGCTTGCCCTTGAGCGAATCGAGCGTGAGCCGCGCCTGCGACGCCACTCCCTTGTCGGTGAGCACCAGCACCTGCTGCACGCGCGCCGGAAGGTGATCGGGCTGGGCTTCGATGGCGCGATCGAGCGTGTCCTTCGACTTGTCGAGGTCGCCCTGGAGCCGCTGCACGATCGCGAGATGAACGAGTGCGTCAGCCTGATCCTTCTTCGAGACGTCCTGGTCGGCCACGATCGCCGAGAGCTGCTCCTGCGCCGCGGTGAGGTTGTCCTGATGCTGATAGGCGAGCATGGCGAGCGAGATACGGGCTCGCACGTTGCGTGGGGCAGCGGTCTTCGCCTCCTCGAGCACCTTCTTCGCCTTCGCCACGTCACCAATCTCGACGTCGAGGCGGGCCAGTGACTCCGACGCTTCCCACTGGTCGGGGTCGAGCGAGAGCCGCTTCTCGAGCGCATCGGAGGCTTCGCGGTACTTGCCCAGCGACATCGCCAGGTGCGCCTGGAACAGGTAGGCCCGCTTCAGCTTGGGATCGAGCGCGAGCGCGTCTTTGAAATGCTGCTCCGAGATCTGGGCGTTCTTGAGCAACTGCGCTTGCCCCAGCGCGAGCATCGCCAGCGCTTTGTTGCGAGGCTCGGTGGCGTTCTTGCCAATCTCGGCGCGGTGCTGAACGTCGTTCACGTTCACGCCCCTCGAGATGTCGAGGTGCGCGTGCGCGACGTAGAGCATCGGAGCGCCGCTGCGCTGCTCCGCTGCGGTGAGCATCGAGTCAGCGGCCTTCGAGGTGAGCTCGTCGATGTCGCCTCCGCGCCCGAACGCGACGGCGAGCACCCAGCCTGCGATGGCACGGTCACTCGAGCTGTCGAGCACCAGCGCCTTCTCGAATTCCTCTTCGGCCTCGCGGTAGCCAGCCGTGGTGTCTCGGGCGAGGTGCCCTTCGCCATTGTCGATGTGCACCCGGGCCTGATCGGAGTCTTCGTCGGCGAGCTCGGGGTAGTTGAGCTTCCACCGCTGCACGATGTCTTCGATCGGCTTCGACGAGGCGGGCCCCGTCACCGTCGTGACCTTCGGCGGTCGACGCACCCACGGCTTCTTCCAGTAGAGCAGGCCGCCGACCGAGCCAATCACCGTGACGACGAGGAGCAGGCCCAGGACCGTCTTGGTGCGATTGGCCGAGGTGGTCTCGCGCATCGCCGAGCGCACCGCGTTGGTCTGCGCGACCGTCATCGGCGGGGGCTGGTTGCTGCTGAGGGAAGGCGCTGGCGCAGGAACGGCGGCGGCCGGTTTGGGCGCCATGCTCGCGGCGATGGCACCGACGTCGACCCGCTCAGACCGACCGGGGTTGGTGTCGGGCGTTGGGCCGTCGACCCGATCCTGCTGCTTCGAGCGGCAGTCGTCGCAGGTGCCCAGCGCGATGTCGAACGGGTCGCTGATGCCCTTGCCGCAGCTCTTGCACTTCGCGCCGGTCGTCGTCGAAGGAGCGCCACCCGTCAGCGCGTCGAAATCAGCGCTCGCCGAGGGCGCCCCAGGAGGGGAACCGAACTCGAAGTCTGGAGCCGGAAACGCACCGGGCGAAGGAGGCGCTGCGAGGGGAAAATCAGGCAGCGCCGCCATCGCAGGGGCAGCGGTCGGAAAAGCCGGCAACCGGGCTGCGGGAGGCGGTGGCGCCGGTGGTGCTGGAGCCGCAGGGGGCGGCGCAGGGGCGACGAGATCGAAGTCGAACGGGCTGCGCGTCGCAGGCGCCGTGAGAGGAGCAGCTGGCGCGGGCGCGGGCGGCGGCGCGGGTGGCTTCGCCGCAGGCGCTGGCGGCGCAAAGTTGAAGTCGAACGGCGAACCCGAGGCCGCAGGAGCGGCCGGAGCTGGTGGTGGTGGCGCTCCTGGCAAGTCGAACAGAAACGGTGAGGGACCCGCAGCAGGTGCGGCCGGGAGCGGAGGCGCGGGAGCTGGCGGTGCCGCGTCGGCCGGCACATCACCCTTCTTCACCATCTGCAAATGGCGGCAGCGCGGGCACTGTGCGCGAACGCCCTTCTCGGTGACGAACTTGTCATCGATGGCGTAGGCCGCTGAGCACTTCTGACAGACGATGCGCATGAGGTGGGCTGGCGGTGAGGGCTAGTGGCGGAAGTGGCGAACGCTGGTGAAGACCATGGCGAGCCCGTGCTCGTCGGCTGCAGCGATGATCTCGGCGTCTTTCACCGAACCGCCGGGCTGCACCACAGAGCGGGCGCCCGCTGCGGCCAGCGCATCGACACCATCTCTGAACGGGAAGAATGCGTCTGACGCCACGGCGCTTCCTTTCAGCAGGTTTCCGCCCCGACCGGCCGCAATCTTCACTGAATCAACGCGGCTTGTCTGCCCTCCTCCGACGGCCAGCAGGTGCGTGCTGTCCGAAAAGACGATCGCGTTGCTCTTGACGTGCTTGCACACCCGCCACGCGAACTTGAGCGCGATCAGTTCGTCGGGTGTAGGCGCGCGCTTGCTGACGACCTTCCATTCGGTCTGTGGCTCGAGGGCGTCGCGATCCATGAGGAGCAAACCACCTGAGATGCTGCGCGCGTCGATCTGGGCGGCTGGTCGCGCCGTGGGGAGCGCGAGCGTCGCCCCAGCGTCGAGCAGCCGAAGGTTCTTCTTCGCGGCGAGCACCGCGCGGGCCTTCTCGTCGTAGCCGGGAGCGATGACGGCCTCGAGGAACGTCTCGGCCAACGCCGCAGCAGTCGCTTCGTCGACCTGCCGGTTGAGCGCGACGATTCCGCCGAACGCCGAGACCTCGTCGATGGCACGTGCCCGACGATAGGCGGTGACGAGGTTCTCGTCGCACGCCACGCCGCAGGGTGTGTTGTGCTTGATGATCACCGCGGTCGGCCGCTCGGGGAACTCGAGGACGAGGCCGAGCGCTGCGTCGAGATCGAGCAGGTTGTTGTACGACAGCTCTTTGCCCTGCAGCACGCTCGAGAAGCCGACGGTCGGCTCCGCGGGCTTTCGCGGCGAGCGATAGAAAGCACCGCGCTGATGCGGGTTCTCGCCGTAGCGCAGCTCCTGAACCTTCTCGAAGGGCAACGTCAGCGTATCGGGGAACGGCACCGACTCCTGCTCGGCGAGCCAGCCGGCGATCGCGGCGTCATAGGAGGCGGTGTGCGAGAACGCCTTTCGCTGGAGCTTTCGCCGGGTGGCGGAGGAAACAGCCTTGTCGCGCTCGAGCTCGGTGAGCACCGCCGGGTAGTCATCGGGGTCGACGATGATGGAGACGTGGTCGGCGTTCTTTGCCGACGCGCGCACCATCGCAGGCCCGCCGATGTCGATCTGCTCGATGGCTTCGTCGCGGCTCGCGCCTTTGGCGACCGTCTCACGAAAGGGGTAGAGGTTCACTGCGACGATCGAGATCGGAGTGATGCCGTTGGCCTCGAGTTCGGCGCGATCCGAAGGCAGCGACGGCCGCCCGAGCAGCCCGCCGTGGATCTTCGGGTGCAACGTCTTCACGCGCCCTCCGAGAATCTCGGGCGAACCGGTGTGCTGGCTCACCTTCGTCGCAGGAACGTTCGCTGCCTCGAGGGCCGCCAACGTTCCGCCCGTGGAGAGAATGGTGAAGCCCTGACGAACCAGGCCCTGAGCGAAGGGCACCAGCCCGCGCTTGTCCGACACGCTGAGGAGAGCGAGCACGATTGGCACCTAGCAACCGACCCGTGAGGGGTCAACGAGTCGGTCGTTGCCGTGCGGCTGTCGGAGTGTGGCGATGGAGCGAGACGATCGGCTCAGGGGCGTGGCCGCTTCGGCTCTGCTTCAGTCGCGTGACGAACCTTCTCGAGGCCACGCGTCTCGACCTGGCGAATGCGCTCACGGGTGAGGTTCATGATCTCACCGACCTCTTCGAGCGTGATCCCGCCCTTCTCCGCGACGTCGAGCGCGCAGGTGTACTCGAGTTCCCAGATCTCCTTGTCGGGGAAGTTGAGCTTGATCGACCCTGTCTCGGGGTTCACGTCGAGGTACAGGTTGTACTTGCACGAGACGTAGACGCAGGGGCGCGCGCTGTTGACACAGTCGGCGCGGGTACGCGGACGCGTCTGGTTGAGCTCACTGAGCAGCTCGGCTTCTTCAGGGTCGATCAACCCGAGCTGACGACGCCGCCTCAGATCGCGGGCCATCTCCTTGCGCGACATCGTCTTGGAGCGCTTGCGCTCGTCAACGTCGTCCTCCGACTTCAGAATCGGTACCTGCTCCTCGTTCACCGCTGCTGACATGTCCCCTCCTTCGAATGGCGAAGACGAGCTCGCCGGCCTGCACTACCAGAAATCTCTGACTGCCTCGGGTGGTGGCTTCGACGTCACCACGCTGCCAAACCGCGCCACGTCACGAACGAGGGCCTTCGCCCGCGCCCGAAGCTGATCGAGCTGCTCGGTCAGCGCACCAGCGGTCGTCTCGACGGGCTTCGCGGTCGCCAGCTCGGTCGTCAGCCCGTCGAACACAGCGCCCAGCTCGCGCTCCACGACGTCCATGTGGTTGCGAACGAACACGTAGGAGCGCCGAATGTCTTCGAGCGTGTGGCCCTCGGCCATCATCTTCTTGATCGCGTTGATGCGACGCACGGACTCGACCGGGTACAGGCCCTGACTGCCCTGGTGTTTTCCCTTGCGCCCGACTCGACGGCTGCGCGGCAGCAGGCCCACTTGCACGTACTTGCGGAACGTCGCCTCGGAGAGGGCGACGCCACGAGGCTTGAAGAGCTCGACGATGAAGCGCGCAGGCACCCCGTGCGGGTACTCGCGCTCGATCCGATCGATCTCGTCGGGACGCAGGAGTTCCGTGGTCATGAGGGTCGACACTCAATGCAGACTATTGAGTGGCGGCGCATGAATAGCAGGTATTGAAAAGAGGTGTCAACGGCGATCAGCGACTTTTTGATCGCACCCCTGTCCTGAGGCACGACGAAGGGTGATCGGTCGTCTGATTCCGCTGCGATCGAACAAGCGGAACGTCCTGGAATCGGACGAAGCGAGGGCAAAATGGCGCCTGGAGCTGCGATCGAACGATCAGCAGCCCGTGAGCGACCGCGATCGAAAGATCATGTGATCCACCCGATGCGTGCGATCTGGAAGACGGGGCGAAGCCTGATCGAGCTCAGCCCGTTCGCAGGACTTTGAGCGCTTCGCGGAACTGCGCTTCGAAGGCAGCTCCTTCGCCGGCACGCTCGAGCGCGGTGCCCGCAGCGGCTTCGGCCTGCTGCGGCTTGTATCCGAGGTTCACCAGCGCCGAGACGAGGTCGCTGGCGACGGGAGCGGTTGGCCGCTTGCTGCCCTCGCTCGGAGTCAACTCGGTGCCGAGCAGCTTCACCTTGTCCTTCAGCTCGAGCACGAGGCGCTCGGCGGTCTTCTTCCCCACGCCGTGAATCTTCGTCAGCCGGGCGACCTCACCCTTCGCGAGGGCCGCGACGAGTTCGGGCGTGTCGAGGCCGGACAGCACGTTGAGGGCCATCTTCGGGCCCACCTGGCTGACCGACGTGAGCATCAAGAAGAGCTCTTCTTCGGGCTTCGAAAGGAAGCCGTACAGATCGAGCGCGTCTTCGCGGACGACGGTGCGAACGCGCATCGACACGGGCTGGCCCAGCTCGGGCAGTCGACCCGACGCCATCGTCGAGATAGCGACCCGATAGGCAACGCCCTGCACGTCGACGATGGCCTCGAGCGGGCCCTTCTCTACCAGCACGCCCTTCAACCCAGCGATCATGAAACAGGCTCGACCGACGCTCGCGGGCGCACCACGTTCGGAGACAGGCGCGAGGCAAAAGAAGCAGGCTGGGCCCCACGCCCACGCCGTGACGGACGGAGCGCAGCGAGCGGAACCTGGTGCGCGTGACAGCAGGCCACCGCAAGCGCGTCGTAGGCATCGGAGCGCTCGAGCGGCTCCTGCAACTGGAGCAACCTCGTCACCATGCGCGCGACCGAGTCTTTGCTGTCGTTGCCGCCCGAACCGATCGCCCGCTTCACCCGAGCCGGCGCGTACTCGAAGAGCGGCACCCGCGCGCGAGCAGCCAGCAGCAGCACGACCCCGCGCGCATGACCGAGAATCAGGGCACTGCGAGCATTCTTGTGGGTGAAGACGCCTTCGACCGCGATGGCCTCGGGGGCGAACACGTCGATGACCCGACCCAGCTCGAGGAAGATGACTTCGAGGCGCTCTTCGAGAGGAACCGAAGTGCCTGCGCGAACGACGCCGTGCGCGACGTGACGTGGACGACCGCCAACGACCTCGATCAGCCCGTACCCGAGAAAGCGGCTGCCTGGGTCGACACCAAGAACGCGCATGATACGGAACAGGTGTGTAGCTCAGCCTGCTCCGCCTGTCGAAAACTCAGCGCAGCAGCGCCTTCGCCTCGGCCGCGTGCTCTCCGTTGGGGGCCAGCTCGAGGTACTTCTCGACTTCGGCCCGCATCGTCACCTTGTCCGCCGCGTCGTGCGCGATCGTCGCGAGCAGCAGATGAACCTTCGCGTTCTTGGGGTCGATCTCCTCAACCCTGGCCGCAGCCTCCTTCGCGCCCACGGTGTTGCCGGCGTCATAGCGGGCCTGACCCAGCACCAGCCAACCCTGCAGAGAACCAGGCTCGTCCGCGACGACTTGTTCGAGCACCGCCACCGCCTTTTGGTACTCGCCGGCCTGATAGGCACGCACGCCGTCAGCCAGAGGCTCGCTCACGTCGACGACTTCGACCGGCGCGGGCTCGACCTCGAGTTCGACCGCCTCGAGAGCGGGCAGCGGAGCGGCGGTCGCGATCGTGGGCGCCGGAGCGGGCGCGACCAGAGCGGCTTGCGCCAGCTCGGAGGTGCCACGCGGCGCGGCGTCGATCAGCCATTCACCCGCAACCGTGACCAGGACGGCGGCGACGCCCAGCCCCACCAGCAAACCGACCCTGCTCTTGGACTTCACGGGCTGCGGTGCGTGGGTCGGCAACGTGTCTTCGAACGCGGCCGGATCGGTTTCGACTGGCGCCGAGAAAAATGCCGACTCCAGGTCGGCAGCGACCGGGAGAGGAGCGGCGATCGCGGCAACCTGCTCGGGCACGGTCGACACGATGTTTCCTTCGATGGTGAGCGCGTGGGTTGCCTCAGCCAGCGGGGCCACCTCGACGACAGGCGTGAGGAGCGGGGTCACGATTCGCTCCTGCTCGAGGAGGAAGCGGCGCGTGCTGGAGGGCGGCGTGGGATCTTCGTCGGGCACCTTCGCGCGCTCGAGATCCTTCAGCGCGGCGGTCTCGTCGCCGGTGACGGCTCGCAACGCGCCTTCCATCGACCCACCCTCTGCGACGATCTGGCCGTCAGCGAAGTCGGCCACAGGCTGATGCTCGACGGGCGGCTCCTGCGGCTCGACCACCGTCGGCACGTTGAAGGCGCTCAGCTTCGCGGCGACGTCGGCTTCGAGCCCATCGGTGAAGTGGGCGTCAGGCAGGGCGGCCGCCGTCCAACCACCAGCAGGGTCCTCGACTTCGAGATCGGAAGAGGCGCCGACGACCGTCCAGTCATCCTCATCGACCATCGCGGGCTCGACGTCGGACGAACGAATCTCGAGCGAGCCATCGAAGAGCTGCCGCATGAGATCTTCCGCTTCGGCAGAGCGGGGCTCGAAGAGGCGCGGAGCCTGCTTCGGAACCAGCGCCTCGTCCTGCTCGGTGGCCACGGGGCCAATCACGCCCATCAGGTACAGCCGTGTTCCCACCTCGAGGGTGAGCACCTCGTCGAAGGCGCTGTCGACCAGCACCTGCTGAACGCGTCGACGACCGTCGAAGAGCTGCACGATGCGGTTCACGTCATCGGGCATCGAGGGCAGCGACTGGGCGAGGCGAGCGAAGTCGACCGCGAGCACGGCGTCGAGGGGCAGCGAGCGCAGCACGAGGGAACTCCAGCGCGTGAGCCGTGGAAGGACCTGGCCGACGTAGTCCCGCAAGCCGCACTGAAAGCCCGAGGAGACCGAGACCGGCGCGAGCGTCACGGTGTACTCGGCGAAGGTGAGCGCCAGCCCTCGCACAACGGCATCGATTCCCCACCGCTGGCCGAATTGAGCCTGAACGATGGCGCCGTCACGGAACGAGAGCGAGGCCTGACCGTCGGCAAGCGAGAGCGTGCCCGCCCGAGCCGACGTCAGCAACGCGCGCAGCAGGTGCGAGGCCGGCAGGTTCTTCGTGTGGAAGCGGAGCGGCTGGCCCACGGTGGCGCGGTGCCGAACCAGCTCGAACCGCACCAGCGCCGCGACATCACGGGCAAACGCAGGCTTCTGAACGTATTCGTCGACGCCAACGACCTCGGCCAGGTTGCCAACGTTCTCGTCGTCTGGGCTGGCGAGGAGCACAACGGGAACCCGCGCGGTCTTCTGGTTGCCACGCAGCTCAGCGCAAAAGGAGAACCCGTCACCACCAGCCAGCTCCGACTCGAGCACGATCACGTCGGGCGTGCGGCCGCGCCGAAGCACGCCAAGGCCCTGCTCCGCTGACTCGACGCTCCACACGTCGAAACCGTCTCGCGCGAGCGCGACCTCCAACACCGCCCGTGCCGAACGATCGGGGTCCACCACCAGCACCAGCGGACGCTCGGAGCTGGGAATGGCGGACCGGCTGGACGACGTGACTGCAGGGGACGACCGAAGCATGCGACCTCCGGAGACGGGCTCTCACACCCTACCCCGGACACCCACCACCTCTGCAAATGGCCCCCTGCCGTCAACCCATTGAATTAACGAGGCTGGATTGCCGAAGCCGTCGACGCGAAGGCTTTTCATGGGGTTCGGGGAGCGCCAGCACTCCGAATTCCCCGATGAGGGTGTGGCCCAGCAGCTGGAGATCGTCGGGAGCCACCTCTTTGAAGGTGAGGACCCAGCCGCGACCGTCCACCATTTCGGCCGAACACTTCGCCTTGAACATGCGCTCGCGTGCGGGGAGCGAGACGTGAAGGATCACATCTTCGGTGAAGGGAGAGCGGCACGCGACGGGAAGCCGTGCACCTCTCACGGTCAGCTCCAGCCCGCGCCCCATGGCCGAACAGCCGTTCGATTCGACGAACCAGTCGTGGTCGAGAAAGAACCGGGGCCACCGTCGCCGCCCACCACCATCGAACCGCGTTGAGGTGCGCATGCTGCAAGGCTGTAGCGGAAACTTTCGGGGGTCAAAAAACCGGCCTATTCCGGGGGCATGCTCGCACTCGCCCTGCTGGTGACGCTCGCAGCCGATCCCACGCCGTCTCCAGCCCCGGCCCCACCGAGGAACCCGCAGGCCACGGGAGGAGCGTTTGCTCCTGCGGCGCTGCCTGCGGGGTCGATCTCGTTCTGGGGAACGCTGGGAGCTCCCGAGATCGCTGGCGGCTACCGGCAGGGCTTCTCGTTGCTCGAGGTCGAGGCGAGCGCGCGGTTCCACTACCTCGAGCTGTCGGGCACCGTTGAGGCGGGCGTGCGACTGCTGGCCTGGAAGAACGAGCGCACGCTGATCGCGCCGACGTTCTCGCTCGGGCTCAAAGCGAACTCCGGCATTCGCGCGTTCGATCCGTACAACTTCACTGCGTTCGCGCTGCGGCCGCGGGTTGGACTGGTGACGTCGATCTCGGCCTCCGAGGTGCTGCAGGTGGTCGCGCTCGTCGATGTGCCGTGGGCCATCGCGCTCAACGTCACGGGGTTTCAGCTGACGCCGACCGTCGGAGCGGGCGTCGAGTTCATGCTCAACCCAAAGCTGTCGCTGGTGGGGCTTGGGCAGATCGGCGTCGACGTGATCAAGGAACCCCTCGGCGTTGCAGTTCCCCGACCTGCGTGGGCCGTGCGAATCGGAATCGGCTACAGGCTGTTCTGAGCTTCGGGCACCGCCTCCGCGCAGCGTGGACTCGGTCGTATCTCCCCTCAGAGCGGAGCGGTGGGCGCCATCGAGCTGCCGCCCGACATCGTCCCGCTCCCACCAGCCGCCGATGTTCCGAACGCCTCGTCGCCAACGCAGCGCGATCCATCTGCCGCCATCACCGTCATCCAGAGGAAGTCGCGCGTCGCCCGAAGCGAAAGTTGGGCAGAGCTCGTAGCCGCGTCTCCCGGCGCCGTGATTCAGGACCAGAGCGGAGCCGGTCAGCGAAAGACGTTGTCGTTGCGTGGCGCGTCGCCGAATTCGGTGCTGGTGCTCCTCGATGGCGTGCCGCTCAACGGCCCGGGGAACGGGCTCTCCCGCGCGCAGTGACCACGTCGCGGGGGAGAAACTGCGTTCGCGCAGTTGTCTCAGCTCTCCCCCGCGACGTGGTCACTGCGCACGAGGAGAGCCAAGTCGATGGTCGCGGCTGCCCATCGCGATGTTGGTGCACGTCGAGGTGTGCGGCTCCGGCAGTCGCTACGGCCCGGGCGGCGGAGGAACTTCGCTTTCTTCGCATTGTCCCCGAACGAGCGGCCGCGACACCTCGCCTTGCGCTTCAGCGACGGAGCAACACGTAGACGGCTCCAGGACCACCGTCTTCGGGTCGCGCGGAACAGAACGCCAGCACCTGTCGCGCTGGCCGCCCGTGCGTCAGCCAGGCCTGCACGCTCTGCTTCAGCACCGGAATCGAGTCTTCCGAGTGCAACCCTCGGCCCGTCACGACCAGCACGCACCGATGCCCTGCCACGCGCGAGTCGTTGATGAACTTCTCGAGCGCAGGCTTCGCCCCGTCCTTCGTGAGGCCGTGCAGATCGAGCGTGGCGCGCGGCGGGAACTCTCCGCGCCGAAGCTTGCGCAGCACGCGCTCGTCGAAGCCCTGCACCGAGCCCTCGAGGAACTCGTCGGAGTCCGAGAGACTGAACGAGCCCTCTTCCGACACCAACTCCGCGAGGCGGGCGAGCGACTCGGCCTCTTCACTTGGAATGCGCAGCTGATCGGCCGATGGTGGCTCTTTCGGCGGCACGCGCTCGACCTTCGCCTTCACCGGAGCGACCTCTCCGATGGCCTCGAGAAACAGCGCCGCGTCAGCGTCGGCGGAGGTCGCCGCCCGCTTCTTCTCGGCCTTCGACATGGGTGCCGGCTTCTGCGGCTCGGCCTTCTTCGGCTGCTCGAGCTTCACGGCCTTGAAGGGGTTGTTGAACGGCTCGGGTTTCTTCGCCACGTCACGCCCTCGGGTGCGCGTCGTCGTACACCTTCTGCAACTGCTCGAAGGACACGGCGGTATAGCGCTGGGTGGTGGAGAGGCTCGCGTGACCGAGCAGCTCCTGAATCGATCGCACGTCGGCGCCAGACGCGAGCAGGTGCGTCGCGAACGAGTGCCGCAGCGCGTGGGGTGACACGTCACGGGTGATGCCCAGCTGCTTCACGTACCGATCGAGGTGGTTCTGCATGCTGCGGGTGGTGAGCCGCCCGCCGCGGAAGTTGAGGAACATGGCCTGCGGGTCCTGCTTCGGGCGCGGCTTCGCGAGCAGCTCTCCACGCCGAACGAGCCACGCGGCGATCGCCTCGACCGCGCCTTCGTTGAGCGGCACCAGGCGCTCTTTGTTGCCCTTGCCGAGCACCCGCACCATGCGCGCGCGAAGATCGACGTCCTTCAGGCTCAGGCCGCAGAGTTCGCTCACACGCAGGCCGGCGCCGTAGAGCACCTCGAGCATCGCCTTGTCTCGAAGCTGCAGCAGCTGGTCCGTGTCCGGCGCCTCCATGATCGCGAACGTCTCATCGATGGGCACGGCGCGCGGCAGGCGCTGCGGCAGCTTCGGCGTCTTCACGCGGCGCGCGGGGCTCACCTCGATCACCTTGCGGCGCACGAGGTAGCGGTAGAACGACTTGATGGCGGCGAGCTGCCGGGCCCTCGTGGCTGCGGCCTTGTCGAGCGACTGCTGCCCGAGAAAGCCGCGCAGGTGCAGGTGCGTGACCTTCACGAGCGGCACGTTCTGCGGCTCGAGGTACGCCGAGAGCGCTGCGAGATCCTGCGCGTACGCCTTGAGTGTGTTCTTCGAGGCCGCGCGCGCGACCTCGAGGTGCTTCATGAACTCGGCGACGTGAGCGTCCACGAGCGACACCCTACTGCCCTCGCGTGGCCGACGCAGGTTTCAGGGCAGGTTCGAGCCG
The DNA here is from genome assembly GCA_943370055.1 of Archangium gephyra. GTDB lineage: Bacteria > Myxococcota > Myxococcia > Myxococcales > Myxococcaceae > Xiheimicrobium > Xiheimicrobium gephyra_A. The sequence goes on from CALRPN020000065.1 coordinate 51,677, forward strand.
ACGTAGACGCCGGAGTTCTTCTTGTCCGAGACGATCCACGCGGCGGTCCTGCCGTCCTTCGAGAGCAGGTGCACCGGCTGCATCACGTACTGATCGAGCGTCTTCGTCTCGCCGGTCGTGAAGTTGGTGAGCAGCACGTCGAAGAGCTCGTCGGTCATGTGAGGGGTGGTGGTGATCGCCCGCGAGCCGTCCTCCGACAGCTTGAAGTTGAAGGTGTTCTGCGCGGTCTTGCGGGGCTTCTCGATGCCCACCTTCGCGAGCTCCTGCATCATCAGATCGCAGCTGCGGCCCTCACGCATGCAGTTCGCGCGGAAGAAGAGCCGATCGCCCTGCGGTGAGAACACGTAGTCGTAGAGCCACTCCTGCAGCTTCACGGGCTCGCCGCCTTCTTTGAGGAGAAAGAGGTGCCGCGAGTACTCGGGGCGCTCGATGCGCGCCGTGTACGCGATGGCGGTGCCGTCGGGGGACAGCTCGTAGTTCGGCGAGCGCTTCTGCAGCACGACCGGCGCGCCGTCGGGCAGCGTCACGGTCGTGAGATCGCCGACCTTCTCGTCCGACTTGCCGCCGATGAGCGCCAGCACCTGGTAGTTGTCGCGGAAGATGAGCTTCTTCGAGTCCTTGGTGAACTCGAACTCGCGAACCTTGTCGCCCACCTTGCGGCCGTCGGACTGGCCGGTGTGACCGAGCCAGAGTTCACCGATCTGCAGGTCGGTCGGCGAGGCATTGGCCGAAACACTCTTGGGCACCTGCATGCGGGCCAGCCACTTGCCGTCGTGGCTGATCGCGAAGCGCACCACGTCGTCGCCCACCTTCACCACCTTGAGGGTCGCAGCGTCGGCGACGAAGAGCTCGAAGCCGAACTGCCGCGGGTTCGTGCGCGCCATCGCGATCACCCACTTCGAGTCATCGGAGACCACGTACTCACCAACCGCGTCGACGAAGCGCTTCGGCGTGGGCTTCTCTTCGGCGAGCTCGAGCTGGAACACACCACCACCGGCCACCGACTTGCGGCGGAAGTAGAGCTGCTTGCCGTTCGGCGCGAACTCGACGGTGGCCACTTCGCCCGCGAGCTGACGGAACGGACCGGCCGGGAGCGGGCCCTCGAAGAGCACGCCGTCGTCGACGTACGCCACGCGCGCGCCGTCGAAGCTGGGCTTCATGTACGTGACGTGGGGCGCGAGGCGCTGACGCTCCTTCGAAAGATCGGTCAGGTCCTGCACGAGCAGCTCACCCGACTGCTGCGTCGGATCGTACGCGCCGATCACCAGCAGGTATTTTCCATCGTTGGTGAAGAGCAGCCCGCCGGGCACGTTCACCGCACCGGTCGCGACCCTCACCGCCGCGCCATCTCCCGTCGGAACGGCCCAGAGCGAGCCCATGCGCATGGTCGGAGGCACGCCGTCGATGCGCGGCTTCTCGCCATCGAGCAGCGCGGTGACGATCTTGCCGTCTGGAGACGCGCGCAGATCGATCGCGGGGCCCTCGACCTTGCGAACACCGAGCGAGGCCTGACGCACTGGCTTCTCGATGCTCTGCCGAATCGTCTTCGGCTGGCCGTCCCTCTTGCACGCGACGAGGGACAAGGAGGCCAACAGCAGCAGCGACAGCTTGAACGACGTGGAGGTCTGCATTGCGCTCCCTTGAACCACACCTTGTCTGGCTCGCAAACCACGCAGGCACTGACACCAGCCGGAGCCGTCGGGTTCGCGCGAGGTTGGTCGTGCGCTCGCGTTCGACGGGCTGGATCGCTCAGGGCGAGACGGTCACGGCGGCGGGCGCTGGCGGCGGAGGCACTCTCACCACGGCCGCGGCAACGGGGTGAGGAGCCGACGGCGCCCAGGCATCGAACGCTTCCCGTCCGCGTGCGGCGTAGGCGACGCGTTTGTCGGCCTTCTTCATGCGGCCTTCGACGGGCGGGAAGAGCGCGAACACGACGTTGGTCGGCTGGTACGGCGCGTCGGGCGGGTGGGCTTCTCCCGTCACGTGGCGATAGAGGGCGCCGAGCGCAGTCGTACCGGGCGGAGGAGCGAAGGTCGTTTCCGTTCGCCGCGCGTGCACCGCGAGGGCCGTGAGGTATCCGCAGGCCGTCGACTCGACGTAGCCCTCGACGCCGGTGATCTGCCCCGCGAAGAACAGCCGCGGCTCCGACTTGAGACAGAGTTGAGGCGTGAGCAGCCGGGGGCTGTCGAGGAACGTGTTGCGGTGAATCTGGCCCATGCGAACCCACTCGGCGTTCTGCAGCCCGGGGATCATGCCGAAGATCCGCTTCTGCTCGGGCCACGTGAGCCGCGTCTGAAAGCCGACCAGGTTCCACGCGGTGCCGGCGCGATCCTCCATGCGCAGCTGAACCACCGCATACGGCCAGCGCCCCGTGCGTGGATCGGTCAGCCCCACCGGCTTCATCGGCCCGAACGCGAGCACCCGCTCTCCACGCTCGGCCATCACCTCGATCGGCAGGCAGCCCTCGAAGTACTTCGGCTCTTCGAAGGCGTGCGGCGTCACCTTCTGCCCTGCGCGCACCTCGGTGACGAACCGCAGGTACTCCTCTTTGTTCATCGGCAGGTTCAGGTAGTCGGCGCCGTCGCCCTTGCCGTAGCGGCTCGCACGAAACGCGATCGACATGTCGACGGAGTCACCCGCCACGATGGGCGCGATGGCGTCGTAGAAATACAGCTTCTCTCCGGTGAAGCGAGCCAGCGCGCTGGTGAGCGCTTCAGAGGTGAGCGGCCCGGTGGCAAAGACGACGTCGCCCTCGGGAATCTCGGTCACCTCGCCTGGCACCACGGTGATGCGGCCCGTTGCGGTCAGCTTGCGCGTC
>CALRPN020000066.1:0-53540 GCA_943370055.1 Archangium gephyra
CTTCGAGCTCGACGACACCGTCAAGGGCATGGAGGACGTCCACTTCCTCGTCGTGCCCAAAGACACCGCGTCGTCGCCCACCGGCAATCAAGCCGCGTTCAAGGGCGCCAAGACGGGCAGCTTCACGATGGCCCCGCCGAGCGAAGCCGGGAACCACGATCTCGTGCGCGCCAACGGCAGCCTCGTCGCCAGCTGGGTCGCTGACGTCATGGCCGGGCGCGTGAAGACGCAGCCGGTCCGCTGAACCGGGAGAAACCATGCTCACGCTCACCCTGACGACGACGACCGACTACGCCCCGATGTTGATGGACTTCGCCCGCCGCGCCCGGCTGGTGGCTGGAGAAGCGCCTCCGAGTGACGCCGAGCTCGACGCCGTGCGCGAACACGTGCGCCAGACGCTCGAGGAGAACGCGAAGGGCGAAGAGAAGGCCCTGCGCGCGCAGCTTGCGAAGGCCCTGCCCACCGGCATCACGCTCAAGAAGCTCGAGGCGGCCCGGGATGGCCTGGTGGTGACGTCGAACACCACCCTCGAGCTCGACGACGTGCGGCTCGTTCCCGATGTGGTGCTCGGCGCGGTCGAAGGCCAACCGCCGCTCAAGCCCTTCGCCGACTTCACCGTGAAGAAGGAACGCGCGGGGCTCGTGCTCTCGGGACGCGCTCCCGAGGTGCCAGAGGGTGCTGGCTCGGTGCAGCTCTCACTTCGTCCGTCGACCAAGCCGCTGTCGCACAACGCGCCGAAGCAGGACGGCTCGACGCTGACGTGGCACGGGAGCGGCTTCGAGGTGAAGGTCGTGTTCCCCGTCTGAGCCGCGCTTCAGCGAGAACGACGGCGCGCGAGGAGCAACGCGAGCGCCGCGAGGAACGGTCCACCGCCCGTGCTGCAGCTTCCGCAGCCGGGTGTGGGCGTCGGAGCAGCGCCGCCTCCGCTCGTTCCGCCTGAAGTACCGCCCGCGATCATCGCGCCGCCTCCAGCAACGCCACCGCCAGCTGATCCACCGGCGGCTGCGGCGGTTCCACCAGCGGCTGCGGTTCCACCGGCGGCTGCGGTTCCACCGGCGGCTGCGGTTCCACCAGCGGCTGCGGTTCCACCAGCGGCTGCCGTTCCACCAGCGGCTGCAGTTCCACCAGCGGCTGCGGTTCCACCAGCGGCTGCGGTTCCACCGGCGGCTGCCGTTCCACCACCGGCTGCCGACCCGCCTGCCGTTGCGCTGCCACCTGCGGAGCCTCCGCCTGCGCCGGCTGAGAGCCCGAAGAAGTCAGACAGGTCGCTCGCCCAGGCCGTGCGCCACACGTGTCCGAGCGCGGGCACTTCGTTGAGCTCGACGAGGGGCGTGCCCGTCGGAGTCGCTCGATAGAACGTTCGCGTGCCTCCGCTCGAGATGGTCGCCGTTCCATCGGAGACCTGATCGATGCCGGCGACGTCGGTCCACTGCTGCACGAGCTCGAGGCGGTTGGTCGGCGAGACGGTGCCGTCGGTCAGGCCGTGCCACACCGAGACGCGCGGCCGAGTGCCAGTGAACGACGTGAACGCCGAGCGAACGCGCATGCCCCACGTCGCGGGCGTGAGATCGACGCCATCGAGGCAGCTCTGCGCGCCACCGAGGTTCTCGGTGCACTTGTACGGAACACCCGCGACGATCGCTCCGGCCTTGAAGCGATCCGGGTGCGCCGCGAGCAGGTTGGACGTCGCCGCCGCGCCCGCCGAGAAGCCCACGACGAAGACCTGCTGGGGATCGCTGCCGACGTCGGTCACCATGCGATCGATCATCTGCGTCACAGAGAGCAACTCGCCCGAGCCGCGCGACTGGTTGGTCGCCTCGAACCAGTTGAAGCAGGTCGCGAAGTTGTTGCTGCTCTGCTGCTGCGGAACGAGCAGCGCGAACCGTCTCGCCGTCGCCTGCGCCTCGAGTCCGCTCCCCGTCGAGAACGCGGCCGCCGTGTCACCGCAGCCATGGAGCAACACCACCAGCGGTCGACCCGAGGGAAGACCTGCCGGCACGAACCGGTACATGAGCAGGTTGCCCGGGTTCGAGCCGAAGCTCGTCACCGCATCGAGCCCCTGCCGCGTCGTCGCGACCTCGGGCGAATCGATGGAAGACACACCGCACCCGAACGAAGAGACGAGAAGGACACAGAGCAGTCGGTGCATGCGCAGCGCGTAGAGGATGAGCGGACCACGGTCAACGAGGCCTGAACGTCGCGGGCAGCCCGTCGGCGACCATCAGCGAAATGCCGACCGCGTGCCGAACGGAGTGGGGTGCTTCCAGCTCCACGACGCCGCGCTGCAGCCACCGTGCGAGCACCACCACGCACTCGAGCAACGCCAGGCGATTCCCGATGCAGAAGTGCGGGCCGGCGCCGAAGGGCAGGTAGCGAAAGTCCCACGCGGCTGCGTCGGTCGACGTCTCTTTCAGAAAGCGCTCAGGCTTGAAGATCGCCGGCTCGTCCCACAGCGCCGTCGATCGGTGCGTCAGGAACATCGGCAGCAACACCACCGAGCCGCGCGGCATTCGCACCGAGCGCACCTCGTCTTCCTCCAGCGCCTCGCGCGCGATCATCCACACCGGCGGGTAGAGCCGCATGGTCTCGCGAATGATGGCGTTGAGGCGCGGCAGGTGGCTCAGCGACTCCATCGTCGGCGCCGTCGTGCCGAGCACACGTTCGACCTCGGCGGCCGCCAGCTCCGCCTCGGCAGGGTTCTGGCCCAACAACGCCAGCGCCCACGTCAGCACGTTCGCCGTCGTCTCATGCCCGGCCAGGAACGTGCTCATCAGCTCGTCCCGCAGTTGCTGATCCGTCATGCGCTCGCCCGTCTCGGGATCGGTCGCGCGCAGGAGCATCGTCAGTAGATCGAGCGGAGGCTCGGCTTCAGCACGGCGAGTCGCGATCAGCCCGAACAACCGCTCGTCGATGAAGCCAATCGCTGCCTGGAGCCGCTCGCGCTGCGCAGTTGGCGTCGACAACGGCAGCTTGGCCAACGCGACCGCCCGCTCGCCCATCACCTGCTCGATGACCGCGAACGCCTCGCCAATCGGCTCCGCATCGTCGCCCAGCGTGTTCGAGAACAGCACGTGAACGATGCTCTCGCGGGTCAGCCGCAGCATCGCCTGCCGCACGCTGAACGGCTGGTTCATCGGGAGCGCGTCGAGGCACCGATCGGTCGCCGCGAGGATCACCTCGAGCCAGCGCGTCGCATGGGCGTGATGAAACGCCGGCTGCATCGTTCGTCGCTGCCGCAGCCACAACGGCGGGTCGCTCGCGATGATCCCGTTGCCGAACAACAGCCGCGTATCCGAAAGCGCCGAACCGCGCCCCCACGCGCTCGCCCGCTGCTGGAGCACGTGCCGCATCGCCTCGGGCGACGACAGCACCGTCATCGTCGTGTTCCCCACGCCCAGCCAGAAGTCCGGGCCGACACGCTCCATCGTCTCGAGCAGAAACCCCGGAGCGTCTGCCGTCATCGCCCGCAGGTGATGCCGCGCGAACGTCTCTTTCACCGAGGGGAGCAGGGACATGGACGCGCCCATTCAAGCCACGAGGCGCTCTTGATCGCTACGATCCGAAGGTTCGGGGCCATTGCAGCCAGCACGCGCTCTTGATTTGTCACTGGTGCTTGAGCCCTCTCGTTGATCGATCCGGCAGGCGGGGCAGCACAGAGGTGCTGAGCCGAGCTTGCTGGTTGGCCGCGTTGCTCTGTTCCTGTTCTCCGGCTTCGTTCCCAGACGCAGGGGTTCAAGACGCTGGGTCCTTTGATGCGCTTGATGCGGGTAACGGAGACGCCGGGCGTCTGGACACCACGCGCGACTCGGGGGTGGTTGACGCCGGCGGCGGCGGCGACGCAGGCAGTCCAGACGCGGGTGAACGCGACGCTGGTGTGGTTGACGCCGACGCCGGCGGCGGCGACGCAGGCAGTCCAGACGCGGGTGAACGCGACGCTGGTGTGGCTGACGCCGGTGGCGGTGACGCGGGGGCTCCGGACGTGCCCGATGCCGCTGTTCGAGATTCTGGCGCCCCGCTCGATGGCGGGCTCGGCTGTCCCGATCGGTGTCAGCGATGGGAGTCGTGCTCGGATGACGGCGGAGTCATCTCGTGCGAACCGTTCTCGGTGGCCTGGCTCAGTCCAATCGCGGGCGCCGAGGTGCCGCGAGATCTTGCGGCACTCCCGCTCGCGGTGACGACCACGGCTCCGGAGTCGGTCGAGCTGCCCTGGTCAACGACCGGAGCGCTCCAGGCCATCGGCACCTTCACGGGGCCAGCGGGGGTTCGCGCGAGCCAGTTACTCGTGCCCAGTACGGACGGAGGTGTGGTGACGCTCCTGGTTGGGTGGGACGGGGGCCCAATGGCAACGATGCAGTTTTCGCTGGGCGCGGCCGCGCTCGTGCTCGCGGATGGCGGGGCGCCGAACCACGGAGTCGACAGCGTTCACTTCGAACCCAACGATCCGCTCGGGCCTGCCTGGCGACGAGACGAGACGATCGAGGTGTCGCTGCGAGGGTTGCCACCACCCTGGGAGATCTTCGCCCAGGCCGAGACGTCGACTCAATTCTGGTCAGCCTCGGTGACGAGCCGCTGTGACGCAGGTGATTGTTGGCGAACGACGCTTCCTCTCGATCAGGTCCGGTTTCCCGCCTTCCGCGGAAACGTCCTGGTTTGGGCAACCGCGTCTGATGGCGGTCTTCAGACGAGGCCGAGGGTCGTTCCAGTGACGCGGTGGCATTGGAGAAGAACCGTCGCTGGCGTGGCGAACCCAGTTCGGGTCACGCAGCCCATGATTGCCGAAGAAGGAACACCTCGAAATCTCATCGTCGTCGGAACGGAAGACACACGCCGGACCGGCAGGCTTCGTTTGTTCAGCGCAGGGGGCGCGACGAGGGCATGGCAGTGGGACTCGAGCACCGATGCCGTCCTCGCTGTGGTGTCGAGTGTTGGGAATTTCGCGCCGTGGACCGCGCTCATGCGTCGCGACGGCGGCACCGTTCTGGAGCGCCTCGACTTCCCAGAGCAGTTCTGGTTCTCGAGCGAAGAGGTGTCGTTGGCGGGCGTGCAGAGGGATCAGCAGGTCGCGGCGAGTGAGAGCGAGCTCTTCTTCCGCCCGCGTATCGAGAACTACGTCCAGGCTCCGACGATGCCTCTGCCCCCGGGCTGTTCTCGAGACGCAGGGTTCTCGGCGCTCACAGGGGCAGGGCGCTTCTTCCTGCTCTTCCCGACGGCCGGCCCACTCTGCGTCGTCGACTCGACCACTGCGACCGGTCTTCCGCCCAACCCTGAATTCAATTCCCAGAGAAGCTACCTGCCGGTCTTCTCTGTCAACAGCCCACGGGCGGTGATTCGAGTTGCAGGAGCGGACGGCGGCCTGTGGACCATTCCCTTCTGGGGAACACCCGTGAACTTCCCGGAAGAGAACTTCTGGGACGGCGGAACCGTCGACGGCATCGTCGAGTTCGAGCGTACGGCCTTCTGGGTTACCGCCGACCGTGAGATCTGGACCGCGCCACTGGCACCGCAGGGGCCGGCCACCCGGTTTGCGTTCAGGTTGCCCTCACGTGCGAAGGTGAACCCCGTCCTCCTTCCGACCCATGAGCAGTTTTCCGTTGAGCAAGGCACCATCGTCGTGGTCGACGAGGCCAGCTCCGTCCATGCCATCTCAACCGAGAGAGGAACTCGGGAGTGGTGGGTGAGTGGCGGCGACGGTGGCATTCGCGGAGGCCGTGTCGACACCAGCCCAATCTCGGTGCCTCGGTGTGCCGGTCTGGACGCGGTGCTGATTCCGTCGTCGGGAGACGGCAGCCTGTACAGCTTCATCACTGACGAGCGCAGCCTCAACCGCGATGAGCGGGGCTTTCCCCTCTATCGGTCGAAGGGCTGGCTCATGCGAGGCGGCGATCAATCAGGCACCCATCAGAGAGGCTCGAGTTCCGTCGTCGACTGTGTCGAAGAGTAGCTCCCGACTCGTCGTGGCATTGAGCAGCGGGTTGCGCACCTGTGCGACACACCCTGCGCAGCCGACTGCAGCGCCCCTGAGGGCGCGACCACGGCCCCACGGTTGCACAACGGCCTCACGTGACTGCCTTGGCGCCGCCAGAATGCGTGTACCCTTCGCACGCGATGACGGGGCGCTCGTGGCATCAGCAGAAACCCAGCGGCCCGTTCGACGTGATCGTCATCGGCTCAGGCATCGGAGGGCTCGTCGCCGCGAACGCGCTCGCACGGCATGGCTCCCGTCGTGTGCTGGTGCTCGAGCAGCACTACCGCGTCGGCGGCTTCACCCACGTCTTCACGCGCCCCGGCTTCGAGTGGGATGTCGGTGTGCACTACGTCGGCGGCGTCGGCGCGGGAGGTCCGCTGCGTGGGCTCTTCGACACCTCGACCGACGGCGCGCTCGAGTGGGCTCCGCTGCCTGCCGTGTACGACGTCATCGAGCTCGGCTCGCGGCGCTACGAACTGCATGCGGGCGCGCGGGCCTTCATCGATCGCCTCGCCGACGCCTTCCCCCAGGAGCGCAGCGCCATCACCGCCTACGTCGAGCTCGTCGTCTCGACTGCGCGAAGGAACCAGCTCCACTGGGCTTCACGGCTCTCACGCCCACGGGTGATGGGTGGCGTCTCGGCGGGTCACCGGCTCGAACGAAAGCCTGACGTCTCTCACCGCACCACCCTCGACGTGCTGCGCGAGCTGACCTCGAACGAGACCCTCATCGGTGTGCTCACCGGTCAGTACGGCGACTACGGCATGCCGCCTTCGCTCTCGGCGTTCGGCCTGCACGCGGCGGTCGTCGAGCACTACCTCGACGGAGCCTTCTATCCCGTCGGCGGATCCTCCCGCATCGCGAGCACCCTCGTGCCGGCCATCGAAGCCGCGGGCGGTCACGTCGCGTCGTCGGCCGAGGTCGCGCAGTTGGTGATCGAACGTGACCGCGTCGTCGGCGTGCGTATGGCCGACGGCTCCGAGCTGCGCGCGCCGCTCGTCATCAGCAACGCGGGAGTCCGCCGCACCTTCGAAGAGCTCGTGCCCGAAGCACATCGTCCGCCTGAGGTGCTCGAGCTGCTGGCGCGAATTCCGCCGTCGTCTCCGTATCTCTGTCTGTACGTCGGCCTCGATCGCTCCGACGCCGAGCTCGGCCTCACCGGCACCAACCTCTGGCTCTACCCGGACGAGCACCACGACGAGAACGTGCACCGCTTCGCCCTCGATCCCGATGCGCCGTTCCCGATGCTCTACGTCTCGTTCCCCTCGGCGAAGGATCCCGACTTCCAACGACGGTGCCCCGACCGCGCGACGGTGCAGGTGATCACCATGGCCCGCTGGGAGTGGTTCGAAGGCTGGTCGAACACGAAGTGGAAGCGGCGCCCCGAGTCGTACGACACGCTCAAGCAGTCGTTCTCGAAGCGGCTGCTCGACGCGCTGGTGAAACGACTGCCCCAGCTCGACGGTCACGTGACCTGGGCTGAGCTCTCGACGCCGTTGTCCACCGCGCACTTCTCCGGGCATCGGCGTGGTGAGACGTACGGCCTGGCCAGCGTGCCTGAGCGCTTGAAGCTGCCGGTGCACGTCGAGACCGCGCTCCCCGGCTTGTTGCTCACGGGCGCAGACGTCATCACGGCCGGTGTCGGTGGAGCGGCGTTTGCTGGAGTGCTGACGGCGGCCTCCGTGCTGGGTCCACGCGTCATCGGCGCGCTCATGAAGAAGGGCTTCACGCCCGCGGTTTGATAACCAGTCGCATCCCGAAGGAGAGCACCTCGTGAATCGTCGTGACTTGTTGAAGCTGGGCGTCGTGGCCACCAGCGCGCCGGGCTGTGCGACCGTGCTGTCGGCTGCCGCTCCCGTCGTGCCGGAGGCGCTCGGCTCGCTGTTCGCGAAGCTCGACGCGCAGCTGCTCCGCCTCGACAACGAGCCGCTGCTCCCGACGCTGCTGGGTGACACGCCCAACCGTGAGAAGGCCCAGACCGCGCCGTGGTTTCAGGAAGGCGACGCGCTGGCCCGCAAGACGCTCAAGGCGTTCCTGATCGCCGGCACCTTTCAGTCGCTCACGCCCGAGCAGTGGCAGCAGCCCATCGCGACGGAGCGGCTGCTCACCTCGATGGCTGATCTCGACGAGGCGACGCTCGGCATGACGGCGATGCTCGAGAACCTGCCGCAGCACGATCGCAAGTCGCTCGGCAAGGCGCTGCGTGACGACTCCGGGCTGGGCATGCGCATCATGGGCGCGATCGACGAGGCGGCCGGTGAGTACGGCGTGAACCTCGAGGGACGAACGAAGCTGCGCGCGGCGTCGGCGCAGGCCGTCAGTCGCATGAAGCAGTCGCCGGATCTCGTGATCTCCGAGGTCGCCGGGAAGATCCGCAAGCTCGAGGCACGGCACGGCGTCAGTGAGGAAGCGCGCCGTCGCCTCGGCATGTCGATGGCGAGCCTCGCGCTGTTTCAGGACGGAGCGCAGCCTGCCGGTGGAGGCCTGACCCCGCTGACGCCGCCGCCGCCTCCACCCGTGCAGCCGCTCGATGCTCCGCCTCCGAGTGAGCTCACGCCGCTGACGCCCGCTCAGCCACTGGAAGATGACGAGGCGAAGCGCGCCAGGAATCTGGCTGAGGGACAGCAGGCGAAGGATCGCCGGAAGCAGGCTCAACGCACCAACGGCATTCTCGGCATGACGATCGGCGCCGTCGCGCTCGGTGTGGTCGTCATCGGTGGCTTCGCCGGCCTGGGCTCGAACCCATTCGCCGTGACCGTCGGAATTCTGCTGGGAGCCGCTGGGATCGTCGCGCTCATCGGCGGCCTGATCGCCTTCCTCACGTCGTTCTGAGTCGACCAAGGAGCTCCACGTGAATCGTCGTGACCTGTTGAAGTTGGGCGTCGTGGCCACCAGCGCTCCCGGCTGTGCGACCGTGCTCTCGGCCGCTGCGCCGGTGGTGCCCGAGTCGATCGTCTCGATCTTCGCGAAGCTGGACGCGCAGCTGAACGAGCTCGACAGCGGACCAGTGCTCGAGCGCCTCGTCGGTGACGTGCCGAACCGGCAGCACGTGCACACCGCGCCAAGGTTCCAGGAAGGCGATGCCCTGGCCCGGAAGACCCTCAAGGCGCTCCTCGTCGCGAGCACCTTCCAGTCGCTCACGCCGGAGCAGTGGCAGCAGCCGATGGTCACCGAGCGGCTCACCAACTCGATGGCGGACCTCGACGAAGCCACCCTCGGCATGACGGCGATGCTCGAGCAGTTGCCGCAGCAGGATCGCAAGTCGGTCGGCAAGGCGCTGCGTGATGATCCCAACCTCGGCATGCGGATCATGGGCGCGATCGACGAGCACGCCAGCGACTACGGAGTGCCCCTCGAAGCGCGAACGAAGCTGCGGGCGGCGTCAGCGCAGGCCGTCAGTCGAATGCGTCAGTCGCCCGATCTGATCATCTCCGAGGTGACCGGGAAGATCAGGAAGCTCGAGGCGCGCCATGGCGTCACCGAGGAGGCGCGTCGCCGGCTTGGCACCTCGATGGCGAGCCTCGCCCTCTTTCAAGACGCGCAGCCCGCCGAGGGTGGTGGTTTGCCGACGCCGCCGCCGCTCCCGGTTCCGAATCGCGAGCCCATCGAGTCGAGCATCACGCCAAACACGCCGCAGTCTGCCGAGGCGGAGCGGGAGGAGCGCAAGGCCATCGCAGAACAACGCCGAAGGCAGGAGCGCAAGACCACTGGCATCGTCATGATGACGGTTGGCGGAATCTCGCTCGGCATTGGTGGGCTGCTGCTGCTGACCGGTAACCTCGTGGCCATCACGGTTGGTGTGCTGCTCGGTGCCAGTGGGCTCGTCACGCTCATCATCGGCTTGATCATCTTCCTCGCCTCGCTGTGAGTCCGATCGCGATCACCGGCCTCGGCGCGATCTCGGCGCTGGGCCTCGACATCGACCAGCTCTGGGCCGCGCTCTCGCAGGGTCGTGATGGCATTCGGCCCATCGAGCGTTTCGACACCAGCGTGTTCTCGATTCACCTGGGCGGCATGGTGCCTGTGCCCGATCTCGTCGGTGTCGACGACGCCTCGGGCTCCCGCGCGCTGTGCATTCGTTTCGCCATCGACGCTGGTCGTGAGGCGTTGAAGCGCTCGGGCGTTCGTTTCACGGACTCGTCGCGCGTCGCGCTGGTGCTGGGGACGAGCATGGGCAGCCACCTCGGAGGGCTCCATGACGCGAGCGCCGAGGTCGCGAAGGCGCTTGGTATTGGTGGCGCGGTCATCACCGTGTCGACGGCGTGCGCTTCTTCGACGAACGCGCTCGGCATCGGGAAGGAGCTGCTCGAGCAGGGCCTCGCTGACGTCGTCGTGGCTGGCGGCGCCGATGTGCTCGTGCCCGAGATCTTCACCGGCTTTCACGGGCTGGGCCTGTTGAGCGCGTCGAAGTGTTCGCCCTTCAGCGAGTCCATGGGCACCACGCTCGGAGAAGGCAGCGGCTTTCTCGTGTTGGAGCGCGAAGTCGATGCGCAGGCGCGTCAGGCGACGATCGTCTCGTATCTCTCGGGGTACGCGTTGTCGGCCGATGGGTACCACGCGACGTCTCCGGAGCCTTCGGGGGCAGGGGTCGCACGCGCGCTCGGCTCGGCGCTGCAGGACGCGACGTTGACCGCGGCTGACGTGAGCTACGTGAACGCGCACGGCACCGGAACGCCGGCGAACGACGCCTCGGAGTGGCAGGGCATTTCGACGGTGCTTGGTGCTCGGGCAGCGACGACGCCGGTGAGCTCGACGAAGAGCTACCTGGGACATGCGCAGGGCGCAGCGGGAGTGCTGGAGATCATCTCGACGCTGCTCGCGATGCAGCACGACGTGATCCTGCCGACGCTGCACTTCACGCGGCCCAGACCCAGAGGCCCCGTCGATCCCGTCGCGCAGCCGACGCCTCGAGTGCACGACGTGCAGCACGCGCTGTGTACGAACTCGGCCTTTGGTGGAGCCAACGCGGCGGTGGTGGTCTCGAAGCGCGCTTCGCCTCGCAAGGGGCTGACGCGGCCGCTGTTCGTCTCTGGCCTGGGAGCAGTGGGTCCGTTCGGCGTCGGCCTCGAGGCGCTGCTCAGCTCGCAGACGAACGCGGCGCGGCTTGCGTCCTTCTCGCTGGAGTCGATCGTTCCCACCGCAGAGACGCGCGGCCTCGATGCCTCGGCGAAGGCGCTGACCGGCGCGGTCGGGCTCGCCGTGAAGTCTGCAGGGCTGCAGCTCAAAGGCGCGACCCGCGAACGAACGGGGCTCTTCGTCGGCACGACGAACTCTTCTCCCAAGGCGTGGGAGGAGTTCCGCACGAGCATTCGAGAGCGCGGGCTGCACAAGGCGTCGTCGCTCGCGTTCACCAAGCTGGTGCTCAACGCGTCAGCAGGCATGGCGTCACGGGCGCTCGGGCTGCGCGGTCCCACGACGACGATCACGACGGGGCAGGGCAGCGGGCTGGTCGCGCTCGTGCTCGCGCTCATGCACCTGTCGACGAGACAGGATGCTGATCGAATCGTCGTCGGCGCGGTCGATGAAGCTGATCTCGAGCGCAACCCGGAGCGGCTCGACGCGGCTGCGGCGTTGGTGCTGTCCACGAGCGAGGGACACTGGAGCGTCGCGGGCTTCGGGCTCGCTGGCCCAGGTCAGGCTCAGCTCGCGGCCCAGCAGGCGCAGCAGCGCAGCGGGATTGTTCCCTCGCTCCGTGTCGACCGGCACCTCGACGCGCTGGCCGCAGGATCGTTGCTCTCGTGCGTTCGCGCCCTGGCTTCGCCCGATTCGACGTCGGTGCTGATCGTCGATGACTCCATCGCCGCGAGCGCGGCCGTCGTCTTCACCAGGAAGGAACCATGACTCCCAGCCTTGCCGCCTATCTCGAGCACCGCGCCCAGGTGCTCGGGCGAGTGAAGAAGGTGCTCATCGAGTCGCTGCACGTGCAGCGCGCTCCCGACGAGATCGATCCCGACGCGCCGCTGTTCGGCACCGGCCTGTCGCTCGACTCCGTCGACGCCGTCGAGCTCGTCGTGAGCCTCGAGAGCGAGTTCGGGTTTCGGCTCGATGACGATCTCTCCGCGCGGCTCTCGATGCGCACCGTGAACACCGTCGTCGATCTCACGCTGCGCAAGCTGGGAGGCCCTCATGTCGCTGCGTGACGAGCTGACCGCCATTCGTCTCGCGTCGGCGCTCACCGAGGTCGGGCACATGGTCTGCCTGCGCCTCACCGGTGACGATGTCTTCGCGACGCTCGATCGCCTCGTGACCTCGGCGCTGACGCTGCAGGACGCGCAGCTGAAGACCACGTTGCTGCTGCGCGACGACGGCACGGTGTTCGCCGATGCGATCGTGGGCCGCGACGACGAGGCGTACTGGTTGATGACGGAAGGGCCGAACGTCGACGAGCTCACGGCGTGGGTGACGAAGCACCTGACCGGCCCGGACGTGAAGGTGGAGCGAATCGACGAGACGCACCGCCACCTCGCCGTGCACGGGCCGTGGGCGTGGCAGCTGCTCGCGACGTGCCTTGGCCCCGACGTGATGGGCATGCCGTACCTGTCGATGCTGCGGAGCTCGTCCGGAGTCGTCTGCTTCAGGGCAGGGAAGACCGGCGAGTATGGCTACGAGCTGCTCGTGCCCAACGCCGCCGCTGACGAGCTGACGCGGGCCATCGAGAAGGAGGGCCAGGCGCTGGAGCTGCGTCGCGTCGGCCTGGAGGCGCTCGATCTTTGCTCGTTCGAGAACTGGTTCTTCTCGATGCGTCGTGAAGGAACGTTCGGACTGACGCCGCTCGAGCTCGGGCTGCAGTGGCGGTGCGCTCCGCAGAAGACGTTCGTGGGCAGCGAGGCGCTCGCCGCGAAGAAGCAGAAGTTCACCCACCGGCTCACGTGTCTGGTCGTCGATGCTGCGGTGTCCGAGAAGGCTGAGATCTCCCTCGACGGCGAGCGCATCGGTCACGTCGAGGCGGTTGCGTACGATCCACTGCTCGATCGGCATGTCGCGTCTGCGCGGCTTCCCCTCGCCCTGGCCGTGCCTGGCATTCCGGTCTCGATCGGTGGCGTCAGCGGGCGAACGGTCTCGCCGCCGATTCTCATCAATCGCAGCTTGTCCGTGTCGGCGCAGCGTCACACCTGGGCCGATCGCGAGCTCGCCGGCTTCCCACCGCTATGACCTCGCGCTTCACCGATCAGACGGTCTTCATCACCGGCGCGTCTCGTGGGCTCGGCCGTGCCATCGCACTGGCCTTCGCGAAGGAGCGCGCCTTCGTCGTGGTCGGCTATCGCGCTCGGGTCGCCGACGCTGAAGAGACGCTCTCACAGGTGAAGGCTGCGGGCGGGGACGGGGTCATCGAGGCGTTCGACGTCGGTGACGCAGCATTGGTCGACGCCGCGGTGCAACGGGTGCTCGAACGCCGCGGCCGCATCGACGTCGTGGTGAACAACGCTGGCATCGCGCGCGACGAGCTGTTCGCGATGATGCGCAAAGAGAGCTGGGCCGAGGTGCTGCGCACGAACCTCGATGGCACCTTTCACGTCTGCCGGGCCGTGACGCGGCCGATGATGGCGCAGAAGCGTGGAGCGATCGTCAACGTCGCCTCCATCGCCGGGCAACGGGCGAGCACTGGGCAGGTGAACTACTCGGCGTCGAAGGGTGGCGTGCTCGCGCTGACCCACAGCCTTGCGGCAGAGCTCGCGCCGAAGGGCATTCGCGTCAACGCCGTCGTGCCGGGGCTCTGTGACGTCGGCATGGTGGCGGCCGTCGACCGTCGCGTGATCGAGGCGAAGAAGGCGCACATTCCGCTCGGGCGCCTCGGGTCTGCTGATGAAGTGGCGCGCGTCGTCACCTTCCTCGCCTCGGAGGACGCGGCCTACGTCATCGGGCAAGCGATCGTCGTCGATGGTGGGCTCGGTCTGTGAACGCTGCCGACGCGGCTTCACCCGAGATGCGTCGGAGCGGAAGACACGCTCGAACTCGAGAAGGTGCGCGATGAAGCTGGCGTTCGTCTTTCCGGGGCAGGGTGCGCGCGACGTGCTTCAGGCCGTCGAGTGGGCCTCGGCCTCGGGAACGCTGATCGATCGTGCCTGCGCGAGCGCGGGCTGCACCCTCGAGGACGTTCGTCGTCACGGCGGCCGCGTGCTCGAGTCGACACGGGTGCTGCAGCCGCTCCTCACTGCGGCGAGCTTGTCGACGATGGCGCAGCTGATCGCTCATGGGGTTCGTCCCGACGAGGTCGTCGGTCATTCGCTGGGTGAGCTCGCTGCCCTCGCGTGTGCTGGGCGCATCAGCCCTGAAGACGCGGTCGAGCTCGCGGCCGTTCGCGGCGCGGCGATGGAGGAGGCTGCCGCCGAGCGTCCGGGCGGTCTTGTCGCGCTCGAGTCCATCGAGACCGCGCACCGGGCCATTGCTGAAATCGAAGGGCTCGAGCTGGCCCTCATCAATGCTCCCGACGAGGTCGTGGTCGCTGGGTCGAGCCTCGCGGTCGCCGAAGTGATCGCTCGCTTCCCGGGTCGAAGAGTTCCGGTGTCGGGCCCGTGGCACAGCAGCGCGATGCAGCCTGCGATCGAGCGGCTCCGACGAAGTCTTCCGGGTGAGACGCCCGCAGCGATCGCGCTCCCCGGTGGGCCTCAGTCGGTGAACGAGTTGCCCGATCGGCTCGTGATGAAGGTCGACTTCGTCGCGACCCTTCAAGCCGCCCGCGCCGACACGTGGCTGATCGTCGGCCCCGGCCATGTGATGCGAGGGCTGCTGCGCCGCAACCTCGGAGCTGCCGCGCGCATCTTCACGAGCGAGAACGAAGCCGATCTGCACCGAACGCTGGAACACCTGCGGAGCGCAGCATGAAGACGGAGCTTGGCCTCGGCCCCGATGTCGTTCAGCGACTGCTGCCCCACCGCCGGCCGTTCTTGATGGTCGATCGCATCGAGGCCTTCATCGATGGCCCGCCGCCGTCGCTGCTCGCCTCGCGTTACATCACCGCGAACGAGCCGGTGTTCGACGGCCACTTCCCCGAGCTGCACCTCTGGCCGGGCGTGTACACGATCGAAGGCCTGCTCCAGGCGAGCAACCTGCTCCACATCATTCATGTCGCGCGTGAGATGGCGCAGACGCAGGGGCTTCCGAACGACGAGGTCTTCGCGGTGCTGAAGAACCTCGAACTCGGGTACCGACTCAAGGCTGGCTACCAACCCGCGCTCACCGAGCGTCACGCCGATCTGCTGGGCATGACTCCGGATCCGATCTCGCGTGGTGGGCTCGCTGGCGCGGTGGACCTGAAGCTGCTGCAGCCCGTCTTCGCCGGCCAACGGCTCGACTACCACGTCACGCTCTCTCGAGTGGTCGAGCACCTGCAACGCTTCGACGTCGAGGCGCATGTCGAGGGCAAGTTGGTCGCGAAGGGAACGCTCACCAGCTCGCGCGGCGCGCTCCATCTTCCGACCACACGAACGACATGAAGCGGCTCGGGTTGCTCGCGTTCTGCTTCGTCGGCTGCACGCACGTGGTGTGGCTCGGTCACAGCGATGATCGCCGCCATGAAGTGCAGGTCGTGGAGCACGGCGGCGGACAGTTCGTCAGGGTCGATGGCGAAGAGGGCCCGCGAACGCGCGGCATTCCAGTCGAGACCGTGTTCGTCGATGCGCGTGGGCGGCCTTCGTACGTGGCGCAACTCGCCGAGGGTTGGGTGGTGTTCAGCGGCACGACCGCGAGCCGCGCCTGGCCGGTCATCGGCGAGCTCGTGGCCGCGAAGGATGGACAGCTCGCGTACACGGCAGGAAGCCGGGGCGGATGGGTCGTGGTGGCGAACGGCGTCGAGCATCCGCCCGTTGGCTCCGTGCGCTCGCTGAGTCGCCACGGCGATCGTTGGGTGTGGATCGGCGTCGCGCGCGGCAAGGAGCAGGTGTTCATCGATGGGAAGCCGATGCCTCCAGTCGATGGCGTCACGCTGCTCTCGAGCAATGCAGGACAACTGAGCTGGGTGGGGCGCGAGGGCGGCCAGGCGTTCGTCTTCGTCGAGGGTGTGCGCCGTCCCGACCCGTGGGCCGAGATCTCGGAGCTTTCGTCGAAGGTGCTCGTGGCGAGGAGCGTGGACGGCGGGTGGCAGCTGCAGGTCGATGGCCGGTTGCTCGAAGAGACGAAGGTTCGCGAGGTGGCGGCGGGTGACGCGGGCGTGGCGTTCGTGACTGCTGATGACGCAGGTGTCTTCGTGCACTCGGGCAAGGTGCGGCACGGGCCGTTCGAGACCGTCGCGCGTGGCATTCGATTTCACCCGTCGGGCGCGCCTGTGTTCGCAGCCGAGGATCGCGAAGGTTGGACCGTCTACGGACCAGGGTGGCAGAGCGGTCCATGGGTCGACGTCGACGGGCTGCAGCTGGCAGGTACGCACGTGGGTTTCATCGGCGTCCGCGCCGCGACGGATCATGTGGTCGTCGATGGGGTCGAGCGGTCTGCGTGGGCGAAGGCGACGTCACTGGCGCTGGCTCCCGATGGCGAACGTGTCGCCTTCCTCGCGACTCGAGACGGTGGCACGCGCTTCGTCGCGAAGGATGAGCTGCCGATCGATCTCGCGCTGGAAGGAACCGTGGCGTTCTCTGAGAGCCAGGCGGCCTGCATCGCCGGTTCGCGCGCCGATCGTCAGCTCTTCTTCCTGTTCGAAGATGGCGCGAGACAGCCGCTCGAACTCGAAGAGGTCGTCGCCGCGGCGATGCGGTCACCACGAGATCAAGACGAGCGCCTTCGCCGATGGGTGCGGGCCGAGCTGACGAAGAGGGGAGCCCACGATGCTGGACGCGAATGAACGACGGCTGCTGCTCGAGAACGCGCTGCTGCAGGGTGTGCTGGCGAGGGTTCAACGAGAGGGTCAGAGCCCCGCGCAGGCCGCCGAGGCAGAGCTGCGTCACCGTCTGGAGCGTCAGGTCTCGGACGAGCTGCTCGAGACCATCGAGCGCGCGATCAACGACGCGCTTCACCGGCTGTCGCCCGAAGCGATGGCGCGGCTCTTCGCCGATTCACACGACTTCGAGATCAAACGCCTGCGCGACTTCTTCGCGCCGATCCTCAGTCAGCTCGAGGCCAGCATCGGTGCTTCTCCCGAGCTCGAGCGCCTTCGCGTGAATCACGTGCGCGCCTGGCAGTGGGAGCGAGAAGTGCTCAGCCATCGCCGGTTCCTCGCGAGCGGCGGGCGCGAGGTCGATCTTTATCTGCAGCAGCCTGCGTTCTGGCGACCCGACATCGAGGCGCGACCCATCTGGAGCCTCGACGAACTCGACCCGGCCTTTCGCGAACTCGAGCGCGCGGCTCCCGAGATTCGCGCCGAGCTCGAGGCCGTTCGCACCGAGCAGGGCTGGTTGCCGTACCGAGGCATGGCCGAGAACACGCTCGCGCAACCGGCTGACGCAGGCTCGGGTGCTGCCTGGCACGCGTTCTTCTTCTACCACCCGCTCAAGGGCCGCTTCGACGCGAACCACGAGCGGTGTCCCGTCACCTCGCGCGTGCTCGAGACGCTGCCGGGGTTGTGTCGCCGCGAGCTGGTGCTCTTCTCTGCGCTCGCTCCCGCCAGCATCATTCCGCCGCATCAGGGGCCGTTCAACGCGCGGCTCCGCGTGCACCTCGCGCTCAGCGGCAGTGAGGGCTGCTTCATTCGCGTGGGAACGCAGATTCGAACCTGGCGAGACGGCCGCGTGCTCGTCTTCGACGATTCGTTCGAGCATCAGGTCTGCCACAACGGCAACGAGCTGCGGGTGGTGCTGATGATGAACATTCTGCAGCCCGGGCTCGATCCGAAGCGCTCGAGTGTCGACCTGATGTCGCTGACCAACCCCGTCCACTACGCCGAGAGCCCGGAGGACCGGCGCGAGCGCGAGGCGATGCCCGAGCGGTGGTGGAATCCCTGAGGCTGCGTGCGCTTGTCCTGTTCGGGCTCGCAAGTTGCGTCACCAGCACGCGGTGGCGGCCAGTGTCGGGCGTGTGTCGGCTGGATATCGATCGCGGGGCTCACCGAGTCGATGCAAGGCTCGATCGATTGTGTCTGCAGCTCGAGAAGCACAGCTCGGGCAACTTCGTCGAGTTCATGCTCTCGAGCGAAGGGCCGTGCGAACTCGAGTCTGCGCACCTGACCGTGGACAATCGGCGACTCGTCTTTCCCAGGCCGGCAGCGATCGTGCGGATGCCAATGCACGAGGAACCGCGAAGGGTGGTGCTGGAGGCGACCGACTGTCGTGGTTCCCATCTTCAGATCTTCTCTGAGTACTGACGCTCAGCGGCGCAGCTCTCGCACGAGCCACTTCGCCGTCGGCGCGTCGAGGCTGAAGTGACGGCAGAGCAACTCGATGTTCGGTGATGCCATCGCCGTCTCGAGCGCGTCGATGCGAACGGCGACCGGACCCACGCGCTCGTAGCCCCAGGCCTGCGGATCGAGCCCACGCAGCGCGTCCTGCCGCACGAGCGCGGAGCGGGGAACGTCCTGCGGGCGGAGGCGCTCCTCGAACAGCGCGGTGAGCATCACTCGCCGCTCCAACGCCGCGATCGTGACGGCCTTGTCGATCAGCAGAAACCGCGAACCCTGCTGCACCCCGACCTCGTCGAGCCGCTGATGAGAATCTGCATCGAGCAGCCGCACCTGCTCCCGCAGCGCCTCGTCCCACCTGACGATGCCGAGCCCGCGAGCGAACTGCCACGCGATGGCCCGCAAAGGTGGGGGCCGTGCAGCCGACGTGAGCGCCTGCACCGGGAAGCCGCCCATCGCCTCGGACACCACGTCGCGCGCACACGCCGCGAACCGCCGCTCGAGCTGCGCGCGCTGCCCGCCGTTCCACGCGTCGCCTCCAAGGAGCGCCACGCCCGGCGTCAACAGATCGCTCCCGCGCACGAGCCGGCCCAGCGCTTCACCCTCGAACGAGATCGTGCCCAGCGCGTCGACGATCAGCTCGTCTCCCCGCGCCGCGACTACGCGCTGAATGAAGTCGTCCTCGGTCTCGCCACGCTCCACGAGGCTCGCGAGCTGTGAGAACGGCCCGCTCGGCGCAGGCCCCGTCCGCCGGCGCCGCGAGCTCACCGCCGACTTCTGCACGAAGCGCTCGACGAGCCGCTGATGGAGCGCGTCTCCGAGCCCGTCTTCGATCGCCCGCGTTCGCTGCTGCCACGCCGTCGCGTCGTTCACCCAGCCCGACTGATGCGAGATGTACGTCCACGTTCGAATCGACTCGAGCCGCGCCGTCAGCGTGTGCAGATCGCCCTTCAGATCGTCGAGCGGGTCCACCTGGCGGCGCAGCCACTCGTCGCGCAGGCGCCCGTTGCCGCGCGAGAGCTGCAGGAAGAGCTCCTTCACCAGCCGCGGGTGTTCGCCGAGCAGCCCCTTGCGAAAGTCGGGAATGCGGCAGACCTGCCAGAGCAGCTCGACGCCCGCGCGCGTCTCCGTGAGCGCCAGCACTTCGGCGTCAGACGACACGGCCTTGAGCGCATCGAAGTCGTCCGCGCGCTCCACGCGGCTGAAGACCTCGTGCGGCGGTCCCACCGAGAGCGAGTCGAGCAACGCCCGCGGGCTGTCGAAGTCGAGCTCGCTGCTGCGCCAGATGAGCCGCCCGACCGAGGGGAACCGGTGCGCTTCGATCGCGGCGACGGTCTTCTGCGAAAGCTCCGGAGCAGTGGTGATCGTTCCGAACTCACCGTCGCGCACGTGGCGGCCGGCGCGGCCAGCGATCTGCCCGAGCTCGTCGACTGAGAGGTTGCGCTGCTCGAAGCCGTCGAACTTCGAGAGCGAAGCGAAGGCGACGCGGTCGAGATCGAGGTTGAGGCCCATGCCGATCGCGTCGGTGGCCACGAGGTATTCGACCTCGCCCGACTGATACAGCGCGACCTGCGCGTTGCGGGTGCGCGGTGAGAGCGCTCCAAGCACCACGGCCACACCGCCGCGAAGCTGCCGAAGCGACTGCGCGAGCTCGTAGACCCGCTCCGTCGAGAACGCGACCACCGCCGAACGTGGCGGAAGGCTCTTGAGCGATTTGGTGCCGAAGCTGCGCAGCTGTGAGAGCCGCTCGCTGCGTCGGAACGTGACGTTCGGGAGCAGGCCCCGCAGCACCGGCGCCATGGTGTCGGCTCCGAGGAACCACGTCTCGCGCCGCCCGCGCGCGTGCAGCAGCCGATCGGTGAAGACGTACCCACGCTCCCGATGCGCGCAGAGCTGAATCTCGTCGACCGCGAGGAAGTCGACCGGCTGGCCCACCGGCATCGCCTCGACCGTGCAGATCCAATACGCAGGGTGGGGTGGAACGCGCTTCTCTTCGCCGGTGACGAGCGCGACACGGGACTCACCGACGCGGGCGCTGACCTTGTCGTAGACCTCTCGCGCCAGCAGCCGCAGCGGCAGGCCCATCATGCCGGTGTCGTGCTCCAGCATTCGCTCGATGGCGCGCCACGTTTTCCCCGTGTTCGTGGGGCCGAGCTCGGCGACGAGAAGGGAAGGCGGCTCCACGACGTGAGGGCAGATAACACCTGGCATGCGCACGCGCTCCGTCGGAGCGTGTCGTGCCAGACTGACCAGATGCTCGGCTCTTCACTCGTAGCACTGCTGCTTGCCGCACCCGATGCAGGCACCACCTGGTCGTGGTCGTTCGACGATGCGATCTCGGTCAAGGTCGAGAAGGCCAATGTCGACGTCTCTGCGAGCCCGAGCCTTCGCAAGGCGCGGTTGTTGGTGACGGTGACGGAGGCTGGAGAGGCTGCTCCGAAGCGCCTCGTCGTTCAGGTGCTCGAGGGAAACGACTCGCTCGAGGGCCGCACGTGGAATGTCGAGAACAACTACGGCGAGCCGATGCTCAGCGAGGTCGGCGCCCGAAAGAAGAGCGCTGCTCCCACCACCCTGAAGGAAGCCCTCGCGCAGCAGCAGGGCACCTCGCAGGATGATGTTCGCGTCTTCGCGCGCGTCGTTGGGACGTTGCTCACGCCCGATCCGATCGTCGAAGCAGCCCGCAGCGGAGCGCCTTGCGATGAGGGCGTGCGAGCCCAGATCGGAAGTGCCGCTGCGAAGCTCACGAAGATGCTCGCGGCCAGGGGAGAAGAGCTGACCGTCGAGGACGTCTCGGCCGCGTGTGAGCCGAAGAAGCCCGGCAGCTGGACCGTGCAGTTCGCGCTCAAACAGCTGATCGAGGATCAGCCGGTGATCATCAACTACCGCGGCACGGTCTCGGTGGCTCCCGGCGCCTGGCGCGCCACGCTTTCGCTCCAGGGAAGCGCGAGGGTTGCGTTGAACAACGGCCGCACGGCGTTGCGGGTGCGCAATGAGCAGACGATCAAGAGCTCGATGAAGCCGAAGTGACTAACGGCGCAACACGGCCTCGAGCCGATCGAGGTTCTGCTCGTTCGCCGGCCCGACGAGGTGCGCGAGGCCGGCCGCCGTCTTCGGGTTGTCGAAGCGCTGCTCCCACGTCAGGTCGGTGCCGCTCGGAGTCGCGCTGAAGGTGATCGTCAGCCGGTAGTCTGGCGCCGAGTGCCGCAGCACCAGCTTCGTCGGCTCCACCACCTCGAACAGCGTCTCGTTCGGGTAGTTCTTCCCATCAGGCCCGTGCATCACGAACGACCAGCGCCCGCCGGTGCGGAACTCGAACACCTGGAACGTCGAGTGGAACCCGTTCGGGCCCCACCAGCGCGCCAGCTTCTCCGCAGCTGCGAACGCCTCGAACACCACGCTCGGTGCGTGGCTCAGGCTTCGCGTCGATCGAAACGTCGCTTCACCATCGAAGCTCACTTCGACTTCAGCCAGATCTCGTCGAAGCGGTTCGCGAACGCCTTCGCCGTGCCGGGCTCGTTCTTGATCGTCACCCGGTTCTCGGAGTGCTTCGTCGACGATGAGGTCGAGAAGTTCGCGCTGCCGAAGAAGATGTCGTCGCCGACCACGCCGAACTTCTCGTGCATCGTCTTCGCCTTCTGCACGCGCACGTCGATGGGCAGGCCCTGGGCCTTGAGCGCCTTCAGCGCGGCCACCGTCGACGCCGTGCTGCCGTCGTCGAGCACCACGCGAATGACGGCTCCACGCTTCGCGGCTTCGACGAGCGAGGTGTACTCGGGCGAGCCCGCGCTCATGCCGTACATCGCCACGTCGATCGGCTGACCGGCCTTCGCGCGATTGAAGAGATCCGTCGCGCCCACGGTGACGTTCGCTGCGACCTGGCTGATCTGCCCGTTCGCGCCTGCCGCCGCCGTGGTCCGCGTACCTCCCGAGCCGTAGCCCGTGCCGCCCGCCGGAGCGCCGAACGGGCGCGAGTTGAAGAACGCCTCGACGTCGGTGGTCGACAGCCGGTCCTTCACCTTCGTGAACGTCGACGCCGGAATGCCGAGCGCCTTGACCTGATCGAGCGTCTCGAAGTCGCCGTTCGTCTCACGCCACTTCACGATGTCGGCCGCGCTCTTCTTGCTGAAGCCGAGCGCGTCGAGCTCCTCGAACGTCGCCGTGTTCACGCTCACCATGCCCGACCCGAAGTGCAGCGACGCCAGCACCTCGGCCGTCAACGTCGCGGCGGCCGGCACACGCTCCTGCAGATCTTCCACGCTCGTGAAGCGACCGCTCGCCGCGAGCTCCTTCGCCATCACCTTCGCGAGCGGAGCGCCCACCAGCTCGGTCAGCCGCGCCACGTCCTTCGGGCGCAGGCCGTTGATGTCGGAGCTGGTGTCGACCTTCGGTGTGTACGCGGGGTAGCTGTCATCGGGCCTCGCTTTGCCCTGCGTCGGCGGCTTGCCGTTCGCCTTGAGCATCTCGTTCCACTTCTGGCTCTTGAAGTTGGCGAAGTTGTTCGGCGAGAGCGTGGCCTCGTTGTTGTTCCAGTAGCCGGCGAACTCGTCGCCGAACTGCTCGATGCCGCGGCGGCTGGACGAGTCGGTGTTCTTCATCACCACCAGGTTCTCGTAGTTCTTCGTGTCAGCCGTGTCGGACCAGTTGAACGAGCCGGTCGACAGCATGTCGGGCTTGCCGTCGATCGTCGTGACGAAGCCCTTGTGGTGGTTGAGGCCCTGCGTCGCGCCGTGGTTGTAGTCGGGCCGGCCCAGCGTCGCGTTGAACGTGTAGGGGAAGTCCTTTTTGTACTTCACCTGAATGTTGGGCAGCTTCGCCTTGAGGATCGACGGGAGCGCGTTGCCGCCCGAGTCCGTCGCCTGGCCCGAGTCGCCGATGATGCGAATCGTCACGTTCGGGTTCTTCTTCGCGATGTCGACGAGCGCGTTCTCGAGCGAGTCCGACTGGAACTCGAAGATCAGCATGTTGATCTCCATCGGCCGGCCGTTCGCGCGCGCGACCGACGCGTTCAGCTCGGCGATCATCTTGTCCTTCACCGAGCCGTCCTGGAACGTGAAGAGCGTGCTGATGCCGTCGAGGTTCGCGAGCTCCTTCATGGAGTCGATCGTCGCCGTCGACTTCTCGAGGCCCAGGCCCAGCGCCTCGGCCGTCAGCGGCTGGTTGCCCGCCTGAATCTTGTTGAAGGTGTCGAGAATGGCCTGCGCTTCGGCCGCAGAGAGGATCTTGTTGCCGTCTCCGCCAGTCGCTTTGCGGAGCACTTCCGTCAGCTTGGCCTTGTCGGCGTCGTTGGTGACGCGCGCGTAGAGCTGGTCGACGAGCGGGCGGGCCTGGGCTGAGATCTTGAGTGCGGGAACGGTGGGCATGCTGCCACTACACCCAGACAGGCCCCCCTGTGCAACCCTGCGTCACGCTGTGCCTTCAAAGAGACAGGCGCTCGTTGCGCACACGGAAGTCGCTGTGGTTTGGAGCGCGCATGCAACGACTCGTCGTGATCGCAACCCTGGCCATCGGACTCAGCGCGAAGGCGCAGGTGAGCATCGTCAACGATATCGTGGTGGTTCAGGACCCGGGCGGCCGGCTGAACGCGCTCGTCGGGTTCGACAACATGTCGATCTTCCCGAGCAAGCAGGAACAGTTCTGCCGCGAGGCCTTCAACACCGCGCGCCTCGGCGGCCTCGGTGACAACTTCGACGGCATCTTCTCGTTCACGGCCTCGGAGACGCTCACCGATCTCGACAACGTCTGGCAGGGCCCGCCCGTGCGCTTCACCGCGCGCAACATCGGCCGCGACGGCCCGTTCCTCAGCACGAACAGCTACAACTCGCAGAAGCTGTCGCAGTGCGTCTTCATGGGCACGCTGGGTCGCACCTCGAGCCTCTTCGGAGGGCAGGGGCCTGAAGCGCTCCCCGCGAACCCCGACTCGGCGTGGGCTCCGTCGCTCGGCATTCCCATTCCCGGCGTCACCAGCCTCGCGGGCATCGAGATGCTGGGCCACGAGTACGGCCACCACTGGCTCAACGGCGTCGAGTTCGATCAGGCCGACGGCCGCGGCCGACAGCACTTCATTCGCGGCTTCGGTGGCGCCAACGGTGAGAACGGCGAGATGGGCCACCCCAACCAGCACTACAGCCACCTCGCGGACTCACGCAGCGTCATGTACGGCGAGTGCATCACCGACCTCGGCAACGGCTCGTTCCGCTTCGAGGGCTGTGATCGCAAGTACAGCCACATCGATCAGTACCTCATGGGCCTGCGCGGCTCGTGCGAGGTGTCGCCGATGATGGTGCTCGAAGATCCCGCAGACCTGGGGAAGGGCGTCGACTCCGTCGCGATGGGCAAGACCAGCTCGGGCATGACGAAGAATGGCCTCACGCGCCACGACATCACGGCCGACGAGATCATTCGTGCGATGGGCCGCCGTTCGCCCGCGTACCCGCACGCGCCGCGCTGCTGGAGAGTGGCGTTCGTCGTGGTGCTCGCCCCCGGGCAGACCGTCGTCCCGCCGACGATGCTCGCGAAGGTCGAGCGCTACCGCCAGCGGTGGAACCAGTGGTTCACGAACGCGACCGATGGCCGTGGGCAGATGCGCTCGAACGTGATCGGTCCGGGGTGCCCCGTGCAGGTGCCGATCGCCGACCCGTGCGACGTCGACGCAGGCGTGCGTTGGCCCGATGGCGGCGTCTACGTGCCTGACGATGCGGGCATGGTCGAAGAAGACGCGGGCGTCGAAGTGGACGCAGGCGTGGAACCTGACGCGGGGTTCGATGCCGGTGTGGAGCCGATCGACGCTGGCTCCACGCCCGACCGTGATGGCGGCGTTCCCGAGTGCCTCAACTGCGAGACCACGAAGATCCGCAACGGTTGCGGCTGCGGCGCGACCGACGCGTCGACGCTCTTCGCGGTGCTGGGCGCGCTCTCGGTGCTCCGCCGCCGTCGCTGAGGTCGGCGGCGACACTTCCGTCCGTCGCACCCCACCGAGCCCTCAACCAATTCACAACGCTGTGCCCGGTCTCGCTCTTGCTGAGTCCGGGCGTTGTGACGTCACGAACCCTCGCCGGGCGTTGGGCCATCGTCGCGGGCTGTCTGCTCGTGTCTGGCGTCATGTTCCGGCTGCTCTTCCCAACGCTTGGCAACATGGCCGGAGCCGTCACGCTCATTCCCACGCTCGTGGCGGCGATGCTGCTGCGCACCTGGCCGACGGTCGCGATCGGGCTGATCTCGGGCGTGTTGATCAACATCGTCACCCGCGTGTCGTTCGGCATGGCGTGGCCGGCCGAGGTCGTCGTCACCGGGCTCACGTCGGTGGTGGGCATCGGGGTGATGGTCGCGCGCCTTCGCGAGCTGCAGGACCGCGTGCACGCCGCTGAACGCCAACGCACGATCGCAGAGGCACGGGCGAGGCTTTCGACTGCCGAGCGGCTCGTGTCTCTGGGCACGCTCGCGGCCGGAATCGCTCACGAGGTGAACAACCCGCTCTCGTTCATTCTCGCGAACCTCAGGTACGCGAAGGAGACGATCGCCTCGGACTCGTTCGTGGCCGAGCGCGCCGAAGTGCTGCAGGCCTTGTCAGAGAGCCAGGCAGGCGCCGAACGCATGCTCTCGATCGTCTCTGACATGAAGCGCCTCGCGCGAGACGGCGGCAGTGATCACGGCGAGTCAGACCCCATTGCGACCGTGCGCAGCGCTTTGAACCTGATCACAGCCGAGGCCGCCACCGCACGTCTCGTCACGCGCTACGAGCCGGTGCCGATGATCGCCGCCAGTGACGCTCGCCTCGGGCAGGTGGTGCTCAACCTCGTCATGAACGCGCTCCAATCGTTCGCCGAGCGTCAGGCGAGCAACGTCGTCGAAGTGCGCGTGAGCACCGACCCGCACGGTTGGGCGCTGATCGAAGTGAGTGACAACGGCGCAGGCATTCCACCCGAGGTGCAGCGCCGCATGTTCGACCCGTTCTTCACCACCAAGCCGCCGGGCGTCGGCACCGGCCTCGGCCTGCCGCTGTGTCAGAGCTTCGTGCGCACGCTCGGAGGCACGCTGAGCTTCGAGTCCGAGGTCGGCAGTGGCACCGTGTTTCGCGTTCGACTGCCGCCGGCTGGTCACGACGCGACCGTGGAGACCTCGACTGAAGAGTCGATCACGAGACTCACGCCGGTTCGCTCAGCCGGGTAGACTCGCGCGGTGGACGCTCGCCGCCAGCTGCACGACATCGGAACCGCCGTCTCGAGTGACTTCGTCAAGAACCGCTCGATCCTCACCTTCGAGGAATACACGCAGCTCTTCCTGAGCGCGCCGCAGCAGCAGCTGCGAAACGCCGCGCAGTATCTGGTCGACACGATCGATCACTTCGGCGCGCAGCAGGTGCCGCACCCGACCGGAGAGATCCGCCGCTTCAAGATCTTCGACCCGACCCCCGAAGAGCCCGACGTGCGCGTCGCCGGCCAGGAGGAAGTGCAGAACGCGATCTACCGGCTGCTCGGCAACTTCGTGCGCGCGGCGCAGATCAACAAGCTGATCCTCCTGCATGGGCCGAACGGCTCGGCGAAGTCGTCGCTCGTCGAGTCGCTCAAGCGCGGCCTCGAGCTGTACTCGGCCACGCCGCAGGGCGCGCAGTACACGTTCAACTGGATCTTCCCGACCGAGAAGCTGGTGAAGGGCTCCATCGGGTTCGGGGGAGAGAAGGGCGGTGGTGAAACGGGCGGCCTCCTCAGCTTCGCCCACCTCGAGGCCGAAGAGATCGAGGTGCGAATCACCAACCCGCTGCGTGAGCACCCGCTGCTCCTGATTCCGTTGAAGGAGCGCAAGGCCCTCATTCAGGCCGCGCTGGGCCCCAAGAGCGACGTGATCGTTCCCAGCGTGCTCCTCGAGGGCCAGCTCTCGCACAAGTCGAAGAAGATCTTCGACGCGCTGCTCGCCTCGTACGGCGGCGACTACCTCAAGGTGCTGCGCCACGTGCAGGTCGAGCGCTTCTACTATTCGCGCCGGTACCTCGCGGGCATCGCGTCGATCGAGCCCCAGATGAGCGTCGACGCCTCGTACAACCAGGTCACGGCCGATCGCACGCACGCGAACCTGCCGCCGTCGTTGCACAGCACGATCCTCTTCGAGCCCCACGGCGCGCTGGTGAACGCCAACCGCGGCCTCATCGAGTACGCCGATCTGTTGAAGCGCCCGTTGGAGGCGTTCAAGTACCTGCTCGGCTTCTGCGAGACCGGCGAAGTTCCGCTCGAACACTTCACGCTGCAGCTCGATGAAGTGCTGATCGCGTCGTCGAACGAGAAACACCTCGCCGCGTTCAAGGAGCTGCCCGACTTCGCCAGCTTCAAGGGCCGCATCGAGCTCGTGCGCGTGCCGTACCTGCGCCGCTGGAAAGTGGAGCGCGAGATCTACGACGCGCAGGTGAACGTGCGCACGGTCGGCCGTCACGTCGCGCCGCACGCCACCTCGGTCGCCGCCATGTGGGCCACGCTCACCCGCCTCAAGAAGCCGCTCGCCGATCGCTATCCGCAGGAGTCGCGCTCCCTCATCGAGCGCCTCACGCCCGTCGAGAAGCTGCGCCTCTTTCAGGACGGCGAGGGACCGGATCGCCTCACACTCCAGCAGCAGAAGGAGCTCAAGAAGCTGCTGCCCTCGCTCTACGAAGAGTCCGACTCGTGGCCGAACTACGAAGGCCGCAGCGGCGCGTCTGCCCGCGAGATCAAGACCGCGCTCTTCAACGCCGCGCAGTCGACCGATCACGACAGCCTGCACCCGCTGGCCGTGCTGAAAGAGCTCGCCAGCCTCGTGCGCGACAAGAGCGTCTACGAGTTCCTGCAGCAGGAGATCGTCGACGGGTACCACGATCACGCCGAGTTCGTTCGCGTGGTCGAGGAGCAGTACCTGAACTGGACCGATCGCGAGGTGCGCGAGTCGATGGGCCTCGTCTCGGAAGGCCAGTACGAAGAGCTCTTCGAGCGCTACGTGCAGACGGTCAGCGCGTGGGTGAAGGGCGAGCGGGTGCACAACAAGCACACCGGCCAGGCCGAGAAGCCCGACGAAGGCCGCCTCGCCGAGTTCGAAGGTTTCGTGATGCCGAAGGGCGATGACGCCAAGGAGTTCCGCAAGGGCCTCATCGCGAACGTCGGCGCGTGGCGCATCGACAACCCCGAAGGCGCGGTCGAGTACCGGCGAATCTTCCCCGACTTGTTCAAGCGGCTGTCCGATCACTTCTACGACGAGCGCAAACGCACGCTGCGCATCAACGCCGAGAACACGCTCAAGTACCTCGGCGACGAGCGCAACTCGCTCTCGACGAAGGAGCAGACCCAGGTCCGCGCCACCCTCGAGCAGATGACGACGAAGTACGGCCACACCGAAGCGAGCGCCCGTGACGCGATCGTCTTCCTGATGAAGAAGCGCTACACGTGACCGAGCCGCTCGCGACACACGTGCTGGTCGAGCTGTGGGGCGTTCGCACCGAGCTGCTCAATGACGCGAAGGGCCTCGAAGGCGTGCTCATCGCCGCTGCGAAGGCCGCGCGGTGTGAGGTGCTCGGTGCGCTCCATCACCAGTTCACGCCGCAGGGCGCGAGCGTCGTCGTGCTCGTCGCCGAGAGTCACCTGTCGATCCACACCTGGCCCGAACACGGCTACGCGGCGGTCGACATTCTCACGTGCGGCAAGACGCTCCCCGAGGCGGGCGTCGCGTCACTGATCGAGAACCTCTCGCCGCAGCGCCACTCGATCGACCGGGTCGGGCGAGGGCTCATCGCTGCACCAATGCGTCAAATCCCCTGACATTTCGCGCACCTGCAAGAGTCAGTCTGGGTCCATTGTCAGCGGAACCGTGCGGAAAGACAACGTTCCTACCTTGACCGACAGGGGTCGGATCGGCGAAACTCCGCGCCCTTGAAAAGGCTCGGCAACCTGCCGGCCTCTCCAACACACGCTGCAACGAAGTCAGGAAGGCCCAACCGATGGCTGACGGACCCGTGCTCCACTTCTTTGCCGGAAAAGGCGGCGCTGGCAAGACCACGCTCGCCACCGCCCACGCGCTCAACATTCTCGAGGACAACGGCAAGGCCAGAGTCCTCCTGGTGTCGCTCGAGGCAGACAGTGGAGTCGCCGATCTGCTCAAGAAGAAGCTCTCGTCGAAGCCGACCAAGCTCGCGACGGGGAAGGGCACCGGTGGCGTCACCGCGATCGAGCTCGACTTCGAAGCGCTCGCCGAGGCCTTCAACAAGAAGTGGAAGCCTGCGCTGCTGGGCTCGACCCAGAAGGGCGCGGTGCTCTCGGACGATGATCTCAAGAAGCTGGTCGAGACCAGCACCACGCAGATGGGCGAGTGCGCTGCGCTGTTCCACCTCGTCGAGCTGACCGAGTCGGGCGAGTGGGACGCGATCGTCGTCGACGGCTTCTCGACCTCGCACGCGCTGCGCTTCCTCGATCACGCAACCGCGCTGCGCAAGCTCATCGCCCTGCTGCGCGGTGAGCGTCACGGCCGCCCCTCGAAGAACGTCGTTCGCCCGCCCATGCCGGTCGACGAGTTCGCCACCAAGGCCGACGCCCTCAACGCCTTCCTGAAGGACCCGAAGAAGTTCTCGCTGCACGTGTGCACGATCGCCGAGCCGGTGGCCGAAGCGCAGACCAAGCTCTTCTTCAAGGTGCTCGGGGAGCGCGGAATTCCCGTCGACGAGATCATCACGGACCTGATCGAAGACGGCAAAGACAGCCGTGAAGTCGCCAACCGCCGCGGCCTTCAGGCGCCTCACGTGCGCAAGTACCAGACGATGCACGAGCAGGTGGCGCTCATTCAGCGTCGCATCGTCGGGCCGCGTGGCTTCGACGAGGTGAAGAAGTTCGGGCGTGAGTGGGCGAGCGGCAAAGAGACCAAGGCGCTGCAGTTCAGCCCTGCCGAGTCTCCGCCGGCGCTGGTGCGTGCTCCGTCGATGCCTCCCATCGCGGCGCCTCCGCTTCCACCCACGCGCTTCATCTTCTTCATGGGTGGTGGTGGCATGGGCAAGTCGTCGTGCGCGGCCGCTGCGGCCGTCACGCTGACGGAGAAGGAAGGTCCGGTGCTGCTGCTCTCGACCGATCCTTCGCACTCGCTCTCTGACGTGCTCGTCAGCCGGCTCACCGACACCGAGACCCAGGTGAAGGGCACCAAGGGCCTCTACGCGCGCGAGATCGACTTCGTCACCTGGTACGCGAACTTCAAGAAGAAGATCAAAGAGCTCGCCGAGCCCATCTTCGGGCCCGAGGCGAAGGGCGAAGCGTTCGCGCAGGATCGCGAGATCTTCCGCAACCTGTTCGATCTCGCGCCTGCGGGCATGGACGAGCTGGCCGCGATGACGGCGCTCACCGACGCCCTCGTGCAGGAGCGGTTCAAGCGCATCGTGATCGACCCGGCTCCGGCGGGGAACTCGCTGCGCGTGCTCGAAGTGCCGGCCATCGCCAAGGCGTGGTTCCAGTCGATCCTCGCGATCGCGACCAAGTACAAGGCCAAGGGCGGTCAGGCGCTGATGACGTGGTGTGAGGCGCAGATCAAACACGTCGAGCGCTTCGAGCGGGCGCTGCTCAACCCGGCCGAGTGCCGCTTCGTCGTCGTCACGCGCGGTGAAGAGCTGGGCATTCCCCAGGCCGAGCGTCAGGTCGAGTACCTCAAGGCGAAGAAGCTGCCGTTCGAGCGCGTGCTCGTGAACCGCGTGCTGCCGAAGACCACGTGCGCGGTCACCGAAGAGCGTCGCAAGAACCAGCTCGAGGTCGCCAAGGTCATCGAGAAGAAGATGGGCTTCCCCGTCACGCTCGCTCCCGAGCTCGGCCGTCACCCGGCCAGCTTGCGCGCGCTCAAGGAGTTCCGAACCTCCTGGTACGCGATGACGCCCACCGCGAAGATCAAAGCCGCTTAAGCGAGGCGCATCCCGTGGCCACCAGGTTCATTGCCATCGCCGGAAACATCGGCGCGGGGAAGACCGAGCTGACGGCCTTCCTCTGCCGGAAGTATGGGCTCAAGCCGTTCTACGAACCGAACGATCAGAACCCGTACCTCGAGGACTTCTACAAGGACATGAAGACCTGGGCGTTCCGCTCCCAGATCTTCTTCCTCACGCACAAGTTCCGTCTGCATCGCGAGCTCGAGCGCGAAGACGGCACCGCGCTGCAGGACCGCACCATCTACGAAGACGCCGAGATCTTCGCGCGCAACCTCGCGCGCCAGAAGCTGATCGACAAGCGCGACTGGCAGACCTACTGGGAGCTCTACGAGACCATCGCGGCCGCGCTGAAGCCGCCCGATCTCATGATCTACCTGCGCTGCCCCGTGAAGACGCTCAAGCAGCGCATCAAGCTGCGCGGCCGCAAGATGGAGCAGGACATTCCCACGGCCTACCTGAAGCGCCTCAACGACCTCTACGAAGACTGGTTCAAGCGCTACACGATGTCGCCCGTGCTCGTGCTGCCCACCGACACCCTCGACTACGTCACCGACCTCGTCGATCGCGCCGACCTCTTCAAACAGATCGAGAAGCACCTGTGACCGACGCTGCGCCCGCGATGAAAGACGTCTACGTGCTCGCGACCCTCGAGGCCGAGCCCGTGGCCGAAGACGCCGTGCGTGAGGCCTTCGCCGGTGAAGAGGTCGAGCTGGTCTTCGGCGAAGAGGGCAACCTCTTCTCGGTACGGGCCGAAGAGTCGCGCGTCGACGTGTCGTTCGAGACGCGTGACAGCCCGCTGGGGTGGACGCCCGAGCTGCTCGTCGGCTCCCCCGAGCTGCGCCGCACGCTCGAGACGGCCCGCGGCTTCTACCGGGTTCGCTACGTGCCCGGAAAACCACAGCAGACGGTCGCGGTGTTCGAAGCGCTGTGGACCGTGCGCGGCTTGATGGAGCTCGTCGACTCGGTCTGTGTCGACGTCACGGCGTTCCGGCTGCACTCTCCGCAAGACGTCGAAGAGATCACCGAGCTCGACTTCGACATTCGTGACCACGTCACCATCCACGCGATGCCGATGGCCGAAGGCTCGACCGCGATGTGGGTGCACACGCACGGGCTCACCAAGTTCGGTACGCAAGACGTCGAGGTCTTCAACATTCAGGAAGACGATCTGCCCGCGGCCGAGACGTTCCTGCAGGAGCTCTGCACCGATCTCGCGTTCGGTCAGGGCCCGGCGATGCGCGCGGTGGTGTCGACCAGCGTCGGCCGCCAGTTCACGATGGTGCCCAGTGAAGAGGCGCGCACCAACCTGCCGAACGTGAACCCCGAGCTGTTCGAAGGGCACGAGGCGCAGCTGGTCGCCATCGTCACGCCCGAGGGGCGGCACTCGCTGGGCGAGATGCTCGAGCAGTACCGCGATCGGTTCGAAGACGAGACCGAAGAAGAGGCCGCCAAGCTCAAAGCCCAGGCCGAGCGGTTGATGCCCGTCTTCAAGTCGCGCTTCCTTCGCAAGGGGCTCATGGAGCCGATGGGCTTCGTGGTGCGCGCTCCCTTCGAGGTGCACCCCGACGGCGAAGACGAAGCGGCCGATGACGAGCAGCTGTGGGCCGAGGTGATCACCTGGGAAGAAGGCAAGGTGATCGGCCGGCTGGTCGATGGTGGCGAGTCGACGACGGAGTGGCGGAAGGGTGCGCACGTGGAGATCGACGAGTCGCAGATCAACGCGCTCGCGGTGACGCGTGACGGACGAACGCTGGAGCCGCAGGAGTTGCAGCAGCTGCTTCAGGCAGAGCTCCCAGCGTGACGGGAGTCGGGGAGGAGCGAACGTGGCTGCACTGCTGCTGTTGACGGGCCCCCAGGCTGGCAGGCGACACGAGGTGACCGGAGAGGTCATCATCGGGCGCAGCCCGTCGTGCACCATCAGCCTCGAAGACGCCAAGGTGTCGCGGCGTCACGTTCGGCTGGCCCTCGAGGGCGGCGAAGCGCGCGTCAGCGATCTCGGCAGCCGCAACGGCACCATCGTCAACGGCGAGAAGCTCGAGGCCGAGATCGTGCTGCTGCCAGGTGATCGGCTGCAGGTCGGTGACTCCACGATTCTGTTCGAGCCGACCGCACGTGCGTCGCTGACCGATCGTTCGGGGCTGGGAACGGTCTCGGGCTCGCCGGTCGAAGAGCTGCTGCCTGCTGCGGGTCCGATCGCCGGGCTCTATCACTCGGGCGTCGCACTGCTCTCGGCGACCAGTGAAGCGATGGTGCTTCGGCGCGCGGCGGAAGAGCTCGCGCGTGGCGTGAACAGTGACAAGGCGGCGGCGCTGCTCGGCGGCACGGAAGGCTTGCTGACGGCGGCAGTCGTCGGCGCAGAGAAGGTCGAAGTTCCGCGGTCGCTGGTTCGTGCGGCGCTGGAGCGGAAAGAGGCGAGCCTGGCGGGTGGGGTGCTGGTCGCTCCGTTGATCGCGTCGGGTGGCGCGCCGTTCGGCATTCTCTACGCGGAACGTCCGGAGCCGTTTGGCGTCGAAGAGCAGCGCACGATCACCGCGCTCGGCCGGCTCGCGGGAGAGGCCTGCACCGCCATGCGTGCGCGGCAGGAAGATCCCGGCCACCAGGTGTTCTTGATCGGCTCGTCGCGGCAGTTCCGCAAGACGGTCGAGCAGGCCCGTCGTGCGGCGTCGGCTCCCGATACCGCAGTCGTCTGGGGCGAGTTCGGCACGGGCCGGCTGCAGATGGCGAACTACATTCACTCCCGCTCGCCGCGCGCGCTGGGGCCCTTCGTCGTCGTCGATTGCCGCAAGCATCCGACGCTGGTGGAAGAGACGCTGTTCGGCCGCACGAGCGCTCCCGGTGTTCCGCCTGCGAGCTCGGCATTGCTCGAGGCCGATGGTGGAACGCTGGTGCTGCGCGCGATCGAGGCGCTGCCGAGGCACGCGTCGGAGCGTCTGGCGCGGTTGTTGTCCCGGCGCGTGGCTCCGTCTCGTCAAGGCGGTGAAGAGCCCGTCGACGTGCGCGTGATGGTGACGTGTGATGCGCCGCTGCAGACGCTGCTGTCGCGCGGAGAGATCGACGCCGAGCTCGCGAAGGTGCTGGGCGGAACGGAGCTCGAGACGCTGCCCTTGCGTGAGCGCCGGCCCGACGTGCTCCAGTTGTTCGAACACTTCGCCGTTCGCGCCGCACAGGCTCGCCGCAAGGAGCCACCGCTCCTTACCCCTGACGCCCGCCGCGTGCTCGTCGACTACGACTGGCCGCTGAACGTGGAAGAGCTGCGTGGTGTGACCGAGCGGCTCGCGCTGCTGTATGCGGGCAGTGAAGTGACTGCGCTCGTGTTGCCTCCCGAAGTGCAGACCGGGGCGACGCAGGGCCCACTGACTCTCGCGGCGCGAGTGCAACGGCTCGAGCGTGATGCGATCGCCGAGGCGCTGCGCACCGCCCGCGGGAAGAAGATCAAAGCGGCTGCCCTGCTCGGGATCTCGCGCCCGACGCTCGACAAGAAGATCGAGGACTACCAGCTGGTCGTTGAGAAGCGCCGCGGCTGAGAAGAAGGCTCGCGGCGTTGCGTTCTGCGCCCGCGCCATCACGGACGTCAGGGGCTCATCGACTCACGATGAAAAGGTCGTCGAGAAGCGCCGCGGCTGATGGCATGAGACGAGCCCATGAAGCTCGTGTTCTCGGCCGAGGTGCAGCGCGCGAAGAAGAAGAACGCTCCGCTGGTGGCGTTGGAGACGTCAGTGCTCGCCCAGGGCCTGCCGTACCCACGCAACGTCGAAGCAGCCCGTCGCTGTGAGGCCGCCGTTCGTGAAGCGGGAGCGACGCCTGCTGCGATGGCGGTGATCGATGGCGTGCTTCACGTGGGCATCGACGACGCGCAGACCGAGTTGCTCGCGACGGGGAAGGGCCTGCTCAAGCTGGGCTCGAGAGATCTCGCGATCGCCGTCGCCCAGAAACGCACGGGCGGAACGACCGTGAGCGCGACGTGTGAAATGGCCGCGCGCGCGGGCATCGGCGTGTTCGCGACGGGTGGGCTCGGCGGCGTGCACCGCGGCGTCGCGGAGGATCTCGACATCTCGCAGGATCTTCCGGCCATCGCGCGCTGGCCCATCGCGGTCGTCTGCGCAGGCGCGAAGTCGGTGCTCGATCTGCCGAAGACGCTCGAGCTGCTCGAGACGCTCGGTGTTCCCGTGATCGGCGTCGGAACGAACGAGCTGCCCGGGTTCTATTCGCGCGAGACGGGCTTGACGCTCGAACACAGCGTTCCGAACGCGCGCGCAGCCGCCGAGATCGTGAAGGCGCGTCAGGCGCTGGAGCAGGGTGGGCTCATCTTCGCCGTGCCTCCACCGGAGAAGACGTCACTGCCTCGTGCGGAGATCGAAAAGCACCTGAAGGCCGCGCTCGCGCTGGGGAAGCAGAAGGGCGTGTCGGGCAAAGCTGCGACGCCGTTCCTCCTCGGCGAGATGGTTCGCCGGACGAAGGGCCGCACGCTCGAGGCCAACCTCGCGCTGCTCGAGAACAACGCGCGGTTCGCAGGTCAGTTGGCCGTCGCCGCGAAGCGCTAACCGCCGGCGGGTTCTTCGCCCGGCTCGCTCCAGTCGATCAGCGCGAGCTGTTCATCCGAGAGCGTCATGCCTTCTGCCTGCTCACGCATGAGTCGTGCGCCATCGAGCCGCGCGTCGGTGAACGTGCACTCGACGAAATCGGTCCGGCGCAGATCGGCTCCCCTGAGATCGGCCCTCGCGAACGACACGTGCTCGAAGATGGACGAGCGCAGGTCCGAGTTCGTGAGCACCGCATCGGAGAAGTCCACCGAGATGAAGTCGTTCCAGCACAGGTTCGACTCACGCAGGTCGGTGTTGCGGAAGTCGACGTCGCGAATCTCGGAGCGGCCAAAGAAGGTTCGCGGCAGCGTCAGGTTGCTGAAGTCGTCGTCGACGACCCTGGTCTTGAAGAACGACACGCCGAGCACTCGATCGTCGACCCGCGGGAGCGCGGCCGGAATCGGTGGAACCTCGCCCCCGAGATACGCGGCGAGCTTCCGAAACGAGGCCTCGTAGTCGAGCCGGGTCACTGCAGCATTTCGATGTCGGCCGTGACCGGGTTGAGCTTCAGCACGAACACCTCGTTGTTCTGTCCGAGGCCCCAGATGCGATCGGCGGTCGGGTCGGCGATCACGGCGAAGCTGTTGCCGTAGCGCTGGGTGTTCAGCTTCCACGCGCTCCAGCGGTTGTTCACCACGTCGTACACCGGCACGCGCTTCACGTTCGCCGTCACGTCGGCCGGCGTCTGGAAATCGATCGCGAACATCACGAGGCCGAGCGAGGGGAGGAACGCCGACTCGCGCAGGAACCCACCGAGCGTCGCCGAGAGCTGGGTCTTGCCCGCGGGGTTCAGCAGTCGAAGCGTGTTGGTGCCGATCGCGTACTCGTACACCTCGCCCTTCGCGTTTCCCTGCGTCGCGAAGAAGAGCACGCGATCACCAGCCGGCACGTAGATCGCCGTCTGGCTGTCGGGGCTCATGGCCGGGAGCGCGGCGCCGCCCATCGCGGTCGGGTTCAACTTCACCCAGGGCCCAGCGCGGCTCTCGAGCTTCCACAAGCCCATCGGTGTCCACGCGATCACGCCCGTGGGGATTTCCGTCAGCGTGTTCACGTACTGATTGCCGCCGAGCTCCTGCTTCACCCGGGCGCCCTCGAACTCCATGACGCTGCGGCTCGGGTCGTAGAAGTACGTGTACGGGTTCTTGTAGATGACCATGCGCCGCAGCGCGCTCGAGTACGCGTACATCTTGTACGTGTGCACGGCCATCCACGGGCGGCCCTTGGGACTCCAGTGCCCAGGCATCTGATCGTTCGTGAAGGTGCGCTCGAACACGAGCTCGGGCCGGTAGCCGATGGCGAAACGGTTGTCGGCGATCGAGTAGTGCAGCACGTCGGTGCCGGACCAGGCCGAGTGGCCACCAGACCAGCGCAGCAGTTGCCGTGAATCGGAGTCGAACGCGGCAGTGCCCCAGTCGTGATTCGAGCGCGGTCGATTCGGAGCGACGACCTCGAGCCACGCGTTGTCAGGCGCCGAGGTGATGCGCTGCTGATTCGCGGTGAGCTCGCCAGCGTCGGGGAGGCCCGCGTCGAGGAACCAGGCGGGATCGTAACGGCCTGTGCGAATCGTCACGGAACCTGCGTCGACGCCGTACTGAAGCGTGCCCGCGACATCGGGAGCCGAGACATCGATCTTCAGCGCCCACGTGCGGCCCTGTGCCTGATCGTCGGGGTAACCGGCCTTGTGATGCAGCACCGCGATGTCGTCGGCTCCGACCGCGGCAGCGAAGGTGAAGCCCGCGTGAATGGCAGACGGCGAGAACGTCGGCGTCGTCATGTCGGAGAAGTGTTTGACGAGCGCCCAGGTGTGATTCGCGAAATCGAAACGCCACAGCTGCATCGGCAGGCGCTGGTACGGATCAGAGACGTAGTCGGTGGTCGAGCTGCTCGTCCATCCACCGAGCAGAACGGTCGCCTTCGATTGCGGCAGATAGAGCAATCGATGGCCCGCGCGCGGAGACGGCGAGATCGGTGGCGTATGTTGCGTCCATCGCTCGGTCGCGAAGTCGAACGTCCAGGTGTCGGAGAGCAGGCGATCGAGCTCGTCACCTCCGAAGAGCAGCGCCTCGTTGCGCTCGGGGTCGGTGACGAGGTTCGAGTAGCTGCGCGGCGGCGGCTCGGCTCCGGTGACGGGACGCCAGGTCGTCGTCTCGGGCTCGTAGATCCACGTGCCCGGCGTGCCGGCGTCGGACTCGACGTTCGCTCCGCCGAAGAGCAGCACCTTGCTGCCCGTCGAGTTGGCCGTCATCGCGCCCCACATGAGCCGCGGCTTCATGGCGCCGCCCGCGGGATCGAGCGCTGGCGCGTGAAACGTCCACGCGCGGGCGACGGCGTCGTACGAGAACGTGCGATTCCAGAGATAGAAGAGGAGCCGGTTCTGCGGGGCGAGCCACGCTGACTGCCCGAAGGTCGTCGTGCCTCCGTAGACCTCGAAGCTCGGGCGCGGGAAGCCAGACGTGTCGGCGACCTCGAACGACTCCGAGCGGAAGCCCGGCGCGGTGGAGTTGCCAACCTCGGGTCCCCACGCCGTCTCCTTGCCAGGCGGGAACGCGTTTCGCCACGAGGGATCACCCAGCTTCAGCACCAGCACGTCGTAGGGCTGCATCGCGTGGGTGCGCGCTCCGCCGACGAGCACGTACTCGGACGTCGTCGGGAGATAGAGGAGGGCCGCCTGCGTTCTGGTGCCGACATCTCCGCTCGTGAGCGGCGCGAAGACGTTCGGTCGCAGGTTCACCGGGCACGAACCAGCGTCGGCAGAGAGGCAACGTCCCAGACAGGGCTCGAAGCCGGCGGAGCACGCGAAGCCGCAGGCTCCGTTGGTGCACGTCGCAGTGGCGTTCATCGGCGCCGAACACGGAGCGCACGAGCTTCCGCAGGTCGCGATCGCGTCATCGGCCACACATGAGCCGGAACAGTCGTGCGTTCCGATCGCGCATGAGCTGCCTCCGTCGAGCTCAGGCTCGCCAGCGTCGACGCCTGGGCCAGTCGCAGTGCCCACACACGCAGAGAGAGACAGCAACGCGATGACCCCGAACGCTCGCATGCGCCCAGCGTACCGCGAACGTTCACTTCGTCGGCTTCGGCCCGCGCAGCACCTCGTACGAGGCTTTCTTTCCTTCGATGGTCATGATCGCCGCCAGCCCGTGCGCGGTGGAGCCATCGTTCATCTTCCACGGCAGCGGGTTCGCCGAGCCCTGATTCACGAACAGGGCAGGGTGCAGCTTCTTCGGCGGCAGCACCTTGCCGGCGACGTCGGTGCCCTTCGCAGCCGCCTCGAGGATGTGGCCGGTGATGCCGAACGAGATCTTCGCGGTCTGGACGACCGCGGTGAGCCGGGGGTCTCCGACGTTCTCGGCGCCGGGCACGTAGTCGAGCGCCTGCTGGCCCTTCTGGCGCATCGGCCCGT
The DNA here is from genome assembly GCA_943370055.1 of Archangium gephyra. Lineage (GTDB taxonomy): Bacteria > Myxococcota > Myxococcia > Myxococcales > Myxococcaceae > Xiheimicrobium > Xiheimicrobium gephyra_A. Next base: position 39,115 of record CALRPN020000066.1, read on the forward strand.
GCGTGAGCAGCACGACGGAGTCGTCCGACGCTTTCGCCGCGGTCTCGAGCTGGTCGACGTGTTTGTCGGCGTAGATGCAGCCGCCCGCGAGGTGGAGGAACGCCTTGTCGTGGTACCCGCCGAGGCTGACGATGTCGGCACCGTCGAAGTCCGCCCGGCGCACGAGATCCATGTTCACGAGGTTCGTGGCGCCCGTGTCCTTGCGCACCTTCGTGACCGCGTAGTTGAGCGAAGCGCCGCGCTCCATGTTGCCGGCGATGACGAGCAGGGGCCGCTTCGTCGCCTGCGCGAGATACGCGTACTGGTTCTCGAGCATCTGGGGATCACTCGAGGTGTCTCCGCCGATCACCACCGCGTCGACGTCTGCCTTCTCGAACTCGGCGAGGAACCGCTCGACGCTCGCCTTCGTCTCGGGGTCGAGGTCCTTGATGCCGGCGAGCAGTCCCAGGCGCACCTGCTTCCCCGACTTCGCGCTCGTGCGACGCAGCTTCACGGTCGCGCCGGTGTACTCGTAGCGAAAGCCGTCCTTCTCCTTCACGTCGGGCGTCGAGAAGTGGGTGAACGGCCCGATGCAGTCGAACTGCGTGGCCTCTTCCCATTGCTCCTGGTTGGCCGGCGGATCTGCGAACGCGGTGACTGCGGTGAGCGCGACGATCGACAAGGAGCGCACGTCAGGGACCCTTCTTCTTCGGGGGAATCGGCTGCATGGGCGTCGTGGGCATCTCGGGCAGGTGCTGCACGGGCATCTCGGGCTCGGTGGTGGTGAGCAGGTAGCTCTGCGTCGTCTCTCCGCTGTCCGACGGGCCGCGGGCGGGCATCTCGGTGGTGAGCGCGCGGAAGCGGCTCTTGTACTCGTCACGCTCGGCCACCGCTTTGACGCGGGTGCTGCGCTCCTGCTCGATCATGCGCTGCAGCGCCTCGACCTGCTGCACCGCCCGGTCCTTGTCGCCCACCAGCTTCGCCGCGAGAGACCGTTCGTGATCGAGCGTCTCGCGAAGCTCTTTGATCTCCTTCTTGAACGCGTCGGCCGGGGCACCGCCACCCGCGCCGAGACGTTGATGGAGCGTCTTCGCGACCGTGCGCGCTTCGTCTCGCTCGGTGGTTGCCTTTTCCGCCCGATCCTTGAGCGTCTTGGCGACGTTTCGAGCCTCTTCGAGATCGGTCTTCTCCTTCTCGAGGGCGGCCTGCCATTCGGCGATGGCGGTGGCCGCTTCGTTGCGTGCGGCCTCCAGCTCATTCCGCAGGGCCTCTCGCTCCGCGCTCGTGGTCGAGGCCTCGGCGCGTGCGCCCTCGAGCTCGGTCCGCAGGCCCTCTCGTTCGGCGATCGCCGCGTCTCGCTGCGAGAGGGCGTCGGTCACCGCCTCGAGGCGCTTGTCGAGCTCGGCCTCGAGCCGGTTCTGCTCGGTCTTCGCGGCTTCGAGCTGGGTCTGCAGCTCGGTTACCTGCGCGTTCGCACCTTCAGCGCCAGACGAGAGATCGGCGAGGTGGGCGTTCTTCTGGGCGAGTTCCTGGGTGAGCGTCTCGACCTGCGATCGCACCTGCTCGAGCTCAGCGGCCTGGGCGAACGCCTGCTCCAACGCGGAGGACTTCTCGGCGAGGGTGGCGCGGGTCTCGGCGAGCTGGGCCTCGAGCGAGCCTGTCTGCTCCTGCGCCGCGGTCAGCTGCGTACGAACCGCCGCCGACTCCGTCTCCAGGGCCGCGTGCCTGGCCTCGAGCTCACGAAGTCGATCCTGGGCCGCCGCGAACTCCGACCGGAGCGTGCCCACTTCGCCGTCGAGCGCGCCGTGCTTCGACTCGAACTCGGCGAGGCGCTCCGTGGAGGACTTCAGCTCGATTCGCGCGGAGGCGAGCTCGGCCGTCGACGACTCGAGCTTCGCCTCGGTCTCGGTGAGTGACAGCTCGAGCTGCCCGACCCGCGCACGCGCTTCGTCACGCTGCACCTCGGTGTCGTTCAGGTTCTGGGCGAGCTCCGCCAGCTGCTTCTCGAGCTCGGACTTCTGTGCATCGCCGCTGCTCTGGCTCAACCGCATCGTGTCGAGCGAGCTCGTCGCCGTCGCGAGCTGCAGCACCAGGCCGTCACGCTCGGTCGTCAGCGTCTTGAGCTCTTCGCCCCGGGCGGACAGGGCAGACGACAGCTCGGTCAGCTCTTTCGAGATCTGGCCACGTTGGCCTTCGGCCGCGTCACGGGCCGCCCGCGCTTCCGAGAGCTCGCGCATCAGCACCGCCGAGCCGGCGTCCTGCTCCTCTCGAAGGCGATCGAGCTCGGCACGGGCCTTCTCGCGCTCGCCCAGCACCGTCAGGCGGCTCTCCTTCTCCTCCGCCACCACGCGACGCGCTTCGGTCAGCTCGTTCTCGAGCCGCGCCACCGTGGTCTCGTGCTCGGCGATGGTGCTCTCGAGCTGCTTCTCGTTGTCGTGGTGCGCCTCGGCGCGTTCGCGAGCCTCGTCACGCTCGGTCACCGTCTGCGACTGCAGCTTCTCGAAGCGCTCCAGGGCCGTCACCAGCTCCTGCTTCTGCTGGTCGAGCTGTCCTTCGAGCTGAACGATGCGGGTCTCGTCGATCACGACGAGGGGAGGCACCTTCGCCTCCGTGCCATCGATCAGCCGCCGTTGCATCGAGGCGAGCCGGGTCGTTCCATCGGGCGCGATCTCGAGCGCGACCTTCAGATGTCCGACGACCGGAGCGTCGATGACGATGCCGATCGCGTCCTTCTGCACGGCGAGGCCGACGTCGATGGCGCCCACCTCTGCGTCGGCGTGCACGCCTGCTTCGAAGGTGTCTTCACCGCGGGTGCGGCTGGTGACGTCTGCGCGGGGTGTCGAGGCCATGGGCTCTTTCGAGAGGGATCAGAAGCTCGCGCCGATGGTAGCCCCGAAACGCGTGGTGCTCATGGAAACGGCCGGGCTGTTCCACTCGAACCACAGGCCGAGCTGGTTGATGAAGGCGAGCCCGAAGAGGGGAAGGGTGATCGGCCCCATGTCCACTGAGCCTTCCTGTGCGATCAGGCCCACGAGCTTGAAGAGGGTCAACGTCCACGCGACGGCCGTGACGCCCAGCTCGACCCGAACGCCGTAGCCCAGCTTCGCGCCACCCGGCATCAGCGGAGCGTCGGGGATCGCCTCGCGCACCACGAGCGGGCTGGCCTCGAGCCAGAGCTGCAGCTCGGGAACCGTCGGCCGATCTTCGACCTTGTGCGTGTCCTCCGATGGTTTCGGAGCGTCGCCCATCGCGTAGCCGAGCCTGAAGGCGGGCCCGAACTCCTGGCGGGTCAGGCACCAGTCACACGTCGTCCACGGCGCGACCCCGAGAAAGCCACGAAGGCCAACGCCAAAGACCCAGCCCTGGCGATCGAACGGCAGTGGACCCGCTCCGGGCTTGCCGAACATCGCGAGCGCGCCGAGCTCGACTCCGACCATCGGCGTGCCCTGCGCGGTGACCGCGGCCGAGAAGCTGGCGCGCGCCGAGACGGGAAACCACCGCGCGGAGTCGCTCGGAGCCGCCGCCAGGAAAAGGGTGAGGAGCGCGGTCATCGTCACCGCGAAGCGCGGCTACCAGCGATGGTACGCGGGATGACCCGGCTCGACCGCCACGAAGGTGCCTTTGCAGGTGCCCCGCACCTTGCCGGCCGCCTCCAGCACGCCTTCGACGACGACCTTCGTGCCATCGGACTCGACGACCTTCGCCGTCAGCGTGAGCGGAACATCGGTCGGGCAGGGCCGCTTGAGCACGATCGCGTAGTCAGCGGTGACGGTGCAGGGCGGCGTTGCCACCTTGCGCTCGTTCATCAGGTGCCACGCTGCGGTCCAGTTGCAGTGACAATCGAGCAGCGAGCCGATGATGCCGCCGTTGAGCACGCCCGGAAACGCCTCGTGGTGCGGCTCGGGCTTCCATTCGGCGACCACCGAGTCACCCTTCGCGAACGAACGAATGCGCAGGCCCTTCGGGTTCGATGGGCCACAGCCGAAGCACGCGTTGTGCGGGGCGTAGGTCTCCTGCAGGCACTTCTCGTCGCTCATTGCCGGGTTCCAGAAGACTCGCGCGCGGCGAAGGCCCAATCACCGGCTTCACCATGTTCACGCTTCAGCACGGCGTACTCTCGGCGCACGGCGCGCACGTAGTTGCGGAATTGCTCGAGGTCGCGCTGGCGGGCGGCCAGGTACACGCGGGTCGGCCCGGCGTTGTAGGCCATGAGCGCGATGTCGAGATCGTTACCGAAACGGCTCGAGAGGTACTTGAGGTAGCGAATGCCGAGGCGAACGCGCAGGGCAGGGTCGGCCTCGATCTCCTTCGCGCTCAGCTTGATGCCCTCGCGCTCGGCGATGAACTGAAGGGTCACAGGCTGGATCTGCATCAGCCCGCGCGCGTTCATGTTCGAGACGGCGGCTTCGCGGAACTCGGACTCGACGTCGATGATCGCGAGGATGAGGAGGGGATCGAACCCCGCCACGGCAGACTCTTCAGCGATCGCCAGCGCGAGCTGCTCACGCAAGCGCATGCCCAGGCCAGGACCACGCCGGGCCAGCACGCCGTCGATGCGCTCCGAGTCAGGGTGACGAACGACCTGAACGCCGATGGGCTCGAGCGAGGCGACCGGCGCGGGCGGTTGAACGATCGGCCAGAGCGCGATGCCGATGCAGGTGATGGCGGCGAGCCCCGTGAGCAGCGCGGTTCCCCGACGAGGGGTCAGCCGAACCAGCAGGCGCGCAAACGACGGACGAAGGCCCTTCGCTGACGGGCGGGAACGACCCACTCCGTTGGCGATCAGGGGCTTCACTTGGACAGGTGCTCGATTCGCTTGTTGAGGGTGTCGAGGCGCGAGTTCAGCTGGGCGATCTCTTCTTTGCGGGGAACCCGCAGGCGCTGCAGCGCGACGCGAACGGTGTCTTCGACCTTCCGCTCCATGTCACGACGCTGTGACGTCAGCTTGTCCGCGTACTCGCGAACCTGACGCTTCACTTCGTCCTGACTCCAACCGGCCATGCCTTGAACACGCGCGAGCAGCTTGGCCGCTTCATCTTCAGCGCCAGAAACAGTGACGAGCGCCTGACTCCACACCTGCTGGAAGAATTCAGCGATGGACCGTCGGTCATGCGGCGGCTGCGGCGGACGCGTTTCCATAAGGTGTGCCCTCTAACCACATCGACCGACCTGATCGGAAGGGCCCAGTGTCAGGCCCAACCGGTTGAAAACACACACTTCAGGCGAACGGCTGGCGAGCCTTGGAGAGGTCTTCGACACGTTTCGACAGCTTCGTGAGGGTCTTCGAGAGCTTGGCGACGTCGTCGGACGTGGCGACGCCGAGCGCACCCAGAACCTCGCGCGGCATGGTGCGAACACGCTTCTGCAGATCGGTCGCGGTGGTGGCGATGCGCTTCTCGATCACCTTCAGGTCGTCTCCGCTGCGCACGCGGGCCAGCATCTTCTCGAGCGAGCGGCGCTGCTTCTTCGCCTCGGTCACGATGTCCTTCTCGACCTGGAGCAACTGCTTGCGGGCAACACCAAGGCCCTCGGTGAGACGCTCAGCGGCAACAGCGGTCACGGCCTTCTTCGGGGTCTGTTTCATGTGCGGTACTCCTCCTTTGACGCACTGCATATAACGCGTGGCGTCAAGAAGGCAAGGAGACCGGAAGTGTCGTCGGTTCAGTGGGTTCCGAAGGCTCCGACGATGGTGCCAGCGATGGTGGCGGCGACCAGGTGGTAGCTGGCGTCGATCGCGACGAGGGCCAGAGGCCGGCGAGCGAAGACGTACGAGGTGGTGATTGCGCAGGTCATGAAGAGCCCGGTCGCGAAGCCCGCGAAGGCGCCGAAGCTGACGGTGCTGGCGCCCCCGACGAAGAAGCCAAGGTTGATCGAGAACAACAACCCGCTTCCCGCGGCGATCGCGAAGGTGCGCGCGAGGGTCGAGCGAATGAGGTCATCTGAGATTCCGACCAGCTGCTGCCAGCGCTTGCCGAAGAGCAGGGGCGAGTACCAGAGCCCGCCGAGCAGGAAGGTCGAGAGGAAGGCGAGGGCGATCGCGAGAGGGTGCGGGGGCGTGACGTTCATCGCCCGATCGTGGCGGGACGCTCAACCGAACGATTGAACGTTCTTCACCTGCGCTCAGAAGGCGACGCTCTGGGTTGGCTCTCGTCCCTCCTCGAGGGAGGCCAGCACCCGAATGAGTCGGCCTTCATCGAGCGGCTTCTCGAACACACCAGCTGGCTCCAGCTCCAGCAGCTCCCGATCGCTGGCCTCAGCGTGGCCGCTCATGAAGAGGAGCGGCAGGGCGGGCTGAAGCCTCGCGAGCCGGTGCGCCAGCTCGAGTCCATCCATCTCGGGCATGCGGACGTCAGTGAGGACGACGTCGAAGTCGGCGCCAGCCAGGGCCGCGAGGGCCTCGCGACCGTTCGCTGCAAGGGCGACCTGGTGACCTGCGCGAACGAGCGTTCTGCGCAGCGAGCGAAGGAGCAGCAGCTCGTCGTCGACGATGAGCACGTTCATGCCTGTGTGTACCCGCGAGGGCCGTCGACATTTCCGCGCACGCACCCCGGGCGGGCTGGGGCCGAGCTGACCACGCCAGGGAACTGAGTGCGATCAACAGGCTGGGAGCCGCCGGTGGTTCACTCAGCCTTGAGGTGCCAGCCGTCGTCCGTGCGCAGCTGGAGGAACTCCGACGGCGTTCGGTTCGAGAGCGCGCGGAACTCGCGAATCAGGTGCGACTGATCCGAGAACCCCGCCCGAAGCGCGAGCGTGGCCCAGTCGACAGGCGCGTGGTGGCGCTGCAGCCAGGTGACGACGTCGTGAAAGCGCAGAATGCGCCGCAGCTTCTGGGGTGAGAGCCCGACGGCTCGATGGAAGAGCGTGTCGAGGTGTTTGTGGGTGATGCCGATGCTGGCAGCCAGCTCACGAATCGGAGGCGGCCGAGGGTCATGCTTCAGCGCAGCGATCACGTGGCGCACGCGCAGAGCGTCGGCCCGTTCCTTTCGATTCGCCCGGAGCACCGCGAAGGTGGCCGCTGCTCTCGCCGAGGGATCGGTCAGCGCTCCCAGCCGCTCGCGCAGGTCCGTCGTCCACGTCAGGTCGAGATCGCTGGTGTCTTCGATGCGATCGGTCAGCTCGGCGAGCGGCACGTCTAGCCAGCTGGTCACCCCGCCGGGGTGAAAGCGCACGCCAACCAGATCGGTCTCGGCTTCATCCTCGATGAGCAGCGGCCCTCGCTGCGTGCCAGCCAGGAAGACGCGACGGTAGCGACGACGTGGGTGAAGCTCGCTCTCGACGACCCACTGGGGATCGCTCAGGTTGACGATCAGCTCCACCACGCCGTTCGGCAACACGACCTCACGGCGGTGCGCAGTTCTGCCCCGCGCCAGCCATACGGCCTGGATCGAATCGGCGAGCTCGGGAGGCGGCGGAAAGAGAGAGAAGGTCGCGCTCACGCAGCGAGCTTCTCAGGTCAGACACACGAAGCGCGAGATCGGCTGCTGGTTACTTGCCGAGGATGATGTCGCGGTAGCCCGGCCGCTCGGGAATGACCTGCTTGTTGCCGATGCTGTGGTGCTGCTGCGCGATCTTGTCCTGGAGCAGGATGAGTCCGTCGAGCACCTGCTCGGGGCGCGGCGGGCAGCCCGGAATGTAGACGTCCACCGGGATCACGCGGTCGATGCCCTGGAGCACGGCGTAGTTGTCGTAGAAGCCGCCCGAGCTCGCGCAGACGCCGAAGCTGACGACCCACTTCGGCTCGGTCATCTGCTCGTACACGCGACGAAGAATCGGAGCCTGCTTCAGGTTGATCGTCCCGATCACCATCAACAGGTCGGCCTGACGGGGCGAGAAGCGGGGGAACTCGGCGCCGAAGCGCGAGATGTCGTAGCGGCCGGCCGCGACGGACATGTACTCCATGCCGCAGCACGCGGTCGCGAACGGGTACGTGAAGAGCGAGTACTTGCGCGCCCAGCCGAGGCCCTTCGAGACGACCTTCTGGATGAAGCCGGTCGCCTCTTCGCGACGGGTGGTGATGATGGGTGCGTCGATTTCAGAAGCCATGTCGTTCAGCTCTCCCAGTCCAGCGCGCCCTTTTTCCAGATGTACACGAGGCCGACGACGAGCGTGGCCGCGAAGAGCAGCATCGTCATGTAGCCGAACCAGCCGAGCGCCTGGAAGTTGACCGCCCACGGGTAGAGGAACACCGCTTCGACGTCGAACACGATGAAGAGCAGGGCCACCACGTAGAACTTCACCGCGAAGCGCTGGCGGGCCGAGCCCATGGGCGCGTTGCCACCCTCGAAGCTCTCGTTCTTCACCTTGGTGCTCGACTTCGGCCCGAGCAGACCAGCGAAGATCGGAATGATGAACGCCATGGCGCCGGCGAGGCCGAACACGATGGCGATCGGCAGGTACTGCGTGAGCGGGTGTTCCATTGAAAAATCACCTTAAAGACGAGGCACTTGCCCGTCAAAGCGTTTCTGGGGCGGGCCTACTGAATCACGCGGGCGAGCCGCAGCACCGAGGTCTCGAAGCGCACGCCGACAGCCCGGGAGGCCTTCTCGTTGATGATGATCTGCGCCTTGTCGCCGCTCATCGAGACGCCGATGGGCAGCACCTGCTCCACCAGCACCGCCTCGAGGGCGAGCGCGTAGAGCTGGTTGTCCTGGGTGACTTCCCAGGCCTGCTTCACGAGACCGAGCGGCATGCCGGGCTGGGCGAGCAGGGCCGCGGCGTGTGACTTGTCGATCTCGGCCTGAAGCTGGCCCTCGTTCACGAAGTCGGCGCCGACGTATTTCACGGGGCGGGCCTTCACCTTGTTGGCGGCCAGCTCGTTGAGCTCGATGACCAGGCGCTCCCGTTCCTTGGACTGTGCGGGTGCGCTCACGACCAGGATCACGAATGGCCCCACGCCGCGCGCATCGAAGTTCAAGTCGTAGGTCAGCACCTTGAGCAACAAGGGCATCGCTGCCTTCACGTCCACGGGCGTGTCGGCGCGCGCGGGCGTCGCTCCGGCGAGGAGCAGGACGAGCAGGAACGATGCAAACCGGGCGGGGAGCACGAGAATCTCTGGGCACCCTACATGCGTCAGGCAGCAGCGCGAAAGGGAAGCGTAACGCGCTGCGGTTCACTTCTTCTTCGGGCGCCGGCCCTTCATCGCTTCGAGCGGGAGCACTTCCTCGAGCGCCGACTCCATGGCCGAGCTCATGCCGAGGGCGCTGGTCTCTTCGCGAGGCACCCATCTCCACTCCAGGTACGCCTCGGGCGGCAGCTTGAGTCGGGGCGGAAGGGCAACGGGGAAGAGGCGGAGCACCAGATCGCGATGGGTGAGCGTGCGCTCGAGCACCAGCATCTCGGGGCCGATGGTGGAGCGTTTGCCGAAGAGCTTCCGCAGGGCGGCGTAGGGGTTCACGCCCGGCTCGACGATGAGGGCGGGCATCTCCCACAGCCCACCGAACAGGCCCTTCTCGGCGCGGCGGGCGAGCAGCACATTGCCGTCGCGGTGGCTCAAGGCGACGGCGAGCTCGAGGCGTTTTCGCGGCGGCAGCTTGCGCGGGGGCGGCAGCTCGTCGACGCGGCCGGCAGCGAGCGCGCGGCAGTGCGTCTGAATCGGGCACAGCAGACAGGTCGGGCTCGATGGCGTGCAGACCGTGGCGCCGAGCTCCATCAGCGACTGATTGAAGTCTCCCGGGCGTTCGCCCTGAACGAGCAGCTCGGCGAGGCTCCAGAGGACGGTTTCACGGGTCTTGTCGCCGGGCGCTCCGTCGAGCTCGAAGAGGCGGGACAACACCCGGGCGACGTTCCCGTCCACCAGTGGCGCTTCCTGATCGAACGCGATCGAAGCGACAGCTCCGGCGGTGTAGCGCCCGAAGCCGGGGAGCGACTTCAGCTCCTCGACCGTTCCTGGCAGCTTGCCCTTGAAGCGGCTGGACAGCTCGGTCGCCGCCGCGTGCAGGTTGCGCGCGCGGGAGTAGTAGCCGAGCCCGCGCCACACCGAGAGCACGTCGGAGACCTCTGCCGCGGCCAGCGCCTTCACGGTCGGGAACGTCTCGAGGAAGCGCTGATAGTAGGGAATGACGCGATCGACCTGCGTCTGCTGGAGCATCACCTCGCTGATCCAGATCGCGTACGGGTCCTTCGTGCGGCGCCAGGGCAGGTCGCGCTTGTTGTGATCGAACCAGGCGAGCAACGCGGTCTTCAGCGCACGGCGGTTGGACTTCGCAGCGGTGAGGATCTCGGCGGGGTCGAAGGCCATCGGCCTGAAAGACACAGCAGATGCAGGGGCGGGCAACAAACAAAACCGTTAGCCCTCCGCCCTGCATGCTCTCGCTGATCGTCAGTCTTTCGGTGTCGTCGGCTCCAGTCGACCTGCCTGCGTGGAATGAGCGTCGGTTGTCGACGAACCGCACGGCGATGTTCGTGTTGAGCGGCTGGGCCGTGGGGAACATGGTCGTGGGCGGCCTCGGGTTCGGGCTCGAGAAGGACGAGCGCCTGCGCTGGCTGCACCTGGGAAACGCCGCGTGGAACGTGGTGAACCTGGCGTTGGGTGTGGTGGGGCTGATCTCGGACTGGGGCCGTGACCCGAAGTCCTTCGACGCGAAGCAGAGCCTCGTCGAGGGCGAGAAGCAGCAGAAGGTGTTGCTGGTGAACGCCGGGCTCGACGTGGCGTACCTGGCGGCGGGCGCGTTCCTCTGGCAGCGCGGTGAGGCCACGTCAGACGCGCGCTTCGTCGGCCTCGGTCAGGCGCTGCTGATTCAGGGCGCGTTTCTGCTGGGCTTCGACGTGGTGCTGGCGGTCCTCAACGGACGACTGACAGATGAACTCCTGCTCGGCGTCGACGTGACGCCATCCATGCTCGGGCTGCACGGAGGGTTGAGGTGGTGACGGGAACGTGGTCGTCTGGTCGCTCGATGAGGCCGGTCATTGCAGCGTTGGCGTTGGCGAGCGTGGCGGCGTGTACGACGCCTGTGGATGCTCCCTGTTGTCCGCGTGGCACTGACGGTGGCTGCGCGGTGCTTCAACCAGCACCCCCCGGAGCGACGAACCGCCGGCTGATTCAGTTTGGCTCTCCCGAGTGCGAGCAGCAGATCTGCGTGACGGATCTGGAGTCGGTCGACGGGGGCCCGCCGCAGGGTTACTGCTCGGTGTCGTGCGCGATGATGAACGGTTGCCCCACGTCCTCTCGCGGCGCGATGAAGTGCGACAGCACGGTGCCCGCGTCTGATGGTGGCTCGGTCTCGGTGTGTCTGCGCCCGGCCGCCGGAACGCAGTGACTCACGCTGGAGCCTGATTCGACAGCCGCCGGTAGTCCTTCAGGTGGCGAATCGCGGCGATCTTCTCTCCCTTCCGTTCGTAGAGCCGGGCGAGGTTGAAGTACGCGTCGACGCACTGCGGATCGAGCTCGAGCGTCTCGCGGTAGCGGCCCATGGCTTCGTCAATGCGGCCCTGATCGTCGAGCACGACAGCGAGGTTGAAGGTGGCCGTGACGTCGGCCGGGCGAGCCACGAGCGCGGCCGTGTAGTGCGCTTCGGCCTCCTTGTGACAGCCACGCTGGTGCAGCAGGCGGCCCAGGTTCACGTGCGCGTCTGCGTGGAGCGGATTGACCGCCAGCGCCTCGGTGTACGTCGCGAGCGCGTCGGGAGACTCTTCACCTTCTTGCGCCACCGCCCGGGCAAAGAGCGCGTCGGCATCACGCTGCGCGGGAGCCTTGAGCCACGTCGCCGCCCGTGACGGCTGATGGAAGTCGAGCAGCGACTGGCCCGTCTCGGCGTTCCATCGCTCCTCACCGACGCCGACGACGAGCTCTTCACCTTCCTGCTGGAGCGCGACCGACGAGAGCGGCCGCCCATCGGCGAGCTGTTTGCGCAGCTTCTCGAGGGCGCGGGCGATGCGGGAGCGCGAGACCCGACGCTCCATCAACCCGCGCGCCGTCCGCAGCAGCACGAGATCTTGAAAGGTGAACACGTCGCGTGGAGTGCCCCAGACGAGCTCGACCAACGCCCGCGCCGAGTCACCGGTGGTTCCCAACAGCCCTGCCACTTCCCGAATCGAATAGGCCTGCCGCATGACGGGAAGTCGTAGCAGGTGGGGCTGACATCGAAGCCGCACGGCCCGGCAACCATCTGATTCTCCGCGGGTTCCCGGCGGCGCCAGGAGAGATTCGGGCCACCGCCACACCATGTTCTTGGCTACACTCAGGTGCCCCGTATGAGCGACGACCATCGAAAGCCCCTGCGGGCGCTGATGAACACCGGCCGGCAGAACGACACGCTCACCGGCGAGGAGCCCACCGGCGACGAAGACACCATTCGTCCCATGCGGCCCGAGGCGCTGCTCTCGGCGTACGATCGTGATCCCGTCATCGGCTCGCAGGTCTCTGGCTACGTCGTGAAAGGCCGCCTCGGCGCCGGCGGCATGGGCATCGTCTACGAAGGCGAGCAGCCCGTCATCGGCAAGCGCGTGGCGATCAAGGTGCTGCGCCCCGAGGTCGCCGAGAACCCCGACGTCGTGCAGCGCCTCGTCGCCGAAGCGCGTGCCGTCAACCAGGTCGGGCACCGCGGCATCATCGACGTCTTCGGCTTCGGCCAGCTCGCCGATGGCCGCCAGTGCATCGTGATGGAGTACCTCGAGGGCGAGTCGCTCGAGCACATCATCAACACGCTGCGCGACGAGCGGAAGATCATGCCGCTGGTCGAGGTGCTCGTCATTCTCGAGGAGCTGCTCTCGGCGCTCGGAGCCGCGCACTCCGCCGGCGTCATCCACCGCGATCTCAAGCCGTCGAACATCTTCCTCTGCAAGCAGCGCGACGGAACCCGCTACGTGAAGGTGCTCGACTTCGGCATCGCCAAGCTCGGCGTGATCGGCGCGACGCCTCAGACGAACGCGAGCCTCATGGTCGGCACGCCCGCGTACATGGCGCCCGAGCAGGCGCGCGGCGGCATGGTCTCTCCTGCGCTCGATCTCTACGCGGTGGGGTGCATCGCCTACGAGCTCATCACCGGTCAGCCGCTGTTCACCGCGAACTCCGTCGTCGAGATGATCATGAAGCACCAGGAGGAGAAGCCCACGCCTCCGTCGCAGAAGGTGCTCTCGCTGCCCGACGTGATCGACGAGTGGGTGCTCAAGCTGCTCGAGAAGAAGCCCGAGAACCGGTTCTCGAACGCCGATGACGCGCGGAAGATCATCGTCCCGCTGCGCAAGGAGCTGTCGAAGTCGAGCGCGCGCATGCCCGAGCTGGCAGCACAGCCGAACGTGTCGCTGAGCCCGTCGATGCACCTCGAAGCCGTCAACGCCACCGCAGAGGTCGTGAAGCGGCCCATCGCCAACGCTCCCGAGCAGCAGGCGATCACCGACCGCACGCCTGAGGTGGTGGACGAGCTGCCGAAGTCGTCGCGCACGGGGCTGTACGTAGTCGCGGCCCTGGTCGTGGCCACCGGTGTCGGGCTGGCGTTGATGTTCGGCGGTGGCGAGAAGCCGAAGGATCCCGTCGTCGTCGCTCCTGTCGTGCCCGTGAAGGTGGCCGAGCCGGAGAAACCAGTCGAACCGGTGAAGGTCGTCGAGCCTGAGAAGCCGGTGGAGCCGGTGAAGGTCGTCGAACCTGAGAAGCCGGTGGAGCCCGTGAAGGCCGTCGAACCGGTCAAGGTCGTCGAGCCTGAAAAGCCAGTTGAACCAGTGAAGGTCGTCGAACCAGTGAAAGTCGTCGAGCCCGTCAAGGTCGCGCCTGCGAAGGTCGAGCCGAAGAAGCTCGAGCCGAAGAAGACGGTGGAGAAGGCGAAACCTGTGGTCAGCCGAACCGACAAGCTGCTCGCCCGGCTGAAGAAGCTCGAGCCCGCGCTGCGAGACGAAGCGCTCAAGTTGAATCTGGTGAACAAGATGCGGGCGAAGCTGTCGGGCCCCACCAGCTCCGAAGATCTCGATCGACTCGAGGCGCAGATCTCGGGACTCGAAGGCGAAGCGCAGGAGTGACTCCATGGTGAGCGTGTTGGTGTTGGCGGCGGCCCTTCAGGCGTCGCCGGTGAACGATGCGTGGGTGGTGATCAGTCAGCGCAGTGGCGTGCCAGCCCCGCGCGCGCTCGAGCTGGCGCAGGAGATCTCCTCCGCCCTGACGAAAGCCGGCGTGCCGTCGACGACCGCTCCAGTCGATCTCAGCGACTGCAAGAAGAAGAAGCCCTGCCTGGTCGAGAAGGCGCGAGCGAAGGGCGTGACGGCGATGGTGCTGATCGAGGTCGGCTCGGTGCTGGGCGACGGGTTCGGCTCGGTCGAGGCGATCTCGGTCGAGGAGTTCGGCAAACGACTCGCGACCGCTACAGCCGAGGGACCAGATGCGTCGCTGAAGGACGTGCTGGGTCAGAAGGTGGCTGCCACGCTGGTGAAGCCACTGAAGGATCTCTTCGGGCTCAAGGACAAACCGGTCGAGCCCGTGAAGCCGCCGGAGCCTCCGAAGGTGGTCGTGACGGAGCCTCCGC
>CALRPN020000067.1:0-52060 GCA_943370055.1 Archangium gephyra
CGACTGGTGGCGGCTCGACTGGTGGCGGCTCGACTGGTGGCGGCTCGACTGGTGGCGGCTCGACTGGTGGCGGCTCAACGACCGGTGGCGGCTCGGCTGGTGGCGGCTCGACTGGTGGCGGCACGACTGGTGGCGGCACGACTGGTGGCGGCACGACTGGTGGCGGCTCGACGGCAGGTGGAACGGCTGGTGGCGCAGGTGCTGGCCCGAACTTCGTTGTCCTTCGCCTCGGCTTCGACGGGGGCATCGCTCCGCCTTCCAGCATCGCGACTCCGGGCTATCTCGACGAGCACAACTCAGACACCGGTGCCTGGACGCGCTCCATCGTTCTCTCGGCTGGCAGTTCTCCAGTGCACTTCTCGGGCAGCGCGACGAGTGACGGTGTCGTCAACCGCTCGTTGAACGGCGTGTACGTGACGGTGACGGGCTATCTCGCACCAGAGCGCACCCCAGGGGTCGTGAACGCGGTCGGCATCAATCGCTGCGTCGTCCGCGTGGACGGGGCTGGGACAGTCGACCAGACCACCATCGTCAGCGACGCCTACCAGTCGAACAACCTCCGCTCTGCGGCGACGGTCGACGGCACCAACTACTGGCTCGCGGGGGCTACGATCGACGCTGGTGTGCGCCTGGTGGTGCATGGCTCGAGCGGCGCCAGCACGGGCATCTACAGCATCATTACGAACGCTCGGGTCACCTCCCTGACGTCGAGCGGGCTCTACGTCAGCACCGGCACCGGTAGCGTCCCCGACGGTGGCTTCTCGCGCGTCATCGCCCTGCGTCCTGCGCCCATCAGCGCCACCTCGAGCCAGATCTACCTGTCGGGCGTGAACCTCACCGGTCCGCAGGGCCTCGCTGTACTCGACCTCAACATCATGGTGGCCGGTGACGACACTGCGTACATCGTCGACACCGCGGGCGCGGGTGGGGTTCGCAAGTACACGTTCGACGGTTCGGTCTGGACTGAGAGGGCTCAGTTCATTCTTGGGGTGGGAGGGGTGACGTTGCCCGACGGCGGCGTGTCGGCAACCACGTGCCTCCAGGTCGCGGCGAAGCAGGTCGGACCCGACGTGGTGCTGCTCTGCACGACGAGCGAGCTGCACAGCAACCGGGTCGTGAGGTTCGTCGACGTCGGCGGCGGCTCAACCGGTCAACCTCCCGGCACGACCCTCACAACGGCGCCGACGTTCCAGGTCTACCGCGGCGTCGCGTTCTCGCCGCAGTGACACCTCCTCATGAGGTGACGGCCAGCCCGACGGTGACTCACCGCTCGACGCGCGCGAGCACGAACTTGTTCGTCTGCTCCGAGTCGACCGTCACCAGCCGCGCTCCAGAAGGCAGCACCGAGCGCAGCACTTCGACGCGATGCTGCTCGACGAGGAACCACGAGCGGGCGTGTGACGAGACGATGAGGCTCACGTCTCCACGCGGGTCACGCGCTCCCACCTGCGTCACCTCGTTGCGCGAATAGAAGGTCTCGCCTTTCCAGTTCATGAAGAACGCGACCAACGGCTCGCTCGGAGCCCGCTCGGCGTAGTACCGCTCGACGAGCTCGCGCTGCGTCCAGTGCCGGCCCAGCTGTGGCCAGTGCACCCACGAGAGGAAGACCGCCACGCCCGTCGCGAACAGGCTCACCACTCGCACGGCGCGTTCTCCCCGCGTCATCGACACCGCGAGCATCAACGCCGCCACCATCACCACCGACGCGAGCGTCAACGCGCCACCGAGCGTGAACCACGCCGGAGCCCCCGAGACGAGCGGCTGCGTCACCAGCTCATTCGGGTACGGCCGGTCGTGGTTGTAGGTGAAGAGGTCGAGCCAGTGCCGCGGGCGGAGCACCAGGTCTTTCGCGGTCACGACGAAGAGCAGCACACCCGCCACCACCGCCGGAATCGCAGCGCGAACGTCGTCCCACAGTGCGTCCATCGCGAGGCCCATCAACACCGCGAGCGGCGGCAACATCGGCATGACGTAGTGATGAAAGCGGGTCGCGCTCACGGTGAAGAGCGTGAAGGTGAGACCAAGCGCGACGGCCCAGGTGAGCGCCAGTCTCCACTTCGCCCCGGTGCGCTCGTGCGTGAAGAACACGTGCAGCGCGAGCGGTAGCACCAGCACCCACGGGAAGATGGCGAAGGCGCCCTGCTCGATGAAGTACGTGAAGGAGCCTCCCGGCGTCGTGGTGTGCACGCCCGTCGTGAAGCGCTCGAGGTGGTCGTAGCGAAAGAACCGGTCGACGAAGGTTCGGCCCTCGTCGTCGACTCCCTGAAAGCGCGCCATCGCGATGAACCACGGCGCGGGAAGCGCGACCGAGAGCAGCGCCGTCCACGCGGGCACTTCACGAACGCGCGCGAACACGCCTCGCCCCTCGAGCACCGCCCAGCTGATCAGCACGACGACGGCCGGTAGAAATCCGATGAGCCCCTTCGCCAGCACCGCGAGCCCGATGAAGACGAACGCCAACGCCCAGTCACGCGCGCGCTTCGAGACCTCGGCGTTCGACGCGAAGCACAACGAGAGCACCACGCAGCTCACGAACGGCCCGTCGGTCATCACCTGTCGCGCGAGGAAGTCGACGAGCGGCATCGTCCACCACACCACAGCGACCAGCAGGCCCGCGCGCCGCGTCGCTCGCCTCGACACTGTCTCCGCCAGGCTCGCCCCCGCGAAGAGGAAGAGCAGGGCGAACGGCAGCCGCACGAACCACTCGACGCCGGCTGGCAGCGCTCCGGTGCCCTGACTGCCCCACGGCTGCGCGCCACTGAAGAAGAGACCGAGCGCCGAGAGCCACGCCACCAGCGGCGGCTTCGAGAAGAACCACGCGTTCTGCCAATACGGATGAACGAGGTCTCCGCGCGCGAGCATCTGCCGGCCGACCTCGGCGTAGTGCGTCTCCCACGGGTCCCACAGGCCGACGGCTCCGAGCCGCGGCAGCACCATCACCGCACCGAGCAGCAGCGCGATTCGAAACACGGACCACTTCGTGAGGGCAGACCTCACCACCGACGGCAGTTCCATCGAGACGTTCCTTCCGGGTTGTTGGGGAGAGCTCCGCTTAGTCGGAGTGCGCGCCGGGCCCTGCGTCACCAGCCATCGGCGAAGCGAACGGCTCGACGACGGCCGAAGGAGGCCACGGCGTGCCGTGCAGGTCAGACGGGGTTTCGGTCATCGGCGTCGGCACGGTGAGCTGCGCCGCGCGGGTCGGCGCCGAGACGAGCATGGCCACGCACGCGAGCAGCGCCATCAACGGCACGAGCGCAGGAACGGGCGGACGAGGCACCACCGCTTCGGTCGAGAGCCCACGCGTCACCATCACGCGTTGCGCGAGCTGCCCCACCTTGGCCGCGCAGACATCACACGCGTGCACGTGCTGCTCGAAGTCGTCGCTCTCGTGGCCGCGCTCGACGAAGCGCGCCAGCTCGAAGATGGAGGGGTGGCTCATCGCTCGCCCCCCAGCGCCGCACGCAGCCGCGCGCGCACTTCACAGAGCGCCTGACGAAACCGCTGCACTGAGAGCCCGACGCGCGCGGCCTGTTCTGCATGGCCGTCGCTGCTGTCGAGCATGCTGCTCATCACCTGTTGGCCGCGGGAAGGAAGCTTCGCGAGCGACGCAGAGACGAGCCCGAGCTGCTGGCGCGCCTCGACGATGTCGGCCTGGCTGGCCTCGGTCGCAGGGAGAGACACTGCTTCCTCCACGTCGACTTCGACCCGTCGCCCACCGACTCGGCGCCGCTCCGCCAACAGGAACATCGCCTGACGAATCACGAGCCCGGGCAGTTCGATGCGCTCGAGCCGGCCTGCGCGGTCAGCCTCGATGAGCCGCGTCCACGCTTCCTGGGACAGGTCTCGTGCGTCGAACAGCCGCACCCCTTTCGACAACAGGGCGAGCACCACGACGTGGTCGTGTTCGGCGATGCGGTGCTTCCAGTGGTCGACAGACGCAGTCACGGGAACGAGAACGGTGGAGGGCCGAAGTCATATCGGCCTTTCGGAGTGCCGGGCATCACCGACAGCAGTCGACACACCTGGTCCGCGGCGACGGTGGTCCTCATCGCTTGAAACGTGGCCAGTCGGGCTTGTCGGTGCGGGTGCTGCCGACGCCGTGCGTCTTTTTCGGCTCGAGCGTCACCTTCGTGTCCTTCCCAATCACCACATTGATGAACCGCACCTCGCCTGCGCCGCTCTTCACATGGTCGATGCGCCAGGTGCCGTCATCGAGCTTCAGCCCACGCGCGGGAGCCCTCAGCGTCGCGAACGGTTCGACCTCACGCTCCGAGGCGAACAGCTGCGTGCCAGCGGGCAGCGTGGCTTCCTGCGCTTGAAGGGAGCCGTCACCCGAGCCGGTGCCCATGCCCATCATGCCGAACCCACCGCCGGAGCCGACATCACAGACGACGTCTTCGTCCTTCACGAAGCCGTGCACGATGAGGGTCGAGCCATCGGCCCACGCAGGCGCCCAGCCCTCCGACGGCTTGCCGCGATGAATCGTGTACGCGAACGACGTCGCCTCCCAGCGCGCCGACTTGGGGTCGGCCTTCGGGTAGAGCGCGCGCACGACGCAGGTCTCGGCAGGTCCCGTCGCGAGGGGAATCGACCGGTCGGCATCGGGAACGGTGGCCGTCGGTGTGACGGCGAACTGCTCCTTCAGAAACCCGATGCGCAGGCCATCGGCCACGCGCCCGACCAGTGGAATGCGCGCGCTCTTCTTGAGCACGACGGTCCATGCACCAGTGCCTGCGAGCGCGACGTCACGGTTCGCCAGCACCTCGACGTAGGTGCCATCACGGTCGAGGTCGACGAGGGCCTCGAGCTCGACCGTCTTGCTCTCGTGGTGCGCCTTCATCAGGGTCGGCGACAGCCACTTCTTCGCGTCGATGGTCACGTCCGACAGCGCGCCCACCGGCGTCTTCGTCGACGGCGCGAGCAGCCCGGCTGACAACACGTGCAGCTCCACGGGCGCGGCGGTCAACACGAGGGCGAGGAGCATGTCGCCACAGACTCCACCACATCACGGCAGGTTCCGGGCACGCCCGACGAGGTGCTGTTATCTCGAAGACCGTGAAACGAAGCCCGACGGCGAAGTCGAACTGAGACCGTGAGACGAAGCCCAAAGCGAGCCTGATGAGCGGCGGCTCGTTGCCGTAACCTGCCAACCTCCGCCGCGGCGAATGTGGCTCGCGACGGCGAAGTCGAACTGGGAAAACCGATGGCCTCACTGCCTCCGCACCTGGCCGAACGAGTCGACCCGAAGGCGCCGCCACCCCGCGCGGGCAAATACGTCGTGTACTGGACGCGCATCGCCGCACGCGCGACCGAGAACCCGGCGCTCGACGTCGCGCTCTCGATGGCGAAGTCACTTAGCGTGCCGTGCTTCGTCTACCACGCGCTCTCGGAGCGCTATCGCTACGCCTCCGACCGCCTGCACACGTTCATCCTCGAAGGCGCCAGAGACCTGCAGCGAGACCTGAAGGCGCGCGGCATCGGCTCCCTCTTTCATCTGCAGCGCGCGAGTGACCGCCGCCCACACCTGCTCGAGCTCGCGAAAGACGCAGCGCTCGTCGTCGTCGACTTCATGCCGGTGCAGCCGATGCTGAAGTGGGACGAGCAGGTGGCGGCCGTCGCTCCGCTGTGGCGCGTCGACGCGTCGTGCATCGCACCGCTCTGGGCCTTTCCCCGCGAGCAGGATCGTGCGTTCGCCTTTCGCAAGGTCGCCGAGCCGTTCTGGAACACGCGCCTCACCGCGCCATGGGTCGACGTGGAGCCGTCACACCCTTCCTTCGTGCCGGACTTCGAGTCGCTCGACCTCTCGACCGCCGACCTGCCCGCGCTGGTCGCGAGCTGTGACATCGACCACACCGTCGGGCCGGTGCATCACACGAAGGGTGGCAGCGACGCGGGGCTGGCGCGCTGGCTGCGCTACCGCGACTCCACACTCGACCGCTACGCGAAGGACCGCAACGACCCGACGCGAGACGCGAACAGCCGCATCTCGGGCCACCTGCACTTCGGGCACCTGTCTCCGTTTCGGGTGGCGAGAGATTGCGCCCAGCACCGCACCGAGTCGGCCGACAAGTTCCTCGATGAGCTGCTGACGTTCCGCGAGCTCGCCTGGCACTTCTGCTGGCATCACCCGAACCACGAGACCATCGACGCGCTCCCTGCGTGGGCGAGAGAGACGCTCGCGCTGCACGAGCGTGATGGCCGCGAGTTCCTGCCGTCGTGGGAGCAGCTCTCACGCGCGCAGACCGGCCAGCCGTTGTGGGACGCGGCGCAGCGCTCGCTCCTCACGCACGGAGAGCTGCACAACAACGTGCGCATGACGTGGGGGAAGGCGCTCATCCCGTGGACGAGGAACGCGAAAGAGGCGCTCGCGGTGCTCATCGATTTGAACCACCGCTTCGCGCTCGATGGGCGTGACCCGGCGTCGTACGGCGGAATCCTGTGGTGCCTCGGCGCGCTCGATCGGCCCTTCACGCCCGAGACGAAGTTCTTCGGCACCGTGCGGCACCGCGACCTCGACGAGCAGGGCAAACGGTTCGACGTCGCCGAGTACGAGCGCCGCATGCACCGGCCGTCGCGTGGGCAGCCGCTCGTGGTGGCCGTCGTCGGTGGTGGCGTCGCAGGTGCGTCGTGTGCGCGCGCGCTCGTCGATGCAGGGCACTCCGTCACGGTGTTCGACAAAGGCCGTGGCCCCGGCGGGCGGCTCTCGACGCGACGTGAAGGTGAGCTCTCGTTCGACCACGGCGCGCAGTACTTCACCGTGCGTGACGAGCGCTTCGCGAGGCTGGCCCGCGCCTGGTGGCAGGAGCGTGTCGTCGCCGAGTGGAAGCCGAAGCTCGGCGTGTTCGGCGCTCCGAAGCCACGCGTCGAGTTGGAAGCGACCAAGGAGGGAAAGCCGCTCGTCCGTCTTGTCGCCACGCCCGGCATGAGCGCGCTGCTCGAGCGCATGCTCGAAGGCGTCGACGTTCGGTACGGCGTGCGCGTCGATGGACTGGTGCGGCGTGACGAGCGCTTCGGCCTCACGGGAGAAGAAGGCGCGCCGCTCGGTGAGTACGACGCCGTGGTGGTGGCGACGCCCGGGCCCCAGGCTGCGACGCTGGTCGACCCGCTCTCGTACGAGCTCGCCTCTCGCGTGCGCGAAGCCCAGTACGCGCCGACGTGGGCGGTGATGCTCGCGTTCGACCAGCCGCTCTCGCTCGACGTCGATGCTGCGTTCGTGAACGTCGGGCCCCTGTCGTGGGTCGCGCGGGAGTCGTCGAAGCCAGACCGTCGAGAAGGCGAGCGCTGGGTCGTGCACGCGACGGCCGAGTGGAGCACCGCCCACCTCGACGCGACGCCCGAGCAGGTGTTGCCTGAGCTGGTCGAGGCCTTCTTCGTGACGACGGGCGCTTCGCGGGTCGAGCCGTCGTTTCAGAAGGCCCATCGCTGGCGGTACGCGCTGGTGACGAAGCCGCTCGGCGTCGACTGCCTCGTGCACGAGTCCAGCCGCGTGGTGCTGTGCGGTGACTGGTGTCTCGGCGCGCGCATCGAAGGCGCGTTCCTCTCGGGGGCAGCAGCTGCCGGGAGGCTCAACGCGATTCCACCCACCGTCATCGAAGAGCCCGTCGCTCCGACGCACCTCCACAGCCCTTCCCAGCTGCGTCTCGTCTGACTGGAGCCAGGCTGGAGGCAGCTCGTGACCTGCCCTCACGGTTCCCCGCCTGCGTCGTGCTCCATCTGTCAGCTGGCAGAGGCTGGGGCGGGCACTGCGTCCGACCCCACGCTTCGGCGTGAAGGCCCGGCCTCGGAGCCCACGACAGAGAACGTGGTGGTGCAGCCAGCGCCCGCAGAGCGCCTGGGCCGCTTCATCATCGTCGAGGCGGTGGGGCAGGGCGGCATGGGCGTGGTGTACCGGGCGTACGACCCGGCGCTCGACCGGCGTGTCGCGCTGAAGCTGTTGCGCGCGACGGCGAACGACGCGGGCAACACCGCTCGGCTCGCACGGGAAGCGCAGGCGATGGCGCGGCTGGCGCACCCGAACGTGGTGCCCGTGTACGACGTGGGTCGAACCGGAGACTCGCTCTTCGTGGCGATGGAGTTCGTCCAGGGCGCGACGCTGCAGGGGTGGCTCGGCGAGAAGCGGCGGCCGTGGAGAGAGGTGTTGGCGGTGTGCGTGCAGGCGGGCCGTGGGCTCGAGGCAGCACACGCGGCGGGCATCATTCATCGCGACTTCAAGCCAGCGAACGTGCTGGTCGGAGAAGACGGGCGGGCGCGCGTGACGGACTTCGGGCTCGCGCGCTCGAGTGGAGACCTCGACCGGCCCTCGACGCCCATCGCGACGGGAACGATTTCGCTCGAGACGCCGCTCACCGTCGCGGGGGCCGTCATGGGCACGCCGGGCTACATGGCGCCCGAGCAGTACCTCGGCGTGGAGTCGACGGCAGCGACCGACCAGTACGCGTTCTGCGCGACGCTGTACGAGGCGCTGTACGGCCAGCGTCCCTTCATCGCGAAGGACCTGCAGACGATGGCGAAGCTGGCGCAGGGCGGCGACGTGCCTCCTCCTCCCGGGAGCTCGTCGGTGCCGGGCTGGCTCTTTCCCATCATCGCGCGAGGGCTCTCACCCAACCCGGCGCAGCGGCACCCGTCGATGGGCGTGCTGCTCGAGCTGCTGAAGAAGGACCGGTCGCAGCGACGCCGGCGATGGGCGTTCGTCACCGTCGCCGCGGTGCTGACGGTCGCAGCCGGTGTCGCTGCGTGGGTCTGGCCGCTGGTGCGCGCCTCGGGCTGCCATCGTGAGACGAACCGCCTCGGCTCTGTCTGGGCGCCCCCGGTCCAGGAGCGAGCCGAGCGCGCGTTCAGGGCCACGCAGCTGCCCTTCGCGGGGACGGCCTGGGAGTTCGTTCGCACGAACCTCGACAGCTTCTCGAAGAGCTGGGTGGCCGAGCGCCATCGCGCCTGCGACGACACGCTGCTCCGGCAGTTTCGCACCGAGCGAGACCTCGACTTGAGACTCGCGTGTCTCGAGAACCGTCGCGTCGAGCTGCAGACACTGGCGCGCCAATTCGAAGCCGCAGACAGCGCCGTCGTGACGCAGGCCGCAGCGGCCGTCAGCAGACTCACCACGGTGGAGCGCTGTGCGAACGTCGAGCTGCTCCAGCATCGCTCCCGGCTCGCAGACTCGAGTCGCGCCCGCGCAGACGCCATCGAGCAGCAGCTCTCAGCGGGTCGCATGCTGGTCTCGCTCGGCCGGTTCGTCGAGGCACGCCGGGTGCTTTCGGCCGCCGCCACCGATGCCGAGGCCCTCGGCGACTCCCAGACCCTTGCCATGACGTTGCTCGAGGTCGGCAGCCTCGCCTGGCAGGAGTACCACTATGCCGAGGCAAGGCTGCCGCTCGACAAGGCCCTTCGGCTCGCGCTCTCGACGGGCGATGACCGCACGGCCCTGCACGCGGTGGCCTTGCTGACTTCCCTCGTCGGGTGGCGTCTTCGGCATCCGCTGGAGGCGCTCGCGCTCGTCAACCTCGGGCGGGGGCTGGTCCCGCGAGTCAACGACCCCGTGCTCGAGGCGCTCCTCGACGAAGGCGAAGGCGACACGAGGTGGCAGCTCGATGACCTTCAGGGCTCGCTGGCTGCCTACCGCAGCTCGCTCGCGCACTTTCAGGAAGACCAAGGGGCCACGGGCGTCGACGTCGCGAGACTCAAGGGCTCCATCGGCTGGGTGCTGTCGGAGCAGGGCCAGCTGACACAGGCTCGCCTCGAGTGCGAAGACGGCAGGCGCCTGCAGGAGGGGCTGTTGGGAGTCGACCACCCCGCGCTTGGCCCAACGTGGGGCACGCTCGCGCAGGTCGCCGATGAGCTGGACGACAGGCAGGCTGCGGTCGCCGCCGCTCGCCGTGCCTACGAGCTGCGCCTGCCCTGGGGGCCCGAGGCTCCCATCACCGCGGTCGCTGCCCTCAATCTCGCGAGGCAGCTCGCCAGAGCCGGGCAATACGACGAAGCAGCGCAGTTCTTCGGCCCTGCGGCGCAGGGGTCTCGCTCGACGAGACCGTTCGCTACAACGTCGAACGGAACCGCGCGGTGATTCTGTGGGCGAAGGGCGACCTCTCGGAGGCGGCGGCGGCGGCGCGAGCCTCGCTGCGGGCCGTTCCGGCAGATGATGCGTCGTCTCTCGCACAGGGAGAAATGCTGCTCGGGCTCATCGAAGCGGCGCGCGGCGAAGACCGCACGGCGCGAGCGCTCCTCGAGCGAGCCCTTCTGGTCATCGAGAAGTTCAGCATTCATCGAGCCCGCGACTTTCGGGAGGCGAGGCTCGAGCTGGCGAAGGTGATGGTGCGGCAGCAGGCCGTCGAGAGCGGCGCGATGGCAGAGAAGGCGCTCGAAGGTGCGCTCGAGCTCGACGGCAACACGCGGCTGAAGGCAGAGGCCTCGCTGCTCGCCGCCCGGACCCGCTGGGCGAGGCACGCGTCGAGTGACGCGCGACAGGCTGCGACTCAGGCCATCACCTTCGCCGTCGAGCCTGACCAGGCGGCGCTGCGGGGTGAAGCCGAGAAGTTCCTCGCCGAACACCCGCTCGAGTGAGTGTCTGAGCCCACCAGTCGCGTAGGCTTCAGGCGACGTGTCGTGTCCCCACGGTTCCAGTCCTGAGACCTGTTCAGTCTGCCAGCTGGCGGACACCGGTGTTGGCGCGCCGCTGGACCGGGCTGTCGCGCCGACCATTCGCCGCGAAGACGCTCCACCCGAGGCGCCGACGGAGCAGGTGGTGGTGCCCGAGCCAGCGCCAGCCGGTGGAAGACTTGGCCGCTTCATCATCATCGAAGCGGTGGGGCAGGGTGGCATGGGCGTCGTGTACCGGGGCTACGACCCCGCGCTCGACCGGCGCGTCGCGCTGAAGGTGCTGCGGGGGCGTGCCGCAGCGGGTGACACGGGCGGCACCGCGCGGCTCGCACGGGAAGCGCAGGCGATGGCGCGGCTCGCGCACCCGAACGTGGTGCCCGTCTATGACGTGGGCCGCACGGGAGACTCGCTCTTCGTCGCGATGGAGTTCGTCCTGGGCGCGACGCTGCAGGGCTGGCTCGCTCAGAAGCGGCCGTGGCGCGAGGTGTTGGAGGTCTGTGTGCAGGCGGGCCGCGGCCTCGAGGCGGCGCACGCGGCAGGCATCATTCATCGCGACTTCAAGCCGGCGAACGTGCTCGTCGGACAAGACGGTCGCGCGCGCGTGACGGACTTCGGGCTCGCGCGTTCGAGCGGAGACACCGACCGGCCCTCGACCCCCATCGCCGCCGGCTCCATCTCGCTCGAGACGCCGCTCACCGTCGCGGGCGCCGTCATGGGCACGCCGGGCTACATGGCGCCGGAGCAGTACCTCGGGCAGGAGTCGACTCCCGCGACCGACCAGTACGCGTTCTGCGCGACGCTCTACGAGGCACTCTACGGGCAGCGGCCCTTCATCGCGGCCGACCTGAAGACGATGGCGCGCCTCACGCAGGCGGGCGAAGTCCCTCCGCCGCCGAAGGGCTCGACGGTGCCTGCGTGGCTCTTTCCCCTCATCGCGCGCGGGCTGGCGCCGAACCCTGCGCAGCGCCACGCCTCGCTGGGCGCGCTGCTCGAGCTGCTCGAGAAAGACCCGTCACAGCGTCGCCGTCGCCTCGGCCTCACTGCAGGCGCGGTCGTGGTCACGCTCACGGTCGGAGCGGCGCTGTTGGCCTGGCCGACGGTGCGCGCTTCGAGCTGTCACGCCGAGACCGACCGCCTCGCTTCCGTCTGGGACGACGCCGCCCGCAGCCGGGTCGAGCGGGCGTTCGTCGCGACGAAGCAGCCCTTCGCGCAGGCGGCGCTCGTCTTCGCGCGCACCAACCTCGACGGGTTCCTGGCCTCGTGGGTCGCCGAGCGGCATCGAGCGTGTGACGACACGCTGCTGGAGCGGACGCGCACCGAGCGGCAGCTGGCCCTGAGGCTCTCGTGTCTCGAGAACCGCCGCGTCGAGCTGCAGACCCTCGCGAACCGCTTTCAACAAGCCGACGTCCAGATGGTGACGCAGGCCGCGGCGGCCGTCAGCCGGCTCTCCACCGTCGAGCGCTGCGCCAACGTCGAGGTGCTCGAAGCGCGCGCCGGGTTGGACGAGGTGGTTCGTTCGCGCGCCGAGGCCATCGAGCAGCGGCTCTCAGAGGGGCGCATGCTGGTCGCGCTCGGCCGCTTCGACGACGCGCGCCCGATGCTGACCGAAGCGCTCGCCTCGGCGCGTGCGCTGGGAGAGCCGCAGACGCTCGCCTCGAGTCTCGTCGAACTCGGAAGCCTCGAGCGCGAAGTCGACCACTACGCCGCAGCGCGCACCGCGCTCGATGAAGCCGTGCGGCTCGCGCTCGCTGCGCGCGACGACCACTCCTCGTTGCGCGCGCTCGGGCTGCTCTCGTCACTGGTGGGGTGGCGGCTGGGGGTGCCTCAGGAGGGGTTGGCGCTCGTGAACTTCGGGCGGGGCCTGGTGCCGCGCGTGAACGACCTCGCGCTCGAGGCGCTGCTCGACGAAGGTGAAGGCGACTCCCGCTGGGCGATGGACGACTACGAGGGTGCGCTCAGGGCCTATCAACACGCGCTCGAGCTGCTCGTGCGGGTCCAGGGCGAGGGTGGGCTCGACGTCGCGCGCATGTACTCCTCGGTCGCGTGGGTTCTCGTCGAGGGTGGCCAGCTGTCGAAGGCAAAGGAGATGTACGACCGCTCCAGGCGTTCGCGTGAGGCGCTGCTCGGCGAGACCCACCCGACGCTCGGCACCACGTGGAACGAGCTGGGGTTCCTGGCGAGGGAGTTCGATGACCGTGAGGCCGCAGTCTCGGGCTTGCGGCGGGCCCTGGAGCTGCGGGTGCGCACCAAAGGCCCAGACTCTCAGGTCGCTGGTCAGGGCGCGGCCAACCTCGCCGGGGCGCTCATTCTCGTCGGCCGCGTCGACGAGGCGCGGTCTCTGCTTCGCGAAGCAGAGCGGGTGCTGGAGGTGAACATCGAGAGCCGCGCCGGCTTCGGGAAGGTGCGCTGCCGCTTCTTCCTCGCAACCGGAGAGCTCGAGGCTGCCCTTGCGGCGGCCATGGAGCTGCGGGGCGTCGGCAGCGGCGAGCTGTCGATTGCCGAGAGCGAAGGGTTGTTGGGCGAGGTGCAGGCGACGATGGGTGACGAGCGCGAGGCGGTGCGTCACCTCGAAGCAGCCCTCGCCGTGTACGAGCGCTTGAAGGCCCATCGAAAGCAACGCTACGCCCACTTCGCGCTGGTGCTCGCCGAGGCGCACGGGCGCTTGAAGTCACCCGGAAGCCGCGCAGCTGCCGAGAAGGCCCATGAGGTGGCGCTGCGGCTCGAGGGAAACTCGCGACTGAAGGCAAGGGCGTCGCTCCAGCTCGCGAAGGCGCACCTGGCGAACGGCGCGACGGCCCAGGCGAGAGCGGCCGCTGTGCAGGCCATCACTTTCACTGTCGAGCCCGACATGGCCCCGCTCAAGGCAGAGGCCGAGAAGCTCCTCGCAGAGCACCCGCTCGAGTGACGCTGTGCTCAAGTCGCGCGCGTCATGCAGACGCCACGTCCTCTCGAAGCGCAGGTCGCCCGGGCTCTCCTCGACGGGTTCGAGACGCACTACTCGTTGATGCGGCAGACGGGTCGGGCCGCGAAGGGCCTCTTCGAAGCGCGTGACTGGAGCTCGCTGCGGCGCCTGCAGACCGAGCGCATCGGCTGGTACGACACGCGGGTCGCCGAGTGCGTCGCGCGGCTCACGAAGGACTTCTCGCCAGACGTCTTCACCGACGCGCGCTGGGGAGACGTGAAGCTCTCGTACATCGCGCTGCTGCTCGACCACCGCCAGCCCGAGCTCGCCGAGGTGTTCTTCAACTCGGTCACCACGCGCGTGCTGCACCGCCGCTACTTCCGCAATCGCTTCATGTTCGTGCGGCCCAGCGTCTCGACCGAGTACCTCGACCTCGAGGAGCCCTCGTACCGCTGCTACTACCCGGCGCGCACCGGCCTGCGGAAGACGCTCGCGACGCTCGTGATGGACTTCGGGTTGAGCAAGCCGTTCGCGAACCTCGAGCGTGACGTGAACTGCGTGGTGCGGGCCCTGCGCCGCGCGATGCCGCGGCCGCTGATGGTGGAGCCCAACTTTCAGTTGCAGGTGCTCGAGTCGCTGCTGTTCCGCGGGCAGGAGGCGTACATCGTCGGCCGCGCGTTCAACGGGCTGAGCATGGTCCCGTTCGTGGTGTCCATCGTGCACGACGGCGCGGGGCGGCTGGTGCTCGACGCGGTGCTGCTCGACCCGACGCTGCTGGCGGTTCTCTTCTCGTCGACGCGCGCGTACTTCCTCGCCGACATCGACGTGCCCTCGACGTGGGTTCACTTTCTGCGGCGCATGTTGCCCAGCAAGCCGCCGTGGGAGCTGTACGCGATGCTGGGCTTCGGCAAGGCGTCGAAGGCGCTCTTCTATCGAGACTTCCTGCACCACCTGCGGCACTCGACCGACCCGCTCACGCTCGCGCCAGGCACCGCGGGGCTGGTGATGATCGTGTTCACGCTCCCGTCGTTTCCGTACGTGTTCAAGGCGATTCGCGACCACGCGAAGCCCCCGAAGGACGTCGACCGCGCGATGGTGAAGGACCGCTATCGCCTGGTGAAGAAGGCCGACCGCGCGGGGCGCATGGCCGACACGCTCGAGTACGCCGACGTCGCGCTGCCGAAGTCACGCATCTCACCGGCGCTGCTCGAGGAGCTGCGGCGCGAGGTGCCGACGCAGCTCTCGGAGGACGGTGACTCCATCATCCTCTCGCACCTGTACATCGAGCGCCGCATGACCCCGCTCGACCTGTATCTGCGCAAGGCGAGTGACTCGGACCTCGCGCGTGCGGTCGACGACTTCGGGAAGTGCCTCGAAGAGCTCGCCTCGGCCAACATCTTCGCGGGCGACCTGCTCTACAAGAACTTCGGCGTCACGCGGCTCGGGCGCGTCGTCTTCTACGACTACGACGAGATCGACCTCGTCACGCAGGTGAACTTCCGCACGATTCCCAAAGCGCGCGACGACGAAGACGAGCTGCGCGGTGAGGCGTGGTTTCAGGTGGGCCCGAAAGACGTCTTCCCCGAGGAGTGGAAGCCGTTCTTCTTCACCGACCCGCGCGTGCAGCAGGTGCTCGAGGCGAAGCACCCGAACCTGTTCGAGGCGAGCTGGTGGAATGGCGTGAAGGAGCAGCTCGAGTCGGGCCGGCCGGTGCGTGTGCCGCCGTACCCTGAGTCGGTGCGCTTCGAGGTCAATCGCAGACGACCTTCATAATTCGCCGAGCGCGGAGCCAATACCAGGGACCACCTGTCACCTGAGGCTTCACATGAAATGGCTCGTCGTCACGGTCGTCGTCGTCTCCGCGGGCGTGGTGGCGTGCGGTCCGCCGCCGTGTCAGGGGCCGGGCTGCGCTGTGGTGGCTGGTGGCGGTGCTGCGGGCGGTGGGCTGTCCGTGTCGGGCGGCGGAACCACTGCAGTCGGTGGCGGGAGTGGGGGCGGCGCTGCCGGTGGAGCGGCGATGGCCTGCACGACGGTCGCGAACTGTCCCCAGACGAACGACTGCAAGTGCAACAACGGCGAACGGCGGGCCGGCGCGTCGTGCGACAACGGCGTGTGTCTCGACCGCGACGCGGTGTGCACCAGACTCTGCAGCACGCGCATGGGTTGGATTCCCAACCCGGCCGGCTGCGCCTCGTGGCAGCTGATTGACGCGTCGACCGACCTCAACGGAGACCCGGGCACGGGAGCGAACTATTCCGCTCCCCTCAACGCCGGTTGCAGCAGCGGCGCCCGCATTCTCGTGTCCATCACGAACCCCGTGGCTGACTACGGCTGGTGCATTCCCACGGTGACCTGCGCCAGCGGGTCGGGGAAGTGCATCGGCGAATGCGCCGCTGACTCCGACTGCCCGCTCGACTCCGATGGCACGAGCCGGTGGGTGTGCAACGGCGCCGTGAAGAGTGAACGCGGCACGCCGATGCGGTTGTGCCGGCCTCCGAAGCTGGGCAACGCGCCCGCGCCGTACTGCGCGATGAGGTGACACGTGCTCCGTGGTTCGTCGTTTCGGTTTCGGCTACCACCGGCGCATGTCGACCGACCTCGTCTGCGTGGCGACCTTCAACGACCTGACCGAGGCGCACCTCGCCAGGGGCGTTCTCGAAGCAGCAGGCATCGACGCTGAGCTCAGGCACGGCGACCTCTCGGGGCACGAGGGCCACCTGGGCGCAGCGCCGATGGTCGAGCTGTGGTGTGCGCGAGACGACGTTCGCCGGGCCAAAGCCGAGCTCGCGCGCGGCGAACAGGCAGCAGCGCCTCCTCGTGTACGCGCCTCGTGGAACGTCGTCGTCATTCTCGCGCTGATCGTCACCTCGGTTCTCGGTTGGGTTCGCGTGTGGTCCCTCGAGCGACCGCCCGGTTTCCACGGCTCATGGAACCTGAGCGGCACCATGTACGTGGACAAGCAGGGCAGCGCGACCAGAGAGAGCCTCGACGCCGATCGAAACGGCATCTCCGAGCGCATCGTGATTCGGAGTTCACGCGGGCGGGTGTCGACGTACATCGATGAAGACCAGGACGGCGTCTTCGAGGCGCTGCACCACGTCGAAGACTCTGGAGTGACGTCGTTCGTCTCAGACACCGATGGCAACGGTGAGTACGACCGTGAGGTGACCGCCGTGCCCGGTCGCGGAAGCGTGGTGACGACGTGGGCGCCGTCGTCGCTGATGGCTCACCATGTGAGAACCTTCGGAGCCGATGGTGGTGTGCACGGCGACCTGACCGACGACGACCACGACGGCCGGTTCGAGCACGGCGTCTTCCACGTTGGCGACGGGCTCGTCATCACCTCGGAAGACCGCGACGGTGACGGCTTCTTCGAGCGGCGTGAGGTGATGCGCGACGGCGGGCTGCTGTTCTGGGACCGGCTGCGCGCCGACGGCGTCGTCGAGCGGGGGCCGTGACAGGGCTCACAGGCAGGTGGGTACCTTCGCCACGACCCCACCTCCGTCGACCGGCATTCCGCCGATGGCTCGCCCACGCAGCGCGGCGTTGACGAAGACGGTGCGCCGGTTGCGAGCGCGGTTCTCGGCAGAGTCGTTGGCCGCGATGGGCTTGGTCGACCCAAAGCCCACCGCGATGAGCCGGGCACACGAGATGCCCTTCTTCACGAGCGCTGCGACGACCTCGGCGGCGCGCGCTTCGGTGAGCTTCTGGTTGAAGGCGTCGCTGCCCTGACTGTCGGCGTGCACCTCGACCCGCAGCATCGAGATGTACGACTTCGCCTCGAGGTACGCCTTCACGTGCTCGAGCACCGCGTCGCTCTCGGGCTTGAGCGTCGCCTTGCCCGTCTCGAAGAGAATGGGCTCGGTCTTGAGCATGTTGCCGTCGAGCTCGAAGGTGGGCTCGGCCGAGAGGGCGAGGGCACAGAGGGCGGTGAGGAGCATGGCGTCACGGTAGCCCGCGCAGGCCTCCTCGGCTCACTTCAGCCACGTCGACACCATCTTGAGGATGAGGATGGCTGCGATGATGCCGAACACGAGGGCGGGCTTCGGCTGCGACGACAACGCCGCGAAGCCAGCACCTGTGGCGCTGCGGAACAGGTCAGGGCTGCCTCCGATGGCGACCGGCGTGCCCAGCAGCAGCGGGCCTCCGGGGCGCGCGGTGTCCGCCCCGAGACTTTCAAGCCGGACCTTTGCGGCGTCGTCGAGTTGACGCCATTCCGCTTCGTCGATGGCTCGTTTGCGCGCCTCGATTCGTTCCATGTCGTCGGAGACGAACTCGGCGATGCAGGGCGACACGTTCGACCATCCCTTTGCGTTTGGCCCCGGCACCAGGTCGACCGCGACGACGGGCTCCTTCGTTCGCGGGTGCCGCAGCGCCTGGTACAGATTGACGGTCAGAAGCCGCGAGCCCGTGGTGAGGGCGTAGCGCTCGACGAATGCGTCGGGGAACCGCAGCAACACGGCGCCGTCGAGGTCATCGGACCAGGCCGCCACCAGCAGCGGGGTCGTCGACACCACGACCGCAGCGCGGCTGTCTCCCTTCTCGAGGTGCTCGCTCAGACGCTCTCGAAGCTCGGTCGTCGTGTGCTTCACGTCGCAGATCGGCGAGCAGACATGCCGTTCCTTTCCGAGCAACGCGGGCTCTAGCGCCTCGAGCTTCTTCATCGAGACCGTCAGGCATCCAGCGTCAGAGGCGAAGAAGCGCGGGTCGACATACGCCATGCGCCAATCGTAGCAACGGCCGTTCAGAGGTGGCGCGTTTCGTGTGGCGTCCACCACGCGTCGTTCCGCCGGTTCATGTGCTGCACCTTCGCTGCCAACAACTCCGCAGGCTCGAGGTGCTCGGCGCCCTTCCGCATTCGAACTGCGCGGGCCGAAGCTTCACGCCCCACATGCGCCGCTTCCAACAGAGGGTCGACTCGAAGTCGTGTTTCCTCGAGTGCGGAGCGCCGTCGATGGTGACGCTCACGTCCATCTTGCTGCTCAGTGGGGTCGAGTTCTCGTCGCTCGAGCTGGCGTCGTTGCGCGCGCCGTTGCTGGCCGAGGTCGAACGCCTTCGTCGGAGCATCACGAAGCGGGCACGGAGCTGAGGACGCTATGCTCCGTCGCCGTGGCCGAGACCGATGAACAGTTGATGGCGCGTTGGCGCGAGACGCTGACGACGGTGCTTGGGTTCGGAGGCCAGCAGCTCGATCCCGTCGATCGTCAGACGTTGAATGAGCTGCAGCGACAGCTGGAGCGGGCCGAAGCGGAGCTCGATCGTCGTGGGCTGCGGCGCACGGGACTGACCCGCGAGGGGAGCTGGCAGCCGCTGGCGATGCACGAGGCGGCGCCGCAGGGAACAGCCCCAGAGGTCGAACTCACCTGGGAGCCGCGTGAGGAACTCGTCTGCAACTCCCTGATGAAGATGTTCACTGACCCGGGCTTCGAACGAGCAGACTGGGACGCGTCGCCCGCCGTTCGCGCGAGTTTCTTGAGCCGTCAGGATTCAGTTGGGCTCGTCCGTGAGTGGGAGCGGGAGCGGGAACGCGAGCTTCAGTCCTTTGCCGACTCAGAGCCGCTGACGCATCGTCGTGAGCCGCCTTTCGTTCCCGACCTGGTCGACGGACTGACGACTGATCAGCGGCTGCTCATCGAACGACTTGGCGAGGCTCCGCTTTCGCAGGAGCAGTTGCTCGTCGATGCGCCCGATTCGACCTCGCTCGACCGGGCGCTGGAGCAGCTGCGCCTGTCGCGGCGGTATCCGCTGATCTCCGATCAGCGAGGGCTGATCGAACTCACGCCGCTCGCGAAGCACCTGATCAGCCTCGAGCCAGGTCGCGTGCGGGTCCACGGCGGCTTCTTTCCCAACCTGCTCGCGAATGGTGCGGCCGATCCCCTCGCGTTCCCCGAGTACGAGGTCACCCGCATCATCGGCGCCGCGAGTCTGCTGATGGAGCACCCCGACACGCCCACTCAGGACCTGGCTCATGCGCTCGGAACGCCCTCGATGAGAGACTTCCGGGTTTCGCGGCCCCTCCGGTGGTCGAGTCCCGCGATCGTTGGTGTCGAAGTCGAGGTGCAGCAGTGGACGGTGTCGAAGCGACTCGAGTTTCACTTCCTCACGGTCGAGGACGCTGAGCGTGCTGCCGAACGTCTTCGCCTCGCTGAGGAGCGTCACGAGTTCGACGAAGGCACGCAGCACACGCTGACCGACCGAACCACGCTGGTCGTCACGCTGCCGCCAGGCGTCGAAGGCATTGCCGTCGTGCGCCGCTTGCGGAGAGACCGCGCGCTCGAGAGTTGGTGGCGGCACGACACGACGTGTCTCCACGACGGTGAAGCGCGCCCACGCACGCCTCGCGAAATGCTCGAGGTGTTCGTTCGCCGCTCGCGTGAAGAGGTCCGTCGAAGACTCCGTCGCCAGAAGCTGCCGGCCGACGACCGCCTCGAGATCATCGAAGGTCTGATGCGCGTCGCCGCAGACGAACGCCTCGCCGCGCTCGTCGACGCCGCCGAGACGAAAGACGAAGCCGTCTGGGCCCTCACGCACCTCGACAGCGTCGAGCTCACCGCACACTCCCGGCTGGGTCGTCACGCCGTGCGAGGCGAGCCGTTCTCCGAGCGTCAGGCGCGCGCCATCGTGTCGACGACCGGCCTGCACCGTCGGCTGCACCTGCTCTCGCTCGAACGCGAGGCGCTGCTCGAAGAGCTCTCGTCGCGACTGTCACCATTCAGACCGGCAGAGATCGACCGGCTGGTTCACGAACAGTTCGCGAAGGTGCGCACGCTTACGCAGGAGCTCGCCTGAGCTTCACCGCTTCATGCCGAGCGACAGACCCATCTCTGAGAGCAGCTCCTTCACCTCTTTGAGGTTCTTCCGGGTGAACCCCGTCGTCTTGAGCAGCTCGGCCTCGGTCTTCTGGCAGAGGTCACCGATGGTCTTGATGCCGGCGCGCTGAAAGACGTTCGCGGTCGACACCGAGACCTCGAGCTCGTCGACCGAGCGGTCGAAGTCATGGTGCTGCGTCGGTGCCTCGACCTCAGGCGGCGGTGCCGGAAACGCCCGCTGCGCGGCCGCTCGTCGATGCTCTTCCCACTCACGCTGCGCTTCTTCCGATGGACCCGTCGCGGGTGGCCGGCCGAGCACCGAACGCACGAGCACGTCGTCCATCGTCTCGGTGGCGCCCTCGTTCGCCGCTCGCAGCGCGTGCCTCAGCAGGTCACCGTCGGCGATGGCCTCGCTCAGCCAACCAGTCGGCGCAGGTCGAGCGCCGGCAGGCACGTCGGACAACTGCGCGCACTCCATCGCCGCCTGGGTGCTGATGGGCAGGAACACACTGGCCACCCGGCCGCTGAGCCGCGTGTACGTCAGCGCATCGACGCCAATCGCCGGAGCGCTCCACATCGTCACCGTGCGACTCACCACGCGACCATCGACGACGAGCAACACGGGCCGTCCAAACGCTTCCATTTCGGCGACTCGAAGCGCTTCAGGCCGCTTGTCCTCCACCATGCGTTTCGCGCTCTTGATGGTCGTGGTGAAGCCAGCGACCTCGAGGCCTCCGTACGTGTGCGGCGCGAAGAGCGACGTGACCAGCTCCATCGGCAATCGGCAGACGCCGGGCTGCAGCGTCGGGTCGACCGTGAGCGCGGCTTGACCTGAGTAGTCGGAGCTCTTCGTGAGGGCGTGTTTCCAGCTCGCTTCGAGTTCGCTCGCGAGCGTCGTGAACAACGCCTCGAGCGCGGCCTGCGCTTCTTTCGCCGTCTTCGCGTCGACCAGTGCTTCCGTCGCGTCGTTCAGCTCGGAGCCCTTCGTGCGCAGCCCGGCCGGCACGACGGGAACGACGGTGAGCCGGTGATTGGGAAGGAGCGGATGCACGCACGCCGCCGGCAGTTCGACGTGGGCAAAGCGCTCCCGCCGCACCTTCGACTGAATCACCTCGACGCCGCAGTCCTCGCACACGACGCCACGGTGCTTCATGCGCTGGTACTTCCCGCACTCGCACTCGTAGTCCTTCTCGGGCCCGAACACCTTCTGCGAGAAGAGCTCTTCACTCGTCGTGATGCGACCGAGGGACCACTGCAGCACGTCCTCATCCGTCGCAGCGCTCACGGTCGCGGCCTGCTCGAGCGTCACCGACAGCCCCAGCCCGCGCAGCAGCGTCTTCGCCCGCGTGACGGTCTCGGGAACCTCATGCTCGAAGGCTTTGGGGCGCTCGAAGAAGTTGAAGATGTCCTTCATCGGGACGCTCCTTCGTCCTTCGCGGGGTTCTGGTGCTGCACCAGTGACTCGTACGCTCGCGAGCGCGACATCACGGCGTCGGCCTTCAACGTCATCGTCTCCCACAACATCCACGGAGCGTGCGAAGCGAGCACGTCACGAGCGTCCGAGCCGAGCGTCGCGCCGCCGAGGGGCAGCTGCGTCTGCGGGTCGTACGGGCCGATGCCGCGAACCATCAGCGCGTCGCGCGCGCACGACACCTTCGTCACCCGCGCGTTCGCGGCAACGCCCGCCGTCGCGAAGTCTCCTTCCACCTTTCTGATGGCGCTCACCACGCGGCGTTGACCGTCGAAGTCGAGCTCGTCGCCTGGCTCGAGCGGGCGGCTCCACGACACCTGCACCCGCGCCAGCGGAGGCGAGAGCTCCACCGCGCTCACCGTTCCCGAGCAGAGGGGCGGCGCGCGAAGCGACCGGTCGACCACGTCACCGGCCATCTCTCCGAAGATGGCCCGCAGCAGCTTCTCCTCGGGCGTCAGCGGCGTCGTCCCACGCGCGGCCACCTTGCCGATGAGAATGCTGCCGGGCTTCACCGCCGCGCCGACCTTCCCCACGCCACGCTCGTCGAGCATCACCAGCCCCTCTTCGCCGACGTTCGGCACGTCGCGGGTGAACTCCTCCGTGGCCTCGAGCGTCGCTTCGAACCAACGCGAGTGCTGGGTCGTCAGCTGCTCGGCGAAGGTGGGGCTCACCACGACGAAGCCTTCCGGCACCGAGGCATCGACCGCCACCGTGCCCGACGGAGCGCGCGTCGGCTGCGAGTCTGAGAAGAAGACGTTCGTGCGTACGCCATCGATGGGCTCGGACATGGCGCGCGACGCTAGCCGATGGTCTCGACGAGCGGCCGCGTCTTCTCGTGCGCGCTGGTCTTCGCGAGGCGACTCTGAAAGCGTCGGCGGCATGACAAGTCTGCTGGTGGTGACGCTGCTGGCTGCAGCGCCGATCAAGCTGGGGTTGACCAACTTGACTGGTGTTGGCTTCAGCGACGCGCAGACGGCAGCGCTCTCCGAGCACCTGTCGAGCCGCTTTCAGACGATCTCGGTCGTCACCCCGAAAGACATCGCCGCCGTCCTCGGGCTCGAGCAGCAGAAGCAGCTGTTGGGGTGTGATGACGCACGCTGCACGACCGAGCTGGCCAACGCCCTGGGCGTCGATGGCATCGTGCAGGGTGAGCTCACCCGGTTGGGGCAAGTCATTCAGCTCAACGTGAAGTGCCTGGCGACCAGCGATGGACGGCGGCTGGCGAGCTTTGGTGAGCGCGTCTCGAGAGAAGACGACTTGTTCGCGGCGGTCGAGCGTGCGGCGGCGGCCATCGAAGCGCAGACCCTCGAGGCGCTGGGAACGACGACCGCGCCACAGCAGCGTTTCTCTCGAGGATGGGCGGCGGTGCCTCTGGGACTGGCGGTGTTGTCGGGAATCGCAGGTGCGCTCTTGATGGTGTTTGCAGGCGCCGACTACCGCGCTCTCACCGACCAGACCGTGCGCTTCGACGGGCCGATGCTGAAGACCAGCGGCGAGCTCAAGCAGGGCCTTGGGCTCGGGGCCTTCTCGCTCTCGGCCGTGAGCGGCATCGCGGCGGTGGTGACGTTCGTGCTGGCGGGGGCTCCGGTCGATGCGGCTGGAGGCGCGCGATGAAGCGGGTGTTGATGGCCCTTGCGGCCCTCAGCGTGACGAGCTGCTTCAACTTCGAGCAAGCCCTCGACGACTGCATCGCGGGCCGCTTCTGTCTGGACCCCGACGGCGGCGTGTCGATGCGTGACGCCGGTGTGCGTGATGCCGGAACAGGTGACAGTGGGGTGCTCGATTCGGGTGTACAGGCTTTGCCTGTCGGAGCGACGTGCTCGATGGACGAGGCGTGCGCGACGGGTCGGTGTGAAGGCGGCCGCTGCGCGACCTGGGCGTTTCCGATTCCGGGTGCCATCTCTGGCTCGCTCGTTGCGACGCCCGGCAACCTGGCAGTCCTCGTTGGTTCATTTGGCCGTTCGTTGGATCTCGGCGCAGGGCCGCTCACCTCGACCAACAGGTGGAACGCCTTCATCTCTCGGCGCACCTCGACGGGAGCGCCTGAAGGAGGCCCCATCGTCGGTGCCCCCGCCGTGAGCGACCAGGCAGACCTCACCATCGAAGCTGCCGTCGTCGACGGCACCGGAGCGCTCGTCGTCGTCGGCAGAGCGTCAGCCGTCGGCCAGTTTGGTGGCAAGACAGTGCCGCGCATGGACAACAGCGACGTCTTCGCCGCGCGCGTCGACCTCTCGACCCAGACGGTGCTGTGGGTGACAGGGTTTGGCGGTCTCAAGAACGAGGTGAGCCCTGTCGTCGCGGTCGACGGCCGCGGCGAGGTCTACGTGACCGGTTGGACGCAGTCCGACCTGTTCAGGGTTCAAGGGTGCAGCGCCTGCCCCGTCGACTTTCCCATCGACAACCCGGCTCCTGCGGGAATGTTCGCGGGCCCGTTCTATTCCTTCGTTGCCAGGCTCGACCGTCAGTCCGGCAACCCCGTCTGGGTGCGTTTTCTCGGGCCGAGCGACCAGCGCGGGTTCGTGGGCTCGCGCGCGATGGCCTTCTCTGCCATCGATGACTCGGTCGTCGTGGGCGGTAGCGCGATTCTCGACGTGCGCGTCGACCGCGACCGCTCGGACGCCGGGCTGCGCCAGCTTGCGCAAGTGGGGGAGGACGCCTTTCTGACCAAGCTGTCGGCAGCTGACGGGACGGCGGCCTGGCTGCGCGTGTTCGGCGGAGGCTCCAACGACTCGGTCGGCAGTCTGGTCATCGACCCGGCGGGCTCGGTGTACGCGAGCGGGCTCTTCGACTCGTCGGGCGCGCCAGCGATGCCTCCCATCACGGCGTTCGCTGATCGACTCAGTCCGTACCTGCTCAAGCTCGACAAAGACAACACACCGGTGTGGATGCGCCTGTTGCCGGCAGCAGCGCCCTTGAGAGAGCGCGCGCGGAACGACCAACCGCTGGTCGGCCTCGATGACCAGATTCGGGTCGTCTTCAGCCCCGGCGGTGGCCTCGTGCTCTCGGGCTGCGCGAGTCAGAGCGTGTCGCTCGATGGGCTGACCTTCGTGGGCGTACCCGATGGCGGGCCGCCGCAGCATTTCCTGCTGCCGCTCAGCACCGACAACGTGACCTCTCCGCAGAAGGCCCTGCGCCTCCAGGCCACGACCAGGGCCGCGGTGTTCCCCGCCTTCGCGCCCAACGGCAACCTGTTCCTCTCGGGCGTGTTCGAGGGCTCCCTGACACTGCCGCTCGACGGTGGTGTGCTCGACTCCGGCGACGCAGGTGTGCGCGCCGGCTTCGCTGCGAGCCTCGGCCGCTGGCCCTGACACTCCGCGCTGGCTTCGACGAGAAGACGAACGAGTCCACTTTCCGACGGGTAGGCAGCCAGTGACTCGAGGTCGCTCCGCCGGGAAGGTCGGTGTACGTCTGTGACGTCTTCATGCCCTCGTCTCGCGCCCACAGAGTCGTCGCTGCGCTGCTCGCGCTGACGTGCGCCTGCGCGACGCCGAAGCCCTCGCCCGACTCGCTGCGCGTCGACCGCCTCGACCTCGAGGGCATGAAGGAGCTCAAAGAAGACGACGTCACCGAGCGCATCGTCACCAACGCGACGCCGTGGTGGTCGAAGTGGTTCCCCTGGCTCGGCGGCACCGAGTGGTTCGACGTCAACACCTGGCAGGCCGACCTGCGCCGCATCACCCGCGTCTACGAAGCGCACGGCTACTACCAGGCGCGCGTGCTCGAAGACCTCGTCACCGAGACCGGCAAGGGCACCGTCACCATCAAGGTGAAGCTGAAGGAGGGCGAGCCCGCGACGCTGCGCTCCCTCGACCTGCGCGGCCTGCATGACGTGCCCGACCTCGAGCCCCGCCTGCTGCAGGGCATTCCGCTGAAGCTCGGCGCGGTGTTTCTCGAAGACACGTGGGCCCAGACGAAGGCGACGCTCGTCTCGCAACTGCACGAAGAGGGCTTCGCCGAGGCGAAGGTCGAAGGTGAAGCCGTGGTGGACCTCGACGCCGCGAAGGTCGACGCCGTGCTCGACGTCGACACGGGCCTGCGCTTCCGCTTCGGAGACGTCTACGCGCCCACCATCGGCAAGGTGGTGCCGGCGAAGCTCATCAAGGAAGAGGCCGAAGAGGAGCTGGCGAAGGGCTCCTGGTACACCGACACGGCGCTCTCGAACGCGCAGGCCCGCGTCTTTCAGATGGGCGTCTTCAGCGCGGTGAAGGTGAACCGCGGCATTCCCGATCGCGAGAAGGCCGAGCTGCCCATCATCGTCGATGTGCGCGAGGCGGCGATGCGCAGCATCCGGTTCGGCGGCGGCGGCGGTGGCGACCTCATTCGCAACGACGTGCGCGGGTTCATCGAATACACCGACCGCAACCTCGGCTTCGCGCGGCTGTTCCCCAACGGCGCGCTGCTCGACAAGCTCTCGCTCAAGTTCAAGCCCGGCATCGCGTTCCTCCCGAACATTCCCGAGGTGATTCGTCAGGCCATCGAAGGGCCGGCGGGTTCGCGCATCGGCTTCTTCTTCAACGCCGACGCGAACTACGAGGTGCCGCGGCTCTTCAACAACCGCAGGCTGAAGCTCGAGACGTCGCTGGGCCTCTTCCGCGCGCTCGACAACGCGTTCGACTACCTGGGCGCCGAGTTCGCGCTCGCGATTCGGTGGCAGCCGCTCGTCGACTTGAGCGTGCGCACCTCGCTCAACAACAACGTCTACCTGCTCAACATCCCCGTGATGCAGCAGCTCAACGTCGCGCCGAGCGCCGCGGTCGGGTGTCCTGCGCTGCCGGCGGGTCGCATCTTCCCCACGGTCGACGACCTCTGCCTGCTGGCCTTCCTCGACGTCACCGCGGAGTGGGACCGCCGCGACAACAAGCTCGAGCCGAAGTCGGGCTTCTACGTGGGCGCGACGGGCCAGGCGGGGCTCTCACGCACCACGCAGGTGACGCCGTTCCTCAAGCTCGTGCCTGAGGTGCGCGGCTACTTCAGCTTCGGGCCCGAGCGACGCTTCACGCTCGCCGGGAAGGCGCGGGCGGGCACTCTGGTTGCTCTGGGCGGAGGCGAGACGCCCATCGTGACGCGGTTCTTCTCAGGCGGCTCGTACATGCGCGGCTTCAACCAGCGACGGCTCTCGCCGCTCGCGGTGATTCAGACCGGCACGGGGCCGCTGCCGTCGAATGAGATTGGCTCCGACGGCGTGCACATCTGCCAGAAGGACGGAGCGGGGAACTGTCTGACCGGCGCGCTCGGCTCGACGGTGCCCATCGGCGGCAATGGCCTGTTCGAGCTCTCGGCCGAGCTGCGCTTCGAGTTGACCGAGTCGTTCGTGCTCGCCGTCTTCATCGACAACGGGCTCGTCACCAGTGAGCCGCTCGGCGCGGACACCGACTTCTCGAAGGACTTCTACACGGCGGTCGGCGTGGGCGTTCGGTACCGCACCCCGCTCGGACCCATTCGAGGTGACGTCGCGTTTCGGTTGCCCTTCATCGGCGGGCCACTGCTGCAGAACGACCCGACGAAGCCCGCGTACGTCTCGCAGTCGGGCTGCTTCTTCAACCTCGGCAACACCGGCTCCACCACCTACTCGGGAGCGCCCGACAACCTCTGCACCGTGCACCTCTCCATCGGGGAGGCCTTCTGATGGCGAGCCTCGGCAAACGCGTCAGGCGCATGTCGGTGGTGCTGCTGCTGCTCGTCATCGGCGTGCTGGCGTTGACGGTGTTGTGGCTGCGCAGCGACGGCGGGCAGGTCTTCCTGCGCGAGCAGGTCGTGAAGGTGGTGAAGGACTCCATCGCAGGCCGGCTGGAGTTCGAGCGCGTCGACTTCGAAGACGGCCACCTCGTGCTCGAAGGCGTCGAGCTGTACACGCCAGAGGGCGACCTCGTGTTGTCGGTGAAGCGCGCCGAGCTCGACGTCGACGTGGTGGCAGCGGTGCGGAAGGACTTTCGCCTGAGCCGCGTGCGCCTCGAGCAGCCGCACGTGGTGCTGGTGCAGGACGAGCGCGGCCTCAACTTCATGCGTGCCATCGCGTCGAAGACGCCGTCGACGGAGCCTGGCGCTCCCTTGAAGCTCACCATCGAAGGCGTCGAGCTGGTCGAAGGTGACGCGTCGTTCACCGACGGCACGCGGACCGTTCGGCTCGAGCAGCTCGCCGCGAAGGCGAAGGCTGTCGTCACCACGCAACCGCTGACGGTCGTGTCGTCGCTCGAGCTGACCGCGATGGGCACCGACCCGGTGAAGGGCCCCGTCACGCTGACGGCCACGACGACGAGCCCGAAGCCCGACACGCTGCACGTCTTCACCGACCTGCACTTCGCAGATGAAGTCGTGAAGGGCACCTTCGACTGGCCCGAGACGTCGTCCGAGGTCGACGAGGTGCGCATCACGCCGGCGCTGGTGCA
The DNA here is from genome assembly GCA_943370055.1 of Archangium gephyra. Taxonomy (GTDB): domain Bacteria; phylum Myxococcota; class Myxococcia; order Myxococcales; family Myxococcaceae; genus Xiheimicrobium; species Xiheimicrobium gephyra_A. Next base: position 28,162 of record CALRPN020000067.1, read on the forward strand.
GTCGCTGACCGGCTCCACGGCGTTGCGGCAGACGCTGGTGCTCGAGGGCAAGGCGTCGCTGAAGGGCGCGAAGCTGCAGGCCACGGGCGGGAAGGCGAAGCTGAGCGTCACCGGCGCGTGGGACCTCGACGCGAAGTCCATCTCGTCGTTCGAGCTTCAGGCCGATGACGTCGACCTGTCGGAGTGGCTCGTGGGTGGCAAGTCGTCGCGGCTGAGCCTCACCGCGAAGGGCAGCGCGCCGAACCTCGCGCTCGAGCAGCTCACGGGAGACCTCGACGCGCAGGCGACGTGGAAGACGCCCGAAGGCACCACGCTGGGCCAGGCCGACGTGCAGCTCACCGCGAAGGCGGGCCAGGCGCAGGTGAAGAAGCTGTTCGCGAAGGTGCCGGGCGCCGAGGTGAAGTTGAACGGCCGCGCCTCGCTCTCGACGCTCAACCTCTCGGGCACGCTGCTCGCGCAAGACCTCTCGAAGCTCGACTCGACGGTGGTGGAGTTCACCGGCACGCACCTGCCGCCGCTCTCGGGTCGTGGCTCCCTCGCGTTGCAGCTGACGGGTCCGACGAAGCACCCGAAGGTGGTGGTGCAGGGCCAGCTCGATGACCTGCGCGTCTCGACGCTCGCCGCGAAGTCGCTCGTCGTCGACGTGACGGTGCCCGACGTGATGAAGCCGCTCGACGCCGATGGAACGCTCTTCGCGACGAAGCTGACGCTTGGCACGCAGACGCTCGAAGAGCTGCGCGCGGCGGTGACGACGCACGGCCGCGAGCTCGACGTGACGATGACGACGAAGGGCTTCGGGAGTCTCGGGCTGTCGCTCCATGGAACGCTCGACGCCGACTCGTCGGGCCTCGCGGTCGCGTCACTGCAGGTCGACACCGGCGTCGACCGGTGGACGTTGAGTCAGCCCACCCGCGTGGACTGGGAGCCCTTCGTCGCCATTGCTCCGCTCACGCTCACCTCGGGCCGCCAGGAGCTGCGCCTCGAAGGCGAGTTGAAGGGGAAGAAGGTGAAGGCCGAGGTGCACGCTGCAGACGTCGACCTGAGCCGGCTCCCGAAGTTCCTCGTGCCCGCGACGCTGGGCCTCGCTGGCGTGGTGACGCTCGACGGCACCATCGACGGAGCGCTCCCGCTGCCCAACCTCGTCGCGCAGCTGACGGTGAAGGACGGCGCGGTGAAGGGCGTGACACAGCTCTCGGGTACCGTCGATGGCCGCTTCGTCGACGGGCGCGCGACCGGCACCGCGCAGGTGAGCTCGTCACTCGGGGCCATCGAGGGCCGCTTCGACGTTCCCGTCTTTGCGCTGCGTGACGAACAGAGCGACCTGCTCGAGGTCGACGCCGACGTGCGTGACGTGAGCCTCGAGGCGATTCAGAGCTGGCGCGCCGAGACGTGGCCAGTGACGGGAACGGTGAGCGGCCATCTCTCGGCGAAGGGGCCTGCGAACGACCCGGCGGTCACCATCACGGCGCGCTCCGAGAAGTTCACGCTGACGCGCACGGGAGAGTTGCAACAGAACCTCGTGCTCGAGCCGGTGGTGCTCACGGTCGCGACCAACGACGCCGGCAAGCTGACCGCGAAGCTCGAGACCAGCACGCTCGGGGCCGTCGTCACCAGCACGCTCGCGACGCCGTTCACGGTTCCGGGCCTGCGGCGTGAGCTGCCGACGTTCGAGACGTTCAAGACGACGGTGCTGACCTTCGACGCCACCGTTGCCGGGCTCGCGCTCGAGAAGCTGAAGGGCCTCGGCGTGAAGGGGTTCGACGACGTCACGGGCCGCACCTCGGTGAAGGCGCACGTCGTCGGCAGCCTCGACGACCCGAAGGGCCAGGTGACGCTCGACTTCGAGCGCGTGAACGCTCCGCCGCTCGAAGACCTCGACGGCTCGCTCGTGCTCACCGCCGGAGACACCGTCACGCGCCTCGCCGGCAAGGGCCGCATGATGGGCAAGCCGCTCTACGAGCTCGACCTGTTCGTCGACACCACGCTCGCGAAGCTCGAGCACGTCGACACGCTGGGCAGCGAACACGTCACCGGTCACCTCTCCATCACGCCCATGCAGCTGAGCCGGCTGCTGCCGAAACGCGACGATGACGTGATGCCGACCGGCGCCGTGAGCCTCGAGCTCGACATGAAGGGCACGCTCGATGACCCCAGGCTCACCATCGACGGCGCGGTGCAGGGCCTGAGCTTCGGCAAGGTTCCACTCGGTCAGGCGCGCCTGGTGAGCCGCACGCAGGGCAAGGCGCAGGCCATCGGGCTCACGCTGAAGGCCTCGGGCAACAGCGAGCTGCGCGCGACGGGCACGGTGGGCATCGACCTCTCCATCGCGTCGTTGCGCAAGGGCCTCTCGCCCACCGCGATTCCGCTCGACCTCTCGGTGGCCTCGAAGGACTTCGACCTCGGCTTCCTCTCGGGCGTGACGCCGATGGTGCGCATCGTCGGAGGCCAGCTCACGCTCTCGAACTTCAAGGTGAAGGGCCTCTCGGGCAACCCCGACATCGGCGGCGAGGTGGCGTGGAAGAAGGGTCGGCTCGGCCTCGCGAGCTACGGCGACTATCGCGACATCGACCTCGAGACCGTCGTCTCTCGTGAGCGCATCGAGGTGCAGACGTTGTCGGTGCGCGCAGGCGGCGGCGGGTTTGCGATGAATCCACTCGTGGCGGTGCGACAGGCCACCGGCGTCTGGAGCTTCGAGTCGAGCGGCACGGCGACGCGCTTCCCCATCGTCACCGAAGACCAGTTGTTGGCGATTCTCAGCGTGAAGTACGAGCTCAGCGCTGAGATTTCGGAAGGCTCCATCGAGCTGCCGAAGGTGACGCTCTCACGCGTCGACGTCGAGCTGCCCGAAGTGAAACGGAAGGACATTCAAGACCTCGAGCGCCCGAAGGACCTCGTCATCGTGCGTGGAGGACGGACCATCGCCGGGCGTCGTCGTGGGGACGCGGCGAAGCAGGTCGATGCGACGTCTGCCCTCACGGTTCGCGCGGTCATCGACGCGCCGCGGAACATCTGGCTGCGCAGCTCGGACTTGAACCTCGAGCTCGGGCTCAGCGAGGGCTTCCGTGTCGAGTACACCGGAGAGACGCAGCTCTTCGGCGAAGCGCAGGTGCTGGGTGGCCGCATCGACGTCATCGGACGCGAGTTCAAGGCCGTGCGCGCGAACACCGTGGGGCAGCGCGCAGACTCCACCGTTCGTTTCGCCGGGCCCGCGCTGTTGCCGTACGTGAACGTCACCGCGCTGCACACGAACGACCGCGAGAAGGTGAAGGTGACGGTGAACGTCGTCGGCCGCGGCACCGACGTGGTGCTGAAGGTGAGCTCGGACCCGTCGATGAGCGAGTCAGACATCTACACGTTGCTCGCGACGGGCCGGCGAGACCTGCGCCGTTCGTCGGGCGCCATCACGGCCGAGCAGGCAGTGTCGGTCATCGGCTCGCTCGCGGCGAACCAGCTGAAGTCGGCGCTGCTCAAGCGGTTGCCCATCGACATCGTCGACGTGGTGAGCATCGAGACGGGCGCAGAGGGGCTCGAGTCCACCCGCGTCGAGGTCGGCAAGTACCTGAGCGACTCGCTCTACCTCGGCTACGTCGGCCAGCCCGGCGCGAACAAGGCGCGCGGTGAGAGCGTACACACGGGGCGGCTCGAGCTGCAGGTGTCGAAGGACGTGTCGCTGCAGGCGAGCGGTGGTGTCGATGCGCCCGCGTTCGGCGCCGACATCGTGTGGAGCCGCGACTTCTGAACGCCCGCTTGGCGGAGCGGTGAGGCGGGCTATGAACGCGCGATGGCCCTCCGCTCGCTGCTGTTCCTTGTGTCGTGCCTGGCGGTGACTGGCTGTCAGCCCGACGTGGCCAACCTGCCGTGTGAGGGCGACGACAACTGTCCGACGGGCCTGCGCTGTGTGGCGAAACGCTGCACGTCCGAGGGCGGCAGCGCGGGTGGTGCGTCGGCGGGAGGCTCCAGTGCCGGTGGTCGTGCGAGTGCAGGCGGCAGCGCAGGGGGAATGCCTGCAGCGGGAGGTGCTGGCGGAGTGGCTGGCGGCGCTGCGGCGGGTGGCTCGGCTGGAGGAGGCAGCGCAGGTGGCTCAGCTGGTGGAGCCAATGCAGGAGGCTCTGCGTTCGCTGGTGGCGCTGCATCCGCTGGTGGCTCTGCGTCCGCTGGTGGCGCTGCGTCCGCTGGTGGCGCTGCGTCCGCTGGTGGCTCTGCATCCGCTGGTGGCGCTGCATCCGCTGGTGGCGCTGCATCCGCTGGTGGCTCTGCGTCCGCTGGTGGCTCTGCGTCGGCCGGCGGTTCTGCGGCAGCCGGCACGACCTTCCTCGCGACCCTTTCGGGCACGCGTGAGAATCCCGCGAACGCGAGCACGGCCACTGGCTCGGCGACCGTCACGTTGAATGCAGCGGAGGACATGCTCACGTGGACAGTCACGCACACTGTCTCCGGAGCGACGGCCTCGCACATTCACAACGGCCTCGCCTTCGCGAACGGCCCCATCGTCTTCGGCTTCACCAGCGCGAGCTCTCCCATCACGGGCTCTGCGACCATCTCGGCGCCGCAGGTCGCCGAACTGAAAGCTGGCCGCTACTACGTGAACGTTCATTCGCCGGCGAACCCGGCAGGCGAGATCCGTGGCCAGCTGCTGCGCACGGGAGAGCAGCTGTTCCGCACGGCGCTCGTGGGCGCCAACGAAGTGCCGGCCGTCACCACCACTGCGACAGGCGGCGTTCAGGTCATCGTCTCGGCCGACATGACGAAGGTGAACTGCCTCGGCACCTTCACCGGCGTCAGCGCGACGGTCGCGCACATTCACCGCGCCCCGGCTGGCATGAACGGAGCTGTCGTCATCCCCTTCGTGGTTGGTACGGGCACCATCAGCTGCACCGACTCGGTCATCACGGCCACCAACCTCGCCGACCTCACGAGCGGCAACTGGTACGCGAACGTGCATTCCGCCGCCAACCCTGGCGGTGAGATTCGTGGGCAGCTCTCACAGCCCTGAAGTGAGCTGAAGACGACGCACGTTCGTCCCAGAAGCAGATTTCCCAACAAGCGACCAATGTTCATCGCGAGTCGACCGTGCTCCGGTGTGCCCCCTGCCATCGCCCACACATCACCGCGCAGGTACTCGTGTTTCACGTCGCCCTGCTCACGGGCAAGGTAGTCGGCGTCGGTCATGAGCGGGTTCTTGAAGGGAGTTAGCCGATGCGCTCTCCGTGCGACCACTGGCGGTTTGTCCCCTTCCGGAGGCCGGGCATAAGGCCATGACAGTGTCGGACGACACGACGTTGCAGGTTCGATTCGCCCGCGGCGAGAGCGCCGCCTTTCTCGACGTGTATTCGACGAACGCCCGGAACGTGCGCCGCTGGGTCGCGCGCTTCTTCCGCACCCCGTTCGAGCAGGAAGAGGCAGCGCAGGAGGTGTGGCTGATGGTTCACCGCATGCAGTCTTCCTACGACGTGAACCGCGGCGCGCTCGGGCCGTGGCTGCGCGCCGTGACGGCCAACCGGTGTCGTGAGCTGCTTCGCGCGAAGGGCCGCCGCCCCGACGCGTCGGTGCCCATCGACGACATGGACGATGCGCTCTGGCTCGAAGGGCCGACCGTCGATGAGCGCCTCATGAGCGCGACCGTGAAGCAGGCCGTCGACACGTTCCGCCAGTCGTTGCCGAAGCAGGAAGACACGGTGCTCACGAAGGGCCTCGGCGAAGGCCTGACCAACGAAGAGCTCGCCGGCGTGATGGGCGTGACGGTGCGGCAGACGAAGTACCTGAAGAAGAAGCTCGTCGCGCGACTGGCCGCCAGTGACACGCTGCGCGCGCTCGCGAAGGAGTGGCTGTCGTGAGTCTGCTCTTTCACCGTGGCGCCATCGAAGCCGCCGTCGCGGGCGCGTTGTCGGTCGAAGAAGAGCGTTCGCTCCGTGAGCACTTGTCGACGTGTGAAGCGTGTCGTGCGCACTACGACGCGTTGACGCTGACGGCGCGCGCTGCCACGGGAACGGTGGATCCCACCGGCGCTGAGCTCTCGCGTGAACGAGCTCGGCTCGAAGCGTTGCTGACGCCGAAGCCGCGCACTCGCTCCGCGCCACGCTGGGCCATCATCGCCTTGCCTGTCTCCCTCGCGGCGACCCTCGCGTTCGTCGCGTTCCTGAAGAGCGAGCCAGACGTCGTCGAGCGCGGAGGCACCGAAGCGCCCGCTGCGCCGTTCTCCATCTCCATCTACGCGAAGCCGAAGTCCGGTGACGCGCCCGTGCGCCTCGTCGCCGAGCTGCCTGCCTCGGGAGAAGCCTCACTCTCTGCGAACGATTGGTTGCAGGTGACCTCGAAGGCGCAGGTGGTGGTCGTCGTCCTCAACGACGCTGGAGCGCGCGTGCTGCCGACCGGCTCGAGTGAGTCGTTGCCCGCGGGAACGTGGCGTGTGTTCGCCGTCACCGACTCGTCGCCCGACGAGGTGCTGCGCGCCGCGAAGGGACTGTCGACGTCGACGAAGAAGCTGCCACTTGCCAGGCCGCAGGTGACGGGGGTCTTGTCCGTGCAGCCATGACGTCCGGTCTCCTGCTCTCGGCTTTTTTGTCGGTCGCTCCCGCGAGCGGAGGAGACGTGTACGCCGTCGTCGTCGGTCACAACGGAGGCCTCGCGCGCACGAGCACCTCGCCCGGCCTGCCGACGCTGCGCTTCGCCGATGACGATGCGCTGCGCATGGCGCGCTGGTTCGAAGCGCTCTCGGTTCCTGGTGGTGTGACGGTCCTCACGACTCCCGACGGGCAGACGACCTCGACGCTCGAAGCGGCTGGCCTGTCGATGCCTGTCCACGCTGCACCGACGCGAACCGGTCTCTCCCGCGCGCTCGCCGAGCTGAAGACGAAGCTCACGAAACGCACGCGCCCCGCGACGGTCTTCTTCTTCTACGCAGGCCACGGGCTCACCGGCCGCTTGCTGCTCGAGCCGGAGACGGGTGACGAAGCCAGCCTCACCGGCAAGGAGCTGAAGCTCGCGCTGATGGACCTCGGCGCCGACCACGTCGAGCTGTTCATCGATGCGTGCCGTTCGCAGAGCCTCTTCACCGAGCGTGGCGGGCCCGACCTCTCGCAGGAGATTGCGTCACTCGAAGCGCGCGCCGCCTCCACCTCGTTCGGCGTGCTCACCGCGGCGCAGAGCGACAAGCCGGCTGGCGAAGCGAGCGACCTCATGGGCGGGTTCTTCTCGCACGTGCTCGCGTCGGGCCTCGCAGGTGCGGCCGATGCCGATGGTGACGACGTCGTGCGGTTCGGCGAGCTCGCTGCGTTCGTCGCGTTCAACACCGAGGGACTCACGGGTCAGCGGCCATGGTTCGAAGCGCCCGGTGGCGACCTGCGCGCGCCCGTCATCAGCCTTGGTGGAACGACGCGGCTCGTGCTCCCCGAGAACACGCAAGGCCGGCTTCGCGTCTCGTCGCCGAGCGGGCTCCCCGTCTTCGCGGAGCTGTTCAAACCGGCTGGGAGGAAGATGACGCTGACGCTCCCGTCGGGCCGCTACCAGGTGCAGCGCCGCGATGGAGAGACTGGCAGCGCCGCGGACGTCGAGCTCGTCTCGGGTGAATCACGCACCGTGGGCGCGCTCATCGACTCGGCGACGAAGCGCACGCGTGAGCGCGGTGAACTCGACTGGGAGCCGGTGTCGTTCCAGAGCCCGTTCTCACAGCAGGTCGTCGCTGCGCTCGATGCCGGCTACGTCTCTGGCCGGCCCCACGTGCTCTCCAGCAGGGTGCGCTCCTTCGGCGTCGACGCTTCGTACGTCTTGTCTCCAACCCCGTTTGGCTTGCCGGGCCTCGAGCACGGCGTCGAGGTCGGCGCGCGATTGCACTTCGGTCACGTGATGACGGGGCTGCGTGGCGCCTTCCGCACCTCGTCCGCGAACGACGCGCTCTATCGCCGCGTCGCCGTCAACGCGCGCGGTGGCTGGCGCTTTCTGCTCTTCGATGAACGCCTCGGCGTGACGCCGTTCGGCTCCGTCGGCTTCAAGACGATTCTGCGGCTCGCCAACGCGCGCGTGAGTGGCGACCCGTTCGCGCCATCGGTCGGAGCCGGACTGCTCGCCGAAGGCAACCTGTTCACCTGGCTGTCGTTGTGGCTCGAGGGCCGCTTCGAAGCGACGTGGGTGCAGCTCGACGGCGTACGCGTGCCCTTCGCCGAACCAGTCGTGACCGCGGGAGCAACCCTATGGTGGTGAAGCGATTGCTGTTCGTGCTGCTCCTCTCGGGCTGTGGGCTCGAGCCGTTGTCGCGGGAGCAGATCTTCGGCCTGCCGTCGGTGTTGCCGAAGGTTCGTCTGACGGGCACCGCCTCCGACTCCTCCACGGGAGCGCCGCTCACCGGAGTCACCATCAACGTCGCCTCGGCCTCCATCGCCTCCGACGCCGATGGAACGTTCACGCTCGATGGCCTCGCGATTGGTGACTTCGACGGCACCGCGGTGAAGCAGGGCTACGAACGAAAGGACTTCAAGGTCTCGCTCGTCGAGGGCACCAACCGGCTCGTCGTCGAGCTGACGCCGCTGCGCTGTGACGCCTGTGGCCGGCTCGCAGGCTCGGTGACCGACTTGGTGACGGGCGCTCCGCTGCAGGACGTGATGGTGAACGTCGGGTTGCTCTCGGCCACCACGAACGCCTCAGGCAGCTTCTCGCTCGAAGGGCTGCCCTCGGGTGACGTCGACGGCTCTGCGGTGTTCGCGCGCTACGAGCGAAAGACGTTCCGCCTCACCATCAACCCGGGCGCCAATCGCCTCGACCTGCAGCTCACGCCGTTGCCGTGTGGAGGCTGTGCGAGTGGCCTGTGGTGCGAGCCGGTCTCGATGACCTGTCAGCAACGCTCGCGCGTCAGCCTCAACGTCGTCGACGATTGCACGGGCGCCGCGCTCACCGCCCGCGTGGCGATTCAGGGCAGGGCGACGTGCACGAAAGAGGGCCGTGGCTTCGCCGAGCTCCTCGACCTCACGCCGGGTGGGCCGCAGACGCTCGCCGTCGGCAAGATGAACTACCAGGCCGCGAACCTGATGGTGACGCTCACGCCGGGCTTCAACGCGCTCTCCGCCATTCGCCTCACGCCGGTCGGAGGGTGTTCGGTCACGCCCGTCGATGTCCCGTGCACCTGCACGACGCCCGACTGTCAGTGACGGCTGCAGCCCCCACTGTGTGGGCTCGGCTCATCACCTGAGCAACGCAACGCGGTGCGCGTCAGCCGTCCGTTGGTGGACCGGGACTTGAAGGTGATTGAATCCGGACTCCCGTTTTCCCCCGCCCTCCGTGAACTCCTTGCTCGCTCGACTCCTCCCGCTGCTCACGGCGTTCGTGTGCGCCTGCACGAACGGCCCCGACACGCCGGTCATCCCAGCCAGCCAGAGAGCAGCGCTCGATGGTGACGACGCCGGCTTCGTCGAGCCCGAGCTCGCGCCTGGCCGCCTCATTCGCCGCATTCAGCTCTCGCTGCTCGGTCGGCCGCCAACGGTCGAAGAGGTCGACGCCATCGAGGCGCTGACGACGCCAGAAGCGCGCGAAGCAGCCATCACCGAGCTCATCGAGCGCGACCTCGGGTCCGTCGAGTTCTACCGGCAGTCGATGAAGTTCGCGCACGACTGGTTCCGCGTCGGGGCCCACAACGCCCAGGCGAACATCTCGCACGGCTACTTCACCGGGCACCTCGCCATCGAGCTGCACGCCTGCGCGATGGGAACGCTGCACGCCGGCAAGCTGGGCTTTCTGAACAACATTCCGCAGTACGGAGACCCGGTCGCCATCTGCAACGACCCTCAGGCGACGGTGAACGCCGTGCAGCCCTGGTGGGCGCCCGAGACGATGGTGCAGACCATCGGCCGTGCGGGCAGCGCCTCGGCGCAGGCCGCGGTGCGGAAGAACGGTGTGTACGACTGCGGCGTCGCGCGCGTCGGAGATCGCGCCAACGCGCCCGGCGACCTCTCGGCGAACCCCATCTGCGGGTGCGGGCCGAACCTCGTCTATTGCATCCCTCCGAAGAACGGCCGGCTCGCGAACACGTGGAGCTTCGAGCCGAACAGCGCCGAGTCCTCCCGACGCATCGCGAGTGAAGAGGTGGCCCGGCTCTACGCGCACCTCGTCTGGTACGACCGCCCGCTCAGCGACTTCCTCGTCGGCAACTACACGGTGGCGCCGCTCTGGCTGAAGCACATGTACGTGCGCGCCGCGCGCTTCGACGCCGAGAACGCCGCGCTCGACGACTCGCGCTGGTGGGACCCGATGACGTGGACGACGCCTGCCGACCCCGAGCACATGCCGGGCACTCCGCTGGCCTGGCACGAGGTCGTCGTCGAAGAGCTGCACCCGAACCTGTTGTCGTTGACGAGCGGCCGCACGCTGGCCACCGGAGCGAGCGCCCTGTCACGCTCCCTCAAGTTCGATCCTCGCAGCGAGCCTGCGTCGAGCTTCAAGGGCATTCCGGCTGCGGGCGCGCTCACCACGCTCGTCGCGCAAGCGTCGTACACGCGTGAACGGGTTCGCGCCGCGCGGTGGCTCGAGACGCTCACCTGCCGCACCTTCGTGCCGCCGCCCGCCGACATCGTCTTCAACGACTTCCGTCGCGACCCGGCCGTCGAGGGCAACTGCCAGCACTGTCATCTGCTCATCGACCCGGCCGCGACGTTCTTCAAGCGCTGGAGCTTCGCGGGCAACGGCGTCGTCTACCTCGGTGGCTTTGGCCACGGCAGCATCACCGCCACCACCAACGTCACGGGCGTGCCCTTCTCGCGGTGGCTCAAGGCGTTCGACCCGGGCACGGTGATGACGCCGGCGACCGAGGCGCAGGTCGCGCAGAGCCCGAACGCGCGCTTCATCGACTACCTGCAGCCGAACCAGACGCTCTTCGGTTCTTCGGGAGACGGCACGTACGGTCCCCTCGGCTTCGGGAAGATCCTCGTCGAGTCGGGAGAGTTCGACCGCTGTGCCGTGCGACAGCTGTACGCGCGCTTCGTCGGCCCACAGCTGGACCCCGCGCAACACGACGCGCTGATCGAGTCGCTGCGCGCGCGGTTCGTCGCCAACGATCGCAAGGTGAAGCCGTTCGTCCGTGAGCTGCTCGCGCTGCCCGAGTTCAGGAAGGGGCTCTGACATGAAGCGCGCACTGCTGCTGTTGGCCACGGTGTCGCTCGGCTGTGAGGGCATTCTGAAGGGCGGGCCTGCTGATGGCCCCGTCGCCTCGGAGTGCACGACGCCAGCCGTCTACACCGCGCTCTCGAGCACCTGCGCTTCGTGTCACGGCGCGGGAACGAACAAGCCGTACTTCTCGTCGCAGCAGTCCTTCGAGGCGTTGCTCGTCGCGAAGCGCCAGTGGGTGGTGCCGGGAAAGCCCGACGAGGGGCTGCTGCTGCCGATTCTTCGCGGTCAGGCTCCCGGCACGTACCCGCAGATGCCGCCTGGAGAACCGACGGCCTCGTTCTCGGCGCAGGCCCAGGCCGGCAAGACGCAGGTCTCGATGGCGACGTTGAAGTGTTGGATCGAAGGGCTCACCGACACCGGCATCGTCGCGCCCATGGGTCCGCTCCCGGTCGCGCGACGACTCAGCGCCGAGCAGATGCTCAAGACGCTCGAAGCGCAGCTGGGCGTGTCGGGCACGGCGACGTCGATGAGCGACTTCGGCCTCTCGTTGCCCGACGACATTCCCAACACCGACGTCTACCGGAACCGCGACGAGAACTTCGAAGCGATGGGTGGGCCGCACTGGCTCGACAACCGCCGCCGCAACGACAGCGTGAACCCCGTCTTCATCCAGACCTTCGTGAACGTCTCGCAGGTGTACTGCCGCGCCGCCGTGCAGGCGCCTGCGGCGAACAACAAGGTGCTCAAGCTCGCGAGCCTCACCGACACGAGCACAGCCGCGGCGCCGAAGATTCGCGACAACGTTCGCTACCTCGGCAAGCTGCTCCTCTCGCAGCAGCTCAACGACGCCGACGTCGACGCCTACTTCGAGCTCTTCAAGACGTACGAGCCCAACCGCGCCGTTGCCTGGACGGCCGTGTGCGCGGCGATGGTGAGAGACCCGCTGTGGATGACGTACTGAGGACGTGACGATGCGCGAGAAGACGCGACGCGACCTGTTGAAGCTGGGCCTCGGTGGGGGGCAGCTGGCGTTGCTCAACCGCCTCGGCCTGCTCGACGCGAGCCGGGCCCATGCGCAGACGACGAGTGGCCCGACGAAGCTGCTGACCCTCTACGTCTCGGGCGGGTGGATTCCCCAGTTCCTCTTCTGTCCCCTCAAGCTGAGCGAGACCGACGCGTTGATGCCGACGCCTCGCCTCGTCGTCGGCGGCGCCGAGCCCTACAGCCACACCGCGGCGCACGTGCAGAAGAACCTCGACGGCTCTCCCGCCGACGACGCGAACTGGCAGAACCGGCCGCTGCGCATGGCGCGCCTGTGGGACGAGGCCGAGCTCACCGCAGGCCGCAAAGACCGGCGCATCGCCCTCAGCGACGGCTCGGGCCTGCGCACCTCGGCGCTCGGCTGGTCGTGGGCGCACTACCAGTTGTGGCGGTACGCGTCGGTGCTGCACGGCGTCGACATGGGCACGGCCGCGCACGACAGCGGCGCCATCTCGATGATGTGCGGCATCGCCGGCCCGAGCTTTCAGTCACCCGCGCTGCACGCCTTCGTCGCCAACGCGATGCTCGGCCGCTTCCCCGACCGCGCGCTGCCGCACGTGACGCTCGGAGGGCCGACGGGTGAGCGCGTGAACCTGCCTCCTGCGACGGCGGCGCTTTCGATGGCGAACGTGGCCAGCGCCGGGAAGCTCTTCAGCGAGCGCAACATGGTCTCGTGGGGCGGGCTCGGTGGGCGCACGGCCGGCTCGACGAAGAACTGGGACGGCGCCGCTGGCCCTGACGTCGCGCAGACGAGGCTCGAGAAGTTCATCAACGAGCGCGCGCTGCGGCTGGCGAAGAAGACGGGCTCGAGCACCGACGCGCTGTACCAGTCGATTCACGACAGCTACCGCAACTACAGCACCCTGCTCGCGAAGGACGTGGTGGCGCGCCTCGAGCGCACCCCTGGCTACGAGTTCATCAACCAGATGGGGCCGAACTTTCCCTTCTGGAGCGAGCACGGCTTCATGGGCTTCGCGCTCGGCTCGTCGGTGGCCAACAGCGGCGGAGACGTCGTCGACACCACCACGCTCGCGCTCAAGCTGCTCAAGAGCGACCTCACCACGTCGGTCAGCCTCAAGTTTCCCGCGGGCATCTACTTCGACACGCACAACGACGCCGAGTCGCACTACCCGTACCTGCGCGCGACGATGGAGCAGGTCGGCCGCTTCCTCGCCGAGCTCTCGCTCACGCCTTCGAGCACGCCCGGCAAGACGGTGCTCGACGACACGCTGGTGCTGGTGATGAGCGAGTTCGGCCGCACCTGGAACCGCACCGGCGGCACCGACCACTGGCCCACCACGAGCGTCATCTTCGCGGGCGGCAACTCGTTCCTCTCGCCCAACCGCATGGTGGGCGGCTTCGAGACGACGGCGAACGTGGGCGCAGGCTTCCCCGGGTACATGGGGCAGAACGTGCCGATGAACGGCGAAGATGGGCGCTTGATGTCGATGTCGCGGCCACCGCAGAGTCGTGACGTCGTGTTCACCGCGCTCAAGATGTTCGGCATCGACGCGTTCCTTCCCGGCGGTCCCGGTGATGTCGTGGGCCTGCACGCGTGACGAGATGAAGTGGTGGCTGCTGGCAGCGCTGATGCTGGCGTCGTGCAAGGAGAAGCCCGCGCGGTGTGTCGTGTCGGGTGATTCCACGCTCGTGGCGAACCTCGACGACGACGACGCCGATGGGCGGGTCGATGGGCTGCAGTCGCCTCCTTCTCGTGACGACGACGACGTGCTGTCGGTGAGCGCCTGTCGCGGCCCGGTGTCGCTGCGCGGCGTGCCCGAAGGGGAAGTGCGGCTCTGGCAGCGGGGTGATGGTGGGTGGGCCCCGCTGCGGCAGGGACAGCTCGAGGAGTCGACGCTGGGCATCGAGGTCGTGCGTGGGCGCAGTCCGTCGTGGCGAACACCGGCAGAGGTGCTCATCGGCGACGCGGGAGTCCTTTCCATCACGGCGCCTCCGGTGCTGCTGCGTCACGTCGCGTCGCCGGTGAAAGAGGTGTGGGTCACCGAGGTGACGGACGACGCGTTCGGGTCGACGGCGGCGTTCAGCTCGAGCCTCGAGCGCGCGGTGTCGCCGCTGCCCGTTCGTCGACTTCCTGGCGACCTCGCGAGAGCCGACCGCTGGGTGCAGGACGCGTTTCAGGGCGCGAGCATGGGTGGGCGCGCGTTGGTGCTGCGCCTTCCGCGCGGGGGAGAACTTCGCGGGCTCTCGAACGTGTCGCACGGGCGCGGGTTGCCTTCGAGCATCGGCTTGCTCTCGACGGGCGTGCTGCAGGACTCGCGCTTCGACTACGGCGGCGATGTCGACGTGCTGCCGCCTCACGGTGAGTTCCCCGAAGGCCGGTTGCTCGCCGGGAAGGACGTCTCGCCCGAGCTGCTCGCCTGGTTCGAAGCGCAGGGCGCGCAGACGCCGGCGGTGCTCGTGCCCACGTCGTGGCTCCTGTCGGGTCACGTCGACGACGTGGTGCTGCCGCTGGCGTCGAGCGGTGCTGGGCTTCGTGTCGCGATGCCGTCCACCTCGCTCGGGCAGGCGGTGGCTCCCATGCACGTCGAGTTCAATCGAGCCTGCCAACGGCACCTCGACGAAGCCGAGACCATTCTCCGGGCGGCCGTCGCGCCCATGGTGCTCGAGGTTCTTCGGGTGCCTGTCGTCTTCGTTCCTCGCGCGAGTGATGGCGGCGTGCTCGCGGAGTCGTTCGTGCCCAACCCCATCAATGCGGTCGTCATCGGCAAACAGGTGCTGATGGGAGCGCCCGATGCGGGCCTCGCCGGAGCGTCACTCCAGCGTGCGGTGAGCGCGACGTTCGAAGACGCGGGCCTCGCGCCCGGCTGGCTCGATGTCTCGGCCTACGCGTCGCGAGGTGGCAGTGTGCACTGCGCGGTCGAGCTCGTCGGTCGCTGAGGCGTGTATGCCGGCCCTCCCTCTGGTGCGTCTTTCCCGGGTGAGTGGACAGCGCGTCTTCCATGATGCCGCCCGTGCCTGAGGTCGCCATCGACTTCGAAGCTCTCGTGTCTGCGCAGCGGCGCGGGCTCGAGGCCCTGGCTCGCCGGCTCGTGTGGGACGCAGAAGAGGCGAAGGACGTGTTTCAGGCGGCGATGACGCAGGCGTGGTCGCAGCGCGCGACCTTGAAAGATGCGGCGGCGGCGCCCGGCTGGCTGCGGCGCATCGTCGTGCACCGCGCGATGAGTCACCTGCGACGGCGGCGGTTGTGGAGCGCGTTCTCGAAGCTGCTCCTCGTCGAGCCCGAAGTCGTGGAGTCGGTCGATGACGACGCTGAACGAAACGAGCACCGCGCGAAGCTGGCCAGCGCGCTCGAACAGTTGTCGCCGAAGCAGAGCACCGCGTTCTCGTTGCGGTACCTCGAAGGGCTGTCCATCGACGAGGTGGCCGAGGCCATGGCCATCGATCGCGGCACCGTTCGCGTGCACGTGCAGCGCGCGGTGAAGGCGCTGCGAGCGCAGGGCGTTCTGCCTGACAAGGAGCTGCCGTGATGACCTGTGACGACGTGCAGCGCGCAGTCGGCGCCGACGAGCTGAGCGAGGAGACCTCGGCGCACCTGACGACGTGCTCGACCTGCAGTGCTTTCGCTGGCGACCACCTCGCCGCGAAGGCTGCCCGGCACCTCGAGCCCAGGCTCCGCACGCGGCTGCGTCGTCGCGTCGTGCTGTTCCGCGGGCTCACCGTGCTGCTCGCGGTCGTCGGCGTGTCGGCGTTCGCCGTGCTGCGGCCCACGCCCGGCGTGAATGAGCCCGTCATCGCGCGACCAGCTGATGCGCCGCGCGCCGAGTCCGAGCTCGTCGTCGTGACTCCGGTCGACCACGACCGCGAGTGGAGCGCCCTCGTCTCGTTGTCGCAGCAGCTCGAGCACGACCTTCACCGTGACGTCGCCACCAGTGACGCCACCTACGCAGCCTTCGGCGCGTTGCCGCAGTGGCTCGCTCCGTCGTCCACCCTCACCCTGGAGAACTGACATGAGACGTTTCCTGCCCGCTGCGTCGTTGCTCGCTGCTTCCCTCGCGTTCGCTCAGCCCGGTCCTGGTGGTCCTGGACCCGGAGGACCGGGAGGCCCGCCACCTCCACCGCCGGGCATGGGTGGCCATCACGGTCCCGGTATGGGGGGCCCCGGCTTCGGCGGCCCGGGGATGCACGGCCCGATGGGCATTCCACCGCCCGTCGCTGCGAAGCTTGGCCTCAGCCCCGAGGTGACGAAGCAGGTGCGCGACGCGTCACTCGACGCGAACGAGGCGCTCATCACCCTCGAGGCCGACCACAAACGCGCGCAGCTCGAGCTCGAGCGGGTGCTGGGTGAAGCGAAGCCCGACGAGTCGAAGGTGATGCAGAAGCTCGAGCTCATCTCGAAGGCCGAGCTCGCCGTCCGGAAGAACCGCGTCGGACTCATGCTGAAGGTGCGCAAGCTCATCGGCCCCGAGGCGTGGGAGAAGCTGCAGGCCGAGATGCCGGGCCCTGGTGGTGGCCGCATGGGTCCGCCGCCGCCTCCGCAGACGCCCTGAGCCGGCATATGAAGCGGTGTGCCCTCGATTCGGTGCCTGCTGCTCGGAGCGCTGCTCGCTGACGCTGCTTCGGCGCAGGCCACCTTCACCGATGGGTTCGAGGGCAACCTGGTGCGCTTCGATGCTCCACCCGGCGTCTGGGACTTCATCGGGCTGCAGTTCCCCAACCAGTCGATGGTGACGGAAGCCGCGGCGGTGAAGCGTGGTGTGCTCGGGCTTCGCGCCATCGACAGCCATCGTGACGCGGGCTCCGACTCGCAGGTCGTGCTCGGCCGCAACGTCACCGGCTCCGGCAATCAGTACACCCGCGTCTGGTGGCGGGTCAGCGCTTCGAACGGTGTTCCTTCGACCATCAGCTTCCTGATGACGCAGGGGAACACCAGCGTCGGCACGCTGGCCGAGACGAAGTGGAACCCTGCGACCAACGACGTCGGGCTCGTCTGCTTCGACCGCAACTCGATGTTCTTCAACCCGCCCTCGGCGACGACCATCGTGCCGGACGGTGGCTTTCACCTCATCGAGCTCGCGCTGCTGAACGTGGGCACCAACGCCGCGCAGTGCAGCTACGCGGTCGACGGGCAGGAGCGTGCGCGACAGATCTTCGACCAGACCGGCACCCAGTTCGGGAACGTTCTGGTGGGGCCGGTCTACGGCGAGTCGGAGTGGACCGGCGTGATGGACTACGACGACTTCGCCGCGTCATCAGCGCCCATCGCCAGCCGTGTCGATATCGTGCCGACGACTCTGGCGGTCGGCGCCTGCGAGCGGATGACGCTTCGAACCCTGTCGTCGTTCTCCAACCAGCCTGCGCCCGTGGCGACGCAGACGACGGTCGACGTGACGGTGGATGGTGGCGACCTGTTCTCCGACGACAGTTGTCTGGTGCCGCAGTCACCGACCTTCATCTTCCCTCCGGGCTCGTCGAGCAGGACGGTGCGGCTCCGAGGCACCGTACGCGGCGCGCTGACTGTGACCTTCGTGTCCGACGACCTCGTCTCGTCGACGCAGTTGCTGGTCATTTTTCGGCCTGACGCAGGCGCGGTGGATGCGGGAGTCGTCGACGCGGGAACGGTCGACGCGGGAACGGTCGACGCGGGAATGGTCGACGCAGGAATGGTCGACGCGGGAACGGTCGACGCGGGAACGGTCGACGCAGGAACAATCGACGCGGGAACCACGGCCGATGCTGGTCTCGAGCCCGATGCTGGAGTCGACGGAGGCGCGGCTCCCGATGCTGGCGTCTCGCGCGACGGCGGTGCAGACGCGGGCGTCGGCTCCGATGGCGGGCCGGCTGTCGACGCCGGAGTCTCACCAGAGTCGAACGACTACGCGGTCGGTTGCGGGTGCTCGTCGGGCGCTGGCTCGCTCGGCGTCTTCATGCTGCTGCTGCTGCTCACGAAGCGTCGAGCGTGAACGTCGGCACCAGCGCAGCGCCGCCTGCATTCCATTGCTCCGCTGTCGTCACCGCCTGCCGCACGGCGTTCCCGAACGTCTCGAGGTTCAAATGCGCTTCATCATGAAACGCAGGCAGCATCTCCGCCGCTGAAGCCAGCAGCTTCATCGTTCCGCGTGGCTCACCGCGGGTCGCCTTCACACAGCCGGCCGCCACCATGATGAGCGCCTGCAACAACGAACGGTCGAGGCCCGCCTCGCGCCGCCATGCGGTCTCCCACACCTCGTGCGCTTCGAAGAACCGCTGCGCGTTGAAGTGCTCCCGGCCGATTCGCAGCGCGTCTGTCGTCTCTGGACTCATCTCGATGAAACGTAGCGCAGCGCTAGTCTGCTGGCCCTCATGGCCGATGACCTGAAGGTGCTTCGAGAAGCGATTTCGCGGCACCAGAAGACGAAGCACCCGCGGTGGGCTCGCCTCGCCGAGTGGGCGTCTGCACGGCTGGAAGCGAGCGCTCCTCGAGTTCTGGTTGGTGCTGGTGGCAAGGCAGCGGACATCGAGGCCTGGCTCGCGCTCGAAGAGAAGCATGACCCGCTCGACCTCCCGCGCCTCTTCGCCGCCATCGTGCCCGCGGTGAAGTCGGGCCCCGCCGCCGAGCGCGTGAAGCTGCTCTCCCACTGGAAAGATCCGCGCATCGTCTCCGGAGTGCTGGCGCTCCTCGAGAAGCCGGGGCGAAGCGCAACGACGACGCTGCCGTACTTCAAGGCCTGCATCGAGGCGCTCAAGAGCTCGGGCGACGTCCGCGCGCGTGACGGGCTGACGAGCCTGTCGACCCGCTACAAGGCCATCGTCAACTCGGCGATGGGTGAAGTCGTCGCAGGGCACTGCGCGAAGGCCGCCCAGGCGATGGCGTCGTTGAAGGAGCCGACGCTCTCCGACGCGGACGCGAAACGGCTCGACGAGCTCGAGCAGGGCTACGACCTCGAGAAGCGCGCGACCGCTTCGCAGGCCAGCGACGTCAAACGCGCGAAGCAGAGCGACGACGGCCTGCTCGCCGCCATCTACGCGAACCCCGATGACGACGGGCCCCGGCTCGTCTTCGCCGACACGTTGACCGAGCGCGGTGACGAACGTGGAGAGTTCATCTCGCTGCAGGTGAGGCGCGCGGCGGGGCAGGGCTCACTCGAGACGCTCGCGCGGGAGCAGGCGCTCTACCGGGACCACCTTCGTGTCGCGGCGTGGAACCTGCCGCTCTCGTCGGGCGGCGAGTGCTTCGTGCGGCGCGGCTTTCCTTCCGTC
Source organism: Archangium gephyra (assembly GCA_943370055.1). Taxonomy (GTDB): domain Bacteria; phylum Myxococcota; class Myxococcia; order Myxococcales; family Myxococcaceae; genus Xiheimicrobium; species Xiheimicrobium gephyra_A. The sequence continues at coordinate 47,488 of CALRPN020000067.1, forward strand.
GTCAGGCTCTCGTCACGCAGCACGAAGACGGTCATCGGCTCCCCGGCCTGGGCGACGGTCGAGGGCATGATGCTGCCGAACGGCGTTTCGGCGAAGCAGTTGAACGCCCTCGTCGACGACCCGGTCATGTCGCGCGTGCGTCGCGTGGCGAGCCTCAACCGTGAGACCCGCGAGAAGCTGGGTGACGCGCCGCGCCCGTGGTGGAGCGACGTGTCGATGTCGTTCAACCGCGACGAGGCGTTCTCTTCGGCCGCGCTGGCACCGCAGTTTCCACAGCTGACGTCGTTGTCGCTCCTGGTCTCGGGTGGTGCGCTCGGTGGCGAGGCCTTCACCCACTTCACGAAGCTCCAGTCGCTGTCGCTGACGTACTACCAGCAGGCGATGAGCCTCGACTGGCTCATGAACCTGCCGTCGTTGAGGCGCCTCTCGGTGCAGGGCAACGCGTACCAGTCTTGGCCTGCCGCGCTGCTGGCCCGGTACCCGACGCTTCAGTTCCTCGCGCTCTCGGCCCCGCCTCCTCCCGACCGCCTCGAGGGGCTCTCCATCGACACGCTCGACTTGGGCAATCCACAGCCCGAAGCGCTCGAGGCGGCGTCGAAGGTGCTGGGCCGCGTGCGGGTGCTCACGCTCTCGACGACGCGCTGGCGGCTGTTCGTCGAGCGGTGCCTGCCCGTGTGGACGGCGTCGACGCTCGAGCGCGTGAACCTGAACAGTCACCTCTGGCTCGAGCGTGCGCCCTCCGGTTGGCGGCTGTGTTGCTGCTTCTCGCCGCTGCAGCTCGACAAGCCTGGTGAGCCGCAGTTCGGCCTTCAAGGGCTCGCGAGCGTTCCCGGCATCGAGCGGCTGGTGTTGGCGCCGCTGCACGTGTCTCCGCTCCATGGCCCCAACGCGATGCCGACGGATGAAGAGACGACGTGGCTTCGCGACGCATGGGGCTCACGGCTCGAGCTGCTTCCTTCGAATCCATGGTTGCTGGCGCAGGCACTTCAGCCGCACCGGCTCTGACCATGAGACGATGCGTGCATGCGTCCGTTGCTTCCACTGGTCCTCCTCGTCGCGTGCAGCCCGCTTCCAACGACGCCGCCGCCGGGTGGCATCGACCTGCACCTGCATTGCTTTCCCACCACGACGTGTGACGGCGTTCCCTGCTGCGACGTGAGCCGATGGAATCAGGTGATGGGCGAGCGGAGCGACGTCGCCGGCGTGTTGCTCTCGCTGCAGCACTTCGCGGTGCTCGAGAAGCTGGGCGCGTTGCCCGAGGCGCAGGCCTTCATTCCGCGGCAGAACGAGACGGTGAAGCTGCACGCGACGAAGACGCCAACGGTGGCGTGGTTCTCGTCATTGCCGTGCTGGACCGAGGAGCGCTGGGGCCCGACGTGGCTCTCTCGTTGTCAGGCCGACGTCGATGCGCAGCTGGCGCTCGGCGCGAAGGGCTTCAAGGACCACACCGGCAAGACGTACGCGCACAACCCGGCGCAGGGAGACGCGCTCCACTGGCTCGGCGCGTGGAACCGCCTCAACGCCACCTGTCCGTCCGTGAGCGCCGCCGACACGAACGTCAACGGTCAGTGCCTCGCGACGATGGGAGCCCGCTTCCCCGGCTTCGAGCCCGACTACCGCGCGCTCGTGAGGTACGTCGTCGAGACGAAGCAGGCCGTGTGGCTCACGCATATGCGCGACTGGAGCGGCGCTCCAGAGACGTGCTTCGACCCGATGACTCAGAGCGTGCGCAGCTGCGCTGACGTCACCAAGGGCCAGTTGCTCGCGTTCGCTGCCTGGGCGAAGTCGTCGCTCTCGAAGGATGCGGCGCGGCGCATCGTCATCGCGCACCTCGGCTTCTTCACCAACGACACCGAGTCGCTGCAGGCGCTCCTCGACGCGGGCCTCACGCTCGACACCGCCGCGGGCATCAAGGACCTCTCGGCTGCCGGCTGCAGCGCGCGCACGTTGATGGCGAAGTACCCCGACCAGCTCGTCTGGGGCTCCGACGCCGACATCGGCGCAGCGTGTCTGCCGGCCACCATGGCGTCGTGGAATCACCTCTTCACCGGGAAGCTCGGAGACGAGCTGACGTTCCGGGACACCTGCTCGGGCACCGTCACGCTGCGTGGGCTCGAGCTGAGGTCGCCAACCGTGGCGGCGTGCAAAGGGCAGGGCGACGTGCCGGCCGACCTCTACGACCGCGTGGTGCGCACCAACGCATCGTGGTTGTTGAAGCTGTGACGACGTAAGAGAGCGTGCGAGTCGCGTGGACTGCGGCTCGTGCGTCTTCACTCCCAGGAGTTCCCATGCGCCAGCTGCTCGGTTGTCTCGTCGTCCTCCCTCTCTTCGCGTGCCCTGGTCCGATGCGCACCATCACGCCCGATGACGTCGTCGCGCGCGGTGACTGCCCCGCCGTGATGGGCGCCGGCACGCAGCACACCGCCAACGTCACCGCTGACGAGACGTGGACGGCCGCGACGAGCCCGCACGTCGTCAGCTCGCTGCGCGTCGAAGCGAACCTCACCATCGAGGCCTGCGCCGTCGTCGTGCTGAAAAAGGACGCCGTCATCGACGTCGGCAACAGCAGCGCCTCGGGCAAGACGGGAAAAATCACCGCCACGGGAACCTTCGACGGCACGAAGCTGCTGCCCGTCGTGTTCCGCTCCGAGAACGCCGGCGAGCGGTGGGTGAGCCTGTTCGTGCAGCTGACCGGTTCGCTCGACTTCGCGTACACGGCGCTCTCGAGCGGAGGCAGCCGCAACGCCAACTCGACCAACGCCGCCATCGAGGCGCGCGGCACGCAGGCCAAACCGCTGCAGCAGCGGCTGCGCATGAAGTACGTCGTCGTGCGCGACTCCGGCAGCAACGGCATCACGCTGCGTGGCTACTCGGCCTTCACCAACGACTCCGAGAAGCTCTTCATCAGCGGCAGCGGCGCAGAGCCCGAGTCCGACGCGCGCTTCCTCACCGGCTTCCCGCTCGACATTCAGCCCGGCGGCGTCGGCACCATTCCGAAAGACAGCGTGCTCACCGGCAACAAGCGCGACGCCATCTACATCCGCTCCGTCACCCGCCTCGACATCGACGAGACGTTCCCGAACCGCGGCGTGCCGTACATCTTCAACGGCGAGTTCCTCATGTACGACCTCGGCAAGTCGACGCTCACGCTCACCATCGAGCCGGGCGTGACGATGAAGTTCGAGAAGGAAGGCCAGGGCAGCATGGGCCTCGTGCTGGGCAACAAGGCGTCCGACGCGCCCGTGCGGCTCGTCGCAAAGGGCACGGCCGCAGCGCCGATTCTGCTGACCTCGGCCACCGCGACGCCGGCCGCAGGAGACTGGAAAGGCATCTACATGGCGAACGCGCCGCCGACCGGCAACGCGCTCGAGAACGTCACCGTCGAGTACGCCGGCGGCTTCAGCGGCACGACGGGCTTTGGCTGCGGCCCCGGCACCAACATCGGCGGCCTGCTCATCATCGAGTGGCGGCCGGGCGAGGCGTTCGTGAAGAACAGCACGTTCCGTCAACTCATCGGCGCCGGCATCGTCTCGGGGTGGACCTCGGATGAGCCCGGCCCCGACCTGTCGCCGAGCAACTCGTTCTCGAACATCGCCGCCATTCCCATGCAGGGCAGCTGCAACGTCACGAAGTGGGCGACGACGGCGCCTGCGGGCTGCGGCATGCGGCCGGTCTGCGTGAACTGATGCTGCTCCTCTCGCTCGTGCTCGCAGCAGCGCCGATGGAGCTGAAAGACCTCGAAGCCGCGGAGCCGTCGGTTCGCTACGCGGCGTCACGCAAGCTCTCCGCGAAGGGCGCGAGCGTCGTGCCTGAGCTGACCGCTGCGCTCGACAGCCCCCGCCCTCTGCTGCGTGCGATGGCGGCCCACGCGCTCGCCGGCTTCGGGCAACAGGAGCAGGCGAAGGTCGCATGGAGCGCGTTGCCGAAGCTCGAGCTGCTGTTGGTGAAAGACCCCGACGCGAAGGTTCGCTCCAGCGTCGCGCGAGCGCTCGGCCTGCTGTGCCGTGAGACGCCGTCGGCCGACACCCGCAAGGCACTGACGGCACTCGCCGCAGCGTTGCGTGACAGCGATGGTGAGGTGCGCTCCTCGGCCGCGATGACGCTGGCGGTGCTCGACCCGACGTCGGCCGACGCAGCCGCAGAGCTCGGCGCGGCGTTGCAGCGTCCCGAACCTCCAGGCTCGAACCTTCATCAGGAGGCATGCCTCCGGCTCGAGACGATGGGCGCGGCAGCGAAGCGCGGAGTGCCGGGTCTGGTGACGCTGCTGAAGTCGGACGATGAAGACCTGCGCGCCACTGCGCTCGAGAGCCTCACGAAGCTGGGCCGTCACGCGGTCGACGCGGCTCCTGCACTCGAGGCGCTCGCGAAGAAGGCGCAGGGGGCCGAGGCCCAGTCCGTCTCGACCGCGCTGCAGGCCGTGCGCGCGAAGAAGTGAGATTCCGTGTTGGTCAGCAAGCAGTTTCTTCATGCGGTGACCTCGAGTCGCGGCACGAAGGGCTTTCGGTTCTTCGCGACGCTGTAGATGGCGTGCAGCAGTTTCCGCATTGCGGCGATGAGGGCGAGCTTCGCCGGC
>CALRPN020000068.1:0-49606 GCA_943370055.1 Archangium gephyra
CTCGGCGCGGGTGTCAGCGAAGCCCATGCGGAAGACGACGTTGTCGAGGCGCAGCTCGAGCAGCTGGAGGAGCATTTCGCCCGTCTTGCCCTTCGACGACGCAGCGCGCGCGAAGTAGCCGCGGAACTGGCTCTCGAGCAGGCCGTACATGCGCTTGACCTTCTGCTTCTCGCGCAGCTGCACGCCGTAGTTCGAGAACTTCACGCGACCCTGGCCGTGCTGGCCAGGCGGGTACGGGCGGCGCTCGATGGCGCACTTGTCCGTGTAGCAACGGTCGCCCTTGAGGTACATCTTGAGGTTTTCGCGTCGGCAGATGCGGCAGACGCTGGCGGTATAACGAGCCATGGAAGTGGGTGTCCTTGAGGAGAAGAGAGTGAAGGGTCAGACGCGGCGGCGCTTGGCCTGACGGCAACCGTTGTGCGGAATCGGCGTCACGTCGCGGATGAGGGAGATCTTGAGGCCGGCAGCAGCGATCGCGCGCAGCGCCGACTCACGGCCCGCTCCGGGGCCCTTCACGAGCACCTGAACGTTCTTCAGGCCGTGCTCCATCGCCTTGGCGGCGGCGTCACCGGCAGCAACCTGCGCCGCGAACGGGGTCGACTTGCGCGAGCCCTTGAAGCCACGGGCGCCTGCGGTCGACCACGAGATCACGTTCCCCGAGACGTCGGTGATGGTGATCATGGTGTTGTTGAAGGTGGACTGAATGTGAACGATCCCGTTGAGGATGTTCTTCTTGCCCTTCTTCGCCTTCGCCGACTTCTTGGCGTCGCCTTCTGCCGCGGGCGCAGCAGGTGCAGCGGCCGCCGGTGCTACGGGAGTCTCTTCAGCCATGGTGGTTCTTGCCTTGAGGTGATCAGCCGCGCGTCCAAACAGGCCCGCACAGCCAGGGGTGAATTACTTCGCAGCCGGAGCAGCGGCCTTGACGCGCTGAACGCCACGCTTCGGGCCCTTGCGGGTGCGCGCGTTGGTGTGAGTGCGCTGGCCGCGAACGGGCAGGCCCTTGCGGTGACGGAGGCCGCGGTAGCAGCCGAGATCCATCAGGCGCTTGATGTTCATCGTGATCTCGCGACGCAGGTCGCCTTCGACCTTGTAGTCAGCCTCGATCACTTCACGGATCTTGCGGGCCTGTTCATCGGACAGGTCCTTCGTGCGGGTGGCCATGTCGATGCCAGCCTTCGTCACGATCTCTGCCGCCGACTTCTTGCCGATGCCGTAGATGTACTGAAGCGAGATGACGACGCGCTTCGCCACTGGGAGGTCAACGCCTGCGATACGAGCCATGGTGGTTCTTGTTCCTTCGAGAGGTGATCAGCTGAAAACGGCTCAGCCCTGACGCTGCTTGTGACGGGGGTTGGCCGGGCAGATGATGCGAATGACGCCGGCGCGGCGAACCACCTTGCACTTGTCGCAAATCTTCTTCACTGACGGACGGACCTTCATGACAACCCTCGTGACTGCGTGAAAAGTGTGATCACTTCGCGCGGTAGGTGATGCGACCGCGGGTCAAATCGTACGGAGAGAGCTCGACCTTCACCTTGTCGCCCGGAAGGATTCGGATGAAGTGCATACGCATCTTCCCCGAGATGTGCGCGAGCACCTCGTGACCGTTCTCGAGCTGCACCTTGAACATGGCGTTCGGGAGCGGCTCCTTCACGGTTCCTTCCACTTCGATTGAGTCTTCCTTCGCCAAACGCCGCAACCTCTCTTCAAGGAGAACCACTCACTCCTGTGGGAGGGCGGCCCCTACTACCTTTGGTCACCACATGCAAGCGGGGTTGCGTGCACAGGGGCCAACGGTGTCAGTCGTGCTGCTTTGCCGGGTACTTCTCAGTGCCCGATCGACTTCTTGATGCTGGCGTAGATCTCCTCGAGGGAGCCGACGCCATTGATGGTCCGGAGCAGACCGCGCTCCTGGTAGTACGCCTTGAGCGGAGCGGTCAGCTTGCGGAACTCGTCGAGCCGCTTCTGCACCGTCGCCGGAGAGTCGTCTGCTCGGCCGCGACCCTTCATGCGCTCGTGAATCACGTCGTCGGGCACCTCGAGCGAGACTACGTGCTCGATGCGCTTGTCCATCTTCTGCAGGACGACTTCGAGCGACTGCGCCTGGGGAATGGTGCGGGGAAAGCCGTCGAGGAGAAAGCCGGTGTGGCAGTCCTTCTCCTTGATGCGCTCCTCGACGATGCCGATGACGAGCTCGTCAGGAACAAGCTTGCCCGCAGCCATCAGCGGACCTGCCTGCTTGCCCAGCGTGGTGCCGTTGGCGACCGCGGCGCGGAGGATGTCTCCGGTCGAGATCTGAGGAATGCCGAAGTCAGAGACGATGCGCTGGGCTTGCGTGCCCTTCCCTGCTCCCGGCGGTCCGAAGAAGACGAGGTGCATGGTCCTTCCCCCGATCACGCAGCGTCACCGACCCGCACGCGGCCGCGAATGCGCGGACCACGAGGACCAGCGAAGCCTTCGTAGTTGCGACTGATGAGGTGTTGCTCGATCTGCTGAACCGTGTCGAGCGCAACACCGACGACGATGAGCAGGCCCGTGCCGCCGAACGCGAAGGGAACCTTGAGCTCCTGGGCGAAGACGGTAGGAATCACGCAGATGAACGAGAGATAGAGCGCGCCACCGAACGTGAGGCGGTTCAGCACGCGCTCGATGAACTCGGCGGTCTGACGACCCGGGCGAATGCCGGGAATGTACCCGCCCTGCTTCTTGATGTTGTCGGCCACGTCATCCGCACGGAACGTGAGCGACGTGTAGAAGTAGGCGAAGAAGATGATGAGGAGCACGAAGAGGCCGTTGTAGACCCACGAGCTGTTCTGCAGCGCGCGCTGAACATTGCCCAGTGCCGGAATCCAGTTCGAAGCCGTGGCCGGGAACGAGAGGAGCGCGCCAGCGAAGATCGGCGGAATGACGCCCGAGGCGTTGACCTTCAGCGGGAAGTAGGTGGCCTGACCCGCAAACATCTGCCGACCCTGCATGCGCTTGGCGTACTGCACCGGAATTCGGCGCATGCCTCGTTCGATGAACACGACCGCACCGATGATGAGCACCATCACGCCCAGCAACGCCAGAACAGCAGCGGGGTTTAGCGCGTCCTGGCCGTACTTCTCGGCGTCCATTTGCTGCCACAGACGCTGAGCCGCAGGAGGAATGCCGGCGACGATTCCGCCGAAGATGATGAGCGAGATGCCGTTGCCGATGCCGTTCTCAGTGATGCGCTCACCGAGCCACATGATGAAGGCCGTGCCGGCAGTGAGAGTCACGACGGTCATGAACGTGAACCACATGCGATCGACGCTGTCGGGAACGACGACCTGATCGAAGGCCTGTGCCTGATTGCTCTGCCCCTCGCTCGGGCGACCAAGGGAGTAGATGAAGGTGGCGATGCTGATGCCCTGAACGATCGAGAGCAGAATGGTGCCGTAGCGGGTGTACTGATTGATCTTCTGCCGCCCCGCAGCCCCTTCTTTCTGCAACCGCTCGAGTGAGGGCACGACGACCGCGAGCAGCTGCATGATGATGCTGGCCGACACGTACGGCATGATGCCGAGGCCGAAGATGCTCATCTGGTCGAGCGCGCCGCCCGAGAAGAGGTTGAAGAGGTTGAGCAGGCCACCCTCTTTGCGCTGCCGATCCATGAAACCGTTCATCACGATGCGGTCGATGCCGGGCGTGTTGATGAAGATGCCCAGGCGGTACACCGCCAGAAGAACGATCGTGTAGGTGAGCCGGGTTCTCAGCTCAGCGACGCGGAAGATGTTGGAGATGGCATTCAAAGCCACGGTGCAGTCCCTCGATGCCTAGAAAATCGGTGACAGCGACTTCAGAAACCAAACGCCCCACGGGCCTTTAGGCGGTCCGAGGGGCGAGGTTCAACACCTGTTTGAACAGGTTGGCACGGCCAGATCAGGCCTTCACGCCTTTGCCAGCGTGCGCCTTCGCGGCGGCCTCGGGCTTGTGCACCATCAGCGCGAGCTCTTCCACAGAGCCTCCCGCCTTGGTGATCGCGTCCTTCGCGGTGCCCGAGAACTTGTGCGCCTTGACGGTGAGCTTCTTGGTCAGCTCGCCGTTGCCCAGCACCTTGATGCCGTCGAAGCGGCCCTTGATGATGCCAGCCTTCTTGAGCGCAGCCTGGTCGACCGAGGCGCCGTCTGCGAACTGCTGCAGATCACCGAGGTTGACGATGGCCCACGCGAGCCGGTTGGGCGGGTTGAAGCCGAACTTCGGCAGTCGGCGCTGAAGGGGGCTCTGGCCACCTTCGAAGCCTTCGAATCGCATGTTGCCGGAGCGGGCCTTCTGGCCCTTGCCACCGCGGCCGGCCGTCTTGCCGAGACCGGAACCCTGGCCGCGACCCACGCGCTTCTTGCGGTGGGTGGAGCGGTGCGGGGCCTTGAGCGTATGCAGCGTGGTCATGATGTCCTCACTTGGCCTTTGCGCGAGCAGCGTCACGCACGCGAACGGCGCGGGGCTTCTGACGCGCGCGAACCTTGGGCTCGTCCTTCACGACCTCGTGGCTGACGAGGTGACGAACCTTGTTGATCATCCCGCGGATGGCGGGGGTGTCTTTCAGCAGCTTCTCGGAGCCGAACTTCTTGAGCCCCAGGCCGACGATGGTCGCGACCTGACGTTCAGAAGCGCCCGAGTGGCTCTTCACCAGCTTGACCTTGATTCCCATGTCAGGCCTGCGCCCTCTTCCCGAAGTGAATTTCCTTGCCGCGCAGGCGGGACACCTGCTCGGGGGAGCGGAGCTGCTTGAGCCCGTCGACGACGGCCTTGAGGACGTTGTGCGGGTTCCGGCTGCCCTGCGACTTCGTGAGGATGTTGCGAATGCCAGCGGCCTCGAGCACGGCGCGAACGGCGCCGCCTGCGATGACGCCCGTACCTTCGCTCGCCGGGCGCAGGAAGACGCGACCCGCGCCGAAGTGACCGAGCGCCTCGTGAGGAATCGTGCTGCCCATCAGCGGAACGCGGAACAGGTTCTTCTTCGCGTTCTCGCCACCCTTGCGGATCGCCTCGGGCACTTCGTTGGCCTTGCCGAGGCCGACACCCACGTGGCCGTTGCCGTCGCCGACGACGACGAGCGCCGCGAAGCTGAAGCGACGACCGCCCTTCACGACCTTGGCGACTCGGTTGATGCTGACGACCCGGTCGTTGAGATCGAGGTCGTTCGGATTGATCGGAGTGTTGCTCATTGAATGGTGTCCTCGCTCAGAACTGCAGGCCAGCTTCGCGCGCGCCGTCAGCCAGCGATGCGATGCGTCCGTGGTAGGGGAAGCCGTTGCGGTCGAAGACGACCTTCTCGATCTTCGCGGCCTTGCAGCGCTCGGCGACCAACGCTCCAACCTTCTTCGCGGTGGCCTTCTTGTCGTCTTCTCCCAGCTTGCCCTTGAGCTCCTTCGAGAGCGACGACGCCTCGGCCAGCGTGCGGCCGGTGGAGTCGTCGATCACCTGGGCGACGATGTGCTTGAGCGACTTGTAGACGGTGAGGCGCGGCCGCTCGGTGGTCCCGTTGACCTTCTTGCGGATGCGCTCTTTGCGATTCAGACGTGGCGTGTTCTTGCTCATGTGTGGTTCCTTTCCTTCCGCCAGCGATCAGGACGTCCGCCAGCGGATGAGGGATGGGCTTACGCCGTACCCGTCTTGCCTTCCTTGCGACGCACCGTCTCGTCGTGAAGCTTGATGCCCTTGCCCTTGTACGGCTCAGGGGGGCGCAGGTTGCGAATGCGAACCGCCGTCTCACCGAGCAGCTGGCGGTCGGCCGCGCGCAGGGTGACGTCGATTGTCGGAAGCTGGTCTTCGGTGCGCGGCGTCTTCGCGACTTCAGCCGTGACGCCCTCGGGGAGGTCGAACACGACGGGGTGCGAGTAACCGAGCGCCAGGTGGAGCTGCTTGCCCTTGACCTCGGCCTTGTAGCCGACGCCGCGAATGGCGAGCGCGCGCTCCCAGCCCGTCGAGACGCCCTTCATGGCGTTCGCGAGAATGGCGCGGGTGAGGCCGTGCAGCGCGCGGTGCTTGCGGCTGTCGGAGGGACGGGTCACGTGCACTTCGCCGTCCTTCACGTCGACCTTCACATCCGGGTGGAGAACGACCGACAGCTTGCCCTTCGGGCCGTCGAGGTTCACCTTGCCGCCAGCAACGGCGACCTTGGTCTTGTCTGCGACCTTGATGGACAACTTTCCAATTCGGCTCATGGTCGAGTCCTCAGTACACCGTGCAGATGAGCTCGCCGCCCACGTTCTGCTTGCGGGCTTCGCCGTCGCTCATCACGCCACGGGAGGTGGAGAGAATGGAGATGCCAGTGCCGCCGCGAACCTTGGGCAGCTTGCCGACGCTGACGTAGCGGCGGAGGCCAGGCTTCGAGACGCGCTTGATGCCCGTGATCACGGACTCGCGGTTCGGGCCGTACTTCAGCATCACAGTGACTTCGTTCTGAGGCTTCTTCTCGTGGACGACGAAGTCAGCCACGAAGCCCTCTTCCTTGAGGACCTTGATGACCTCGACCTTCAAGTTCGATGAAGGGAGCGTCATCTTGTCGTGCCGCGCGAGCGTTGCGTTGCGCAGCCGGGTGACGAGGTCACCCACGGGATCATTGACCGCCATGATTCACTTCTTCCTGCAGGCCAAGTGTCCCCCGGCCACGGAGTCTCGGGCGCCTTCCGGGACCATCCCGGTGGTTCGTCAGAGACGCGCACTTCAATGAAACAACCGCTCCCCTGCTTCAGGGAGCGGGCGACGCCGCCTATCAGGCCTTGAACGGAACGCCAATGGCCTTCAGCAGGGCCAGGGCGCGCTCGTCGTTTCCAGCCGAGGTCACGATGCTGACGTTCAGACCCTTCACCTTCTCGATCTGGTCGTAGTTGATCTCAGGGAAGATGATCTGCTCGCGAAGGCCGAGCGTGTAGTTGCCGCGGCCGTCGAACGCCTTGGGCGAGATGCCCTTGAAGTCACGAACGCGCGGGAGCGCGACGTTGATGAGGCGGTCGAGGAACTCGAACATGCGGTCGCCACGCAGGGTGACCATGGCGCCGATGGCCTGGCCTTCACGCAGCTTGAAGTTTGCGATGGCCTTGCGCGAGCGCGTGACGACCGGCTTCTGGCCCGTGATGGCGCCGAGCTGATCGACGGCCGACTCGAGGATCTTGTTGTTCGCGAGCGCTTCGCCAAGGCCCATGTTGACGACGACCTTGTTGATGCGCGGAACTTCCATCGGGTTCCGGCAGTTCAGCTCCTTCATCAGCTGAGGCACCACTTCCTTGCGGTAGCGGAGCTTCAACCGGGCAGGCTGAACCTGCAGGCCCTCTTCGATGTTGGCGGCAAAGCCGGCCTTCTTGACGTCTTCCTTCTTCCGCTTGCTGGCCTTTTCCTTCTTCGGAGCGGCAGGCGCGTCGGGCTTCTTGTCGTCTTCAGCCATCGTGGTGCTTCCTCTTCTGGGCGGCGTGTTCTCCAGGTCCGCGGTCTTTCACCGCGCTCCAGAGGCCGGGTTGTTGGGAACGACTTCGACTGCGTGCGACTCACTCGATGGTGGCGTCGCAGCTCTTGCAGAAACGCTTCTTCTTGCCGTCGACGGCGCGAACGCCCGTGCGGGTTGCCTTGTCGCACTTCGGGCAGACCAGGGCGACGTTCGACAGCGCGATGGAGCCCGGCTTCTCGAGAATGCCACCGTCGGGGTTCGCGCGATCGCGGCCCTTCTTGGTGTGGCGCTTCACGACGCGAAGGCCTTCCACGCGCACGCGCTCTGCTTCGCGGTCGATCGAGATGATCTTGCCGCGGTTGACGCTGGCCGAGCGCTCGGCGCCCGACATCACTTGAACCGTGTCACCGACTTTGAGCTTCTGCATGACTCAGAGCACCTCAGGCGCGAGGGAGATGATCTTCATGAACTTCTTGGCTCGCAGCTCACGCGCGACGGGCCCGAAGATGCGGGTACCGATCGGCTCGAGCTCCTTGTTGATGAGCACCGCCGAGTTCACGTCGAACTTGATGTACGAACCATCGGCGCGACGGATCTCCTTGGCGGTGCGGACGATGACGGCCTTCGCCACGTCGCCCTTCTTCACCTTGGAGCCCGGGATCGCCTCTCGGATCGAAACCGTGACGACGTCGCCGATGGACCCGTAGAACCGCTTCGAGCCTCCGGCGATGTTGATGAGAAACACTCTCTTGGCGCCCGAGTTGTCGGCAACCTCGAACTGACTGGTCATCTGCAGCATGATCGTTCTCCTTCACGGCCCCTCGGACGAGGAGCGACGTGTCTCAGGCCTGGCCAGCCTTCTCGAGCACCTTCACAACGCGCCACCGCTTGTCCTTCGAGAACGGGCGCGTCTCGGCGATGAGGACCTTGTCGCCCTCGTTCACCGTGATCTTCTTGGGGTAGTCGTGATCCTCGGCGTGCGCCTTGTACTTCACGCGCAGCGTCTGGATCTTTCCGTACTGCGCGTGAGCCGCGCGGCGACGGACCGTGACGACCACGGTCTTCTGCATCTTGTTCGACGTGACGACGCCGATACGGGTCTTGGGGCGGCCTCGGGAAGCGTCAGCAGCCTGGGTGGTGGTGGTCTCAGCCATGGTGGTTCCCTTACTTCTTCGCCGAAGCGGCCTTCTGCTTCTGGGTGATGACGGTCAGCACGCGCGCGAGATCGCGCTTGTGGCCCGTGCGCTCCGACGGGTTGTCCAGAGCGCCCGTGCGCAGCTTGAGCTGGTCCTGAAACAGCGTCGCCTTGAGCTCCACGGCGCGGCGGTTCAGATCGTCGAGAGACAGTTCTTTGAGTTCCTTGGCGGTGGTGGCCATGGCGGTTCCTTTACAGGCTCTGCTCGGAGCGGTGGATGATGCGCGTCATCACGGGCAGCTTCGCAGCGGCCAGGTTGAAGGCATCGATGGCGAGCTGCTTCTCCATGCCGTCCATCTCGTAGAGCACGCGGCCCGGCTTCACGACGGCCACGTAGTACTCGACGCCGCCCTTTCCGGTACCCTGGCGGGTCTCGGCCGGCTTCTTCGTGATGGGCTTGTCCGGGAAGATCCGAATCCAGATCTTGCCGCCGCGCTTGATCTTGCGGCTCATCGCGATACGCGCGGCCTCGATCTGGCGCGAGGTGATCCACCCCGGCTGGAGCGTCATCAGGCCGAACTCGCCGAACGCGAGGGTGGAGCCGCGGTACGCGCGGCCGGGCATACGGCCCTTTTGCATCTTGCGGTGCTTGGTGCGTGCAGGCTGAAGCATGACGTCCTCGTGTCCTTACCGGTTACCGGTTCGCGTTGGCGTTGTTGTTCTCGCCGCGCGGGCCGCCCCTGGTGGGCAGCACTTCGCCGCGGCAGACCCACACCTTGCACCCGATGGTGCCGTAGGTGGTGCGGCCGATGGCGTAGCCGTAGTCGATGTCAGCGCGGAGCGTGTGCAGAGGCACCCGACCCTCGCGGTACCACTCGTAACGCGCCATTTCAGCGCCGCCGAGACGGCCCGAGCACGCGACACGAATGCCCTTGGCGCCGAACTTCATGGCGGTCTGAATGGCCTTCTTCATCGCGCGGCGGAAGGCGATACGGCGCTCGAGCTGCGTGGCGATGTTCTCGGCCACGAGCTGCGCGTCGATCTCGGCCTTGCGGACCTCGACGATGTTGAGGAACACCTCGTTCTTCGTGAACTGCTGGAGTTCCTTCTTGACGGTCTCGATGCCCGCGCCGCGCTTGCCGATCACGATGCCGGGACGTGCGGTGTGCACGTTCACCTTCACCTTGTTCGCCGCGCGCTCGATCTCGACCTTCGAGACGCCCGCGTGGTTGAGCGACTTCTTGACGTGCGCGCGGATCTTGATGTCCTCGTGCAGCCACTGGGCGTAATTCCGCTCCTCGAACCACTTCGAGTCCCAGGTGCGAATGACGCCGAGCCGGAAACCTACTGGATGAACTTTCTGTCCCACGTTCAGAGTCTCCTTGCTCGGGTTACTTCTTCGCCTTCTTGACTGCCTCGTCGCTCAGCACGACGTGCAGGTGGCTCGACTTCTTGTTCACGCGGGTCGCACGACCCATGGCGCGCGGCAGGTACCGGCGCTGGGTGGGGCCCTGATCGACGTGGATCGACTTGACGTAGAGCTTGTCGATGTCGACAGCGCCCTTCGACTTGTCGGTCGCGTTGGCCATCGCGCTCTCGATGAGCTTCTTGATCGGCCCAGCCGCGGCGCGCTTCGTCCACGCCAGGGTGTGAATGGCCGACTCGACAGGCATGCCTCGCACGAGCGCCGCAACGACCGAAATCTTGCGGGGAGCCATGCGGAAGAAACGGAGATGAGCAGTCGCTTCCATGGTGGTTAGCCCTTCTTGCCCGGCGCGGGGGCAACCTTCTTCTCGGCCGAGTGGCCCGAGAAGGTGCGCGTGGGGGCGAACTCGCCCAGCTTGTGGCCGACCATGTTCTCGGTCACGTACACGGGGATGAACTTGCGCCCGTTGTGAACGGCGAACGTGTGACCGACCATGTCGGGAACGATCGTCGAGCGGCGCGACCAGGTCTTGATGACCGTCTTCTTGTTGGCCTTGTTCATCGAATCGACCTTCTTCTGAAGGCTGATGTCGATGAAAGGGCCCTTCCAGGTTGAACGAGCCATGACTCAGTGCTCCTTACGTGCTCCGAACGCCCTGACGGCGTCCGGTGACGATGAACTTGTCGGTGCGCTTGATGACGCGCGTGGTGAGACCCTTCGTCTTCTTGCCCCAGGGCGAGACCGGGTGGGGGTTACCCTGACCGGACTTGCCTTCACCACCACCGTGCGGGTGGTCGACGGGGTTCATCGCGAGACCGCGAACGGTCGGGCGAATGCCGAGCCAGCGGCTCTTGCCGGCCTTGCCGATGCGGATGATTTCGTGATCGATGTTGCCCAGCTGCCCGATGACCGCGCGGCAGTTGATCAGCACCTTGCGAACGGCACCAGAAGGCATGCGCACCTGCGCGTAGTCGCCTTCCTTCGCCATCAACTGACCCCAGGAACCAGCCGACCGGATCATCTGCGCGCCGCGGCCAGGCTTCAGCTCGACGTTGTGAATGACGGTACCGACGGGGATGTTCTGGAGCGGAAGGTTGTTGCCCGGACGGATGTCGACGTTGGCGCCCGAGTGCAGGGTGTCGCCCACGTTGAGGCCGGTCGGCGCGAGGATGTAGCGCTTCTCGCCATCGGCGTAGTGGAGCAGCGCGATGTTCGCGGTGCGGTTCGGGTCGTACTCGACCGAGAAGACCTTGGCCGGCACGCCGTCCTTGTCGCGACGGACGAAGTCGATCACGCGGTAGCGGCGCTTGTGACCGCCACCCTGGTGACGACGGGTGATGTGACCATCACCGTTGCGGCCGCCCGAGCGCTTCATCGACTCGGTGAGGCTCTTCTCGGGACGGTTGCGGGTGATCTCCGCGAAGTCCGAGACGGTGGTGAGACGGCGCGAGGCCGACGTCGGCTTGAATTTCTTGATACCCATTAGACCGCCCCTCCCTCGAAGAGCTCGATCTTGTCGCCCTCTTTCAAGGTGACGAAGGCCTTCTTGAAGTTGGAGCGCTGGCCCATCGACATGCCAACGCGCTTGATCTTGCCGCGCATGATCAGCGTGCGCACGCCCGTGACCGTGACCTTGAACTGCGAGGTCACCGCGTTCGCGATGTCGTGCTTCGTCGCCTTCTTGTCGACGACGAACGAGTACTGGCGGTGCTTCTCGCGAGCCAGGTCGAGCTTCTCGGTGATGATCGGGCCCTTGATGACGTCATTCGCTTTCATGATCAGGCCTCCGCCTTGCCACGGGCGCGGCTGAGCGCCTCGTTGATGGCCTTGGCAGCCGCGACGGTCAGCACCAGCGTCTTGCGACGGAGCACCGACTCGACGTTCACGCCCTCGGGGGCGATGACGTCGAACTTCTCGAGGTTGCGCACGGCGCGGTGGAGCTTCGTGTTCGCCTTCGCGTCGACGACGAGCGCGTTGTCGAGCTTGAGGCCCTTGACGAGCTTCTCGGCGGCGCCCTTCGACTTCCCGTCGGACGGGAACTCGTTGACGATCACGAGGGCCTTCTCGCCGGCGCGCAGGCTGATCGCCGAGGCGATCGCGTTGCGGCGCACGGTGCGGGGCGGACGGTAGGAGTAGTCACGAGCCTTGGGGCCCATGGCCTTGCCACCGCCGACCCAGTGCGAGGCGCGGGTCGAACCCTGACGCGCACGGCCGGTGCCCTTCTGCTTCCAGGGCTTCTTGCCACCACCCGACACGAGCGAGCTGTTCTTCACGCCCAGCGTGCCGCGGCGGCGGTTGATCTGCTGCATCTTGGCCGCCTCGTACAGCAGGTGACCATTGGGCGTGGCAGCGAAGATCTCGTCGGAGAGTTCAATCTCCGAGACCTTCTTCATCGACAAATCTACGACGTCGAACTTGGCCATGGCGTCCCTCAGCTCTTGATCTCGACGTCGACACCGGCCGACAGATCGAGCTTCATGAGTGCGTCGAGCGTTTGCTGCGTCGGCTCGAGGATGTCGAGGAGCCGCTTATGGGTGCGGATCTCGAACTGCTCGCGGCTCTTCTTGTCCACGTGCGGTGAACGAAGAACCGTGAAGCGGTTGATTCGGGTGGGAAGTGGGATCGGGCCCGACACTCTCGCGCCGGTCCGACGAGCCGTCTCGACGATCTCCGTGGCACTCTGGTCCAGGAGCTTCGAGTCGTACGCCTTCAGTCGAATGCGAATTTTCTGTGTTGCCATTCTCGGTCAACCCCGTTTCGCGACTACCTAACCAACGCTGACGGATAAGACCGTCCCAGGGAGAAAACCGAGGGCTGTCACAGAGCCGTGCAACGAAGGGGCGCCGCGTATACCCGGGCGCACATCACAGTGTCAAGCACCTGAATGCAGATGTTCGCGAAAAAGATCGTTCGCGCATTTAGCGAGTGCTTTCAACCGGTTCGGTGGCTTTGGTCTCGCCCTCTGGAGGAAAGCACATGCCTGACACCATCGAAGAGTCGAAGTCGAACCGCGCAAGCTGCCGCACCTGCCGACAGAAGATCGACAAGGGCGTGCTGCGCTTCGGAGAAGAGACCATCAACACCTTCAGCTCCGATGGTGGCACCAGCTACTTCTGGCACCACCTCGCCTGCGCCGCGGGGAAAGTGCCCGCGAAGGTGAAGACGGCGATGGCCAGCTACGTGGGAGCGATTCCCGACCGGGACAAGATCGAGGCGATTCTCGCGGCGCCTCCGAAGGCGAGCGGAAAGTCGGGCGGTCCCAAGGCGGCGTACCCCTACGCAGAGCGCGCCTCGACGGGGCGCTCGAAGTGTCTGCAGTGCGACGAGGCCATCGAGAAGGGCACGATGCGCGTGGCGGTCGAGCGTGAAGTCGACACCGGCACGTTCACCTCGACGGGTCCGGGCTATCTGCACCCTGGCTGTGCGGCTGAGTACACGGGCGACGAGAGCCTGCTCGAGAAGATCAAGGCGAACGTCTCGCTTCCCGAGGAAGATATGGCGGCTCTCGGCGCCGAGCTCTGACGCCGCTTCTTCTTCGAGGGCGCGAACAGGCTGATCAGGCGAGAGATGATCTCGTGCGCCATCGGCTCGAGCTCCTTCGTCCGAGGCCACAACCGTCGGCTGGAGCATCGCGAGCCCGTGCACCGTCGCCGAGTGATTCGCGATGGTGTCGGCGTCGTAGCGGCCGTCAGTCACGATGAACCGAAGCGCGCTGAGCCACCGAGTGGTTCTCGTTCTGTGTGGAGGCTCACGGCCACCCCGAACATGAGGTGGTAGTCGATCGGGTGCGCGGGCGAAGAGGTACGCGAGCGCTCCAAGTCGAAGCTGCACTCACGCCGCGGATTCGCTCCATCATTGACGCGTTCAGCCGCTCGAAACACTCGGCCCGCACGGCATCGACGAGCGCCTCATTGTTCTAGAAGTCGCGCCTGCACCCTGCCGCAGCGACAGGCCCTCGATGCCACGCTTCAGGATGATGAGCTTGTGCGTGGCTTCGATCAGCTCCTGACGGGTTCGTGATCGTCTTCGCTCGATCGAGCTGCTCACCCGCCGACGGTTCCACGCTTCGAACAGCGAGTTCCCGTGCCGCGAGGGAGTCGTGACGTACTCCCACCGCTTCACGAGGCTCACCCTGCGAATCACGAAGCAGCTGCTCGAACTGATTGGGCTGCCGCGAAGGGGATGTTGGCCTGCGCGAGGCGGAGCCAGTGTCTTCAGATTCTCGGCGCTCCGAGCGCGAGGAGCTTCGGCCGAAGGTTGGCGTGCGCTGGGAGTTCGAAAGCGGCTCTCGAGCAACACTCGAGAAGAGCCCTTCACCGTCGACCTCAAGGGAGGTCACGCAGGCTCGGGCAGTCGTTCTTCGGAACGGCGAAGCGACAACGCCCACATCGCGGAGCCGAGCAGCACGACGCTCGCCGCAACGACCGGCATCGCGGGCAACACTTCGACGGCAGCGAGCGCTCCAAAGAGCACGACGGTCGCGACCAGGCGCCCCACCTCGAGCGGAACGGCCCAGCGCTTCGACTCGAGCATCGCGCTCCACGCGGTCGCTGCGGCCCAGAGCAGCACGGCGAGCACGACCTTCAGCCACCACGCGAGCGGAGACTTCTCGCTGCTCACGAGCACCATCAACGCGAAGCCAAGCATCACCTGCGCGACGAGATAGCCCTTGCTACCGGGGAGCGGCGTCGACTGGAACTTGATCTCCCTCCCTTCCTTCGTGCGCCACGCGCCCTTCTTCCGCTCGGGAACGCCCGCCGGCCGCCAGCCCGTCGGCATGAACCAGATGCGCAGCTTGTCGAAGAAGCTCGGCGCGTCCCACGCGTCGCGGATCACTTCGCGCCACACCTGGAAGTTGATGAACGTCGGGTCCCACGTGTTGGGCGGGCTGGTCACTCCGTACGAACACTCTTCGCTCTCAGGCTCGAAGCTGCCGAAGAGCTTGTCCCAGAGGATCAGGAAGCCGCCGTAGTTCTTGTCGAGGTAGCGCTCGTTGCGCGCGTGGTGCACGCGGTGGTGGCTGGGCGTGTTCATCCAGGACTCGATCCACACGGGCAGCTTCGGCACGACGCGCGTGTGCGGAATCAGCTGCAGCACGAGGTGGAAGGCGACCATGCCGATCACCCACTGCGCGTCGAAGCCGATGAACGCGAGCGGCCAGTAGAAGAAGAACGAGAAGAAGCGCTGCGTGACCGACGCGCGCAAGGCCACCGCGTAGTTGAGTTCTTCGGTGGAGTGATGCGGCATGTGGGCCGCCCAGCCGATGTTGGTGCGGTGGCCGAAGCGGTGGAACCAGTAGAAGAGGAAGTCGACGCCGAGGAACAGCGCGAGCCCGGTCCAGATCGACGCTTCGATCTTGAACAGGCCGTGCGTCGAGAGCCAACCCAGCACCGGGTACCAGAGGACGGCGACGAGCACGTTGACGCACTGGTTGATGATGGCGGTGCCCAGGCTCGCGACGGAGTCCTGGAACTCGTAGTACCCGTTCTTTCGCTTGAGGCAGAAGCCGACCTCGAGCGCGATGAGCACGAGCACGAACGGCGTGGCGATGGCGTAGACGTTGATCGGCATGTGGGTGTTCGTACGCGGGAGCCGAGGTCGGCGCGTTAACCCGGGTTAAGAAGTGAACGTGCTCTCGGACTCGGAGGCGATGGCGATTCGGAAGCGGCTGACGGCGATCGCTCCGCTGTCGGCCAAGACGTGGTCAGCGATCGTGGCGATGGGCTCGCGCGAGTCGTTGTCGAAGGGCCAGTTCTTCAGTCAGCCCGGCGATGCGGCCGATCGGTTCGGCATCGTGTTGTCGGGGTTGCTGCGCCACTACTACTCGGACTCGCGCGGGCGGGAGTCGGTGAAGGCCTTTCGCGGGCCGCTCGAGCTCAGCGGACCGTACGCGGAGATCATTCAGCGCAAGCCCTCACGCACGTCGATCGAGGCGCTCACGCCGGTGGAGCTGTTCGTCTTTCGCGTCGCAGAGGTCGATGCCGCGGCGGAGTCGTCGCTGGAGCTCACGCACCTGATGCGCCGCTTCGTCGAAGCGCAGTTCGTGGCGAAGGAGCAGCGCGAGTACGAGTTTCTGCAGCTCTCGGCCGAGGAGCGGTATCGCCTGGTCTGCGAGCAGTTCCCGTCCCTGGTGCAGCACATTCCGCAGCATCAGATCGCGTCGTACATCGGCATCACCCCCGTCGCGCTGAGCCGCATTCGAGGGCGGCGGCGGAAGTGATCATTCGAGCAGATCGGGCTGCTCGTGAACGATGCGCTGCCAGAGCGGCTGGAACTGGAACCACCCCGCGAGCGGATTCCCGGTGATGAGGAATGCCTGCTGTGCGGCTTCTTCTTTGATCAGCTTCGGTTCTCCAGCGGCGCGGGCGAGGAGTTCGGCCTGGCAGCTGCGCTCCATCGTGATGAACCACCACGCGGCGGCCTCGACGGTTTCTCCGACAGTGAGCAGGCCGTGGTTCGCGAGGATCGCCGCCTTCTTCGTGCCGATCGCGTGAGCGATTCGCTGGCCTTCGTCGAGCTCGACCGCCACGCCGCCGAAGTCTTCGAAGAGCGCGTGGTCACCGTAGAAGGCGCACGAGTCCTGGGTGATTGGCGAGAGCAGCCGATGCAACGACGAGAACGCCTTGCCGTGAAGCGAGTGCGCATGCGCGGCAGCGATCACGTCGGGCCGAGCGTGGTGGACTCGCGAGTGAATGACGAACGCGGCGCGATTCACCGGCAGCTCGCCCTCGACCGTCTCGCCTTCGTGATCGACACGAATGAGATCGCTGGTTCGAATTCGGCTGAAGGCGATGCCGAACGGGTTCACCCAGAAGGTGTCGGGGTGCTCCGGATCGCGGCACGTGACGTGGCCCGCGACGCCTTCGTCGAAGCCGAACTTCGAGAAGAGCCGGAACGTCGCAGCGAGCCGCTGTTTGCGGTGCAGGCGCTCCTCGGCGGGTGAGTTGAAGGTTGGTGGCGCGAAGGAGAGCTTGAAGGGGCCGGCGTCCATGAAGCGAGCTTGGCTGGCGCGCCCGACTCGCCCAAGCTGTTTCCGTCATGAGCAAGCGGGTGAAGGAGCTTCGGAAGGCGCTCGAGGAGAAGCCTCACGACCCACAGCTGCTTCAGGAGCTGGCGTTGGCCCTGCTCAAGGTGAACGATCGCGACGGAGCCGCTGAGGTCTACGGCCAACTCGCCGCCGTCCACGAACGTGACGGCTTCCTCCTCAAGGCGGTGGCGATGCTCAAACAGGCGCAGAAGCTCCGGCCTCGAGCGGCGTTCGCGCTTCGACTTGCTCGAGTTCACGCGCAGCTGGAGCTCCATGGAGAAGCGCTCGCGTATCTCGGACAGCTCCCGCCGAGTCTGGAGTCACTGCGCCTCAAGGCCAGTCTGCTGCCCGACGATCGAGACACCCATGTGCATCTGGCCGAGCTGCTTCTCGATGCTGGCGACGAAGCGGGAGCTGCTGCGGCGGTTGCGCGATTCGGTGTCGAGCTGGAGCAGATCCGCGAACGCCGACTGGCTGCGCTGACGCGTTCCCTCGATTTCTCCCGACCGAACTGAACCCATGACCCCACACGAGCAAGTGCTCCACGATCGCGCGAACGAACTTCTGATGAAGGGCGACCGAATCGGGGCGGCCGAGGCCTATGAGCAGCTCGCGACCGAGCACGAACGTGCAGAGCTGTTCCTCAAGGCAGTGGCTACCCTCAAGCTTGCGTACGGGCTCGACCCCAGGCCCTCGATCGCCGGTCGGATCGAAAGGATGCAGAGCGGCGTGATGGGCGCCGTTCGGGACCTCGTGAGCGAGAAGATCGAAAGCGAGTGACGCTCAGTTCTTTGCGGGAGCCATTGCCAGCAATGCCTCTGCCTGTGCGAGCTTGAAGTGCACCTCGGCAACCGCGGCCTCGAGATCCTTTCGATGCAGTCCGAGGAGCTTCACGCAGCGTTCGTCACCCTTCTGCGCGAACGCGTCGACGCCACCTGTGACGAAGGTGAGCTCCGAAACCACGGCGGCCAGGTGCAGCGCGGCGAGTGGCTTCGACTCGGGCCGCAGGTGTGGTTCGTGATGGAACCGGATCAGCTCGACGAGGGCGGGGCTGAAGTTCCAGCGCTCCGCGAGACGCGCACCGAGCTCGGCGTGATGAACGCCCAGCACTTGCAGCTCGGCTTCCAGAAACGTCTTCCCCTGCTCTTTCACGACTCGCTGAATCTCGACTGCAGCCGCTTCGACGTACTGGTTGAGCACTGACTTGCCGATGTCGTGAAGCAGGCCTGCCGTGAACAAGAGCCCGCCGGCCACCTCGAGCTTCGCCTGTCGCGCGAGTTGTTCCGCGAGGAGCGACGTCGCGACACTATGCCGCCACAGATTGCCCTCGGTGAGGTGGTAACCGGGCTGGCTCGCGGCGAGGAACGGAGCCGAGGCCGAGGCGAAGACGAGCTCACGGAAGCGCGAATTGCCGAGGAGTCCCAGCGCCTGCTTCAGATCGTCGACCCGCCGCGCGCGCGCGAACGCAGCCGAGTTCGCGGCCTTGAGCACCGCCGCCGTGACACCCGCGTCGAGAGAGATCACGTCGGACAATTTCCCGGCGCTCACCATCGGATCGTCGAGCAACGAGAGCGCCTGCTGCGCGACTTTCGGGAACGGCTTCACCGCCGAGGCTGACGCGAGGATCTGATCGACGTGAGTGCCCACGATCAACCGTAAGGGGCTCACCCGCTGGCCGCAGCGGAAGGTTGGATCACTTGCGCTCGATCATCCGTCACGAACATGGCGCCGCGCATCGCGCAGCCGTTTCTCGAGCGTGCGCTCATCCACCGAAGGGATTGGTGACATCACCAAGCATCCTGGTGATTCGAGCCTCGAGCATTCCCAGCTCCTTCGTTGGAACGGAGTCGTGCCAGTGTTCAGGCCGAGCCGTCGCCCTGAACTGGCGGAGCGCATGCGCGAGTGCCGATGCGATCTCGAAGGGAGGCGCCTCGTGCTCGAACAGCAGCTCGCGAACCGATCCAGAGATGGGTCTACGCGCGACCTCGAGCAGCTCGACTCGCAGCCGCGTCTCCTCGACCCGGCTGAACCGAAGCTCGAACCAATCGGGTTCGGTACAGATCCCAGTCGCTTTCATCGGAGCGCCTTCGAGAACACCCATCAGCGCGATGATGGAGCCGTGGACGACGTCGGCGACGTGCGACGCGTCGAGCGAGGTTTCGTCCTTCCCGCTGCGTAAGCGCAGGTCGAGCCAACCGTGCGTCGGCTTCCCGAAGTGAATCGAGAAGCCAGACCGCGTGACGCCACACGCAGCACACTGTCGCGCCTCTGGCGTTCGCAGCGGCTTGTCGCACGACCGACATGGCGGCCCGTAGAGCTCGACCGCGTGATGAATGATCGCGTTGTGGTTCGACTCGGCGAAACCGGTGAGCCGCAGGTACTCGGCACGGACGGCTTCGAATCGATCCTCGATGTCACCCGAAGCGTCGAAGGCTTCTTCGTACAGTCGACGAACCACCTCGAACTCGTGCGGCTCGAGCATGGGAAGCTCCATGCGACAGCGCCAACACCAGAGCACTCTCATCGCGAACCTGAAGAAGAGAAGGCGTTCACCACACCTCGAGGCCGCCGAAGTGCGACGCTCGGGCAAACAGAGCGGCCACCTCGAAGAGCAACGCGCGGGTTCCATCGCCTTCGAAGGCTTCACCTCCGCCGTCGAGCCATACCTTCAGCCGCTCCGCGAGAAAGGCACACTCGTCAGGCGTGACCAGCCACCCGTCATTGGAGCCGAACTTCCGTTCGTCGACTTCCCCAGCGGGCCCCCGTGGAAGGGCGCCCTTTCGACCGGGGGATGAATCGCCTCGATAGATCGCCCCGGCACGTCGAAGAACCTCGTTGATGACGACCATGCCTCGCACGGGAATGCTTCGCGAGAAGGGAGCCCACGCTTCCGCTCGGGCCTTCTGCTGGGCGCGTTCATGTCGCTGCAGCTGCCACTGCCGATTCTCCTCCGGCGTGCGATCGCGGTCGTGCTTGAGCGGTGGCAGCTCGACCACGGGAACTTCGGGCTCGAAGCCTCTGGGCAACTTGATCTTGAGGTCGAAGCTCATTTCTCAACCTCTCAGGCGCGATTGGCCCGCGGAGTTTGAAAAAAACGAAGGCCCTGACTCCGTTGGCTTTCGCCTCGAGAATCAGGGCCTTCAAATGGTCGGGGCGACTGGATTCGAACCAGCGACCACTTGCACCCCAAGCAAGTGCGCTACCAGGCTGCGCTACGCCCCGGGAACTGCAGGGTACATCCGTGAGACGCGCGCCTTCTGCCAGTCTGACCACAGACCGTCAACAAGCATCGCGACCACTCAAACTCATTCGTCGTCTTCTTCGACGTCCGCGTCCGGGTTGTCGTCGAGATCTTCAGCAGAGATCTCACCCTCGGGCACGAAGCCGTCGTTCAGGTCGGCCTTGAGACCGGTCGAGGGAACGAAGACCACCACGCGACGCGCCGTGATCTCGATGGGCTGGCCCGACTGCGGGTTGCGGCCCGGCCGTGAGCGCTTGAAGCGAGGCTGAAAGATACCGAAGCCGACGATCTTCACTTTGTCGCCGCGCTCGAGCGTCTCTTTGACTGTGTCGAAGACCATCTCGACCAGCTCCGCCGAGTCCTTCTTCGAGAAACCCACGCGCTCGTAGACGTTCTCGATGATGTCCGCCTTGGTCATGAACCGAAGCGTACCCGCGCGCACAAGGGTGTCAACATGCCGACTTTCCTGAACTTTTCGGCACCCTGCGTCAGAGGGGCTCCCGAGGCGGTAAATCGGCCTCGGAGGCGCTTTCAGAAAACGACCAAAGACCTCAACGACGGCGGGATCTTACGCGCGCAGCGCCCCGCCCAGACGCTTCGTCACCTCGGCCACGATCTTGTCGTGGGCTTCGGTGACTTCCGTGTCGGTGAGGGTCTTCTCAGGCGAGCGATAGCGAAGCGCGTACGCGAGGTTCTTCCGCCCCGCTCCGACCTGGTGGCCTGAGTACACGTCGAACACCTGCGCGTCTTCGACGAGCGGACGACCGACCTCGAGGATCACCTGCCGCACGGCCTCGCTCTGCATCTCTGAAGGAACGACGACCGCGAGATCGCGCAGCACCGCAGGGAACTTCGAGAGCCCCTTCGCTTGCGGGACGAGCACCGCTGCCGACTGGAGCGCCTCGACGTTCAGCTGGAACAAGACGATGCCGGATGGCGCATCGAGCTTCTTCATCACGCGCGGGTGCAGCTCGCCCAACGTGCCGAGCACGGTCTGGCCCTTGCGCACGAGGGTCGCCGAGCGCGGGTGATACCAGGGTGACTCGAACGACTCGGTCGTCACGCCCTCGATGTGGAGCGAGCGCAACGTCGACTCCACGATCGCGCGCGCGTCGAAGTAGTCGGCCTCGGCGTCCTTCGCGGTCCACGTGCGCTGGCCGTGACGCATGCCCCACACGACACCGGCGACCTCGAGCGTCTCCTTCGCGACGGGGACGGTGCCCTTCCCGCCGGACTGGTCGGGGTAATAGCTGCGCGCCCACTCGTAGAACCGCACGCCCTGCGTCTGGTGGCGCGACGCACGAATGACGTTCTGCACGAGCGAGGGGAACAGGGTCGTGCGCATCACCGCCTGCTCGACCGAGAGCGGATTCCCCACAGCGATCGCGCCTTCGCCTGCGCTGAACGCTGCGAGCTCGGCCGGAGAGACGAACGAGTAGTTCACGACTTCGTCGACCCCCTGCCCTGCCATCGCGCCACGAATGAGCCGCTCGACGCGCATCGCCGGACGCTCGGGCTCGAGCTCGGACAGGCCGCGCGGCAACGCCTCGGGGATCGCGTCGAACCCACGCACGCGAGCGATCTCCTCGACGAGGTCCTCTTCGATGCTCACGTCGACGCGCACCGACGGCACCTCGAACGTCGCCGTCACGTCGTCACCCGAGAGCTTCTTGAAGCCGAGGCTCGTGAGAATGCGGTGACAGTCAGCCGCAGGCACGACGACGCCGAGCACGTCAGCGACCTTCTGGGTGCGCAGCGTGACCTGACGCGCGGGCTTCGGAGCTGGGAACACATCAACGCGTCCCTTGAGCACCGTGCCGCCACCGAGCTCGGCGATCAGCGCCGCCGTGCGATCGAGCACCTCGGGCACCACGTTGATGTCGGTGCCGCGCTCGAACCGGTGCGAAGACTCCGTGTGCAGCGCGTGACGCTTCGACGAACGCCGCACGGTGGTGGGCTGAAAGGTCGCGCACTCGAGCAGCACGCGAGTGGTCTTCTCGGTCACTTCACTCGACGCTCCGCCCATGACGCCGGCGAGCACGAGCGGGGTGTCACGATCACAGATGAGCAGGTCGTCGGCGTGGAGCGGGCGCTCCTTGCCATCGAGGGTCGTCAGCTTCTCGCCCCCCTTCGCCGTGCGCACCACGATCTGCGCGCCACCGATGCGATCGAGATCGAACGCGTGCAGCGGCTGGCCGTACTCGAGCAACACGTAGTTCGTGATGTCGACGAGGTTGTTGATGCCGCGCATGCCGGCCGCCTTGAGGCGATCCTGCATCCACTGCGGAGAGGGCTTCACGGTCACGCCCTCGATCACCCGCGCCGCGTACCGCCAGCAGCGCTCGGGGTCGTCGATGCGAATGGCGATCTTCGTCGAGGCTTCCGTCCCCGACTCGGCCAGCTTCACCTCGGGCTTCTTCAGGGGAACGTTGAACAGCGTGGCCACTTCGCGCGCGATGCCCAGGTGCGAGAGGGCGTCGGCGCGGTTGGGCGTGACGTTGACGGTGAAGACCACGTCATCGAGGCCCAGCGCTTCCGCGATCGGCTGACCGACCTTCGAGTCAGCGTGGAGGATCATCAGGCCGGCGCTGTCTTCGGTGATGCCCAGTTCCTTCGAGCTGCAGAGCATGCCGTGGCTGTCGACTCCGCGCAGAGGCGCCTGCTTGATCTCGACGCCGTTGGGCAACTTCGTGCCGACCGTCGCGAGCGGCACCTTGTCCCCAACCTTGTAGTTCTTCGCGCCACACACGACCTGCAGCGGAGCAGCTCCACCGAAGTCGATCTTCGTCACCGACAGCTTGTCGGCGTTCGGGTGTTTCTCGCTCTCGAGAATCTGAGCGACGACGACACCCTTCAGCGCCTCGGCCGGCCGCTCGATGCCTTCGATCTCCAGCCCGGCCATGGTGAGCCGGCTGGCGAGTTCATCGACCGACGCGGGGAGCGCGACGTAGTCCTTGAGCCACTTGAGCGAGATGCGCATGAGATGAGTCCTGGAAAGAAGTGGTGTGGATCAGAACTGCGCGAGGAAGCGCGCGTCGTTCTCGAACATGGTGCGCAGATCGTCGATGCCGTACCGGAGCATCGCGAGCCGCTCGACGCCCATGCCGAACGCGAAGCCCGTCACCTTGGAGGCGTCGTAGCCCGCGTGCTTGAAGACGTTCGGGTGCACCATGCCGCTGCCGAGCACCTCGAGCCAGCCGGTGTGCTTGCAGACGCGGCAGCCCTTGCCGCTGCAGAAGACGCACGAGACGTCGACCTCGGCCGAGGGCTCGGTGAACGGGAAGAAGCTGGGGCGGAAGCGCGTCTTCGTCGACGCTCCGAAGAAGGCCTTCGCGAACGCGGCGAGCGTGCCCTTGAGCTCGGCGAAGGTGACCTTCTCGTCGACGAGCAGGCCTTCGACCTGGTGGAACATGGGCGTGTGCGTCTGATCGCTGTCCTTGCGGTACACGCGGCCCGGCATCACGCCACGCAGCGGCGGCTTGTGCGCGAGCATCGTGCGAATTTGCACAGGTGACGTGTGCGTCCGCAGCACGACCGGTCCCACGCCCTTCGGCAGCCAGGTGGCGTCGACGTAGAACGTGTCCTGCATGTCGCGCGCGGGGTGATCGGCCGGCACGTTGAGCGCTTCGAAGTTGTACCAGTCCAGCTCGATCTCAGGGCCCGAGTAGACCTCGAAGCCGAGGCGCGAGAACACGCGCACGATGTCTTCGAGCGTCTGCGAGACCGGGTGACGGCGGCCGAACTGCGCGGCGCGGCCAGGCAACGTCACGTCGAGCTTCGGCCCCTTGAGCTCTTCTTCGAGCGCGGCGTCTTCGAGGCGGGTCTGCGCGGCGGCAAGCAGCTGCTCGACCTCACCCTTCACCTTGTTCGCGATCTCGCCGACGGCCTTGCGCTCTTCTGGAGCGAGCTTGCCCATCGACCCGAGCACCGCGGCGAGCTCGCCCTTCTTTCCGAGGAAGCGGCCCTTGAGCGCTTCGAGCTGCTGCGCGTTCTGGGCATTCGAGATGTCGGTACGAGCGGCCTCAGCCAGCGCCTTCAAGCGGTCTTGCATGTCGTCGGGCATTACCCGAAATGACGCGTCGCCTCTACGGCACTGACGAGACACGCATCACGCCGAAGAGGTCGCGCACCAGCAGGTACGCGCCGACCAGATCGAAGCGCACGCCGAGATCGACCCGCGGCTGCGAAGTGCCGATACGAACGTCTGCCTGCACTCGCACGAGAGACCTCGCTCCGAACGAGGCGCTGATGATCGCGCCGTCGACGGCAGGCAGCACGAGGTTCACCGTGGGCCCAGCACCCAGCGTGAGCGTCGGCCCCGCGTTCAGCTCGACGAGCGCTGAGAGCACGGGCTCGAACGTGACCGAGCGCGCTCCAGAGAAGAGCAGGTTCGCGATCAGCTCTGCGCCCCACTCGTGAACGACGGGCTCACGCACGAGCGTGATGCTGGCACTCGTCTCCATCCGCGTGCGCTCTTCTCGAACGAGCGAAGCCCCACCGAAGACCACGACAGGCGCTTCGACCGTGCGACTCGAGGTGTTGGCGCCAACGCCAATGCCGACTCCAACGCTCGGCAGCGATCGCGTCTCCGCGAAGGCGAAGGTGGACACCACCAACACGAGCCAGGTCAGCCGCATCACGGGCTCCAGAAACGACTCAGGGCCGCCCCTCCAGTTGGAGAAGCAGCCCCGAACGAACCACGAAGACTGAAACTCAGGCCTTCGCGAGCGCGGCGACGGCGTTGAAGCCGGCGGGATCGTGAACCGCGAGGTCCGCGAGGATCTTGCGGTCGATGGCAACCTTCGCCTTGTTGAGACCGTCGATCAGGCGCGAGTACGAGAGACCCGCGAGACGGGCCGCCGCGTTGATGCGAACGATCCACAGGCTGCGGAAGTCGCGCTTCTTGCGAGCACGGTCACGCGAGGCGTAATCGAGCGCACGCTCGACGGCCTGGTTCGCGCGCTTGTAGCAGTTCTTCCGGCGGCCCCTGTAGCCCTTGGCGAGCTTCAGGATTGAATTGCGGCGACGACGCGCCTTGACGCCTTTCTTGACGCGCATGACTCAGTTCGCTCCGTAGGGGAAAAGTTCTTTGACGACCTTCTTCGCGTCCATATCGCGGAGAAGACCGGTGCCGCGGTTACGGCGGCGCTGATCCATCGACTTGGCGTGGGTGAACAGGTGCTTGCCGAATGCCTTGGCGTGCTTCACCTTGCCAGACTTCTTCACGTGGAGGCGCTTCTTCGCCCCACTGCGGGTCTTCAACTTGGGCATGACGAGATTCCTTGAACTCCGGAAAAGGACGGCGGCACTACCGCCAACCTCCGGGGCTGTCAACTGGTGAAGCTCAGGCCTTCGGAGCCGAGGGTGGCGGCGCCTCGACGGTGGCAGCAGGCGGGGGCGGCGCGACCATCGGCGCTTCGGCCGCGTCTTCGTCGGGACCGGTGCGGGGAGCAGACGGCGAGACGCCCTTGCGCTCGGCCTTCTCCTTCTCGGACTCGATGAGGGCCTGACGGTGCAGGTCGCGGGCGCGCTGAGCGATCTTCGGGTTGGGCCCCAGGACGATGAACATCGTCTTGCCTTCGAGGCGAACCTGCTGATCGACGACGGCGATGTCCTTCGTGTCGGTCATCACGTCATCGAGAATCGCGGTGCCGAGCTCACGGTGCGTGATCTCACGACCACGGAACATGATCGTGATCTTCGCCTTGTTGCCTTCTTCGATGAACTCGCGAACGTGGCGGAGCTTGGTCTCGTAGTCGTGCTCTTCGGTCTTCGGGCGAAGCTTCACTTCCTTCACCTTCACGACGACCTGCTTCTTCTTGGCCTCGTTGGCCTTCTTCTTCTCTTCGTATTTGAAGCGGCCGTAGTCCATGATCTTGCAGACCGGAGGACGGGCCATCGGGTTGACTTCAACGAGGTTCAAGCCTTCGGCCTGAGCGCGCGCCAGCGCCTGGTCGGTCGGCATCACGCCGAGCTGTTCACCCTGCGATCCGACGACTCGGACTTCGCGGGCTTTGATGCGGCGGTCGGTTCTCTGGTCGCGTGCGGTAGCGATGGCACTGTCTCCGAAGCAAGTGGGTACGGCGGTACGGCGCGCGCTTCATCAGCGATCGACCCCCCGAAGTCAAGAATGCCCAGCCGTTCCATCGCCTCACAGCGGCTGTTCGCGCGGTGGGCCTTGTCGAAGCGATGAAACAGGCTCCATTCTTCGAGTTGTTCGAACATCGGGTACCGGCATCGGGGGCAGGATGGACATCACCGACGTGAAGATCTTCCCGGTCGAGGAAGACAAGCTGCGCGCGTACGTCACCATCACCCTCGATGGGTGTTTCGTGGTGCGAGATCTCAAGGTGATCAGCGGGGCCGCCGGGCTGTTCGTCGCCATGCCCGCGAAGAAGCGAAAAGACGGCTCCTACAAAGACATCGCGCACCCGCTGAACGCCGAGACCCGTGAGCGGTTCGAGAAGATCGTGCTGGCGGAGTACGAGAAGGTGACGAACGCGCTCGTCGCCCCGAGACCCAGCGCGGCTCCGGTCGAGGCCTACGCCGACCCCGACTGATCCATCGCGCCCACATTGAAGCCGTCAAAGTGATCGGCTACTCC
Organism: Archangium gephyra; assembly: GCA_943370055.1. GTDB lineage: Bacteria > Myxococcota > Myxococcia > Myxococcales > Myxococcaceae > Xiheimicrobium > Xiheimicrobium gephyra_A. Next base: position 26,842 of record CALRPN020000068.1, read on the forward strand.
GCGCGTCATGCCCGTCAGTCACGACTTCAAGGTCTTCTCCGGTAACTCGAACCGTGCGCTGGCCGATCGCATCTGCGAGTACCTCAAGCGGCCGCTCTCGAAGTGCGACGTGAACCGCTTCAGTGACGGCGAGATTCAGGTCGAGATCGGCGAGAACGTGCGCGGCTTCGACTCCTTCGTGATCCAGTCCACCTGCCCGCCGGTGAACGATCACATCATGGAGCTGCTGATCATGTGCGACGCGCTCAAGCGCGCGAGCGCCGCGTCGATCACCGCCGTCGTCCCGTACTACGGCTACGCCCGGCAGGACCGCAAAGTGGCCGCGCGCACGCCCATCACCGCGAAGCTGGTGGCTGATCTCTTCGAGACCGCCGGCGTCACCCGCGTCGTCTCGATGGACATGCACGCCGGGCAGATTCAGGGGTTCTTCAACATCCCCACCGATCACCTCTACGCGTCGCCGGTCTTCCTCGACGATCTGCGCAAGAAGTTCCCCACCACGGACGACCTCGTGATCGTGTCGCCCGACGCCGGTGGTGTCGAGCGTGCGCGCGCGTACTCGAAGCGCCTCAACTGCCCGCTCGCGATCATCGACAAGCGCCGCCCGCGCCCGAACGCGTCAGAGGTGATGAACCTCATCGGCGACGTGAAGGGCCGCGACGCGATCATCGTCGACGACATCATCGACACCGGCGGAACGCTGACCCAGGGAGCCGCTGCGCTTCGTGAGAAGGGCGCCCGCCGCGTCTACGCGTACATCGTGCACCCGATTCTCTCGGGCCCGGCCATCTCGCGCGTGAACGAGTCGGCGCTCGAAGAGCTGGTGGTGGCCGACACGGTGCCGCTGTCGAAGTCGGCCCAGTCGTGCTCGAAGATTCGCGCGGTCGGTTCGGAGCGACTGTTCGGTGAGGCGATCGCCCGCATCTACCGCGCGGAGTCGCTCTCGAGCCTCTTCGTCTGAGAGTCCTGCTGTCAGTGCTGTTGCTGCTCGCGTGCGTTCCCAGGCGCGAGCTGGCGTGGGCGTACGCGAAGGACGGCACGTGCACGCAGCCAGCGATGCCCGCGATGGCGATTCCCGACGATCTTCGGTCGTGCCGCGTCGACGCCGAGTGCCTGAAGGTTGCCACCGATGGGTGCTGCTCCCAGCACATCGGCGTCGTGCGAGCCGAGTTCCTCGCGTGCGTCCTGCCTGCGACCGGCGCGGTGAACTGCGACATGGTGTGTGATCGAGTCGTGGTCTCTCCCCCGAACGCGCTCACGCTCGCTGCCGTCTGCGTCAAAGGCCGCTGCGAGCTCCGCTGACGCCCTTCCACTCCGGGTCCGGGTCGTGGTGAAGGCGTGGCCATGCGACCGTTGCTGCTGACGAGCCTCTTCATTCTCTCGTGCACGCCTGCCCCGAAGCCGTTCCCCGATGGCTTCCTCTTCGGAGCGTCCATCGCCGGCTTCCAGGTCGACATGGGCTGCCCCACCCTGCCCGCGGAGCAGTGTGAAGATCGCAAGAGTGACTGGTACCAGCTGATCACCGGGAAGGCACAGGTCGCCCCCGCGGTCGCCTCGAACTTCACGTGGGATCCACCGTCGTCGGGCCCCGGTCACTGGGAGCTGTACGAGCAGGACTTCGGGCGCGCGAAGGACGAGCTCGGGCTCTCAGGCATGCGCTTGTCGCTGGAGTGGAGCCGCATCTTCCCGACGGCCACGGACGGCCTCGAAGGCGCGCAGCTGGCGGCCGCCGCGAACGCCGATGCGATCGCGCGCTACCACGCGATGTTCGCCTCGCTCAAAGCGAAGGGCATCACGCCGCTGGTGACGCTCAATCACTACACCCTGCCGGTGTGGATTCACGATGGCCTCGCCTGTCACCAGAACCTCGCGACGTGCACGAACCGCGGCTGGCTCGACAAAGAGCGGCTGCATCGGGAGATCGCGAAGTACTCGGGCTTCGTCGCGAAGGAGTTCGGCGGCGAGGTCGACTTGTGGGCCACGCTCAACGAGCCGTTCGCCGTCGTGATCCCCGGCTACCTGCAGCCCGGGAAAGACCGCGTGAACCCGCCAGCGGTGTCGTTGAAGTTCGAAGAGGCGCGGCAGGTGGCGATCGCGATGATCGAGGGCCACGCGCGCATGTACGACGCGGTGAAGCAGAACGATCTCGCCGACGCCGATGGCAACGGGAAGGCGGCCGAGATCGGCATCGTGTACCCGATCGCGCCGGCGCTGCCGAAGAACCCCGAGAGCGCGCTCGACAAACGCGGCGCCGAGAACGTCTTCTACTTGAACAACCAGCTCTTCCTCGACGGCGTCATCAACGGAACGATGGATGCGAACATCGACGGAAAGCCCGACGGCCCGCCGCGCGATGATCTCACCGGCCGCTGCGACTGGCTGGGCATCAACTACTACTCACGCGTGAAGGTGGTCGGCACCGAGACTCCGAGCTTCGCGCAGTTCTCGGTGCTGTCGACGTTCGACCCGTTCTCGCTCGAGCTCTGGGACGACACGCCGCAGGGAATCTACGACGCGATCACCTGGGCGAAGGGCCGCTACGGGAAGCCGATGTACATCACCGAGACGGGCACCGACGCCGCGCCCGACGACCAGCGCACCGCGAGCTGGCTCGTGCGCTACCTCGCGATGACGCAGAAGGCGATTCACGCAGGCGCCGACGTGCGCGGGTTCTTCTTCTGGTCGCTGCTCGACAACTACGAGTGGAACCACGGCATGGCGATGAAGTTCGGCCTGTACGCGATCGGCACCGACGCGCAGAAGACGCGAACGCCGCGCTCGGCCGTGAACGCGTATCAGCAGATCACGAAGGCGAAGGACGTGCCGGCCGCGCTGAAGAAGCAGTACGGCGCTGACTGATCACTGGCAGGTGCCGACGGTGCCCATGGACGAGGGCTGGCACGTTCCCGTGGCGCAGCCCGGAGTTCCAGTCGTCGAGCAGAACGCCCGGCACACGCCCGCGGATCCCGAGCCGACGCACTGCAGGCCGCGTTGACACAGGTTGGTTCCGCTGCAGGAACCACCGACCGGAACGGTGCCGAACTGGAGACAGCCAGCCGGCGCGCCGGCAGCGAAGAACAGGCACGTGAGGTTCGAGGCACACGACGACTGGTTCAGCGGGTCACAGGCCGGTGGCGCGACACAGATCAGCTGACGCTCCCCTCCTGGCGCCGTGCCGAATTGAATGAGCACATTGCAGATCGTGCCAGACACACAGGGGCTGCTCATGGGGCCACAGAACTGACGGCAGAGGCTCTGACCGCTCAGTGGCACGCACTGGGAGCCGGCCTGGCACTGGTCGCTCGAAGCCGAGCACGACGCGCCAGGAGGCAAGGTGCTCGTTCCCGACGGGACACAGATTCGACGAATGCCTCCGTCGGCCGTCCCACTGACCACGCACTTGTTCTGCCCAATGCAGTTCTGGGTGGAGACGTCGCAGTCTCCAGGCAAACAGAGCCCGGCAGTCGACGTGGCGCCGCTGATCACGCAGGCGGTTCCGACGGGGCAGCTCGGAGAGGTCGCGATGTCGCACGACGCAGGCGAGCCGCCACCCGTGCCCGACGTGCCGCCGCCCGTGCCCGAGATGCCGCCACCCGTTCCCGAGATGCCGCCGCCGGTCCCTGAGATGCCTCCGCCGGTGCCTGAGATGCCTCCGCCGGTGCCCGAGATGCCGCCGCCCGTGCCCGAGATGCCGCCGCCCGTGCCCGAGATGCCGCCGCCCGTGCCCGAGATGCCGCCACCGGTGCCCGAGATGCCGCCGCCCGTGCCCGAGATGCCGCCACCCGTACCTGTGCTGCCTCCGCCCGTACCCGTGCTGCCTCCCGACGTTCCGCCGCCTGTTCCCGACGTTCCGCCACCCGTTCCCGACGTTCCGCCGCCAGTTCCGCTCGAGCCCGCCCCCGTGCTTCCGAGGCAGGTGCCGAAGCTGCACGACGCTCCGAGACCGCAGGCGGTGCAGGTGTTGCCGCGTGAACCGCAGGCGCCCGTCGAGTTGCCGGACTGACAGATTCCCGAGAGATCACAGCAGCCGGTCGAGCACGTCGTCGAGTTGCAGCGCGGCGCTGGCGTTCCGCACGACACGACACCCAACGAGGCGAAGGCCACGACCATGACGAGCAGCGTTCGATTCATGCGCCGTCGCGTAGCACTCCCACTCCCGGTTGCGATACGCCGACCGCATGCGCGTCACCCTCTCGTGTCTGACGATCGTCCTCGCCGGGTGCGAGTGCTCGAAGGTGACGAGTCTGGTCGATGCCGGCACGAGCGGCCCCTCGCCCTCGAGCGCGATTCAGACTGCCATCGACGCGGCGCTCACGAAGCGGCAGCAGGGAGACTCGCCCGCCGCGACCGCGATGCTGCTCGAGGCGGCGACGCAGGCACACGCAGCGAACGATCTGCCGGGTGAAGCGTGGGCGCTTCATCGCGCGGGAGACACGCTGCTCGATCAGGAGCAGTGCGGGCCGTCGAGGAAGCGCTACCTCGAGGCGCTCGAGCTGCATCGTCGATCGAACGATCGCGCGAAGCTGGGCCTCGTCGCGAACGATCTCGGGCTCTGGTCGAAGCACTGCGAGCTCGACGAGGCCGTGGGCTGGTTCTCGCTCGCGATGAGCTACCGGCGCGGCGACGAGAAGGCGTTCGGCACCAGCGCCAACAACCTCGGCACCGTCTTCTGGAACATCAACCGGCCGGAAGAAGCGAACCTCGCGTACGAGACAGCGCTCGAGGCGGCTGAACGCGCGAACGATCTCGTGCTGCAGCGAAAGATCCTCGCGAACCTGGCGCTGCTCTGGGTGCTGAACGCCGAAGGCCGTTACGACTTCGATCCGCTCTCCGAGAACGCGCAAATCGACTCGTTGCTCGAGAGCGACGCGGGCGTCGACGAGCTGCTTCGTGCGCTCGATTCCCGCAGCGACCGCTTCGACGGAGACAGCGAGCAGCCCCGGCCGATTCCGCCCGGCAGCGCGGCCCTGGCGAAGGCGCGCGACTTCTTCGGCCGCGCGATCGAGGTCGCGAAGAAGGGCGGCGAAGATCCCATCGTCGTGTGCGCGTCACTGGGCACCTTCGACAACCGCTGCGAGGTGCTCACGCCGAAGACGCCGTGATCAATACAGGAACGGAATGATGCGCCACCGCACGCGCTTCACGTACGTCTCCCACAGCGGCCCGTACTTCTTCGCGCAGCGGCGATCGTCATCGAACTGCCGGGGGAAGAGCAGCGCCACGTAGTAGAGCGGGTACAGCCACGGCTGCCATGCGTTCAGGTGCCCGAGCGACAACGCGAGCCCCGAGGCCATCAACAGCTCGCCCAGGTAGTTCACGTGCCGCGAGAGGCCCCAGAAGCCGTTGACGAGCACCCTGCCCTCGAGCGCTTCAGGAGCGATGCCGAACGCCTTCTTCGTCGGATCCCGCTTGAACCAGTACTTCTGCATGTTGGCGCCGCGCGCGAACATCCACCCCGTGAAGAAGACCGTCGCGAAGACGGGCATCACCCAGAACGGAAGCTGCGGGTTCGGAGCCTCCGCCAGGCCCCAGAGGCCGACGCAGTAGAAGTACGGGTAGAAGACGAGGCAGCCCCACGTCAGCTTGAAGCCCACGCGCTCGGCGACGAAGTCGTACGTGTAGAGGTGCACCTCTTCGAAGAACAGGTACTCGCAGAGGAAGAACGAGAAGAGCGCGACGTAGAGGTAGACGCCGGGGTTCGGATCGGCCGCGTGCAGCTGAACGTGGTGCGCCGCGAACGAGAGCAGGTTCAGCTCGAGAATCACCGCGCCCACCAGGTACAGGTACATCTTCGCGTCGACGCGCCCGCCCCAGAGCTGCGGCTGCTCGATGCGCCCGAGGAAGAAGTCCTTGAGGGGGTTCGTGGTGACGGGCTTCGCCATGAAGACGATCACGGCCGAGGCGATGAGGCCGGTGACGCACGCGCCGATCACCAGCTCCCACCGATGCACGAAGAGCGCGTTCCACGGCAGCAGGCCCTGCCAGCACACGAGGCCCCAGAGCCCGACCGAGAGGAACAGCACGATCAGCCCGTTGAGGTGGTAGCGGTACTTCTTCCCTGTCTCGGCGTTCACCACGTAACCGTCGACCCACCGTCCGGGGACGATCACGTTCAGCGCGAACACCGCCAGGTACATGAACAGCGGCCACAGATACGCAGGCATCAGAGCTTCTCCAGCGGAGTCGACAGCAGCTTCTTGTCTTCCTTCGTCAGCTCGAGCTTCGCGAAGAGATCGGGCCGACGTTCCTGCGTGAGGCGCAGGGCGTGCCACCGTCTCCACCGTGCGATGCGGGCGTGATCGCCGCCCTGCAGCACCTCGGGCACCGTCATGCCGCGGAACTCGACCGGCCGGGTGTAGTGCGGGTGCTCGAGCAGGTTCGACTCGAAGCTCTCGGTGACGGCCGATGTGGCGTTCCCGAGCACTCCGGGCACGAGGCGGGCCACTGCGTCGATCACCACCAGCGCCGCGAGCTCTCCGCCGGTCAGCACGAAGTCTCCGAGCGAGAGCTCTTCGTCGATGAAGGCCAGCGCGCGTTCGTCGACGCCTTCGTAGCGGCCGCACACGAGGATCGCCGAGCCGTGCGTCGCGAGCTGCCGCGCCTTCGTCTGGGAGAAGGTGGGCCCACGCGGGCTCATGAGGATCACCTTCGCGTCGGGCAGCTTCGCCTTCGCGGCCTCGATGGCGCCGACCAGTGACTCGACCTTCATCACCATGCCTGCGCCGCCGCCATAGGGCGTGTCGTCGGTGTTGCGGTGCTTGTTGTGCGCGTGATCGCGGATGTCGATCGTCTCAACCGACAGCAGGCCCTTCTCGCGCGCCTTGCCGATGATCGACTCCGACGCGTAGCCGGTGATCATGGTGGGAAAGAGCGTGAGGACCTCGAAGCGCATGCGGGGCGCCTCCCTATCTCATGCGGCCGCTTCCGGGAGCGTTGACTTGCGGTCGTTGACGCAGCGACTCCCGCCCCATGCGCCTTCTCGCGATCACCCTCACCTGCCTGCTGGCGCTGACCGGCTGCATTCACAACGAGCCCGGAGCGGTGCTCATCAACGACGAGAACCCGGTCGTCACCATCGGAGGCGGGTTCGCCGACATCGGCGGTGGCACGGAGTGGCGGGTCTTCTACTACGTCGATCGGCGCACCCAGCTCTGCGCGATGCAGGTCGGGATGATCGGCGGCCCAGTGCCGTGCTGCAATCTGTGGCGCCTGAAGGAGGCGCGGCCGCACATGAAGTGGCTCAGCGCCGAGGCGTGCGCGCGGCCCGACGCCCAGTAGTCACTCCGGGTCGTACTCGAGCGGCCTCAGCACGATCGTGCGGCTCGCGAGATCGACCTTCACCACGAAGTCTTCGGCGAACGGGATCATCTCTTCCTGTTCGCCGAGCTTGAGCACCAGGTTCGGGACGGGGGCCGAGGTCCACACCTCGACGACGGTGCCGAGCGGCTTGCCGTCGGGGGTCACGGCCGTCAGCCCGATGAGATCGCCCTGGAAGAACTCTCCCTCTTCCGGCTGATCGATCTCCTCGCGGTGCACGGCGATGGTGGAGCCGATCAACGCCTCGGCCGCCTCGCGCGAGTGCACGCCTTCGAGCTCCATCAGCAGATCGCCGCCGGGGCCGTCGCGCAGGGTCTCGAGCTCGAACTCCTTCGGAGCGCCCTCTTTCGGCGTCAGCAGCACGCGATCGACTTCACCGATCGCGGTCGACGTGGGATCGAAGGTCTTGATGATGAGCGCGCCCTTGAGCCCGTGGGCACGAGACACGTAGCCGACCTTCAGCCACGGGCTCGACGCGGTGCTGTCGTTGGGAGCGCTGCTCACGGGACCGAGGCTGCGGTTCCGTGCTGAGGGGCTCGGCGGTCATCGACCAGCTCGAGCCGAATCTTCTCGCCCTTCTTCTGGGCGGCGTGCGTGACGACCGTGCGCAAGGCGTTGATGGTGCGGCCGTCGCGGCCGATCACCTTCCCGATGTCGTCGGGAGCCACCTTGAGCTCGTAGAGCGCGTGGTCGGCGGCGGGAGTCACCGTCAGCTCGACCACGTCAGGCTTGTCGACGAGCGCCTTCGCGAGAAAGACGATCAGGTCCTTCACGAAGGACTCAGGCCTTGGCCGCGACAGCCGGGGCGACGACCTTGGTCTTCTTGTACAGGTTGCCGACCGTCTCGGAGGGCTGCGCGCCGGACTTCGTCCAGTGGGCCCAGCGCTCTTCGTCCACCGCGAACTTCGCGGGCGACTCGTTCGGGTCGTACATGCCGATGTTCTCGATGAAACGGCCGTCGCGGGGCATGCGCGAGTCAGCGGCAACGACGTGGTAATAAGGGCGCTTCTTGGCGCCAGCGCGGGCGAGACGGAGGACGACGCTCATCTGACAAGCTCCTGAAAAGACGTTGGGACGGTGCCCCTACACGGTTCTGGGCATTCCCGTCAAGCCTGCGCCGCCATTCGCTTGAGATCACTGAGGCTTCCGCCGTTAGGATGCGGGCCATGAGCGTTGCGCTCGATCAGGCCTTCGGCTTTCTCGCCTCCATCGGTGTCGAGGTCGATCGATCACAGCTCTCGCGCTGGTTGGCGGGCCGGGCGACGACGCATGCCGATGATCTGGGGCTCGCCTTCGCGTGCGCGCGTGGCAACGAGGTCGCGGCGCGGCACTTCGAGAAGACGTGGATGCCCGTTGCCGAAAAGTCACTGAAGAAGGCCGGCCTGGACGGGACGGTGACGGACGACGTGTTGAGCTGGCTGCGCGCCGAGCTGTTCGCGCGCGATCAGGGTCCGCTCTTCGACACGTACACAGGGCGGAGCGATCTCGGCGGCTGGCTGCGCGCGATCGTCGTTCATGAAGGGGTTCGGCGATCGAAGAAGCAGCGACGCGAAGTGACGCCTGAGGCCATAGCCGAGATTCCCGTGCCGGACATCGAGCTGACGGCGTTGCGCGGCGCGTACGGCCCGCAGTTCACCGAGGCGATCTCGAACGTGTTCGCGTCACTGACGGTGGAGCAACGCAACGTGCTGCGGCAGTCGTTCCTCGACGGGCTGTCGATCGACGTGCTGGCGAAGTTGTACGGCCTGCATCGCGCGACGGCGGCGCGACGGGTTCAGGCGGCCCGGCAGGCCCTGGTCGACGGCGTGCGCGCGCACCTGAAGGAGCAGCTGAAATTGGGTGACTCGAGCATCGACGAGCTGATCACGCTGGGGAATCTGAACGAGAGCCTGTCGGGTTTGCTCCGCAAGACGCGCGGCTGAAGCTCAGCGGTTGGTGATGGTCTCGAGCGAGCCGTTCTGGTCCTTGTCGATCTCGAGCTTCGTCTTCTCACCCGCGGGCGTGAAGGTGGTCGTCGCACGAAGCGCGAGCGCTCCCGTCTCGTTGCTGGCGCGCTCGTAGACTTCGAAGAGCTGGGCCGAGCCAGTCGCGGCGTACTCGCGGTGTTCGTGGCTCCACACCTTGCCGGTCTCGACGAGGCCGAAGAACGAGTCGAGCTTCGTGCCGCTGACGTAGGTGTCGACCGGGCGGCCCTGGCCATCGAGCATGCTCAGCTCGCGGCGCGTGGCGCCCAGCTTCGTCGACTCGATCAGCTTCGCGTCGGCCTTGCCGTCACCGTTCACGTCGAAGGTGCGAATTCGCTCGTCTCCGAACATGGGGACGTTCTTCTCACTGCGGTCGGAGAGCACGCGGGCGTTCTGAACGGGAGCAAGGACGGTCGAGAAGGGCTTGCCGATGGTGGACATGCCCAGTTGTCGGAGCCGCGAAAGGCGGGACTTCAGCCCGTTCTGTAAGGGCGCTGCGGTGATTCTCAGCCCGTGAAAACCAGCCCAAAAGCCGTCTGACTTCAGCGCCTTACGGCCACATCCGCATCCAGTCGGGCCAGAGTGGTCGCCAGGGCATGGAGCGGATCGGCCGTGAGCCACAGCTGAAGTCCCCTGCCCTCGGCAAAGTCGACGAGCGGGCGGAGCACGCGATCGGGCTGCGTCGTCTCGATGATCGGCAGCTCGACCTTGGCGTCTGGGCCCAGCTCGGCGCGGAGATCGTTCTGGAGCGCAGCGCTGTCGACCTTCAGCTGCTTCGGCGAACCGAAATAGACCTGAAACCGAACCGCAGTGGATTGGATGAAGGTCGCGAGTCCGCCGAGGCGAGTCGCTTTCGTTCCTGCGTGCGTGCCGCCGCGAGAGGCTTCGAACAACGCGAAGCGGCCGGCGATGATGCCTCGCTGTGACTTGAGCTCGTCAGGCACCGCGTCGCGAAAGCTGGCGAAGATCCACTGGCGGCTCGCATCGGGCACCGGCTGCGCGACGGCTTTGATGAGCGCGTTGTCGATGACGTCGGGCCGACCAACGACGAGCTCGGCAGACGTCCTGGGCGCATCGCGAACCGGGAGTGTGTCTCCGTTCGGCAGGTAGCAGGGCGAGGCCACGAAGAGCGTGAGCCCGCGACGAACCGCGCGGTGATGCGGAATGGCGAGGGAGGCGGAGGCTTCTTTCAGCGACTCGGCGTCGTCGAAGCCGAGCGCTTCGATCATCTGCACCGACTCGTGTTCGTGAATGCGGTTGAGCACGGCGACTCCGCCCGATCGCCAGAGCAGCGTTCGCAGCGAGGGGAAATCGTCTTCGAGCGCAGAGCCGGTGTGGAGCAGCACGTTTCTGCCGGCCGCTGCCATGCCGTCCGGCGCGTGCTCGTTCGGCTGCACGGTGATGCCTTCGCTGGCCAGGAGCGCGATGAGCGCTGGTGTGTAGGCGGTGTTCGCGAGCTGCACCGAGGCGATGCGTTCGACGAAGTTCTGCGCGGCGCGGGCCTCGGAAAACCGGCCGACGAGCACGCAGTCTCCCGAGTTGTTCGCCGAGAAGCCCTGCCAGACCCGAACGCCATCGTCGAACGGCGTCGCACCTTCGATTGGCCGCGCGCAGCCAGAGAAGGGAGCGCGCTTCGACAACCGCTCACGCCGTTCACGCCAGAGCGAGATCGCCTGCCCGGCCGACTCGAACGGCATTGCGTCATGGTGAAACGAACACGCCTTGAGCTTTCGATCCGAGGTGACGGTGACGAAGTCGGCGCCCGCGCCACAATCGGCGACCGGGAACAGTCGAGGCACGTCGGCCAGCGTGTTCGCGAAGCAGGTCGACAAGCGAACCCGAACGGGCGCATCGCGAATGATCGAGCTGAGCGTTGGCGTCTCGGGCGGCGTGAGCTCCTTCGACACGTCGTTGCCGATGAAGCGGAGCAGCGCGACGTCGTGACAGCCGAGGGAAGGCAGTTCAGCGAGGAGCGCGGGGAGTTCGTGAAGGCGTGACCGGTCGACGATTATGTTCGCTCCCGTGCGAACGCCTGCAGCCGCGAGCATCGTCAGCGCCGCTCGCCACGGGTTGTCGTCGTAGAGCGAGACCCGAACTTCACCGCCGTAGGCAGCAAGGAGCAGCGCTCGTTCTGGCGTGAGCGGCGCTCCATTCGTCGTGACGTTGAGCGCGAGCGAGGTCTCGGCACGAAGACGCGCGAGAAGTTCATCGAAGCCGCGAAAGACCAGCGGCTCTCCTCCTCCGAACGCGACCTCGAGAACGCCCAGCGCTTCGAACGCCTTCAACGTTTCGAACGCGCGCTCGGCAGTCCAATGACTCGGCGCCTTCACGTCACGCGAGCAGAACCCACAGGTCAGGTTGCAGGCGTTGGTGATGCCGAAGAGCACTGTCCTCGGAGCGGCCTGCTTCAGCGCTCTCGTCGCCGGTGAGTCGACCCGCACGTTGAGGCCGGTCGTGCGATCGAACCAGAGCCTGGCACCATCGAGGGGAATGGAACGGAGCGTGGTGTCCATGACGGCAACGCAGACTGGCCGAGCGCGCTGTTCCTGAACACCGACTCCGCGAACGCACTCGTTCGGCTACGACACGTGGCAATGACTTCACGCCTCCTCGCTCTGTCCTTCGTGCTCGCGCTCCAGATGTCGTGTGGTGTGACCCAGCAGCGATGCTCGATCTCGACGTGCGCCATGGGCTGCTGCGATTCGAGTGGACTGTGCGTCGCAGGCAACACGCAGACGGCGTGTGGATCTCGCGGTGGAACCTGCTCAGCGTGTTCGTTCGGGTTCCAGTGCATCAGCGGCACGTGCATCGGAACGGGGTCGGGGACGGGTGGCGGCACGAGCGGGTTCTCGGGTGGCGTCGCCGGTGGCGGAATGGCTGGCGGTTCGTCGGCAGGTGGCCTCGCTTCGGCGGGCGGGACGAGCGGCGGTGGCTTCGTGACGGCTGGCGGCTCGGTAGCGGGCGGAGGTTTCGTCACTGCAGGTGGATCGGTGACGGCCGGTGGCACGTCTGGCGGAGGCTTCGTCACTGCGGGCGGCTCGGTGACGGCCGGTGGCACCTCTGGCGGAGGCTTCGTCACTGCGGGCGGATCGGTGACGGCCGGTGGCACCTCTGGAGGAGGCTTCGTGAGCGCCGGAGGAACGGCTTCGGCGGGCGGAGCCGCTGGTGGTGGAAGCGCGAGCTGCGCGAACTGTCCGGGCTGTTGCCTCAACGGGGTCTGCCAGCCTGGAAATACGACGGGGTTCTGCGGCGCGCGTGGGGTCGCCTGCTTCGCGTGTTCGACGAACCAGTTCTGCTCCAGCGGTCAGTGCACGGGCGCCAACACGGGCGACACGGGAGCGACGTGCGCGTTCAACGCTGACTGCAAAGAGGCGATCCTCGGCGGCGCGACGCGGGAGTGCGTACCTCCGTACCGCCCTGACGGTGGAGCCTCGGGGTGGCCCGGCGGCTACTGCAGCAACGCGGGCTGCGACTCGTTCGTCGACTGTCCCGGCACCACGGGCTCATGCGGGCGAGACGGCTTCTGCTACTCGACGTGCGTCGGCGCGAACCTGGGGCAGAGCAACTGCCGGCCGGGGTACGTCTGCTCCGATGCGTTGACCGTCGATGGCGGAACGTTCGCGCTCTGCGTTCCCGACTGTCGCAACCCGGGCTACGCCGGCTGTGGCTCTGGCCGAACCTGCGGGCTGCTCGGCTACTGCAACTGAAGCCGAGGAGGACTCGCCTCCTTCGCGCTCGGGCGCTGTTCGGAAACATCGCGATTTCTCGGGAATGGGTCGTGGCACGCGGCGTGGAACCCCTCGTGGAATGCGCGCTCTCGTCGCAGGTCTGGTGTTCGCGAGCTGCACGACTGGAGTGTCTCGTCCTCCGCCCGTGATGGTGGAAGAGCCCGTCGTCGTCGTCGATGCAGGCAGCGCTCCCGTCGTCGATGCGGGGCTTGTCATCGAGCGTGATGCAGGCGTGATCGACGCGGGGGTCTTGAACGCGGGCCTCGGAGCCACGGTCGACGAGGCTCGGGGGACGATCGTCTTCCGCGTCTTCTCCATCCACGCGACCCGGCTCGAGGTGAGTCTCTTCTTTCATCCGCTCGGCAGCCGCGCGTTCACGAGCCAGGTGATGGCGCCCGAGGCCGACGGCGTCTGGCGTGCGGAGCTTCCCCTGCCTCCCGATGCTGGAACGATCTTCTACGGCTATCGCGCGTGGGGACCGAACTGGCCGTACGTCGACGGGTTCGTTCCCGGCAGCGCGGACGGATTCGTCTCCGAGGTCGACTCCGATGGGAACCGCTTCAACCCGAACAAGCTGCTGATCGATCCGTTCGCGAAGGAGCTGAGCCACGATCCGAAGACGCCGGGCTCGATCGACTTCAGCCCGTACCAGGGCGGCGCGACGAACCGCGTGAAGGACTCGGCGCCTGCCGTTCCGAAGGCCGTGGTGCTGCGTCAACCGAATGCCGACGTCGGAGCGCGTCCGACTCGCAGCCTCAAAGACGACGTCATCTACGAAGTGCACCTGCGCGGGTTGACGATGAACGACACGTCACTGCCGGAAGCGCTGCGTGGCACGTACGCGGGCGCTGCACGAAGAGCCGCCGAGCTCGCTGCGTTGGGAATCACTGCCATCGAGTTCCTGCCCGTGCAGGAGACGCAGAACGAGACGAACGATCTCGACCCGCTCTCGAACGATGGCGACAACTACTGGGGCTACTCGACCATTCACTACTTCGCGCCCGATCGCCGGTACTCGAGCGATCAGACTCCCGGTGGGCCGACGCGCGAGTTCCAGCAGATGGTGCGCGCGTTTCACGACGCCGGGCTGAAGGTGTTCATCGACGTCGTCTACAACCACACCGGCGAGTCGGGGACGATGTCGTTCCGCGGGCTCGACAACCAGTCGTACTACTCGCTCACGAACGATCGGCAGGGCGGCGTCAACAACACCGGCGTGAGTGGCAACTTCAACTCACGCAACCCCGCTGGGCAGACGCTGATCATCGAGTCGCTGAAGTACTGGCACGAGGTGCTGGGGGTGGATGGGTACCGGTTCGATCTCGCGACGGTGCTGGGCAACGGCTGCGAGCACGGCTGCTTTCGCTACGACCGCGATGATCCGAAGACGGGGCTCAATCGGCTGACCGCGGCGTTGCCGGTGCGTCCCTTCATGGGCGGACCCGGGGTCGATCTCATCGCGGAGCCGTGGGCGATCGGCGGCGGCACGTATCAGGTCGGCAACCTGCCGCGCGCGTGGGCGGAGTGGAACGATCGCTATCGCGACGCGCTCCGCACGCATCAGAACCGGCTCGGCTTCAACGAGGTGACGCTGGAGGAAGTCGTGCGCCGACTCTCGGGCTCGCCCGATCTGTTCCAGGACGATGGCCGTCCACCCGCGGCATCGATCAACTTCCTCGTCGCGCACGATGGCTTCACGCTGAACGATCTCTATTCGTGTGACGGGAAGAACAACGGGCAGGCGTGGCCGTGGGGGCCGTCGAATGGTGGCTCCGATTCGAACCGCAGCTGGGATCACAACGGCATCGCGTCGGCGCAGCGGCAGGCGGCGCGCACGGGCATGGCGATGCTGATGATCTCGGCGGGCACTCCGATGATGACGGGCGGCGACGAGCACCTGCGCACGCTGAGGTGTAACAACAACGCGTACAACCTCGACTCCGAGAAGAACTGGCTCTCGTGGACGCACACGATGGAGCAGCAGACCTTCGCGACGTTCACGCAGCGGCTGTTGCAGTTTCGGCGCGCGCACCCTGCCCTTCGGCCCTCGAGCTTCTGGCGAGGCATCGACACGAACGGAAACGGGCTGGAGCAGACGCGCTGGTTCACGACGAGCGGAGACGTGGCCGATGCGGCGTACCTGCGGAATCCGGCGAACCACGCGGTCGGCCTGCGAATCGATGGCACTGAGCTGGGAGAGCAGGACGTGGTGTTCGCCGCGATCAACGGGTGGTCGGGCGAGCTGACGTTCACCCTGCCGTGGACCGGTGCGGGGCGGCGGTGGCTCCTCGTTGGAGACACGTGCAGTGAAGACGGACTCGTCGAACCTGGAATGGAGCGAGCGGTGATGGGCAATCAACTTCGGGTGTGTGGGCGCGGCGTGGCGCTGCTGGTGGCGCGATGAAGCTGGGACTCGGGTGTGGCGCGTTGGGCGATGCGCGCCTCGATGAGCGGCAGGCGGCGGCGCTGGTCGATGCGGCGCTGCGGGTGGGCGTGAAGGTGTTCGACACGGCGCGCAGCTATGGCGAGTCGGAGGGGCGCCTCGGGCGGTTCCTGCATCAGCGCGCGGTGACGATCTCGACGAAGGGAGGCTACGGCGTGGAGCCCGTGCGGGAGTGGACCGGCGCGGCGATCACGGCGGGCATCGAGCGGGCGCGGCATGAGCTGGGCGTCGATCGGTTGGGGTTGTTCCATCTGCATTCGTGTCCGCTCGAGGTGCTGCAGCGGCCCGATTTGTTGGAGGCGCTGGAGTCGGCGAAGCGGCAGGGGTTGGTGGAGCGCATCGGGTACGCGGGTGATGGCGCGGCGCTCGAGTGGGCGGTCGAGTGTGGGCGCTTCGATGCGTTCGAGGCGTCGTGGAGCGTGTTCGATCAAGCGAACGGCCCGGTGCTGCTGCGGGCGAAGGCGCAGGGGAAGTTCGTGTTGGCGAAGCGGCCGTTGGGTGGGGCTCCGTGGCGCGGGTTGCCGTCGGATTCGGCGGGGGCGGAGTACCTGAGGCGCATGCAGGGCGATCGACGTGGCGATGCCGTGGGAGGAGCTGGCTGCCCGGTTCGCGGCGCATGCTCCCGAGGTCGATGTGATTCTGGTCGGCACCACCCGGGCCGAGAACCTGGAGCGCATTGCCGCGGCCGTGGAGAAGGGTCCGCTTTCGGCCGAGCTCGATGGGCTGATTCGGGCGGCTTTCCGACGGGAAGGAACGAAATGGACGGCGCAGATCTGATTCGTCTTGACGAGTCGTCAGGCGCTCGGTATTTCGCGCGTCCACTTCGGCGCTGCACACGAAGTGAACGAGATGCGGGAATAGCTCAGCGGTAGAGCATCGCCTTGCCAAGGCGGGGGTCGAGGGTTCAAATCCCTTTTCCCGCTCCATGACGGACCAAGAAGCCCAGGTAACCCCTGGGCTTTTTGTTTTTGGGCCTGTGGTGGCCGTTTCATCAAGCGGGCGGACGTGGGCCCTGATGAAGCCAGGGCGATGCTTCCGGCGCGAGGAGCCCGTCGCGGTGGGCACAACCGCTCCTCCGACGCCTTGGTGTGGGCCGCGCTTCGGCTCCACGTCGATTGCCCTCACCCTAAGGAGTTGCAGCGCCTCTACGCTCCCGTGCTCGTGTCTCGCGTGCACGTCCAGTCGTTCTGCGCCGACCTCCTCGAAATCTACAACCGTTGCCGGCCGCACTCCTCGCATTGGGGCGCACGCCTGACGAGCGCGACTCCGACAGGCCTTGGCAGCCCGTCGCTTGTCGTCAGGCCTTCTTCGATGGCCACTTGCTCGCCTACCGCTTCACGTAGCGACCGACGCTCGCTCTTTGACATCGACGGCCGACCACCAGCGACCCGGCACGTGTCTTGTCGTTAGCCTTGCTCGACCCGGCTGACTCGACTCTTCATGAACTCGGGCGACGGAGCCCCTGTTCGCGTTTGCCCGATCGCTACAACTTCCGCACTGCCGGCACAACGAGGCCGCCATCAAACCAACACTGGCGCCCTCGTCACGCTAAAGGCGAGTTCGCCGAGTTCGCGAATGAACCGCTCCGCCCCAATTCGCTCAACGGTCCGAGCTTCCGCGGAATAAATTGGATACAGCTGCACAAATTGCACATCCGCGATCGGAAGCCTCACAACAAGATCCTCGGACTCCAGCGATGCGCACGCAAACACCACGAACGAACTCATCTCAGAGTCAGGAGCAATTTGGCCTCCAAACTCAAGCACGCTGCCATAGGAAACCGCCACACGCCCTTCACTCCTCCTTACAAGTTCACCCGGAGCAAGCGCCCAACCAATGTCAGTTGAATCAACGGAAAGGACCAATTCGGGCCTCGACTTCACCCACTTCGGATTGCTGAAAAGCGAAAGACCGTAGCTGAAACTGGTGAGAGCCCCTTCTTGAGGCACGCCTTGAAACACCACCACCGCGGCGAGTGAGTCACCCGCCTCCGACAGCACATGATACTCAGGGGTAAATCCCCCGATTCTCTCGACATGACGAAGGAACAACTCAACACGTTTCAAGTGGACTCCTACTTCTTTTCGTTCTTGTGGCTGAGTCTATCAGCCTCGTCGTACCCGTACGTCGTCGTCTCTCCCGCAAGCCCTCTCGTCTCCACCTGACTCACCCGGTTGCCATTCGCGTCGTACCCGTAGTCGAAGCGGCTCACCGCCTGGCCCACCTTGTCCACTGACAGCGTCTCGAGTCGCCCCGCCGCGTCGTACGTGCGCGTCTCTTTAAGCCCGTTCCCGTAGTCCGTCTGCTTCAGCAGCCCGTCTTCGAAGAAGTCGTACGTCGCCACGCCCACTGGCGTCGTCGCCGTCTTGAGTCGGTCCACGCGTCGTACGTGTACGCCGTGGAGACTCCGTCGGCGTCTCGCACCAACGTCCGGTTCCCCTTCACGTCGTAGCCGTACGTCGTCTCGTACCCGTCGTACCGCTGCGTCCGGGTCCGTCGCTCCAGCCCGTCGTAGAAGTGTCTCGTCACTTCCGTCACCGCGCCCGCCGGAGTCGTCTTCGTCTCACTGCACGTCTCGACTTCTCCTTCTCCTAGGTACGTGTACCCAATGGCGTCGATGGACGGCAGCACCCTCGGCGCCGCGTGCCCGCTGTACGTCACCGTCGCAAGCCGCTCGCGTCCGCTTCGTCTTCCACATGGCCGACTCAACGTCCTACGAAGCCCAGCACGTTCGACCAGTGCTTGGCAGTCAGCCTTCCGCGCCTGTACTCGGCGCGCCATGCATAACCAAGTGGATCTCTAAATACAATGACGAGCCGCGAGTCCGAGTGACCAACCCAAGCGCTACATCCCCACAGTTTGAGTTTTGTAACCGCCATCCCTGCCGATCTCCTTGCGAGCGCTCCGGTGATTGGAGACCTGTCAACTTCCGATGGAAGAAGCAAAAGATCAAAGCCCGCTCCCGGAGCCTTCTCGCCGAACTCAAGAAAGCCGCCACCAAAGAGCAGCTCCTCTGTATCAACACCCGTCCCGAACCAACGCCCTGGAACGGGAAGCGGTCCAAAGGACAAGTGACCGCTCTCATCAAGCGCGAACGAATCGCGGCTGAGCATTCGCGCGCCTTCTAGGACCTTATTGGCCGCTTCATCAGGAAACGCCGGGTCTCTTGAGACATACGTACATCGAACCTGAGCAAGCCCAAACTCGTCATTCTCAAGCCAGACACGGTCGGCAACAACCAAGGTGACCGAGCGATGAGGGCCGCGCACCCGAGCAACCACGCGAGAACCAACGACCCAAAGCTGATCAGACGGACCTAGGATTCCGAAATCAACAAATCCGCCATTTCTCTTTAGGTCGATCCGAACAAGACTATCAGACCCCTCAAACTCATTTACCCCAACTCTACGGAAGCCCTCTGGAACCCAAAACTCAAACCCGGCCAGCGTGGGCATTCTATTGCCTTCCCGTTAAGCTCTTGACACCGTGCTCATCCATAGCCGCCGCGCAGTCCTCACAAGCCCTACCACCGTGACGGGCGCCGCTTGAAGAGGCATTCTCGACAACGGGGTCTCCAATATTCTGCCCGTGCTTTATGCCTCGCTGCTCTGCGTGGTGACCCGCCGGCCCATCGAGACGCAACCCCTTACCGTGTGGCGGCACATCGGTAATCCCATGCGACTTCAACACCTCGCGCTGAGCCGGGGATGGCTTCACACTAGCAGTTGAGGACAGTCTACCGGACTGATGTCGATTAACTGATATTGTTCTGTTGGCTGCGGCTTTTTTGTCAAGCACAGCCACGGCGTCGTCGGCCATAGCCTGCAAGTCGCTCGTACGAGGTGCGAAGTCTCCCGGCAGCTGACCAACATAGCCACCCCCAGGCTGCCCCGGCAGAACCGCCTTCTTGCAACTCTCACTGCACGCATTGTGCACCCACGCTGCTGATTCGCCGACGAAGTAGGTGTGGAAGCCCTCCACCTCGAAGTTAAAAACGGTCGCCTTCTTCTGGTGCCAGGTCGCGCCCGTAACGCGCAGCCATCCGCCTGACGAGTTGGCCACCTCGATGCCCGAGGCCAGGTTCGCCGCACCAACCCAGCCAATGTCCTTCACCCAGAAGGGGTGCCCAGGGGTGACGCCCAGAACCGTCTCGGCGCCCGAGTCATCAGAAAGACGCAGCTCGAAGACTTCCTTCTCCGGCGTCACGAAGAGCTGCACAACCGGTCGGTAGTCGACGACTCCAGTCTTGTCGTCCTTCGAGAGCACCAGATCCCCGACGCGAACCTCTTCAATCGCAACCACACCCGACTTCGTGTGCACCTGCGTGCCCGCCTCGAAGCAAGGACACGTCATGCCGCCAAGCGCCTGCGCATCCTCAAAGATAGTCGTCTCGACTGTCTGAAATAACAGCTTGCGGGTCTGATTCGCCACTGTCGAAGCCGCTTCACTCTGCAGAGTCGACCCGCCGAACGAGCGGACACCCTCGTCGGCCCACTGGCCGACTCCGAGGAAGTCGTAATTCGCAACAGCGCTGAGCCCTCCGACCACGCCCGCGACCTTCTGGCCTTCGGCATCGAACTTTGCAGCCGTCGTGGCAAGTCGTTCGCCCTGAAATGAGGTCCAGTCTTTCGGGTCAGTCTGAGCCATGTCGACGTAGGCGCCCGCCATATCGACGAGGGCGTCTCCGGCTCCCAGTACGCAACCAACGCCCCCGCCGCCCTGCACACACCCCATCGCTCGTCTTCCGCCCTCGAGCAGGCCATTGGCCACGGAAGCCCCTGGTCCCAGCGGATTGCTTCCGAGCGAAAGAACGCCCTTCGCTGTATCAGCCACGTGAGCGCCTGCTGCGCGCTGATAGCCGGCCCAACCGCTTGTGTTGCCGCTGACCGCTGCGCCAACCAGGAAGCCCGACTCGTTGACTGCGTCAAACAGCGCAAGCGGACCGCTCATGAAACCGAGCACGCTCCGACCAGACGGGTCTCGGTAGCGAAGCGGGTTGTTGTGGCTGTAGGTGAAACGGTGCAGCGACGGAGCGTCACCCAGGACGCCTTCGAAGGAGTCGCGACTCAGGAACACACCCAGCTTCGAGTCGTAATACCTCGCGCGTGCGTACGTCAGCCCTGTCTCGACATCGAATTGATGGCCCGTGTACCCAAGCCGCGTCTCATTCGCCGTCGGAGCCGTGTTATTTCTGTAATTCCCCCACGCATCGAATTGCCGCGCCGTCACCGACGTCGCCGTCGCATCCGCCTCCGTGACGACACTCCCCAGCGCGTCCGTCAGCAGCCACCTGTCTTGCCCTGCCGCCCCTCCCACTCCCGTGACGGCCAGCGCCTCTCCTTCCCCAAAGTGGTACCGCCGACTCCTCGCCCCTCCCTCCCGCAGCACGTACTTCCCGTCCAACACGTACTCGACATGCCCTTGCGCCGTGTCGGCCTTCACCCGCTGCAGCTTCGCGTCGTAGTCGTACGCCCCTACGACGACGGCCCCGTCTTCCACCCTCGTCAGCGTGTCTCGAATGTCCCACCGGTACGCCTTCGTCCCCTCTCCCGTCCGGTTCCCATTCGCGTCGTACGTCAACGCCGTCGTCGTCGACGCCTTCACGTCGTTGACGGCCACCACCCAGTCAACCGCGTTGTGCTGACGTTCCACCGCCGCGCTCGCCACCGCTGGACTCAACGCTGCAAACGCTGCCACCGTCAGCGCTGCCACCACTCCCGTCGCCGCGCGCTTCTCTCCCGTCCGGTTCCCCACCGCGTCTACCTGGTACAGGTGCGTCTCCGCCGGGTACTCCACGCCGATGAGTCTATCAGCCTCGTCGTACCCGTACGTCGTCGTCTCTCCCCCAAGCCCTCTCGTCTCCACCTGACTCACCCGGTTGCCATTCGCGTCGTACCCGTAGTCGAAGCGGCTCACCGCCTGGCCCACCTTGTCCACTGACAGCGTCTCGAGTCGCCCCGCCGCGTCGTACGTGCGCGTCTCTTTCAGCCCGTTCCCGTAGTCCGTCTGCTTCAGCAGCCCGTCTTCGAAGAAGTCGTACGTCGCCACGCCCACTGGCGTCGTCGCCGTCCTGAGTCTGTCAACCGCGTCGTAGGTGTACGCCGTGGAGACTCCGTCGGCGTCTCGCACCAACGTGCGGTTGCCCTTCACGTCGTACCCGTACGTCGTCTCGTACCCGTCGTACCGCTGCGTCCGGGTCCGTCGCTCCAGCCCGTCGTAGAAGTGTCTCGTCACTTCCGTCACTGCGCCCGCCGGAGTCGTCTTCGTCTCACTGCACGTCTCGACTTCTCCTTCTCCTCGGTACGTGTACCCAATGGCGTCGATGGACGGCAGCGACATAGAACTCTCAAGGCGCTGGCGTAAGAATTGACTTTCTATAAGGGTCGAGCAGGTCGGGATTCGAAGAGGCAAGCAAATCCTCAAATTCTTCGCCGCCTCGCCGGGACACGAAGGCAACCTCATCGGAAGCAATGGGGACCAACCATGCAACGATGACGGACTTGCTCGGCTGCCTAAACAGTGCCAGCCCGTTTGGGAAATACGCCGGCGAGCTTACGAAGAGCGCTGTCAACTCGCTGTCCCGAAACAACTCGCCTCTGGGACCAATCGTCTCACCACGAAGCAGGGGGGCGCGCCGCTGCAACATCTCCATCGCAACCGATTGCAGCACGTCCACCATGCCTTCGCGTACATCCTTTCGCACCAGCATCATCAACTCCATCCAAATTGGCTCACCAGATGCCGAGCGCCCAAGCGCCGAATCTGACAAACCAACAGTTGCGAAGGCACGCTCTCGAAGCTAGCGACCATGAAGGGCAACGCCAACCCATCTGCCGTCCTCGACCAACCCCTGGCGACAACCCCCAAGAATTCCTCCAAATGGTCGACTATCTGTTTCCGAGTTTGAGATTGCATTTGGGGCACTGTGGCTTAACACCAGTTTGATAATTCTCAATGACTTGTTCTCGAGTTACGTCAGGTTCAAATTCCCTCTTTGTCCATGCCGGCTCATGCCCGCCCTGCCAATCACGCGGCTTGCCTGCCCCTGGCGGCACCAGCAGTTCCCTCTTGCAGCATCGAATTGCCGCGCCGTCACCGACGTCGCCGTCGCATCCGCCTCCGTGACGACACTCCCCAGCGCGTCCGTCAGCAGCCACCTGTCTTGCCCTGCCGTCCCTCCCACTCCCGTGACGGCCAGCGCCTCTCCTTCCCCAAAGTGGTACCGCCGACTCCTCGCCCCTCCCTCCCGCAGCACGTACTTCCCGTCCAACACGTACTCGACATGCCCTTGCGCCGTGTCGGCCTTCACCCGC
>CALRPN020000069.1:0-48779 GCA_943370055.1 Archangium gephyra
GCTCGTTCGCCACGGTCACTTCACGGTGAACGGCAAGCGCGTGAACATGCCTGCCTTCAACGCGAAGCCGGGTTCGGTCGTCGAGGTTCACGAGAAGTCGAAGAAGATCCTCCGCATTCAGGAGGCCATCGAGACCGTCGACCGCCGCGGCATTCCCCAGTGGCTCGACGTCGACAAGAAGGCGCTCAAGGGCACCGTGAAGACCCCGCCGAACCGCGAGGATCTCACCATGCCGATCCAGGAGCAGCTGATCGTCGAATTGTACTCGAAGTAATTCGGCGTTCCTCGGCTGGTGCGGCTGCCTTCGGGTACCGCCCAGCCGTTTCGCTTTTTTCAGCTTTCACCCCGTGCTTCACCGCGCGGGCTTCACCGAAGAGGTCCTCCCGCCATCGCGGGTATGTTGGTGGCCTTCTTCGTCACAAGGAGCAGTCCCATGGCAGAGCCGGCCCTGATCGCGAAGAACTGGCGTGACCTCATCAAGCCCCGTCGCCTCGATGTCGACGCGGAGACCCTCACTGGCACCTACGGCAAGTTCGTCGCCGAGCCCCTCGAGCGCGGCTTCGGCACGACGCTCGGCAACTCGATTCGCCGCGTGCTGCTGTCGTCGCTCCAGGGCGCCGCCATCACCACCGTGAAGATCGAAGGCAACGGCGGCATGGTCGAGCACGAGTTCGCCGCGGTTCCCGAAGTGAGCGAGGACGTGACGGACATCGTCCTGAACCTCAAGGAAGTGCGTCTGCGCATGCACACCAACGAGCCCAAGACGATCCGCATCGAGGCGGAAGGGCCGAAGGAAGTGAAGGCCGGCGACATCATCGCGGACGACCAGGTCGAGATCCTCAACCCCGGTCACCACGTCTGCACGCTCGCCGAAGGCGGCAAGATTCGCATCGAGATGACGACCCGTCGCGGCCGTGGCTACGTCTCGGCGCAGAACAACAAGGTCGCCGGCTCGCCCATCGGCAGCATCGCGATCGACTCGCTCTTCTCGCCCATCGTGAAGGTGAACTACCAGGTCACCAACGCGCGCGTCGGCCAGCAGACGGACTACGACAAGCTCGCCCTCGAAGTGTGGACCGATGGCTCGGTCACCCCGCAGGACGCGGTGGCGTACGCCTCGAAGATCCTCAAGGAGCAGCTGTCGGTCTTCATCAACTTCGAAGAGACCGAAGAGCCCGTGGCCGTCGAGACGCCGCGTGAAGAGGCGAAGCTGAACGAGAACCTCTTCCGCTCGGTCGACGAGCTCGAGCTGTCGGTGCGCTCGGCCAACTGCCTGCAGCAGGCCAACATTCGCACCATCGGCGACCTCGTTCAGAAGACCGAGGCCGAGATGCTCAAGACGAAGAACTTCGGCCGCAAGTCGCTGAAGGAGATCAAAGAGATTCTCGCCGAGATGGGGCTCTCGCTCGGCATGAAGCTCGAGAACTGGCCTCCGAAGACGATGCCGGCGCCCTCGACGGGCCCGCGCATGTAAGGCGTTCGTCGCTCCGGGAAACTGGAGCGGCACCTCCAGCTCGCGGTCGTCGCGAGCTGGTTCTCACGGAGCCGCGAGAGTGGCTCCACAAAACCGCGAGATCACCACTCGCGATTATCTCCTCCCGGTACCTCACACGGCCGAAGAGGTTCACCGCCTGGCGCCGGTTGAGCCAGGCAATCGAAGGACGTCATGGAACACCGAGTCGGATACCGAAAGCTGCAGCGCACCACCTCGCACCGCATCGCGATGCTGCGCAACATGGTCACCTCGCTCCTCGAGCACGAGCGCATCGAGACGACCCTCCCGAAGGCGAAGGAGGCGCGTCGCCTCGCCGAGCGCATCATCACCCTGGGCAAGAAGGGTGGCGTGCACAACGCCCGTCTCGCGCAGCGTCACGTCAGAAACCGCACCGTCCTGCAGAAGGTCTTCAGCGAGCTGAAGGATCGCTACGCCAAGCGCAACGGCGGCTACACGCGTCTGCTCAAGGGCCACTTCCGCAAGGGTGACGCGGCCGACATCGCGATCCTCGAGCTCGTCGATCGCCCTGCGAAGGCCTCCGACGCCGCTCCCGCGCCCGAAGGTGAAGAGAAGAAGGACTGAGCAGCATCTCTTTGAGTTGAAGCGAAGCCTGCGCCCCGTTCGGTCACCCAGACCGGCGGGGCGTGTGCTTTGGTGCTTGCCCATGTCCATGCGGGTTGCGTTGGTCGTGGGGGTTCTTCTCGGACTGGTCGTGGGCAACATCTCGTGCCGCGAGCCGTGCAGCTTCGACACCTGTGCGGGCTGCTGCGACAGCAAGGACGAATGCCAGCTGGGCACTGAAGTGGCTGCGTGCGGGAAGCGAGGCTCCATCTGTTCGGCCTGCAGTGGGTCGGGCCCACGTTGTGTGAAGCAGGCCTGCACTGCTTCTTCCACGGGCGACGCGGGCGAGCCGCTTCCCATCGACGGCGGCTGTGCCATCGGGAGCTGCGGCAGTTCGCTGACCTGCAACTTCTCGTCTGGTCAGTGCGAGACGCCCGGCAATTGTACCGCAGGCAGCCCCCAACCTGCTGGCTGTGGCTCGGGGCAGCAATGTGGCAGCGGTGGAACCTGCCAGGAGCTCGGCAGGCCGACCTGCCCCAACTTCTCGGCACAGTCGGCCCCGGTGCGGTGGAATCCGTCTGTCTCATTCGGTCCTGCGATCACCAGCGCGAGCAGCCTCTCGTTCTCGCTCGTCGACGCTGGTTGTCCAACAGGGTCGCTCCGACGCGGCCTCGCCGAGTTGGCGGCCTACGACTTCCGCAGCCGCTTCTTCGACGATGGCGGGGTGCCGCGACTGTTCCTCTATCGCGAGAACCAGACCCTCACCGAGGTGCGCAGCGATCAGATCGTCTCGGTCGTGCCCTCGAACGGAGGGGCCAACGCCGTCATTCAGATTTCGATCTGCGCACCGGACACCGTCACGACGTTGACCCAGGGCTTCGCGTTCGAGAGCGGCAATGGGGTGTGCGTACGCTTCCAGTGATCGGGGCGTTGAATGGGCTTCCGCCTCCCAGTCCCTTCCGCTAACTGCGGGGGGTGGCGCTGAAACACCAGCCGACACTCCCGGATCTGCCCGTTCGGCGTGTCGAAGAGATGGGCCTCAAAGAGCTCGAGCGCATTCGGCTCGTGCTTCGCGGTGGCTCCGTCATCGAGTGGCGCCGGCTGCACTTCACCACCTGGGACGAGGTCGATCGGTTTCTTCGCCTCGCGCAAATCGACCCCACGCAGAAGCACGACGAAGCCTGGGTGCGCCAGGTGCTGGCCGACGCGGTCGAGTACCTGCGCAAGACGTTCGACTACAAGGTGGCCGACGCCGTCGCGAACCCCAACATGATTCACGACCTGTTCCTGCTGGCCTCGGGACAGGTCGACAAGAAGTACCGGAAGATCGCCTGCATCGTGCTGAAGGTGATGCACGTGATTCAGCACATCGAGGCGCGCGATCTGCTGTTCAAGACGGCCGTCTCAGAGGCCGGGCTCGCGCAGATGGTGACCGAGCGGGTGGTCGCGGTGATCGACGAGGCGAAGCTCAAGGGGCTGCCAATCGTCGAGTTCTCCGACTCCATCAAGACGCGCGAGTCGGTGATCACCAAGCTCATCGCCAAGAGGGAATCGACAGCAGCGGCCGTGTACGACCGCACCCGGTTTCGCATCATCGTGAAAGAGCGCGATGACGTGCTCCCCACGCTGTACTTCCTCACGCAGCGGCTCATTCCGTTCAACTTCATGGTTCCGGCGCAGACCGAGAACACGCTCCTGCGTTTCAAGGAGCTGCTGAGCCAGTACCCGAACTTCCGCAAGTACGCCAAGCAGCTGCACCTCGACGTCGACTACGAGGAGCGCGAGGAGGCCAAGCGCGGCAACGCCTTCTCGGGCTCGACCTACCGCATCTTGAACTTCGTGGCCGACGTGCCGATTCGCCTCGACGCGTATCTGCCGCCGCCCGAGTACGACGATCGCAGCCGACGCGGCCGCATCACGCTGGCGACGTGCGAGTTTCAGATCGCCGACGAGAAACAGGCGTTCGAGAACGACAAGGGTGAGAACTCGCACGAGCGGTACAAGCAGCGGCAGCGCGACGTGGTGCTCAAGCGCCTCTCTCGCGGGCTGGTGGTGCCGAAGCGGCGGAAGTCGGTCGGCTCGTCGGAGATGTGAGGCCGGGTCGTCGCGAGGGTCAGTCGCTTCCCGTGGGACGTCTTCCAGTCACGCCTCGATGATGTGCCACTCGGCACGTTCCGACTGCGACGGCGGTTGCCAGGTGTCGGAGGCTCGCTCGAAGAACTCGACCGGTACGATCTGGGTGAATGAACCAGGGTTTCGGTTGCGCTGGAGCACGCGTTTAGGCCGCACGTCGCGTGGTGCGTCGAGGAGGTGGACCACCAGGCGGAGACCCTCGACGCGGGCCCTTTCGTAGAACGCCCTCACGATCAGCGGTGGTGACCAGACCCAATTCGAGGACGACATCGATTCCGCCGCGTAGCGCCTCGAGCGCCACGTCCCACAGAAGGGCACGGCAGCGCTCTCGGCGTTCGAGGTACCAGGCGAGCACGTCTTCTCGAGGTCGGGGGTCGGCGCCAAAGAGGCGGACCATCCACGTGTCGAGATCGAGAAACAGGCCCCGTAGGTGGTCTTCCCTGCACCGACAGGCCGGTCCTGTCCAACCCGCCGGAATGAGGCTCAGGTCTTCGGCTTGTAGAAGAGCAGCATCGAGTAACAGTGAAACTCGTTGTCGCTCGACTGGCAGACGACCCGGTCGACGATCTCGAGATCGGCGTTGCTCTTGATCCACCGGTTGATGTTTTCGCTGAGCTCTTCGCGCTCTTTGGCCTTCGTCGCCGAAAACACCTTGACGCCAGTGAACATGCGCTGCTTATCCCACGCGGCTCGCGAGCCAGACAAGGGCCCACCCTGACATGCTGATCGACCTCCACGTTCACTCCTATCTGTCTCGTGACTGCCCGCTCGACCCGAAGGCGGTGCTGTCGCGCGCGGAGTCCTTCGGCCTCGACGGCGTCGCCTTCACCGAGACGAACACGCAAGACGGCTGCGACGAGCTCTTCGATCTGCAGCGGACGACGAAGCTCAAGGTCTTCGTGGGCCTCGAGCTGGCGACCGACAAGGGCCAGTACCTGTGCTTCTTCGAGAAGCCCGACCGCGCGCCCGAGCCAGTGCAGCTGTGGGGCAGCAACCGCGAGAAGGCCTGGAGCGCCGACGAGTGCCTGCCGAAGCTCAAAGGCCTTGGCGCAGCCATCGTCGCGGCTCGGCCCTTCGACAAGGACTTCAGCCACCCGGCGAACGACTACGTCAAGACGCTCAAGCTGCTCTCGGCCATCGAGGTCTACAACCCGAAGGCCCGCATGGGCGCCAACGAGCTCGCGCTCGAGGCATCGGAGTCGATGAAGCTGCCCGGCGTCGCGGGCAGTGACGCGCGCACCTCGCTCGACGAGATCGGCTTCGCGGCCACGCTCTTCAAGAAGCCGGTCAACACCCAGGCCGACCTGGTGAAGGCGCTGCTCGGGAACGACTACGTGCCCGTGCAGATGGGCGCGCTGCCGCACCTGCGTCGCCCCGGCGAAGCGAAGCAGGAAGAGCAGCAGCGAAAGAAGAAGAAGCGTCGCTGGCCGCGTTGAGCGCGATCACGCGCGGTTTCGCGCTCGTCACCTCAGCGCCGTTGAGAATGCCGCGCCGTTGGCTACAACGCCGCCCATGACCGAAATCGTTCATGTCAAGGCGCGGGAGATTCTGGATTCACGTGGCAACCCGACGGTCGAGGCAGAAGTCATGCTCGACACGGGAGTCGTGGGACGCGCGGCGGTGCCCTCGGGCGCCAGCACGGGCGAGCACGAGGCCAACGAGCTTCGCGACGACGACAAGCGCCGCTACCTCGGCAAGGGCGTGCTCAAGGCCGTGCAGCACGTGAACGAGACGATCGCTCCAGCGGTCGCGGGGCTCGACGCGGCCGATCAGTTCGGCGTCGACGCGCGCATGCTCGAGCTCGACGGGACGCCCAACAAGGCGAAGCTCGGGGCCAACGCCATTCTCGCGGTCTCGATGGCCACTGCGCGCGCTGCAGCCACGTCGTTCGGCCTGCCGCTCTACCGCTACGTCGGCGGGGTTCAGGCCCGCACGCTGCCCGTGCCGATGATGAACATTCTCAACGGTGGCGCCCACGCCGACACGCGCGTCGACGTGCAGGAGTTCATGGTGCTGCCCTGGGGCGCGACGACGTTCGCCGAAGGCCTGCGCTGGGGCGCGGAGATCTTCCACGCGCTCAAGAAGATCCTCAAAGGCAAGAAGCTCGCGACGGGCGTCGGCGACGAAGGCGGCTACGCGCCCGATCTGCCGGCGAACGAAGAGGCGCTCAAGCTGATCATGGAGGCCATCTCGGCCGCGGGCTTCAAGCCCGGTGAGCAGATCGCGCTCTGCCTCGACGTGGCCGCTTCGGAGTTCTTCGACAAGGACTCGAAGACCTACAAGCTCAAGGGCGAGGGCAAGGCGTACGACTCGTCGGCGCTCGTCGGCTGGTACTCCGAGCTCATCAGCAAGTACCCGATCGTCTCGATCGAAGACGGCTTCGCCGAAGACGACTGGGACGGCTGGAAGAAGTCGACCGACGCGCTGGGCAAGAAGATCCAGCTGGTCGGAGACGACCTGTTCGTCACCAACGTCACGCGCCTCGAGCGCGGCATCAAGGCCGGCGTGGCGAACTCCATTCTCGTGAAGGTGAACCAGATCGGCACCCTCACCGAGACCTTCGAGGCCGTGCGCATGGCGCACCGTGCTGGCTTCACCTCGGTGATGAGCCACCGCTCGGGCGAGACCGAGGACACCACCATCGCCGACCTCGCCGTCGCGCTCGACTGCGGGCTCATCAAGACGGGCTCGGCGAGCCGCTCCGATCGCGTCGCGAAGTACAACCAGCTGTTGCGCATCGAGGAAGAGCTCGGCGCCGGCGCGCGGTACGCAGGGAAGGGCGCCATCAAGGTCGCGTCGTGACCGCTCCGCGAATCCTCGTCTCGAACGACGACGGCATTCACGCGAAGGGGCTCGAGGCGTTGGTGAAGGCGGTCGAGCCGCTGGCAGAGACGTGGGTGGTGGCGCCGCTGCACGAGCAGAGCGCCACCTCGCACTCGTTGTCGCTGCACGACCCGCTGCGCATTCGCCCGATGGGTGAGCGGCGGTTCGCGATCGACGGCACGCCGGCCGACTGTGTCTACGTCGCGATCAACCACCTCATGAAGCAGGCGCGGCCGACGTTGGTCGTGTCAGGCATCAACCACGGGCCGAACCTGGCCGACGACGTCATCTACTCAGGCACCGTCGCCGCGGCGATGGAGGGCGCGATTCTGGGCGTGCCCTCGGTCGCCTTCTCGCTCGTGAGCCGTCGCACGTTCGTCTTCGACCACGCGGCCGAATTTGCGCAGGCGTTGGTGAAGTCGCTGCTCACGCAGAAGCTGCCTGATCGTCTGCTCCTCAACGTGAACCTGCCGGCGTACGGGAAGATTCGCGGGTACCAGGTCACGAAGGGCGGGCGGCACAGCTACGGCGCCGACGTGATCGAGAAGGAAGATCCCCGCGGCCGCAAGTACTACTGGCTCGGCGGCACCGGGTACGAGCACGTCAAGGAGCCGGGCACCGACGTGACGGCCGTGCACGACGATCAGCTCGCATCGGTCACGCCGTTGATGATCGATCTCACGCACCATGGCCAGCTCGACCTCGTGAGGCGCTGGTCGGTCGAGGGCTTCGAGCAAAAAGCCTGAACAGGGGCGGACTCGGCAATGCCCGGCCGTCGATCTCGATCTCGCGAACCATCGCCGAGGCGCTCGTTCGAGCAAGCGTGCGGAGCGGACATTTCCGTTGAGACAGCGGCGCCCGCGGCAAATGCTCGACCCGGGGGAAACATGAGCCGCCTCGTCCTGCCGTTGGTCCTCGCGCTGAGCTGTTCCGAGGGTCCTCCACGCCTCACAGGTCAGACGATCGTCTTCACGGCGCTTCCGCCCGTCGACGCGGTCGAGGTCGATACCAATCGGCCGCACCACGACGCGCTCGAGGGATCCTGGCCTGCTGGGCTCGACGAGTGGCAGCCGCTGCCTCGTGACCCTTCTCCGGTGGTGGGGGCGAACTTCGTCGGGCTGCCCTTCAGCGCGGCGGGGCTGCCCCCTGACACGATGGGTGCGGCGGGGCCCAATCACCTGATGGTGACGCTGAACTCCGAGGTCCGGGTTCAGACGAAGACGGGCACGCCGATCTCGACCGTTTCACTCGCCGCGTTCTGGGCGTCGACCGGAGCCACAGGGCCTTTCGACCCGTCGGTCGTCTTTCACCCGGGCATCAGCCGGTGGCTGACCATCGCCGTCTCGAATAGGCGCACCGCGCAGGCCTCGCTCCTCATCGGCATCAGCCAGACGAGCGATCCCACCGGCGCGTGGAACCTGTTTCGCGTCGACGGCGACCCTGGAGACACGACCTGGCCCGACTACCCACGCCTTGGGTTCAACGGCCAATACGCCGTGGTGGCCGCGAACATGTTCGGCAACCCGACTGGCTCTGCGTTCGTGCAGTCGAAGGTGTTCGTCTTCTCGTTGGCCGATCTCCAGGCGAACGTGGCGACGCCGACGACGCACGTCGCGCCCTTCATCACGATGGTGCCGGCGCACATGCTCGATCCCGCGGCGTCCGAGGTGGTGCTGGTGGCGACGGCGAACACACCGGGTGGCATCGGCCTGGCGCTCCCACGTCTGACGGGCGCGACAGCAGCGACCACGACGCTCACGCCCTCGACGTCGGCCGTTCGCCTGGCCTCGCCGGCGCCCTACAGCTTCTCGGTGGTGCCCGCGCCTCAGCTGGGAAGCGCGACCCGAGTCGACGGCCTGACGTTCAACAGCTCGGAGACCCAATCGGTGGTGGCGCGCAACGGTCGCCTCTATGTGGCGCACCAGATCGGCCTGCCCCAGACGAGCCCCAACCGCACGTCGCTGCAGTGGTGGGAGATCGATCTCACCCAGAATCAGGTGATCGGCGTGGGGCGGGTCGACGACTCCACGGGCACGCGCGCCTACAGCCACCCATCGCTCGCCGTGAACCGGGCGGGAGACGTGATCCTCGGCTACTCGCGATTCGGCACCGACGTGTACCCATCGGCTGCCTACGCCGTGCATCTGTCGAACGATCTGCCAGGCAGCCTGCGCGACGAGGTGATCTTCAAAGCCGGAGAGGCCATCTACACGCGCGCGGCACCGACCGTGATTCGCTGGGGTGACTACTCCGCCGCGTCAGTCGACCCGGTCGACGACTGCACCTTGTGGACGCTTCAGGAGTACGCCGCCTCGCCAGCGAATACGTGGGGCACCTGGTGGGCGCAGGTTCCCATGCCTGATCAACCGCTGACGCTCAGGGCCCCCACGCTGCCGTCGGTCGCCGAGGACGGGCCGGCAGGCTCGGTGCTCGTGACCGCCCTTGGGCGCGTGGTCGCCTGCAATCGTCCCAGCGCGGCGCTCCTGGTCACGGCGATCGCCCAGACGGCGAACCTGCAGGCTGTCGACGCGGGAGTGCTCGCCCTCTCACGCGCTCCGGTCTCCTGGGCGTTGGTTGCCAACGCGAACGGGCCTGCGGTCGTGCGGGCGACGCTCGCCGACGGGACCGCCTCCACGAGTCTCGATCTGGCCTTCACCATCACCGAGGTGAACGATCCTCCGACGGCCAGCCCTGACGTGGTCACGCTGGACGAAGACGTGGTGACGAGCACGGTCGTGACGGCGAACGATCTGGCAGGGCCACCGAACGAGGCAGGGCAGGTGCTCAGGGTGACCGCGGTGCCTGCGACGACGCTTCGAGGGGGCGTGCTGGCCGTCGATGGAGGCCTGGTTCGCTACACGCCGCCAGCAGACTTCAGTGGCACCGACTCCTTCACCTACACGCTCACTGACGACGGCACGACGAACGGGGTCGCCGCTCCGCTCACGGCGGTCGGCGCGGTGTCGCTCACCGTGCGCGCGGTGAATGATCCGCCCCGCCTCGTGCCCGTGACTGGTGCCACCCTCGAGGATCAGACGCTGCTGCTGCCGCTGGCGATGAGCTTCTCGGGTACGCCAGGACCACCCGACGAATCCGCACAGTCGTTGCGCGTCGTCAGCGTCGTGGCCACGAGCGACGCGGGTGGCCTCGTTTCGCTCGATGGAGGCCTGCGCTACGTGCCTCCGCCCGACTTCTCGGGGCTCGACCGGCTGTCGATCACGGTCGAAGACGATGGTGCTCCCACCGCGAGGGCGACCGGCGTGATCGACGTCACCGTCACCGCGGTCAACGATCCTCCCGTCGGCGCGGAAGACGTGCTGGCTGCAGTCGAAGATCAACCCACGTTCCTTCCGGCTGCGCTGCTGCTGCAGAACGACGACGCGGGCCCGCTGGAGTCGACCCAGAGCCTGCAGCTGCTCGCCATCGACAGCGTGACCGACGGCGGGAGCCTCGTGACGCTCGTCGACGGTGGTGCGCTCGTGCAGTGGTCGGGCGATTTCAACGGCACCGATCAGCTCACGTACCAGCTCTCGGACGACGGCCAGCCATCGCTACAGGCCTCGGCCCGCGTGCGGCTGACCGTGAGCGAGGTGAACGACCCTCCGACGGTGGTGAATGACACGGTGACTGCGAGCGCACGGCAGCCCCTCGTCATCGGCGTGGGAACGTTGACGTCGAACGATCGCCCGGGACCAGCCAACGAATCGAGTCAGGCGCTCACCATCAGCTCCGTGTCGGCCTCGAGTCAGCGCGGCGGAGCGGTCACGCTGCAGGGCACGTCGATCACCTACGTCGCGCCGCTGGGCTTCTCTGGGACCGACAGCTTCACGTGCCTGGTTCAGGACGACGGCACCACCAGCGGTTCTCCGGACCCGCGTTCAGCGATGGCCATCGTTCAGGTGATCGTCACGGACACGAACGAGCCCCCCGTGCTCGCGGCCGATCAGCTGACGGTGCGCGAAGACACCGAGGTCGACTTCGAGGTGCTCGCCAACGATCGCCCGGGCCCTGCGTTCGAGTCGCTGCAGCGGTTGTCGCTGGCGCAGGTGCCGACGATGACGGAGCGGGGCGGGGTGCTCGGACAGCGCGATGGAGGGGTGCACTACACGCCTCCGCTCGACTTCCACGGCGTCGACCGTTTCACCTACCGCGCCCGCGATGATGGGCTCACCAACGGCCAACCAGACCCACAGGAGGCCGACGCGACCGTGACCATCGAGGTGCTCGAGGTGAACGATCCCCCGCGCGCGGCCGCTGACATGGTGAGCGCGACGGAGGGCGCGGCGCTCAGGCTGTCCGTGCAGGAGCTCCTCTCGAACGACCGACCCGGACCTGATGACGAGCGAGGGCAGGCGCTGCGCGTGGTGTCGGTCGAAGGTGCGGCGCTCGAGGGGGACGCGGTGGTGGTCGACGCGAAGTCCGCCGGGGCGCTCAGCTTCACCTACGT
The DNA here is from genome assembly GCA_943370055.1 of Archangium gephyra. GTDB lineage: Bacteria > Myxococcota > Myxococcia > Myxococcales > Myxococcaceae > Xiheimicrobium > Xiheimicrobium gephyra_A. Next base: position 11,460 of record CALRPN020000069.1, read on the forward strand.
CGTCACCGATGACGGGAAGACGGCAGGCGTGGCTGACCCGCGAACGGCGACTGGCGAGGTTCTGGTGACGGTCGCGGCGAAGCCCCGCGGCTGTGGCTGCAACACCTCCGAGGGGGCGCCAGCGTTGTTGACCATGCTGCTGGTGCTCGTGAATCGGCGACGCAGGCGCTGACGACGGTGGCTCGAGGAGGAGGCTGCGCACGCCACCGCCCTTCGGTGTCACCTGAGCATGCGCGCCCTCCTCATCGTCTTGTTCGTCTCAGGGTGTCAGTGTGGCGGCTCGTGGACGCACGGGCGCACCTTCGTTCGTGAGGGGCGCTTCCCTGACGGTGGTGGCGAGACGCTGGCGACGACCGAGCTCTTCGAGGTGCCGGTGACGTGCGTGGCTGCTCCAGCTGATGGTGGGAGCGCGACGGTGTTGGTCACCGCGCGGCAGGGCAGCCGTCCGATGAGTGACTTCACGGGCACCTTTTCAGGGCAAGCGAGTGCGCTCTGCGAGTACCGCTCCGGCACGCTGACAGCCTGCGATGCGGGGCCGTCGCTCTCCCTCACGGTGCGCTCGCTGGGCGCCGACGCAGGGCTCGAGGCCGCGTGGAGCCTCGGGAGCGGGGAAGCGGGCGTCGCCAGTCTCATCGTCTGCCCCTGAAACGACACCGGCCCGCCGATCGCAGTGCGATGGGCAGGCCGGGCGGTGCTGCTGAAGGCTGACTACTGGCCTTCGACGAAGCTGCGCAGACGCTTGCTGCGCGACGGGTGCCGAAGCTTCCGCAGCGCCTTCGCCTCGATCTGACGAATGCGCTCGCGGGTCACCTCGAAGTCCTGGCCGACTTCTTCGAGGGTGTGATCGCTCTTCTCGCCGATGCCGAAGCGCATGCGCAGCACCTTCTCTTCGCGCGGCGTCAGCGTGGCGAGCACCTTCCGGGTCTGCTCGGCCAGGTTCATGTTGATGACGGCGTCGTCGGGCTTCACGAGGGCCTTGTCCTCGATGAAGTCGCCGAGGTGGCTGTCTTCCTCTTCGCCGATGGGCGTCTCGAGCGAGATGGGCTCCTTGGCGATCTTGAGGACCTTGCGGACCTTGTCGAGCGGCAGCTCCATCTTCTCGGCGATCTCTTCGGGCGTCGGCTCGCGGCCGATCTCCTGAACGAGGTAGCGGCTCGTGCGGATGAGCTTGTTGATCGTCTCGATCATGTGCACCGGAATACGAATGGTGCGGGCCTGATCGGCGATGGCGCGGGTGATGGCCTGGCGAATCCACCACGTGGCGTACGTGGAGAACTTGTAGCCGCGCTTGTACTCGAACTTGTCGACGGCCTTCATGAGGCCGATGTTGCCTTCCTGGATCAGGTCGAGGAACTGCAGGCCGCGGTTCGTGTACTTCTTCGCGATCGACACCACGAGGCGCAGGTTGGCTTCGACGAGCTCGCTCTTGGCGCGCTCGGCGCGGCGCTCACCCAGCCGAATGGCGTCGTGCTTCTTCTGGAGCGTGACGATCTCCATGCCCGCGTCTTCTTCGACCTTCTTGATGCGGCGCAGCGCGGTGCGCACGTCGCGATCGAGGGCTTCGACGAGCTCGTCGGTGCTGTTGAGGCGGCGGGCGAGGCGCTTGAGGGCCTGCGGGTTGCCGGTCGACTCCTTGAGCCACACCTTCAGCTCGTTGAGCGGCACGCCGTACTGACGCTCGATGTCGCGCAGCTCGTCGTCGGAGCGGTTGACGAGATCGATCATGTCCGACACGTGCTTCACGACACGGTCGATCATCTTCTTCGACAGGCGCATCTCTTCGAGCGCCTCCATCAGCTTCTCGCGAAGCTCGATGGCCTCCTGCTTGAACTCCTTGCGCTTGACCTCCGAGAGCTTCTTGCGGCCCCCGAGATCCTCTTCGACGTCCTCGAGGTCCTTGTAGATCTTCTTGAACTTCTCGATCTGCTTGTTGATCGTCTCGATGCGGTTCAACTCGGCCGCGTTGAGCTGGATCTCCTTCGGAGCGCCGGGAACGCCAGGCACCTCAGCGCCTTCGACGCCTTCGACGGCCTCGGGCTCTTCGAACGTCTCTTCCTCTTCCTCACGCGCCGGCTCTTCGGGAGCGTCCTTGAGGACTTCACGAATGCGCAGCTTGCCGGCCTTGAGGCGGGGGCCGATCTCCATCACCTCGAGCACCGCGACCTTGCAGTCGAGCAGCGCGCGCATGACTTCCTTCTCACCGTCTTCGATGCGCTTGGCGATCTCGACTTCACCTTCGCGGGTGAGCAGCGAGACCGAGCCCATCTTGCGCAGGTAGAGGCGAACGGGGTCGTTCGACTTCGCGCCAGGCTCGTCGGCGATCTTGGGGGCCTCTTCTTCTTCCTCTTCGGCCTCCTCTTCCTTCTTCTTCTCCTGCTCTTCTTCGGCCGCGACGGTCGGCTTGACCTCGGTGTTGTCGACGGACTTCTGCGCGTCGACGACCTCGATCTCGTTGTCGCCGAACATCGACATCACGTCGTCGATCTGATCGGACGAGACGACGTCGGCGGGCAGGGCGTCGTTGACTTCGTCGTAGGTGAGGAAGCCCTTCTGCTTGCCGGCCTCGAGGAGATCCTTGACCTCCTTGCGCTCGGTCACCGGCTCTTCTTCGACCTCTTCCTTCTGCGCGTCGGGGTCGACTTCGGCGTCGAGCATGGCCTCTTCGGCCTGCTCTTCGACCTCGTCACCGTCGACCTCTTGCGCGCCCTTGTGGCCCTTCGACTTCAGGAGCTTGGCGCGTGCGAGCGCAGCAGCGTCTTGCTGGGGACCCGTGGCGGTAGCGCCAACCGGCTTGGGCTTGAGGACCAGACGTTTGCCCTCGGGCTTCTCGGGCTCCGCCTTGATCGCCACCTTTGCCTTCTTCTTCGGGTCCTTCTCGTCCTTCTTCTTCTTGTCAGAGGCGCGGGCGTTCTTGTTCGGCATGGTCGGGAGCACCTACGGGGCTTTAGGAGAACGGCTCAAAGGCCCGGCCCTTACCCCAAAGGCCGAACACAATTCAAATTCCTGCGCGAGAATCTTCTGTACTCACTTCAACCGGCGGGGCCTCACTTTTGTGACATCAGCTTTCGTTTGAGCTCCAGCAACTGGCCTCGTTGCTCGAGCAGCAGCCGGGCGTCGTCGGTCAGCTCTGACGCGCCAGGGGTTTGAGCGGTCTCTTTGGCGATTCGCGCCAGGTGCTCCTCGATGGCCCGCAGCTTGACCCTGCGACACACCGAGTGAAACGCCGGTTCCAGCTGGTTCTCGTCGTGTGGCAGCTGATCGCGCGCGGTGGCGAGCGCCTGTTTCACGACGTCGGAGGCCTCGTATTGCGCCTCTTCGGGAGCCGTGCCGCCCTGAATCGACAGCACGAGTGTTCTCAGACCCATGTGCTTGAGCTCGTCGAAGCACCGGTAGTCGTCTTTGCCGATCAGCCGTTTGTCGCGCAGCACGCAGGCGGCGTAGAGCGTCTCCATCGGGTCAGGCCGGGGCTCGTTGCTGCCAGGCTTCGGAGCCGCCCGGACTTGCTGGGGATTCTTGCTCTTCAGCGCCGTCTCGAGCTCGCTGGCGGGAATGGCGAAGTGCTTCGACATCGAGCCGAAGAAGGCGCTGCGCACCAGGCCCACGGGCAGCACCGAAGTCACGGCCTTGAGGCGATCGAGCGCGCTCATCTTCTCTTCGAATGACGAGCCGTGACCGCCGGGGAGCATGGTGAAGAACAGGTGCTCGGTCAGCGGCCTGGCTTTCAAGACGAGTTGCTGCACGGCGTCGGCTCCCTGCTTTCGGGCGAAGGTGTCTGGGTCCTCACCCTCAGGGAGCACCGCCACCCGCGACGACTGCCCGGCGCCCAGAATCGGCCCTGCGAGTCGTTCCACGGCCTTGCGTCCGGCTTCGTCACCGTCGAGCAGCAGGACCAGCTCTTTGGCCTCGAGCCGCGAGAGGAGTGCCATGTGACCCGGCGTCAGCGCGGTCGAGCACAGGGCCACCGCGTGCTTCACGCCCGCCTGGTGGAGCCCGATGGCGTCGAAGTAGCCCTCGCACAGCACGGCCGACTTCTTCTTGCGGATCTCGTCTCGCGCCTGGTCGGTCGCGTAGAGCACCTCTGACTTGTTGTAGAGGCGCGACTCCTTCGAGTTCAGGTACTTCGGGCCCTCGTCGCCCTCGAGCAGACGGCCTCCGAAGGCGATGGTGCGGCCTTCAGGCGAGCGGATGGGGATCATCACGCGGCCGCGGAACATGTCGTAGAAGCCGTCGCCCTTGGTGCGGGGCGAGACGAGGCCGGCCTTCTCTCCGAACGCCAGCAGGCCCTGTTCGCGAAGGCGATCAGCCAGATCCGTCCACGCGACCGGCGCCCAGCCCAGCCCGAAGGCGCGCATCAGGTCGTCGGTCAGGCCGCGGCTGCGCAGGTATTCGCGCGCGTGGTGGCCGATGGCGGGATCCCACAGGCGCTGCTGGAAGTGCTGCGCGGCGAAGTCGGTGGCGTCCTTGATCTGCTGCTTCTCGCGCATGCCCGGGTCGACGCCTGCCTCGAGATCGATGCCGAGCTCTTTGGCGAGGTCTTGCACCGTGTCGACGAAGGGCTTGCCGAGCAGGCGCTGCACGAAGCTGATCGCGTCACCGCCGGCCTGACAGCCGAAGCACTTGAAGCGGCGGGTGTCGGCCCAGACGTAGAAGCTGGGCGACTTCTCCTGGTGGAAGGGGCAGAGCCCCTTGTAGCTGCGGCCCGATTTCTTGAGCTCGACGCCATGCCGCTGCACCAGCGCGATCATGTCGACGCGCTCGCGGATCTCGTCGATCTTGTGCTCGGGGATCAGCAACTGGGCAGCGCTCCTCCGTCAGGGATAACCACGAACGACGCGAGCCGATGCAGGGTGCACCGGCCCGTTGGAGGAGGCTCACGCCAACTTCGAGAGCTGCGCCTTCACCTCTTCACTGATCGCCTTGCCCTCGGCCTGGCCCTTGAGCTTCGCAGAGGCGAGCTTCATGACCGCGCCGAGATCCTTGATCGACTTGGCTCCGGCCTCGGCGACGCACGCCTTGATGGCCTCGGTGAGCTGGCCGGCGTCGAGCTGCGAGGGCAGGTAGGTCTGCAGCACGACGATCTCTTTCTCTTCCTTCTCGGCGAGCTCGGGGCGGTTGGCGGCCTTGAACTCGGAGGCCGAGTCGCGGCGCTGCTTCACGAGGGTGGTGACCACACCGATGACCGCGGCGTCGTCGAGCAGGTGCTTCTCGCCTTCGACTTCCTTGTACTTGATGGCGCTCTTGAGCATTCGCAGCACGCTGAGCTTCAGCTCGTCCTTCGCGCGCATCGCGTCCTTGATCTCAGAGTCGAGACGCTCCTTCAGCGTGGCCATGGTGGTCTCCTTCGGTACGAGGTGGTGCTTCAAAGAAACGGAGGTTGGCAACTCAGGTCGCCAACCTCCGGGGACTTCCTGACAGGTCAGCCGACGTCGTGCCGGCCAGCGTTGTCATTGAGGGAGGGGCTTTAGGACCCCTTGCGGAACTTCTTCACCGCGCGCTTCTTCGCCGCCATCATCTTCTTCTTCTTCTTTACCGATGGCTTCTCGTAGTGCTCACGCTTGCGGATCTCGGAGAGAATGCCTGCCTTCTCCGTCGCCTTCTTGAAGCGCTTGAGCGCGCCCTCGATGGACTCGCCGTCCTTGACACGAATCGTCGTCATCTGAGCCTGTCACCTCCTTCGCGTCCCTGCCCGTGAGGCAGGGCGTCATGTGCTTCGAAACGACGCGGCTCGTGGCACAGTTGTTTTCGAAAGGCAACGAGATGACCGCATTCCACGATGGGCGGGCCGAAGGAACGAAGGCCGAGGTCTATGCCGAGCTGGTGCGCCAGGCGAAGGGGCTGTTCGAGGGCGAACGAGATGTCATCGCCAACTCGGCGAACCTGTCGGCGCTGCTCGGCTACCACCTGCCCGATCTCAACTGGTCGGGGGTCTACTTCCTCAAGGGCAACGAGCTGGTGCTGGGGCCGTTTCAGGGCAAGCCGGCGTGCGTGCGCATCGCGGTAGGGAAGGGCGTGTGCGGCACCTCGGTGGCAAAGCGTGAGTCGGTGCTGGTGCCCGACGTGCACGCGTTCCCCGGCCACATCGCGTGTGACTCGGCGTCGAACAGCGAGCTGGTGGTACCGCTGCTGAAAGAGGAGCGGGTGCTGGGCGTGATCGATCTCGACAGCCCGAGCACGAACCGTTTCGACAGTGACGACCAACGAGGCGTGGAGGCGCTGGCGAAGCTGCTGGTGGACGCCTGCTCGTGGTGAGGCTGCTCGGCCTGATCGGCGTGGTGCTGGCCTCAGGCTGTCTGCACCGCATTCCCCCGGTCACGGCTCCGCTCTCGGCTGACGATGCGAAGGCCGAACAAGGCCTGCGCGACACCGTGCACGCGGTCATCGACGCTCGCTTCAACCCGTCGCGGCTTCGGGCTGCCGAGGCCCGCGCCGTCGAGCTTGGAATGTCGCCCACCCGCGAGTGGATCGACTGGTTCTCGTTTCAGCACAACGTCGTGATCGAGCTGCCGGGCGCGACCGACCGCCTCGTGTACCTGATGGCGCACGGTGACAAGACCGACGCGAACCCGCTCAAGATCGTGAGCATGCTGGTGAACGGGCTCATCGACGAGGTGACGGGGCTCACCTACCTGGGCGAAGGCGCGCTGGACAACGCGTCGGGCGTGGCGGTCGTGCTTCAAGCAGCACACTCCATTCGCAGCGCGCCGAGAGGGCCAACCGTGCGCGTGTTGATCACCGGCGCCGAAGAGTCGGGCCTTCGTGGAGCCCGTGCCCACGTCGCGAGGCTCTCGAACGAAGACTGGGCGCGGCTCGACGCGGTGATCAACGTCGACAGCGTCGGGAAGGCCGGCGAAGACACCTGCATCGTCTCGAACCAGAGCGACGCCGATCTCATGGCGATGGCGCAGCAGGTGGCGAAGGAGCGCAACGTTCGGCTCGGCCACGAAGCGATGCCCGTGCTCGCGGGTGGTGATCACGAGGCGTTTCTCGCGACCAGCTTCGGCCACGATCTCGGCCGCGGGCTCCTCTTCAACGTGGTGGGCGGGCTGCTCCCGCAGCGCAGCTGGTTCACGCGGTTCCACGCCGCGAAGGTGATCGCGTTCTTCTCGTGTCACCTGCTCGATGCGGGTGATGGCGTCGCGGCGCTCACGGCGCTGCCCGTCGGAGCGCTCCATGGGCCGCGCGACAACGCTGGCGTGCTCGACCCGTTGCGGCTGCTCGACGCGTACCGGATCGTCGAGGGGCTGACTCGGCGACTGGTGGTGCCGCCCGAAGAAACGCCACTGCCGACCTTCAGCCCGTGACGCTCACGAGATCGCTTCGTGTTCGTCGGTGCTGATCTCTTCGTCGGAGCCCAGCGCAGGAATCTCGATCGCCGTCGCGAGGTGTGACTTGAGCCGATCGGGCAGCACGCTGTCCCAGGCGCCCATGAGCGGCTTGCCCAGTTGATTGAGCGCGACGACCATCACCTCGGCAACGGCGTTCTTCACGAGCGCAGCGGCTTCGGGCGACTCGGATTGCTCGGCCAGGGCCACCAGCGCGCTGACGTCTGAGAGGAGCTGCTGCAGGGTTGCTGAAACCTGTGCCGCGGTCTCCTTCGTCAACGCCGCGAACGACACTTCATCTGCCATGCGCGGCACTCTCTCACGGGTCTGCGCAGCGCGGAACCCGCCTCGTTCGAGTGGAGTCAGCCAGACTGCGAGTCGCGTTCACGGGTGGTAGTAGCAGTCGACGACGGCGGTCCCGAGCAGGTCGCGGAGTGGAACGTCGGCTCCGACGACCAGACCTGCGCCCGTCAGCAGCAGCCCACCCTTCGGATCCTGCGGGGGGATGATGGCGATTTGCCGAAGCTTCACCTCCCGCGGAACGACCACCACCATCAGACCCTTGTTCGCGAGGCCGGGTGCATCGAGCTCAGGCACCTTCAGCCAGCCGCGCATCGGCGCTTCGTGTTTCACCCAGTCGACGGTCTGGGCGAGGGTGAGCTCCCTCGCGCCGGCGAAGTGGGGGATCTCGCAGTTCATCGCGCGGCTCACGTCCCAGACGTAGATGTGACCGCGCGGCTTGCCCGGCGCGTCTTCGTCGTAGCGATCGTTGAAGCCGATGGCGAACTGCTTGAACGCCTGCTCGTAGGCCTCCTTCGTGCGTTTGCCCTCTTTGCTGGTGAACGGCGCCTTGAGCGCGCGCCACGTCTCGCGACCGAGGCACTCGGGCAGGGGCGCCGAGCCATCGGGGTTGTAGTCAGGGTCGATCCACTCTTCTTCCTGCAGGACCTTCATCGAGCCGGGGTCGGTCGGCGTCGCGATGAAGTTGGCGCGTTTTCGCTGCGCGCCCCACGAGGCGAAGGCGTCGTTGTTCTGAATCTTCTGCACCTCGGTGAGCCGCGCCTTGTTCACCTGCGAGGGATCGATCGAGACCGTGTTCACGCCCGGCATCGGGTGAGCGCCGCTCGTCGCCGGGTCGCCCTGAATCGGAATTTGACCAGTCGTGGTGCGGGTTGGCTTCGCTCCCACCTGCGGCAGCCCGTTCTGCGACTTGCCTGCGACCTGCGGGAGTGACGGCTTGCTGTTGCCGCCCTGCACCGGAATCTGGCCGGTGGGCGTCCGCGCCGGCACCTGCGGCAGCCCGTTCTGCGATTTGCCGGCGACCTGCGGCAGCGACTGCTTGCTCGCGCCCTGCACGGGGATCTGTCCGGTGGGCGACTTTCCTCCCGCGATGGGGATCTGGCCGGTGGGGCGCCGCTCGGAGACGGCGTCGAGCTGCCTCGACGAGGTTCCTGCCTGGCCCTGCTTCTGATCTTTGGGCGGCGCCATGTCGCGAGGAGGACTGTAGCGCGAGCCGCATCGTGTTGATCAGCAAGGATCGGCGTCTGCGTCGCTCACCTCGCGCAGCCGTTTTTTTGCCGGGGTGTGTGCGGCGTGCACATCATCAGGCCTGTAGCGACCCATGATCCTGATCCGTTCGACGCTGATCATCTGCTTCCTCTCGACGCTCCCTGCCTGGGGCGCGGCGAAGGTGAGCGCGGCCGACGAGGCGTACGAGGCCGCGAAGACCGAGTACGCGAAGCTGAAGAAGGACGAGAAGCGTCGGTCGCTGCGGCATCACTGGCTGAACGTGGCGAAGCGGTTCGACACCATCGCGACGAAGTACCCGAAGAGCGACCGCGCGCCCGAGGCCCTGTTCATGTCGGGGCAGCTTTATTCCGATCTCTCGCGGCTCTCGCAGAACACCGACGATCTCGGCTCGGCCGAGCGCTCGTGGCGGAAGTTGATCGACGGCTGGTCGAAGCACCGCCTCACTGACGACGCCGCGCTCGGCCTCGCGCAGTTGCTCGCCGATCGCCGAGACGATCCCCGCGCTGCGCGCAAGGTGCTGGAGCAGTCGGTCGACTCGGCCAACGACAAGAAGAAGGAGATGCAGAAGCTGCTCGCGTCGCTGCCTGCGCCCGTCGCGCCGAAGAAGGAGGCCGCGAAGAAGGCGCCCGTCGTCGCGAAGGTGACGAAGCACGAGAAGGCGAAGGAGCAGGTCGTCGAAGAAGCGGTCGAGGAGGCTCCGGCCGAGGTGACCACGAAGAAGGTGTCGGCGCTCGCCGAGGCGCTGCGCAAGCTGCGTGAAGAGCCGCCCACGTTGCCTGCCAACCCGGAGCGCGAAGAAGAGGCGCCCGCTGCTCAGGCGCGCCGTTCGCCGGTGGCGATGCGACCCGAGCCCGCCGCTTCCGAAGCGCCTGATGAGGAAGCCGCCGTCGAGCCGTCAGAGGCGTCTCCCATCGCCTCGCTGCAGGAGAAGCTGCGTGACGTTCGTGTCGGCGCTCGAAAGCCTGACCCGGCTGCGCGCACCCGATTTGCTGCGCTCGCCAGGCACCAGCAGGCTGACGAGGTGTCGCTCGCGCAGCAGCTGGGCCTCAAGGTGAAGCGCGTGATCATCGACGCGGGCCACGGAGGCCACGACACGGGCGCCATCGGCCCGACGGGCGTGCGCGAGAAGGACGTGGCGCTCGGCGTCGTGCTCAAGCTGAAGGAGAAGCTCGAAGCCCAGGGGCTCGAGGTGGTGCTCACGCGCGACGACGACACCTTCATCGCCCTCGACGAGCGCACCCGCATCGCCAACCGCGAGCACGGCGATCTCTTCATCTCGATTCACTGCAACGCGGCGCCGTCGAAGACCCTGCGCGGCGTCGAGACGTACACGCTGAACACCTCGAGCAACCGCTACTCCGTTCGCCTCGCGGCCCGCGAGAACGCGACCACCGAGCGCGGCATCAACGACCTCCAGTACATCCTCGCGGACCTCGCCACGAAGGCGAACACCGGCGAGTCGCAGCGGCTCGCCGAGCGCGTGCAGAAGTCACTCATTCGCGGGCTGTCGGCTGACTACAAGGGCATCAGGGATCTCGGCACCAAGGAGGCGCTCTTCGTGGTGCTGCTCGGCGCGAAGATGCCGTCGATTCTGGTCGAGACGTCGTTCCTCTCGAACCCCGAAGACGAGCAGCGCCTCGCGAGCCCGGAGTACCAGCAGTCGCTGGCCGATCAGATCGCCGAAGCGGTCGACGGCTTCCTCGAAGAGCGGAACAAGGTCGCGCAGGTCGACTGACGATCAGGGAACCGTTCCCGGCGAGGCCGAGAAGATCGGCAGATACATCGCCACCATGAAGATCGCTGGCTGCAGCAGCGTGGTGATGCCTGCGATCACAACGGGCACCCAGTTCTTCGGGAACCGAATCGAGGCGGCGACGATTGCGAGGCTGACGAAGGAGAGCCCCAGCGGAGCCCACGGCTTCACCATCAGCTGAGTCAGCTGCGGCAGCTCGCTCGCGAAGTCGGCGAACATCTTCAAGAACGTCGGACCAATCTTGAAGGTCGCGAGCAGCGCCCAGGGAATGCCGAGCGCTGAGATGGCGAAGGCCGCCGGGTTCACGGCTGAACCGACTTCAGGACGCCTCCACCGAGCGTGCCGAGCCACAGCGTCGTGCGCTGCGAGCCGTTCACCATCTCGGTGAAGCCGTCGATGGCGGTGACGCGCCGCTGGCTGCCCGAGTCGATCAGGTTCCACTGCACGCCGCTGAACCGCATCATGAAGCCGAAGCGCACGGGCGGGTTCGTGCCGCCGACCATGTACAGGTTGTCGACCGACGTGCCCCACGAGGCCGTGGCGATGTCCATGTTGATGGGGAAGGACTCCTGTGCGCTGAGCGTCGTGGTGTCCCAGTAGACGCCGAAGCGGGCATCGCCGAACGCCCAGGCCTCTCCGCCGCCTGGCGCATAGAGCGTTCGCCAGGGCCCCTGCTGAACGGCCATCGAGGTGCGCGCCGTCCACGACATGCCTGAGCGCTGCGCCAGGTAGCTGTCACCGGCGATCCAGATCTCGTTCTGGCTCGGGCAACTGACCGCGTGCGCGTTGCCCATCAGGCCCGGAAGCGTCGACGGCGCGAGTTGGTTCGCCGTGCCGGTGTAGGCCGAGGCGCCGTCACCGGCTCCGACGAGCAGGTTGCCGCACCACTTGAGATCACGAATCGGGCCGGCGAGGCCGGCAGGTACGTTGAGCCACTGCGTTCCGTCCCACCGGTAGAGCGCAGTGCCAGCCGAGACCAGGACCTCCTGAGCGTTGCGCGCCACGATGGCGAAGACCTCGCTGGTGAAGGGCTGCGGTGCTCCCAGCTCTTCCCAGCCAGCGGAGCCCTGGTGCATCACGCGGCCTCGTCGGACGTTGCATGCGGTGTCCAGGCACTCGTTCACCGTCACGAACACGTCGGTCGGCGTCGCCGCGATGTCGGCCACGTCACCGTAGAAGCCCTTGCTGCGCTCGATGAACGAGGCGGTCGCGCTGTTCCATTCCCATACGGCGCCGAAGTCGCCCACGACGTAGCCGGTCGTCGAGGCTGCGCCACCGCCGAAGATCCCGCGCGGAAGCTGAGGGCCGCGCATCGCGAACTCGGACCAGCCGTTCGATGGCGGAGTGACGACGCCCGCATCGAAGACGCCTGCATCGATTTCTCCCGCATCGGGGGCCCCAGCGTCGGGATCGAGACCTGCGTCGGGATCGAGGCCAGCATCAGGGTCGAGGCCAGCGTCGGGAACCAGGCCAGCGTCCACTGCGCCTGCATCGGCCGGAGCACCCGCATCGGTCGGCACGCCTGCATCGACCGGGGGAGGCGGTGGCGTCGTCGTCAAATCGTACGCAGCGATCAACGCCGCCGTTCCACGTTTCCCTGCGAGGAAGAGCCGGTGATCGAAGATGTCGGCGCTGGAGAACTGAGCGCTGGAGAGGTTCGTGGGCAGGTTGCTCGCCGTCCACGCGCCGTTCACGAAGTGCCACAGGCGGCCGCCACCGACGCCCCAGGACTCGCCCGTGGTCGCGTTGACGATCTTCCCGGTGGTGAGCAGCACGGCGAGCTCGCGGTCGTACAGCGAGTCCCACACGCGCCGTGCGGGGTCGTAGCGGTAGATGCTGCCGAGCTCGTTCACCACCGCGAACGCGCCCTGACCGTCGCCGATGATCGACATCACCCGGCGCAGCGTGGGGTTGTTCTCTTCGACCCACGCGTTGTTCCGGTAGGCGAGCAGGTTGTTGCCGATGCCGGCCGCCATACCCTGCGTGCCGTTGAACCAGATGGTCGAGAGCTCCGAGATGCTGTTCGTCTGGAACACGCGCACGCGCGGAGCGCTGGTTCCCCTGAACTCGACCGCCACGCCCGTGGTGCCGCTGATGCCGACGGCGATGGCGTTGTTGGCCGTGGTGCCAGCGACCGCGCGGAACGAGAGACCGGGCGACGAGAACAGCCGCTGCCACTGATCGGCCGAGCTGCGCGCGAGCACGGTTCCGTTTTCGCCGACGAAGATCGTGCCCAGGCCGCCAGGCGCGAGGCCACCGCTCCACAGGTCATTGCCGGTCGGAAACGGGTTGTCGTGGGCGGCCGTGACAGGGCCCGCGAGCGGGGGATCACGAACGACGAAGATCTTCGCGGTCGCCGACTTCATGCCTGCGGTCGCAGTCAGCGTCGCGGTTCCCGGGTCGAGACCGGTCACGGTGCCCATCATGTCGACGCGGGCCACACGGGCAGGAACGATCGTCCACGTGACGGGCGCTTCGATCGTCTCGCCGGTCGGAGACACCACGCGCGCGGTGAACGCCTTCATCTCGCCCACACGAATCGTCTCTTCGGTGGGGTTCACTTCGAGCTTGTCGATGTTCGGCAGCAGCGGAGACGTCACCCAGAACAGGCCGAGTCGATCGGTCGGTGCCTCGACGGCCTCGAACGGTGTCGTGTTCGTGCGCGAGCCAGGCATCGGGTTCAAGAACGAGTCATTCCCCGACTGACGGCGCATGTCGTAGGTGCCCGGGTCGACGCCCTTCACGAGGCGGTCCTTGTCCCACGGCAGGTAGATCTTCACCGGCGTCGCGAACTTCAGGTTCGTGGGGCTGAACCGGTAGCCGAAGCTGATGCGCTTGCGGTCGGGGATCTCGGGAATGCCCGTATCGAGCCGCGTGATGAAGATGTTCGTCTCGGTCGTCACGGCGCCGCGCGGAAAGTCCATCGCGTAGCCGTTGCGAACGAAGAGCCCGCCTTCGGGGCCGACGACGATCGTGTTGTCGTCTCCGCCATCGGGCAGGTTCACCGGCGGCGGGCAGGCCGTCAGCAGCGTCGAAATCGTCAGCAGCCCGATGAGGGAGGAGGAGAGGGGGGTGACCTTCAAGAGGTGGTGCTCCTTCGGCCCGCACGCATACTCCACGATGCCCCGGCGAAACACCACCACGCACGTGCGGCCGCCAAAGGGATGGTTACACGGGGAATGCGCATCGCCGGTCTGTGTTGCCGGCCGATGGAATTGTTCATGGAGCGTCACATGTCACGGCTCGTCCCTCTCGCCACGCTGCTCACCGCCTCACTCGTCGTCGCCCAGCCCGTCACGCCGAAAGAAGCCCAGCTGCCCAGCCTCGCCCCGCTCGTCGAGTCGGTGAAGGGCGCGGTCGTGAACATCGACGTGCGCAAAGAAGTGAAGGGCGACGACCTGCTGAGCCTTCCGTTGCCGATGCGTCAGCGAAGGGGCGGTGCACCTCCGACCGCTCCGGGCACGGGCTCGGGCGTGATCATCGACTCGAAGGGCCTGGTGCTCACGAACAACCACGTCGTCGCCGAGGCGCTGACGATTCGTGTGCGCCTCGATGATGGCCGCGCGTTCGACGCCGACATTCTCGGGCGCGATCCGCTGACCGATCTCGCGCTCATCAAGCTGAAGGGGAAGCCCGACAAGCTGCCGTCGGTCGCGCTCGGCGATTCGTCGGCGATGCGGGTCGGAGACTTCGTGGTCGCGATCGGAAATCCCTTCGCGCTCGCGCACTCGGTCACGCTCGGCATCATCTCGGCGAAGGATCGCGACATCAGCGCGGGGCCTTACGATCAGTTCCTGCAGACCGACGCGGCGATCAACCCGGGCAACTCGGGTGGTCCGCTCTTCAATTTGAAGGGCGAGGTCATCGGCATCAACACGGCGATCAACGCAGCGGCGAACAGCATCGGCTTCTCGGTGCCGTCGAACCTGGCGAAGGCGCTCTTGCCGCAGCTCGAGACGAAGGGCTTCGTGGTGCGCGGGTGGCTGGGCATCGCTCCGCAAGACGTCTCGGGAGCGCTGGCTCGTGCGCTGAACGTTCCGGGCGGTGAAGGCGCGCTCGTCATCAACGTGAACGACAACGGCCCAGCGGCGAAGGCCGGCATCAAAGAGGAGGACGTGATCGTCGCGCTCGACGGCGTGAAGGTGTCGAACGCGTCGGGGCTGGTGCGGCTCGTCGGGCTCAAGCGGCCCGATGCACCGGCGACGCTGTCGGTCATTCGGCAGGGCAAGGCGCTCGAATTGAAGGTCACGCTCGGCACGCGGCCTGATGTCGAAGGTCTCGGCGCGGTCGAGCGTCCTGAGAGCAACAATGGTGAAGCGCCGCCGGCTCGGCTCGGGCTCTCGCTCGATGATCTCGATCCCCGCTTCTCGAGCGCGACCGGCATTCGCGGAGGCGCGGCGGTCGTCGAGGTCGCTCCCGGTTCGCCGGCAGAGAAGGGTGGCCTGCGCCGCGGCATGGTCGTCACCGAGCTCAACCACAAGCCGGTGAAGAGCCGCGACGAGCTGATGAAGGAGCTCAAGGGGACGAAGTCGGGCGATGTGGTTCTTCTGCGCACGGTGGTGCCAGGTGGAGGGCGGGGTCTTCAGGCGATCGAGGTTCCCTGAGGCCCCAGGGTCGGCGTCATGGATCGGGCGCCACTGTCACATTCGTGCATGAACAGAATGTCGTGCGGACCCGTCAGCCACGGTGCGTCGCTGCCGCAGTGTCCTGTGTTCGGAGACAGGCGCATCTCCAACTCACCGCAACTTCATCCCGCGGCCTGGGTTCCCACGTTGGCCTTGCTGTTGCTCTTGATGGGTTTTGCCATGACCGACTCCAACCAGTCCCCGCCGCGCAAGAAGACGGATCGACCGGTGCTCATGCCCGTCACCAGGCTCGTCAGCCGCCCTGCCGTGACGATCGTGAACGGGCAGCTCTCGGCCGTGAAGGTGCTGGTCGACCGCAAAGCGGCCTAGCCCGTCGCGGTAGAGTGCAGGGGTGGAAAGTCAACGAACTCCCGTGAGTCCCTTTTCGGCGGAAGTCTGCCTCCTCCAGGGGCAAAGGCCGACAGCAGGCTCGCGAACCGTTCCCATGGTGCTGATGGTTCGAGCCGAAAGCCCAATTCTGATCGCGAGAATCGTGTTGGCCGGCGTGGTCCTGTCTCGGTTGCCACCGGGGCCCAACTCACTCGAGTACGGCTTTAGCGCTTCGGCGCCGTGGGGAGCAGGCTCCGACGTTCGCGAAATGAAGCCTGAACGGCCCATCTACTTCTTGCACGAGCTGTTGGAGCCCGACGATCCGCCGCTCGAGCCCGGTCGCTACTCGCTTTCTGCGAGCGCCTACATCTTCACGACCGCGAAGAAACAAGCCGAGTACGGACTGAAGGACTTTCGGTTGATGGAGGCCCATGCCTCTCGAGAACTGGAGGTTCCATGAAGAAGCTCATGGCCCTGATTTCAACCACCTGGATGTATCGTCACAGCACGTAGTGTCACGCTTGCTCATGTTCTCTCGCGCGTGTTAGTTCGCGCGCTCCGAGGCCGATTTACCGGCCCGGGAGCGATTCGCACTCCTGCGAAATCGCGCGGCGAGGGGACGAGCAAGATGCGTCTGAAGCGGCTCGACATCACGGGTTTCAAGTCGTTCATGGATCGAACGGTCTTCTCGTTCGACACCGGCATCACGGCGGTCGTCGGCCCCAACGGCTGCGGCAAGTCGAACGTCGTCGACGCGATTCGCTGGGTGATGGGCGAGCAGAGCGCCAAGAACCTTCGCGGCCGCGGCATGGAAGACGTCATCTTCAACGGCTCCGAGACGCACGCGCCGCTGTCGATGTCGGAAGTGACGCTGACCCTCACCGTCGAGTCGCAGGACATTCTGCCCGAGACGCTCGCCGGCCTTCCTGAGGTCTCGGTCACGCGCCGCCTGTTCCGCTCCGGCGAGTCCGAGTACCAGATCAACAAGACGACCTGCCGGCTGCTCGACATCACCGAGCTCTTCCTCGGCACCGGCGTCGGCACGAAGGCGTACTCGATCATCGAGCAGGGTCGCGTCGGTCAGATCGTCTCGGCCCGCCCCGAAGATCGCCGCTCGTTCATCGAAGAGGCCGCCGGTATCACCAAGTACAAGGCCCGCCGCCGCGCCGCCGAGCGCAAGATGGAGCACACCCAGCACAACCTGCTGCGCGTGAACGACATCGTCGTCGAACTCGAGAAGCGCCTCGACTCGCTCGAGCGCCAGGCCCGCAAGGCCGAGAAGTACAAGCGCCTGCGCGGTGAGATGCGCGACATCGAGCTGCACCACAGCTCGCACCGGTTCCTCGAACTCTTCAGCCAGCGCTCGATGATGACGGGCCAGCTCGAGGCGCGCACCGCCGAAGAGACCGAGAAGCTCTCGAAGGTGCAGGCGATGGACGCGGACATCACCACGCGTCGCGAGAAGCTCGAGATCGAGACGCAGGCCCTCGAGACCGCCGCTGCCGAGTTCTACGCGCTCGAGTCGCAGGTGCAGCTCGACGCCCAGAACCTGAGCCACTGGAAGGAAGATCTCGACGCCACGAAGGCGCGCGTGTCTGCCGCTGAGGTCGAGCTCGCCGAAGTGCTCGAGCGCAAGGGCGTCGCCGAGAAGGAGAAGGCCGAGGCTGAAGCGGAGCTCTCGCATCTGGGCGTCGCTTCGCGTGAAGACGAGGTCGCCCTCGACGTGCTCGAAGAAGAGCTGCGCCGCACGGTGGAGCTGATGGGCCAGGTCACCACGCGCCTCGATGGCGAGCGCCGCGAGCTGGTCGACATTCTCACCCGCGTCGCCAACCACGAGTCGAACCTGGCGAACCTCGAGTCACGCCGCGGCGAACTCGATCAGCGCATGGAGCGCCTCACCGCCGAGCGCGCCGTCCTGCTCACCGAGCAGACCCAGCTCGAAGACGCCCGCAAAGAAGTGCTCGCGCGCGTCGAGCAGAGCCGCCAGATGGCGATGGAGATCTCCCAGCGTAGCGGCGAGGAGCAGGCCACGCTGTCTCGCTCGCGTGAGGCCTTCACCGAGAACGAGGT
Organism: Archangium gephyra; assembly: GCA_943370055.1. Taxonomy (GTDB): domain Bacteria; phylum Myxococcota; class Myxococcia; order Myxococcales; family Myxococcaceae; genus Xiheimicrobium; species Xiheimicrobium gephyra_A. Next base: position 29,090 of record CALRPN020000069.1, read on the forward strand.
GATGGTGCTCGCGGTGCGAGATGAACTCTCGGACAAGCGCAGCCGCCTGCAGTCGCTCGAAGAGATTCAGCGCAACTACGAAGGCTTCGATCGCGGCGTTCGCGCGGTGATGAGCAAGGCGGGAGAAGATCTCCGCCAGGCAGGCATCTTCGGCCTCGTGTCCGACATCGTCTCCGCTCCGGCCGAGTACGAGAAGGCCATCGAAGCGGCGCTGGGCGATCAGCTGCAGCACATCATCGTCGAGACGCCCGAGCGCGGCCTCGAGTACGTCGAGTACCTGAAGTCGCTGGGTGAAGGCCGCTCCACGTTCGTGCCGGTGGCGAACGAGTCGATCGAGCTGCTCCCTGCGCTCGAAGGTCCTGAAGTGCGCGCCATGGCGCTGTCGCAGGTTCAGGCGAAGGACGAGCTGCTGAAGCCGCTCGTGGACCGCCTGCTGAACGGCGTGGTCGTGGTGCACGATCTCGAGAGCGCGAAGCTGCTCGCCGCCCGCGCGCCCCGGTACACGTTCGTCACGATGGACGCGGAAGTGATCCGTCCCGGCGGCATCGTCACCGGCGGCATCATGGAAGGCGCCACGGTCGGAGCGCTGCAGAAGAAGCGCGAGATCTCCGAGCTCGTCATCGAGGTGAAGGGCCTCGAGGAGCGCTACCAGGAACTCATCACCCGCCACTACGAGCTGCAGAAGCAGGTCGGTCAGCTCGAGGGCGTGCTCAAGGGCCTCGAGAAGAACCAGCACCAGGAAGAGCTGACGCTGCAGAGCCACGAGAAGGATCTCTCCCAGGCCGCCTCCAGCCTCGTGAAGCTGCGTGAGCGCATCGCCGGCCTCGACGCCGAGCTGTCGCAGCTCGACGCCTCGAAGAACGCGATGACGCACGACCTCGAGTCGTCGCGTGGTGAAGTCGCGCACGGTCAGACCGATCGCCAGTCGCGTGAAGAGCGTGTGCAGTTGCTCCAGAGCGAGCTCGAGACGCTGACGCTCAAGAGCGAGACGGTCCGCGCCGAAGCCACGACGCTCAAGGTGAAGGTCGCCTCCTCGAGCGAGCGTGGCTCCTCCGCCCGGCAGCGCGCCGACTCGTTGTTCACCCAGGTGAACGAGCTGACCGAGCGTGCCGGCCGTCTGGCGACCACGAAGGACGAGGGCGCCACCCGCCTCGTCGAGCTCGAGCAGCGCCTGGCGGAGACCGGCTCGGGCCGCGACGACCGCGAGTCGAAGCTGGGTGACACCCGCAAGGAACTCGACGGGCGCAAAGAAGCGCACGGCGCCGAGGTGGCGAAGGTTCGTGAAGACGAGAATGTGCTCCGCGAGCTGCGCACCGAGGTCGAAGAGCTGACGCACGGCCTGTCGGAGCTGAACCTCAAGGCGCGTGAGTTCACCCTCGAGATGGATCACCTCGCGAACACGGTGCAGGAGCGCCACGGCGTCGCGATTCACGACGCGATTCACCAGTACCACCTGCACCCGCAGCTCGGCGAAGAGGCCGTCGAGCGCCTCAAGGAACTGCGCGCTCAGGTCGAGAAGATGGGCGAGGTGAACGTCACCGCCATCGAGGAGCACCAGGAGATCGCGACGCGCTTCGAGTTCCTCTCGAAGCAGAAGAAGGACCTCGAGGCTTCGCTCTCGCAGCTCACCGAGGCGATCAAGACGATCGACGAGACGAGCCGGCAGCGGTTCAAGGAGACGTTCGACATCGTCAACGACAAGTTCCAGCAGGTCTTCCCGCGCCTGTTCGGCGGTGGCCGCGCCAGCCTGTTGATGACGAACGAGCCCGGCTCGAGCGAGCCCGGCATCGAGATTCTCGCGCAGCCGCCCGGCAAGAAGCTGCAGAGCGTGAACCTGTTCTCGGGTGGCGAGAAGGCGCTGACCGCCGTCGCGCTGATCTTCGGCATCTTCCTCATCAAGCCCACGCCGTTCTGCCTGCTGGACGAGGTCGACGCGCCGCTCGATGAAGGCAACGTCGGCCGCTACAACGACATGGTGAAGGAGATGAGCAAGACGTCGCAGTTCATCCTCATCACGCACAACAAGCGCACGATGGAGATCGGCGACACCCTGTACGGCGTCACGATGGAAGAGCCGGGCGTGTCGAAGCTGGTCGCCGTGAACCTCAAGGAAGCGGCCGCGAACCAGGACCAGCACGTCGCCTGAGGCGGTGGTGAAACGCCGCTCCTGAGGTCAGGGGAGCGGCTCGAGCGGGACTTGCGAACCTGTGCCGTGGCGAATGTGGCTCGGCGCAGGCGAGAGTCGAACTGGGAGACCCAGTTCAGCTCTGGGTGACGCGCACTGTCGTGTGCAGCGTCTTCCCCGTGTCGGGGTCGCGCGCTTCCATGCGCAAGATGCCTTCGATGTTCACGTCGAAGGTGATCTCGACTTTCACGTCGCCAGCAGGCCCGGGGCGAATCCCCGCGAACGTGAACTCGCCGAGCTGCTCGTTCATCTTCGCGGCCTCATGATCGCCTTGATAGATGCGCATGATCAGCTCGGTCTGATTCGGAACGCTGGTCGTGCCAGTGATCTGCTTGGCGTTGGGGATCGGTGAGTTGCGGCCGAACACGACGTGCATCTGGCCGTCGGCCTTCTCGAGCCCGATCGCCATCGGGATCACGTCGAGCAGCTGCAGCTTGAGGTTCGTGTTGTCCTGCAGCGAGAACGCGTAGAGCGCGGCGCCGATGGCGACTGCCTCGTCAGGGTGCACGCCCTTCGAGGGCGGCTTGCCGAAGAACTTGGTCAGCCGGTCCTGGACGATCGGCATGCGCGTCTGGCCACCGACCAGCATGACCTCGTCGATCTCCCGCGTGGAGAGACCGGACTCGACGAGCACCTTCGCGACGATCTTGAGTGTGCGGTCGACGAGATCGGAGGTCAGCGACTCGAGCAGCTTGCGCGTGAACTTCATCTCGATGTTCAGGGGCTGGCCCTGCGGCGTCATCGTGATGAAGGGAATGTTGAAGGGCGCCTCTTCGCGCGCCGAGAGATCGATCTTCGTGCGCTCGGCGAGATCCTTGATGCGCTGCATCGCCACCGGGTCGGTGGACAGGTCGATGCCCGTCTTCGCCTGAAACTCGCGAAGCACGTAGTGGATCATCGCGTTGTCGAAGTCGATGCCACCCAGGAAGATGTCGCCGCCAGTGGCCTTCACCTCGAAGACCTGCCCGCGGATCTCGATGATCGAGATGTCGAAGGTGCCGCCGCCGAGGTCGTAGATCACGACCTTCTTGTTGAGGTTCTTGCCGACGCCGTACGCGAGCGAGGCCGCGGTCGGCTCGTTGATGATGCGCACGACCTCCATGCCGATCAGCTTGCCGGCGTCTTTCACCGACTGGCGCTGACGGTCCGAGAAGTACGCGGGCACCGTGACGACGGCCTTGTTGATCGGAACGCGCAGGTAGTTCGACGCGACGTCACGAATCTTGTTGAGGATGCGCGCCGAGACCTCTTGCAGCGTGAGGTCCTTCTTCGCGATCTCGATGGTGACTTCTTTGTTGTCGGCCGACGGCTTCACGCCGTACTGCACGACCTTGCGCATCGTCTCGACGATGTCGCTGGTGGCGGTGCGGCCGACCAGGCGCTTGGCGCCATAGATGGTGTTCTTGGGGTTGAGCTGCCACTGGCGCTTGGCCTCGTAGCCGATGAGCTCGTTGCCCTTGTCGTCGATGGCGTAGATGGAAGGAACCGTGTACTCGCCGCCCTTGTAGGGGATGAGCTTCACGTTCGGGACGCCGTCCTTGTAGCCATCGACATAGGCCGCACAGGAGTTGGTCGTTCCGAGATCGATACCGATGATGACCTCAGTCGTCACAGGACGAGGAACTTACAGCTTCGGTGTCACCTGTCGATTCGAGAATAGCCGTCCATCGCAAGGTTCCACGTCGAGAGGTTGACTCCGGGGAACGAAGTCAGGTCGTCCCACGAGCTGTTATTCGTCAAATCCACCCCCACGATCTCGAGCGAGACCATGGGCGCGCCAGCAGGGTCAGCACCGGGGCCATTTGGGCCTCTGGGCACCGAGACCGTGAGCTGACCGAGGGTGATGGGGAAATAGATGGTGTGCCTGACCTGGTCTCCCGTCAGGGCGAGGCGGCCAACTTCGGCACCGGTCGAGTACAGGGACGACCACTCCGGCTGCTTCGCGGTCCACGTGCGGGTGGGGGAGGACCACGCGCCTGGGCCAGGCAGCGGGAGGAAGGGCTGCACGGCCACCTTCGTCGGAAGATCGCCCGTCGCATGGAAGACGCGTGCGCTCTCGGCCGAGCTGCGCGTCGACAACGCGACCGACCAGATCCCGGCTCTCGCTGACTCGATGCCGGCGAAGGGGACTCCGGTGCGAAGCATGATCGGGTCGACCGGCCGGGTCCCATCATTCGACGGAGCGCCCGCGGCTTTCGACGCGAAGCCGGTGGGGAGCGCGCCGCGCCACGCGTCGTCTTCGATGCCAGCCACCACGACGGTGTCGAGGGTCGAGGGCACGCGCGGAATGGTGACCTCGGTGCGGCGGGCGAGCTGACGGTTCGGGCTCATGCTCAGGCGAGAGAACCCGGCCCAGTCAGGAACGTCTTCGGAGCCCATCGGGCAGCGCTGGGTGTTGGTGCACAGGCCGTTGCCGTTCACGTCGGCCGTGTCAGGAACGTCGAGCCGTGACGAGAGCTCGACGGTCTGCTGCAAGGTGAAGTCGGCCGAGCCGATGTAGCTGAGCAGATCGACGGAGCGCAGCGTGGCAAGCTGGCTCAGATCTCCGCGGGTGGCGAACGCGACGGCGGGTCGATCTCCCGACTGGCCAAACCCGAGCGCGCGTGGCTTCACCTCGTTCGGAATGTTCAGCGCGGGAGAGGTGTAGACGACCACGGCTCCGGGAATCGGAACCCGTTGGTTGATGCCCTGAATCTCGGTGGAGATCGGGTCACCCAGCAGGCGTGACAGCGGCATCGAGGGCAGATCGCCGATGCCCGTCGCGATCAGGCCGAGCCAGTACGTTCCGCTCGCGCGCACCTGTTGGAAGCCGACGGTGCCGTTGAAGCCTGCGTTCGCCTTCACGGGGTTGTCTCTCAGCGGCACGTACACGTCGGTCGAGCTCGTCGACAGAATCGAGACGCGCTCGTACGTTGGCAGCGAGTCGGTGCGCGTGGCGTCGCTCACCACGGTGAAGGTCGCAGCGCCGGCTCCGAGCATCGGGAACTCGGCGAGACCATCCATTCCCGTGACGACCTCGGTCGGCATGGCGCAGTCGGAGTCGAGGCAGCCCCAGATGACGGCGCCAGCGATCGGTCTGCGCTTCGCGGCGTCGACCACCAGCACGCGGCGGCCCATGGTGACGCGCGGGTAGATGCGAACTTTCGCCTCGGTGGGTGACGCGAAAGACATCATCACCTCGGCCTTGATCGTCACGAGCCCAGGAGCGACCGCGGTGAGCAGCCCGTCGTTCGTCACGGTGGCAGCGCCTGCAGGCGTCACGGTGAAGACGCCGGTTCGCAGGGGATACGAGCTCTGATCGAGTCGATACGCCGAGAGCTCGAGCTGAAGCGTGTCTCCAACCTCGAGCAGCGCTTCAGCCGGGTGCAGACCCAGTCGCGCGATGCTGGTGGGAGAGGGCGCTTCCGTGCAGGCGCCATCGACGCAGGCTTTTCCCGCGCCGCACTCCGCGTGGCCGCGACAGACGGGCGGAACACAGATGCCTCCGATGCAGACGCGGCCCTGCGTGCAGCTCGTCGTCGTGAGGCATCGATCGGTCGGTTGGCAGTGTCCCTCGTCGCAGAAGCCGTTCTGCATCGACTGCATCGTTCCGGGCACGCCGCTCACGCAATCGGAGTCGATGAAGCAGCGCGGCAGCTCACGGCAGATCGAGAGCGTGCAGTCGAATCCGGGCGGGCACTCGTTCTGGCCGAACTTCTGGCAGCGGAAGTTGTCGTCGCACTCGGTCGAGCTCGAGCACGTCTCGTAGGTGAGGCAGCGCCCGAAGTTGCCGCTCGAGCAGTACTGATTCGCGGTGCAGTCCGCCTTCGTCTTGCACTCGGCCGATGCGCAGAGGCCGTCGCGGCAGATCACGCCATCGGCGGCGCAGGTGAGATCGGTCGTGCAGCGACGCGCGCAGGTTCCGTTGAGGCAGGCGTAGAGCCCGAGCGCGACCTGCGGGTCGAGGTTGGGAGCGCAGTCGGTGGGCAGGCGGCACGTCGGTACACAAAGCCCCTGGGTGACTTCGCAGCGGGTTCCGCCCGTGCACTCTGCGTCTTGACGGCAACGCACGCGCGCCTTGCAGACGCCCTCGGTGCAGGTCTGGTTCGAGGCGCACGCAGAGTCGGCGGTGCAGCGGCAGCGCCCGCTCGTGCAGGTGAAGCCCGAGGCGCAGTCGACGTCCTGCGCGCACTCGGGACGAGGTTCACAGCGGCCGTTCTGGCAGCTCTGCCCATCACCACACTCGCCGTCGTTCAGGCAGATCGGCCCGCACGCACCGCGGCGACAGCGCTGATCGGCTTCGCACTCGGTGTCTGAGGCGCAGGGCTTCGAGTTGATGGCGGGGCAGGCCGTGAGCACCAACCCGAGGACGACGACGAGGTGACGCATCGCTTTCCACCGTGCCACAGCCGTGAAGAGGCGTCACCGGCCCCGGCGCGCGCGTTGATCGTCGAAGAGCGATTGAGGCGTCAGCGTGCTCCCTGCGTCGATCCCTTCCACCCAGTCGAACGGCTCGGTGCCGGTGTGGCCGAGCAAGAAGAGATCGCGGGTCTCGACGGCGAGCCCATCCGTTCCGATCACGAAGCCGTGGCCGTGCTGCATCGAGCGCACGACGCCAGTGCCACGCACGTTCCAGAAGACGTTCTCGGTGCCGGTGTGGCCTGCGCCGGTCGATTCCTGGCCGCGATTGACGATCGCGAAGCCGTCGTCGAACACGGAGTCTTCGATGAGGTTGCCCGTCGCGAGTGAGTGATGGAACTCCGAGACGCCACGCGCGTTGATGCCGAAGCCGTTCTCGGCCGTGCCGCCCGAGCTCGAGACGCGCTGCCAGACACAGCCGCTCACGCCGAAGCCCCAGTTCTGGATGAAGTTGTGCCGGCCATCACGCGCCTCACAGTCGCGGAAGAGCACCTCGTTCGATTGCCGGACTTCGAAGAGGTAGCCGTTGCCGCCGCTCCCGCGATTCTGCGCGCGCCCGATGGAGCTGTTCATCACCGTCACGCGCTTCGATTGATGCACGCGGATGCCGCCGGATTGAACGTGGGCTCCGCCATCGAGAGAGACGGAGTGCACGTCGCGTAGCCATGCGTCCTTCACGCCGGTGAAATGGAAGACGGAGACCTGGTTCATCGCGAGGGCAGCGGCTGGGTCCACCGCGTTCGTGAACGCCAATGACTCAATGCCGACATGATGAACGGAGTGGGTGACGCGGCGAAGAGAAGGGCGATCGCGGGTCAGCAACGGATTGCGCAGGGGCACGTCGAGCGTGACGGTCGCTCCGTCGACGGCGGTGATCGTTCGCCACGCGACGGGCTGCCAGGTGTCGTTGAAGGCCCGCCAGGTGCCTGTCATGCCGTGCGCCGCGATGAACTCGGGCGTGATGACGTGCCCGATCACGACGTCGTCGCCGACCTGCAAGCCACCATCGACCGCAACGAGCTCGAGTCGGGTGGCCCGTGCCGGCGTGTCCAGCAGAACCGGCGCTTCCACACCGAATTGAGGAGCTGCCCCGACAGTCACGTTCTGTCCGAACTCGAGCCCCGACGACTTCGTGAAGACCAGGATCGTCCTGTCTCCTGAGCCACGCAGGACGACGTGCGGCTTCGAGATCGTCAGCGTTCCCTCGACCCGCCAGGTGCCCGAGCCCAGCAACACCACGCCACCATCATCGAGCGCCCGCTGGATCATCGCGGTCGCATCTCCCGTTGGCGCCTGAAGCGTGATGGTCGGCGCGCTCGTCGTCGGCGGAGTCACGCCACCTTCGAAACCCGCGTACGAGAAGTCGTGCAGGAACCGGCCTGCATCATCTGTGAACGACGGACTCCACTCGGCAGGGTAGAGCGCACTTCGCCACTCGAGCGACGCGTCGGGCATCGACTCGACCTTCGGCGACGAGCACCCGACCAGGACCAGCAGACCTACGACGCTCCGCATGGCGCGGGACTTCGATGATCAGCTCCGTGCCCGCAACTTCCGCCAGCAGCACAATCGATGCCGAACGGGTTTCGGGCCGATTCGTCACGTGCTACGGCCCACGCGTCATGAGTCGACGGTTGATCCGCGTCGTTGGTGCGATGCTCGAGCAGGAGCCAGGCCGCTACCTGATCACCCAGCGCTCGAAGAACGCCTCACTTCCCTTGCTCTGGGAGTTCCCCGGAGGCCGGGTGAACGACGGCGAAGACGACATCACCGCCCTGCGCCGCGAGCTCAAGGAGCGCCTCGGCCTCGACGTCATCGTCGGCGAGCAGGCGATGAGCACGCACCACGAGTATCCGAGCTACGACATCGCGTTTCACGTGTTCGCGTGCCGCCTCGCGACGCCGAACCAGACCGTCAGCCACGCGAAGGTGAACGACCACCGCTGGGTGGGCCTCTCTGAGATGGGGCAGTTCCAGTTCCCCGACGCCGACGCGCGCACGCTGGCCAAACTCCTCGACCTGGATCACTGACGATGCACCAGTTCCCCAAAGACATCGGGTGGATCGAGGTCATCTGCGGCTCGATGTTCTCGGGCAAGACGGAAGAGCTCATTCGCCGCATCAAGCGCGCGCTCTACGGCAAGCAGCGCGTGCAGGTGTTCAAGCCCGGCATCGACAACCGCTACGACGAGCTGAACGTGGTGAGCCACTCGCAGCTCAAGGTGGTCGCCACGCCGGTCTCACGGCCCGACGAGATTCTGCAGCTGCTCCGGCCTGACACCGAAGTGGTCGGCATCGACGAGGTGCAGTTCCTCGGGCCTGACGTCGTGCAGGTCTGCGAAGCGATGGCGCGCAAGGGCCTTCGGGTGATCTGCGCGGGCCTCGATCAGGACTACCAGGGCAAGCCGTTCGAGCCGATGCCGCAGCTGTTGGCGGTGGCCGAGTACATCACCAAAGAGCTCGCCATCTGCGTCGTGTGCGGCAACCCCGCGAACCGATCGCAGCGCCTCGCCGACTCGCAAGAACGTGTGCTGGTCGGCGCCGCCAGCTCGTACGAAGCCCGTTGCCGCAAGTGTCACGTCACGACGCCGGTGGAGGCGACTCCTCCCCAAAACCTCGACTTGTTCCGGTGAGACGATGCGCGATTCGCTCTACGAGAAGGTCGGTTTCACGCTGAACGAGCAGAAGCACTTCTATGGGCCCGGCGTTCACCTCGTGGGCTCTCCGTACCTGCTCTCGCTGCTCGCGAAGCTGTGCGCGAAGGATACCCAACAGCCCGACGTGAACACGCTGGTGCGGACGATCTACGGCGAGCTCGTCACCATGTCGGTGAACCACGAGTTCCCCACCAAGCACGTCACGGTTCCGACGCGCATGATCGAGCACACGCCGAAGGGCCTGTACCAGGGCGAGGTGCTCGACTCTCAGGTGCGCGCCGTCTCGGTGAACATCGCGCGCGCGGGCACGCTGCCGTCACAGGTCACGTACGATCTGCTCAACACGATTCTGGAGCCGCGGCTGGTCCGACAGGATCACCTGATCATGAGCCGCGAGCTCGATCAGGCCGCTCACGTCGTCGGCTCGAACATCGGTGGCGCGAAGATCGGCGGAGATGTCGACGACGCGTTCGTCTTCTTCCCCGACCCGATGGGCGCGACCGGCTCGTCGTTGTCGACGGCGATCAAGATGTACAAGACGAAGGTGCCCGGGAAGGCGCGCAAGATCATCTGCCTCAACCTGATCGTCACGCCCGAGTACATCAAGCGGCTGGTGACTGATCATCCCGACGTCGTCATCTACGCGGTGCGGCTCGATCGCGGCATGTCGCCTGACGAGGTGTTGGCGACGGCTCCGGGCGAGCTCTGGGAGAAGGAGCGCGGCCTCGATGAGCATCAGTACATCGTGCCCGGCGCTGGTGGCATGGGCGAAGTGATGAACAACGCATACGTGTGAGGTTCGGTAATGGCGTTCTACGAACGTGATGTCGACGTGATGATTGACTCGGCGAAGCTGCAGGCGCGCATCACCGAGCTCGGGCAGCAGATCACCCGCGAGTACCAGGGGAAGGATCTGACCCTCATCGGCATCATGAAGGGCTCGGTGTTCTTCCTGACCGATCTCGCCAAGGCGATCGATCTGCCCGTCACCATGGAGCTGATGGGCGTCAGCTCGTACCACGGCGGCACCGAGACGACGGGCGAGGTGCGCATCAGCTTCGACGTGACGAAGCCGCTCAATGGCAAGCACGTGCTGATCGTCGAAGACATCATCGACACGGGCCTGACGATGAAGTTCCTGCTCGAGAACTTCGCCGCGCGTCACCCGGCTTCGGTGAAGGTCTGCACGCTGCTCGAGAAGCCGGCGCGCGCGAAGACGAAGGTGCAGATCGACTTCAAGGGCTTCGTCATCGAAGACAAGTTTGTCGTCGGCTACGGGCTCGACTACGGCGAGAAGTACCGCAACCTGCCGTTCATCGGCGTGATGCGAACCGAGTAATCACTTCGGCCGCGGATCTGGCGCGCCCGGTTGCAGCCGTGGCTTCACCTTGAGCCCGAAGCCACGGAACGCCCGGAAGCGGAGGAAGTTCAGGAAGTCGGCTTCGAAGCGCCTTGGCTCCGTGCCCGCGGCCTTCGTGAACGCTTGATCGAACGTCTCTCCGCTCTTCATGTGGAGCATCGTCTCGACCACGGTCTTGTCGCCGAGCCGGCGGAGGAGAAAGCGCATCGCGTGGTAGCTGACGCCGTAGATCTGCCCGTAGGCCTCTTTCGAGAGCTGCTCGGCGTCCGCGAACACATCGAGATCCGGGTTCCGCTTGATCCACTCCGAGAGGTCCTCGAGCGAAGGAAACCGGAGCCCCTGTTCGGCGGTGACGGTGGCCATGCCCTCGCGGAACCAGAGCGGAATCGCCTTGTTCGCCCAGTTCGTCGCGGTGCCGCTCGACTGAAAGAGCAGACAGTGCGTGAGCTCGTGCAGGATCAGCTCGTCGACGTCGCGATCGGTGCCCGCCCAGGAGCCCGGTGACTGGATGATCAGATCGTCGAATTGCGCCCAGGCCCGCAGCCAGTCGTAGCCGCTGCGATTCACCGCGCGCTCGAGCTCGGCGTGGGTGGGCGCGATGCGAACCGTGACGGGGACGGGGAGGTCTCCCCAGCGCGACAGCTTCGGCACCGCGCGCAAGATCGCCTCACGAACGCGGGCTTCGTCTTCGAGGGCCGAGGGCTCGGTCTTGAGCTCGAAGCGGGCCGTCGTCGTCGAGAGTGGTGTCACCCGCGTGAGTGACGAGAGCGGAGCGACGCAGGCCTGAGTCAGCACCGCGAGGAGCAGCCAGAGAATTCTCACGGGCGACCCAGCCAGCGGACGACCTGCGAGCCCACGTCAGCGACCGTCTCGAGGGCCGGCTCCCGCTCACCGAACGACAACACCGCGACCGGATTGGTCGTGTGGCTGCGCGTCGAGAGGTCCTCGACGTTGCCGTGGTCGGAGCAGATCAGCACCTGTGCATCATCGGGCATCAGCCGAACGACTTCGCGGGCGAAACGATCGAACGTCGTCAGCGCCTCGAGCGCGGCTCCGCGATCCTGCGCGTGGCCGGCTTCGTCGGCGAGGTAGTGCTCGAAGAGCGTGAAGTCCTGGGCGAGCGACCAGAAGATCGCCGCGGCGTCTTCGGGAGTCCGTTGCGGCACGGGGAACTTCCGCTTCACGCCGGCGGCTCCGTCGATGTCGTGCGTGAGGCCGTTGCCTGCGACGGCGTCATCGAGCGTGCGGAGCGGAACCTTTCCGGCAGAGAAGGCGAGTGTGCTGGCCGAGGGCTTGAGGCGCCGCTTGAACTTGTCGGGCATCTCGAACGCTCCGAGCGTGCCCGGGCGTCGCTCGAGCCCCAGCGCGTCGAGGTAACCGATCGGGTACGCGTTCGCGAAGGTGACGGTGCGTTCGTGCGTGAGGAGCGTCTTCACGATCGAAGACTCCGCCAGCAGCTTCGCGAGCGGGCGGGTGGGGTAGCCGAGCACGTGCTCCCCGATGAGTCTGGGCGCGGGCAGGCCCGTGAAGATCGCGGTCTGGTTCGAGGCTGATTGCGGCCGGCCGGGGATTCCGAAGGTCGTGTCGACGTCGAGCCGCTTTCCGCCGCGTGGGAGCGCGGTGCCCGTGCCGTCCGCGAACTGCGAGACCATGAGCTCGGCCTCGACCAGCGGGTTCACTGACGCGTCACGATTCCCGACGCCGACACCGTCAATGAACAAGAGTGCGACTTTCGAGGGCGGGGCCACGCGCTTTCCGTACAATACGCGCCGATGGCCTTTCACGGAGACTGCTCGAGCTACCCGGTGCCTGAGCTGCTGCAGTGGCTCGACGCGTCGCGCAAGACGGGTGCGCTCCATCTCACGTGGGAAGCCGGTGAGCGGAAGTTGTTCTTGCTCGCAGGTCAGGTCGTGGCGACGGCGGCGCAGGGGCTCTACGAACGCATCGCGCGCGTGCTCGATGTCGGCCAGGAGTTCTCCGGTGTCGAGGTCGTGGGCTCGCTGAAGTCAGGAACGGCGAAGAGCGCGGCCATGAGCGCGGCGGTTCGGCAGCTCGCGGAAGAGGATTTGCTCGGCGCGATCACCGACGTCACGGCGACGCACTCCGGGCGCTTTCATTGGACCGAAGATCCCGATCGTGGCGAGGACGAGTGGGTGTCGCTCGAGCTTCCGCTGCGTCATGCGGTGTTCGAGTCACTCAAGCGCCTTGATGAGTCTCCCGATGTCGAGCGGCTGTTGCCTGACGACACGCGCATCTTGCGCAGCAAGCCCTCTCCTCTGCCCTCACATGCCCTTCATCGAGTGATCACGAAGCTGGTCGCGCGCGACGAGACGCTGCCGCTGGGCCGGCTCTGGTTGTCCATGGGCCTGCCGAGAACGCTCGTGGGGCGCGCGGTGTTCGATCTCGTGAAGGCGGGGAAGCTGTCGGTCGAAGGCGCGCAGGTGCCGCAGGCTGATCCCGTCGCCGACATGCTGGAGCAGGGCGCGATTCTGCTGCGAGAGCGCCAGTTCGATGCCGCCGCGCTCGTGTTCATGACGCTGTTGAAGAGTGATCCGCAGGATCGTCGCGTGCGTGACTTCGCGCGCATGGTCGAGCGTGAACACGTGGCGTCGCTGTATCGAGAGATTCCGCCCGTCGCCCGGCTGCAGGTCGATGATCAGCCGTCGATGATGCAGGTGTTGAGGCCCGAAGAGCGGCACCTGGTGAGTCAGGCGAAGGCAGGGCTCGACGTGTCGGCGATCGTGCTCGCGTCGGGGCAGAAGGAAGTCGACGCGCTCAAGCTGTTGCACAAGCTGGTGCGGCAGGGCGTGTTGACCGTCACCGATCGGCCGAGCTGATTCAGCGGCACGCCTCCTGAGCTCGCAGGCCGCGCGTCAGGGTTCGCGACACGCACCTGCGACGAGGCCTTCGTCCCCGAGACGTACGCTACAATCGTGCCCGCTCACGCAAGGAGGACGGCTTGGTCGAGTATCACGGGTGGCTCGTTCTCTTCTCTTCGGACTCGTCTTGGACCGATGACGAGTGGGGCAATGTCCGTGAGGTCGTCACGCAAATGGCGAAGGATCTCACTGAGGAATCAGGTCACTCGACGCACGTCGGATGGCCTGCGGGCGGAGGATGCGTGGTCTCGCTGAACGGATGGACCGCCGAAATTGAGCCCGTGATGGAGAGGCTGGCCTCGATTTTCAGGATCGCACCAGACTCATACGGCGAGCTAGCGCTCTTCGAAGCCGAGGAGCCCTCTCTTTGCACCGCGAGACACAAGCTTGAGAGGACGCTTTTCGACACCGAGCGTGGTCAGTCTTAGCCGCTGCCACCTTGGGATCACTGTTGGGGCGTCGGCAGCCCGGCATCAGCGAGGCGAACGAAGGTCTGTGCGAGCACGTACAGCGCAAACGCCGCATCATCGACGCGCGATGCTCCCGAGGCTGCGCGCCGCTCGAGATCGAGCACGTCACGCCCATCCATTCCGAGCAGGAAGGCCTGTGCGCCGCGCTCCGAACCGCCCGCGAATGACAGCCCTCGAGACACCGCCTCGGAGCACGCACGAACACATCCGTCGTAGTCGCCCTTCGAGAAGCACACCTCGGCGGCGCGCGCGGGGTCGATCAACACCGCAGGCGCGAGCGTCGCGACCGCTCCCATCGGAGGCAGCACCGCCTTCGTCGGCGGCGGCACCGGCTTCTCGTTCAGCTGCTCACGAATCTTCGCCTCGAGGCCCGGCCCTTCCGGCGTGTCGAGCTTCGGCAGCTCGCGCTTCGGCCGCGGTGACGGCACCACCTTGCGAGCCCGCAGATCCTTGATCACGAGCCGCACCAGCTCCTTCATGGTGTCGAGCACGCCTTCGCCATTCGTCGCGCAGGTCTCGAAGTCGGGCACGCCGCGGCTGTTCACCGACGATCGCATCTGCTCGAGCGTCATCGCGTTCGGCAGGTCGCGCTTGTTGTACTGAACGACGAGCGGAAACCCGTCGAGCCGAATGCCCTGCTCCGCGAGGTTCTCTTCGAGGTTCGCCATCGACTCCCGGTTCGAGTCGTCGGCGCCCGGGTTCGAGTCGGCGACGAAGATCACGCCGTCAGCGCCCTGGAGCACGAGCTTGCGGGTCGCGTTGTAGAAGACCTGGCCAGGCACCGTGTACAGCGCGAGCCGCAGCGCGTAGTCGCCGACCTTCTCCACACGCACGGGAAGGAAGTCGAAGAACAACGTTCGATCCGCCTCGGTCGGCAGCGACATCAGCTCGCCACGGAGCGACGGCTTGATCGACTCGTAGATGCGCTTGAGCGACGTCGTCTTTCCCGAGAGGCCCGGGCCGTAGAAGACGACCTTGGCCGCGACCTCGCGGGCCATCACGTTGACCGTACTCACGAGGGCCTCCCGGCTTTGAGCGGGTCCTTCTTCTTGAGCAGCTTCTCGACGGCGGCGACCGCACGTTGCGCGGCCAGCGCTTCACCTTCGAGCCCCAGGCCGGGCAACACCTGCCGGCTCGCGTTGAAGAGGCGTGGGAGCGGCGTCTTCGTGGTGAGCCCGGAGATCCCGATCACCGACTGCTCCGTCAGCTCGAAGGTCGGCCACGGCTCAGCGACCTGCGCGACGACGCGTGGTGCATCCGTCCACGGTGACGACGTCAGCGTCACATGCTGCTTCGTGAACGGGAGCACGTCTTTCACTGCTTCCCACACGCGCGCCGTCAACGCGTGCACAGCCGGTTCACCCGCCTGTCGAAGCGCGGTCGGAACCCGAACCGACATCGAGAGCACGCGCTCGGCAGTCTCCTGGCCGCTCTTCTTCGCGGTCGTCACTTGAACCAGCACGGCGCCCAGCTCGGCGTCGGTCGTCTCGATCAGGGCCAACGCTCCGAGCCCGCGGGGAAGGGCACGCTCCGGCAGGACCGCGTGGGTCGTGAAGAGCGCCTGCTTCGAAGACACGAGCGGAGCCAACTTCTGCACGGCCGCGCGACGCGCCTCGGGCACGAGCGGACTCCACGTCATCAGATCGCACGCCGCGATGAGCGCGCCACCCCGGTAGACCGTGTCACTGCGGCGCAAACGCAAACCGACCGCGGTCCGCCCATCGAGCACCAGCATCTCGACCTGCTGCTCCGAGTCGATGACGTCGACGCCCAGCTCCCTGGCGCGATCCGTCAACGTCGCCCGCAGGCCTTCGAAGCCACCGGGGAACGTGTGCGGCGTCGGGAAGAGGCGGGACAAGGCGCGCGAGCGGGAGAGCGCTCCGTCAGCGGTCGTCGTGAAGCGCTCGAGCGATCGGAGCAACGCGGCGTGTGGCGACTTCGGGTCGAGCGAGGTGTCGGTGTCGAGCCCCTGAAAGCGCGCGAGGTGCCGACGCAGTTTCCAGCGCGCGAACCAGCCGTCGGCCGGCAGATCAGGGTGTGACTGGAAGAACGCGTCGGTCGCGCTCGAGGTCTTGTGAGCGGCATCGAGCGCTTCGAGAAACGCCTCGCCCGCCTCGTCGCCCATCGCGCGCGAGACTTCTTTCGATCGTGCGCCGAGCTCGGCGTGCAGCTCGAACCACTGGCGCGGCCGCAAGAGCTGAAGACCGGAGGCGTGCGACAGGCGCTTCACCTGGGTCGAGACCCCAACCTCGGCCAGCATCGCCTCGAGCGCCGCGATCTTCTCGAACGATCCGGTGAGGAAAGGCGCGTGCGTGAACGCGTACTCGTTCTGCACGTACGGAGTGCCCAACCCGTCGTGCTCGATGAGCAGCACCTGGAGACCGCGCTTCGCGAGCACCACCGCCGCGAGCGCTCCCGAGAGCTGACTGCCGAAGATGATGGCGTCGTAGACGTGGCGGCCCGGCGTCGAGGGGCGTTTGGCGAGAGCCGAAGGCGCGCTCATGCGATCACCTGGGAGCGTTTCACGCGACGGCCTTCGAGGGTGACGGCCCCCGATGCGATCGCGCGGACGACGGCAGGAAACAGCCGGTGCTCCTCTTTCTGAATACGCGCGGTGAGCGTTGCTTCGTCGTCAGCCGGAAGAATGGGCACGGCTGCCTGCGCGATGATCGGCCCGGTGTCGGTGCCTTCGTCGACGAAGTGAACGGTGCAGCCGGCGATGACGGCGCCGTGCTCCATCGCCTGCTTCGGCGCATGCAGCCCTGGAAACGAGGGCAGCAGGGCAGGGTGCACGTTGATCACTCGCCCCGTGAACTTCGAGAGGAAGGCAGGCGTCACGATGCGCATGTACCCAGCGAGGCAGACGAGCTCGACGCCGCGGCTGCTCAGCTCTTCGGCGATGCGCGTGTCGTACGCCTCACGCTTCGCGAACGTCTTGTGATCGACGACGACGCTCTCGACGCCGGCCTTCGCGGCCCGCTCGATCACCTTCGCTCCGGGCACGTTGCAGACGAGACAGCACACGCGCGCCGGCGAGCGCTCGACGTGGAGCGAATCCACGAGAGCCTGAAAGTTCGAGCCCGAGCCCGACGCCAGCACGCCAACCTTCATCACCGGACGATCGCCTCGGCTTCCTGTCCTGCCGTGCCGGCTTCGATCACGCCCACGTCCCACGCCTCGAGCCCGCGCGCCTTCAGCAGGGCGAGCGCCTTCGCGACGTCGGCCGCGGCCACCACTGCCGTCATGCCCAGGCCCATGTTGAAGGTGCTGAACATCTCGTCGCGGTCGACGCTGCCGAGCTTCTGCAGCACGTCGAAGATGGCGGGCTTCTTCCACGCATTTCCGTCGAGCACGGCGCGTGTTCCATCAGGCAGGCACCGCGGCAGATTGCCGGGAATGCCGCTGCCTGTGATGTGCGCCATTCCCTTGACGGTCACTGACTGGATGAGGGCCAGCATGTCCTTCACGTAGATCTTCGTCGGCGTGATGAGCGCATCGCCCAGGTGCAGGCCGTCGACCGAGTCGGTGAGCGCGAGCTTGTTGTCGGTGAGGATCTTCCTCGCCAGCGAGTAGCCGTTCGAGTGCAGGCCGCTCGATGCAATTCCGATCACGCGATCGCCGGGCACGATCTTCGAGCCATCGATGATCTGCGAACGCTCGACGATGCCGACGCAGAAGCCGGCCAGCTCGTACTCGCCCGGCGTGTAGAAACCCGGCAACTCCGCCGTCTCTCCACCAAGCAGCGAACACCCCGTCTGCTCACACCCCGTGACGATCCCGGCGATCACCTTCTCGGCCTGGTTCACGTCGAGGCGCGAGGTCGCGAAGTAGTCGAGGAAGAAGAGCGGCTCGGCGCCGCACGTGAGCACGTCGTTCACGCTCATCGCGACGAGGTCGATTCCGACCGTGTCGTGTTTGCCGAGCGCGAAGGCGAGCTTCAGCTTGGTGCCCACGCCGTCGGTGCCGCTGACGAGCACGGGCTCTTTGTACTTGCCGGGAGGAATCGCGAAGAGCCCTCCGAACCCGCCCACGCCTGAAAGCAGCTCGGGCCGCCTCGTTCGTGCGGCGAGTGGCTTGATGCGTTCGACCAGCGCATCGCCTGCGACGATGTCGACTCCGGCGTCTTTGTACGAGGTGCCCACGCGCGGCTTCTATCCATTTCTGCCCGGGGGAAACAGCAAGACGTCGGCTATCGTCACGCCATGTCCTGGCTCGGTCGGCGACGGTACGAAGTGCTCGCGCTGGTCGTGGGGTTGCTGGCCGCGACGGTGCATCGCATGACCGCCGTGCCGAAGGTCGGCCTCGCCAGCATCGAGGTCGGCTTCCTCGAGCGCGCGGTGCAGCTGGCCGAGGGGCGCATCAGCGATCTCAAGTTCCGGTTTCGCGGGCCTGTCACGCCGCACCCCGATGTGGTCGTGGTCGCGATCGACGAGAAGAGCTCGCAGGCCTGGGGGCTGTGGCCGTGGTCGCGTCGTCACATGGCCACCGCCTTCGAGAAGCTGGCCGACGCGAACGTGAAGGCTGTCGGCATGGACGTCACCTTCATCGACGCTCGTGACGAGGGCGAAGCCTCGGCCAGAGACTCACTCGCGAAGCTGGCGGCGGCTCCGTCACTCACGCCCGAGCTGGAGTCCTGGAAGCAGCAGCTCGAGACCTCCCTCCAGCACACGTCCGATGGCGCGCTCGAGGACGGGCTGAGGCGGCTCGGGCCGAAGATGGTGCAGGGCTTCATTCCCATCGAAGACTCGACGAGCTCGGACTTCACGCCCGAACAGCTCGCGGGCTTCAACCGGCAGATCGATTCGGTGGTGACGCGCGGAGTGAAGAAAGGGCAGGGCGTCGAGGTGCAGTTGCCCATCGAGAAGCTCACCTTGTGGACGGCCGAGACGGGCCAGATGCCGCTTGGCCGCTTCATGACGACGGGCACCTCGTACGGTCACTTCGCGATGGTGCCCGACCTCGACGGCACCATTCGGCGCATGGCGATCTGGGGAAAGCTGCGTGGGCCGCAGGGGCTCGTGCCCTCGATGGCGCTCCAGACGGCTGCGGTCGCGCTGGGAGGAACGTTGAGGCCTCAGCTCGTCGACGGGCAGGTCGTTGGCGCCGAGATCCTCGGACCCAGCCCGCGAACCGTGCCCATGGAGGAGCTCGCTCCCTTCACCCTCATCGACTACGCGGGACCGGGCAGCGCGTTCCCCACGTACTCGATCGCCGATGTCGTCGAGGGCAGGGTGGGGAAGCGCGAGCTCGAAGGCAAGGCGGTGCTCATCGGCGTCACCGTCGTCGGCAGCTCGGGCGATCAGCGCGTCACGCCGTACAAAGAGCTCGAGCCCGGTGTCTTCACCCACGCGTCGCTCGTCTCGAACGTGCTGGCCGATCGGTTCCTCGTGCGTCCGTATGACGTCGTGTTGCTCGAGATGGTGCTGGTGCTGTTGCTCTCGTTGCTGCTCGGCCTCGCGATTCCCCGCGTTCGGTTCGCGCTCAAGGGCGTGATCATCGCCGGCGTGACGATCGCGTGGGTTGGCGTTTCGTATCTGGCCTTCCTCAGAGGGGTGCAGGTCGCGGTCGCTGCGCCGGTCATGGGACTGCTCGTCACCTCGTTCGGAGTCGTCTTCCTCGGCTACCTCTCGGTCGATCGAGAGAAGCTCAAGATGAAGTCGACGTTCAGCCGCTACCTCGGCGAAGACGTCATCGAGATCGCCATCGAGAACCCCGAGCGCCTCAACAAGGGTGAGAAGCGCG